>CAVXMC010000002.1:0-917485 GCA_963762795.1 uncultured Actinomycetota bacterium | reverse complement strand
CCTCGATCTGCGGCACGCCACGCGGCGCGGGCGGCAGGCCGGTCAGCTCGAACATGCCGAGCTTCTTGTTGTAGGCGGCCATCTCGCGCTCGCCCTGGAAGACCTGGATCTGCACGGACGGCTGGTTGTCGTCGGCCGTCGTGAAGACCTCGGAGCGCTTGGTCGGGATGGTGGTGTTGCGCTCGATCAGCTTGGTCATGATGCCGCCCTTGGTCTCGATGCCGAGGGACAGCGGGGTGACGTCGAGCAGCAGGACGTCCTTGACCTCGCCCTTGAGGACACCGGCCTGCAGGGCCGCGCCGATGGCGACGACCTCGTCGGGGTTGACGCCCTTGTTCGGCTCCTTGCCGCCGGTCAGCTCGCGGACCAGGTCCGAGACGGCGGGCATGCGGGTCGAGCCGCCGACGAGCACGACGTGGTCGATGGCTCCGACGCTGATGCCGGCGTCCTTGACCGCCTGCTGGAACGGGCCCTTGCAGCGGTCGAGCAGGTCCTGCGTGAGCCGCTGGAACTCCGCCCGGGTCATCGAGACGTCCAGGTGCAGCGGGCCCTCGGGGCTCGCGGTGATGTAGGGCAGGTTGATCGTCGTCGACTGGCTGGCCGACAGCTCGATCTTCGCCTTCTCCGCGGCCTCGCGCAGGCGCTGCATCGCCATCTTGTCCTTGGACAGGTCGATGCCGTTGTTGCTCAGCTCGAACTGCTTGACCAGGTGCTTGACGACCTTCTCGTCCCAGTCGTCACCACCCAGCTTGTTGTCGCCGGAGGTCGCCTTGACCTCGATGACGCCGTCGCCGATCTCGAGCAGCGACACGTCGAACGTGCCACCGCCGAGGTCGAAGACCAGGATGGTCTGCTCCTTCTCGCCCTTGTCCAGGCCGTACGCCAGCGCCGCCGCCGTCGGCTCGTTGACGATGCGCAGGACGTTGAGGCCCGCGATGTCACCGGCCTCCTTGGTGGCCTGGCGCTCGGCGTCGGAGAAGTAGGCCGGGACGGTGATGACCGCGTCGGTCACCGGCTCGCCGAGGTAGGCCTCCGCGTCGCGCTTGAGCTTCTGCAGCACGAAGGCGCTGATCTGCTGCGGGGTGAAGTCCTTGCCGTCGAGGCTCTGCTTCCAGTCGGTGCCCATGTGGCGCTTGACCGACCGGATGGTGCGCTCGACGTTGGTGACCGCCTGGCGCTTCGCGACCTCGCCGACGAGCACCTCGCCGTTCTTGGCGAAGGCGACGATGGAGGGCGTGGTGCGTGCGCCCTCGGCGTTCGCGATGACCGTGGGCTCGCCGCCCTCGAGGACGCTGACGACGGAGTTGGTGGTGCCGAGGTCGATGCCGACCGCTCGTGCCACGGGTGGTTCCTCTCTTCGTGGGGGTGGTGCGCACCTTGAGTGCCTGTCGCTCATGGTGCCTTCAGGGAGGACAACCGTCAAACCGGGTTGAGCCTTCCCGGCTCAGGCATGCTGCGTCCCACCGCGTGCGCCGGGTCTTTGACACCGCGGGCCGCGCGTGCGCAGCATCGTCGCGTGAGAGGTCCGGCCGGTCAGGCCCCCCGGTCGTGAACGTCCTCGAGGTCGACGACCTGCACGTGTCGTACGGGTCGGTGCACGCGGTCCGCGGCGTCGACCTGGCCGTGGCCGAGGGCGAGATCGTCGGGCTGCTCGGCGCCAACGGGGCCGGCAAGACCAGCACGCTGGAGGTCTGCGAGGGCTACCGGCCGGCCAGCTCCGGCGCGGTGCGCGTCCTGGGCCGCGACCCCGGCGACCGGGACCTGCGCCAGCAGGTGGGCGTGGTGCTGCAGGACGTCGGGGTGACGCCGTTCCTGTCGGTGCGCGAGGTGCTCACCCGCAACGCGGCCTACTACGCGCGCCCCCGGGCGGTCGCCGACGTCCTGGCCCTGGTGGGCCTGGACGGCAAGGCGGACGCCCGCGTGCAGACGCTGTCGGGCGGCCAGCAGCGCCGCCTGGACCTGGCGCTCGGCATCCTCGGGTCGCCGCGCCTGCTCTTCCTGGACGAGCCGACGACCGGCTTCGACCCCGGCGCCCGGCGCGACGCGTGGCAGCTGGTCCGCGACCTGCGCGAGCAGGGGACGACGATCGTCCTGACCACGCACTACCTGGAGGAGGCCGAGGCGCTGGCCGACCGGGTCGTCGTCATGGCCGCGGGCGAGGTCGTGGCGCAGGGCCCGCCGGCCGAGCTCGGCGGACGGTCCGACGGCCCGACCACCGTGCGCTTCCGGGTCGACGCCGCGGCGGTGCTGCCCCCGCTGCCCGCGGACGACCGGGTCGTCCGCGACGGCCCTGCCGTGCGCGTCGCCTGCTGCCGACCCGGTCGAGACGCTGTGGCGGCTGACCGCCTGGGCCCGCGACGGGGACGGCGCGCTCGAGGGCCTGTCCGTGGAGCGCGCGACGCTCGAGGACGTCTACCTGCAGCTGACCGGGTCGCCGGAGTGAGCCCGGCCGGCCTGGTCGCCCACCAGGTGCGCTACGAGCAGAAGGCCTACTGGCGCAACCCGGCGAGCGCCTTCTTCACGTTCGCGTTCCCGCTGGTGTTCCTGGTCATCTTCGCGTCGCTGAACAACGGGTCCACGATCGACTTCCTCGGCGGCCTGGGCTACAACCAGTACTACATCCCGGCGATCATCGCCTTCAGCATCATCTCGGCGACCTACACCCAGATCGGGATCGCCCTCGCGCTGCGCCGGCAGACCGGCGAGCTGAAGCGCTTCCGGACCACCCCGCTGCCGACCTGGTGCCTGGTGGCCGGGCTGCTCGGGAGCGCCGTCCTGGTCGGCCTGCTGAGTGCCGTGCTGACGACCGCCCTGGGCATCGCCGTCTACGACGTCACCCTGCCGACGCACTACGTGGCGCTGGTCCTCGCCCTGCTCGTGGGCTCGGCCTCCTTCTGCGCCCTCGGCGTCGCCATCGCCTCGCTCGTCCCCAACGCCGACGCCGCGCCTGCCGTCGTCAACGGGGTGCTGTTCCCGGTGCTCTTCCTGTCCGGGGTCTTCTTCCCGCTCGACCCCGACTCGGTCCTGGCGCGCATCGCGGACGTCTTCCCCGTCCGGCACTTCGCGCAGGCCGTCTTCGCGGCCTTCGACCCCCGCCTGCCCGCAGGGCTGGCGCACGGCTTCGCCTGGGACGACCTGGCCGTCCTCGCGCTGTGGGGAGCCCTCGGCGCGGCGGTGGCCGTGCGCCGCTTCCGCTGGGAGCCGCGCCGCTGACGCGGTCGCGCGGGCGGCGGGGCCGCCTCCTGTGCCACCCTCGTCGCGTGCTCAGCTCCATGCGCGACCCCTCGGGCGGCCCCAACTGGCGGGTCCGGGCGCTCGCGATCGTGGTCGCGCTGCTGCTGGCCGCGCCGCTCACTGCCGCCCTGCTCAAGGGCGCCGAGGCGGTCGTCCGCGCGGCTCTGTGACCCCCCTGCGCGCAGGTCGCGGGCACCCGGGGCGGCGCGCCGGCGGCGGGCAGGAGAGGATCGTCCCGGTGTCGCCAGCCGCCGGTGTTACTGACCGGTAGCCCCGGCGTACGCTTCGCGCGCGTGTGCGGTGCTCTCGCCGCCCTGTACCTGGAGGAACCCGTGGAAACGCACATGCTCGTGCGGTTGGTGCTCGGCCTGCTGATCACCGTCGTCGCCGGGGCCGTCGCCCTGCGGCGCGTGTCCTTCCTCTACCGCATGGTGGCGGCGGGCCAGGCCTCACCGGGCCGGCTCGACGACTGGCCGCGCCGCGCCCTCGGGCAGGTGGTGGAGGTCTTCGGCCAGAAGCGCCTGCTCAAGTGGAACGTCCCGGGCATCGCCCACTTCATGACGTTCTGGGGCTTCGTCATCCTCGGCCTCACGATCATCGAGGCGTTCGGCGCCCTGTTCGACGAGGACTTCCACATCCCGCTGATCGGCAAGAGCCGGGTCGTGGGCTTCCTGGAGGACTTCTTCGGCCTCGCCGTCCTGCTGGGCATCATCATCTTCGCGCTGCTGCGCCTGCGCAACGACCCCAGCCGGCTGCAGCGCAACAGCCGCTTCTACGGCTCGCACACCCGCGCGGCCTGGGTCGTGCTCGGGCTCATCTCGCTGGTGATCATCACGCTGTTCGGCATCCGCGCCCCGCAGCTGGTCAACGGCACGTCGCCCTGGCAGGACCACCCCAAGGCGCCGTTCTTCTCCTACCTGCTGTCCAAGGGGCTGTCCGAGGGCACGTTCTCGGAGCGGCTCGAGGACGTCATGGTGCTCGGCCAGATCGCCGTCGTCATGGGCTTCCTGGTGCTGGTCACCTACTCCAAGCACCTGCACATCTTCACCGCGCCGCTGAACGTGCTGACCAAGCGCGACCCCGACTCCGTCGCCCTCGGCCCGCTGCTGCCGATGATGAGCAACGGCAAGGTCCTCGAGCTCGAGGAGGCCGACCCCGAGGTCGACACCTTCGGCGTCGCCAAGGTCGAGGACTTCAAGTGGACCGCGATGCTCGACATGGCCACCTGCACCGAGTGCGGCCGCTGCCAGTCGCAGTGCCCGGCCTGGAACACCGGCAAGCCGCTGTCGCCGAAGCTGCTGATCATGAACCTGCGCGACCACCTGTTCGCCAAGGCGCCGTACATCCTGGGCAGCGCGACCGCGCCGGAGGACCACGTCCCGGACTTCCACGACGCCGGCACCCACAGCGGCCACGACGTCCCCGAGGACGGCTACGCCCGGGTCAAGGGCACCAACCACGACCAGGCCGTACGCCCGCTCGTCGGCACCGCGGAGGAGGGCGGGGTCATCGACCCCGACGTCCTGTGGAGCTGCACCACCTGCGGCGCCTGCGTCGAGCAGTGCCCCGTCGACATCGAGCACGTCGACCACATCCTGGACATGCGCCGCTACCAGGTGCTGATCGAGAGCGCCTTCCCGAGCGAGGCCGGCGTGATGCTGCGCAACCTCGAGAACAAGGGCAACCCGTGGGGCCTGAACAACAAGGCCCGCGAGGAGTGGACCGAGGGCCTGCCCTTCGAGGTCCCGCGCGTCGAGGGCGAGATCCCCGAGGGCACCGAGTACCTGTTCTGGGTCGGCTGCGCCGGCGCGCTGGAGGACCGCAGCAAGAAGGTCACCCGCGCGTTCGCCGAGCTGCTGCACACCGCCGACGTGAAGTTCGCGATCCTCGGCGAGGGCGAGTCCTGCACCGGTGACCCGGCCCGCCGCCTCGGCAACGAGTTCGTCTTCCAGATGCTGGCGCAGCAGAACGTCGAGGTCCTCAACGAGGTCGGCGCGGGCAAGCCCGGCATGAAGATCGTCGCGACCTGCCCGCACTGCTTCAACACGCTGGCCAACGAGTACAGCCAGGTCGGCGGCAACTACGAGGTCGTCCACCACACGCAGCTGCTCGGCCACCTGGTCGAGACCGGCCGCCTGGTGCCGATCACGCCCGTCGACGAGAAGGTCACCTACCACGACCCCTGCTACCTCGGCCGGCACAACCGGGTCTACAGCCCGCCGCGCGAGGTGCTCGCCGCCATCCCCGGGCTCGCCAGCCAGGAGATGCCCCGCTGCCGCGAGCGCGGGTTCTGCTGCGGCGCCGGCGGCGCGCGCATGTGGATGGAGGAGAAGATCGGCAAGCACATCAACGTGGAGCGCACGGACGAGGCGCTCGGGCTCGACCCCGACCTGATCTCGACCGCCTGCCCGTTCTGCATGGTGATGCTGTCCGACGCCGTCACGGCCAAGCAGCAGTCCGGCGAGGCCAAGGACGGCGTGAAGGTCCTCGACGTCAGCCAGATCCTGGCCCGCTCGCTGGTCGCCGCCAAGGAGCCGGCGCTGGTCGGCGGCGGCAGCCAGGCCGGCGAGAACGTCGTCACCGAGGACGTCACGACCGAGGCCCCCAAGCCGGTCGCCGAGACGCCCGAGCAGACCGAGGTGGCCGACTACCCGCAGCTGGCCCAGAGCTCCGGCACCTCCGGCCCGGACGGCGGCGACGGGGGCAGCGCCCCCGTGCAGGACCCGGCCAGCTCCGGCGTCACGGCGCCGCCCACCGGCGGCCCCGGTGTCACCGCCTCGGCCAGTGCCGAGCCGACCGGTGACCAGGCCCCGGCCCGTACGCCCGAGGGGCACGGCCCGAACCCGGGCGGCGGTCCGGAGCACAGCACCGGCACCCCGGGCGGACGCTCCCGGCGGCTCCACCGAGGGCCAGGGCGAGGGCAGCCCGCACGCGCCCGACCCGAAGCCCTAGCAACGGCCGGCATGACCGAGCGGCGGCGGCGCGAGCCCCCGTCCCGGCCGGACCCCTACGAGCTCGCCGTCGCGCGAGCCGCCGAGGAGTCAGGCGGGGACGACAGGGAGGCACCGCCGCCGCTGCCGCGTCTGCAGGTCTTCGGCTTCCGGGTCGGCCCGTGGGGCCTGCTCGTCGGCTTCGCGGTGCTGGTGGCCGTCGGCGGCTTCGTGCGCTTCGACGGCGGCAACCGCACGCCTGCGCTCGAGCCGTCCTGCACGACGTACGCGCTGGAGCTCGGCGTCTCGCGGGCGCTGCCCGGCGGGCTGGTCACCTGGTCCGCGGCCGGCCCGGACCGCGGCGACTACCTGCTCGCGGTCGACGTCACGCGCTTCCAGGACGGCGTGCCGGTGCCGGCGGCCGCGCAGACGCAGGTGGTCGACCCGCCCTTCTCGCTGTCCGGCTGCCGGGCCAGCGGCCGCTTCGGCATCCAGGTGCCGCCCGGCGAGCACGTCGTCAGCGTGTTCCGCATCGGCGGCACGTCCGAGCCGTTCGCCTCGGCGAAGATCACCGTCACCGAGGCCGGGGACCCCGACTCCGGCCGCTGAGCTACGGCTGCCGGGTCGGCGTCGTGCTGAAGCGCAGGTGCGAGCGGGACGGCGTCGGCCCGCGCTGGCCCTGGTAGCGGGAGCCGTAGACGCTCGAGCCGTACGGGTGCTCCGCCGGCGACGACAGCGGCAGCACGCAGACCTGGCCGATCTTCATCCCCGGGTAGAGCTTGATCGGCAGGTTGGCCACGTTGCTCAGCTCGAGCGTCACGTGGCCGGAGAACCCGGGGTCGATGAAGCCGGCGGTGGAGTGCGTCAGCAGGCCGAGCCGGCCGAGGGAGCTCTTGCCCTCCAGACGCGCGGCGAGGTCGTCGCCGAGGCTGATGAGCTCGAGCGTCGAGCCCAGCACGAACTCCCCCGGGTGCAGGATGAACGGCTCCTCGCCCTCCACCTCGAGCAGCTCGGTGAGGTCCTCCTGCGCCACGGCCGGGTCGATGTGGGTGTAGCGGTGGTTGGCGAAGACGCGGAACCACCGGTCCAGCCGCACGTCGATGCTGCTGGGCTGCACCATCGCCTCGTCGTACGGCGAGACGCCCAGGCGGCCCTGCGCGATGGCGGCCTTGAGGTCGCGGTCCGAGAGCAGCACGAGCGCGAGGCTAGTACGCTGCCGCCGAGCACCATGCGGGCGTAGTTCAGCGGCAGAACATCAGCTTCCCAAGCTGAGAACGCGAGTTCGATTCTCGTCGCCCGCTCCACACTCCACAGGCCTCAACACGACGAAACCGCAGGCTGTGGCCTTGATCGCCGAACAGGGGTCTCCGCCAGGCAGCTGGCGGTGACCCCGTTGGCCGCTGCGAGCCCCCGGCCGAGCACGAGAGGGCCGGGCGGGGTCCGCCGCGTCAGACCCACGCAGCGGAGCCGGGTGATGAGGGCAGAGTCGCCGTTGAGCAGGCCCGCCGGTGGCCGTCGGGGTGACGAGGACCTGGTCGCCGAGGCGGTGGGCGACCGTCCCCCTGGGACCTGCGGCCTCGGTGGGTCGAGGTGCTCCAGCTCCGCAGGGGTCGGGCCGGCTGCTGCGCGCGTCGAGGGAGCTGGCGACGGCGTGGATGTCGCCGTCCCACACCGCCCGCCCGGAGGGCCACCGTCAGCACTGGTGGAGCCGCGGGTGCCGGACAACCCCTCCGAGCGCACGTCAGGTACGCCGTCGGCGGACGCCTCGAGCAGCCGGCGCAGCCCCAGGCGAACCGTCCCGACCGGTCCACGGACGTCCGCGCAGCCTTCGTGGGCCAGGCCCAGGGTCGAGGCCGAGCAGCGCAGCCCCACGAGGTCTGCCCGGTCCACGAGTCGGCGGTCAGACCCGGAACCGGCCGACCAGCTGGCTGAGGTCGGTGCTCATCAGCTCGAGCTGACGGGTCGCCTGCTCGGCCTGCTGCACACCCTCCGTGGTCGCGCTCGCGGCCTCGGCCACGCCGGTGATGTTCATCGCGATCTCGGTGCTGCCGGTCGCGGCCTCCGCGACCTGCCGCGACATCTCGTTCGTCGTCGCGGTCTGCTCCTCCACCGCCGAGGCGATGGTGGTCTGGTAGTCGTTGATCTGCCCGATCACCGCGGAGATCTGACCGATCGCCTCGACCGCACCGGCGGTGTCGGCCTGGATCGTCTCGATCCGCCGGCTGATGTCCTCGGTCGCCTTCGCGGTGGCCTGCGCCAGGTCCTTGACCTCCCCGGCGACGACCGCGAAGCCCTTGCCGGCCTCGCCGGCCCGGGCCGCCTCGATCGTGGCGTTCAGCGCCAGCAGGTTGGTCTGCTCGGCGATGCTGGTGATGACCTTCACGACGTTGCCGATCTCGACGCTGGACGCGCCGAGCTTGGAGACCGTCTCGTTGGTCCGGTAGGCCACCTCGACCGCGTCACCGGCGACCTTGGCGGCCTCGTTGGCGTTCTGCGCGATCTCCCGGATGGAGGCGCCCATCTCCTCCGCACCGGTCGCGACCGACTGCACGTTGCGCGACACCTGCTCCGCCGCGGCCGACACGACGTCGGCCTGGGCCGAGGTGCCGCTCGCGCTCTCGGCGATGCCGCCGGACACCTGGGCCAGCCCGCGTGCGCTGTCGCCGAGAGCTTGCGCGCTGCCGCCGATCGTCTGCACGGTCGAACGGACCGCATCGACGGCTCGGTTGAGGTCGCCGGCCATCCGCCCGAGCTCGTCTCGGGAGGTCGTCTCCGTCTTGCTCGTCAGATCCCCGTCGGCCAGACGGGCCAGGACCCGTGACACGTCGCGCAGTGGCCCCTCGATGGCCCGCCTGACCAGGAACGCGACGGCCGTACCGATGACGGCGCCGAGCACCAGGATCACCAGGACGTTCGTGCGTGCACGGTGTGCTGCCTCTTCCGCGGCCACCTCCGTCTGCCGGACCTGGGCCACATGAGCCTGACCGAGCGCCTGGCCGGCCGAGACGACCACCTCGAACAGCTCGTCGCAGCGCTTGAGGATGGGCTGGACGTCGCGCTCGCCACGGTTGCTGGCAGGCAGGATCACGTCGTCGCGGAAGGTGCGGTAGGCCGCGGTCGCGTCGACGTAGGCCGAGAGCAGACCGGGGTCGACGCCCTCCTCGCCCAGCCGGGCCGCGTTGACGTCGAAGACCTCGTCGAAGTCGGTGATCTGGCGCTCGCGGGCCGCCTTGTCGGCCGGAGTCGCCACCAGGTGCAGCAGGACGCGCTGCCGCATGCTGCCGTTGGCATCACGCGCCTCGGACAGGTGCTCCAGGGGCACTGCGCCCGCCGAGTAGATCGACGACGCCTTGCTCCCTACGGTGCTGACCCCCAGCAGCCCGGCGGCGCCGACGCTGACGCCTGCGACGAGCAGGACACCGAGAAGGAGCATGAGCTTGGTGCGGACCTTGCGATTGCCGATCCAGGTGCCCATCTCAGGTTGCCTCGTCTCATCGGAAGAAGACCGTCACATCGGCGGGCTCCGGCTCCCCGGGAGCGAGGAGGAGAGCCGGGGCGTGGATCCGGTCAGAAGGGACCAGACCCCGTCACCCGGAACGGCCATGCCAGAACGCAGGGCTCGGTCGGAGCAGGGAGGGGTCCTGCGACTGCTCGCTCCAGAGCGCGATCACGCCGAGGAGCCCGCCGCCGCAGTCGGGGCGCGCTCGTCGGTGCGGTGGCTGCTGGCGCCACGGCGTGAGCTTGCGGCTTCGACGACGTTGCGGCCCCGGTCGCTGTGCGAGGCGTCCACGGTCTGGTGGGGGCTGAAGGCCACCGCCAGGGCGGACGTGCGCCGACGCCGAGGGCGTACGACGACGAGCTCCGGCGGGCGGGAGCATGCGGTGTCGCTGGACGCGGCTGTCCTGCGGCTCGCAACGCGGCCACCTCGGGGGCGTGGCCGTCGTCGGCTCCTGCCCTGGCGCGAAGCACCCGATCCTGTCGGTGGCCTGTGCCAGTCTCGAGGCCGACGACAGGAGTGGGACATGACGACGACGGTCGGACACGGGCTCGACAGCGCGGAGCTCGAGCAGTACCGCACCGAGCTGCGCGGCCACTGCTACCGCATGCTCGGCTCGCTGTTCGAGGCCGACGACGCGGTCCAGGAGACGATGGTCAAGGCGTGGCAGAGCCTCGACCGCTTCGAGGGGCGCTCCTCGGTCCGCTCCTGGCTCTACCGGATCGCCACCAACGTCTGCCTGGACAGCCTGCGCAGCCGCCAGCGCCGTGCCCTGCCGATGGACCTGTCCTCGCCGGTGCCGGCGACCACCGCGCCGACCAACGTGCTGGCCGACAGCGTCTGGGTGGAGCCCGCGCCGACCGGTGACGTCGTGCCCTCCGACGCCGACCCGGAGCAGCGCGCCGTGCTGTCGGACAGCGTCCGGCTGGCCTTCGTGGCCGCGCTGCAGACGCTGCCGCCGCGCCAGCGGGCCGTCCTGGTCCTGCGTGAGGTGCTCTGCTGGCAGGCGACCGAGGTCGCCGAGCTGCTCGACACCACGGTCGCCTCGGTCAACAGCGCCCTGCAGCGGGCCCGCGCCACCCTCGCCGGCCTGGACCTCGAGAGCCAGAAGCCGGTGCCGCTCGAGGAGGCCGACCGCGACCTGCTCGCGCGCTACGTCTCGGCCTTCGAGGCCTACGACATCCCCAGCCTGGTCGGCCTGCTGCGCGAGGACGCCAGCATGTCCATGCCGCCCATCGCCATGTGGCTCCAGGGGCCCGACCAGATGCACGACTGGTACCTCGGCTTCGGGCTGCCCTGCGCCGGGTCGCGCCTGCTGCCGACGACGGCCAACGGCCTGCCGGCCTTCGGGCAGTACAAGCCCTCCCCGGACGGCGGCCACGTGCCGTGGGCGCTGCAGGTCCTCGAGATCGTCGACGGGCAGTTCGTCCACCTGCACCACTTCCTCGACACGTCCCTGTTCGCCCGCTTCGGGCTGCCTGACCGGCTCTGACCTCAGGGGCGGCCCCGTGCCGGTCCCCGGGTCCGCTCAGGGTGGAAACCTGATGCGAGCCGGTGGGCGCCCCGCCAAGGTGCGTGGTGGGCCCGCAGTCGGGTCCGCCCCACCGACGAGGAGTTCCCTGTGAGCACCAGCCCTGCCGCCGCCCGCGCCGAGCGCCTGACGAAGGTCTACGGGAGCGGCGACACCAGCGTGGTCGCCCTCGACGCCGTGACCGTCGAGCTGCCCCGCGGCCAGTTCACCGCGATCATGGGGCCGTCCGGCTCCGGCAAGTCCACCCTGATGCACTGCCTGGCCGGCCTCGACACGGCCACCGGCGGCTCGGTCTTCGTCGGCGACGTCGACCTGACCACCCTCGACGACAAGCGGCTCACCCGCCTGCGCCGCGACTCCGTCGGCTTCATCTTCCAGGCGTTCAACCTGCTGCCCACGCTGACCGCGCTGGAGAACATCACGCTGCCGATGGACATCGCGGGGCGCAAGCCCGACGCGGCGTGGCTCGACAGCGTCATCGACACGGTCGGCCTGCGGGACCGCCTGCACCACCGCCCGACCGAGCTCTCCGGCGGCCAGCAGCAGCGGGTCGCCTGCGCCCGCGCCCTGGCCAGCCGACCGGAGATCATCTTCGCCGACGAGCCCACCGGCAACCTCGACTCGCGCGCCGGCGCCGAGGTGCTCGGCTTCCTGCGCGCGTTCGTGCAGGACCACGGCCAGACCGTCGTCATGGTCACCCACGACCCGGTCGCCGCGTCGTACGCCGGACCGCGTGCTCTTCCTCGCCGACGGCCGCGTCGTCGACGAGATGGCCGACCCCACCGCCGACCTGGTCCTCGAGCGCATGAAGCAGCTCGACAGCACCGGCGCACCGGTCGGGCGCTGACGTGCTGCGCGCGACGTTCCGCAGCCTGCTCGCCCGCAAGCTGCGCCTGCTGCTCTCCGCCCTGGCCATCGTGCTGGGCGTCTCGTTCGTGTCCGGCGCCTTCGTGCTGACCGACAGCCTGGGCCGCGTCTTCGACGAGCTCTTCTCCGACGTCAACCGCAACGTCGCCGTCGACGTCCAGCCGGCGACGGAGGACGACGAGCCGGGCGGTCAGGTCCTCCCGGCCTCGCTCGTGGCGACGCTCGAGCGGGTCGAGGGGGTCGACCAGGTCGCCGGGCAGGTCAACGGCGAGGCCCAGCTGGTGGGCAAGGACCGCAAGCTGGTCGGCTCGGGAGCCGCGCCGACCTTCGGGTTCAACTGGGTGGGCGACCGCCTGCAGACCGGCCAGGTCGTCGAGGGCCGCCCGCCGCGCGGCAGCTCCGAGATCGTGGTCAACCGCGCGCTGGCCGACAAGGCCGGCTACGGCGTCGGTGACCGCGCGCCGGTGCTGACCGACGCCCCGCTCGCGACGTACACGATCGTGGGGATCGTCGAGTTCGACGGGAAGTCCTCGCTGGGCGGCTCGTCCAACGTCTTCTTCGACACGGCCACCGCCCAGCGGGTGCTCGGCGTGCCCGGCGGGTTCAACGAGATCACCCTCTCGGCGCAGGACGGCGTCTCGCAGGACGAGCTGCGCGACCGCGTCGCGGCAGGTCCTGCCGCCGAAGACCACCGCCGTCACGGGCGAGCAGCTGGCCGAGGACCAGGCCAGCGACGTGAAGGAGGGCCTCGGCTTCTTCAACACGTTCCTGCTGGTGTTCGCCCTCGTCGCGCTGTTCGTCGGTGCGTTCATCATCTTCAACACCTTCTCGATGCTGGTCGCGCAGCGGACCCGCGAGCTGGCGCTCATGCGGGCCCTCGGCGCGAGCCGCGGCCAGGTCAACCGGGCCGTCCTGCTCGAGGCCGTCGTCGTCGGGCTGATCAGCTCCGTGCTGGGGCTGGCGGCCGGCGTCGGGGTGGCCCTCGGCCTCACGTCGCTGTTCGGCGCCTTCGGCGCCGAGCTGCCCGAGGGTCCGACGGTCATCCAGGCCCGCACCGTCATCGCGGCCTTCCTGGTCGGGACGGTCGTGACGGCGCTGGCCGCGCTGCTGCCGGCGCGCCGGGCCGGCCGCGTGCCGCCCATCGCCGCCCTGCGCGAGGCGGCGACGCCCGACCGGTCGCTGCGCCGCCAGACGATCGTCGGCAGCGTCCTGCTCGCCGTGGGGGTCGTGGTCATGGCCCGCGCCCTGACCGCCGGTGGGCTCCTCCTGCTCGGCGTCGGCGTGCTGCTCGACCTTCCTCGGCGTGGCCATGGTCTCGCCGGTGGTCAGCCGGCCGGTGTCGATGCTGGTCGGGCGGATCTTCGCCCGCCGCCTGCCCGGGCGGCTCGGCCGGGAGAACGCCGTCCGCAACCCCCGCCGCACCGCGGCCACCGCGGCCGCGCTCATGGTCGGCGTCGCCCTGATCAGCGCCGTCACCGTGCTCGGCTCCTCGGTCAAGGCCAGCGTGGCGGTCATCGCCGAGCAGGCGGTCGGTGCCGACCTGCTGCTCGACGTGCAGGGCCCCGGCTTCCCCGACGAGGTCCTCGCCGCGGCGAGGAAGCAGCCCGGCGTCGCCCAGGTGGCCGGGCTCAAGTTCGGGCCGGCGAAGATCGGCGACGAGTCGCCGTTCATCACCGCCCTGCCCCCGGACGCCATCGGGTCCCTGGTGCGGCTGCGGGCGGTGGAGGGGACGACCCGGCTCACGGACGACGCGCTGCTGCTGTCGGAGGACGAGGCCGAGAAGGCCGGGGTCGGCCCGGGCGACGTGCTGCCCGTGCAGCTGTCCCGCGGACCGGTCCGCCAGCTGACCGTCGCCGGCGTGTTCGCCAACAACGAGCTGGCCGGCGGCTACCTGGTCAGCGACGCGCTGGCCAGCGGCTTCGCCTCCCAGCGCAACGGCGTGGGCCTCGTGGCGCTCGCCCCCGGAGCCGACGTGAAGGCGGTCCGCGCCGCCCTGGGCAGCCAGGTCGCCGACTACCCCAACATCGTGGTCGAGGACCGCTCGGAGTTCGTCGACGATGCGGCCAGCCAGGTCGACCAGGTCGTCACGATCATCAACATCCTGCTGGGGTTCTCGGTGATGATCGCGCTGCTCGGGGTGCTCAACACGCTGGCCCTGTCGGTGCTGGAGCGGACCCGCGAGCTGGGGCTGCTGCGGGCGGTGGGCATGTCACGCCGCCAGGTCAAGCGCATGGTCCGCGTCGAGTCGGTGCTGATCTGCGCCTTCGGCGGGCTGCTCGGGCTGGTCGTCGGCACCGCGTTCGGGGTCGCGCTGCAGCACGCCCTCGAGGGCGAGGGGGTCAGCGAGCTGAGCGTCCCGGCCGGGACGCTCGTGGTCTACGTCCTGCTGGCCGCGCTGGCCGGGGTGGTCGCCGCCTGGCTGCCCGCCCGGCGCGCCTCCCGGCTCAACGTCCTGGCGGCCATCGCCACGACCTGACGCCCGCCGCACCCGGTCCTCCGCGTGCCGGGTCCGGGCCCTACGTGCTGAGCGGCGAGCGGGGCGGGACCCGGCACGCGGGCGCGTTGGGGCGGGCGGCGGACCGCCCGCTGGGGCAGGGTCAGTCCTCGCCCGGGAGGACCGCCGGCCCCGGCTCGGGCAGCGGCGGGCACTGCCAGGCGAGGGCGCCGCCGACCAGGGTCGACAGCCCCGTACCGGCCTCGGCCAGCCCCACCAGGTCGACCAGCGCGGACAGCCACGCCGGGCCGCTGCTGACCACCCGGCACTGCAGCCCGGACCGGCGGAGCAGCTCCAGCCGGGCGAGCAGGTCGACCACGGCGAGGTCCGGGTCGTGCACCACGCACAGCACCGGAACGCCGTCCTGCGCCGCGCGGACCAGGGCCGCCCGCGCCTCCTCGATCGCCACGGTGCCCATCCCGGCGCGCAGGTCGACGACCAGCTCGTCGACGCCCCCCATGACGTGACGGAGTGCTACCGGGCCGGCATGGCGTCGTTCGGCGCCACCAGCTTGAACACCGCGCCCGCCGGGTCGGCGACGGTGGCGAGCCGGCCGTACGGCGTGTCCTCGGCCGCGGCCAGGACCGACCCGCCGAGCTCGACCACCAGCGCCGAGGCGGCGTCCGCGTCGTCCACGCCGAAGTAGACCGACCACTGCGCCGGCGCGCCGTCGGGCAGGAACGCGGTCGCGTCCATGACCCCCGCGACGTCCTGGCCGGACGGGTCCTTCGCCGTCGTGTAGCGGAACTCCGGCACGTCGCTCGCGACCTCGGTCTCCCAGCGGAAGACGCCGCGGTAGAAGTCGAGGGCCGACGCGTAGTCGCGGGTGTGCAGCTCGAACCAGCTGGGCGTCCCGGGCTCGCCGAGGACCGTGGTCCCGGCGAACGTGCCGGCCTGCCAGGCCCCGATGGCCGCGCCGTCCGGGCCGACGAGCAGCGCCATGCTGCCGAGGTCGCCCACCGGCATCGAGGGGGTGATCACGTGGGCGCCCGCGTCGGCGGCGGCCTCGACGGTCTTCTGCGCGTCGTCGGTGGCGAGGTAGACCGACCACGCGGCCGGCACCGGCTGGTCGGGCATCGCCTGCATGAGACCGGCCACCGGCACGTCGTCGCGCAGGAAGTTGGTGTAGCCACCGAACTGCTCCTGCGGCTCGCTGGCGGTCCAGCCGAAGAGCCGGCCGTAGAAGGCGCGGCTGGCGGCCGGGTCCGGGGTCGAGAGGTCGACCCAGCAGGGGGCGCCGGTCGGGGCGGTCTCACGAGTGGGCATGTCGTCTCCTGGGTGTCGAGGGGCGTCACCCAGTACGACGCGCCGCGCCGCGGCGACTCATCGGCCCCAGGTGGCGACGTGCAGCGGGACCGGCGCGCCGGCCGGCAGCTCCGGCGCCGGCTCCGGCGGGCCCGGCACGGTGGACAGCGGGAGGACCCCGGCCCAGTGGGGCAGCGCGTGGTCCTCCGGCTCGTCCACCGGCGGGCCGGTGCGGACCTTGACCGACACCTCGTCCAGGCGCAGCCGCAGCACCGCGGTCGCCGCCAGCTCCTTGCGCGACGGGGCACGCGTCTGGTCGGCCCGGCCGGCAGCCACCTGCTCGACCAGCGCCCGCAGGGCGGCGTCCTTCTCGGCGGCGTCCTCGACCAGCCGGGCGGTGCCGAGGGCGACGACCGACCGGTAGTTCACGGAGTGGTGGAAGGCGGACCGCGCGAGGACCAGGCCGTCGAGCAGCGTCGTCGTGACGCAGACCTCCAGCCCGTCCTCGCGGGCGGTCGCCAGGGCGCGGGCCGCGGTCGAGCCGTGCAGGTAGAGCCGGTCGCCGATGCGGGCGTGCAGGTGCGGCAGCACCACCGGGCGGCCGTCGACGACGAAGCCGACGTGGCTGACCAGCGCCTCGTCCAGCACCGCGTGGACGGTGGCCTCGTCGTAGCGGACCCGCTGGGCGAGCCGGGTGGGGGTCGTGCGCGGAGTGGTCACCGGCTGATCCTGCCGTCGGCGCGCCGCACGTCCAGCGGGTATCGCCGGCGTGGCACGCTGACCGGGTGACCGCCGACGAGCCGGCCCTCGAGCGGCTGGAGCGGGAGTTCTCCCTGCTGCTGCGCCGGGCCCGGGCCAACTCCGGCGAGGTGTCCCGCTCGGTGCACCCGGACCTGGACGGCTCGGCGTACGCGCTGCTGGCCGCCATCGTCCGCGAGGACGGCCTGCGGGCGCAGGACGTCGCGGCGCTGTTCGGCGTCGACAAGGGCGCGATCAGCCGGCAGGTGAGCCGACTGGAGCGGCTGGGTCTGGTGACCCGGTCCCCCGACCCGGACGACCGCCGTGCGCTGCTGCTGGTGGCGACGCCGGAGGGCCGGACCCGGCTCACCGCAGCGGTCGAGGCCCGCCGGGCCCGCTTCCGCCGGCGGCTCGAGGGCTGGTCGCCCGATGACGTCGCCACCCTGGCCGAGCTGCTCGGCCGGCTCAACGCGCCCCAGGGCTAGACCGCCCCCGCCTGTACGCCCGGGCCGCGACAGGCCGTACGCGCCGTCGCTGCGGTCCGGGAAGAAGGGCAGGTCCGCGCGGGAACAGTTGTCAGCGACAACCTGTTCAGGTCACCAGCGACGGGCAACAGGAGGACGCATGACCACGACAGCAGAGACCGGTGTGCAGGCGGACGGGCAGGCCCTCGTGGCCCCCGACACGCCGCAGGCCACCGTGCCCGGCAGCATGAGCCACGGGCAGATCCTCGAGGCCATGTCCGGCCTGATGCTCTCGATGTTCGTCGCGATGCTCAGCTCGACCGTCGTCAGCAACGCGCTGCCGCGGATCCTGCACGACCTGCACGGCGGCAGCTCCGCCTACACCTGGGTCGTCGCCGCCACGCTGCTCACGACGACCGCGTCGACGCCGCTGTGGGGCAAGCTGTCCGACCTGGTCGACAAGAAGCTGCTGATGCAGGCGGCGATCACGGTGTTCGCGCTCAGCTCGATCCTCGCCGGGCTGTCCCGCTCGGTCGAGGTGCTCATCGCCTGCCGCGCGCTGCAGGGCATCGGCGCCGGCGGCATCATGGCGATGACGCAGGTGATCATGGCCTCGATGGTGTCGCCGCGCGAGCGCGGCCGCTACAGCGGCTACCTGGGCGCCACCTTCGCCGTCGCGACCATCGCCGGTGCCGCTGGTCGGCGGCGTGCTCGTCGACTCCCCGCTCGGCTGGCGCGCCTGCTTCTACGTCGGCGTCCCGTTCTCCGTCGCGGCCCTCGTGGTGCTGCAGCGCACCCTGCACCTGGTGACCGTGCGGCGCCAGGCGAAGGTCGACTACCTCGGCGCGGCGCTGGTCACCGGCGGCGTCAGCGCGCTGCTGGTCTGGGTCTCGCTGGCCGGCCAGAGCTTCCCCTGGCTGTCGCTCGACACCGCCGCCTTCGTCGTCGGCGGTCTCGCACTGCTGGGCCTCGCCGCCGTCGTCGAGCTGCGCGTCGACGAGCCGGTCATCCCGCTCCGCCTGTTCCGCGAGCGCACGGTCTCCCTCGCCACCGCGGCCGGCCTGTTCGTCGGCGTGGCGATGTTCGGCGCCACGATCTTCCTGGCGCAGTACTTCCAGATCGCCCGCGGCGAGAGCCCGACCGCATCCGGCCTGCGCACGATGCCGATGATCCTGGGCCTCGCCGTCTCCTCACTCGTGGTCGGTCGGTTGATCACCCGCTCCGGCCGGTGGAAGCGGTTCCTCGTCGGCGGGACGATCACCGCCACCGCCGGCTTCGGCCTGCTCGGCACCATCGACGAGCGCACCAGCTTCGTCCTGCTGGCCGTCTACATGGCCCTGGTCGGGATCGGCCTCGGCGCGACGATGCAGAACCTCATCCTGTGCGTGCAGAACACCGTGCCGCGCGCCGACCTCGGGGCGGCCACCGCGACCGTCGCGTTCTTCCGCTCGCTCGGCGGCGCGATCGGCGTCTCGACCCTGGGGGCCGTCCTGTCGCACCGGGTCTCCGGCCAGGTCCTGAGCGGTCTGCAGGAGCTGGGGGTCGGCAGCGGTCAGCTCGGTGGCTCCGGGACGGCGATCCCGGACGTGAGCACGCTCCCCGCTCCTGTCGCGGCCGTGGTCGAGCACGCGTACGCCCACGGGGTCGCCGGCATCTTCCTGGCCGCGACCCCGCTGCTGGCCCTCGCGGTGGCCTGCGTGGTCTTCATCCGCGAGGTGCCCCTGCGCAGCGCTACGGCAGCCTGACGTACTGCCCGAGGAAGGCCCGGGCCGACGCGGTGTCGAGCCGGTAGTCGACGTTGGTCGACCGGCACACTGCGTCGCCCGTGATGGTGATGGCCGCGACGACGTCGGTGGTGCCGAGGAAGTTCGGCCCGCCGGAGTCGCCGTAGCAGGTGCCGCCGTCGCCCTTGCTGGCGTTCATGGAGATGCGCAGCCAAGTGCTGTTGGTCGCGTTCAGCGTCCCGGTGGCGACCATGCGGCGGTCGTCGTAGAGGTACTGGTGGCCGCCGGGCTCGTTGGTCACCTCGTACGCGCCGTAGCCGACGGACGTGAACCGCTGGTCCTTCGGCAGGCTGGACAGGGAGCCGGCCTTGGGCAGCCTCGCCGGCGCGATGCCCTTGACCGCCTTGTCGAGGACGACGACCGCGATGTCGTGCGCGTCGCTCTGGTTGCCCGGGTAGAGCGGGTCGGCCTGGAACGTGCCGGTGTAGAGGACGTCGCCGGCCTCGTAGTCGGGGTCGAAGGTGACCGCCACCCGCTCCTCGTCCTCGGCGCAGTGCGCGGCCGTGAGGAAGACCGTCGGGGAGATCAGCGTCCCGGAGCAGTAGATCCAGGTGCCGTCGGAGTACTGCGTCGGCGAGACCAGGCCGCCGACCGACGGGTGGCGGTTGCCGTCGTAGGTCCCGTTGGTGATCGCGGAGGCGGGGCCGGCGACGAGCGCCAGCGGCAGCAGACCGAGCAGGACGGCGAGCAGTGGGCGGCGCACGGCTACGCCTCCACCAGCGCGGGCGCGAGGCGCCGCCAGTCCTCCCGCGGCACCGCCCCCAGGCTCTCCGCCAGCACCTGCACGAGCACGTGGTCAGCGCCGGCGTCGAGGTGCTCGCGGACGCGGGCCAGCACGGCCGCCTCGTCGCCCATGACGACCAGCGCGTCGGCGAGCTTGTCGCTACCGCCGCGCACCAGGTCGGTGGTCTCGTCGAAGCCCTCGCGCAGCCAGTTGTTCCGGTAGTTGGGCAGCCCGGTGTAGATGTTGAGGTGCTCGTGCGCCCGGCGCAGCGCCTCGGCGCGGTCCTGGCCGACGACGGCGGCCTGTTCGACGACCAGCAGCGGCCCCTCGCCGAGGGTCTCCCGCGCGGCCTTCGTGTGGTTCGGCGTCACGAGGTACGGGTGGGCCCCGGCGGTGCGGTCGCGCGACAGCTCGAGCATCTTCGGGCCGAGCGCGGCGAGCACGACCGGCGGGACGACGGTGTCGGCGGAGAAGCTCGGCGCCTTGCCCATCGCGTCGAGGTACTCCCGCATGGCCCGCAGCGGCGGCAGGTAGGTCTCGCCCCGGTCGCGCTCGACCAGCGGCTGGTGGCTCACGCCGAGGCCCAGCACGAACCGCTCCGGCGCCAGCGCCTCGAGGGTGCGCGCGGCCGCCTGGGTGGCCATCGCCCCGCGCGCGTAGATGCTGGCGATCCCGGTGCCGATGACCATCGTGCTGCTGGCGGACAGCAGCAGCTGCGCCTGCACCATGCTGTCGCGGCCGTACGCCTCGCCGAACCACAGCGAGCCGTAGCCCAGCTCCTCGATCTCGGCGACGACCTCCGGGCACGGCCGGCGCGGGCAGGGCCTCGAGGGCGCCGGTCCAGAGGCCGGCGCGGCGGGTACGGAGCTTCTCGGCAGCGGTCACGCCCGGATCATGGCCCACCGCCGGCGCCGGCGCGAGGGGCCCTAGGGTCGCCGGGTGCCCGACCTCGAGGGACCCGCCGCCGACGGCGTGGCCCGCCTGCACCGCTGGCACTCCGAGCACGGGGTGCCTCCCGCGGTCGGCCGCATGCGGGTGCAGCTGGTCTCCGCCGAGCTCGCGCGGACGACGGTGCGGATGCCCCTGGACCGCGAGCTGCTGCTCCCGGGCGGGCGGCCCAGCGCCGCCGTCGGGCCGATGCTCGCCGACGTGGGTCTGACCACCTCGGTGGTCGCCTCGCTGCCGAGCGGCCAGGCGGTCACCACCATCTCCATGACGGTCGACCACCTCGCGCCGGTCCCGGCCGAGGGCGCGCTGGTCGCCACCTGCCGGGCGCAGCCGTACGCCGGGGACGCCGCCCAGCACGCCGCCGGCGAGCTGCGGGACGAGACCGGCCGGCTGGTCGCGGCGGTGTCGGGCTGGTTCCTGCCGGTCGGGCTGCCGCACGAGGGCGCCGCCCGGCTCGGGCTGACCAGCGAGCCCACCGCGACCGACCTGCTCGCGGTGCTCGGGGTGGAGCTGCAGGCGCAGCAGGACGCGCTGTCCTTCGTCCTGCACGCCCGCGACGCCCTCGGCAACGTGTCGGGCAGCCTGCACGGGGGTGTGGGGGCGCTGACCTCGAGCCTGGCCGCCGAGGCGGCGCTCGGGCCGGGCGCGCGGCTGCTGACCTCGACGTACGCCTACCTGCGCCCGATCGCCCGCGACACCGACGTCGCGGTCAGCGCCCGGGTGCTGCGCCGGGGCCGGCGCACGGCCTCGGTCGAGGCGGTGCTGACCCCCGGGGACGGCCGGGAGGCCCTGCGCGCCGCGGTCGTCGCGGCCGTCGGCTGACCGGCCGGAGCGGCGCGTCCGCAAGACTGGTGGGGTGAGCACCCCCGAGCAGCACGTCCTCCCCGTGTACGCCTGCGCCGCCGGCGCGGTGCTGCACGCGCACGCGGCCGGGACCCTGGAGCCCGCGGTGCTGCTCCACACGTTCCTGCCGCCCGGCGGCGCCGAGGGCATCGACGCCGGCGACGCCCGGGTCGACGTGCACGGCAACGGCCCCGGTGCGGCCGACGTCACCGTCCGCGTGCTGTCGCAGGGGCGCTCCCTGTCCTGGCAGCTGCCCATCGCGCCGCTCGTCGCGGCGCTGCCCGGGCAGCCCGGCGACGAGGGCCGGATGGTCCTGCTGGCCGTGCTCGACGCGGAGCCCGAGCAGGGCTTCTGGGCCCAACCGGTCGACTGCGAGCGGCTCGCCGCCGAGCTCCAGCTGCCGGTCGCCGACGTCGTCGACGCCCTGCACGGCCGGCTCACGCCGTGGCTCGCCGACGACCTGGACATCCTCCTGCACGACGACGCCCACGAGCACGCTGCCGACCGCTCGCCCGCGCAGACGCTGGCCACGGCCGTGCTGGCCCACTACCGGGGCGACCTCAGCGCCGAGCAGGCCAACGCGCGCCTGGTCCGGGCGCTCGAGCTGGCGCCGCCGGAGTTCCAGGTCGAGCTCGCCGGGCGGCTGGCCCAGGCGCTGGTGGCCGCCGTGGGCGCGGGCGGGCCGGCCGGCATCGCTGCGGTCGAGGCCTCCGCCGGGCCCTTCGAGACCGAGGTGCTGCGCCTGCTCAGCACGCTGCCCGCCGCGCTCGCCGCGGTCCCCGGACCGGACACCGCCGCCCAGGTCGTGCTGGACGGCGCCGACCGCGACGAGTCGGTGCGCGCCGCGGTCAGCGTCATCGCGCGGCTGGCCCGCAGCGCCTTCGGCGCGGACCTCGCCGCCGACGAGGTGCTGCGCCGGCTCGGCATGGTCGACGACGCAGGCCTCGCCCGCCTCGCCGGACTGTGGGTGGAGCTCGCCGTGGCCGCTGCCGGTCGCGACGACAGCGCGGTCCCTGCGCTCACCGACCGGGTCCGCGACGCCGGACCGCCCGCGCTCCAGTGGCTGCGGGGCACCGCGGCGGCCCTCGCCAGCGAGGCGGTCGAGGTCGCCGGGCGAAGCGCCGGCCGGCTGGCCGAGCCGCTCGCCGCCGTACGCCGCCTGCTCGAGGACGACGCCTCCGGCGAGACCGCGGCCGAGGCGCTGTCGGCCTGCCTCACCCTGGCCCGCTTCGTCCGCGCTCGGGCCGGGGTCGGCCCGCGCGCCTGGCTGCACGCGCCGTCGGACGCGGCCGCCCGCGCGGTCGGCACCGCGCTCGTCGGCGGGCTCGACCGCGACATCGCCCTCGACCTGCTCGACGAGCTGCTCGAGACCGACGTCGAGGGACCCGACCTCGTCGAGGCCTTCGTCTGCGCCACGTCACAGCTGCTCGTGCACGTCCCGCCGTACGAGGTGCACGACGACGGCTCCCCCCGCCGGCAGCAGGTGGAGGAGCTGCTCGCGGCGGTGCCGGCCGGTGCGCGCGGCGCGCGGTGGCTCCTGGTCGACTGCCTGCGCGAGGCGCCGCACCACGACTCCGGCGCGCCGGACCTGTCCTCGCTGCTGACCGGCGAGCCGACTCAGGACGTCGACCGGCTGGCCTCCCGGGCCGGCCGCCGGGGCGTGCTCGCGGCCGGCCTGACCTGTCTGGACGCGCTCGCGGACGTCTTCGGCGACGTCGCCGAGATGCCCCGCGAGGAGCTGCTGTCGCTCGTCCTGCCGTCGGCGCTGGTCGAGCACGACCTGCTCTCCCGGCCGGTCTGACCTACCGGAGAGCCACCCGAACGGGTACCGTCGCCGCACCCCTCGACGAGGGGTGACCGACCCCGGACCGCCGAGTCCTGCCCACGGGGTCGTGTCGACGCGACCGGCTCCGGCCGGCCGGCACCGCAACCGGGCAGGAGCGGGGGACCCACGATCCACGGGGCCTCCTCGCGGGGCTCCTCGGGGTGAAGCCGGTCGTCCAGACGACCGGCCGGGCCGTTCCCCGGCCCGAACCCGACAGCTCACCTCGTAGGCGTGCGGGGAAGAACTCTGCCTTGTCGCACGTCCGGCTCCTCCTGCTCGCGCTCGTCCTGACCGTCGTCGCGCCGCTCGGCGTCGCCGTCACCGCCGCCCCGGCCGAGGCCGCCACCGCCACCCTCGGCCAGCGGGCCGACAGCGAGGCTCGCCGCCACATCGGCAAGGCCTACCGCTACGGCTCGGCCGGCCCCTCGACCTTCGACTGCAGCGGCTTCACGATGTACGTCTTCAGCCGGCTCGGGAAGCGGCTTCCGCACAACAGCGCCGCGCAGTACGACGCGGTGCGCCACGTGGGCCGCTCCGACAAGCGGGTCGGCGACCTCATCTTCACCAAGCGCAGCGGCACGATCCGCCACGTCGGCATCTACGCCGGCGGCTCCGACATCTGGTCGCCCGTCCAGAGCGGCGACCACGTGCGCAAGCAGTCCTTCGCCGGACGCGACTACGTCGTCGGCCGGGTCGCCTGAGCGCCGACCGGCTCAGCGCGAGCCGGGCTCCAGGACCAGCAGGGTCGCGTCGTCCTCGGCCGGGCCGGCCGCCTCGCACCCCGCCAGGACGGCCTCGGCGACACCGTGCGGGCCCCGGGCGGCCGGCAGCGACCCCAGCAGCGCCTCCAGGTCGACCTCGCCGTCCCGGTCGGTGAGCCCGTCGGTGCAGGCGACCAGCAGGGCGCCCGCGTCGAGCGCCACCTCGACGTCACCCGCGGGTGACCACGGGCCGTCGACGCGCAGCCCCAGCGGGGCGGCGGGCACCACGGGCAGGGCCGACACCCCGGCGTCGGTGCGCACCAGCGGCGCGGCGTGGCCAGCGCTCGCGACCACCACCCGTCCTGCGGCGATCCGCAGCACCAGCGCGGTCGCGAACTCCTCCTCGCCGCCGGCCAGCGCGCGGTCGAGCGCGGCGAGCACGCCGGTGGGCGCCGCCGCCCCGGGGGCCGCGGCGCGGAAGGCCGAGCGCAGCCGGGTGGCGGCCACCGCGGCGGCGTGCCCTCGGCCGCTGACGTCGGCGAGCAGCACCCAGCGGGCGGCGCCGTCGTAGACCAGCTCGACGACGTCGCCGCTGAGCCGGCCCTCGAACGGGCGGGACCGCACGGCCAGCCCCGGCGCGGCGGTCGGCGGGGCGGCCAGCCCCTCCTCGAGCACGGTGAGGTCGGCGCGCGACCGGGCGCTGCGCGCCGTGCGGGCGAGCACCGGCGCGAGCAGGGGACCCAGGCGCTCGAGCACCGCGAGCGACTCCTGGCCCGGCACCGGCCCGTGCAGGCTGAGCAGCAGCGCGGAGCTGCCCTCGCCGGGCCCGGGCACGTGCACCGCGACCCAGGACGGCCCCTGCTCGCGGCCGCCGCTGACGACGCTGCGCGCGGTGCGGACGGCCTCGGTGACCGGCAGCCCGGCGCCGCGCGGCAGGACCACCCCTGGGGCGAAGGTGTCGCAGTCGTAGCCCTGCGCGCCGAGGACGACGGGGTCCGCGCGGCCGGTCGGGGCCGACACCAGGGCCCCGGCGCGCACGCCGGGCAGGGCGCAGAGCGGGGCGAGCGCCGCTGCGGCGACCTCGCCGGGCTCCTCGGCGCCGGCCACACCGGCCAGGACGCTCAGCAGCACGCCGTCCGGCACGACGACCGCCGTGCTGGGCACGGGCAGCTCGGGGACGGCAGGCGTCGCGGGCGCCGGGGTCGCCACCCACGGGCCGTCGGCCCGGCCGTACCGCAGCACCGCCACCGTCCCCACCCCCCTCGTCGGCGATCAGCCTACGGGCGCGGCGGGTACCCCGCTCGGGGCTCCCGTGATCGTCGAGGACGAACCGGCGCCTACCGGACAGCGCTCAGGGTCGGCGGGAGGCCGCCTCCGCCATCGCGTCCAGATCGCGCCGCGCCACCCCCTCGACGTACGCCGCCAGAGCCGCGCTGGCCTGCGCGTCGGCCAGCGTCTGCGGCGCGGCGCAGGCCAGGCCGCTGCGGAAGAGGCGGCGGGCAGGACGCCGGCGTCCCCGCACTACGGCTCCGGCGGGACCTCCGGGGGCACCACGTTGGGTCCGGCCTCGGGCGGGCGGGGCCGGGACTGGTCGTGCAGCCGTACGGCCACCAGCGCGACGTCGTCCTCGGCCTGCCGAGGCAGCATCCGGGCGAGCAGCTCGTCGCACAGCTCGTCGACCGTGCGGTCGGCCAGGTCGCCGAGCGCCTGCCGCAGCAGCTCCAGGCCGTCGTCCAGGCTCTGACCGCGGCGCTCGACCAGGCCGTCGGTGTAGAGCAGCACCGTGGCGCCGCGCTCCAGCGTCACGACCACCTCGCTGCGCGGCGTGCGCGGGTCGATGCCGAGCAGCAGGTCGGCCTCCGCGCCGGACAGCACCTCGACCGTGCCGTCGGCGTGGACCACCATCGGCGGGGGGTGGCCGGCGTTGGACCAGCGCAGCCGGGTCGTGCCGCGCTCGCGCTCCTCCGGCGTCTGCTCGAGCCGGGCGACGACGGCGGTCGCCGTCGTGCTCACCAGCAGCCCCTCCATCGCGGCGTCGAGGCCGGTGAGGACGTCGGCCGGGCCGGCGCCGCTGTACCAGGCGATGCCGCGCAGCAGCCCGCGCACCTGCCCCATCGCGGCGGCGGCCTGGCTGTCGTGGCCGACCACGTCGCCGATCACCACCGTCGTCGCGCCGTCGGCCTGCAGGAAGGAGTCGAACCAGTCGCCACCGACCGAGGCCGTCTCCGCCGCGGGCACGTAGCGCACGACGACCTCGGAGTGGTCGGGCTCCGGCGGGTCGGTGAGCAGGCTGCGCTGCAGCGCCTCCGCCAGGCTGCGCTGCTGCCCGTACAGCCGGGCGTTGTCGAGCGCGAGGCCGGCGCGGACGGCGACCTCCTGGGCGGTGGCGAGGTCGCCGTCGGTGAGCGTGCCGCGGTCCAGCGAGCGGAAGAGCGTGAGCAGGCCGACCGTGCGCCCGCGAGCCCGCAGCGGCAGGACCGCCGCCGACTCCGGCGCGAGCTGCTGCAGCAGGTCGCGGGCCTCGCCGGGCCGCAGCACCTGGCTGACCGCCAGCACCGCGCCGTCGGCCACGATCGCGGGCTCGCCCGTGTCCAGGGCGCGCTGGACGTACGAGGTGTCGGTGAGCGCGTCGATGCGCAGCGCGGCGTAGCGCTCGACCAGCGGGCGCAGCGCGGGGTCGGCGTGCCACCAGCCGATGTCGCTGAGCCGGTCCTCCTCGACGAGGGTGACGATGCACCAGTCGGCCAGCGCCGGGACGACGAGCCGGGCCAGCCGGGCGACGGCCGCCTCGGAGTCCAGCGTCGCGGCCAGCTCGGCGCTGACCGTGGCGAGAAGCTCCAGCCGCGCCGCCGACTCCTCGGCCCGCCGGCGGTCGGCCCGGCGCGCCGTGACGTCGAGGAAGTACAGGTGCAACCCGTCGCGCTGCGGGACCGCGCGCACCTCGTACCAGGCGTCCAGGTGCGGGAAGTGGTCCTCGACCACCACCGGCTGACCGGTGTCGCGGGCCCGGTGGTAGGCCCGGCCGAAGGAGCTCTCCTGCAGGCCGGGGAAGAAGTCCCACAGCACCCGGCCGACGGCCTGCTCCGCGGTGGTGCCGAGGACGCGCTGCACCGCCCGGTTCAGGTAGGTGACGCGCCAGTCGCGGTCGAGGGAGACGAAGCCGGTCACCATCGTCGCCAGCAGGTGCGCGGCCTCGTCGCGGGCCGTCCGGGCCTCCGTGACGTCCAGGCAGCTGCCGATCAGGCGGAGCGGGGTGCCGTCCGCCCCGCACAGTGCCCGCCCGCGGGCGACCAGCCAGCGGTCGCCACCGTCGGGCAACGACACCCGGAACTGCGCGCGGTAGTCACCGCAGGACGCCACCGCGGACGCCACCGCGGCATCGACGTCGGCGCGGTCGTCCGGGTGCACGCGGCGGAAGGCCTCGGACAGGTGCGGGACGAACTCGCCCGGCACGTAGCCGAACAGCGCCTGCATGCGCGCGTCCCAGTCGACCCGGTCGGTGCGCAGGTCCCAGTCGAAGGAGCCGATGTCGGCGGCCTGCACGGCGACGTCCCAGCGCACCCGGTCGGAGGCGTACGCCTGCGCGACCGCCGCCAGCTCCAGGCCGGCGCCCACGCCGTCGGCCAGCGCCTGCAGGGCCGTGACGTCGTCGTCGGCCCAGGCGCGCGGGGCCGCCGCCGTGACCAGCAGCGCCCCGACCGGCTCGCCGTCGGCGCTGCGCACCGGGACGCCGAGCAGCGTCGGCCCGACCAGCGGCGCCTCGCCCGACAGCACCTCGTGTGCGGGCGACCCCTGCGTGGCCTCCGCCAGCAGGCACCAGCTCGGCCTCGTCGGCGCCCAGGAGCCGGGACGCCAGCTCCACGAGCCCGGCGGCCACCGGCTGACCGGCGGGGCGGCGCGGGTCCGCGTCCGGGGAGCGCCCGCTCAACGCCGCTCGCCCCCCGGTCCTGTCGCAGGCGCCGGCCTGCCCAGGCACCGGCCGCCCTCTGCGGCCGGTCCCATCATGGCCCAGGGCAGGTGGCGGGGTTCGCCGGGTCGGGGCTCCCCGCGGACCCCCGCGTTCCGCTGCTGATCCGCGGGCCCGCGCGTAGCGTCGGTCCGTGACGCTGCTCGCCGACGCGCCGGCCCCGCCGGTCCCCGCTCCCGCCGCCCGCCCGGCCCTGCCCTGGCTCGTCGTCGCCGGCACCGCCTCGCTGGGCGCCGGCGCCGTGCACGCCGCGGCGGTCGGCGCCCACAGCGAGCACCGCGCCGCCGTCCTGGTCTTCACGGCCCTGGCCGCCGTGCAGCTGCTGTGGGGCGGCGCCGCGCTGGTCCGCGGCAGGTCGGCTCGTGGCCGTCAGCGGCGTCGTCGTCGGCCTGTCGGCGGTGCTCGGCTGGGCGATGGCCAAGGCGGTCGGCCTGCCCTTCGTCGACGGCCTGGACGTCCCCGAGCCGGTCCAGCAGGCCGACGCCGCCGCGGTGGTGCTCGCCGCTGCCGCGACCCTGCTCGCCGGGGCCGCGCTGCTCAGCGACGGCGGCCTGCACGCACCGGCGTGGAGCGCCGTCGGCGTCGTCTCGGCGATCGCCCTGGTCGGCACCCTCGCCACCGGCAGCCACGAGCACGCCGGCGCGGAGGCGCACGGGCACGTCGACGCGGTGCGGGAGCGCGTGCCGCACCGACCGCCGCGCACGCGGGGACCGCCGCGCACGCGGAGCCCGTCCCGTACGACCCGGCGCTGCCCATCGACCTCGGCGGCACCCCCGGCGTGACGCCTCGCCAGCAGGCGGCGGCCGAGAACCTGGTCGCCGTGACGCTGTCCCGGCTGCCCAAGTGGGGCGAGCCAGGTGTGCCGGAGAAGGCCGGCTTCCGCAGCATCGGCGACGGCTTCACCGGCACGGAGCACCTGATCAACCAGGCCTACCTCGACGACGCCACCACGCTGGACCCGGACCGTCCCGAGTCGCTGGTGTTCGACACCACCTCGGGCAGCCGTCGCCTCGTCGCCGCGATGTACATGCTCAAGCCGGGCACCCCGCTGAGCGCCGTGCCGGACCTCGGCGGCGCGCTGGTGCAGTGGCACACCCACGAGGACCTGTGCTTCAACGCCGGCGGCTTCGTCGCCGGGATCACCGACAGCACGGGGAACTGCCGCAACGGGCTGGTCAAGCCGGTGCCGTCGCCGATGGTGCACGTCTGGATCACCACGCACCGCTGCGGCCCGTTCGCGGCGCTCGAGGGCATCGGCGGCGGCCGGATCGCCGACGGCGCGACCCGCCTGTGCGACCACGCACACGGCGCGAAGGGCTGACCGGAGGTCCGGCCAGCCCTTCGTCGTCGCTGCGTCGCGACTAGACGGCGCGGCGGCGCACCACGCGGTCCTCGACGACCGGCGCGCGGTCCTCGACGACGACGCGGTCGTCCGCGACGACCCGGTCCCGGCGGCCGAGCAGCGTCATGGACAGCAGCAGCCCGACGGCACCGGCCAGCATGAGGATGTAGCCGATGACGCTGAGGTCCAGGCCGCTCACCGACGCGTCGACCGCGAAGGCCAGGATCGCGCCGAGAGCCAGCAGGAAGACGCTCGTACCGATGCCCATGGGGTGCTCCAGGAGGTGGTGCGGACCGGCGGTCCGCGTTCGCCCCTGGTCTGCCCCGCCCTTTCCCCGGCCACACGGGAAAGGAGCAGGAGAAGCTTTCTCAGGAAACGCGTAACGCCGGGGGCTCCCGGAGCGACAACGACGTCCGCGCAGGTCAGAGGCCTGCGGAAAAGCGGACAACTCGACGATGAACCACCTGCCCGGGTGACGGGGCGGGCGCATTCCTGGAGACCCGCGGGGGTGGGTCACCCGGGCAGGGGTTGCCAGAGTTACCGCTCGGTAGCATCCTGGGGTCATTACCGGCGGGTAACCCGCCACCGATCCCCGGGAGCCTCAGGCACATGGGTCACTACAAGAGCAACCTGCGCGACGTCGAGTTCAACCTCTTCGAGGTCTTCGGGGCGCAGGAGTCCCTCGGCTCCGGCCCGTTCTCGCAGCTGGACGTCGACAGCGCGAAGGACGTCCTGCGCGAGGTCGAGCGGCTGGCCGTCAACGACCTCGCCGCGTCCTTCACCGACAGCGACCGCAACCCGCCGGTCTTCGACAAGGACGCCGGCACGGTCACCCTGCCGAAGAGCTTCCTGAAGAGCTACCAGGCGTACGCCGACGGCGGCTGGGACAAGCTCGACCTGCCGGAGAGCCTCGGCGGCATCGGCGCCCCGCCCACCCTGCGCTGGGCCGCCAACGAGATGATCCTCGGCGCCAACCCGGCCATCTACATGTTCGGCTCGGGCGCCGGCTTCGCCGCGATCCTGCACCGCAACGGGACGCCGGAGCAGCAGCGCTTCGCCGAGCTGGCCATCGAGCGCCAGTGGGGCGCCACCATGGTGCTGACCGAGCCGGACGCCGGCTCCGACGTCGGTGCCGGCCGGGCCCGGGCGATCCCGCAGGCCGACGGCACCTGGCACATCGAGGGCGTCAAGCGCTTCATCACCTCGGCCGAGTGGGACTGGCCGGAGAACATCTTCCACCTCGTCCTCGCCCGCCCCGAGGGCGTCGAGGGCGCCGGCGGCCCGGGCACCAAGGGGCTGTCGCTGTTCCTCGTCAGCAAGCACCACGTCGACCTGGAGACCGGCGAGCTCGGCGGCCGCAACGGCGTCCAGGTCACCAACGTCGAGAAGAAGATGGGCCTGAAGGTCTCCACCACCTGCGAGGTCACCTTCGGCGAGCACGAGCCCGCCGTCGGCACCCTGGTCGGCGACGTGCACAACGGCATCGCGCAGATGTTCCAGGTGATCGAGAACGCCCGCATGTTCGTCGGCGCCAAGGCCATCTCGACGCTGTCGACCGGCTACCTCAACGCGCTCGAGTACGCCAAGATCCGCGTCCAGGGGCCCGGACCTGACCCGGCAGACCGACAAGGCCGCGCCCCGCGTGACGATCACGCACCACCCCGACGTCCGCCTCATGCTCATGCGCCAGAAGGCCTGGGCCGAGGGCCTGCGCGCGCTGGTCTTCTACACCGCCTCGCAGCAGGACCGGGTCGAGCTGACCACCGCGGCCGGCGAGGTCGACGAGATGGCGGAGCGCCTGAACGACCTGCTGCTGCCGATCGTCAAGGGCTACGGCTCGGAGAAGGCGTACGAGCTGCTCGCCACCTCGCTGCAGGTCTTCGGCGGCTCGGGCTTCACGCAGGACTACCCCATCGAGCAGTACATCCGCGACTCCAAGATCGACACCCTCTACGAGGGCACCACGACGATCCAGGGCATGGACCTGTTCTTCCGCAAGATCGTGCGCGACAAGGGGCAGGCGCTCGGCCGGCTCACCGCGGAGATCCAGGACTTCGCCAAGGGCGACGCCGGCAACGGCGCGCTGACCCGTGAGCGCGACCTGCTCGGCACGGCGCTCGAGGACGTCCAGGCGATGGTCGGGCACCTGGTCAACGACCTGATGGCGTCGGCGGAGCAGCCGGAGAGCATCTACAAGGTGGGCCTGAACACCACCCGCACGCTGATGTCCCTCGGCGACCTCGTCGTCGGCTGGCTGCTGCTGCGCCAGGCCGCCGTGGCGCTCGAGAAGCTGCCGACCGCGTCCGCCCGCGACAAGGCCTTCTACGAGGGCAAGGTCGCGGCCGCCCGCTGGTTCGCGGCGTCGGTCTTCCCGGAGCTGACCAGCAAGCGGGCCGTCACCGAGGCGACCGACCTGTCGCTGATGGAGCTGGACGAGGCCGCGTTCTAGGCCCGCCCACGTACGCCCTGACGGGCCGGTCACCCTCCGGGGTGGCCGGCCCGTTCTGGTCACAGCCTGTAGTCGCGGGGTGTCGCCGCGGCCGCGCGGGGTACCTCCCTCGTCGCGTACGGCGGTCCCGTCGTGCGCACGACCCCGGGAGGGAACCACCATGGGCATCGGCGTCAGCATCTTCCTGCTCGCGCTCGGCGCGATCCTCGCGTTCGCCGTGAACGCCGACATCAGCGGTCTCGACATCGCGGTCGTCGGCTACATCATGATGGTCGCAGGGGCGCTCGGTCTGCTCCTCACCATGCTCGTCCTCAACCGTCGCCCGGGCGGCGTGGTCACCGACGAGACCGTCGTCCGCGACCGCGGCGTCTACTAGCCCGCGAGCTCGCCCGACCGGCCCGGCCCCCCGCGGGGGAGCCGGGCCGTCGCGCGTCCGGGGGCGGGCGTCGCGGCGACGGCTGCCGCGGGGAGTGACGCGCCCCCCGGTGGTCGCCGGGCCGCGTCGGCGTCGGCGTCGGCGTCGGTCACGCGCGCACACATCGTGATCCACGCGCTGGCGTCGTGAGCGTGGTCGAGCGGCCGCAGGGCCCGCGGACGATCACGATGTGTGCAGGCGTGACCGTCCTGGGGGCGACGGGCGCGGCCGACTGCGGGACACAGCCTGATCCACTCCGGCCGACGCCGAGCGCGGGCCGCCCCGCAGACGATCAGGCTGTGTCCGGATCGGCAGTCGAGGCGTCAGGCGGCGCGGCCGACGCCGCGGGCCGGGGTCGGCAGCCGCGGCCGGCGGGCGGCGGGCGGGCAGGTCGCGCGCAGTGGGCGACGGGCGCGGCCGATGGCGAGACACAGCCTGATCCACTCCGGCCGACGCCGAGCGTGGGCCGCCTCGCAGACGATCAGGCTGTGTCCCGGATCGGCCGCAGCGACCACACCGCGCACCTCGTGGTCCACACCGGGGCAGGCTGAGCGTGCGCGGCCGCGTGCGTGATCAGGACGTGTGCGGGGCGGCCCCGGCGGTGCCACCGGGCCGGCTGCGCCAGGGCCGGGGGCCGACGGCGCCCGCCGCTGTCAGGTGTCGAGGCCGCGGAGGACCAGGGCGACGCGGGGGCTGCCGCCGGCGACGAGCTCGAGCGGGATGCCCCAGTCCTGCTGGGTGATGTGGCAGGCGGGGTGCTCGCCTCGTCGGTCCGATCGTCGCAGGAGGCCGCCGTCGCCGCGACGTGCAGCACCCCCGACGGCACGCCGGACGCCAGCACCAGCGAGCGCGTCAGGCCGGTCGAGGCGCCGCCGCCGGAGACCAGCAGCTCCTCCGGCGAGGCGGTCACCACCAGGCGGGTCGCCGGGCCGTACCTCTCGTCGAGGTGCTGACCGGCCGGCGGCTCGAAGACCACCTCCAGCGCGACCGGCCCCGGCGCGACGGCCGTGCGCCGGCCGCTGCGTCTGCTGCGCCTGCCCCTGCACGCGGCGCATCGCGCCCGGCGCGACGGGCCGCTCGAGCCGGTGCGCCGCGCTGGCCACGACGACGAGGTCGCCGTCGACCACGACCGCGCCGCTCGGCTCGCGGACGTCGGTCGCCAGCGTGGTCACCTCACCGGTCACCGGGTCGTAGCGCCGGACCGCGTCGTTGTAGGTGTCGCAGACCGCGACGCTGCCGTCGGGCAGGACCGCGACGCCCAGCGGGTGCTGGAGCAGCGCGTCCGCGGCCGGACCGTCGCGGTGCCCGAAGTCGAACAGGCCCGTGCCGACGGCGGTCCCGATCGACCCGTCGCGGTACCACCGCAGCGCACTCGTCTCCGCGTCGGCGAACCACAGCCGGTCGGCGCCGGCGGCCAGACCGCTCGGCTGGGCCAGGTAGGCCTTGAGCGCGTCCCCGTCGCGCAGCCCCTCGCCGGTCGTGCCGGCCAGCACGCCGACGGACGTCCCGTCGTACGTCCAGAGCTGGTGCGTCCCGGCCATCGCGACGACGACCGCGCCGTCCCACACGCACACGTCCCACGGCGTCGAGAGCCGCACCGACAGCGCGGGCCCCGACACAGCGTCGCCCGGACGCCACTGCTCGCCCGTCCCGGCGACGGTGGTCACGACGCCGGACGCCAGCGTCGAGCGTGCGCAGGCAGTGGTTGGCGGTGTCGGCCACGAGCACCGTGCCGTCCTCCAGCAGGCACAGCCCCTGCGGCTCGGCGAAGCACGGCGAGGCGCCGTCCACCAGCCCGCGCGCGCCGGTGCCGTAGCGGCGCAGCAGCGTCTCGCCGTCGGGCGCCATGCGGACGACGGAGTGGTGCGCGGTGTCGGTGACCAGCAGGTCGCCGTCCGGCAGGAGCAGCACCTTGCCGGGGAAGCGCAGCTCGGTCTCGGCCACCGGAGGCAGGGACGTACGGCGCGGAGCCGCGACGCAGCGTGCCCTTCGCCGCGTGCACCGAGACCAGCTCCTCGACCACGCGGGCCAGCCCCTCGGCGTGGCCCTCGCCGCTGGCGACGTGGACGAGGTAGCCCTCCGGGTCGACGACGCAGAGCGTCGGCCACGCGCGCACGGCGTACTGCGACCAGGTCGCGAGCTCCGGGTCGTCGAGCACCGGGTGGTGCACCTCGTAGCGCTCGACCGCGGCGAGCACCGCGTCGTGCTCGGCCTCGTGGGCGAACTTGGGGGAGTGCACGCCGATGACGACCAGCACGTCGGAGAAGCGCTCCTCGAGCGGCCGCAGCTCGTCGAGGACGTGCAGGCAGTTGACGCAGCAGAAGGTCCAGAAGTCGAGCAGCACGACCTTGCCGCGCAGCTCGGCCAGCGTCAGGTCGTGGCCACCGGTGCCGATCCAGCCCCCCGCCCCGACCAGCTCCGGAGCGCGGACACGAGCCTGCCGAGTCGTCGTCACGGTCCCAGGCTAGGAGACGGCGAAGGGCCGTACGGAGATCCCGTACGGCCCCTCGGAGTGCTGCTGCTAGAGACGCGTCATCAGCGTCTGGAGCTCCTCGCGCGACGCCGGCGTCGGCGCCGTGCGGATCGCCCGGGACAGCGCGCGGACGGCGCGGCTGCGGTCGCTCGTGGTCTTCGTGGTGCGGTGCAGGATGCTCATGACCGACTCCCTTGTCGTGTCTGGTGATGCACCCTGTACAACAGCGATCTGGCCTGCGCGATACCCCGCCCCGGTGTCTCGTGGATCACGTCCAGGCGTGCACGACCTCCGGGTCGGAGAGCACCCGCGCGACGTCGGACAGGAACTGCGAGCCGAGCTGGCCGTCGACGTTGCGGTGGTCGAACGACAGCGACAGCTGCGTCACCTGGCGCGGCACCACCGCGCCGTCCACCACCCACGGCATGGGCCGCACCGCGCCGAAGCACAGGATCGCGGACTCGCCCGGGTTGAGGATCGGCGTGCCGTTGTCGACGCCGAAGGTGCCGACGTTGGTGATGGTGATGGTCCCGCCCTGCATGTCGGCCGGTGTCGTGCGGCCCTCGCGGGCGGTCTCGGTCAGCGCCTGCAGCGCGACGGCCAGCTCGCGCAGCGACAGCGCGTCGGCGTCCTTGACGTTGGGCACGAGCAGCCCGCGCGGGGTGGCCGCGGCGATGCCGAGGTTGACGTAGTCCTTGACGACGATCTCGTCGTCGGACCACGTCGCGTTGATCTCCGGGTTGCGCTTCACCGCGAGCAGCAGGGCGCGGGCGACGAACAGCAGCGGCGTCACCTTCACGCCGGCGAACTCCGGCATGGCCGCGAGGCGCGTGCGCAGCTCCATCGTCGGCGTCATGTCGAGGGTGACGAACTCCGTCACGTGCGGCGCGGTGAACGCGCTGCGCACCATCGCCTCGGCCGTCAGCCTGCGCACGCCCTTGACCGGGATGCGCCGCTCGCGCGTTCCCGGGTCGTACGCGGGCGCTGCGGCGACGGGAGCCGCCGCGGCCTCGACGTCGGCGCGGGTGATGGTGCCGGCCGGACCGGTGCCGTGCAGCGCGGTCAGGTCGACGCCGAGCTCCTTGGCCAGCTTGCGCACCGGCGGCTTGGCGAGGACCGACACGCCGCCGTCGCTGCGGCCCACCGTGACGGCTGCGGCCCGGCCGACCTGGCCGGCCGAGACGCGCGCGGGCGCCGGCTCGGGGCGGGCGCCGGCGGCGGTGTCGACCCGGGCCCGGCGCGTGGCCGCACCTGACCTCGGCCCGTAGCCGACCAGCGTGGCGGTGCGGCCGTTGGCGCCGGTCTCGCCGATCAGCGCGCCGTTGGCGGCGGGCGGCACGACGTCGGCGGTGACCTCGGCCAGGCTGCCGGTCGCGGAGACCGCCCGCGGCGCCGCCGACTCGACCGGGTTGGCCGCCGCACCGAGGGCGGCCGGCAGCGGCCCGGCGCCCGGGTCGGTGTCGAACGTGATGATGGGCGAGCCGACGTCGACGACCGACGCCGGCCTCGTGGTGGATCTGCGTGACGACACCGGCGAACGGCGACGGCACCTCGACCGCGGCCTTGGCGGTCTCCACCTCGACGATCGGCTGGTTGAGCAGGACGGTGTCGCCCGGCTTCACCATCCACTGCAGGATCTCGCCCTCGGTCAGCCCCTCGCCGAGGTCGGGCAGCTTGAACTCCCGGAGCCTCGACATCAGTAGGCCAGCGAGCGGTCGACGGCGTGCAGGACCCGGTCGAGGTCCGGGAGGTACTCCTCCTCGACCCGCGACGGCGGGTAGGGCGTGTCGAAGCCGGTCACCCGCAGCACGGGGGCCTCCATCTCGTAGTACAGCTCCTCGCTGACCCGCGCCGCGACCTCGCTGCCGAGCCCGACGAAGGACGGCGCCTCGTGCACGACGACCAGCCGCTTGGTCCGGCGCACCGACTCGAGCACGGTGGGGAAGTCGAGCGGCGAGAGCGACCGCAGGTCGACCACCTCGAGCTCCTTGCCCTCCTCGGCGGCGGCGGCTGCCGCGTCGAGGCAGGTGCGCACCATCGGGCCGTACGCCAGGAGGGTCGCGTCGCGACCGGGGCGCACGACGCGGGCCGACCACAGCGGGTCGAACGACGTGCGGGACAGGTCGACCTCGGCCTTCTCCCAGTAGCGCCGCTTGGGCTCGAAGAAGATGACCGGGTCGTCGCTGGCGATCGCCTGCTGCAGCATCGCGTGGCCGTCGGCCGGGTTCGAGCAGGCGACGACCTTGAGGCCGGCGGTGTGCGCGAAGTACGCCTCGGGGCTCTCGCTGTGGTGCTCGACCGCGCCGATGCCGCCGCCGAACGGGATGCGGATGGTCACGGGCAGCGGGATCGTGCCCTTGCTGCGCGCGTGCATCTTGGCGAGCTGGCTGACGATCTGGTCGTACGCCGGGTAGACGAACCCGTCGAACTGGATCTCGCAGACCGGGCGGTAGCCGCGGATCGCCAGGCCGATGGCCGTGCCGACGATGCCCGACTCGGCCAGCGGGGTGTCGAAGACGCGGTCCTCGCCGAAGTCCTTCTGCAGCCCGTCGGTGACGCGGAAGACGCCGCCGAGCTTGCCGATGTCCTCGCCCATGAGCAGGACCTTCGGGTCGTTCTCCATGCTGGTGCGCAGCGCCTCGTTGAGCGCGCGGGCGAGGGTGACCTGGGCCATCAGTGGACCACCCCCGAGAAGCCGGCCAGGTAGCTGCCGAAGGTGGCCTTCTGCTCCTGCAGCAGCGGCGTCGTCTCGCTGTAGACGTCGTCGAAGATGCTGAGCGGGTCGGGGTCGGGCATCTCCAGGCACCCCTTGCGGATGCGCGCGGCCAGCTCGTCGGCGTCGTGCTCGACGCCCTCGAAGAACGCGCTGTCGACGATCTGCTGCTTGTAGAGGAACGCCTTCATCCGCTCCAGCGGGTCCTTGAGCTTCCACGCCTCGAGGTCGGCCGCGAGCCGGTAGCGGGTCGGGTCGTCGGACGTGGTGTGCGCCCCCATGCGGTAGGTGAACGCCTCGACCAGGGTCGGCCCCTGTCCGGTACGCGCGTCGTCGAGCGCCTTGCGCGTCACGGCGTACGTGGCGAGCACGTCGTTGCCGTCGACGCGGACGCCGGGGAAGCCGAAGCCGCGGGCGCGCTGGTAGAGCGGGATGCGCGTCTGGTTGGCGGTCGGCGTGCTGATGCCCCACTGGTTGTTCTGGCAGAAGAAGACGAGCGGCGCGTTGTAGACGCTGGCCCAGACGAACGCCTCGTTGACGTCGCCCTGGCTGCTGGCGCCGTCGCCGAAGTAGGCGATGACCGCCTCGCCGGTCTCCGGGTCGCCGACCGCGCCGTCCTTGGTGATGCCCATGGCGTAGCCGGTGGCGTGCAGGGTCTGCGAGCCGATGACGATCGTGTAGAGCTGGAAGCGCTTCTCCTGCGGGTCCCAGCCGCCGTTGCTCGCGCCGCGGAACAGCCCCAGCAGCTTGAGCGGGTCGACGCCCTTGCACCACGCGACGCCGTGCTCGCGGTAGGTCGGGAAGGCGAAGTCCTGCGGCCGCAGCGCCCGGCCGGAGCCGACCTGCGCCGCCTCCTGACCGAGCAGCGCGGCCCAGATGCCGAGCTCGCCCTGGCGCTGCAGGGCGGTCGCCTCGACGTCGATGCGGCGCACGAGCACGAGGTCGCGGTAGAGCCCGCGGTAGTCCTCGTCCGACAGGTCGACGTCGTAGTCGGGGTGCGTGACGCGCTCGCCCTCGGGGGTGAGCAGCTGGACCAGCTCCGGTCCCGCGGTGGTGCTCGTGGCGATCGGGCTGGTCTCTGTCACGGCGTCGGACAGGGCCGTCATGGGCGTGCTCCTCGTGCGCTCGGTCCCCACCACGGGGTCGCCGGGCGGAGGCTGGGGCGGGGACCGGACCGGGAGGCCGCCGCGGGTGTGCGGTGGACCTCCGTCCCGGGTGTCGCAGGTCACACTGTGTCAGACGGCGCCGCGGGGCGTCACGCCGACGCGGACTCCGCCGTCGCCTTCACCCGCGCGAGCGTCTGCTCGATCGAGCGGCCGGTGAAGCCCTCCCGGTCCGGCTCCCCGGCGACGAGGACCCCGAGCGGCTTCATGAGCGCACCCCGGCGGTCCTCCCACGCCTCGGTCACGGTGCAGCCGGTCGCGGTCGGCGCGATGTCGTACGACCAGAGGGCGACGGCCAGCGGGCCGACGGCCACCTCGAAGGCGAAGGCCCGCCCCGGCTCGGCCCGCGTGACCGTCGCCCTGGTGCTCCAGCGGCGCCACCCGCGCTGGTTGCCGCCGCGGAAGACGGCCCCGACGACCGGGCCGCCGCCCTTCACCCAGCGCCCTCCGGTGTTCTCCGGGCTGTACTCACCCATCCGCGGCAGGTCGCTCACCAGCGCCCACACCCGCTCGGGCGGTGCCTGCACCTCGACCGTGCGGGAGATCGTCGTCATGCGGCCGGACCCTGCCACAGCCCGGGGACCACACGCACCCTTCACAGCGGCCGTGGGACGATCTTCGCCGTGATGCTCCCTCCTCGCCTGTCCCTGCTCGTGCTCCCCGTGGTGCTGACCGCCACGCTGTCCGCGTGCGGGAGCGACGACGACAGCACCGTGACCGCGCCGCCGGCCGCGTCCGCGCCGTCGGCCGCCGCGTCGCCCGAGGCGTCGCCGATCGCCCCCTCCACCGGCACGGACGTCCCGGACGACACGCAGCCGGCCCAGGAGGTCCAGCTCACGGTCGCCGGCGGCAAGGTCAGCGGTGACACCGGCCGGGTCCAGGTCAAGGTCGGCAGCCGCGTACGCCTGACCGTGCTGTCCGACGTGGCCGACGAGATCCACCTGCACGGCTACGACCTGTCGCAGGACGTGTCGGCGAACCAGCCGGCGCAGCTGGAGTTCGTGGCCGACAAGCCGGGCGTCTACGAGGTCGAGCTGGAGGAGTCCCGGACGCAGCTGACCCGGCTCCAGGTGCAGTGAGCCCGGTCGCGCCCGCACTGCTCGCGCACGGCGTCGGCACCCGCGCCGACCTGCCCGTCCCGCTCTGGGCCTCGCTGACCGGCGCGGCGCTCGCGGTCCTCGTCTCGTTCTCCGCGCTCGGCCTGCTGTGGCCGCGCTCGCGGCTGCGCGGCGACCGGGCCGGCACGCCGCTGCCCGCCGGCGTGCAGAAGGTGGTCGACAGCCCGGTCACGACGTTCGTCCTGCGCGCCGTCGTGCTGGCGCTCACGCTGCTCGTCGTCGCGGTCGCCCTCGTCGGGCCGGCCGAGCCGCCGGAGAACCTCGGCGTCTACGCCTTCTACGTGACCTTCTGGGTCGGCCTCGTCCCGGCCAGCCTGCTGCTCGGCCCGGTCTGGCGCCGGGTCAACCCGCTGCGGAGCCTGCACGCGCTGCTCGTCCCGCTGACCGGCCCGGCGCCCGCCGCGGACCGGCTGCCCGCGCCTGGGCTACTGGCCCGCGACCGCCGCGCTGGTCGCCTACGCCTGGCTCGAGCTCTGCTACCCCGAGCGCTCACGACCGGGCACGGTCGGCGTCTTCCTCGTGGTCTACGCCGTCGTGCAGCTGATCTGCGCGCTCTGGTTCGGCGCCGGCTGGTTCGCCCGCGGCGACGCCTTCGAGGTCTACAGCAGCCTGCTCGGGCGGCTCGCGCCGTTCGGCCGTCGCGAGGACGGCCGGCTGGTGCTGCGCAACCCGCTCGACGGCGCCGACGGGCTGCGCGCGGGCGCCGGGGCTGTCCGGCTTCGTCATGGCGCTGGTCGGGACCACCGCGTTCGACGGCGTCACGCGCACGCAGTGGTGGCAGACCGGCCCGGGCATCCGCGGCGACGCCGCCGGCCTGCCGCCGACGCTGGGCCTGCTCGTCACGCTGCTCGCCGTGGGCGGCCTGTACGCCGCGGCCACCGGCCTGGCGCAGCGGCTGTCCGGCGCCGGCAGCGGCCCGCCCGACTTCGCGCACTCGATCGTCCCGATCGCCGCCGGCTACGCCATCGCGCACTACTTCTCGCTCTTCCTGCTCGACGGGCAGCTGACCTGGATCCTGGCGAGCGACCCGTTCCGCACCGGGCTGGACCTGTTCGGCACCGCCGGGGACGCGGTCGACTACACGGCCGTGTCGCCGTCGACGATCAGCGGCGTGCAGGTCAGCGCCATCGTGCTCGGCCACGTGCTCGGCGTGGTGCTGGCGCACGACCGCGCGGTGCGCCTGGTGCGGGGCGACCAGGCGCGCACCTCGCAGTACCCGCTGCTGGTCGTCATGGTCGCCTTCACCGTCGGCGGCCTCGCGCTGCTGCTCGGCTGATCCGCGCCTACCCTCGGCGCATGGCCGCCGACGCGTACGCCCACGTGCCCGACGGGCGCGACGGCGCGCTCGAGCCGGACCCGCACTGGCAGGAGCTCCAGCTGCGCACCGCGCTGCCGACCTCCTACCTCCCGCCGTCGATGCCGACGCAGGTGCACGGCTGGCGCCGGGGCGCCGCGTGGGTGCTGATCGTCATGATCGTCACGACCACCGCCGGGGGCGTCTGCCTGACGTACGGGCCGGACGACCTGTTCGCGCTGCTCCGCCTGTCGGACTAGCGCGGCAGCAGGCCGCGGACGACCGGCCAGCTCGCGGCGAAGCCGGGGTGCAGCACCAGCGCGTCGACCTCCGGCACGGGGACCCAGGCGACCGCGGTGCTCTCGCGGTCCTCGGCGTGCACCTCGAGCAGGCGGCCGGCCCCGGCCAGCACGGTCGTGTAGGCCCAGCCGCCGTGGTCGTCGACGTAGCGTGCTGGCCACGACGACCTCGGCCGGGTCGAGCCCGGTCTCCTCGGCCGCCTCGCGCAGGGCGGCCTCGGGCGGCCCCTCGTCGCGGCCACGGGCCCCGCCCGGGACGCCCCAGGTGTCGCCGTGGTGGCTGTAGGCCGCGCGGTGCTGGAGCAGGACCCGCGGCGCGCCGTCCTCGCCGGGAGCGGTCAGCAGCAGGCCGGCGGCGCCGTAGACGCCCCAGTGCCGGTGCCCCGCGGCGCACTGGACCCAGCCGTCGCCGTCGCGGAACACCGGGCCATCCTGCGTCATCCCACCAGCGGGCGCACCTCGCCCCCGGCGAAGCGGCACGAAGCCCTCGGGGTCGGGGTCGTCGTCGGTCGGCTGCAGCACCACCGTGTCGGCGCCCGCCTCGGCCCAGCGGCTGACCGCGTCGGCCACCGCGTGCGCGTCGCCGGCGACGCCGGTGTCCTGCGCGGCGTAGCCCCAGCGCTGCTGCGCGCCGGCCAGCCGCTCCGCCGCACCGGGCCCGGTCGCGGCGAGCAGGTAGACGGTCACGCTGTGCGGGTCGGTGCGCCCGGCAGCGGCCCGCCCCTCGTCGACGAGCCGCCGGGCCGCGCGGACGCCGTCCGGGGTGGTGCCGCCGGTCAGGATCGTCCCGTCGGCGACCTCGCCGCACAGCCGCAGCGAGCGCGGCCCCGTGCGCGCCGGCGTGCACCGCGACCGGGCGGGGCGGCGGCCAGTCCAGGGCGACGCCGTCCAGCTGCACGTAGCGGCCCTGCGTGGTCACGGTGTCACCGCGCAGCAGGGCGCGCAGGGCGGTGGCGTACTCCGACAGCAGCGTCACCGGCGACTCCGACCTGCGCGCCGACCTGCGCCATCCAGTCCTGCACGCCGTGGCCGATCCCCGCGTGCAGCCGGCCGGGGAAGAGCCGGTGCAGCGTGGCCAGCTCCATCGCGGTCAGCGCGACGTTGCGCAGCGGGACCGGCAGCAGGCCGATGCCGACCTGCATCCGCTCGGTCCAGGCGAGCGCCGCCGCGGCGGAGGCGATGCCGCTCTCCAGGAAGCAGTCCTCCCAGAGCCAGAGCTGGTCGAGGCCGCTGCCGTCGGCGGCGCGGGCGACCTCGCGCAGCCGCTCGGGCGGGAGCTGGGGCAGGAAGATCGCGCCGAGGCTGGTCACCGCCCCATCCTGCTGGCTGCTCCTCCGGGCTGCGCGGGGCGGGCGCCACGTCCTGCGGGACATCCGGCACACACCGGACCCGGGCCTTGCCCTCCCGCCGGTCCCGCAGGACGCTTCTCCCCCGCCGTCCCCAGGAGCACCGCATGAAGCGTCGCCTGCCCGTCGTCGCCCTGGCCGCCGCGGCTCTGCTGGGCCTGGGCGCGGCCCCCGCCGGGGCCGCGCCCTCGTTCGGCCCGGAGCGGACCCTGTCGGCACCTCCCTGCGCGCGGACCGGCAGCGGCGGCGGCACCGACGCGGTCTACGCCGCCGGCGCGGTACGGGGTTTCGTCAGCTTCAACAGCACCGCCTGCGGCGACGTCATCACCTACGTGCAGGGCGGCAGCCAGGGCTGGACGCGGGTCGCCACGCCCTACCGCGGCGTGCCCCTCGGCGTGGCCGCCGACGACGTCTCGACCTACCTGGTCTTCCTCACGTTCAGCGACGCCGGCCAGCCCGACCGGGTGCGCATCACCAAGCGCGACCACACCGGCCGCTTCTACCCGGTGACCACGCTGTCGGGGCCGATCGGCGCAACGGTGCCGAGCGCCGACGTCGGCGCGCACGGCGGCCGCTGGTGGGCGGTCTGGGACGAGCAGGTCGGCCCGGGCGGCGAGTTCGCGCACGGGCAGCTGTTCTCGGCGAAGACGTTCGGCACGCCGCAGGCGCGTACGCAGATGACCTCGACCGCGGCGGACGTGTCCGACGCGGAGCCGTCGATCTCGGTGGACGCCAACGGCATGGTGCTGGCCTGGTCGCGGCAGACCGCCCCGGCTCAGCCCGGGCCGTCCGACCTGTGGGTCGCCACGAGCACGACCGGGACGCTGCAGAACGCTCGCGCCTTCTCCACGGAGGGCGAGCAGAACTCCTCGCCGGACGTGCTGCGCCGGGGCGCGACCTTCCTGGCGTTCGCCCGCGACGGCAAGGTGGTCGAGGCCGACAACGCCTCCGGCACGTTCCGCAGCCACCAGTTCCTGGTCGGCGGCGACCGTCCGCGGATCGGCTCGAGCGCCGGCTCCTCGTTCGTCACGTGGACGACCGGCACGGAGACCGACAGCAGCTACCGCGGCTACGCCGCGCAGGGGAGCAAGGGCAGCAACGTCTTCTGGGGCGGGCCGATGACCCCGTACGGGCACGACGTGCAGGCCGCCGTCGCCGTGAACGGCAAGGTGACCGTGATCAGCCGGACCCGCACGGCGGTCGTGTCGCGGACCGGGTCGCCGTAGGTCAGCGGTCGAGCAGGGGCTCGGTGACGGCGCGCAGGCGGTCGACCGCGAGCTCGATGACCAGCCGGGCGCCGGGCGAGAGGACCGCGTCCTTGCGGTGGACCACAGCGACCGTGTCGTAGAGCCGAGGCCGCAGGGAGACCGAGCCGATGTCCGGTGCCAGCCGCGGCCCGAGCTCCTCGAGGACGGCGCGCTGGACCACCGAGTCGGCCAGCCCGCGCGCGACCAGCTCGACCGCGGTCTCGACGTCCTCGACCTCGATCCGGGTCTGCAGGGACCGGCCCGACTCCTGCACGAACCGGGCGAGAGCGACCCGCGTGGAGTCCTGGGTGCGCCAGGTCGCCTCGGGCAGCGACCAGCGACGCGGCCGCCAGGGCCTTCGCCGTGACCGGCGTGCGCAGCCGGTCGTGGTCGGCGCTGATGTAGACCAGCTCCTCGCGCGCGACCGGCCGCACCGCCATGCCCTCGTCGGCCACGGGCAGCGAGATCATCGCCGCCTCGAGCCGGCCCCGCCGCAGCTCCTCGAGCACCTCGGCGGAGTTCTGCCCGATCAGCTCGACCCGCAGCCCCGGGTAGCGCTCGAGCACGTCGGCCACCAGCGTCGCGCCCATGTAGAGCCGGGCCGTGCCGAAGATGCCGAAGCGCACGGTCCCGGTCTCCAGCGCGGTCACCGACGCGACGGCGGCCCGGGCCTCGGCCGCGGCAGCCAGCGTGCGCTCGGCGTGCGGCCGCAGCACGTGCGCCGCCTCGGTCGGGATGACGCCGCGACCGGCCCGGGTGAACAGCTGCGCGCCGACGCTGCGCTCCAGCAGCCGGATCTGCTCCGACAGGGACGGCTGCGCGTAGCCGAGCTCGGCCGCCGCGGCGGTGAAGGAGCGGTGCTCGTACGCCGCGGTGAAGCAGCGCAGGTGGTGCAGCGAAAGCACAGGCGATCCCTATGGCTGGGAGAGACAGGAGAGGCTACCTCTCTGCCTCAAGTCGACCTACCGTCGTGTCGACGCTCGGGTGTCCGGGTCGCCGAAGAGGAGAGAGACGATGTTCGACGTGTTCTGCGCGGGATGCTCGCGCCGCCAGCTGATCAGCCCCAGCCAGGTCCTGGGGATCGTGAACGACGACGCGGGCATCCACGTCGCCTACCGCTGCCGCTGCGGCGAGACCGGCATGCTGCTCACCGGCAAGGCGGCCGTCCGCGCCTGACCTCAGCCGAGGTGCGTGGCGAAGAACCGCAGGATCCGCGCCCAGGCGTCCTCCGCCGAGGGCTGGTGGTAGTGGAAGCCGGCCACCCGCTCGAGCACCGACAGCGCCCCGGCGTTGTGCCGGTTCGAGGAACGAGTGACCGGCCCCGGCGTACTCCTTGACGTCGTGCTCGACGCCGACCTCGGTGAGGACGGCGTCGAGCCGGGCGGCCGCACCGCGCAGGCCGACGTCGCGCTTGCCGAAGCTGGCGACGACCGGGCACGCACCGCGCAGCACCTCGTGCGGGTCGCTCGGCAACGGGCCGTAGTTGGGCGCTGAGGCGTCGAAGCCGCGGCTGGCAGCCATCAGCGCGAAGCCACCTCCCAGGCAGAACCCGATCACGCCGACCTTGCCGGTGCAGTCCTCGCGCCCGGCCAGCAGCGCCCGGCTCGCCTCGATGTCGCCGTACGCCGCTCCCGTCCCCGAGGACAGCGCGCTGAACGTCGACCGCAGGCAGCGCAGGACACCGCCGGCCGAGAACAGGTCCGGCGCGAGCGCCAGGTAGCCCGCCGCCGCCAGCCGGTCGGCCTGCTGGCGGGTGTCGTCGTTGAGCCCGAACACCTCGTGCAGCACCACCACGCCGGGCCACGGGCCGGTGCCGACCGCGGGGACGGCGAGGTAGGCGTCGAGCTCGGGCGCGCTCGCGGCGCCGGGCACGGTCGTGGCGGGCATCGGCTCTCCAGGGTCAGGGGTGCGCGCGGGCCCCGAGTGGGCCACAGTCCGGCATGCCCGAGAAGCGTCCTCCGTCACGTGTCCGCGCCGGCGACCGGCTCCTGGTCGTCGTCGAGGACGTCGTCTACGGGTCCATCGCCGTCCTGCTGCCGCCGGCGCCCTCGTCGTGCTCTTCGGGCGGCGCTGATCGGCGTCGACCGGGCCACCTCCGACGCCGACGACGCGAGGAGAACGCGGGCGGCGGGGCGGCCCCGGACGAGCCGTAGCTCAGACCACGTTCACCTCGGGACGCAGCGCCTCGGCGTGCAGGCGGTCGACCGAGAGCCCGGAGACGTCGACCGGCGGCGTACGCCCGAGGACCAGGTCGCGCAGCACCTCACCGACGGCCGGCCCCATGAGGAAGCCGTGGCCGGAGAACCCGGTCGCGTACAGCAGGCGGCTGACGCCCCGCGCCTCGCCGATGAGGGCGTTGGCGTCGGGCGTCACCTCGTAGAGCCCCGCCCAGCCGGTGCGCACCCCGACCTCGGTCAGCGACGGCGCCCGACGGGCCACCGCGTCGCTGAGCCGCGGCAGCCAGGCGTCGGACCGCTCGAGCCGGAAGCCAGGCACCTCGTCGGGGTCGCTCATCCCCATCAGCAGGCCGCGGCCCTCGCCGTGGAAGTAGAACGACGTCGTGAAGTCGATGGTCATGGGCAGGCCGGGCGGCAGGTCGGGCACCGGCTCGGTGATCAGGACCTGCCGGCGCAGGGGGGTGACCGGCAGGTCGACCCCGGCCATCGCGGCGACCTGCTGCGACCACGGCCCGGCGGCGCAGACGACCGTGTCCGTCGCGACCGTGCCGCGGTCGGTCACCACGCCGGTGACGGTGCCGTCGGCCGTGCGGATGCCGGTGACGGCGCAGTGCGGGACGAGGGTCGCGCCGTGGCGCCGGGCGCCGGTCGCGTAGCCGAGCACCACCGACTCGGGCGTGCAGTGGCCGTCGGTCGGGGACCAGGCGGCGGCCAGCAGCCCCTCGGTGCTGATCAGCGGGGAGAGCCGCTGCGCCTCGGCCGGGCTGATCATCAGGCTCGGGACACCGAGCGCGTTCTGCAGCGTCACCGCCTCGGTCATCGCCTCGACGTCCGCCGCCCGGTCGAGCAGGAACAGGTAGCCGACGCGGTGCAGGTCGATCTCCTGCCCGGGCCGCTCCCCGAACCGGGCGAACGCCTCCAGGCTGCGCTGCCCCAGCGCGATGTTCACCGCATCGGAGAACATCGCGCGTACGCCGCCCGCCGCCTTGCAGGTCGAGCCGCCGCCGAGGGAGCCGCTGTCCAGCAGCAGCACGTCCCGTACGCCTGCCTCGGCCAGGTGGAACGCCGTGCTGACCCCCATGACCCCGCCGCCGACGACCACGACGGAGGCGCGGGCCGGCAGCGGGGAGGTCATCGCGTCACCGTGTCGCAGTGGCGGGGGTCCGTCTAGACCCGGGTCAGCCAGGCGCGGACGTCCACCAGCCCGGCCGGGTGCCGGGCGACCGCCTCCTGCAGCGCGTCGGTCATCCGCACGACGTCGAGGTGGAACTCGAGCTGCAGGTCGTCGCTGATGCCGGACCCGCTGGAGGTCACGCCCTGCTCGCGGCGGCCGGGGGCGAGCAGCGACAGGTCGTCGTCGGCCGCCTGCTGCTCGGCCTGTGGTGAAGCGGGCGACGACGACGCACAGCCGGGTGCCGTACGCCGGTCGCAGCGCCGCCTCGACCTCCTCCTTCGCCTGCGCGTCCCGCGCGACCACCCCCAGCAGGACGGCGTCGCGGTACGGGCCGCAGCAGCGCGACGTCCAGCACCGCACCCGGGTGCTCCGCGCGGTAGCGCTCGAGCGCCGGGCGCTCGGCATCCATGTTGGCGTCGCCCTCCGGCTGGTAGCCGGGACCGCGCAGGATCGCCGGGTCGCGCGGCCAGCCGCCCGCCGGAGCCGGGCACGGGACGTGCTGGCCGACCTCGGCCGGCCGGGACCGGTCCGGCGCCGCCTGCTCCTCGACCCGGACCGTGTCGCCCTCCAGGACGCCGGTCAGGGTGGCCCAGCCCTCGACGGCGCCGGCCTTCTCCCGCCGGTCCTGCAGCGTGGCCAGGTCGGCGCCCTCGACCCACACCCCCTGCTCGCACATCCGGGGCGGCGGCTCGGTGCCCGGCGCGTAGCCGACCGCGTCGAACGCCTCGGTCGCGCAGAACCGCACGCGGCTGCCCGGGACCTGCACGACCCGGCCGGTCGCGGTCACCCGGTCGCCGTCGCGCAGGACCGGGTCGGCGGGGCTGGTCTCCAACGTGCTGTCCGCGTCGGGGCCGGCGCCGCAGGCGGTGAGCAGGAGGCCCGCGGTGAGCAGGGCGGCGAGGGTGCGCAGGACGGACATGCTGACTGGGACGCGCGGGAGGGCCTGGCGGTTCAGGGCTGAGCGGGCGCGGTCTGCGGCGCCGACCACCAGCGCGCGGGGCGGTCGGCCAGCCGGCCGAGGGGCTGGCCGGCGGGGAACTGGGGCCGCCTGGTCGGCACGCACCGGGGGCAGCACCAGCGCGGACGGCAGCGACGCAGCGGAACGTCGGCACGTCCGCACGGGGCGTCGCGCGACCCTCGCCCGTCCCCGCGGCGTCCCCAGCCTCCACGTCGGTCAGCCCTGGCTCATGTCGACGAAGCGGCTGTAGTGGCCCTGGAACGCGACCGTGATCGTCGAGGTGGGCCCGTTGCGGTGCTTGGCGACGATGAAGTCGGCCTCACCGGCCCGCGGGCTCTCCTTCTCGTAGACGTCCTCGCGGTGCAGGAGCACGACCATGTCGGCGTCCTGCTCGATGGAGCCGGACTCGCGCAGGTCGGACAGCTGCGGCTTCTTGTCCGTGCGCTGCTCCGGGCCACGGTTGAGCTGGCTCATCGCGATGACCGGGACCTCGAGCTCCTTGGCCAGCAGCTTGAGCTGGCGGGAGAGCTCGGAGACCTCCTGCTGGCGGCTCTCGGCCTTCTTGTTGCCGCTCATCAGCTGCAGGTAGTCGATGACGACGAGGCGCAGGTCGTGGCGCTGGCGCAGGCGGCGGGCCTTGGCGCGGATCTCCATCATCGACAGGTTGGGGCTGTCGTCGATGAACAGCGGCGCCTCGGCGACCTCGCCCATGCGCCGGGCCAGGCGGGCCCAGTCGTCGTCGGTCATCATGCCGCTGCGCATGTGGTGCAGCGGCACCCGCGCCTCGGCCGACAGCAGACGCATGGTGATCTCGGTCTTGCTCATCTCCAGGCTGAAGATGGCGCTGGTCATGCCGTTCTTGATCGAGCACGACCGGGCGATGTCCAGTCCTGCCGTGGACTTCCCCATACCCGGACGACCGGCCAGCACGATCAGCTGGCCGGGGTGCAGGCCGTTGGTCAGCGCGTCGAGGTCGGCGAAGCCGGTCGGCACACCGCTCATCTGCCCGCTGCGGTCGCTGATCGCCTCCAGCTCGTCCATCGTCGGCTGCATGAGCTCCTCGAGCAGCGTGTAGTCCTCGCTGCTCCGGCGCTCGGTCACGTCGTAGATGGCCTGCTGCGCCCGGTCGACGATGTCGTCGACCTCGCCGCCACCCGCCGCGTAGCCGAGCTGCACGATCCGGGTGCCGGCCTCGACCAGCCGGCGCAGGACCGCCTGCTCGGCGACGATCTTGGCGTACCAGCCGGCGTTGGCCGCGGTCGGGCACGCTCGACAGCAGCGTGTGCAGGTAGGGCGCGCCGCCGATCCGGGCGAGGTCACCGCTCTTCTGCAGGAAGGACGAGACCGTGATCGGGTCGGCCGGCTCGCCCTTGCCGTAGAGGTCGAGGATCGCCTCGTAGATCGTCTGGTGGGCCGGCCGGTAGAAGTCCGGCGCCTTCAGGACCTCGACGACGTCGGCGATCGCGTCGCGGCTCAGGAGCATGCCGCCGAGGACGGACTGCTCGGCCGGGACGTCCTGCGGAGGCGTCCGCTCGAACTCGACGGCTCCGCCGCCGCTCTGCCGGTGGGCCTGCGTCGGGAGCTCGACGACCCCGTCGCTCACGCTGCGTCCTTCTCTCCGTGCTGGTGCCCGTCGCGGCGCGCGCCACCCGCTCGGGCGCCGTCCGTCCCGGCAGTTCTACAGGCAGAGCAGGGCCGGTCTCGACGTGTCGCGGGGGCCGGTCGCGAGCCCCTGTGGACGCTGCTGTGGGGAAGGTGGGGACCGGAGCGTGGCGATCTGTGGAGGCTCCTGGGGACGGCCTGTGCAGGACGCCGCAGTGCGACCGACATCACTCCTGCCACCTGCCCACAGGCTCATCCCCAGCCTGTGGACGAAGAAAGTCCGGCCGCCCAGGTGCCCGGTCACAGATGGCGACTGGACGGTCACGCAAGCCGGTCCGGACCGCCGAGCACCCGGGCTCGGGGCACCGGGTCGTCGGGGGAGCGGGCATGCCGTCAGCAGAGCACCCGGCACCGACAGAACGCCCGTCGGACGCCGCCCCGCCGGCCCGCGGCGGTCACGCGCCCGCGGCGTCTCGCCGCGTCCCGCCGCACCCCGGTCGCACCTCGCAGCGGTGATCGTCAGCGGTCCGCGTGCCCCTGGCCCCCGGGCAGCAGCAGACCGGCAGCGCTGCGCGGTCCTGCCCGGCAGCGCCGCGTAGCGCAGCCCGTACGCGCCCGTCACGCCCCCGGGAACGCCGCAGGCCCGGCGCCCCCTGTCGGGAGCTCCGGGCCTGCGGGACGTGCGTGGGACGAGCTACTTGGCGGCGACGACGTCGACCGTCAGGGTCGCCTCGACCTCGGGGTGCACCCGCACGGTGACGGTGTGCTGGCCGAGGGACTTGATCGGCGTCAGCGTGAGCAGGCGCTTGTCGAGCTTGGGACCGCCGGCCTTGCTGACGGCGTCGACGATGTCGCCCGGGGTGACGGAGCCGAACAGCCGGCCGCCCTCACCCGAGCGGGCCGGCAGGGCGACCTTCAGCGAGCTGAGCTGCGCCTTGATCTGCTCGGCGGCACCGAGGTCGCGGACCTCGCGGACCTCGCGGGCCCGGCGGATCGTGGCGATCTGCTTGTCGGCACCCTTGGTCCACAGCTGCGCGAAGCCGCGCGGCACGAGGTAGTTGCGGCCGTAGCCGTCCTTGACCTCGACGACATCGCCCGGGGCACCGAGGCCCGGGACGTCCTGGTTCAGGATCAGCTTCATGATCAGCGCGCCGTCGAGGTGTAGGGGAGGAGCGCCATCTCGCGGCTGTTCTTCACGGCGACGGCGACGTCGCGCTGGTGCTGGCTGCAGTTGCCGCTGACACGACGGGCGCGGATCTTGCCGCGGTCCGAGATGTACTTGCGGAGCAGACCGGTGTCCTTGTAGTCGATGTAGGTCGCCTTGTCCTTGCAGAACTGGCAGACCTTCTTCTTCGGCTTGCGGGGCGGTGGCTTGGCCATCGGGAGATCTCCTGGTCAGGGAAGGGAGTTAGAAGGGGGGCTCGTCGGACCAGCCGCCGCCGCCACCGCCGCCGCCCGAGGGCGCCGAGGCCCACGGGTCGTCAGCCGGGGCGCCGCCACCGAAGCCGCCGCCACCACCACCGGAAGGTGCACCACCGCCGCCGTACCCGCCGCCGCCGCCACCGCGCGAGGTCTTGTTGACCTTGGCCGTGGCGTACTTCAGGGACGGGCCGATCTCGTCGACCTGCATCTCGATCACCGTGCGCTTCTCGCCCTCCTTGGTCTCGTACGACCGCTGCTGGAGCCGGCCCTGCACGATCACGCGGCTGCCGCGGGTGAGCGACTCGGCGACGTTCTCGGCCGCCTGGCGCCAGATGCTGCAGCGGAGGAAGAGCGCCTCGCCGTCCTTCCACTCGTTGGTCGCCTTGTCGAGCGTCCGGGGAGTGGAGGCAACGGTGAAGCTCGCGACCGCTGCACCACTGGGGGTGAAGCGGAGCTCGGGGTCGTTCGTCAGGTTCCCGACGACGGTGATGACGGTCTCGCCTGCCATGCAGGTCCTCCTGGGCCCTTCCCGCGGAGCGGGATGTGTTGTCGCCCGCCGGAGCGGGAGATGTGTGTGTGGGGTCGGGTGCGTGCGCTGTCGGTCGCGCACAGGCTGAGCGGGGAAGGGGAAGAGCGAGTGCGGTGTGTGGTGGAGCCGGGGTGACGGCCTGCGCAGCGTGGCAGGCAGGTCCGACAGGAAGAGCTAGCGGATCTCGGGCCGGAGGACCTTGGTCCGCAGGACGGCGTCGTTGAGGTTGAGCTGACGGTCCAGCTCCTGCATCAGGGCCGGCTCGGCGTTGAGGTCGATGACGGCGTAGATGCCCTCGGGCTTCTTGTCGATCTCGTAGGAGAGGCGGCGCCGCCCCCACACGTCGACCTTCTCCACGGTGCCCCCGCCGTTGCGGATGACGTTGAGGAACGTGTCGAGCGAGGGAGCGATGGTCCGCTCCTCCAGATCGGGGTCGAGGATGACCATGAGCTCGTAGTGACGCAAGTGACCCACCTCCTCCTGTGGACTCAGCGGCCACGGACGGTCCGTGGCAGGAGGGTGTTCGCGTCAGCAAACCTGCTGAGGCTACCAGCGGGCGCGGGGGCGCTCCTGGGCCGAGCAGGCAGGCGTACGGGGCGTCAGCCGGTGGCGGGGTCCGCGGTCGGCGCGCTGCGCAGCGCGGGACGCGGCAGGGCGGGCAGCCGGCCGGCCACCGGCTCCGCGAGCAGCAGGCGCACGAGCAGCGAGAGCACGGCGGCGGCGCTGAGCAGCGCGAGGACCACCGGCAGGCCCATCCGGCGGGTGTCGGGCGCCCCGGGCAGCGGACCGGAGACCGGCGCGACGGCGAGCGGGTCCGTGACGGCGGCGTCGCCGGCCGACTGCGGGGCGACCTCGGGGTCGACCGGCGCCGTCGTCGGGAGGGCGCCGGCGACGAGCGGGGCACCGGACAGCAGGGGGGCCGGCGCCACCGCCGGCGGCAGGCCGGCCTGCCCGGGCGCGGAGGGCGGGAGGAAGCCGCCGCCGAGCAGCGGCGGCGGGCCCTGCACCGACCCGGTCCCGCCGGTGCTGGCCGGGGAGGGGGTGGCCGATCCCGAGGGGGCGGCGGAGGCGGAGGTCGAGGCACCCGGGCTCGGCGTGGCGCGAGGCGGCCGGGCTCGCGGACGCCGACGACGCCGGCGACGCCGGCGAGGCACCGGCGCTGGTCGTCGCCCCGGGCACGGTGACGCTGCCCTCGAGGTCGTCGAGGCCGCTGCCCCGGTAGGTGTAGCGGCCGGGCGCGGTCAGCGGCGTCGGCACCTCGTACGCCTCGCCGGGGAGCAGCGTCTCGCTCGCGAAGTCCCAGCCGGCGCTGCTGCTCTCCACCCGGTGCACGAAGGTGTCGGCGTTGACGAAGCGCACCGTGTCGCCGGCGGCGACGACGAGCGCGACCGGGTCCGCCCCGTCCTGCGTGATGCGGATCTCGCGCACCGCGGCCGCGGCGGGGGACGCCAGGCCGAGCAGGAGCGAGGACGCGACGAGGGCCAGGACGGCCAGCACCTCGGCCGTGGTCCCGGTGAGCCTGCGCATGCGTCCCATACTGCCTTCTTCGCCGCCGGCGCCTCCACCCCTGCCGGGCTGTCGCAGGTGAGACCTACGGTGGTCCGGTGCTGAGCATCGGAGCCCACGTCGACCAGGCCGACCCGCTGGGCGAGGCCCGCGCGCGCGGCGCCGACCTCGTGCAGTTCTTCCTGGGTGACCCGCAGGGGTGGAAGGCACCGGTCGTGCCGGACGTGTCGCCGGACGAGGGCGTCGACCTCTACGTGCACGCGCCGTACGTGCTGAACGTCGCCACGGGCAACAACCGCATCCGCATCCCGTCGCGCAAGCTGCTGACCCAGCACGCCGACGCGGCGGCCAAGCTCGGCGCCAAGGGCCTGATCGTGCACGGCGGTCACGTGCTCAAGGGCGACGACCCGCAGACCGGCGTCGACAACTGGGTCAAGACGTTCGAGCGCATGGAGCGGCCGCTGCCGGTGCTCATCGAGAACACCGCCGGGGGCGACCTCGCGATGGCCCGCAAGCTCGACGCGATCGCCCGGCTGTGGGACGCGGTCGGCGGGTTCGAGGGCGTCGGCTTCTGCCTCGACACCTGCCACGCGCACGCCGGCGGCGAGGAGCTGGTCGACGTGGTCGAGCGGGTGCTCGCCATCACCGGGCGCATCGACCTGGTGCACGCCAACGACTCGCGCGACGCCTTCGACAGCGGCGCCGACCGGCACGCCAACTTCGGTACGGGGCAGATCGACCCGGACGTGCTCGTCGCCGTCGTCGCGGCGGCCGGGCGCGCCCGTCGTGTGCGAGACGCCCGGGCGGCGTCGACGGCCAGGCCGCCGACATCGCGTTCCTGCGCGACCGCCTGCCCGCCTAGCCGCACCTCCCCTGCGGGAGCACACGTACGGGCGGCTCGCGGAGGTGCTGCGGCAGGGGAAGTCGGCTCCGGTCGCACGCCCGACGCGACCTCCCCTGCGACAGCACAGCGAGCGACCGCGGGATCATGTGCTGCGGCAGGGGACGTCCCGGGCGTCGGCGACTTCCCCAGGGCTGCCGTACGCGACACGCCGGCGCGACGACCAGAACCCTGGGGAAGTCGCGGGCGGCGGACGAGACGCGCCTGCTAGCGGTGCTTCGTGAACTGGACGACCTGCTGGAAGGTCGGCCGGTTCTGCCAGTCGATCTCCGGCACGCCGACGATGCCGGCGGTCACCGAGCGGATGTTGTCGAGCTTCTTGTCGTAGGTCAGCGCGCCGACGGAGGAGACCTGCTGCGCCTTGAGCGCCGCGGCGACCGAGCGGGACAGCGACGCGCGCAGGTCGGCGCGGCAGCGGGCCAGCGAGCCGGCGCCGCAGTAGGTGCGGGAGTAGCGGCCCGCGACCTTCTGCCCGAGCACCTGGCGCAGGTCCTTGTCGACGTAGCCGTACCAGCCCACGCCGTTGAAGGCGGAGCCGAGCCCGAGCCGCGGGTGGTCGTCGAGGCGGCCAGGGACCGCCTCCGCCAGCGGGCCGATGGCGCCGCGGAAGACGGTGCGGGCGGCGTCCTCGTACCAGGCGTCGAAGACGGCGATGGCGGCCTGGCCGGTGTAGGCGCCGGTGCGCGCGCGGTCGACGCGGTGGGCGCCGTTGCGCAGCCACTCGCGCAGCAGGGCGAGGGTCGGGCGCTGGGCGGGGTCGTCACCGAGCACGGCGAGCAGCTCGGGCAGCAGCTGCTTGCCGCGGACGTCGACGGTCGCGGCGTCCTGCATCGCGTCGACCAGGCCGACCTTGGTGATCTTCTTGCCGCCGCGCAGGCGGTAGAGCACCCGCTCCTCCAGCGACAGCGAGCGGTAGATCGACCCGTAGCCGTACTGGTTGTCGGCGGCCGAGAAGCCGGGCGCGCTCTTGTTGTTCCAGTTGACGAGGTAGCCGGCCGGCGGGTTGGTCGCCTGCGGGTGGCCGGCGTCGGGCAGGAAGCCGCGCCAGTCCCACCGGGTGTCGCCGAAGCGGGGCAGCGCCGGGTCGACGCCGGGCGCGCGCAGCGGCAGCCGGCCGCTCTGGACGTAGGCGATGTCCTTGTCGTCCAGGTAGAACCAGTTGAACGTGTAGTCGACCCCGGCGAACGCGCGCTTGAAGTCCTCGGCGCTCTTCACGTAGTCCGGGTTGTTGATGCGCGCGAAGCCGACGACGGAGTCGAACTCCGCGCCGTACGTGGACCGCTGCGAGACCAGCGCGATCGGCACGCCGGCGACCGTGGTGGTGCGCTTCTGCACGATGCCGTGGCGCGTGCGCTGGACGAGGAAGTCCAGGCGCTGCGGAGCGCCGGTGCCGCCGGCACTGGGCTTGGCCAGCTCGGTGTGGGTGTAGGCGTCGAACGGCGTGCAGGTCGTGCCGACCAGGTACGCGGTGCTCTGGATCGTGGCCCGGGTGCCGTCGACGTTGCACAGCCGCTCGGCCAGCACGTCGACGAGGTCGGCGCCGGCGGAGGTGGCCGACCAGGCGTAGTCGACGCCGTGGCCGAGCTGCACCACGGCCTGGGTGCCGGCGAAGGACACGCCACGGGCGGCGATGCCCGGACCGTTGAGGTCCACCTCGGTGAGCAGCTGCGGCGCGAAGTAGCCGGTCTGCGGGCCGAAGACGGCGAGCGGGCGTCCGGTCGCGGTCTTCGAGCCGGCGACGACGAGCGCGTTGCTCATGCCGTGGGCCTTCAGCCCGCGACCCAGGTCGATCGGGCCGAGCGGGCCGTCGACGACGTCGGGCAGCGAGGAGGCGCGGGCCGTGGTCGCCCCGACCGGGTCGCCGGTGCCGGGCGCGGTCGGGGCACCGAGCGCAGGCAGCGCCACCGAGGCGGGGTCGACGGTGCCGGGGACGTCGTACGGGAAGCGGGTGGGGATCGTGGTCGGGGCCTCCGGGTCGTCGCGCTCCCGGATGTCCTCGAACAGCTTGCGCCCGTTGACCTGGCCGTAGGCCTTGGTCAGCTTCTGCAGGTACTCGGCGTTGACGTCCTCGCCGCCGCCGCCCTTGCCGAAGATCCCGCCGACCAGCGAGGCGATGAAGACGATGTCGGCCGGCTCGTAGTCGGTCGGCAGCTGCTGCAGCGCGGCGTACTCCGCCGGGCAGGTCGGGGCGGTCAGCACCGGGCAGAGCGCGTCCTGCGCGGCGTTGATGCCGGCGACGAAGTCGTCGATGCCGTCGACCAGCTTCTGCCCCTCGGCGCCGAACCGCTTCGGCAGGGCCGTGATCTGCGCGGCCGCCTCCTCGCGGGTGTAGGCGGCGGCCTTGAGCTGCTCGCGGTCCATCTCGATGTTGGCCTCGGACGGGCCGAGGAACTCCGCCATCCGGGCCGCGCCGGTGTGGCGCAGCACGTCGGTGAGGAACATCCGGTCCTCGGTGCCGACGTAGCCGGCGCCGAACAGCGTGTTCTCGTACGTCGTGCCGTAGACGTGCGGCACCCCCGCCTTGTCGCGCAGGACCGTGACGCCGTCGCGCGGGGCGTACGTGCGCACGACGTCCTTCGGGTCGACGCCGAGCGCGCCGTCCTTGAAGTACGTCGTGAGCTCGGCCTCGGTGAGGGTGTTGGTGCCGAGCTTGTTGAGGGCGTCGTACATCTCGAGCTGGTCGACGCTGTTGGCCGGACGGGTCCCGGCCGCCTCGAACGCCGCCGCGTCGGTCGCCGTCGTGCTGCCGTTGCTGCCGGGCGGCAGGACGTTGAGCACCGCGCCGGCGTCCGGCTGGGCGGCGCGCTCCTCGGCGGTCGGCGGCGCGGTCGCCGCCCCGAGCGCGGGCACCGCGAGCGCTCCGAGGAGGGCGGCGGCGAGGACCGCGGCGGGCAGCGCGGGACGGCGGAGGGACGGCACGGGAGCTCCAGACGGTGGGACGGGTGCTGGACGTGTTCGTCGTGCGGGGGGCGTTCTCCTGCGGACGGTGCCACGCGGGTGCGACCCGGCGCCCGGCGCCCCGAGATGGGCCCCTTGTCGCGGTCGCCCCTCTGGTGCACCCTTCGCCGCACCCCGGTCGGGGTCCGTCCTGCACGTCCCGACCCAGCTCGAGAGGCCCGTCCGTGCCCACCTTGCGCCGCTCGGCCGTCCTGCTGGCCGCCGCCCTGCTCGCGCCGGCGCTGCCGTCGCTGGCCGCCCCCGCCCCGGTCAGCGTCGTCACCCCCGTCGTGCGGGACGCCCTGCTGAGCCTCGGCACGACGACCGCGTCGCTGGCCGGCGAGCGCCTGGTCGGGGTCACCTGGGAGTCCGGCGCGGCGGACGTACGGGCCCGGTGGCTGACGCCGGCCGGCTGGACGGCCTGGCAGCGGGCCGAGCAGGACACCGGCGACGCGGACGCCGAGACCGTCGCGACCCGGCCCGGCACCGAGCCGCTGTGGCGCCCGGACGGCGCGACGGCCGCGCAGGTCGAGGTCACCGGCACGGCCCGCGGCCTGCGGCTCGTGCGGGTCTCCGACGGCGCCGCGCGCACCTCCCGGTCGTGGGGCGCGTCCCCCGCGTCGGCGTCGACCGCCACCGGGCTGCTCGGCGAGGTGGCCAGCCGGGCCGACTGGGGCGCCGACGAGTCGCTGCGCCGCGGCAGCCCGTCCTACGCGTCCCGCGTCTCGGCGGTGGTCGTGCACCACACCGCCGGGCGCAACGGCTACAGCGCCGGCCGAGGTGCCCTCGATCATCCGGGCCGACTACGCCTACCACGTGCGGTCGCGCGGCTGGTCCGACCTCGGCTACAACCTCGTCGTCGACCGCTTCGGCCGGGTCTGGCAGGGCCGGGCCGGCGGGGTGACCCGGGCGACCGTCGGGGCGCACGCCCAGGGCTTCAACACCGGCACGCTCGGCGTCTCGGTCCTGGGTGACTACACCCGCGCCGACGCACCACCGGCCGCGGTGCGCGCGCTGTCCCGGGTGGTCGCCTTCGCCGCGGCGACCTGGCGCTTCGACCCGCAGAGCAGCGTGAGCCTGCGCAGCGGTGGGTCACCGCGCTACGCGCGCGGGCGCACGGCTCCGGCTGTCCCGCGTCTTCGGTCACCAGGAGACCGGGCAGACCTCGTGCCCCGGCGTGCTGCAGGACCGGCTCGGCGACGTCCGCCGCGGGGCGGCCACCCTGCTGGGGCCGGCGCCGCGGATCCTGTCGGTCGACCTCGCCGGCGCACCCGTGCACGCCCCGACCCCCTTCCAGCTGACCGGCCGGCTCTCGGGCAGCACGACCTGGCGGGTCGCCCTGCGCAACAGCGACGGCGAGGTCGTGGCCAACGCCCAGGGCGCGTCGGGGCAGGCCCGGCTGGAGTGGGACGGCCTGGCACCGGTGCCAGGGGGCAGCCGCAGCACCGGCGGGCTGCCGTCGCTGCTGCCGGCGCTGCCCGGTCGCTACACCTGGACCGTCGTGGCCGACGACGGCTACCACCCGGTCGCCCGGCGTACAGGCGTGGTGGAGGTCGGGCTGCCGCTGGTGGGGCTGGCTCAGAACAGCGGGTAGCTGCTGACGAACAGCGCCGCGCACAGCCCCATGAGGGCGGCCGAGACCCCGAGCACCGCGTCGTGCGCGCGGAAGCGCTCCGCCAGCCGGCTGAGCGCCCACACCATCGGGAAGACGACGAGGTAGATCCGCGGCAGCGACAGCAGCGGCCGACCCGGGAACTGCAGGAACAGCGGGAAGAGCAGGCTGACCCACAGGTAGACCGACCAGGTGGGGCGCAGCCGCCAGGCGACCCAGACGCCGGCAGCGGCGAGCACCACCAGCACGATCCAGTCCAGCGCGAAGTAGCCGCCGGGGGACTGGCCGGGGAACTGGAACGCGATCCGGGTCCCGTCGACGACGGTCTCCCAGGGCGTCGAGCTCTCCTTGGAGAAGCCGCTCCGCTGCAGGTCCAGCGGGCGCAGGAAGTCGCCCTTGCCGGACAGCTCCCAGTAGGACAGGTAGGCGAGCAGCCCGAGTCCCGCCGCCGCCGACGCGGCCAGCCTGCCGGTCAGGCGCAGCGCCCGCTGCCGCAGCTCACCGGGGCTCTCCCGCTCCTGCAGCAGGGCCTCCACCGCGAGCGGGAGGGCGAGCAGCACGCCCGGGCTCCGCGTCAGCGCGGCGAGCACGGCCAGGCCCGCGGCGGCCGCCCAGGCGCGCCGTCGCGCGGCGTACAGCGCGCCGACGGTCAGCGCCAGGAACAGCGACTCGGTGTAGGGCGCGAACAGGAAGAAGCCCGTCGGGAAGACGCACAGGTAGAGCACCGCACGACGCGCGGCCGACTCCGACAGCTCGAGCGCCGTGAGGCGGTAGAGCACGACCAGCCCGGCCACGAGCGCGACGTTCGACACGACGTACGCCGACAGCAGCTCGTGTGCGCCGCCCAGCGGCAGGGAGACCAGCCGGACGAGGGCCGGGTAGAGCGGGAAGAAGGCCCCGCTGCTGTCGTCGCCGCGGTAGCCGTCGCTGCGCGATGCGCAGGTACCAGAGGGCGTCGGACCGCTCCCAGGCGGTGACGAGGTTGTGCCAGCCCGGCTGGATCGGCGGCGCGTCCCACCCGGGCACGCCGACGCGCTGGTTCTGGGGCAGCAGCCCGGTGACCAGCAGTCCGAGCACGAACAGCCCGGTCCGGACGACGAGGTAGACGCGCAGGCAGTAGGCGAGCGCCGCACGCCAGCTCGGCAGGGCCGTGGGCGGGGGACCCGCCGGCGCCGTCACGGCCGGCTCCGGGATCGGGTAGGACACCCGCGCGACCCTAGTCGGGAGGTCCCGGGGCGGCAGCGGCCGCCGACTAGGGTGCCGCGCATGTCGCGCCGCCCCCTGGCCCCGCGGGGCGTCGTCGCCGAGGGGCTGCTCGCCTTCCTCGGCGGCCTCCTCGTCACCTGCCTGCTCAAGCGCGGCGCGCTGCGGTCACCCGGCTCGACGGTGTCGACCGACACCGCCGACCCGCTGCTGCAGACCTGGCAGCTGGCCTGGGTCGGGCACGCGGTCAAGACCCAGCCCGGCTCCGTGTTCGAGGCGAACACCTTCTCGCCGTTGGCCCGGCCGCTCGCCTTCTCCGACTCGCTGCTCGGCTACTTCCCGTTCGGGCTCGTCGGCAGCGGCACCGAGGCCGCACTGGTCCGCTACAACGTGGTCTTCCTGTTCGCCCACGCGCTCGCGTTCGCCGGCACGTACGTGCTGGCGCGCCAGCTCGGCAGCAGCCGCGGCGCCGCGGCCTTCGCCGGTGTCGCGTACGCCTTCAACCCCTGGCGGATCGCCCAGTCCGGGCACCTGAACATCCTGTCGTCCGGGGGCATCCCGCTGGCCCTCGCCATGCTGGCCCGCGGCCACGGGATCGGCCGGTCGCGCCCGCCTGGCGAGGACCCTGCGCCGGTCCGGCCGGGATGGGCCCTGGCCGGCTGGGTCACGGCCTGCTGGCAGCTCTCGCTCGGCTTCGGTCTCGGGCTGCAGTTCGCCTACCTGCTGGGGATCCTCACGCTGGTCGGGCTCGGCCGGCTCGCGCTGCGCCGCGTGCCGGTGCACGTGCCCCTGCTGCGCGCCGACGCGCTCGGGCCTCGCGCTGTTCCTGGCCTGCGGGATCGCCCTGTCCGTGCCCTACAACGCGGTGGTCGAGGAGTTCCCCGAGTCCCGCCGCGACCTGCCCACGGTGGCGCTCTACTCCCCGCCGCTGCGCGGGTTCCTCACCGCGCCCGCCGAGTCGACCACCTGGGGCGAGGCGACCAGGGAGCAGCGCGAGGGGCTGCCGTTCGCGCCCGAGAACACCCTGGCGCCCGGGCTCGCCGTCACCGTGCTGGCGGTCCTCGGCCTGGTGTGGGGACGGATGCCGGTGCGCCGACGGGTCGCGCTCGGCGTCACCGTCGGCGTCTGCGTGCTCCTCGCCCTGGGCACCATGGGCCCGGCCGGCGGCCGCTTCACCTACGTGCCGGTCTTCGAGCACCTGCCCGGCTGGCAGGGCGTACGCACGCCCGGCCGGCTGGTGACCCTCGGCTGGCTGGCGCTCGGCCTGCTGGCGACGACCGGCATCGACCGGCTGCGCGCGCTGGTGCCCGCCCCGACGGTCGGCCTCGCCGTCGCGGTGGGCCTCACGGGGGTCGCCACGCTGGAGGGCCGGGACACCCTGCCCTACCCGGCGCCGACGCAGCCCCCGGCCGGTCTGGACCTCGCGGCCCGCGCGCAGCCGCTGCTCCTGCTGCCGACCAGCGAGTACCAGGACAACACCGCCATGTGGTGGTCGACCGCCGGCTTCCCCGAGATCGCGAACGGCAGCAGCGGCTTCCTGCCGGGGCGCTTCGACGCGCTGCGCAAGGCCACCACGACGTTCCCCTCGCCCGAGGCGGTCGCTGCCCTCCGCGCGTACGGCGTCCGCAGCGTGGTGCTGGTCAACGGCCTGCTGCCGGGGACGCCGTACGAGCCGGCCCTCACCCCGGCGACCCGTGGACGTGGGCGGGGTCACGAGGCACGACCTCGGCGACGTCACCGTCTACGACCTCGGCGCCGGCTGAGGCCCGCTCAGCCGATCCAGCCCCCGCTCGTGTAGGCCACCGCGAGCCCCGCCATGAGCGGGCCGCTGAGCCACAGGTAGGCGGTGTGCAACCAGGCACGGCTCCGCAGCGCCCCGGCCAGCAGCAGCCACAGCGGGAACCACAGCAGCGTCGCCCGGCTGACCGACAGGTAGTAGGTCGAGGTCGCCAGGGCGCCGACCGACAGCCCGACGTAGACCGCCTCGGGCCAGCGGCGGCGGCGCAGCAGGACGGCGGTCAGCACCAGCCCGACGGCCACCGCGGCGATCTCGCTGGCGAAGGCCCAGGCGTAGTCGGCGCGCAGGCGCGGGTCGCCGAGCAGGTCCAGCGTGCCGGTCAGGCTCTGCCAGGGCCAGGTCAGGCGCCGGTCCCAGCCCTCCTCCTGCGCGTGCAGCCAGCGCAGCGGGTCACCGGTCAGCCGCCACAGGTAGGTCGTGTAGGCCACCGGTGGCACCACCGGGAGCAGCAGCCAGAGCGCGTCGCGGCGCGGGCGGCCGACGGCGCCGGCGTACAGGACGACGAGGGCGACGGCGAGGAACAGCCCGTTGACGCGCACGGCGCAGGCGAGGGCCACCAGCACCCCCGCCGGCGCCCACCGGCCGCGCCGGCCGGCCAGCCACCCGCTGAGGGCGAGCGCCAGGAACAGCGACTCGGAGTAGGCCGCGGCGAGGAAGACGGCGTACGGGGAGACCAGCAGGTAGAGCACCGCCCGCCGGCCCGGCACGCCCTCGAGCTCGGCCAGCCGCGACAGCGCGACGACGGCGACCGTGCCGGCGACGGCGCTGATCAGCAGGCCCGACAGGGTCCACAGCGGGACGACGGCGTGCACCGCCCGCAGCAGCAGCGGGTAGCCGGGGAAGAAGCCCTCGATGCCCCGGTCCGGGTAGTCGGCGGGGTAGCCGGCGTAGCCGTGCTCCGCGACCTTGCGGAAGAGGTTGGCGTCCCAGCGCTGCCAGCGCACGAGGAAGGGCTCCACGTCGCCGGACGCCCGGCCCGAGACGGTCCACGCGCCGACGACGGTGAGCAGCGCGAGCCCCGCCCGGCTGGCGGCCCAGAGCCCGAGGGCCTCCGCGTCGGGGCCGCGGAGCCGGACGCGGGTCACGCCGGCTGCGGGACGCGCTCCCCGGTCTTGCGCAGGGAGACGCCGCCGGCCCGGTCCGGGGCGCCGTCGAGCACCCCGCCGGCCGGGTCGTCGACGCCGTCCTGGCGGACCACGTCGCGGTCGGGGTGCAGGACGTCGCGCACGACCAGCGCCGAGTAGAGGACCAGCGCGAGGTCGCGCAGCAGGACGGCGAAGACGAAGAACTTCACGTCGATGCCCTGGCCCGGCTTGTCGTTGCCGACGAAGAAGTAGAAGCGGGTCAGCAGCACCAGCGCCTCGGTGGCCTGCCAGCCGAGGAACGGGCCCCAGCGCGGCCGGGCCAGCACCGCGAGCGGCAGCAGCCAGATGACGAACTGCGGGCTGAAGACCTTGTTGGTCAGGGAGAACGCGACCAGCGTGAGGAACAGCAGCGCGGCCAGCCGCGGCCGGCGCGGCGCCTTGAGGATGAGGACGGCGAGCGCGACCAGGCAGAGGACGAAGCTCAGCGCGACGGCCCGGTTGAGCACCGACGGCGGCTCGCCCGGGGCCTGGTCGCGGTCGAGCACCAGGCCGATGACGCTGTTGCGGGCGCGGTCGAGGGTGCTGTCGGGCTCGGCGACCCGCAGCCGGCCGACCGCGAAGTAGAGGGAGTCCCAGTCGGCGCCGCGGGTCTGGTTCAGCTCGACGAAGCGGTAGACGGCGTTGGTCCCCTCGACCGTCATGCCGGGGTTGCTCGGGTCCGGCACCTGCACGTGCGGGCTGAGCGCCGCGAGCCCGTCGTGCGCCGAACCGGTCGAGCGGGCTGCCCGCCACCTGCACCTGGGTGCCGCCCTGCTCGGCGAAGGACGGGCTGACCAGGTAGACGGGCAGCACGATCACCGCGCCGGTGATGGCGAGCGCGACCGCCGCCTGCAGCCAGGCGCGCAGCTTGCCGGCGCGGAAGCACAGCACCAGCAGCGGGATGAGGAACAGCACCGGGTAGAGCTTGGTCGCGGTCGCCGCGCCGAGCAGGACGCCGGCGAGCACCGGTTGCCTCCTCGCCCAGGCGAGCAGCCCGAGCATGGCGAAGGCGCCGGCGATGAGGTCCCAGTTGGTGCTGCCGTGCAGCAGCAGCCCGGGCGCGACGGCGAACAGCGCGGCGTCCCAGACCCGCCGGCGCCCCGCCAGCCGCGAGGTGGCCACGGTCACGGCCACCGCGCACGCGGTCAGCAGCAGCCACGTGACGTCGTAGAACCGCTTCGCCCGGTCCTCCGCCGGGAAGACCTCGACGACCTCCGCGACCGCCTTCATGGCGACGCCGATGACGACGGGGTACTCGACCGGGAACTCGGTGTACGGGCGTCTTGCCGTCGCTGAGCCGCTCGGCGAAGTAGAGGGCGAAGACGTCGGTGTAGCAGCCGCGCGTGTACTGGTACTCCTCCACCCACGGGTGGGTGCGGCACGGCGACTTCTGCCAGAAGCCCGAGCACGCAGGTGAGCAGCGTCAGCAGCACCATCCACCGCACCGGCCGCCAGAACCGGCGCTCGCCGAGGCGGGCGTGGGAGCCGGGCCGGCCGCCCAGCAGCTCCGTCCCGCCGCGGACGAAGGGGTCGTCGTCGGACGGCAGGACCTGCTCGGGAGCGCTCGCAGTCACGGCAAGAGGGTGCCACGCGGGCTGCCCGGGCACCCGCTGCGTCAGGCCGGCGGCGGGCTCGGGTCGGCGGGCGGGGCCTCCGTGGCCGGCGGCGGCGCCTGGGTCGGCTCCGGCTCGGGCTCCTGCGTCGGCTCGGGCGGCGGGGCGGCGGGCGACTCGCGACGACGGGTCGGCGACGGCGCGGTGCTCGGCTCGACGCTCGCCTGGACCTCGGCGCTCTGGGTCGCCTCGGGCTCCGGCGCGGCCGTCCGGCGGCGGCGGCGCTCGCGCGGCGACTCGTCGTCGGTGGTGGCGCTGTCGCCGGAGCCGCTCGAGACCGAGCCGATGTCGGCGCGGCGCGGGAAGTCCTCGGCCGGCTGCCCCTCGAGGGCGGCGTCCATGAACTGCTTCCAGATGCCGGCCGAGACGCGGCCACCGGTGACCTCGCCCTCGGCGACGGTGCCGTTCAGCGTCCCGCGCGGGCGGCCGAGCCAGACGGCGGCCGACAGCTGCGGCGTGTAGCCGACGAACCACGCGTCGCGGTTGTTGCTCGACGTGCCGGTCTTGCCGGCGGCCTGCCGCTCGTCGAGGCGGGCCCGGCTGCCGGTGCCGTCCTCGACGACCTGGCGCAGCGCGTACGTCGTGTCGGCCGCGACGTCCTCGCCGAAGGCGCGCGAGGTGCGCAGCCGGGCCGTGTAGACGGTCTTGTCGCCCCGCCTGACGCTCTTCACGAGGAACGGCTGGGCGGCCACCCCCTCGGCGGCGAACGTGGCGAAGCCGACCGCCTGGTCGATGACGTGCACCTCGTACGGGCCGAGGCCGATGTCGATCGAGGGCTTGCCGCCGTCCGCCTCGGCCAGCTTCACGCTGTCGGGGATGCCGGCGGCGTGCGCCAGCTCGGCCACCTTGTCGGGGCCGATCCTCTGCGCCAGGTCGACGTAGACGGTGTTGACGCTGTCCTCGGTCGCCTTGACCAGGTCGATGCGGCCGTAGCTCTCGTCGCCGAAGTTCTCGCACCGGGTCCTTGCGGCCGTCGAACTCGCGGTCGTTGTTGCCGTTGAACCGGCTGCGCAGGCTGATGCCGTCCTTGAGCGCGGCGGCCAGGACGTACGGCTTGAAGGACGACCCGGGCTGGCGCAGGCCGTCGCTGGCGTAGTCGAAGCCGCCGTTGCCGGAGCGCCCGCCGTAGTAGGCGAAGATCTCGCCGGTGCCGGGCTTGACCGCGACGAGCGCGCCCTGCACGGAGGTCTGCGGGTCGGTGGGCTCGGGGACGACCTCCTCGACCGCCTCGACGGCGGCCTTCTGCGCGTCCGGCCGCAGCGTCGTCTGCACGACCAGGCCGCCCTGCGCGAGCTCCTCCTCGCTCAGCGCGCCCTTGGCGGCCAGCTCCTCCTCGACCTTGGCGATCACGTAGCCGACCGGGCCCTTGCGCTGCTGCGCGCGGTCGGTGGCGACCGGCTTGACGTAGGGGTACTTCACCTCGGCCCGCGCCTCGGCGGTGATCCAGCCCTTGGTCACCATGCCGTCCAGCACGTAGTTCCAGCGGTCCTTGGCCCGCTGCGGGTGGCGCTCCGGGTCGTACGCCGCGGGCGACCGGATGCTCGAGGCGAGCACCGCGGCCTGGGCGACGGACAGCCGCTTCGCCGAGCCGGTGCCCGCCGCCGAAGTAGGTCTCGGTCGCGGCCTGGATGCCGTAGGCCCCGCGGCCGAAGTAGATGGTGTTGAGGTAGTCCTCGAGGATCTCCTCCTTGGTCCGCTGGCGGGTCATCTTCAGCGCGATGAACACCTCCTTCACCTTGCGGGTGAAGGTCCGCTCGCTGGTGAGGAAGGCGTTCTTGGCGTACTGCTGGGTGATCGTGGAGCCGCCCTGCTCGACGCCGCCGCCCTGCACGTTGGCGAACAGCGCCCGGGCGATGCCGCGCGGGCTGATGCCCGGCTCGGTGTAGAAGCCGCGGTCCTCGGCGGCCAGCACCGCGTTGCGCGCGTCCTCCGAGACGTTGTCGAGCGTCACGTCGGTGCGGTTCTGCACGCCGATCCGGCCCAGCTCGGAGCGGTCGGCGTAGAGGATGCGGGTGCTCTGCTGGGTCGCCGACGCCGAGGGCTCCGGGATGTCGGTCAGCGCGTAGCCGACGCCGACCAGGGCGACGACGCCGAGCAACCCGCCGCCCAGTCCGCCCAGCACGAGCTTCTTCCACGAGGGTCTGCGCACACCCCATTCTCACCCTGGCCCCTGTGAGCGGTGCGTGAGGTGATCAACGGAGCTCGGACGCGCGCGGCCGGCGGGCCGGCGCGGTGCCCGGGGTGCCGGTCCGCCAGGAGCGCACGAGGTGGTTCCAGCCGCACCGCTGGCAGACCTCGACCTCGTGCACGGCGAAGTCCGGGTGCTCGGCCGCGAGCACCGCCAGCTGGGCCGGCGAGCGGGCGCTGCCGCTGGCGTTGCCGATCGCGTCGCCGTAGGTCCAGGCGACCTCCCAGAGCCGGTCGCGGCGGCAGATCGGGCAGGTCCGCGCGGTCTGCGCGCCGTAGCGCTCGGCCGCCCGCTTGAGGTAGGGCGAGGCGTCGCACACGTCGTACGGCGACACCGTCGCGAACAGCCCGCCCCCGAGCAGCTGCTGCAGCAGGGCGCGCCGCGCGAGGGCGTGGTCGACGACGTCCCGGCGCACCGGCTCGGGCGGCCGGCGGCGCTCCGGGGGTCCGGTGCGCTCATGCCGGCGACGGTACGACCGGCGCGCCGCCCTCGCCAGAGGTCGCCGGACCCCCACCGTGGGGCAGCGACACGCTGGACACCCGCTGGTTGCGCGGTGTTCCCCCGGGACGTACTGTTCGTCCTGCCGCCGCGATGTATCGCCTCGATACATCGCACGAGCAGCATCCGGGAGGAGGACGACGTGCTCGAGCTCGCCGTCCTCGGCCTGCTGTCCGAGGCGCCGCTGCACGGCTACGAGCTGCGCGCCCGGCTCAAGGCCACCCTCGGCACGTTCCGCGCCTTCTCCTACGGCTCGCTCTACCCGACCCTGCGCCGCATGCGCGAGGCCGGCTGGATCACCGAGGACGAGGGCGACGCCGAGGTCGTGGCCGGCGCCCCGGCGCTGACCGGCCGCCGCGGCAAGGTCGTCTACAAGCTGACCGCCGAGGGCAAGGAGCGGCTCACCGAGCTCCTGGCCGAGGCCGGTCCGTCGGCGTGGGAGGACGAGACCTTCGGGGTCCACTTCGCCTTCTTCGCCAAGACCGACCCCGAGGTGCGCGTGCGCATCCTCGAGGGCCGCCGGTCCCGGCTGGAGGAGCGCCGGGAGGGCGTACGGGTCTCGCTGGCCCGGACCCGCTCGCGGCTGGACGACTACACCCTCCAGCTGCAGGAGCACGGGCTCGAGTCCGTCGAGCGCGAGGTGCGCTGGCTGACCGAGCTGATCGAGACCGAGCGGGCCGGACGTCCACCCCGCACGGGCACCACCCACCCCGCACCACGAGAAGAGAGCTGAGGAGCAGCATGGCCACCACCCGCACGCCGATCCGCGTTGCCATCGTCGGCGTCGGCAACTGCGCCGCGTCGCTCGTCCAGGGCGTCGAGTACTACCGCGACGCCGACCCGTCCGCACGCGTCCCCGGCCTCATGCACGTCGAGCTCGGCGGCTACCACGTCCGCGACATCGAGTTCGTCGCGGCGTTCGACGTCGACGCCAAGAAGGTCGGCTTCGACCTGTCCGAGGCGATCCTCGCGTCCGAGAACAACACGATCAAGATCGCCGACGTGCCCCCGATGGACGTCACCGTCCAGCGCGGCGTCACCCTCGACGGCCTCGGCAAGTACTACCGCCTCACCATCGAGGAGTCGGACGCCGAGCCGGTCGACGTCGTGCAGGCGCTCAAGGACGCGAAGGTCGACGTCCTCATCTGCTACCTGCCCGTCGGGTCCGAGGACGCCGCGAAGTTCTACGCGCAGTGCGCCATCGACGCCAAGGTCGCCTTCGTCAACGCGCTCCCGGTCTTCATCGCCGGCACGCCGGAGTGGGCCGAGAAGTTCCGCGCCGCCGGTGTCCCGATCGTCGGCGACGACATCAAGAGCCAGGTCGGCGCCACCATCACCCACCGCGTCATGGCGAAGCTGTTCGAGGACCGCGGCGTGATCCTGGACCGCACCTACCAGCTCAACGTCGGCGGCAACATGGACTTCAAGAACATGCTGGAGCGCGACCGCCTGGAGTCCAAGAAGATCAGCAAGACCCAGGCCGTGACCTCCAACATGGAGCACGACATGGGCGCCCGCAACGTGCACATCGGCCCGTCCGACTACGTGCAGTGGCTCGACGACCGCAAGTGGGCCTACGTCCGCCTCGAGGGTCGCGCGTTCGGCGACGTCCCGCTGAACCTCGAGTACAAGCTCGAGGTCTGGGACAGCCCCAACTCGGCCGGCGTCATCATCGACGCGCTGCGCTGCGCCAAGGTCGCGCTCGACCGCGGCGAGGGCGGCCCGGTGCACCCGGCGTCGACGTACTTCATGAAGTCCCCGCCGAAGCAGGTCCGCGACGACATCGCCAAGGACGTCCTCGAGGCCTGGATCAACGGCCAGGACGTGAGGGTGCTCGCGCCGAGCTGCATAGTCCTCCCGCTCAGGCCGAGCCGGCCCCGTCCGCGCAGTCAGCTACCGCCCGGGCCGCGCGCGCGACGCGCGGAGCCCGGTCCGCCCTTGGGGGCGGCCGGGCTCCGGCGTCGCGTACGGGCTAGTGCAGCGCGTCCACCGCGTCGAGCATCACGGTGGTGCCCTTGCTGGCGGAGCGCTTCATGCCGACCCCGCGCAGCTGCACCTGGTGCCGGCCGAGCGGCAGGGCGTACTCGGCGAGGGTGATGCCGCAGCCGCTGTACGGGCGGAAGGTGTCGACCCGGGCCCGCTTGACGCCGTCGACCCAGATGTCGGCGAAGCCGCCGGTCGGGCCGTAGCAGCCGGTGATGCGGGCGCCGTTGCCGTAGAGGTAGGTGGTCGACCGCGCTCTGCGCCCGCATGGTCGGGGTGGTGGCGCGGTAGGTGCCGCCGAGCGCGTTCGTCGACGACCGCGGGTTCCAGCGGCCGGCGAAGGCCAGCGACGGCGAGCTGTCGTCGGCGCGGGAGACGACCTCGAGGTCGCCGGCGGCCGGGACGACGGCGTTGCCGACCAGGTCCTGCACGGTCGGCGCGAGGGCGACCGTGTGCTTCGCGCCGAGCAGCCAGCGCGGCGCCGGGCTGAGCACCGCGCTGAGCCGGTCGGCGGCGAGCCGCACGGTCACGGCGGCGGCCGGCGAGACGGTGATGCGAGTCGGCGTCGACCCCGGTGACCGGCTCGCTGAACGAGAGGACGACGGTGCCGTCGACCGCGAGCGGGGCGGTGTCGAGCAGCGTCACGGTCGGCCGGGTGGCGTCGCGCCGGAAGCTCTGCACCGGCGAGAAGGGCGAGCAGGTTGCCGCTGGCGTCGATGGCCTGGACGCGCCACAGCAGGCGGCCGTCCGGGTAGCGGACGTCCGGCGAGACGTACGAGGACTCGTCGACCTCTGCGTCCAGCAGCGGGTCGGTGAAGTCCGGGTCGTCCTCGGTCGTCAGCTGCACGCGGTAGGCCTGCGCGCCGGAGGTCGCCGCGGCACCGGTGACCTCGGCCAGGGTCTGCGGCCCACTCCTTCCACGACAGGGTCACCTGGTCGACGTCGGCGCCGAGCGCGGCGCCCTCCGCCGGACCGGTCGGGACGACCGCCGGGCTGCGCTTCCTGAACGACAGCGGCGGGACGGGACCGGCACCGCAGCCGAGCGAGCGTGCAGGCCTGCACGGCGTAGTAGTAGGCCTGGCCGGCGGTGTTGTCGCGCAGCTGGTAGTAGCGGCACCCACTCGGTGCCGAGCACGTCACCGACGTACGCGATGTTGCTGTAGCTCGGGTCGAGGGCGAGGTAGACCCGGTAGGCCATGGCGCCGGGCGACCGCGTCCCAGGAGAGCTTCGGGACGTCGCGGCAGACCTGCGTCCGCGGTGCAGGTGGTGGCCGGCAGCGGCGTTGGTCGTCACGAGCGGGAAGGTCGTGTGGTCGGTCGTGGTCGACGGCCAGCGACATGGAGAACGGGTCGTCGCCGACCAGGCGCCCTTCTCGACCGGGTTGGCCGGCGTGCAGGACAGGACCGGCTTGGCCGGGCTGCGGGCCGGGGACGGGCCGGCGCTGGCGGACGCCGACGCGGACGCGCTCGGCGCTGGGCGACGGCGAGGGGAAGACGCCGCCCGGTCGGCACGTCGGCCTCCGGGCGCGGGCAGGCGGCTCAGGTCGAGCTCGCCGCCGATGAAGTTGGGCGGCAGGTGGCTGATGCCCTCGTCCGTCGTCGGCGCCGTGGGCAGGTCGACCTGCTCGCCGACGACGTGGTCGAGGGCACGGACCCGCCAGTAGCGCGGGGTCGACGGGTCGCTGCTGACGAGCGTCAGGCTGCAGTCGCCGGGCGAGGAGATCTTCGGCTTGCCGTGGTGCACGTGCGGCGTGACCTCGGTGCGGGTGGTGAAGCAGGACTCGCGTCAGCGGCTCGTTCTGCGTCTGCGTCGGGTCCCGGTCGACCAGGCTGCCGTCGTTGAAGGTCGGCGACGTGCTGATCTGCAGCTGGTACTCCGACGCGCCGGGGACCGGCGTCCAGGCGAAGGTCCGGCCGGCCGGGGAGGAGCTGTCGGCGGTCGGGCTCAGGGGCGCGGGGCGCTGCGCCCAGGCCCGCTCGAAGGCGCCGTTGGCCGACCAGCGGCCCTGGCCGGCGAGCGTGGTGGCCGCGACCCGCCACACGTACGAGGCGTGCGGCACGGAGTCGGGCAGCGTGTAGCTGGTCGCGCCACTGGTGACCTTGGCGGTGAAGACGGCGCCGTCGGACCAGTCGACGTCGGTGCCGACCTCCACGACGTAGCCCTCGGCGCCGGCGACCGGCGTCCAGTCCAGGAGCACGTTCTTGGCGGCGTGGCCGTCCAGCGGGCTGACCGCGCGGGGCGCGGGGAGGCGGGTGACCACCGGGCGCGCGCTGCTGGTCGGGACCGCGCTCGGGCTCGCGGACGCGCTGGCGGACGGGCTGGCGGACGCGCTGGGACGGGCGGACGCGCTGGCCGAGGGCGACGGCGTGGCCGACGGGGTCGGCTCGGCCGCGCCGACGGCGCCCGGGGCGAGCACCCCGGCGACGACGGCGACGCCCGCGAACCCGGCCACCAGGGTGCGCACGCCGACGCGGTGTCCGGCGGGGGCGGGGATGCGGTTCACGGGACTCCTCGGGACGCACGACAGCGGTCGGGAGGGGCGGACCCCTCCTGCTAGGGGGTACGTCGGCAGGGAGGGCGCGGGACCTTAGGACCCGTTGGGCCAGACGGCCGTACGCCGCGCCGCCACCTAGGCTGTCGCGGTGGCAGAGGGAGCACTCCGAGAGGTCGTCCGGGGGCTCGACTTCCGCCGCCTGCTGCGCGTGCGGCTGTCCGGGCAGTTCGCCGACGGGCTGTTCCAGGCGGCGCTGTTCTCCGCGGTCTTCTTCAACCCCGAGCGGGCCACCAGCGCCGGCCAGGCGGCGGCGGCCTTCGCGACGCTGCTGCTGCCCTACAGCGTCGTCGGGCCGTTCGCCGGCGTGCTGCTCGACCGGTGGCGGCGCCAGCGGGTGCTCCAGCACGGCAACGTGCTGCGCGCCGCGGTCGTCGTCGTCTTCGCGGTGCTGCTGGCCGCTGCTCGGGCCGACCAGCCCGCCGGTCGTCGCCCTGGCGCTGGTCGTCGTGTCGGTCAACCGCTTCGTGCTGTCCGGGCTGTCGGCCGCGCTGCCGCAGGTGGTCGACGACCGGCACCTGGTGACCGCCAACTCCTTCACCACCACCCTCGGCGCGGGCGCCGCGGCAGCCGGCGGAGGCTCCGCCGTCGCGCTGCGCCTCGTCTTCGGCGAGGACGACCTGGGCGCCAGCCGGACCGCGCTCGTGGCCGCCGGCGATCTACGTCGTGGCCGCGCTGCTGGCCGCCCGGATCGGCGCCGAGCGGCTCGGCCCGACCTCCCCGCCGCTGCACGAGCGGCTCCGCGACGCGCTGGCCGCCGTGGCGCGTGGCGTCGCGCAGGGCGCGCAGCACGTGCGCGAGCGCGGGCCCGCCGCCCGCGGGCTCGCGGCCATCACCGCCCACCGCTTCTTCTACGGCCTGAGCACGGTCGCGACGCTGCTGCTCTACACCGAGCAGGGCGCGATCGGCCTGGGCTTCACCGGGCTCGGCGAGGTGGTCGTGGCCTCCGTGCTCGGCGGGCTGCTCGCCGCGCTGGCGACCCCGCGCGCCACCCGCCGGCTCGGGACCCAGCGCTGGGTCGTCCTCGTCTTCTCGGTCGCCGCGGTGGTCGAGGTCGTCTTCGGCGTCCCCTACACGCACGGCGCTGTTCCTGGTCGCCGCCTTCTTCCTCGGCTTCGCCGCGCAGGCGTCGAAGATCTGCGTCGACACGCTGATCCAGGAGTCGGTCGAGGACGACTTCCGCGGCCGCGTCTTCTGCTTCTACGACACGCTGTTCAACGTCGGCTTCGTCGCCGCCGCAGCCGCCTCCGCGGTGCTGCTCCCGCCGGACGGCAAGTCGTACGTCGTGATCGCGATCGTCGCCGGCGGCTACGCGCTGACCGCCCTGCTGTACGGGGTGGCGAGCGCGCGGCGGGCCGCCCTCGAGCCGCCCGAGCCGGTGGTCGCGGGCTGACTCAGCGGCCGGGCAGCAGGTCCAGCAGGCCGGGGGACGGGCTCGCCGGGGCCCGCGCCGGCAGGCGCAGCACCGGCAGGCGGGTCGGCGTCGGGCTCGGCGCGCGCGGCGGCGCCGGGCTGGCGGTCGGGCTGGCGGTCGGGATGAGCCCGATGACCTCGCGCAGCGTGGTCTCGGCCGGCGTCCTCGACGTCGTCGGGGACGTCGTCGGGCACGTCCTCGGGGTCCTGCGGGCAGCGGCGTCGGGACCGGGCCGGACGACGGCCGGGTGGCCGGCGCGGCAGTGCGGGTCGGCTCCGGCGCGGCGGGGGGGCGCGGGTCGAGCAGGCCCGCGACGACGACCGCGCCGTCCGGCGCCTCGGCCGCGGTGGCGACCTCGTCCTGCTCGACCGCGGCCAGCACCGCGGGCAGCTCGGCGTCGAAGAAGCGGAGCACCTCGTCGGCCTCGGCGTCGACGAGCGCGCTGAGCACGCCCCAGGAGCCGCCGAGCTCGCGGCCGTCGAGCACCTGGCGGTAGGTGGCTCCCGGGACCCCGGTCGCCTGCGCGATGGCGAAGGTCATGGTGCGGGCACCGGAGCCGAGCGGGGAGCCGTCGTCGGTCGCGGCGCGGAACTCCGCCGGGACCGCCGCAGCGGCCCGGACGCCGACGGGCGAGTCGTCGAGGCTGTCGACCACGCCGGACAGGCGCTCGTCCGCCCGGACCACCCCGCCGAGGAACTCCCGCTCCCAGGGGTCGGACTCGGTGAGGGCGAGCGGCGTGACCCGGCCGGGCAGACCGCCGTAGGGGACCTGCACCTGGTGCAGGGGGCCGACGCTGGCGCGCCGGCGACGGCCGTCGGCCCGCAGGACGGCCGTCCCGTCGTAGCTGGCGACCCGCAGCACCGCGGCCTGGTCGAGCCGGACCAGCGCGTCGTCGTCGACCCGCACCTCGGCGGCGTCCGCGGCCACCCGCACCCGCGGGCCGTCGGTGGCGTCGACCAGCAGGCTGCCGGCCCGCAGCCGCTGGCGGGTGCCGTCGACCACCGCGACGGCGGTCGCGCCGGCGAGGTGCACCTCGCGGCCGCCGGTGTCGAGCAGGGCGTCGCCGTCGGCCGGCGTGCGCACGGTCGCGCCGTCGGGGACCCGGCTGCCGGCGCTCACGGCCCGGGGCGCCGCCCCGGGGACCTCGAGCAGGGTGCCGTCGGAAGCCTCGCGCAGCACGGTCGGCACGTCCTCGGGCGCCGGACCGCGGGCCGAGACGGCCACCCCGGCCAGCAGGACGCCCGCGCAGGCGACCGCGACGGCGGCCACCGTGCGGGACAGCCGGACGTCGACCGCGCGCCCGAGGGCACGCGGGCGTGCTCCACCTCGGCCGACGACATGCGACCCAGTCTGCCTCGCACCGGACATAGCGGACCATGGCCCGAACGGACTACTCCGGGACGCGGATCCCCTGCTCACGGGCCCAGGAGAACAGCTCCGCGCGCACCTCGTCCTCCGGCAGCGGGCCGCGCTCCATGCGCACCGCCATGAGGTGCTTGTAGGCCTGCCCGACCTGCGGGCCGGGCTCGAGCCCGAGCAGGCCCATGATCGCGTTGCCGTCGAGGTCGGGCCGGATCCGGCCGAGCTCCTCCTTCTCGCGCCAGCTCGGCGATGCGGCGCTCGAGGTCGTCGTACGCCGCGGCCAGCGCCGCCGCCCGCCGCTTGTTGCGCGTCGTGCAGTCGGAGCGGACCAGCTTGTGCAGGCGGGAGAGCTGGTCGCCGGCGTCGGTGACGTAGCGGCGCACCGCGGAGTCGGTCCACGGCGAGCCGCCCGAGCCGTACCCGTGGAAGCGCAGGTGCAGCTCGGTGAGCAGCCCCACCTGCTCGACGACGTCCTTGCCGTAGGTGAGCGCCCGCAGCCGCTTCTTGGCCATCTTCGCGCCGACCACCTCGTGGTGGTGGAACGAGACGCCGCCGCCGTCCTCGTGCCGGCGGGTGCGCGGCTTGCCCACGTCGTGCAGCAGCGCGGCGAGCCGCAGCACCAGGTCGGGGCCGTCCTCCTCGAGCGAGACCGCGCGCTCCAGCACGCGCAGCGTGTGCTCGTACACGTCCTTGTGCTGGTGGTGCTCGTCGATCTCGAGGCGCAGCGCCGGCAGCTCGGGCAGCACGTGCTCGGCCAGCCCGGTGTCGACCAGCAGCTCGAGCCCGGTCCGCGGGTCGGCGCCGCACAGGAGCTTGGACAGCTCCTCCTTCACCCGCTCCTTGGTGATGATCGCCAGCCGCTCCGACATCGCGCTCATGGCCGCCACCACGCCCGGGTCGACGCGGAAGCGCAGCTGCGAGGCGAAGCGGGCGGCGCGCAGCATGCGCAGCGGGTCGTCGTCGAAGGAGTCCTCGGGCGCACCCGGCGTGCGCAGCACCTGGCCGGCCAGGTCGTCCAGCCCGCCGAAGGCGTCGACGAAGGCGTCCGGCGCCTTCCAGTCGGGCAGCGCCACCGCCATCGCGTTGACGGTGAAGTCGCGGCGGCCGAGGTCGGCCTCGAGCGAGTCGCCGTACGCCACCACCGGGTTGCGCGAGCCCGGTTCGTACGCCTCCGAGCGGTAGGTCGTGACCTCGAGCTTGAAGCCGCGCTTGGCCAGCCCGACCGTGCCGAAGGCGATGCCGGTGTCCCAGACCGTCTCGGCCCAGCCCTCGACCAGCGCAAGGACCTGCTCGGGCCGGGCGTCGGTGGTCAGGTCGAGGTCGTCGCCGAGCCGGCCGAGCAGCGCGTCGCGGACCGACCCGCCGACCAGGTGCAGGGCGTGCCCGGCGGCGGCGAAGCGCTCCCCGAGCTCGACGGCGACCGGCGAGACCCGCAGGAGCTCGCGGACGGCGTTCTCCTGCACGCTCGACAAGGTGGGCACGAGGGTCCAGGCTACGGGAGTCCGCGATCTCCGACAGGGGTGCGCGGAGCCCACCCAGGACGGGAGGCGCACGTGAAGGGCGCGCTGGACGTGCACCGGGAGCTGCTGGCCCGCGACGTCCCCCACGAGGTGGTGCGGCTGCGCCGGCCGGTGGCCACCGCTGACGACCTCCCCGGCGCGCTCGAGCTCGACCCGGCCTGCTGCGTGGCGCTGCGCTGCTACGTCGCCGACGGCCGCACGGTCGCCGTGATGGTGGCGGCCGGGGCGACCCCCGACCCGCGGGCGCTGCTGGACGCGCTCGGCGCCGACGCCGCTGCGGCCGGCGACCGCCGCCGAGGTCAACGCCGCCACCGACTACGCCGCCGGGCTGGTCAGCCCGGTCTGCCTGCCCCCCGACGTGGAGCTGCTGGTCGACAGCGCGCTCGGCCGGGCCGACGTCCTCTACACCGCGGTCGGCGAAGGCGGCGTCGCCCTCGGCATCCGCACCCGCGACCTGCTGGTGACCACCGACGCCCGGGTCGCCACGCTCACCGCCGGGCCGCTGGGCGCCGCCGAGCCGCCCGGCTGGGACGGCGTCGTCGACCTGACCGGGCCCGGCGCGCTGGTCGCCGCCACGCGCCCGGCGGACGCCGCGGCACGCGCTCCACGGCAGCGGACCGGCCGCTGACGCGCGGCCCTGGAGACGGCGGTCCTCCGGGGTCCGGGCCTAGTCTGGAGGGGTGCCCCCCGTCCCCTCGCCGCCGACCGGACGCCGTCCGCTGCGCCGCGTCGACGAGACGAGCGCGGGCGGCCTGGTGCTCGACCGGCTGGGTCCTGCTGCCAACGCCGCGCTGATCGGGCGGCTCGACCGCCGCGGCCGGCTGCTCTGGTCGCTGCCCAAGGGCCACGTCGAGGCGGGGGAGACCGAGCCCGACACGGCGGTGCGCGAGGTCGCCGAGGAGACCGGCATCCGCGGCCGGGTCATCGGCAAGCTCGGCACCATCGACTTCTGGTTCGTCGCCGAGGGCCGCCGGGTCCACAAGACCGTGCACCACTACCTCCTGCTGGCCGAGGACCCGGAGCACGGCCTCGACCTGTCCGACGAGGACGTCGAGGTGAGCGAGGTGGCCTGGGTGCCGCTGGCCGAGGTCGCCGAGCGGCTGGCCTACGCCGACGAACGCCGCCTGCTCGACCGCGTCCCGGACCTGCTGGCCGAGACGGCGTGACCCGCGCGGCCGGACGCCGGTCGCTCCGGACCGGGGTGCTGGCCGCGCTTCTGCTGCCCGCGCTCCAGCTCACCCCCGCGGCGGCGCAGGCCCCGTCGCAGTCGCAGGAGCCCGAGGCCCCGATCCGGGTCGGCGTCGAGGTGCTGCTGCCCAAGGCGCCGCAGCCCGGCGACGACCTGCAGCTGGCCGGCGTGCTGCGCAACACCGGCACCCGCGAGGTCCGCGACCTGCAGGTCCGGCTGCGCAAGGGCGGCCAGCTCATCAGCCGCAGCGAGCTCGAGCTGGCCGACACCGAGGGCGCGGCCACCGAGCGGGTCGCCGGCACCGAGGTGCCGCTCGAGGTCGACCTCGGCCCCGGCGAGTCGACCCGCTTCGACCTGCGCACGAGCGTCGACCGCCTCGGGCTGCCGGGGACCGACGGCGTCTGGCCGCTCGCCCTCGAGGTGCGGGGCCGGGTCGGCGGGGACGACGCCCGCACGTCGGTGGGGCTCGCGAGCACGTTCCTGCCGTGGTTCGGCGACGGCCTGCCCACCGGCCGCACGCGGATCGCCTTCGTCTGGCCGGTCACCGACTCGCCGCGCTCGGCGCCGCGCGCGACCAGCACCGGCCTGCTGCTGCTCGACGACGACCTGGCCGCGTCCCTGGCCGAGGGCGGCCGGCTCGAGCGCCTGCTCCGCTCCGCACGCGCCGGCGAGAGCAACCGGTGCGACCCCGCGCCGGCGCGGCCGGAGGGCGCCCCGCCCCGCACGACGCCCGCCCCGGCCTGCCGGGCGGAGCCGGTGCCGGTCGCGTACGCCGTGGACCCCGACCTGGCCTTCACCGCGGTCGGCATGTCGGCCGGCTACGCGGTCCGCGTCGACGAGGACACCACGCGGGCGGGCGAGGGGGTCGAGGCCGCCGAGGCGTGGGTCGACCGGCTGCGCGAGGCCGTGCGCGCGCCGGGCGCCGGCCTGGTCGGGCTGCCCTACGCCGACGTGGACGTCGTCGCGCTGGCCGGCGCCGGGAGCACGCTGCGGCGCGACACCGGCCTGGCCACCACGATCGGCCGGGAGGAGCTGGAGAAGGCGCTCGGGCTGGTGCCCCGGACCGACATCGCGGTCGCCCCGGCCGGGCCGGTCGGCACCAGCGCGCTCGAGGACTACGCCAGCGCCGGGACCCGCTCCCTCGTGCTGTCCGAGGACGCGCTGCCCCCGCGGCCACCGCGCCAGACCCGTACGTCCGGCACGCGCTCGGAGCTGCCCGTGACCACCGGGCCGCTGACCGGGCTGGTCGTCGACGAGACGCTGTCGCGGCTGCTCCAGCCGCCCGCCGCGACCTGGCAGGGCGCGCGCCTGGCCGAGCAGCGGTGGATCGCCGAGACCGCGATCGTGGCGGCCGAGGAGCCCGACGACACCCGCACCCTGCTCGTCGCCCCGCCCCGCGGCGCCGACCTCACCTCCACCTACGTCGCCGAGGCGGTGCGCGACACCGGGCGGCTGCCCTGGCTGTGCGGCGTCGCGCTGTCCGACGTGGCCGCGGGGACCGAGGCCTGCCCGAGCGGGCCGGTCGCGCCGGCCGCGGCGTACGCGCCCGAGACCCGCGGCGGCCCGCTCGCCCCCGACGACGACGCGGGGCTCCCGCCGGCCCAGCTGGAGCTGCTGGCGCCCACCCGGCGCGAGGTCGACCAGCTCACGCTCCGGGTGCTGCGCTCGTCGGAGGAGGCGGCTGACACCCGCCGCCGCATGCTGCGGGCGGCGTTCCGCGCCGAGTCGAGGGCCTGGCGCGACCCGGAGCAGCGGGCCCGCGGACGGGTCCTGAGCCGGCTGCTCGGCGACGACGTCGCCGACCTCGCCGGGCGGGTCCGCACCCTCATCGACCCCCGGGTGACGCTGACCAGCAGCAGCGGCGCGCTCAACGTCAACGTCGAGAACCAGCTCGACCAGCCGGTCACGGTCAAGGTCCGCCTGCAGTCGCCCAACCAGGCGCGCCTGGGGACCAGCGTGTCGCCGGCGCAGGTCGTCCCGCCGCGCACCAGCGTCCAGATCCGGATGCGGGTCGAGCCGCGCACCAGCGGCAGCTTCCCGGTCGACGCGCAGCTGCTCGACGCCTCCGGCGTGCCCTTCGGGGACCCGGCGCAGTTCGTCCTGCGCTCCACCCGCTACGGCGCGGTCGCGCTGGCCGTCACCGGGGTCGCGGCCGGTGTCCTGCTCGCCGCGGTGGGCGTACGGCTGCTGCGCCGGGCGCTGCGCGGGGAGCTCCCGCGGACGCGGGCGGAGAAGCTGTGACCTCCCTGCTCGGCCGGGCCGGCGGGATGGCCGTCGGCACGGTGGCGTCCCGCGCGACCGGCTTCCTGCGCACCGCCGCCCTCGCCACCGTGCTCGGCGTCACCGGCGTCGGCACCGCCTACGACGTCGCCAACACCACCCCCAACATCGTGTACGAGCTGCTGCTCGGCGGCATCCTCACCAGCATCGTCGTGCCGCTGCTGGTCCGGGCGGCCAAGGACGACGACGACGCCGGCCAGGCGTACGCCCAGCGGCTGCTCACCCTCACCGTCGTCGTCCTCGGCGGCGCCGCGCTGCTCCTGGTCGTCGCCGCCCCGCTGCTCGTCGACCTCTACGCCGGCCGGCTGTCGGACGACCAGCGCGACCTGGCCATCGTCCTCGCCCGGTTCTTCCTGCCGCAGGTCCTGTTCTACGGCGCCGGTGCGGTGCTCGGCGCGGTCCTGAACACCCGCGGCCGGTTCGCGGTGCCGATGTGGGCGCCGGTGCTCAACAACGTCGTCGTCATCGCGACCTGCGTGCTGTTCCTGCTGGTCCCGGGCCCGGGGCAGCTCACGTCCGGCTCGATCACCGACACCCAGGTGCTGGTGCTCGGCATCGGCACCACCCTCGGCATCGTCGCCCAGACGCTGGCGCTGGTGCCGTCGCTGCGCGCGGTCGGGTTCTCGCTCCGGCCCCGCGTCGACCTGCGCGCCCTCGGCCTCGGCCAGATCGGGCGGCTCGCCCGGTGGACGCTGCTCTACGTCGTGGCCAACCAGCTCGCCTACCTCGTCGTGGTCCGCCTCGCGACCGACCGCGAGCTGGTCGACGCCGGGCGGGGCTACGCGTCGTACGTCAAGGCGTTCGTGCTCTGGCAGCTCCCGCACGCCGTCGTCGCGGTCAGCCTCATCACGGCGCTGCTGCCCGGTATGAGCGCGGCGGCGGCAGACGGCCGCACGGGCGACCTGCGAGCCACCCTCGACCGCGGCCTGCGCCTCACGGTCGCGATCATGGTCCCGGCGGCGGTCGCCTACGTCGTGCTCGGCCGGGCGCTGGCCACGGTGGTCTTCGGGCACGGCGAGGTCGCGGTCGACGAGGCGCGCTTCATCGGGCTGCTGCTGGCGGTCTTCGCCGTCGGCCTCGTGCCGTTCAGCTGCTACCAGCTCCAGCTGCGCGCCTTCTACGCGATGGCCGACACCCGCACGCCCACGCTGGTCAACCTCGCGGTCAACGCCGTGCTGGTCGTGGTCGACGTGGCGCTCTACCTGCTGCTGCCCGACGACGTCCGGGTCGTCGGGCTGGCCGCCGGCCACGCCGCGTCGTTCCTCGCCGGGCTGCTCGTCGTGCGGCAGGTGCTGGCCCGCCGCACCGGCACGACCGGCGACGGCAGCGTCCTGCGCACCGCGGTCCGCTGCCTGGTCGCGGCGCTCGCCGCCGGCGTCCCCGCGGCTCTGGTGGCCGCCGGGGTGGCCGCCGTCCTCGGCGACGGGCCCCTCGCGGGGCTCCTGACGCTGCTGGTCGCGGGGCCCGTCCTCGCTGGCGCGTACCTGCTGGTCGTGCACCGGATGGGGGTGCCGGAGGTCGCCGAGGCGATCGCCCCGATCGCCGCGCGGCTGCGCAGCAGGTCCTGAGACGACACTCACAGATCCGGCAGATCGGACGATGGGCGGGGGACCCGGGTTAGGGTCGTGCGCAACGGCGTCGACCCGCACTACCCCGGGACGGCGTCACCCACACCTGCGCCTGGTCGGAACGCCGAGTCCTGCCCCCCGACCGCACGGGCGCCCACTCTCGACACTCCAGGGGCAGGAGCGGGGGACCCAGGTCTCCACGGTCGGCCGCAGCAGCGGTCGTCCTCGGGGTGAAGCCAGCACTGCTGGCCGGGCGCCTTCCAGCCCGAACCCGACAGCTCACCTCGCAGGCGTACGGGAAGGAACACGCTCCGCATGCCTGCACGTCTGCTCCCGCTCGCCCGCACGACCGCGCTGCTCGCCCTGCTGGTCGCCCTGTTCGCCACGCTGCTCGCCAGCGGCACCGCCGCCACCGCCGACGCTGCGACCAACGGCTCCCGCGTCGTCGCCGAGGCCTCCAAGCACCGCGGCAAGCCGTACAAGTACGGCGCCACGGGCCCGTCCCGCTTCGACTGCAGCGGCTTCACCAAGTACGTCTACAGCCGCTTCGGCCGCAACCTGCCGCACAGCAGCGCCCAGCAGTACAAGGTCAGCCGCAAGGTCGCCAAGAGCGCCAAGCAGGTCGGCGACCTGATCTTCACCAGGAACAGCTCGGGCCGGATCGGCCACGTCGGCATCTACGCCGGCAGCGGGAGGTTCTGGGTCGCCCCCAAGTCCGGCGACGTCGTGAAGCTGCAGAAGATCTACACGTCCAACTACGTGGTCGGCCGGGTCTAGCCCGGCACGTCCGGCCCGGCGCGGAGCCCTAGACTGAGGCCCGCGCCGGGGCGACGCGCGTCCGCGGCCACGCAGGAGGACCCGGTGACCACGCTCGGAGGCGGCCCGCCCCGGTCGCCGGGCGTGGACCTGCGCAAGGACCTCCTCCTCGGACGACGGGCTGCTCGCCGACGAGCCGACCGGCCCGCGTCGCCGGCCCTCGCCGGTCTCCGCGGGCGAGCTCCTGGCCGGTCGCTACCGCCTGCTCGAGCCGCTGCCGAGCACCGCAGGCGGCGCGGCCGTGCTCTGGCGCGCCAGCGACGAGGTGCTCGCCCGCCCGGTCGCCGTCACCGTGCTGCCCGCCCGCAGCCGCACCGGCCAGGCCCGCCCGTTCCTCGACGCCGCCGCCCGTACGGGTCCGGTGCTCGCGCCCGGCCTCGCCCGCACCTACGACGCCGCCCTCGAGGAGCGCACCGGCCGCGGCCGCGGCGGTGAGCCGCGCGTCGTCGCCGCCTACGTCATCAGCGAGTGGGTCGACGGCCGGTCGCTGGCCGAGGTCCTGCTCGCCGACGGCCCGCTGCCGCCGGCCGAGGCGGTCGACCTCGTCGAGCAGGCCGCGGAGGCGCTGACCGCCGTGCACGACGGTGGCCTCACACACGGCCGCGTGACCCCGGGCAACCTCCTGCTCACCCCCGACGGCCGGCTGCGCATCACCGGCACCGCCCTCGCCGCCGTCGCCCACGGCGAGGAGCCGGCCGAGGGCGAGCAGGGCGTCCGCGAGGACACGCTCGGGCTCGCCCAGGTCCTCTACGCGCTGCTGACCGCCCGCTGGCCCGGCCACGCGGAGCGCAGCGGTGAGCTGCCGCCCGCGCCCGGGCCGGCCGGCCGCCCGCTGTCCCCGCGCCAGGTGCGCGCCGGCGTCCCGCGCGCGCTGGACGCCGTCGTCGCCGGGGCGCTGCTCGGGTCGGTGACGACGCCGCGGGCGCTGGCCGACGCGGCGGCCGGGGCGGTCGTGCCCGATCGTCCCGAGGCCCGCGCCGTCCGCACCCGCCGGCGCCTGCCGCGCCGGGTCCGCACCGCGCTGCCCTGGGTCGCGTCGGTCGCCGTGATCACCGCCATCGGCGTCGGCGGCTACCAGCTCGGGCTCGACGTCGGCGACCTCGAGCCGCCCGACGACGGCCTGGTCGCCGTCGTCTCGACCACCGCCAGCCCGTCCCCAGGTGCGGCGCCGGCGGCGCTCGACCTCAGCACGGTCACCGTCCAGGACTACGACCCGCAGGGCGACGACCGCACCGAGCAGCGCGGCGAGGTGGCCAACGCCTACGACGGCGACCGCAGCACCGCCTGGACCACCGACCGCTACCGGACCGAGCGCTTCGGCGGCCTCAAGGACGGCGTCGGGCTGCTCGTCGACCTGCGCACGCCGACCGTGCTGGACCGGGTCGAGGTCAACACCACGCTGGCCGGGGCCACCCTGCAGCTGCGCGGCGGCGACCAGGTGGGCGACGCCGTCTCCACCCTCCCCGTCCTGGCGGAGCAGGCGCAGGCCGGTCGTGGCACCCGGCTCGTGCCCAGGGCCGGCGCCAAGGCCCGCTACTGGCTGCTGTGGATCACCGGCCTGCCCGCGGACGGCAGCGGCTTCCGCGTCGGCGTCTCCGAGCTGCGCCTCTTCCGCCGCTGACGGGGCGGCTCGCCCCGCACCCAGGTCACGACCCGGTCGCGCCGCCCCCGGTGCGCGCCCGGCCGCACTACGGTGCGCCGGTGCAGGCGGCCGGCGACGAGCAGGACGCGCTCGACCGCGCCCTGCTGACCGCGTCGGCGGCCGGTGACCCGCAGGCCTTCGGCACCCTGGCCGCCCGCCACCGCGACCGGCTCTGGGCCGTCGCCCTGCGCACGCTGGGCGACCGGGAGGAGGCGGCCGACGCGCTGCAGGACGCGATGCTGTCGGCCTACCGCTCCTCGGCCTCCTTCCGCGGCGACGCCCGGGTGACCACCTGGCTGCACCGCGTCGTGGTCAACGCCTGCCTCGACCGGGTCCGGCGCCGGCAGGCCCGGCCGACGGTCCCGCTGCCGGAGGGGCCGTACGAGCCGGCGGACCGCACCGATGCCCTGGCCGCCCGCGAGCTGGCCGTCGACATCGCCGCGGCCCTCGCCACCCTGCCGGTCGAGCAGCGGGCCGCGATCGTGCTCGTCGACCTCGAGGGGCTCCCGGTCGACGAGGCCGCGCGTGTGCTGGGCGTGGCCGCGGGCACCGTGAAGAGCAGGTGCTCGCGCGGTCGCGCACGGCTCGCCGGCGTCCTGGGGAACCCGCGCGCCGGTCAGCCCGTCCCACCTCCGGGCGCCCCGACCCGACGAGGAGGTGACGGCACGTGAGCGAGACGCACCTCGAGCTCGACGCGCTCGCCGACCTGCTCGTCGGCGAGGGCACGGACGCCGACGTCGACCACGTCGCCGGCTGCGACCGCTGCGCGGCCCGCCTCACCGAGCTCGACGACGCGCAGGAGCCGGTCACCGCGGCGCTGCGGGCCTACGCCGAGCAGCCGGTGCCCGCGCCGCCCGCCGACCTCGGGTCGCGGCTGGCCGCGGCCCTGGAGGGCGTACGCCCGGACGCCGCCGACCCGCTGCCCACCGCGCCGGCGGCAGCCCTGACCGACGACGACGGGGACCGCACGCCGCCCGTCGTCGTGCCCTTCCGCCCCCGCGCGCCCCGCGGCCGCGGCGTCCTGGGCGTGGCGGCCGCGGCCGCCGGGCTGGTCGCCGTCGTCGGACTCGGGCTGGCCGTCACCAGCAGCTCGGGCGGCAGCGACGACAGCGCCGGCTCGGCCGCGGAGGCACCGGTCGCCGGGTCGGCCGAGGACAGCGCCAGCTCGTCCCTGCCCGCCGTCACCCCGGTCGCGACCGGTACGGACTACCGCGGCGACCCGACCGCCCTGTCCGCAGCCCTCCCGGCGCTGCTGGTCCCCCAGCTCGCCGACACCTCCGCGCTCTCCTCGAGCTCGGGCAGCTCCGGCGGGGAGGGGACCACCGGCGACGAGGCCGCCGGCGGTGCCGCGCAGAGCAGCGCAGGGCGCAGCTCCACCCTCGCGGCCCCGGCTCCCGCCGCCGCGGCCGACGCGCTGGCCCGGCTGCGCGACCCGTCCTCGCTGCAGGGCTGCGTCGCGGCCGTCGCGCCGGCGGGGCCGCTGGCGGTCGACTACGCCTCGTTCGAGGGTCGGCCCGCGGTGCTGCTGGTGCTCCCGGGGAGCCGCCCCGCCACCGTCGACGTCGTGGCCGTCGGCCCGGACTGCGGCGTGGCCGGACGCGACGAGCTCTACCGCACGCAGCTGCCCCGGCCGTAGCCCGTCAGGCGCGCTTCTTCCGCCCGGGCGGCGACGTCCACACCACCGCTCCGGCGACGGCCGCGGCGTACGGCAGGACGGCCGTCCCCGACCAGGGCGCCGCGCTCGCCTCGACGACGAACCCCAGGGCCGTCCCGAGCACGGCGAGCAGCGTGGCGGTCCCGCGTACGGCGGCGGCCAGCGGCCCCCGGCGCGGCGCGGCGGCGGCCCGCTGCGCCGCCTCCCCGGTCAGCACGCCGAGGACGAGGGGCGTCAGGTAGGCGAACAGGCCAGCCCCCACGTACTCGCTGGCGACGAAGCCCATGGGCAGCGCCGCGGCGAGCCCGCCGAGCGCGGCGCGCACGAGCCGCTCGAGGTCACCGGCCGGCCGGCGGACCGGACCGCGAGACCCGCCGGAGCAGGCCGCGCAGGCACCGCCGGCGGCGTCGGCGGCGCACCGCGGACGGCCGCAGACCGGGCAGTCGTCGACCGCCGGACGCGACGGGTGCACGGCGCACCGCTCGGACTCCTCCACGCCGGCAGCCTGCCACCCGCGCGTGCCCGCGCTGTCCACCGGGAAGGGCGCCCCTATCGTGGGCGTTGTCAGCAGCATGACCTCAGAAGGGCGCGACGTGCCGGACACCGCAGACACCGCCGAGGTGCACGAGTCCGTGCACGAGTCGATCGTCATCGGCTCGGGCCCCTCGGGCTACACCGCGGCCATCTACCTGGCCCGCGCCGGGCTGAAGCCGGTCGTCTTCGAGGGCGCGGTCACCGCCGGTGGCGCCCTGATGAACACCACCGACGTCGAGAACTACCCGGGCTTCGCCGACGGGATCATGGGCCCGGAGCTCATGGACAACCTGCGCAAGCAGGCCGAGCGCTTCGGCGCCGACCTGGTGACCGACGACGTGACCGAGGTCGACCTCACGCAGGACCCGAAGGTCGTCAAGGTCGGCGCCGACACCTACCTGGCGAAGTCGGTCGTGCTGGCCATGGGCTCGGCCTACCGCAACCTCGGCATCCCGGGCGAGGACCGCCTCTCCGGCCGCGGGGTGAGCTGGTGCGCGACCTGCGACGGCTTCTTCTTCCGCGACCAGGACATCGTGGTCGTCGGCGGCGGCGACTCCGCGCTGGAGGAGGCCACGTTCCTCACCCGGTTCGCGCGCAGCGTCACGCTGGTCCACCGCCGCGACACCCTGCGCGCGAGCAAGATCATGCAGGAGCGGGCGTTCACCAACCCCAAGATGCGCTTCCTGTGGGACACCCAGGTGACCGAGGCCGTCGGTGAGAACAAGCTCGAGAAGCTGCGCATCCAGAACCTCAAGACCGGCGAGGAGCGCGACCTCGAGGCGACCGGCCTGTTCGTCGCCATCGGCCACGACCCGCGCTCGGAGCTCGTCAAGGGGCAGGTCGACGTCGACGACGAGGGCTACGTCGTGGTCCACGGGACGCACACGACCCGTACCAACGTCCCTGGCGTGTTCGCCGCCGGCGACCTGGTCGACCACACCTACCGCCAGGCCATCACCGCGGCCGGCACCGGCTGCTCCGCCGCGCTCGACGCCGAGCGCTGGCTGGCTGCCCGGGCCGAGTCCGGCGCCCTCGCCTAGCGGAATCCGCCACGCCTGCGGGCGTGTTCTAACCACTGCACGACCTGACCCGACGACACGAGGAGTCCCTGTGGGCGCCAACACGAAGACCGTCACGGACGCCAGCTTCACGGCGGACGTGCTGCAGAGCGACAAGCCGGTGCTGGTCGACTTCTGGGCGGAGTGGTGCGGCCCCTGCAAGATGGTCGCTCCCGTGCTCGAGGAGATCGCGGCGGAGAACGCCGACAAGCTGACGATCGCCAAGCTCAACATCGACGAGAACCCGGGCGCCGCCCGCGACTACTCGATCATGTCGATCCCGACGATGGCCGTCTTCCAGGGCGGCAAGATCGTCAAGCAGATCGTCGGCGCCAAGCCGAAGTCCGCGATCCTCAAGGACCTCGAGGCCTACCTCTAGACCTGCACGTCCGTACGAGGCCGGGTCCCCTCCGCGGGGCCCGGCCTCGTCGTGTGTAACGCCTCTGCGCGGCACGGCGATCGCCTGCACGTGAGGCTCCGGGGAAGACTGCGCCTGCCCGCCTACAGTGGCGGGCGCCCCGCCGTACCCGTCCCGAGGAGCTCCGTGCAGCTGTACCGCCGTGGCAGCACCGGCCCGGCGGTCGCCGAGGTGCAGGCCACGCTGGTCCTGCTCGGCCTGCTGCCCGCTGCGCCCGACGACCCGGTCTTCGACGACGTCACCGACCAGGCGGTCCGGACCTTCCAGCAGCGCCGGGGTCTGTCCGTCGACGGCATCGTGGGCCGCGAGACCTACGCCGCGCTGCACGCCGCCCGCTGGCAGCTCGGCGACCGCCTGCTCTCGCTGGCCAGCCGTCCCTACACCGGCGACGACGTCGCGGCGCTGCAGGAGCGCCTGCTCGAGCTCGGCTTCGACGCCGGCCGGGTCGACGGGGTCTTCGGCACCCGTACGTCCGAGGCGCTGCGGCGCTTCCAGCGCGAGTACGGCCTGGTGGCCGACGGCACCTGCGGTCCGTCGACGCTGCGCGCGCTCAGGCAGCTCGGCCGCCTGGTCACCGGCGGCTCGCCGCACGCGCTGCGCGAGCGGGAGCAGCTGCACCGCTCCGGCGCCTCCCTGGTCGGCAAGACCGTCGTGCTCGACCCGGGCCACGGCGGCGCCGACCGCGGCGCGACCGGGTTCGGCCTCGAGGAGGCCGGCATCGTGGAGGACCTCGCGGCGCGGCTCGAGGGCCGCCTCGTCGCCTCCGGCGTGCGCACCCTGCTCACCCGCGGCCCGGACGGCAGCCCGACCGACGCGGAGCGCGCGGCGTACGCCAACGAGCGCGGCGCCGACCTCGTCCTGTCGCTGCACGTCGACGGGGCGTCCTCGCCGCTGCCCGAGGGCGTCGCCTGCTACCACTTCGGCACGGGCAGCGGCGTCACCTCGACCGTCGGCGAGCACCTCGCGTCCCTCGTGCAGCGCGAGGTGGTCGCCCGCACCGACCTGCTCGACTGCCGGGTCCACGGCAAGACCTGGGAGCTGCTGCGGCTCACGCGCATGCCGGCCGTACGCCTGGAGCTGGGCCACCTGTCCTCCCGGTCCGATGCCGCGCGGCTGGCCGACCCGGCCTTCCGCGACACCGTCGCCGAGGCGCTGCTGGTCGCCGTGCAGCGGCTCTACCTGCCGCCGGACCTCGACGCCAAGACCGGTGTCCTGCGCCTGGCCGACCTGGCCCAGGCCATGCCCGCCGGCCGGTGAGCCTGCACTCCTCGGCCGTCGCCGACCTCACCGGCTGGGCCGCCCCCGACGCCGCCCAGGACGCGCTGCGCCAGGAGTTCCTGGAGTGCCTCGCCACCGGGCCGTCGTCCGTACGCCGCGAGGGCTCGCCCGACCACCTCACCGCCAGCGCCGTCGTGCTGGACGCCTCGCGCACCCACGTCCTGCTCGTGCTGCACAAGAAGGTCAAGCTCTGGCTGCAGCCCGGGGGCCACGGCGAGGACGGCGACACCGACCTGTCGGCGGCGGCCCTGCGCGAGGCGGTGGAGGAGACCGGGGTCCCTGACCTGGTCCTCGTCTCCCCGCAGCCGGTCCACCTCGACCGGCACGCGGCGCCCTGCGGCGAGCGCTTCCACCTCGACGTCCGCTACCTGCTGGCCGCCGCCGACGGGGCCGCGACCGCGATCAGCGACGAGTCCGACGACGTGCGCTGGTGGCCGGTCGACGCGCTGCCGCCGCAGTCGGGGAGCGACCTGCCGGAGATGCTCCGCGCCGCCCAGGCCTTCCGCGGCTGACGCAGCCTGCGCCGGCGACCGTAGCGGTGCGGTTGCCTCGGGGGCCGGGACGGGGCGCAGCGCTACGTTCGGCGGAGGGGCGCGCCCGGCCCTCGCCCGCCCTCGCCCGCCCTCGCCCGCCCGCTCCCCAGCGCCCACGTCCCCTACCGCAGCCCATGATCACGGGCCGCAGAGGTGTGCTCACGCAGGGGAAGTCGCCGGAAGGGGCGAGGCGGGGCGCCGGGTCAGACGGGGCGGAGCAGCGGGTCCGGGCTCATCGAGCCGAGCAGCCGCTCGAGCGCGACCTCGACGTCCTCGCGCCAGGACACCGCCGTCTTCAGCTCCAGCCGCAGACGCGGGAAGCGGTGGTGCGGCCGCACCGTCTTGAAGCCGACCGCGCGCAGGTGCTCCGCGGGCAGCACGCAGGCGGGCGACTCCCACTTCTCGTCGCCGAAGGCCTCGATCGCCCGGACGCCGCGGCGGGTGAGGTCCTTGGCGACGCCCTGCAGCAGCGTGCGGCCGATGCCGCCGCCGGCGAAGTCGGGCACGACGTGGCCGGTCATCAGCAGCACCGCGTCGGCGCTGACCGGCGAGGTCGGGAAGGCGACCGAGCGCGGGACGTAGGACGGCGGGGCGTACATCACGAAGCCTGCGGGCGCCCCGTCGACGTAGACGACCTTGCCGCAGGAGCCCCACTCCAGCAGCGTCGCGGAGACCCACGACTCCTTCTCGAACGACGTGTCGCCGGCCAGCAGCGCGCGCTCGCCGGCGAGCGGGTCGAGCTCCCAGAACACGCAGCTGCGGCAGCGGACCGGCAGGTCGTCGAGGTTGTCCAAGCGTGATCGAGACAGCCCGGCGGCTCATCGGGGCACCTTCATCGCGGGACCTTGGGCGCGCGCAGCAGGCCGGCCACCCACCCGCCGAGGACGCCGAGCACGAAGCCGACGCTCACCCGGCGGACCGCACGGGCACGCGGCCGAGGGACCTGCACAGGCACGGAGGGCTCCATCAGACGGGGGCGCGCTGGCACGGAGCGTAACCAGCCGGGCGGAAAAGGAGAAGAGCAGGTCACGACCCCGCGGGTAACCTCGGGCCATGGAGCCACGTCCCCCGCAGCCCGTCCGGTCAGGAGGCATGTCAGGGGGGACCCTGGACGCCTTCACCGGTCGTTACGCCGCGCGGACGGCCGGGATGACGGCCTCCGAGATCCGGGCGCTGTTCGCCGTCGCGAGCCGGCCCGAGGTGGTGTCGCTGGCGGGCGGCATGCCCTACACGACCGCGCTGCCGCTCGACGCGGTCGGCAAGCTGCTCAGCGACCTGCTGGCGACCCGCGGCGCTGCGGCACTGCAGTACGGCTCAGGCCAGGGCGACCCAGCCCTGCGCGAGCTCATCTGCGAGGTCATGGCGCTCGAGGGGATCAGCGCGAGCCCTGAGGACGTCGTCGTCACCGTCGGCTCGCAGCACGCGCTCGACCTCGTCACGAGGATCTTCGTCGACCCGGGCGACATCGTGCTCGCGGAGGCGCCGTCGTACGTCGGCGCGCTCGGCACCTTCGCGGCCTACCAGGCCGAGGTCCGCCACCTGGCCATGGACGCCGACGGGCTGCAGCCCGAGGCGCTGCGCGAGGCGATCGCCGCCGCGGGGGGCCGGGCGAAGTTCCTCTACACGATCCCCAACTTCCACAACCCGGCCGGCACGTCGCTGTCCGACCCGCGGCGCGACGAGGTCCTGGCGATCTGCCAGGAGGCCGGCCTGCTGGTGCTCGAGGACAACCCGTACGGCCTGCTCGGGTTCGACGGCCCGCCGGTCCGGGCGATCCGCGCGCGCGGCGGCGAGGACGACGTCGTCTACCTCGGCTCGTTCTCCAAGACCTTCGCTCCCGGCCTGCGGGTGGGCTGGGTGCTGGCGCCCCACGCCGTACGGGAGAAGCTCGTGCTCGCGGCCGAGGCCTCCGTGCTGTGCCCGCCGGCGCTGAACCAGATGGCCGTCGTGGAGTACCTGACCACGCAGGACTGGCAGGGCCAGGTCGAGGTCTTCAAGGACATCTACCGGGAGCGGCGCGACGCGATGCTCGACTCGCTGACCCAGCTGATGCCGGCCGGCACGACCTGGACCCACCCCACCGGCGGCTTCTACGTCTGGACGACCCTGCCCGAGGGGCTCGACGCCAAGGTGATGCAGCCCCGCGCGATCACGGCGCGCGTCGCGTACGTCCCGGGCATCGGCTTCTACGCCGACGGCCAGGGGCAGCGGCGAGATGCGCCTGTCCTACTGCTTCCCCGAGCCCGACCGCATCCGCGAGGGCGTGCGCCGCCTCGCCGGTGTGGTCGAGGCCGAGCTCGACCTGCGGGCGACGTTCGGCCCGGTGACCAGCTCGCGGACGTCCCGGCCCTCCGCCCAGACCCCCGCCCCGGACATGGCATGAGCCGCTACCTGGTCCTCGCCGGCGGGCTGTCCCACGAGCGCGACGTCTCGCTGCGCTCGGGTCGCCGGGTCGCCGACGCCCTGCGCGCCGAGGGGCTCGAGGTCGACGTCCGCGACGCCGACGCCCAGCTGCTGCGCACGCTGGAGGACGCGCCGTACGACGCCGCGCTCGTCGCCCTGCACGGTGGCGCCGGTGAGGACGGCGCGCTGCGCGAGGTGCTCGAGCTGGTCGGCACGCCCTACGTCGGGTCGACCCCCGACGCCTGCCGCGCCGCCTGGGACAAGCCGACCGCCAAGGCCGCCTGGCGCCGGGCCGGCCTGGTGACGCCGGGCTCGGTCGTCCTGCCGCACGCCGCGTTCCGCGAGCTGGGCGCCGGCGCCGTGCTCGACCGCCTGGTCGCCCACCTCGGGCTGCCGCTCATGGTCAAGCCGTCCCGCGGCGGCTCCGCGCTCGGCGCCACCGCGGTCGACAAGGCCGACGAGCTGCCGGCCGCGATGGTGTCGTGCTTCTCCTACGGCGAGGGGGCGCTGGTCGAGCAGTTCGTCACCGGGACCGAGGTCGCGGTCACGGTCGTCGACACCGGCGATGGTCCGCAGGCACTGCCGGCCGTCGAGGTCCGGCCGCTGTCCGGCGTCTACGACTACACCTCGCGCTACACCGCCGGTCAGACCGAGTACTTCGCGCCGGCCCGCCTCGACGACGCCGTCGCGGCGGAGGTGGGCCGGGTCGCCGTCACCGCCCACACCGTGCTCGGGCTGCGCGACGTGTCGCGGGTCGACGCCATCGTCGACGCCGACGGCACCCCGCACCTGCTCGAGGTCAACGTCGCACCGGGCATGACCGAGACGTCGCTGCTGCCGATGGCGGTCGACGCCGCGGGTCTCGGCTTCGGGGCCCTCCTGCGCGCCCTGCTCGAGCAGGCCGCCACCCGCCGGAGCTGAGCCGGCGCTGCTCATCCGGGCGAACGGGATGGTCCGGTCGGACTATGTACGAACCGGACACGAGCCCGGACACTGCTTGCGCGGCGAGTGCTCGCCGCCTCCGGCGACCCTCGAGGACCTGCGTGAAGCGCTCCACCGCCTTCCTGTGCACGACCACCCTGCTGGCCGGTCTCGCGGCCACCGCGACCGCCGGCAGCGCCGCCGCAGCTCCCAGCCCGGACGAGAAGCGTCGTGACGCCGTCGTCCGCGCCGACCGCAGCATCGCCGCCCACCGCGACGCTGTCGCGGCCGGTCCGGACGAGCGCTTCGTCGTCCGTGACGTCGTGCTGGACGACAGCGGTGACGAGCACGTCCGCTACGACCGCACCTACCGCGGCCTGCCGGTCCTCGGCGGCGACGTCGTCGTGCACGACACCTCCGAGGGCAAGCTCAAGGGCGTCAGCAAGACGCAGCGGTCCGGCGCTCCGCCTCGGCACGACCCCGTCGGTGAGCAGCGAGCGGGCCGCCGCCGTCGCGCCGGGCCAGCTTCCGCGGCACCGTCGACGCCGTCGACACCCCCGTCCTGTCCGTCACCACGCGCACGGCCAGCCCCCGCCTGGCGTACGACACCGTCGTCCGCGGGACCACCACCGCCGGCGACCCGAGCGAGCTGCACGTGCTCGTCGACGCGGCCGACGAGCGGGTGCTGGAGTCCTCCGACGACATCCAGACCGCCAAGCCGGTGAAGCCGACGCCGGGACCGACCAGCGGCACGAGCGCCACGGCCACCGCGGCCACCGGCAACAGCCTCTACCTCGGCGGCCTTCCGCTCACGGTCACGCTCACCAGCGGCACCTTCAGCCTGAAGGACCAGACACGCGGCAGTGCGACGACCTCCGACCTCAAGGGCCGGACCTCCGGCACGGGGCGCTGGTCACCGAGCGGACGGCATCTTCGGCACCCTCGGCAACAAGGCCGACGCTCAGACCGCCGCGGTGGACGCCGACTACGGCGTCGGCGCAGACCTGGGACTTCTACCAGGAGCGCCTTCGGCCGCAACGGCATCGCCAACGACGGCACAGGGCGCGCCGAGCCGGGTGCACTACGGGCGCAGCTACAACAACGCCTTCTGGTCCGACTCCTGCTTCTGCATGACGTTCGGCGACGGCGACGGCGTGCAGTTCAACCCGCTCGTCTCGCTCGACGTGGCCGGCCACGAGATGAGCCACGGCGTCACCAGCCGCACGGCCAACCTCACCTACTCCGGCGAGTCCGGCGGCCTCAACGAGGCCACCAGCGACATCTTCGGGACCATGGTCGAGTTCTGGGCCGACAACGCTCTCGACACGCCGCGACTACAAGATCGGCGAGAAGATCGTCCCAACGCCGGGGATGCCAAGCCTCTGCGCTTCATGTACCAGCCGTCGCTCGACGGCTCCTCGCCGGACTGCTACTCCTCCGGCATCGGCAGCCTCGACGTCCACTACTCCTCCGGCCTCGCGCAACCGCTTCTTCTTCCTGCTGGCGGAGGGAAGCGCCTCTGCGTTCGGGGCGCAGACGACCTCTGTGCGACAAGCGCCGCTGCGGACGCCAGTGGTGTCTCCACGCTCCAGGGCATCGGCCGGGACGCGGCCGCCGAGATCTGGTACGACGCGCTGACCAAGTACATGACGAGCAGCAGCGACTACGCAGCGGCCCGGGGCGCTACAGAACGCGGCCGCACTGGAGCTGTACGGCGCGGCATCCGCTCAGACCGTGACGGACGTGTGGCTGGCCCTGAACGTGACGACGTCGAAGCCAGCAGTCCTGCAGGTCCGCTAGCCGCACAAGCAACACGCAGAACGCCCCGCAGCTCCTGCTGCGGGGCGGTCTGCGTCGCGGCCTACTGATGCTGCTCGCCCTCCAGCACACCCAGGATGCGGGCCAGGTCCTCCGGGCCGGCGAACTCGATGACGACCTTGCCGCGGCCCTTGCCGCCGTCGACCTTCACCCTGGTCTCCAGGCGGTCGGCGAGCCGGTCGGCCACTGCGAGGTACTCGGCCGGGGTGCTGCGCCGGCCGCGCGGACGGGCCGGGGCGTCGTCGTCCTCCGGCGAGCTGGTGGCCAGCGCCACCGCCTCCTCCACCGCGCGCACCGACATGCCCTCGGCGACGATGCGCACCGCCATCGCCTCCTGCGCCTCGGAGCTGCCGAGGCCGAGGATGGCGCGGGCGTGGCCGGCCGACAGCACCCCGGCGGCGACCCGGCGCTGCACGGCCGGCGGGAGGTTGAGCAGGCGGATCGTGTTGGAGATCTGCGGCCGCGAGCGGCCGATCCGCGTGGCCAGCTCCTCGTGCGTGGTGCCGAACTCCTCGAGCAGCTGCGCGTAGGCAGCCGCCTCCTCGAGCGGGTTCAGCTGCTGGCGGTGCAGGTTCTCCAGCAGCGCGTCCCGGAGCATCGCGTCGTCGGCGGTCTGCCGCACGATCGCCGGGATCGTCGCGAGGCCGGCCTGCTTCGACGCGCGCCAGCGCCGCTCGCCCATGACCAGCTCGTACGCCCCGGGCGCCGTCTCGCGCACCACGACCGGCTGCAGCAGCCCGATCTCCCGGATGGAGACCACCAGCTCGGCGAGGGCCTCCTCGTCGAAGTGCGTACGCGGCTGCACCGCGTTGGGCGTGATGCTGTCGACCGGCAGCTCGGCGAAGCGGGCTCCCTCCACACCGGCCTCGGCCGGGCTGGACTCCGCCGGCTCGGGCGTCGACGGGATCAGGGCGCCCAGCCCACGGCCGAGCCCTCGGCTGCGCGGGTTGGTCATGCGGCGCTCCCGCGCTGCGCGATCTCGCGGGCCGCCTCGACGTAGGCCACCGCGCCGCGCGAGCCAGGGTCGTAGGTGATGACCGACTGCCCGTAGCCCGGGGCCTCGGAGACCCGGACGCTGCGCGGCACCAGCGTGCTCAGCACGACGTCACCGAAGTGGCTGCGCACCTCCTCGGCGACCTGGTCGGCGAGCCGCGTGCGCCCGTCGTACATGGTCAGCAGGATGGTCGAGACGGCCAGTGCCTGGTTGAGGTTGGCGCGGACCAGCTCGATGGTCTTGAGCAGCTGGGACAGCCCCTCCAGGGCGTAGTACTCGCACTGGATCGGGATGAGCACCTCCTGCGTGGCGACCATCGCGTTGACGGTCAGCAGGCCGAGGCTCGGCGGGCAGTCGACGAGGACGTAGTCCAGGTGCTGGCCCTCGGCCTGGACGTAGGCCTGGATCGCCCGCTGCAGGCGCGACTCACGCGCCACCATGCTGACCAGCTCGATCTCGGCGCCGGCCAGGTCGATGGTCGCCGGGACGCACCAGAGCCGCGGCACGCCGTCGGCCGGCTGGACGACCTCGGCGATCGGCCGGCCGCCGACCAGCACGGAGTAGACGTCGGGCGTGCCGACGTGGTGCTCGACGCCGAGGGCGGTGCTGGCGTTGCCCTGCGGGTCGAGGTCGACGACGAGGACGTTGGCGCCGTGCAGCGCGAGCGCGACCGCGAGGTTGACCGTGCTCGTCGTCTTGCCCACGCCGCCCTTCTGGTTGGCAACGGTGATCACGCGCAGCGCGGGCGGGCTCGGAAAAGGCTCGAAGCCGCGCCCTGTGAGGATCCGGACCGCTGCCGCCGCGGCGGCGCCGATCGGGGTCTCGCTCTCCTCGGCCGCCGCGGCGGACTCGCGCAGGGAGTGGCGCAGCGACTCGGCGGCGTCCTCCTCGCCCGGGTCCGGCTCAGCAGCCGGCGGCAGGTCCACCGGAGCGGCGGGAGCGGCATTTGCGGGGGCGATCGCAGGAGCAGCCGGGGCGGGTGCTTCCACCGGTGCCGCTGCCCCCGGGCGCACGTCGATGCTGGGCGCGGGACGCGGCGCGTACGCGTGGCGCGCAGGCGCGGGCCGGGGGTCCACAGGCACCTCCTGGCTGGACGGGGAGTCGGGGCTCATGCGGGGGCGTCCTCGGCGGCGACCGGGTGCAGCGGCTCGCCCGGCGACCCGGGGCCCTCGACCGGCCAGCCCAGCGGCGTGGTGGGCGCCGGCGGCGGGGACGACGGCTCGGGTGCGGGCCAGCCCAGGCCGGTCACCGTCGACCCCGGTAGGGCTGGCGGTTGCCGCTCCTGGGCGTGCGCGCGGCCGGCACCGCGGCTGCTGACCGGTCGACGACCACGACGCGGGCGGAGGTCCCGAGCTCGTCGGAGCCGACGTCGAGCACCCGGCCGTTCGTGCCGCCGGCCTGCTGCAGGGCGTTGCCGGCCGTGGCGAGCTCGGCGTCGGCCTGCTCGCCCTTCAGCGCGACGAGGCGGCCGCCGGGGTGCAGCAGGGGGAGCGCCCAGCCGGCCAGCCGGTCGAGCGGTGCGACGGCACGGGCGGTGACGGCGTCGACCAGGAGCGTGCCGACCAGCTCCTCGGCCCGGGCCCGCCGGACGAGCACGCCGGACAGGCCGAGCGACTCGACCGCCTCGGTGAGGAAGGTGGCCCGCCGCAGCAGCGGCTCGACCAGCACGACCGTGAGGTCGGGCCGGGCCGCCGCGAGCACGATGCCCGGCAGCCCGGCACCGGAGCCCAGGTCGAGCACGGTCGTGCCGGGCTCGAACAGCTCGGCCACCCCGGCGCAGTTCAGCAGGTGGCGCTCCCACAGGCGGGGCGCCTCGCGCGGCCCGAGCAGGCCGCGCTCGACGCCCGCGGTCGCGAGCAGCTCCGCGTACGCCTGGACCAGCGGCAGCCGGTCGCCGAAGACGGCGCCGGCGGAGGGGGGAGGAGGAGGCGCGGTCACGCGCCGGGCAGGACCACGACGCGTCGCTCGGGCTCGACGCCCTCGGACTCGCTGTGGACGCCGGCGACGGCGGCGACCGCGTCGTGGACGACCTTGCGCTCGAAGGGCGTCATCGGCGCCAGCACGACCCGCTCGCCGGACTCGAGCACCCGCTGCGCGGTACGGGTGCCGATCTCGGTGAGCTGGGTCTTGCGGCCGGCGCGCCAGCCGCCGATGTCGAGCATCAGCCGGCTGCGCACGCCGGTCTGCTGCACGACGGCGAGGCGGGTCAGCTCCTGCAGCGCCTCGAGGACGGTGCCGTTGGGCCCGACCAGCGCGTCGAGGTCGTCGCCGACGATCGCGACGACGGCCCGCTCGCCCTCGACGTCCATGTCGATGTCGCCGTCGACGTCGGCGATGTCGAGCAGGCGCTCGAGGTAGTCGCCGGCGATGTCGCCCTCCTGGACCAGCAGGTCCTCGGGCTCGGTCGTGTCAGCAGCGGTGGTCACGTCGGCAGTGTCGGTCACGCGGAGGGCCCTTCGGCAGTCGTACGGGTGAGGCTGTGGACGAGGAGGACGGCGACTAGCGCCGGCCGCCCCGTGGCTTCTTCTTGTTCTTGCGGCTGCCTGCCGCGCGGCCGCCGGACGGCTTGACCGGCTGCGTGGCGACGGCGACCGAGCCCCCGGAGGACTCCGCGGCGGTCGAGGCCGCACCGTCGGTCGCGGTCGCGCCGGCGCCACCCTTCGGCCCCTTGCCCAGGTCCACGGGACCGCCGCCGGAGCCGCCGCTGCGGCCCCCGCCCTTGCCGCCGCCGCTCGCCGTGCCGCCCGGCTGGACCGGTGGCATCCGCTTGATGACCCAGGCCTGCTGGCCCATCGACCACAGGTTGGTGGTCAGCCAGTAGAGCAGGACGCCGACCGGGAAGAAGACACCGGAGATGCAGAAGGAGAACGGCAGGACGTAGAGCATGATCTTCTGGACCATGATCTGCTGCGGGTCGGTGACCGTGCCCGCGCGGGCCATCATCTGCTTCTGCGTGTAGAAGGTCGACGCGCCCATCAGCACGACCATGATGAAGGCGACGATCCGCACGGTCAGCTGGCCGCCGCCGAGCTCCTCGAGCAGCGACTGCGGGCTGTTGAACGCCGCGCTGATCGGGGCGCCGAAGATCTTCGCCCGGCCGCCCTCCTCGAGCAGCTGGGCGGTCATGCCGTACTTCGGACGGGCGCCGGGCTTGAACTCGCGGATGACGCTGAACAGCGCGAAGAAGACCGGCAGCTGCAGGACCAGCGGCAGGCAGCCCGAGATCGGGTTGGCACCGTGGTCCTTGTACAGCTTCATCATCTCGGTGTTGAGCGTCTCGCGGTCGCCCTTGTGGAGCTTCTGCAGCTCCTTCACCTTCGGCGCGATCTCCTGCATGCGCCGCTGCGACTTGATCTGCTTGACGAACAGCGGGAAGAGCACGAGCCGCACGGTGATCGTCAGCAGGACGATCGACAGGCCCCAGGCCGGGCCGCTGCCGGAGATCAGGAACGTCGACAGCCCCGAGTGGATCGTCCGCAGGACCAGCGCCACGGGCGCGGCGAGCACATCGAACACGGGTTCAGCTCCTGGGACGGGCAGCGGTGGACGGGCGATCGGTACGGACGGACGGTGCGGCGGCGCGGGGGGTGCGCGGTGCGCGGCGCCGAGGCGCCGACCTCCATCGTCGCTGATGAACGCGCGGGAGGCACCGGGTCGTGCCCGCCGGGGTGGAACGGGTGGCACCGGAGCACCCGGCGCAGCGCCAGCCACGAGCCGCGGGCGGCTCCGTGGACGGCCAGCGCCTCAGCGGCGTACGCGCTGCAGCTGGGCGCGAAGCGGCACCGCGGACCGAGCAGCGGGGAGACCCAGCGCCGGTAACCGCTGATCAGGACCAGGAGCAACTCGGGCGACCCGGCCCGGCGCGGCGCTCACCGGCGGGCCAGACGGGCCAGCGCGGCGTCGAGGTCCTCGCCGAGCGCGGCGCTGTCGGCCGTCCCGGCCGGCGGGGCGGCGCGCACGACGACCCGGGTGCCGTCGGGCAGCGCCGGCAGCCGGTCGCGCAGCAGGTGGCGCAGCCGGCGGGCGACCCGGGTGCGGACCACGGAGCCGCCGACGGCCTTGCTGACGACGAGCCCGGCCCTCGCCGGTGACCCGCCGGTCTCGCCCGGCGCGCTCAGGTGGACCGTGAGCAGCGGCCGCGACGCCCGGCGACCGCGGCGGACGACCTCGGAGAAGTCGGCGCGGCGGGTCAGCCGGCGTTCGGGCGGCAGCACGGGTGCGGGGCTCCCGGGGGTCGGGTCAGGCAGCGCGTGGGCAGTCAGCGCACGCGTCCGTGCGCGGGGCTACGCCGAGAGCTCGTCGCGACCCTTGCGACGGCGAGCAGCGAGGATGGCTCGGCCCGCACGGGTGCGCATGCGCAGCCGGAAGCCGTGCGTCTTGGCGCGGCGGCGGTTGTTCGGCTGGAAGGTGCGCTTGCTCACGACGGGACTCCGATGACGAGTGGGCGGTACAGCCGCGCGACGGCCGCACCGGGGATGCGGCGCCGGTGCGGCAGGCGGCGCAGAACAGCGCAACCACGGGCACAGACCTGACCAAGGTACGAGCGCCGGAGGTGGCCGGTCAAACAGGCTGGTCGCGACACGCCGATCTGACCCCGTCTGCCTGTGGACAACCCTTGCCGCCGGACCCGCGCTGCGTTAGCGTCCCCGCCGCTCCGCACGACCGGTTGCCGACCTCCTCCGGGAGGCCGGAGCCTCGTGCCGCCCCCGGGGTGCAACGCTCCGGACAGCGTCCGCCTGCCCCTGACGGACCGCTCGTCCGACCGTGCACGACGCGTCGTCCCGGCAGGTGTGACCGCGGAGCCGCCGCGTACGGCAGAGGTGTCTGTCCACATCGTGTGGACAGACGTGTGGACGGCCGACGGCGGGAGCCGCGGCCGTCACGAGAGGACCCGCGTGACCGACCTGTCCGGACCGCCCGACGCCCCGCCGGCCCCGACCGGACCGTCGCCCTGGACACCGGAGGACGCGGGCCGCCGAGCTCGAGCGGTTCTGGCGCGACGCGGTCGAGCTGCTCGACGCGGGCGCGCTGTCGCCGCCGCACCGGGCCTGGATCGGGCTGACCCGCCCGCTGGGCCTCGTCGGCGACACGGTCCTGCTGGCCGCGCCGAACGACTTCGCCAAGGAGGTCCTCGAGAGCCGGCTGCGGCCGATGATCGCGGGCGCGCTGAGCTCGGCGTACGGCCGTGACCTCCAGGTCGCCGTCACGGTGCAGCCCGGCGCGGCGGAGGCCGCCGCCCCGCCGCTGGACGACGACCCGGTCGCCGACGTGCGTGCGCTGCCCGGGACCGGTCGCGACCGGCCGGCCGACGGGCCGCCGCTGCCGTCGGGCTCCCCGCCCCGGGGCTTCGAGCCGGCCCGGCTCAACCCCAAGTACACCTTCGAGACCTTCGTCATCGGGGCGTCCAACCGGTTCGCGCACGCCGCGGCGGTCGCGGTCGCCGAGGCGCCGGCGAAGGCGTACAACCCGCTGTTCGTCTACGGCGAGAGCGGCCTCGGCAAGACGCACCTGCTGCACGCGATCGGGCACTACGCGCAGAACCTCTTCACCGGGGCGCGCGTGCGCTACGTGAGCTCCGAGGAGTTCACCAACGACTTCATCAACAGCCTGCGCGACGACAAGGCGCAGGCCTTCCAGCGCCGCTACCGCGACGTCGACGTCCTGCTCGTCGACGACATCCAGTTCCTGGAGAACAAGGAGCGGACGCAGGAGGAGTTCTTCCACACCTTCAACACGCTCCACAACGCCAACAAGCAGATCGTCATCACCTCGGACCGCCCGCCCAAGCAGCTGTCGACGCTGGAGGACCGGCTGCGCACGCGGTTCGAGTGGGGCCTGATCACCGACGTCCAGCCGCCCGACCTCGAGACCCGCATCGCCATCCTGCGCAAGAAGGCCGCGCAGGACCGCCTGAACGCGCCGCCGGACGTGCTCGAGTTCATCGCCTCGAAGATCTCCAGCAACATCCGCGAGCTGGAGGGCGCGCTCATCCGCGTGACGGCGTTCGCGTCGCTCAACCGCCAGCCGGTCGACCTGGCCCTGGCCGAGATCGTGCTCAAGGACCTCATCCCGGCCGAGGGCGGCCCGGAGATCACCGGCGCCACGATCATGGCCGCGACGGCGGAGTACTTCGGGCTGACGATGGAGGACCTGTGCGGGTCCTCGCGCTCGCGCGTGCTGGTCAACGGCCGGCAGATCGCGATGTACCTCTGCCGCGAGCTCACCGACCTGTCGCTGCCCAAGATCGGGCAGATGTTCGGCGGGCGCGACCACACCACGGTGATCCACGCCGACCGCAAGATCCGCGGGCAGATGGCCGAGCGGCGCGCGACCTACAACCAGGTCGCCGAGCTGACCAACCGGATCAAGACCCGGTCGCGGGTGTGATCACGATGCACAGGCTGGGGACGGCGCTGTGGACAACCGGCTCGCGGCCGGGGACGGAGCGTGGACGACCGCGCCCGGACCACTGCTCGTCCACCGCCGTCCACGGAGATGTCCCCGTCCGTCCACATCGGCCGCACACCGCGCCACGCCGTACGACGTGCGGCGACGCACCGCGGTCCACAGGGTCGCAGGCCCCTAGTGCGACGACGGGACTGTTCTCCTCCGAGGACCTCAAGAACGGGTTCTGCCGGCCCCGACCTGTGGACTGTCGCCGTCCCTGACCCACCTGTCGGACCGCTCTGGCAGTCTCGACGTCCCCCACCACCCACGAAGCACGACGAACGCAGCGAGAGGCACACCGACATGGAGCTCAGGGTCGAGCGCGACGCGCTCGCCGACGCTGTGGCGTGGGGAGCCCGGTCCCTGCCGGCCCGGCCGCCGATGCAGGTCCTGCTCGGGCTGCTGCTCGAGGCCTCCGGCGGCACCCTCGCGGTGTCCGGCTTCGACTACGAGATGTCGTCCCGGGTCGAGCTGGACGCCCACGCCGACGAGGACGGCCGGGTCCTCGTGCCCGGCCGGCTGCTGAACGACATCGTCCGCTCGCTGCCGTCGCAGCCGGTCGACCTGCGCACCGAGTCCGGGCGGGTGGTCCTGACCTGCGGCTCGTCGCGCTTCACGCTGCCGACGATGCAGGTCGACGACTACCCGGCCCTGCCGGCGATGCCGACCGTGGCCGGCGCGCTCGAGAGCGACGTCTTCGCCGCCGCCGTCTCGCAGGTCGCGATCGCCGCGGGTCGCGTCGACACGCTGCCGCAGCTCACGGGTGTGCGCGTCGAGATCGACGGCGACCAGCTGACGCTCGCGGCCACCGACCGCTACCGCCTCGCGGTCCGGACCCTGAGCTGGCGACCGGAGCAGGGCGACCTGCAGGCCACCGCGCTGGTGCCGGCCAAGACGCTCGCCGACACCGCCAAGGCGCTGACCGGCGGCCCGGAGGTGACGCTGGCGCTGTCCTCGGGCACCGCCGGCGAGGGGATGATCGGCTTCGAGGGCGGCGGCAAGCGCACCACGACGCGGCTCATCGACGGCGAGTTCCCGAAGTACCGCGCCCTGCTCCCGACCGAGGCGGCCGCGGTCGCCGAGGTGCAGACGGCCGCGTTCGTCGAGGCCGTCCGACGCGTGCAGCTCGTCTCGCTGGTGGCCGCCCGCAACGCGCCGGTCGTCCGCCTGTCGTTCTCCGCCGACGGCATGGTGCTCGAGGCCGGCGGGGCCGACGACGCGCAGGCGTCCGAGCGGCTCGAGTGCGGCTGGGAGGGCGAGGGGGTCGGCGGAGAGATGTCGATCGCGTTCAACCCGGCCTACCTGCTCGACGGCCTGTCGGCGGTCGACAGCGACACGACGACCCTGTCGTTCACCGCCAGCGCCCGCCCGGCGGTGCTCACCGGCAAGCGGCAGCCCGACGAGGACGTCCCGGCCTACCGCTACCTGCTCATGCCCGTACGACTGTCAGGCTGACAGCGGGGCAGGCCGGACCGCGAAGGACTCCACCGACGAGAGGCAGGACGGCGTGGCGCAGATCGGCATGGTCGGGCTCGGACGCATGGGCGGCAACATGGCGGAGCGGCTGCGTCGCGGCGGCCACGAGGTGGTCGGCTTCGACCAGTCCGCGTCGTCCCGCGACGTCGACAGCCTCGAGGCCCTGGTGCAGGCCCTCGCCGCGCCCCGCGTCGTCTGGGTGATGGTGCCGGCGGGCGAGGCGACCTACCAGACCGTCGACGCCCTCGCCGACCTGCTCGAGCCGGGTGACGTGCTCGTCGACGGCGGCAACTCGCGCTACACCGACGACCAGCGGCACGCGGCCGACCTCGAGCCCAAGGGCATCGGCTTCGTCGACTGCGGCGTCAGCGGCGGCGTCTGGGGGCTCACCGAGGGCTACGCGCTCATGTGCGGCGGGGACGCGGAGGACGTCGCGAAGGTCCAGCCGTTCTTCGACGTCCTCAAGCCCGAGGGCGACAGCGGCTTCGTGCACGCCGGCAAGGTCGGCGCGGGCCACTTCGCGAAGATGGTCCACAACGGCATCGAGTACGGCCTCATGCAGGCCTACGCCGAGGGCTGGGAGCTCATGGAGGCGACCGACGTCGTCACCGACGTGCCGGCGGTCGTCAAGAGCTGGCAGAAGGGGACCGTCATCCGGTCCTGGCTGCTCGACCTCATGGTCAACGCGCTCGGCGAGGACCCCCACCTGGAGCAGCTGCGCGGCTACGCCGCCGACTCCGGCGAGGGTCGCTGGACCGTCCAGGCCGGCGTCGACCACGCGGTGCCGCTGCCGGTCATCACCGCGGCGCTGTTCGCCCGCTTCGCCTCGCGCCAGGACGACAGCCCGGCGATGAAGGTCGTGGCCGCGCTGCGCAACCAGTTCGGCGGGCACGCGGTCACCTCGGCCGCCGGCTCGGAGGACGTCGGCGCTGACTCGCCCGGGGCGGACGCCGACGTCGCCTCTGGGGAGCAGAACGACCCGTCCGACAGCCGCGGCCGTGGCGGGGCGGGCTCCCCGCCAGGCGCCTGAGTGCACGTCTCGCACCTGTCGCTCGCGGACTTCCGGTCCTGGCCCGAGCTCGAGCTGGAGCTCGGGCCGGGCGGGACGGCCCTGGTCGGGCAGAACGGCCAGGGCAAGACCAACCTGGTCGAGGCGCTGGGCTACGTCGCGACGCTCGGCTCGCACCGGGTCGCCACCGACGCGCCCCTCGTACGGTCCGGCGCCGAGCGTGCGGTGGTGCGCGCCCGGGTGGAGCGTGACGAACGGGCGATGATGGTCGAGCTCGAGCTCAACCCGGGCAAGGCCAACCGGGCGCGCATCAACCGCTCCCCGGTGCCGCGGGCCCGGGAGGTGCTGGGCATCCTGCGCACGGTGCTGTTCGCCCCGGAGGACCTGGCGCTGGTGCGCGGCGACCCGTCGGAGCGCCGGCGGTTCCTCGACGACCTGCTGGTGCTGCGCGCGCCGCGGATGGCCGGGGTGCGCTCGGACTACGAGCGGGTCCTCAAGCAGCGCAACGCCCTGCTCAAGACCGCGTTCCTCGCCCGCCGCACCGGGGGCGGCGACATGCGCACGCTCGACGTCTGGGACGCCCACCTGGCGCACAACGGCGCCGAGCTGCTCGCCGCCCGGCTCGAGCTGGTCGAGCAGCTGCGGCCGCTGGTGGCGACGTCGTACGAGCAGGTGTCGGCCGGCCAGGGCGCGACCGGGCTGGACTACCGGAGCTCGCTCGGGGAGGCCGCCCCGGACAGCCGCGACCGCGAGGTGCTGGCGGCGGCGCTGCTCTCCGAGCTGGCCCGGGTGCGGCCGCAGGAGGTGGAGCGGGGGGTGTCGCTGGTCGGGCCGCACCGCGACGACCTGCTGCTCTCGCTCGGCGGGCTGCCGGTGAAGGGCTACGCCTCGCACGGCGAGTCCTGGTCGGTCGCGCTGGCGCTGCGCCTGGCGTCCTACACGCTGCTGCGGGCCGACGGCGAGGGCAACGGGGGTGAGCCGGTGCTGGTGCTCGACGACGTCTTCGCTGAGCTCGACGTGGGCCGTCGCGACCGGCTGGCCGAGCTGGTCGCCGGAGCGGAGCAGGTCCTGGTCACCGCCGCGGTGGCCGCAGACGTGCCGGAGGCGCTGGCCGGCAGCCGCTACGACGTGCACGGGGGGACGGTGACGCGTGTCCGGTGACGAGGAGCCGCGGCTGCGCGCGGTCCCCGACGACGTCCCTGCAGGTCACAGCGCTGCCCAGGGCGCCGACCTGGTGCGGGCTGCGCTCGCGTCGGCGAAGGCCGCGGCCCGGGCCAAGGGCGTCGCGCCCGGTGCCGGCCGCCGCCGGCCGACGCTGAAGCCGGTGGTGCGCGGGAGCGGTGCCAAGGACGCCCGCGACCCGGTGCTGTTCGGCGAGGCCGTGCGCCGGCTGGTGGCCGAGCGGGGCTGGGAGGAGACGACGACCAACGCCTCGGTGCTGCAGCGGTGGGACGAGCTGGTCGGCCCCGAGCTCGCCGACCACTGCCGGCCCACCTCGCTGGTCGACGGCGAGCTGGTGCTGGTCGCCGAGTCCTCGGCCTGGGCCACCCAGGTGCGGCTTCTCGTCGGCCAGATCCTGAAGACGCTGCGCGAGCAGGTCGGCCCCGACGTCGTGACCAAGGTCGTCGTCCGGGGCCCGGTGCAGCCGGACTGGCGCAAGGGGCCGAGGCGGGTGCAGGGGCGAGGACCGCGGGACACCTACGGCTGAGCCGCGTACGCCTCTGCGCCACGCAGGTGGCGGCGCGTGGGGGGACACGCGCCGGTGCGTGCAGGGCGCCACGCGGGCGGCTAGGGCCGCTGCTGCGCGGCGGAGGTCCTCCCAGGGGCTACACTGGAACCCTGTACCACCTCTGCGACGGTCCCTGCCGTGCCTCGCCCCGAGAGGGACGACGTGCCCCGCGCAGGTGACCGGTCACCCGCGCGTGCGGGAGGAAGCGACGGCCCGTGCCCGACAACGATCCCAGCCCGCAGGACACCGGAGCGAGCGCGGCCCCCGCGCCGCAGGCCGAGTACGGCGCCGACAGCATCACGGTGCTCGAGGGCCTGGAGGCGGTGCGCAAGCGCCCCGGCATGTACATCGGCTCGACCGGCGAGCGCGGCCTGCACCACCTGGTCTACGAGGTCGTCGACAACGCGGTCGACGAGGCGCTGGCCGGTCACTGCGACGCGATCGTCGTGACGCTGCTGGCCGACGGCGGCGTGCGCGTGACGGACAACGGCCGCGGCATCCCGGTCGCGATGAACACGAAGGAGCAGCGGCCTGCGGTCGAGGTCGTGCTGACCACGCTGCACGCCGGTGGCAAGTTCGACGGCGAGAGCTACGCCGTCTCCGGCGGCCTGCACGGCGTCGGCGCCGCGGTCGTCAACGCCCTGTCGACCCGCCTCGAGGTCGAGATCCGCCGTGACGGCGCCGTGTGGACGCAGACCTACCTGCGGTCGGTGCCGGGCGAGCTGCTGCAGGGCGCGGCCTCCGAGGAGACCGGCACGACGGTGTCCTTCTGGGCCGACCCGGAGATCTTCACCGACGGCATCACCTACTCCCGCGAGACGCTGCACCGTCGCCTGCAGGAGATGGCCTTCCTCAACAAGGGGCTGTCCATCACGCTGCGGGACGAGCGGGACGCCGAGACGGCCGAGGCGGTGTTCCTCTACCCGGGGGGCCTCGAGGACTTCGTCCGCCACCTCAACAGCAGCAAGACGCCCGTGCACAACGGCGTCATCGGCTTCACCGACGAGAGCACGACCGGCATGCGCATGACCGTCGAGGTCGCCATGCAGTGGAACGACTCCTACAGCGAGTCGGTCTACACCTTCGCCAACACCATCAACACGCACGAGGGCGGCACCCACGAGGAGGGCTTCCGCACCGCGCTGACCAGCACGTTCAACGAGTGGGCGATCAGCAAGGGCCACATCAAGGAGAAGGACCGGCTCGACGGGTCCGACATCCGGGAGGGTCTGACGGCCATCGTCAGCCTGAAGATCGCCGACCCTCAGTTCGAGGGTCAGACCAAGACGAAGCTCGGCAACGGCGAGGCCAAGTCCTTCGTGCAGCGCGCCACCCGCGACTGGCTCAAGGACTGGTTCGACCGCAACCCGGCCGAGGGCAAGATCATCGTTCAGAAGGCGAGCCAGGCGGCCCGCGCGCGGCTGGCCGCGCAGCAGGCCCGCAAGCTGGCCCGCAAGAGCCTGCTCGGGGGCGGCTCGCTGCCCGGCAAGCTGGCCGACTGCCAGTCGACCGACCCGGCGCTGTCCGAGGTCTACGTCGTGGAGGGCGACAGCGCCGGCGGCTCGGCCAAGGGCGGGCGCAACCCGCAGTTCCAGGCGATCCTGCCGATCCGCGGGAAGATCCTCAACGTCGAGAAGGCGCGGATCGACCGGGTGCTGAAGAACAACGAGGTCCAGGCGATGATCACCGCCCTGGGCACCGGCATCCACGACGAGTTCGACATCGAGAAGCTGCGCTACCACAAGGTGGTGCTGATGGCCGACGCCGACGTCGACGGCCAGCACATCCGCACGCTGCTGCTCACGCTGCTCTTCCGCTTCATGCGGCCGCTCGTCGAGGGCGGCTACGTCTACCTGGCCCAGCCGCCGCTGTACAAGATCAAGTGGAACGGTGGCGATGTGCAGTACGCGTACTCCGACCGCGAGCGCGACGGCCTGGTGGCGGCCGGCCAGGAGGCGGGCAAGAAGCTGCCCAAGACCGGTGAGGCGATCCAGCGGTTCAAGGGCCTGGGCGAGATGAACGCCGCCGAGTTGTGGGACACCACGATGGACCCGGCCAACCGGGTGCTGCTCCAGGTGACCCTGGACGACGCCGCCACGGCCGATGAGCTGTTCTCGGTGCTCATGGGCGAGGACGTCGAGGCCCGACGCGGGTTCATCCAGCGCAACGCCAAGGACGTCCGCTTCCTCGACATCTAGTCCCGGTGCTGTTCCACGTGGAACAGCGTCGGTCCCGTTCCACGTGAAACAGCACTGACCAGAAGGGACCCTCGTGGTCGACGTCCTCCCCCCGCCGCCTCCTGGCGATCGTGTCGAACCGGTCGGCATCGAGGTCGAGATGCAGCGGTCGTACCTCGACTACGCGATGTCTGTCATCGTCGGTCGAGCGCTGCCGGACGTGCGGGACGGCCTCAAACCGGTGCACCGCCGCGTGCTCTACGCCATGTACGACGGCGGCTACCGCCCGGACCGCGGCTACTTCAAGTGCGCCCGCGTCGTCGGCGACGTCATGGGCAACTACCACCCGCACGGTGACTCGGCGATCTACGACACCCTCGTGCGCCTCGCCCAGCCCTGGTCGCTGCGCTACCCGCTGATCGACGGCAACGGGAACTTCGGCTCGCCGGGCAACGACCCCGCAGCCGCCATGCGCTACACCGAGTGCCGGCTGGCTCCGCTGGCCATGGAGATGCTGCGCGAGATCGACCAGGAGACGGTCGACTTCGCCCCGAACTACGACGGCCGCTCGCAGGAGCCGTCGATCCTGCCGAGCCGCATCCCGAACCTGCTGGTCAACGGCTCGTCCGGCATCGCGGTCGGCATGGCGACCAACATCCCGCCGCACAACCTGCGCGAGGTCGCCGCCGGCGTCCAGTGGTTCCTGCAGAACCCCGACGCCGCGGACGAGGCGCTGCTGGACGCGCTGCTCGAGCGCATCCAGGGACCTGACTTCCCGACCGGCGCGCTCATCGTCGGCAAGAACGGCATCCAGGACGCCTACCGCACCGGCCGCGGCTCGGTCCGCATGCGCTCCGTCATCGAGGTGGACGAGGACGCCAAGGGCCGCACGATCCTGGTGGTCACCGAGCTGCCGTACCAGGTCAACCCGGACAACCTGGCGGAGAGCATCGCCGACCTGGTCCGCGACGGGAAGATGGGCGGCATCGCCGATGTCCGCGACGAGGGCAGCCAGCGCACCGGCCAGCGCCTGGTCATCGTGCTCAAGCGCGACGCGGTCGCCAAGGTCGTGCTGAACAACCTCTACAAGCACACCCAGCTGCAGACGACCTTCGGCGCGAACATGCTGGCGATCGTCGACGGCGTGCCGAAGACGCTGCGGCTGGACGAGTTCGTCCGCCACTACGTCGCGCACCAGGTCGAGGTCATCGTCCGGCGTACCCGCTTCCAGCTCCGCAAGGCCGAGGAGCGCGCCCACATCCTGCGCGCGCTGGCCAAGGCGCTGGACCGGCTGGACGACGTCATCACCCTGATCCGCAACGCCGACAGCGCCGAGGCCGCCCGCAGCCAGCTCATGGAGCTGCTCGACATCGACGAGATCCAGGCCGTCGCGATCCTCGACATGCAGCTGCGCCGGCTCGCCGCCCTCGAGCGCCAGCGCATCATGGACGAGCTGGCCGAGCGCGAGCGCGAGATCGCCGAGCTCAACGCGATCCTGGCCGACCCGGTCCGCCAGCGCCAGATCATCGGCGAGGAGCTCGGCGAGATCGTCGAGCGCTACGGCGACGTCCGGCGTACGCAAGATCATCCCCTTCGAGGGCGACATGAGCGCCGAGGACCTCATCGCCCGCGAGGACGTCGTCGTCACGGTGACCCGCGGCGGCTACGCCAAGCGGACGAAGACCGACCTCTACCGCCAGCAGCGTCGGGGCGGCCGCGGCGTGCGAGGTGCAGCGCTGCGCGGCGACGACATCGTCGAGCACTTCTTCGTGACGACCACGCACCACTGGATCCTCTTCTTCACCAACAAGGGCCGGGTCTACCGCGCGAAGGCGCACGAGCTGCCCGAGGCGACCCGCGACGGCCGTGGGTCGCACGTCGCCAACGTGCTGGCCTTCCAGCCGGACGAGCAGATCGCCCAGGTCCTCGCCATCAAGGACTACGAGGCGGCGCCGTACCTCGTGCTCGCCACCCGCGGCGGCATCGTCAAGAAGACCGCGCTGACCGAGTACGACAACGGCCGCTCCAACGGGCTGATCGCCATCAACCTGCGCGAGGACGACGAGCTCATCGCCGCCGCGCTGACCAGCGCCGAGGACGACCTGCTGCTGGTCAGCCGCAAGGCGCAGTCGATCCGCTTCCAGGCCGACGACGACGCGCTGCGCCCGATGGGGCGCGCCACCAGCGGCGTCATCGGCATGCGCATGGCCGAGGAGGACAGCCTGCTCGCCATGCAGGTCGCCACCGCGGGGATGGACGACACCGCAGCGCTGCTCGTCGTCACCGACGGCGGCTTCGGCAAGCGCACCCGGCTGTCGGAGTACCGCCGGCAGGGTCGCGGCGGCATGGGCGTGCTCACGGCGCGGATCGAGGAGCGTCGCGGCAGCCTGGTGGGCGCCCTGGTCGTCGGGGACGAGGACGAGGTCTTCGCGATCACGAGCGCCGGCGTGGTCATCCGCCTGTCCGTCGGGCCGCTGCGCTACCTCTCGCGCAACACCAGCGGCGTGAAGCTGATGTCGCTGGAGGCCGGTGCCTCGGTGGTCGGCGTGGCCCACAACGGCGAGGCCGCTGCCGAGGACGAGGTCGAGCAAGTCACGGAGAGCGACGAGTCGGCGACGGAAAGCGACGACGCGCCGGCCACCGACGTCGGCGGCGACGCGCCGGACGAGCCCGCTGACAGCCTGGACGACGCGGACGGGCAGGATGAGCCGGCCGACGACACCGCCGGCCCCGCGGCCGACCAGGCTGCGGACGACGACGACACGACGGGTGGCGACCTGTGACCGAGCAGCGGCCGGAGCGGCCCGCGCCGGGCGGCCCGCCGGCGTCCGGCGGCGGGCAGGACACCACCACGACGCAGCTGCCGGTGCAGGACGACCGCAGCCAGGCCACGCAGGCCGTCCCGGTCCTGGACGACCGGGGCCGTCCTCGCGGCAGCGAGGGGCGCAGCAGCGACCGCGGCGCACCGGTCCGCACGGACGGCCCCACCGAGGGCCGCAGCAGCGACCGGGGCGCACCGGTCCGCACGGACGGCCCCGACGAGGGCCGCAGCGACGACCGGGGCGCGCCGGTCCGTACGGACGGCCCCGACGAGGGCCGCAGCAGCGACCGCGGGGCACCGGTCCGTACAGATGGGCCCGCCGAGGGCCGCGGCGCACCGGTCCGCCCGGACGGGCCCGTCCCCGACGCGTCCGAGGTCGCGGCGCCGCACCTCGCCGGCTCCGGGCGGGTCGCCGGCATCGCTCCCGCCCCCGGCTCGCGGGTGCCGACCAAGGGCGGGGCCCCGGCCGCCGGCCGTCCCGCCGCCGCGTCAGCCCGCACCCGCCGGGCCCGGCTGGCGGTCCGCCGCATCGACCCGTGGTCGGTCTTCGTGACCTCCCTGCTCACGGGCCTGTTCCTCGCGCTGGTGACCCTGGTCGCCGTGTTCGTGCTCTACCAGGTGCTGAACGCCGCCGGTGTGCAGGACTCCCTCAACGAGCTCTACGCCGAGGTCACCCGCGACAACGGCGTCGACGCCGCCGAGCAGGCTCCGCTGCTGACGATGGGCCGGGTGCTCGGCATCGCGGCCCTGCTGGCGGCCTTCAACGTCGTGCTCCTGACCGTGCTGGCGACGCTGTTCGCGGTCATCTACAACGTGTGCGCGTCGTTCACCGGCGGCATCGAGGTCACCCTCGCCGAGCGCGAGTAGGCGACGCAGGAGCGTCGGCGCACCCCTGGTAGCGTTCCCGTCCGTGCCGAGAGGCGCGCGGGCCTGTAGCTCAGACGGTTAGAGCGCATCCCTGATAAGGATGAGGCCGGAGGTTCAAGTCCTCCCAGGCCCACCCCGTGCGTGAAGGAGGACGACGTGCGACGACCCACCCTGCTGGTCCTGGTGCTCGCCGCGACGTCGTTCCTCCTTCGCCGGCGCCGCTCGGCCGCCCAGGCCGACCGCGACCTGTGGACCGAGGCGACGAGCGCCCCCGACCTGCGCTGATCCACCAGGGGCCATAGCTCAACTGGCAGAGCACCGCCTTTGCAAGGCGGGGGTTCGGGGTTCGAGTCCCCGTGGCTCCACCGGGTACGCCCCGCCCGTGCACGTCGAGCCTTCTGCGCAGCAGCCGGCTGTGGTTCGACGACGGCACGCCTGTACGGGCTGCGTCGCCCTCGCCCGCATCGGGGACGGCTGGCTGGTCGCCCAGGACGACGGCACGCACGCCGCCTGGCAGCGCCGGGGACCGGGTAGAGCCGCTGCGCACTCCTCCCGCCGGTGCAGGGCCTGGACCTCTTCTCCGACGCCGACGGCACCAAGCACGTCAAGCCCGACCTGGAGGCGGCCTGCAGGCTACCGAGCGGGCGGGTGCTGCTGCTCGGCTCCGGCTCGACGCCGGCCCCCATGCGCGCCGTCCTGGTCCCGACCGGCCTCCCACCGCAGGTGGCCGACCTGACCCCCGTCGACGCCGCGGTCCAGCAGCGCCTCGGGCTGCCCCTTGGCGTCCTCGACCTGGAGGGCGCGGACCCTGCCGCGGTCGGCGTACGCACCCCGCGCCGCTACCCGCTCGGCGAGGTGGACGGGGTCGGTCTGGCGGTCACCGACGCGGTCGTCCTGCCCGACGGCCGGGTGCTGGTGAGCGCGGCGGCGGAGGACATCCCGACCGCGGCGTCCGTACGCCTGGAGCTGGCCGTGACGTTCCCGGGGGCCGGGCGACCGGCCCCGGGACAGTGCCTCTAGGAGCTCGGCGGCGGGACGGCCTCGCCGTCCTCGTCGAGGGAGCCGACCGGCACGGCCGGGGTGACCAGCGTCGAGGTGGCCGGCGCAGGCTCGATGGGCGCCGGCACGACCGGCGTGCTGCTGACCGGGGCGGTGGTGACGGTCGTGGGCGCGACGGGCGGTGCGTCGACGACCGCCCGCACCTGCTCGGGCTCCTGCGCGCCCGGCGCGTCGCCGCGCAGCAGCTTGCGGACCGCGACGGCGGCCGCGATGCCGACCAGCGCCCCGGCCACGGCGCCGCCGCGCGCCCACGGGTAGCGCTTGCGGCGACGGGGACGGCCGCCGACGGCCTCCCAGACGTCGAGCCCGCGCTCGCGGACGTCCTCCAGCACGCCCTCGAGCAGCTCCGGCACCGGCAGGTTGTCAGCCCGCTCCCGCGCCGCGCCGTACGCCGCGCTGAGCGCGTCGGCGGCCTGCCTGCCGCGCTCCTCCGCCACGACGCGGGCGGTCCCTGCGACGGCGCTGAGCACCTCACCGGCAGCCACGGCGGCGAGCCCGGCCTGCTCGGCGGCGAGCCCGGCGTGCGACTGCGCCCGCTCGGCCGCGCTGCGGCTCTGCTCGATCTCGATCTCCTGCTGCGCTCTGCGCACGTGTCCTCCTGCTGGGCATGACGGCTGCTGGGCATGACGGGGCTGGAGGCAGCCTCCCACCGCCCGTGGGAGACTGGTCCTCAGCGCGAACTACCCCCTCTCGACACCCCCGACCCGGACGGAGCCCTGTGGCCACCGAGCTGTACGCCACCCTGAACACCACCCTCGGACCGATCCGCGTGCGCCTGCTGCCCGACCACGCGCCGAAGACGGTGCGCAACTTCGTCGGCCTGGCCGACGGCACCGGCGAGTGGACCGACCCGCGCACCGGCGCCAAGGGCGAGGGCCCGCTCTACGCCGGCACGGTCTTCCACCGCGTCATCAACGGCTTCATGATCCAGGGCGGCGACCCGCTCGGCACCGGCACCGGTGGCCCGGGCTACCGCTTCGCCGACGAGTTCCACCCCGAGCTGGTCTTCGACCGCCCCTACCTGCTGGCGATGGCCAACGCGGGCCCCGGCACCAACGGCTCGCAGTTCTTCATCACCGTCGGCCCGACGCCGCACCTGAACCGCAAGCACACCATCTTCGGTGAGGTCGCCGACCAGGCCGGCCGCGACGTGGTCGACGCCATCGCGACCACGGCGACCGGCCGGATGGACCGCCCGACCACCGACGTGGTCATCGAGACGATCGACGTCGAGCAGGTCGAGTCCTGACCCAGCCCGACCCGGTAGCCGCACCACCCGTCTGCTACCGCCACCCTGACCGGGAGACCTACGTCCGCTGCACGCGGTGCGACCGGCCGATCTGCCCGGACTGCATGGTGGCGGCGTCGGTCGGCTTCCAGTGCCCCGACGACGCCCGCTCCGGCACGGTCCGGCAGGCCCGGACGACGTTCGGCGGCCGGCTGACCGACAACCCGGCGCGGGTCACCATCACGCTGATCGGGATCAACGTGGTGGTCTTCCTGGCCACGGCGCTGGGCGGCAGCAGCCTCGGCTTCGGCGGTGGCGAGTCGCCGCTCTACGCCCGGCTGGCCCTGCTGCCGACCGCGGTGACCTTCCAGGACATCGGCCCGGTCGACGGCGTGGCGCAGGGGCAGTACTGGCGGCTGCTCACAGCGACGTTCCTGCACTTCGGCTTCATCCACGTCCTGCTCAACATGCTCGCGCTGCTCCAGCTCGGCCCGCTGCTCGAGGCTGCGCTGGGGCGCGTGCGCTTCCTCGCGCTCTACCTGCTGTCCGGCATCGCCGGCACCACGGCGTCGTACGCCTTCGGTCCCGACGTGCAGCTGGCCGCAGGCGCATCGGGTGCCATCTTCGGGCTCTTCTCCGCGGCGTACGTCCTGGAGCGCCGGCGCGGCGGCAACGGCGCGCAGCAGTTCCTCGTGCTGCTCGGCATCAACCTGGTGTTGACGTTCACGATCCCCAACATCGACGTGCGCGGCCACCTCGGCGGCCTGGTCGGCGGTGCGGTCGTCGCGATCGTGCTGGTCAGCGTGCCGCCCGGCCCGCGGCGGTCGCTGCTGCAGGGGCTCGGCTGCGCCGCGGTCGCGCTGCTGCTCGCGGTCGTCGTCGTAGCGCGCACGGCCCAGCTGACCTAGACGCGTACGGCCTGCAGCTCCTCGAGCACTGCGTGCGGTGAGCGGCCGAGCCGGTTGCGCGAGAGCAGCAGCACCCGGTCGTCGAGGTCGATCTCGAGCAGCGGTGCGCGCCGGTCGGTGACCACGCGCAGCGCCGCGACCTGGTCCCAGCGGGCGGTGTGCCGGCGCACGCCCTGCACCGCGGTCAGCCCGTCCGGGCCGGCCTCGAGCACCGGTCGCAGCACGGCGTCGCGCACAGCCAGCGCGAGGGCGACCAGGGCGGCCGGCACGGCGAGCAGCTGCCCGGCGGCGTCGCTCAGCACCGCGACCACGGCGAGTGCCACGGCCAGGACCAGCAGGGCCGCGACGGCGCCCTTGCTGGGTGCCTGCTGTGACGCGGGGCACAGCAGGAACGGGCGTCACCCCGTCGTACTCTCCTGTGAATCGCTGTTCACACAGACCAGGAGTCCCCATGCGCGATGCCGTCATCGTCGAAGCCGTCCGCACCCCCACCGGCAAGCGGAACGGGGGCCTGTCCGGCATCCACGCCGCCGACCTGTCGGCCCACGTCCTGCGCGCCCTCGTCGAGCGCACCGGGTCGACCCGGCCCTCGTCGACGACGTCATCTGGGGTTGCGTGAGCCAGATCGGCGAGCAGACCTTCGACATCGCCCGTACCGCCGTGCTGTCGGCCGGCTGGCCCGAGTCGGTCCCCGGCACCACCGTCGACCGCCAGTGCGGCTCCTCGCAGCAGGCCGTGCACTTCGCCGCCGCGGGCGTCATCGCCGGGCAGTACGACATCGCCGTCGCCGGTGGCGTCGAGGTCATGTCGCGCACCCCGATGGGCTCGGCCTTCACCGCCAGCCCCCTCGGCCCGGCCTACCAGGAGCGCTACGGCAGCGACTTCCCGAACCAGGGCGTCGGCGCCGAGGACATCGCCGACCCCTGGGGCTTCTCCCGCGAGCAGATGGACGAGTTCGCGCTCCGCTCGCACGAGCGCGCCGCGTCCGCCATCGACGAGGGCCGCTTCGCCGCCCAGATCGCTCCCGATCACCAACCCCGACGGCGTGCTCATCGAGCACGACGAGGGTGTCCGCCGCGGCGGCAGCATGGAGAAGATGGCCGGCCTCAAGCCCGCCTTCAAGCCGGACGGCAAGATCACGGCGGCCAACTCCTCGCAGATCTCCGACGGCTCGGCCGCGCTGCTCATCATGACGAGCGAGAAGGCCGCCCAGCTCGGCCTCACGCCGATCGCGCGCTTCCACACCGGCGCGCTCGCGGGCGTCGCCCCCATGCCGATGCTGCACGCGCCGATGCCGGCCACCGAGAAGGCCTTCGCCAAGTCGGGCCTGGGCGTCAACGACATCGGTGCCTACGAGGTCAACGAGGCCTTCGCCTCGGTCCCGATGGCGTGGCTCAAGGACATCGGCGCCGACGACAAGACGGTCAACCCGAACGGCGGCGCCATCGCCCTCGGCCACCCGCTCGGCGGCTCCGGCGCGCGCCTCATGACGACGCTGGTGCACCACATGCGCGACAACGGCATCCGCTACGGCCTGCAGACCATGTGCGAGGGCGGCGGCCAGGCCAACGCCACCATCCTCGAGCTGCTCTAGCCCCACCTGCACGTACGGCCCGGTCCCCCTCGCGGGGGGCCGGGCCGTTCTGCTGCTCGGCTCCAGGTGGAGCGCTGTCGTGCCGACGCCAGGTGTGAGTGGTCTGCGACCGGGGACCACGTCCCCGTCGTCCACAGTGTGGACAACTGCTGGGGATGAACTACAGCGGTGTGATCTGGGCTGTCACCGTGCGCTCACGCACCACATGACCGCAGGTCAGCGCCACTGCGTGCTGAGGCCGAACCCCGCGACGATGAACCCGAAGCCGATGAGCAGGTGCCAGTTCTGCAGGTCGGGCAGGATCGGCATGTCGCCGTTGGCCAGGTAGAAGACGACCAGCCACAGGATCCCGAGCGCGAACATCGCCAGCATGACGGGCGCGAGCCAGACCGGGCTCGGGCCCTTCTTCTTCGGCGTGGCGGTCGCGGCAGGTCGCGCGGTCGCGGTCTTCCGCTTCTTGGACTCGGGCACGGTGAGGTCTCCAGGGTTCGGGCGGAGCAGTTAGCGTAACGGGCGGGGTCCGCTGGCCGTGCCCTCCAGGACGGGTGCCGTCCTGCCGAGGACCTCAGCGTGAAGGGGTGTCGCAGGTGCGGGTGCTGGTCTCCGTGACCGCCCTGCTGGCCGGGCTGCTGTTCGCGACGAGCGCGAGCACCGCCGACGGCACCGAGCTGCGCAGCGGGCGACGCCTGCAGCTGACCGAGCTGATCCGCGAGGAGCAGCGGCAGGTCGCCGAGCAGGAGGCCACCGCCGCGGCGCTGAGGGCCGAGGTGGCCCGGGCAGCCGGCTCCGCCGCCGCAGGCGACAGCCGGGTCGCCGCGGCGCAGCGCCAGGCGGCCGAGGTGGAGACCGCGGCGGGGCTGACCGCCGTGCAGGGCCCGTCCCTCACGGTCAGCATGGACGACGCCCCCACCGGCGCCGACGAGCCGTCGGACACCCTGGACGACCGCCCCGCCGACGTGCCGCGACCGGACGACCTGGTCGTGCACCAGCAGGACGTGCAGGCCGTCGTCAACGCGCTGTGGAGCGGTGGGGCCGAGGCCATGACGCTCATGGGCGAGCGGGTCGTGTCGACCAGCGCGGTGCGCTGCGTGGGCAACACCCTGATCCTGCACGGCCGCGTCTACAGCCCGCCGTTCGTCATCACCGCGGTCGGCGACCCCGCCGGCATGCGCGCCGCGCTGGACGCCGAGCCCGGCGTACGCGTCTTCCTCGAGTTCGTGCAGCGGTTCGGCCTGGGCTACGACGTGACCCAGGCCGACAGCACGGTGCTGCCGGCCTACGACGGGCCGCTCGAGCTGCCGGTGTCGACCGGTGGCTGACCGCCTGCGCACCGTCGTGCGCACGACCGGCGAGCTGCTCATCACGCTCGGCCTGGTGACGCTGCTGTTCTGCGCGTACGAGCTGTGGTTCACCAACCTCTACACCGGCCGGCAGCAGGACGCGCTGAGCGACGAGCTGGCGCGCAGCTGGGCCGAGCCGGCCGCGGTCTCCGCCAACGCCGGCGGCGCAAAGCCGGTCCCCGACATCGGCAGCGCGCTCGCCGTGATCCGCGCTCCACGGCTCGGCGAGAGCTGGCGCAAGGTGGTGCTCGAGGGCGTCGACGTCGACGACCTCAAGCGCGGCCCCGGCCACTACCCCGGCACGGCGCTGCCCGGCGAGATCGGCAACACGGTCTTCAGCGGCCACCGCACGACGTACGGCGCACCCTTCGGCGACCTCGGCGAGCTGCGGCCCGGCGACGCGCTCGTGGTCGAGACGCGCGACAGCTGGTTCACCTACCGCGTCACCGGCACGCTCATCGTCCGCCCCGACCAGGTGGAGGTCACGTTCCCCGTGCCCGGACGCCCCGGCATCGCGCCGAACCAGCGGCTGCTGACGCTGACCACCTGCAACCCGAAGTACTCCGCCCGCCAGCGCATGGTCGTCCAGGCCCGGCTGCAGGGCGGCGGTCCCAAGGTCGCCGGTCGGCTGCCGGCCGCGCTGACGGAGGCCTGATGTACGGCTGGCTCTGGCGCGCGCTGCCCGGCCCCCTCCCGGTGCGGCTGCTGATCGCCCTGCTGCTCCTGCTCGCGGTCGTCGCGCTGCTGCTCCTCGTCGTCTTCCCGCGGGTCGAGGAGCTGCTCCCCTACAACGACGTCAACGTCGGCACGGGGACTCCCGGCGGCTGACCTCCGGCGGCTGTCGCGCGTGACACACTCGCTCCCGCCCGCGCCGCCCCGCCTGTCCGGAGGACCTCCCGTGGCTCCCGCAGCCGACTCCCCGTACGCCTCCCGTCCGTGGCTCGCGAGCTACCCCGAGGGCGTGCCGGCGGACTTCGCCTTCCCCAAGGTGCCGGTCACGCGGCTGCTCGACGACGCGGCGGCGTCCTTCCCGACGACCGCGGCGCTCGCGTTCCTGGGGACGACGCTGACCTACCGCCAGCTCAAGGAGCAGGTCGACTCCTTCGCCGGCGCGCTCGCCGGCCTTGGCGTCCGCAAGGGCGACCGGGTCGCGATCGTCCTGCCGAACTGCCCGCAGAACGTCATCGCGCTGTTCGCCGCGCTGCGCCTCGGCGCCGTGGTCGTGCAGCACAACCCGCTCTACACCGAGACCGAGCTGCGCCACCAGCTCGCCGACTGCGGTGCCAAGGTCGTCGTCTGCCTGGACCGCGTGTACGAGACGGTGGCCCGCGGTCCGCCCGCAGACGGCGGTCGAGACGGTCGTCGTCACGAGCCTCACCGACTACCTGCCGACGGTGGCGAAGCTCAAGCTGCGGCTGCCGCTGGCGTCCGCGCGCAAGGCCCGCGCGCAGGTCTCGGCGGTCCTGCCGAAGGGCGCGCCCGTACGCCAGTTCCTCGCGCTGCTGAAGGGGTCGTCGCTGCCCAGCGGCAGACCCCGCTCGAGCCGGAGACCGACCTCGCGCTGCTGCAGTACACCGGCGGCACGACCGGGGCGAGCAGAGGCGCGATGCTCACGCACCACAACCTGGTCGCCGACACGTACATGAACCGGCTGTGGGACACCGGCGCGACCGCCGGCAAGGAGGTCACGCTCGGTGTCCTGCCGCTGTTCCACGCGTACGGCCTGACGGTCGCGATGCTCAACACCGTGCTGCTCGGCGGCACCCTCGTGCTGCTGCCGCGGTTCGACCTCGACCAGGTCTTCGCCGCGATCGACGCGCACAAGCCGACGCTGCTGCCGGGCGTACCGCCGATCTACAAGGCGATGGCCGACAGCCCCAAGGCCAAGCAGCACGACCTGTCGTCGATCCGCCTGTGCGTCTCCGGGGCGATGAAGCTGCCGCTCGAGGTGCAGACGCAGTTCGAGCGGCTGACCGGTGCGCGGCTCATCGAGGGCTACGGCATGACCGAGACCTCGCCGTCGACCCACGCCAACCCGGTCGGCGCCTCGCGTCCCGGCTCGATCGGGCTGCCGCTCCCCGGGACGCTGTGCACGGTCGTCGACGACGCCGGCCAGGAGGTGCCGGTCGGGTCGCCCGGCGAGCTGGCCATCCGCGGACCGCAGGTGTTCACCGGCTACTGGAACCGCCCCGACCAGTCGGGGGTGTTCACCGACGACGGCTACGTGCTGACCGGTGACGTCGCGGTCATGGACGACGACGGCTACTTCACGATCGTCGACCGCAAGAAGGAGCTGATCATCGCCGGCGGGTTCAACATCTACCCGTCGGAGGTCGAGGAGGTCCTGTTCCGCCTGCCCGGCGTCGCGGACGCCGTCGTGATCGGCGTGCCCGACCGCTACCGCGGCGAGACGGTCAAGGCCTTCGTCGTGCTGCACCCCGGCGCCGACGTGTCGGCCGAGGACGTCGTCGCGCACTGCGCCGTGGAGCTGACCGCCTACAAGGTGCCGAAGCTGGTGGAGTTCCGCACCGAGCTGCCACGCACGCCGGTGGGCAAGGTGCTGCGTCGGGTGCTGGTCGAGGAGGAGCGGGCGCGGGCTGCGGCGTCCGCCGAGCCGGTGCCCGGGTCGGTGCCGGGGGGCGTACGCCGGGCCGCTCCGGCTGCTCCGGTCGGGGCTGCGGCGGCGGAGGACCCGCGGCCGCAGGACGCGACGGGCGGGGACGTGCTGACGGCGGGTGACTCCGTCGACGCGCCGGCTCCGCGGAAGGCGCGGCCCCGGAAGGCGGCCCCGTCCGGGTCGCGTGCTGCGACCGACCCGGCGAAGGCCGCCGGGCCGGCCGCGCAAGGCCGCGGCGGTCGAGCCGGCGCCGGCCCCGCGCAAGGCGGCTGCTGCGGAGGGCACGGCCACGCCACCGCGGAAGGCTGCGGCGACGGGTGACCCGGCACCGGCGCGGGCGCGGAAGGCCGCGCCGGTCGCTGCGCGGAAGGCCGCGCCCGCACCTGACCCGGCACCGACGCGGGCACGCAAGGCCGCGGCTGACGCGACGCCCCCGGCCCGGCCGCGCAAGGCGGCGCGCCGACCTGCGACACCCCGGCCCGGCCGCCGCCGCAGACGGGTCACCGCGACGCCGGCCGCACCGGGCGCGGCGGCGGTGCCGGACGACTGACTGCGACGCCCGCGCGACCCGCAAGGCCACGCCGCGCAAGGCCGCCCGCAAGGCGTCCGTCCCGCCGCTGGACCTGGGCCCCCGCCGGAACCCGGACGACCCGGCCGCGCCGACGTCGTAGCCTCGTCGGGTGGCCCGCGTCCTCGTCGTCGACAACTACGACAGCTTCGTCTTCAACCTCGTGCAGTACCTCGGCCAGCTCGGCGCCGACGTCGTCGTGCACCGCAACGACGAGACGGGGCCGCAGGACCTCGACGGGTTCGACGGCGTGCTGCTGTCCCCGGGCCCGGGCACGCCCGAGCAGGCAGGCTGCTCCATCGACATGGTGCACGCGGCCGAGGAGCGGTCGCTGCCGCTGCTCGGTGTGTGCCTCGGTCACCAGGCCATCGCGGTGGCGCACGGCGCCGTCGTCTCGCGCGCCCCGGAGCTGCTGCACGGCAAGACCAGCGAGGTCGTCCACGACCGCCTCGGCGTGCTGGCCGGCCTGCCCGACCCGTTCACCGCGACGCGCTACCACTCGCTCGCCGTCGAGGAGGACACCGTCCCGGACGAGCTCGAGGTCACCGGCCGCACCCCCGGCGGCGTCGTCATGGCGCTGCGCCACCGCGACAAGCCGGTCGAGGGCGTGCAGTTCCACCCCGAGTCGGTGCTGACCCAGGGCGGTCACGTCCTGCTCGCCTCCTGGCTGCGCACCTGCGGCGACGCCGAGGCCGACAGCCTCGCGCCGGCGCTCTCCGAGCGCGTCGAGGCCAAGCGCCTCGCCGCCTTCGCCTGACGCCTCCTCAGGTGGGCCCCGGCCGGTCCTGAGGGCAGGGCGCGCCCGGCCGTCCGCGATCCCACGCCGCGCGGTGCGCCGCCGGATGTCTGCAGGACGGCCGATCCGGGACACAGCCTGATCCACTCCGCCGCGTCGGCACGCTCAGAGCAGCGGCACGAGCCCCCGACGACGATCAGGCTGTGTCCGCCGTTGGCGGAGTGCCACCGCGGCGGTCCGTCGGACACTCGTGACCACTCCAGCAGCCACGCTCACGCAGCCGTCGCCGATCAGATGCCGACCGGTCAGCAGGGCCGGCCGCCCGTGCGGTGCAGGGCCCGGCTCCGTCAGGCGGACGGGCTGGGCGCCGGTGACGCGTCGCGCTCGGGCGGTGGGGCCGACGCCGCGGCAGAAGGCACCGGGGAGGGCTCGGCCGGCGGGGGCGGCGGCGCCTGGGCGACGCCGATGCGCACCCGCTCGCCGCGGTCGACCGCGTCACCCGCGGACGGCTGCTCGATGACCTGGCCCACCGGACGCGGGTCCGGGATGGGCTCGACCGCCACGGACACCCCGGCCCGGGCGAGCAGCTGGACGGCCTCGTCGACGGTGCGGCCGCGTACGTCAGGGACCTCGACGCGGCCGGTCGCGACGACGAGGCGCACCGAGGTGTGCGCCCGGACCTGCTGGCCCGGCGCAGGCGAGATCTCGAGCACGGTGCCGGCCGGGATGTTGCCGTTGCGGAAGGACGACGTCCTCGACGTTGAGGCCGGCGTCGGCGACGACGCGCTCGGCGTCCTCGCGCTGCGCACCGACGACCTGCGGCACCACGCCGAGCTCGATGCCGCGGCTGATGACGAGGTCGACGGTGCCGCCCTCCTGGTCGACGACGATGCCCTCCTGCGGCTTCTGCGACAGCACCGTCCCGGCCGGCACGTCGCGGAACCGCTGCTCCACCTTGCCGATGCGCAGGCCCGCGGCAGCCAGCTCGCGGGTGGCCTCCGACTGGCTCAGCCCGACCACCTCGGGAGCGACGACGACGCCGGTGTCGTTGGCCAGCAGCGCGCGCACCAGCGCGGCCAGGGCGACCACGATCGCCAGCAGCAGCAGGGCGAACAGGCCGTAGACCACGTTGCGCTTCTGCGCGCTGGGCCCGACCGGACGCGTGGCCAGCAGCACGGTCGAGCCGCCGACCGCGGGGCCGCTGGAGACCAGGACCGGCGTCGCGGCGACCGGCTCCCCGGCCGCGGCGCGCAGCAGGTCCTCGCGCATCTCGGCGGCCGACTGGTAGCGGTTGGCCGGGTTCTTCGCCATCGCCTTGAGCACGACCGCGTCGACGTCGGGGGGCAGCGTGCTGTCGTACGTGCTCGGCGGGCGCGGGTCCTCGCGCACGTGCTGGTAGGCGACCGAGACCGGGCTGTCGCCCGTGAACGGCGGGGCGCCGGCGAGCAGCTCGTAGAGCAGGCAGCCGGTGGAGTAGAGGTCGCTGCGCGCGTCGACGTGCTCGCCGCGGGCCTGCTCCGGGGAGAGGTAGGCCGCGGTGCCGATGACGGAGGCGGTCTGCGTCATCGTCACCGAGTGTCGGCGACCGCGCGCGCGATGCCGAAGTCCATGACCTTCACGTCGCCCGTCGCGTTGAGCATGACGTTGCCGGGCTTGACGTCGCGGTGCACGATGCCGGCCTCGTGCGCGACCTGCAGGGCGGCGCAGACGTCGGCGACGACCTCGAGCGCGCGCTGCGGCAGCAGCCGCCCCTCGGTCTGCAGCACCTCGCGCAGCGTGCGGCCGTCGACCAGCTCCATGACGATGAACGGCACGCCGCCGCCGTCCTCGCCGGTGTCGTAGACCGAGACGATGCACGGCGCGTTGAGCGACGCGGCGGACTGCGCCTCGCGGCGGAAGCGGGCCTGGAACGCCGGGTCGCGGGCGAGGTCCGGGCGCAGCACCTTGATGGCGACGGACCGGCCGAGGCGCGCGTCGTCGCCGCGGTAGACCTGCGCCATGCCGCCGACGCCGAGCAGCTCGCCGAGCTCGTAGCGGCCGCCGAGCTGGCGCGTGTCCGGCTCGGTCACCTGCTGCCCCTCGCGTCGCTGACGGTCGCTCCGACCGCGCCGACGCTACCGGCGCCGGAGGGACCGGGGGCGGAGGACGACGGCCCGTCGGTGCTGAGCAGCAGCTTGGCGAGCAGGACGAGCAGGACGACGACCACGAGCGGCAGGGCGAGCCGCAGACCGCGGCGGTGCAGGTGGTCCCGGCCGTCGGCGGCGGGAGTGGTCACGCGCGGCACGCGTCGGTTGAGGCGTACGGCAGCGAGCTCGGTCCCGAACGCGCCCGCGCTGGCCGGCCGCTCCGCCGGGTCCTTGGCGAGGGCACGCCCGACCAGCGCGCGCAGGCCCGCGGGCAGCACCGACGGCAGCGGCGGCGGCGGGTCGTGCAGGTGCGCGCCGGCGATCTGCCCGATGGTCGTGCCGCCGAACGGCCGCACCCCGGTGAGGCACTCGAACGTCACGACGCCGAGCGCGTAGACGTCGGACGCGGGGGTGACGGTGCGCCCCGCGGCCTGCTCCGGCGACAGGTAGAAGGCGGTGCCGACGACCAGGCCGTTGGTGCTCGACGTCCCGTCCAGCGCGCGCGCGATCCCGAAGTCGGTCACCTTGACGACACCGTCGGGGCGTACGAGCAGGTTGCCCGGCTTCACGTCGCGGTGCACGACCCCGGACCGGTGCGCGGCGTCGAGGGCGGCCGCGGCCTGGCCGATGAGGTGCACGACGCGGTCGACCGGGAGCGCGCCCTCGCGCGCCAGCAGCTGCGACAGCGGCTCGCCGTCGACGAGCTCCATGACGAGCCAGGCGCGCGCGCCGTCCTCGTCCTCGCCGTAGTCGTAGACCGACGCGATGCCGGTGTGCTGCAGGGCAGCCGCGTGCCGGGCCTCCGCGCGGAAGCGGTCGCGGTCGGGTCCGGACATCCGGTCGGCGCGCAGCAGCTTCACGGCCACCGGCCGCTCCAGCACCGTGTCGACCGCCCGCCACACCTCACCCATGCCACCGACCGCGATCCGGTCGGCCAGCGCGTAGCGACCCGCGACCACGGCAGGTCCGGCGGTCACTTCCCCAGCACCGCCCGCATGACCGCCTGCGCGATGGGCGCCGCGACCTGGCCGCCGGTCGCCTCCGAGCCGGTGTTGCCGCCGTTCTCCACGATGACCGCGACGGCGACCTTCGGGTCCTCGGCCGGCGCGAAGCCGATGAACCACGCGTGCGCTGCGCGGCCCCCACCGGTCTGCGCGGTGCCGGTCTTGCCGGCGACGCGTACGCCGGGGATCTGCGCCCGCGAGCCGGTGCCCTCGTTGACGACGAGCTCCATCATCGACGTCAGCTGGCCGGCGACCTTCTCGGAGACCGCGCGGTTGTAGACCTCCTCGTCGGCCGTGCGCAGGACGGAGAGGTCAGCCGCCTGCACCTCGCGCACGAGGTAGGGCTTCATGACCTCACCGCGGTTGGCGATGCCGGCCGCGACCATGGCCATCTGCAGCGGCGTCGCGCGCACCTCGAACTGGCCGATCGCCGACTGGCCGAGACCAGGCGGGTTCAGGTCGTCGGGGAAGACGCTGGTGGCGGTGCTCAGCGGCACGGTCAGGCCGTCGTCGCCGAAGCCGAACGCCTCGGCCTGCTTCTGCAGCTCGTCGCGACCGATGTCGAGGCCGAGCTGCGCGAACGCGGTGTTGCAGGAGATGCGCAGCGCGTCGGCGAGCGTCGACGTCTTGCCGTCGCCGCAGGTCTCCCCGCCGAAGTTGGGCAGCGGCCGCGTGGTCTGCGGCAGCAGCAGCGTCGTCGGTGAGGGGATGCGCGTCTCCGGGTCGGCGACCTTCCCGTTCATCAGCGCGGCCGCGGCCGTGATGACCTTGAAGGTGGAACCGGGCGGGTAGGTCTCGTCCAGGGCGCGGTTGCGCATCGGGCGGTTCGGGTCGTCGTTCAGCCGCTCGTACGCCGCGCGGATCCCGGCCGGGTCGTGGGTGGACAGGTCGGCCGGGTCGTACGACGGGCGGCTGACCATCGCGAGGATCGCGCCGGTCTTCGGGTCGACGGCGACGGCGGCGCCCTTGCGGTTGCCGAGCGCGTCGTACGCCGCCTGCTGCGCGCCCTGCTGCAGCGTCACGGCGACGCGACCGCCCTCGGGCTCGCGGCCGGTGACGTAGTCCGAGAGCCGGCGCACGAACAGCTCGTCGGCCTCGCCGGAGAGCACCTGGTTCTCGGTGCGCTCCAGGCCGCTGTTGCCGTAGACGAGGGAGGAGAAGCCGGTGGCGTGCGCGTAGACCTCGCCACCGGGATAGGTGCGCAGGTACTTCAGGCGGTCGTCGGTCTCGCGCGACGTGGCCAGCGCCTTGCTGCCCGACCCCGTGCCGATGACGATGGGCCCGCGCTCGCGGTCGAACTGACGCAGCAGCACGCGGGCGTTGCGCGGGTCGTCGCGGTAGTCGCTGCCCTTCACGACCTGCACGTAGTTGACGTTGACCATCAGCAGGCCGAACAGCACGAGGACCGCGACGGCGACGCGGCGCAGAGGGGCGTTCACCGGCGCACCACCGTCGTGCGCGCCTCCTCGACGACCGCGCGCGCAGCCTCAGGAGCGATGGGCGCGGGCGCCGGCCGGCGCGCCGCGTCGGACACCCGCAGCAGCAGCGCGACGAGGGCCCAGTTGGCGACGATCGACGAGCCGCCGTACGACAGCCAGGGCAGCGTGACGCCGGTCAGCGGGATGAGCCGCGTGACGCCGCCGACGATGACGAACACCTGCAGCCCCAGGGCGAACGACAGCCCGACGGCGAGCAGCTTGCCGAAGGAGTCGCGGCAGGCGAGCGCCGTCCGCAGCCCGCGCTCGACGATGAGCGCGAACAGCATCAGCACCGCCATGACGCCGAACAGGCCGAGCTCCTCGCCGATGGTGGCCAGGATGAAGTCGGTCTTGGCGAAGGGCACCGTGCCGGGGCTGCCCTCGCCGAGCCCCGTCCCGGTCAGGCCGCCGCTGCCGAAGCCGAAGAGCCCCTGCACCAGCTGGTAGCCGTCACCGCCGGCGTCGGCGAAGGGGTCCAGCCACGTGTCGACGCGCTGCTGCACGTGCGTGAAGAGCGTGTACGCGACGAACGCCCCGCCGAGGAACAGCCCCAGGCCGATGAGCAGCCAGCTGGTGCGCTCGGTCGCGACGTACAGCATCACGATGAAGATGCCGAAGAACAGCAGCGAGCTGCCGAGGTCCTTCTCGCGCACGAGCACCGCGAGCGACGCGGCCCAGGCGAGCAGGACCGGCCCGAGGTCGCGGGCGCGCGGGAAGTCGATGCCGAGCACGCGCCGGCTGGCCAGCGACAGCACGTCGCGCTTGGACACCAGGTAGCCGGCGAAGAAGATGATCAGCAGCAGCTTCGCGATCTCGCTGGGCTGCACCGTCATCGGGCCGACGCGGATCCACAGCCGGGCGCCGTTGATGGTCTGACCGAGCACCGGCAGGCCGGGCAGCAGCAGGCAGACCAGGCCGACGGCTGCGCAGGTGTAGGTGTAGCGGGCGAGCCGGGTGTGCTCGCGCACGACCAGCAGCACGCCGATGAACAGCACGATGCCGACCGCGGTCCAGATCAGCTGCAGCGGTGCGTCGGCCCGCGGGATGGCCCGGCCGCGCGACTGCGCCCGCTCCATCGCGTCGTAGTCCAGCCGGCGGATGAGCACCAGCCCGAGGCCGTTGAGCAGGGCCACGCACGGGATGATGAGCGGGTCGGCGTACGGCGCGAGGCGGCGCACCGCGACGTGCGCGGCGAGGAACAGGCCGCCGAGGCCGAGCCCGTAGCCCAGGGTGCCGGCCGGCAGCTGGCCGTCCTGCGCGAGGCCGACGGCGGCGTAGGCGAGCACCGCGAGCGCGACCGCGAACAGCGTGAAGAAGAGCTCGGTGCCCCGCCGGGTGCGCGGCCCGGGCGTGACGGTCGCGGCGCTCACGGGACGCTCGGCGACGGGACAGGTGCGGCGGACGGGGTGGTGACCGGACCGGGCAGCACCGGGTCCGGCTCGATGCCCGCGCCGAGGCGCTCCACGATGCGGTCGGCGTCGGACCGGTCGGCGGCGACGATGCCCTTGCGGACGCGTTCGGCGTCGATCTCGGACAGGCTGTCGACGGTCATGCCGGTGCGCTCCTCGACGTCGGACAGGTGCAGGCCGACGACGCTGCCGGTCACGCCGCGGAACACCGCGACCCGACCGTCGTCGACGCCGACGTAGTACTGCGAACGGACGTAGGCCCAGCCGGTTCCCGCGCCGAGGACGAGCACGACCAGCAGGCCGAGCAGCAGCAGGGCGGAGCGCCGGTGGCTGCTGCGCGGGCGGGAGGCGTCGTCGTCCAGGCGCAGCACGCCGGTGCGCGGCTGCTCGACGTCGCGGCCCTCGGCCTGCCGCGCGCGGGCGGCGGCGCTGTCGCCGAAACCCGGCGGGGGCGGCTGCGGCGAGGACGCCGCGGCGCCGGCGACGACCGGCGTGCCGGTGCCGCGCGACTCCGACACGACGTCGGCCACGACGACGGTGACGTTGTCGGGGCCGCCGCCCTTGAGCGCCAGCTGCACGAGCCGGTCGACGCACTCCTGCGGGTCCTCGATGGACAGCGCGTCGAGCAGGGTCTCGGTGCGGCCGACCGGCCCGGTGAGCCCGTCGGTGCACAGCAGGTAGCGGTCGCCCGGTCGGGCCTCCCGGACGGACAGGTCGAGGTCGACGCCCTCGCGCCCGTCCAGCGCACGCGTGATGATCGACCGCTGCGGGTGGCTGCCGGCCTCCTCCTCGCTGATGCGGCCCTCGTCGACCAGCGTCTGCACCAGCGTGTGGTCGTGGGTGATCTGCGTCAGCACGCCGTCGCGGAGCAGGTAGCAGCGCGAGTCGCCGACGTGCAGCAGGCCGAGGCGGCTGCTGGCGAACAGCAGCGCCACCAGCGTCGTGCCCATGCCGTCGAGGGCAGGGTCGCCGGCGACCATGTCGCGCAGGTGGTCGTTGGCCGAGACCGCGGACCGGCGCAGCGCGTCGAGCAGGTCGGCGCCGGGCGCGTCCTCGTCGAGCGGGGCGAGCGCGGCGATGGCGACGGCGCTGGCGACCTCGCCGGCCGCGTGGCCGCCCATGCCGTCGGCGACCGCGAGCAGCCGCGGACCGGCGTAGACGCTGTCCTCGTTGCCGGTGCGGAGCAGACCGGTGTGGGACCTCGCCGCGAAGCGGAGAGCCAACGTCACCGGCGCAGCTCCAGCACCGTCTTGCCGATGCGGATCTGCTGGCCGATCGGGACCGGCGTGGGCCGGGTGACCTTGGCGCCGGACAGGTAGGTGCCGTTGGTCGAGCCGAGGTCCTCGACCATCCAGGCGCCGTCGCCGGGCACGAGCCGGGCGTGGCGGGTGGAGGCGTAGTCGTCGGTCAGCACCAGGGTCGAGTCGTCGGCCCGGCCCAGGGTCACCGGCTCGTCCGTCAGCGTCACGGCGGTGCCGGCGAGGGCGCCCTCGGTCACGACCAGCCGGCGGGCCTGGCTGCGCGGCTTGGCGCCGCGGGCCGGCGCGGCCGCGGGAGCCCGCGGGGCAGCGGCAGGTGCGGCGGCGGTGGCCGTACGCGGTCGGCTGGACCCGAACAGGTCGGACCGGACCGTGCGGACGGCGGCGACGACGAACAGCCACAGGAGCAGGAGCAGGCCGTACTTGACGACGGCCACGACCAGAGCGGAACCCACTACTCGTCCTGTCGGTAGATCAGCGCGGTGGTCCCGAGCTCGACGCGGTCCCCGTCGGACAGCATCGAGGTCGACACCCGGGAGCCGTTGAGCAGGGTGCCGTTGGTGGACTGCAGGTCGACGAGGCGCACCCCGTCGCCGTCGAGGTGCAGCTCGGCGTGGCGCCGCGAGACGCCGGTGTCGACGACGCGGACGTCGGCCTCGGAGCCTCGGCCGAGGACGGTGACGGGCTGCGTGATGGGGAAGGACCGCTCGCCCTCGCCGCCGGAGAGCAGGACGAGGCGGGGACGCCCCGGCGCGGTGCGGGTGCCCTGCGGTGGGAGTCGGCTGCGGACCTTGTCCGGCGCGCTGACGCTGCTGCGGACGCGGAAGACGCCGGTGCCGAGGTCGTCGACCTGCTCGAGCGACACCTCGACCGGCCCGACGAAGGACCAGCCCTGCTCGCCGGCGTGGTCGCGGAGCATGCCGGCCAGCTCGCTGCGCAGCGCGGAGTCGTAGGACCCCAGGCGCTCGGCGTCGCTGGCACCCAGCTCGACGACGTAGTCGTTGGGGACGAGGACCCGGCCGTGGCCGACGATGGCCTTCTTGTCCTGGGCCTCCCGCTGCAGGGCAGCAGCGATCTCGACCGGTTGGACGACGCCGCCGAAGACCTTGGCGAACGTCCCCTCGACGAGTCCCTCGAGCCGTCGCTCGAAGCGCTGCAGCACACCCACGCCGACCCCCTTCCCCGAGAGAGGTGATCGTATCCGCGACCGCCGTGAGGGCGATCACCCAGCGTGACCGCCGCTGCGTGCTAGCCTCGCCCCGCCATCCAGGCAAGTGCTCGGGCGAGTGGCGGAATGGCAGACGCGCACGGTTCAGGTCCGTGTGTCCGAAAGGACGTGGGGGTTCAACTCCCCCCTCGCCCACCCAGCGCGACAGCGCAGACGCAGGTCAGGGCCCCGGTGGGGCCCTGACAGCCGTGCCTGGCCGCGTCGTCCCGTACGAGCGCTCGGCAGGCCCCGGCGTCGACATCAGGCGGCGCGTGCAGGACGCTGCCTGCAGGTCGCCGCAGCGGTGCGGCGCGCGGACGAGGAGTCAGGCATGAGCGACAGGGTCACGATCGCACTCGGCGACGACGGGGTGGCCGACGTCCGGCTCAACCGCGCGGACAAGATGAACGCCCTGGACCCGGCCATGTTCCGCGGGCTGGCCGACGCGGGCGAGCAGCTCAAGACCCTGCGCGGCCTGCGCGCCGTCGTCCTCTCGGGCGAGGGACGCTCGTTCTGCGCCGGCCTGGACTTCGGCTCCTTCCAGGCCATGGCCAGCGGCGACGGCCCGCGCATCAGCGCGGACGCGACCGACGACGGCAGCACGTCGGAGATCGGCGGCATGGACGGCCGGATCACCCACCTCGGCCAGCAGGCGGCCTGGGTCTGGACCGAGGTCCCCGTCCCCGTGATCGCCGCGGTGCACGGCGCCTGCCTCGGCGGCGGCCTGCAGGTCGCCCTCGGCGCCGACATCCGGATCGCCGCACCCGACGCCAAGCTGTCGGTGCTCGAGTCGCGCTGGGGCCTCACCCCCGACATGACGGCCACGGTGACCTTGCAGGGCCTGGTCAAGCAGGACGTGCTCAAGGAGCTGGTCTGGACCGGCCGGATGCTCAGCGGCACCGAGGCGGCCGAGCTGGGCGTGGTCACCAGCGTCTCGGACGACCCGCTCGCCGCCGCGATGGCCCTGGCCCGCGAGATCGCCGCCAAGTCGCCGCACGCCACCCGGGGCGCCAAGCGCCTGCTCGACGGCATCGGGTCGCGGACGCTGGCCGAGCAGTTCGCGCTGGAGCGCGACACCATCGGCCGCCTCATCGGCTCGCCGAACCAGGTCGAGGCGGTCAAGGCGTTCTTCGAGAAGCGCGACCCCCAGTTCGCCGAGGTCGACCAGCCGTAGGTCAGGTCGCCTGCTGGGGCCGCTCCGACGTGGGCCACCAGCGCCCGTACGGCCGCGCGCACCGCGTCCAGGACGGCGTCGTCGGTGACGGCGCCGTCCGGGCCGACGGCTGCCCGGCTCATCGGCGCGGTACTGCGCCCACGCGACGCCCTCCAGCCACTCGTGCCAGGGCTGCCCGGGCGCGGGCTCCAGCGCCGGGCGCTGCGACGCCACCAGGGCGTCGGACATGAGGTCGAGCAGGGTCCGCTTGTCCTTGACGTGCCAGTAGAGCGTCGGCGCCGAGACGCCCAGCTCGGCGGCCAGCCGCCGCAGGGTGAGCCCCTCGAGCCCGACCTCGTCGAGCAGCCGCACGGCGGTGGCGACGACCTCGTCCCGCGTCAGCGCCACGGGACCTCCGCCAACTCGGTTGCCGCTCGGATCGCCGCGAGAGCAGTGTCCCTGACAACGTTGGAGAGACGGGGTGGACATGGCCCAGCAGGCGATCCGGGTGCGCGACCTGGTCAAGCGCTACAAGCAGGTGGAGGCCGTGCGCGGTCTCGACCTCGACGTCGAGGCGGGCGAGACGTTCGGCTTCCTCGGCCCGAACGGCGCCGGCAAGTCGACGACCATCAAGGTGCTCTGCACGCTGGTCGAGGCGACGAGCGGGACGGCCGAGGTGGCCGGCTTCGACGTCCGCACCGACCGCGACCAGGTGCGCCGCCACATCGGGCTGGTGTTCCAGGAGCCGACGCTCGACGGCTACCTGTCGGGGGAGCAGAACCTGCGCTTCCACGGCGAGCTGTACGGCGTGGACCGCGGCACCGCCGCCGGCCGCCGGCAGGAGGTGCTCGAGATGGTCGGTCTCTGGGAGCGCCGCGGCGACCCGGTGCAGACCTACTCCGGCGGGATGCGGCGGCGCCTCGAGATCGCCCGCGGGCTGCTGCACTCGCCGTCGGTGCTCTTCCTCGACGAGCCGACGGTCGGCCTCGACCCGCAGACCCGCGCGTCGATCTGGGACTACGTGGGCGAGCTCCACCGCACCGAGGAGATCACCGTCTTCGTGACCACGCACTACATGGACGAGGCGGAGCACTGCGACCGCATCGCCATCGTCAACGACGGTCGCATCGTCGCGCTCGACACCCCCGACAACCTCAAGGCGCAGGTGGGCGCCGACCGCGTCACCATCACGACCGACGACGACGCCGCGGCGATCCGCGCGCTGTCCGAGCGGTTCGGGCTCGACGCCTCCGTACGCGAAGGAGCCGTGAGCATCGCCGTGCCGGAGGGCGCGGCGTTCGTCCCGCGGCTGTTCGCCGGGCTCGGCGTCGGCATCCGGTCGGTCACGGTGACGCGGCCCAGCCTGGACGACGTCTTCCTCGCGCACACCGGCTCGACGCTGCGCGACGCGGAGAGCGGCGCCGGGCCGTCGCCGTTCGCGATGCTGGCGAGCCGGCGGTGACCGCCTCGGTGATCGGGGTCCGCGTCCCGACCGGCGGGCTCGCGCACGAGTCGCGCGCCGCCTTCGTCGTCTGGCAGCGCGAGATGATCCGCTTCTCCAAGGACCGCTCGCGCGTGCTGTCGGCGCTCGCCCAGCCGGTGCTGTTCCTCTTCGTCCTCGGCGGCGGGCTGTCGTCGCTGGTGCGCCCGGCGACCGGGGGCCTGGACTTCAAGACGTTCCTGTTCCCCGGTGTGCTCGCGACCTCCGTGCTCTTCACGGCGGCCTTCGCCGGCATCTCGATGGTCTGGGACCGCGAGTTCGGCTTCCTGCGCGAGATGCTCGTCGCGCCGGTCAGCACGGCGGCGATCCTGCTCGGCAAGTGCCTCGGCGGCGCGACCGTCGCGACGCTGCAGAGCCTCGTCGTCCTGGCGCTCGCCGGTCTCGTCGGCGTCCCCTACGACCCGCTGATGATGCTCGAGCTGGTCGGCCTGCTGTTCCTCATGGCGTTCCTCATCACCGCGCTCGGGCTGGTGCTCGCCGCGCGGGTCAAGCAGGTGCAGGCGGCCATGCCGCTGGTGCAGCTCATCATCACGCCGCTGATGTTCCTGTCCGGCGCGCTCTTCCCGCTGTCGGGTCTCCCGGGCTGGCTGAGCCTGCTGGTCCACCTCAACCCCATGACGTACGCGGTGGAGCCGCTGCGGTCAGCGGTGTTCGACCGGCTCGACGTCGACGCGGCGACGCGTGCGCAGCTCGACCCGGGCATCACCTGGGGCGACTGGGCGGTCCCGGTCGGCGTGCAGGTGCTGCTCGTCGCCTGCTCCGCCGCGCTGCTGCTGGCGGTCGCCGTGAAGCGCTTCGCCCGTACCGAGTAGCGCGGTCAGACGCGGACCGGCTCCGCGGCGTCGTCGGCCCGCAGGTCGTCGTCGGGGGTTTCCGCCGGGCCCTCGACCGACAGGTGCGGGAGCACCCGGTCGAGCCAGCGCGGGAGGTACCAGTTGCGCTCGCCGAGCACCAGCATGAGGGCGGGGACGAGGACGCTGCGCACCACCAGCGCGTCGAGGAGCACGGCTGCGGCCAGGCCGAGGCCGAACAGCTTGATGGTCAGGTCCGGGCCGAGCACGAACGCCAGGAACAGCATGATCATGATGGCCGCCGCTGCCGTGATGGTCCGGCCCGTCGCGGCCAGGCCCTGCACGACGGCAGCGCGGTTGTCCTTGCGGTGCAGCCACTCCTCGTGGATCCGGCTGAGCAGGAACACCTCGTAGTCCATCGACAGGCCGAACAGGATCGCGAACAGGATCACCGGCAGGAACGCGAGGATCGGGCCGGTGCGGTCCACGCCGATCAGCGACAGCCCGACGCCGTCCTGGAAGACCAGCACCACCATGCCGAACGCGGCGGCGGCCGACAGCAGGTTCATCAGCGCGGCGACCGAGGCGACGACGAGGCTGCGGAAGACGGCGGTCAGCAGCAGGAACGACAGCAGCACGACGACGCCGACGAACAGCGGCAGCTTGCCGGCGATGGCGCTGCTGAAGTCCTCGCCGATGGCGGTGCTGCCGCCGACCAGCAGCTGCTGGCCGGTGCCGCGCTCGACCGGCGGGACGAGGTCGTCGCGCAGCCGGTGCACGAGGTCGCTGGTCGCGGCGTCCTGCGGCGCGCTGCGCGGGTAGACCGTCGTGATCCCGAGACCGCCGGCGGCCGGGGCACCCGGGAGTGCTGCCGCCGAGGAACACCGTCGGGGTGACGGCGGCGACGTCGGGGTCCTCCTCCAGGGCCGCGCGCAGGGCGGCGGTCGGCGCCGGGTCGGCGCTGTCGCGCAGGTCGGTGACGACGAGCAGCGGGCCGTTGAAGCCGGGCCCGAAGCCCTGCGCCAGCAGGTCGTAGCCCTTGCGCGTGGTCGAGCTCGCCGCGTCGCTGCCCTGGTCGGTGAGGCCCAGGCGCAGGTGCAGGAACGGCGCGCTGATGGCCAGCATGACGACGAGCGCGAGCAGGGCGAGCAGCTTCGGACGACGGTCGAGCACCGCCGCCCAGCGGTGCCAGCCACCGGTTGCCGGCTGCGTCTGCACGGCGCCGGGGGCCGCCTGGCGCAGGCGTCGAGGAAGCACGCGCCGGCCGAAGAAGCCGAGCAGCGCGGGCAGCAGGGTGAGGTTGGCCAGCACGGTCATGGCGACGGCCAGGGAGGCCGCGATCGCGACGCCGTACAGGAAGGACAGGCCGAGGGCGAACAGCCCGAGCAGGGCGATGCAGACGGTGATGCCGGCGAAGAGCACGGCGCGCCCGCTGGTGTCGAGGGCGGTGACCGTCGCCTCCTCCGGCGACCTGCCCTCGAGCAGGCCCTGGCGGTAGCGCGTGACGATGAACAGCGCGTAGTCGACGCCGACGCCGAGGCCGAGCAGCACCGACAGGGTCGGGGCGAACGTCGCGATGGTGAACAGGTTGGCCAGCAGGCCGATGCCGGCGACGCGACACCGCGATGGACAGGACGGCGGTGATGAGCGGCAGGGCCATGCCGAGCAGCGAGCCGAAGACGAGGAACAGCACGACGGCCGCAGCCGCCAGGCCGATGACCTCGGCGAGGCCCTGCTCCGGCGCCGCCATGGCGGCCGGGCCGGTGACCTCGATCTGCACGCCGTCGCCTGCCCCGTCGGTGATCGCCTCGACGACGTCGGCGACCTGCGGCTGCGTGACGTCGTTGGGGACGAGGCCGTCGAGGACGACGGTGGCGAAGGCGGTGCGCCCGTCGCGGGAGACCTGCGCGGCGCCGGCCGGGTCGTACGGCGACGTGATCGTCGCGACGTGACCGAGGTCCTGCGCGGCCGTGAGCGCGGCGGTGAAGCGCTGCCTGACCGCGGGGTCGGTGACCTTCCCCTGCTCGACGTGCACGACGGCGCTGACCTGGTCGCCGGAGGCGGCCGGGCTCACCTCCTGCAGCAGCTTCAGCGCCTGCGTGCTCTCCGTGTCGGGCAGGGAGAACTGGTCGTCGTAGCCGGCGCCGACGCCGCTGAGGGCACCGCCGACCACGAGCAGGGCGAGCAGCCAGGCGGCCAGCACCCAGCGGCGGCGGCGGAAGCTGAAGCGGGCGAGACGACGCACGGGTGCTGCTCCTCGAGGGGGTGGCGAGCACCCAGCATCAGGACTAGACTTACCGGTCGTCAAGTAAGTTGAGACGGCCGAGATGCACGTCACAGGAGGTGGGGACGCGATGACCGCGCCGCTGCCGACCCTGCGCAAGCGGGGCGACACCCGGGCCCGGCTGCTCGAGACGGCGCTGCAGCTCTTCGCCGAGCGCGGCTACGCGGGGACGTCCGTGCGCGACATCGCCGACGAGCTCGGCATCACCAAGGCGGCGGTGCACTACCACTTCTCCGCCAAGGAGCAGATCGTGCTCGCGCTGCTCGAGCCGCTGCTCCGCTCCACCGAGGAGCTGCTCGACCGGCGCGCCGCAGCGCCTCCGGACCCGCGGGCGCTGCTGCTGGCGCTGCGCGACCTGGTCCGCGAGTTCGGACCGCTCATGTCGGTCATGGTGGAGGACCCGTCGGTGTCGCAGGCGGCGGGCGAGGTCCACGAGCAGCTGGACGCGCTCGGTGTCCGGATGGCCGAGGTGCTGGCCGGCGGCGGTGCGTCACCGGTCCGGCGACTGCGTGCCCACGCCGCCCTCGGCGCGTTCTTCGGCGGCTGGAAGGCCGCCCAGCGGCTGCGGGCCGGAGCGGTCACCGACGCCGACGTCGACGCCGTCGTCGACGCGGCGCTGGCCGCCCTCGGCGACGAGGACTAGCGCGGGTCGGGCCGCAGCATCGCCGGGTGGAGCAGGGGAGCGCTGCCCCGGCGGAACAGCGCCGCCGGCCGACCGCCCTCCGGACCCACCGGCGCCGGCGCGCCGACCGGGACGAGGAAGCCCGGCGTGCCGGTCACCTTGCGGTGGAAGTTGCGCGGGTCGAGCGGCACCCCCCACACGGCCTCGTAGACGCGGCGCAGCTCGGCGACCGTGAACTCCTCGCGGCAGAACGCGGCGGCGACCGGGCTGTACTCGAGCTTGGCCCGCGCCCGCTCCACCCCGGCGGCCAGCACCTGGTCGTGGTCGAACGCCAGCAGCGCGGGGTCGACCTCGGCGACCGGCACCCAGGCGACCGAGCGGGTCCGGCGGCCGGGCACCGGCGCCGGCAGGTCGGGAGCGAACACCAGGTAGGACACCGACACCACGCGCATGCGGGGGTCGCGCCCCGGCCGGCCGAAGGCACCGAGCTGCTCGACGTGCGCGGCATCGCGACGCACCCCCGTCTCGGCCGCGAGCCGCCGGGTGGCCGCGGCGTCGAGGTCCTCGTCGGGCTGCACGAACCCGCCGGGCAGGGCGAGCCGTCCGCGGAACGGGTGGGTGTCGCGCTCGACGAGCAGCACGGAGAAGCGGTCGTCCCGGACGGTCAGCAGCACCACGTCCACCGTGACGGCGAACGGCGGGAACGCCGCCGGGTCGTACGACGCGAGGAAGGCGTCCTCCTCGTCCGCCGGGCCGCTCACCGGACCAGGCGCGCGCCCGCCCGCTCCATCTCCTCGAGCGCGGCCGCCGTCGTCTCGGGCGCGACGCCCGCGCACAGGTCGAGCAGCACCCGCACCGGCAGGCCGGCAGCGCAGGCGTCCAGCACGCTGGCCCGGACGCAGTGGTCGGTCGCGACACCGCACACGTCGAGCGTCGTGACCTCGTGCTGCCGCAGCCAGTCGCGCAGCGGGGTGTCGTCGGTCGTGCCCTCGAAGGCGGAGTAGGCCGCGGCGTGCTCGCCCTTGCGCACCACCGCGTCGAACATCGTCTCGGCCAGCGGCGCCTGCAGCTCCGCCCCGCCGGTCCCGACGACGCAGTGCGCCGGCCAGCTGTCGACGTAGTCGGGCGGGTCGCCGAAGTGGGCACCCGGGTCGCGGTGCCAGTCGGTGCTGGCGACGACGACGTCGTACGACGCGCGCCGGTCCTCCAGCAGGTCGGCGACCCCGGCCGCGACGGCCTTGCCACCGATGACCGGCAGCGAGCCGTCCTCGCAGAAGTCCACCTGGACGTCGACGACGAGCAGAGCACGGGTCATGTCACGACCTCCGGGTCGGGGGCGAGCTCCAGGGCGTACGCCGGGGGCCCGTCGTCCAGCCGGCGCGCCTCCTCGGGGAGCGCGGCGAGCACCTCGGCGCAGTGCCGGCGAGCCGCCTCGACGTCGTCGCCGGCAGGCAGCGGTGCCTGCAGCGCACGTGCCCCCGCGGGTGGCGCGTCATCGGCGCGGCGCAGCAGCAGCTCGCGACCGTCAGCTGTGCGGTAGGCCCACTTGCGGCCTCCGACGGTCGCCTTGCCGGACGACTTCTTCGCCACCGGGCGCAGACGGCCGTCCGCACCCTCGACGGCGACCAGCTTGTAGACGAAGCCGCAGGTCGGTGCGCCGCTGCCCGTCACGAGGCTGGTGCCCACGCCGTAGGCGTCGACCGGGGCGTCGGCCAGCTCGGCGATCCGGTGCTCGTCGAGGTCGCCGGTGGTGACGATGCGCGTGCCGGTCGCGCCGAGGGAGTCGAGCAGCGTGCGGGCCGCCCTGGCCTGCTCGGCCGGCTCGCCGCTGTCCAGCCGCACCGCGCCGAGCCCGGTCCCGGCGACCTCGACGGCGTTGCGCAGGCCCTGCTCGGTGTCGTAGGTGTCGACCAGCAGCGTGGTCCCGACGCCCAGCGCCTCGACCTGGGCGCGGAACGCCGCCTTCTCGTCGCCGTGGGCCAGCGTGAACGCGTGCGCGCTCGTGCCGACGGTCGGCACGCCGTGCCGCCGTCCCGCCTCCAGGTTGCTGGTCGACGAGAAGCCCGCGACGTACGCCGCGCGCGCCGCGCTCACGGCCGCCTGCTCGTGCGTGCGCCGTCCGCCCATCTCCAGCAGCGGGCGCCCCTGCGCGGCCAGCACCATGCGCGCCGCGGCCGACGCGATGGCGCTGTCGGCGTTGAGCACCGACAGGGCGAGCGTCTCGAGCAGCAGCCCCTCGCCGAGCAGCCCCTGCACGGTCAGCACCGGGCTGCCCGGCACGAAGACCTCTCCCTCGGCGTACGCGCTGATCTCCGGCGACGGGGTGCGACCGGCGAGCCAGCTGCACGCGCGCGGGGAGATGACGCCCTCCAGCGCCTCGATCTCCGCGTCGCCGAAGCGCAGGCCGCGGCAGCAGCGCGGCGAGCCGGCCCTGCCCGGCGACGACGCCGAAGCGGCGTCCGCCGGGCAGGCGACGGGTGAAGACCTCGAAGACCGCCTGGCGCTCGGCCAGCGGGCTGCCGTCGGGCTGGTCCGCGAGCAGCGCGTCGAGCATCGTGAGCTCGTAGCGGTCGGTCAGCAGGGCGACGGGGCCGCCCTCGGTCACGCTCATGCGGCTCCCGGTCCGTCGTGTTCTCGTCAGCCGGACGCTATCTCGCGAGCCGCCCGTATCACCCGTCCGGGCGATCAGTGCCCCGTAACGGGCATCCGACGCGGCCCGATGGTCCCCCCACACGACGTCGGAGGGAGGGCCATGGCGGACACGCTGCTCGGATCGCTGTCACGTGGCCTCGCCGGCGGGATCGCCGGTGCGCTCGCAGGCGGTCTCGCAGGGAGCCTCGCCGGCTCCCGGGCGGGGCTGCGCGCAGGAGTGCGACCGGTCGAGAGGCTCACCGCACGGGCCCGCTGGGCACTCGCGCACGGCCGGCAGGTCGCCCTGCTGCACGTCGACCTGGACCGCGGTCCGGCGCTCGACGACCTGTGCGGGCTGGCCGTCGCGGAGCACGTGCGCCGCACGGTGACCCGGCGCGTACGGGCTGCGGTCGGGTCGAACGGCCACGTCGCCCGCGGCGGCGGTGTCCTGCTCGTGCTGGTCGACCGGCTCGACGGACCGGAGCAGGCGGACCTGCTGGCCGACCGCGTGCTGTCGGCTGTGCGCGCCCCCTTGGACACCGTCGAGTGCGACGGCGCGCCGGTCGCCGTGCTGCTGACCGCGAGCGCCGGCCTGGCCCTCGGCCGTGCGGGTGACTCCGTGGTCGACGTCCTCATGTCGGCGGCGGCCGCCTCGGCCCGCGCCCGGGTGCTGGGTGGCGACCGCCTGCTCAGCGCCGACCCGGGCATGCATGCCGAGGCCGTCGCCCGGGCCCGGGTGGAGCGCCTGCTGCGCCGCGCCCTGCCGGAGGAGCGGCTGCGCCTCGTCTACCAGCCCATCGTCGACCTCGACAGCGGCCAGGTGCTCGGCGCAGAGGCACTGCTCAGGCTGGTCGACGACGACGGCAGCCTGCTGCCCCCGTCGGAGTTCGTCGCGGTCGCGGAGCAGACCGACCTCGTGGTGGACCTCGGCACCTGGGTGCTGCGCGAGGCCTGCCGCCAGCTCTTCCGCTGGCAGGTGACGTCCCCGCTGCCGCTGACCATGTCGGTCAACTGCTCGGCGCGTCAGGTCGCCTGCCCCGACTTCGCCGATGTCGTGCTGGCGGCGGCCTTCGACGCGGGCGTCCCGCCGAGCGCGCTGGTGCTCGAGCTGACCGAGACGGCGCTGCTCGAGGCCACGCCGCAGACGCTGGGCCACCTGCAGCGGCTGCGCCGCCTCGGCGTCGCCGTCGGCGTCGACGACTTCGGCACGGGCTGGTCCTCGCTGCGGTCGCTGCGCGACCTGCCGGTCAGCTTCCTCAAGGTCGACCGCTCGTTCGTCGCCGGGATGACCGTGGAGCACGCCGACAGCGTCGTCGTCGGCGCGGTCGTGGCCCTCGCCCGCGAGCTCGGGCTGGACTGCGTCGCCGAGGGCATCGAGACCCCGGACCAGCTGATCGCGCTGCAGGCCCTCGGTGCTCCGACCGGCCAGGGCTTCCTGCTCTCCCGCCCGGTCGACGCCGCCGGTCTCCCCGGCGTCCTGCAGCGCCGGCTGATCCCCGACCCGGTCATCCAGCTGCCGCCGAGCCAGCCGCTCGGTCCGCTGCTCGCGTTCCCGCGCACCGACGAGCGACGGGGCTGAGCTCCCGGTCGGTTGCGCCCGGGCGCCCGTGTCGGCCAGAGTCGTCGCGTGCCTGAGCTGCCCGAGGTCGAAGCGCTGGTGAGCTTCCTGCGCACCCGCGCGGTCGGCCGGGTGGTCGCGCGCGTCGACGTGCCCGGCATGCACGTCCTCAAGACGTACGACCCGCCGCCCACCGCCCTCGCCGGTCTGCAGGTGGTGTCCGCGACGCGGCACGGCAAGTTCCTGGACCTCGACGTCGACGGCATCCACCTCGTCGTCCACCTGGCGCGCGCCGGCTGGCTGCAGTGGCGGGAGAAGCTGCCGCCCGCTCCGCCCCGCATGGGCAAGGGGCCGATCGGCCTGCGGGTGCACCTCGACGACGAGTCGGGCTTCGACCTGACCGAGGCCGGCACCCGCAAGGGCCTCGCGGTGTACGTCGTCCGCGACCCCTCCGAGGTGCCGGGCATCGCGCGGCTCGGCGTCGACCCGCTGTCGCCGGAGTTCACCCTGGAGCTGTTCGCCGGCCTGCTCGCCGGGCAGCGGGGGCAGGTGAAGGGGCTCCTCACCGACCAGTCGCTCATCGCCGGCCTGGGCAACGCCTACAGCGACGAGGTGCTGTGGGAGGTCGGCCTGTCGCCGTTCAAGCCGGCCGGCAACCTGCAGCCCGATGACGTCGAGAAGCTGCACACCGCGATCGTCGAGGTGCTGCGGTCCGCGGTCGCCCGCGCCGACGGCCAGGCCGCCGCGTCGCTCAAGGCGGAGAAGAAGGCCGGCCTCAACGTGCACGGCCGCGCCGGGCTGCCCTGCCCGCGGTGCGGCGACACGGTCCGCGAGGTGTCCTTCGCCGACAAGGCGCTGCAGTACTGCCCGACCTGCCAGACCGACGGCAAGCCGCTCGCCGACCGCCGCCTGTCCCGCCTGCTCAAGTAGGAGCTCTCCGCTCCCGCCACCGTCGCGCGCTGCGGACGAGCACGCCGTCCTCCTCGCCGAGCTGCTCGACCGGCACGACGCGCAGCGGCCCCTCCGCCGTGTCCACCCGCACCTCGGTCGGCCACGGCTCGCCCTCCCGCAGCAGCCGCAGCCGGAACCGCCCGACCAGCGGCAGCTCCCACGACGCGTCCGGGTTGCGCCGCAGGCTGCCCGGCCGCACGTAGAGCGCGCGTGGCTCGTCCTCGACGACGAGCAGCGCCATCCGCCGGGCCAGGACAGCGGCGAGCGCCGCCACCGCCTCGTCGTCCGCGGCGCTGAGCAGCAGCGGCGTCCCCTCGTGCGTCGGGATGCCGTGCACGGCCGCGGCCCAGGACCCGCCGACCAGCACGGTGCCCAGCGCGGCGAGCTCCGTCACGAAGCTCGGCACGAGGAGCTCGCAGGTGCCGAGCCGTTCCAGGACGTCGAGGGCAGCCAGCCGGTCCAGCCCTGCGTCGAGGTCGGCCCCCAGCGGGACGAGGCGGGCGTCCACCTGCCACCCGCACGCCTCGAGCAGCACGTCGAGCGTCCGCAGCGACGGCACGACCCGGCCGCGCTTCGACCCGGGAGACGAACGACTGCGGCACCCCCGCACGGTCGGCCAGCACCTGCTGCGTCCATCGCCTGCGGTCCCGGGCCTCACGCACGAGCGCACCAGCGTCCACACCCGTGAGGGTGCCGGCCGCTCGCCGCGCGTGCGCGGCTCGCCTGCCGCTCCTGTGGACGGCGCCTCGTCTGCTGTGGACAGCCCTGTCCCGTGGCAGGCAGCACACTGCCCGTCCTGCCGAGGAGACGGTGTCGTGCTGGAGCGGTATGCGCCCCGAAGCATGCCGGGCGCCTCCCCATGCCTCCCGATGCATACGACGCCGAGGCGACGCTGCCGCCCCGACAGCGGCGCGGCGTGACGTCGCGCGTCCGGGGAGCGGTCCTGTCGCCGGTCGGCCGGCGCGTGCCGCGCCGCACCTATCGTGTCCGTCCCCGGGCAGCCCGCTGCGTCCGCCGAGGCGACGGTGTCGTGTCGGGCGGTATGCGTCCGGGGGCATGGGAACGGCCGGCTCATGGCCTCGTGGCGGGCATGGCGAGCCGGCACGGAGCAGGGATGGCCGGGGTTCGCGACGGGTCGCCGGGCCGGGGTGGTCGCGGGCCGCCGGTGGGCCGTCGGCCGGACGGGATCTGGCCGGGGTTCGGGTCCAGCCGGGGTCGGGCCGGAGGGGCGGGCCGGGCCGGGCCTGGGCGTCAGTCAGCCCGGCCGGGGCGGGCCTTCTCCCCGCCGTACGCGCCGAAGAAGCGGGCCGCGGCCAGCCGCACCGAGAGGTTCCACGTCGGGTAGGCGACGACGGTGGACCCGAGGCGGGCGAGCGAGCATGTGGGTCTGCATCGCGAGGGCTCCCTGCGCGACCTGCTCGCCGGCCATCGGCCCGACGACGGTCATGCCGGCGAGGCGCATGGTCAGGTCGCCGGTGACGCGGCTGCGGACGCCGATGAGCTTCACGAACCCGTCGGTCTCGCCGGAGGTGCGGCCGCGGTCGCTCTCGGTGTCGTGGACGGTGGAGACCCGGACGCGGTCGCCGTGCTGCTCGACCGCCTCGGCCTCGGTCAGCCCGACGTGGCCGACCTCGGGGTCGGTGAACGTCACCCAGGGGATCACCCGGTCGGAGAACGTGTTGGACAGCCCCGGCAGACGGAACGCGTTGCGGGCGGCGAGCCGGCCCTGCTCGTAGCCGACGTGGGTGAACTTCAGCTGCGTCGTGCAGTCGCCGGCCGCCCACACCGTCGGCGAGGCCTTGAGGTGACCATCGGTCGCGATGAGCCCGTCGCGCTGCAGCGAGACGCCGGCGTTCTCCAGGCCGAAGCCCGTGGTGCTCGGCGTGCGGCCGACGGCGACGAGCAGGTGCGAGCCCGAGACGGTCGTGCCGTCGGACAGGTGCAGCACGGGACCGGCGCTCACCCGCTGCACGGCCGCGCCGGTGCGGACGACCACGCCCTCGCGCTGCAGGACGCGCGCCACGACCTCCCGGGCCTCGGGCTCCTCGCGGGCGAGCAGGGTCGGCGCCGCCTCGACCACCGTGACGTCGGAGCCGAGCCGGCGGAACGCCTGCGCCAGCTCCACGCCGATCGGCCCGCCGCCCAGCACGAGGAGGTGCGACGGCTGCTCGCGCAGGTCGAACACGGTGCGGTTGTCGAGGTAGGGCACGTCGCGCAGGCCGTCGATCGGCGGCACCGACGCCTTCGAGCCGCTGGCCACGACGAAGCGCTCGGCGGTGATGCGCCGGCCGTCGACCTCCAGCTCGTGCGGACCGGTGAAGGTGCCCCAGCCGGTCAGCAGGTCGATGCCCTCCTGCGCCAGCAGCTCCGGCGACTCGTCCTGCTCGATCTCCGCGACGACCCGCTGCACCCGCTCCATGACGGCCGGGAAGTCGACGCGCACGTCGGCGGTGAAGCCGTACGACGGGCCGCTGCGTGCGCCGTGCACGCGGCGGGCCGCCTCGAGCAGCGCCTTGCTCGGGACGCAGCCGTAGTGGGTGCAGTCACCGCCCGGCCGCTCCGCCTCGACGAGGGCCACCCGGCGGCCCGCCTTGCGCCCGGCCCGGGCCGCGCCGAGGCCGGTCGCCCCGGCACCGACGACCACGAGGTCGTAGTCGGTCATCGGGCGCTCGCAGAGGTCGGCACGGCGGCATCCTCGCAGCCGGTGCCAGGATGCGCCCGTGACCCCGCCGCCGCTCCCGCCCGTCGACGTCCGCTCCGTCCCGCCGGACGACGTCCTGCTCGACGTGCGCGAGCCGCACGAGTGGGTCGCCGGCCACGCGCCCGGCGCCGTGCACGTCCCCATGTCGCAGCTGGTCGAGCGCCTCGGCGAGCTGCCCACCGACCGGCCGCTCAGCGTCATCTGCCACCTGGGCGGCCGCAGCGCCCAGGTGGCCGCCTACCTGGCGCAGCGCGGCTACGACGCGCGCAACGTCGACGGGGGCATGGACGCCTGGGAGCGGGTCGGCCTGCCGGTCGTCACCGACGACGGCCGGCCGGGGCAGGTCCTGTGAGCGGGGCCTGGCGCCTGCTCGCCCTCCCGCCGCTGCAGCGCTCCGCCATGGAGAGCCTGTTCGGCGACGAGCGGGTCGAGCTGGTGATGCCCGAGGAGCGCACCCAGGCTGCGGTCGACGCGCTGCTGCCCGAGGTCGACCTGGTGCTCGGCGACTGGTCGCCGGCGCTGCGGCTGACCCACCCCGGGCCGCGGGTCTGCTTCGTGCAGCAGCCGAGCGTGGGGGTCGACGGCATCCGGCTGGACCCCTTCACCGAGGCGGGGGTGCCCGTCGCCAACACCGCGGCAGCAACACCCGCAGCGTCGCGGAGTGGTGCCTGGCGGCGGTGCTCGGGCTGCTGCGCAAGACGGCGCTCGCCGACGCGGCGGTGCGCCGCGGCGAGTGGCCGCAGCTCAGCCTGGGCGGGCGCGAGCTGGCCGGCAGCACGGTCGGCGTCATCGGCATGGGCTCGATCGGGCGCGAGGTCGCGACCCTCTTCACCGCGATGGGCTGCCAGGTCGGCTACTGGAGCCGTACGGAGAAGCCGGACGCGCCGGCCACGTACACCGACCTCGACGTGCTGCTGGCGACCAGCGACGTGGTCATCGTGATCATCGCGCTGGGTGACGAGACGCGCGGGCTGCTCGACGCGCGGCGGCTGGCCCTGCTGCGGCCCGGGACGCTGCTGGTCAACGCCGCCCGCGGCCAGGTCGTCGACGAGGCGGCGCTGGTGGAGGTGCTGCGGGCCGGCGCCCTCGGCGGGGTCGCGCTGGACGTCTACGCCACCGAGCCGCTGCCCGCCGACTCGGCGCTGCGCACGCTGCCCGAGGGGGCCAGCCAGCTGCTGCTGTCGCCGCACGCCGCCGGGTCGTCCGTGCAGGCCGCCATGGCGATCGTCGGGAAGGCGACGGCCAACCTGCGCCGCGTGCTGGCCGGCGAGCCGGTCGTCGACGTGGTCAACGGCGTGGACCCGCAGGTCGTGCGCCGGTCCTGACCGGGCGGCGTGCCGGGGTGCCGCGCCGTTCGGCCGTCGGGCATCCTGGGGTCGTGCCCCCCCGGTCCGCCCTGGTCGTCGCGCACCGCGGGTCCTCCGGCTCGGCGGCGGAGCACACCCTGGCCGCGTACGAGCTGGCCCTGCAGGAGGGCGCCGACGCCCTCGAGTGCGACGTGCGGCTGACCCGCGACGGGGTGCTCGTCTGCGTGCACGACCGCAAGGTCAACCGGACCTCCAACGGCCGCGGCGTCGTGTCGACCCTCGAGCTGCGCGAGCTGGCCGAGCTGGACTTCGCCTCCTGGCGGCGCGCCCAGCACGACCCGCTGCTCGAGGCCGACTGGGAGGAGGTCGACACCGACCGCGACCGCCACTCGGTGCTGACCCTCGAGCGGCTCGCTGGAGCTCGCCGTCGCCAGCACCTCACCGGCGGGCCGCCCGGTCGAGCTGCACATCGAGACCAAGCACCCCACCCGGTACGGCGGGCTGGTCGAGCTGGAGCTGGTCGCGCTGCTCGAGCGGTTCGGGCTGGCGCGCCCGCTGTCCCGGTCGGTCAGCCAGGTGACCGTCATGAGCTACGCCCCGACGTCGCTGCGGCGCGTGCACGCGATGGCGCCGTCGCTGCCGACCGTCTACCTCATGGACCGGGTGCCGGTGCGCTACCGCGACGGCCGGCTGCCCTCGCAGGTCAGCGCGGCCGGACCCTCCATCAACATCCTGCGGACCCACCCCGGCTACGTCGAGCGCGTGCACGCCAAGGGCTCGAAGGTGCACTGCTTCACCGCCAACGAGCCGGAGGACATCGCCTACCTGCTCGACCTGGGCGTCGACGCGATCATCAGCAACCACCCGACGCGGGTGCTGCGCCAGCTCGGCCGCGCGGGCTAGGAGAGCCGCTCCGCCAGCGCCCGGCCGAGGCCGTCGCCGGACAGCCACGCCGCCTCGACCTTGCTGGCGCCCCAGCCGTCGCCGCACAGCCCGATGCCGCTGTCGCCGAGGTGCCAGGGCGCGTCCCGCTCGCCGGCCGGCTTGGCGAACGTCCAGCGCTGCACCTTGGTACGGGTCGGCGCGCGCAGCCCGAGCAGCGCGCGCAGGGCGGCGACCATCAGCGGGGCGGCGGCGTCCGGGTCGGCCAGGCGCGGTCCGGCGAACGCGCTGGTCGAGTGGGCGACCAGGACGGGGGCGTCGTCACCGCGCCGCCGGCCGTCGTCGGCGACCCAGTCGAGCACCGGGTCGTCGTGGACGAACGCCCCGTCGAGGTCCCAGGTGCGCTCGGGGAAGCCGGCCGCGAGAGCCAGCACCGGCTGCCACTCCCGGCCGGCCAGCGCGTCCCGCTCGACGGTGCAGGACGGGTCGAGCAGCCGCAGCGCCTGCGGGTCCGGCATGGCGAGGACGACCGCGTCGTACGCCTGGCCGTCGACGGTCGGGCCGGGCCCGACGGAGGTGACCGCCGTCTCGAGCCGCAGGTCGATCCCGGTCGCCAGGTCCTCCACCAGGCTGCGCAGGCCCCCGGTCGCGCCGTGGCGAAGCGGCCCCTGCTTGCGCTCCCCGGAGGGCAGGACGGTGAAGGTGTCGGTCCACGGCCGGGCCAGGCCCCGCGCGGTCCAGTCGGCGACCAGCGCGGCGAAGCCGGGGTCGCGGGCCACGAAGTACGACGCGCCGAGGTCGACGTAGCGCCCCTCCAGCCGGCGCGACGCCATCCGCCCGCCGGCCACCCGGCCGCGCTCGAGCAGCACGACCGGCACGCCCGCGGTGGTGAGCGCCCGGGCGCAGGCCGTCCCGGCGATGCCGGCGCCGACGACGCAGACCGTCACCGGGGCAGCAGCAGGATCATCAGCGCGGACCAGGTCGCGTAGGTGGGCACGGGCGCGAGGATGCCCTGGCCGCGTCGGCGCTGCCAGGCGAACACAGTGCCCATGACCACGGCGGCATGTGCACTCCTCCCGGACGCTGACTCCCGGGGCCCTGCCCGCACCGGCCGGGGTGGACACCCGCCTACGCTCGACGGGTCCTGCCCGCGCCGTCCCCCGGAGCCCTCGATCAGCAGCCGCCGCCGTCCCCCCGCCCGCCCCACCGGCGCTCCGTCGCCGACCTCGGTGGTCGACGGTCCCGTGCCGGTCGTCGGTGGTCGCGAGCCCTGCCCCTGCGGCTCGGGCAAGCGCTACAAGGCCTGCCACGGCAAGGCTGCGACGGGTGGGGCGGAGTTCGTGGCGCGCCCGTTCGCCGGGCTCGCCGACGAGACGGAGTGGGTGGCGCTGCGCGAGGTCGTGCCGGCCGCGACCAGCCCCTTGACGGTCATCGGCCACGAGGACCGCACGGTCGTGCTGTCGACGGTCCTGCCGCTGGCCTGGCCGGCCCTGGTGCGCGCGGACGGGACGATCATGCTCGGCCTGCAGGTGCAGAGCCGCGGCAGCGACGCCAGCCGCGACCTCGCCAACGCCCTCGAGCTGGCCCTCTCGGCGGCGCCCGGCACCCCGGTCCAGCCGGTCGGGCTGCCGCAGGCCGGCCCGCGGCTGCAGGACCTGCTCGCCGACGTGCCGCTCGACGTCACCGTGCACGAGGGCTTCGGCTACTGGGTCGAGGGGGCGGCCGACCCGGACGGCGACGTCGCGGAGTCGATGGAGCGGGCCAACGCCACGGTCGTGCCGACGGCGCGGCTGACGTCGGTGCGCAGCGCGTACTGGTGCCAGATCCGCGAGCGCTCGCACCTGCGCTGGGTGCTGGGCGAGGAGGAGGAGCCGCTGCTCGACGCGATGGCGCGGCTCGCCGCGGGTCCTGGGCTCGGGCTCGGCGAGGGCAGCCGCTACATCGGCTCGTTCCGCGCGCACGGGCTGGTCGTCCCGGTGTGGGACCTCGTGCCCGGCACCACGGCCGAGCAGGTGGAGGAGCCGGCGGCCGCGCTGCGCGCCCGCCTCGACGAGGAGCTCGCCGCGCCGCGGGCGCTGACGTCGGACGAGCGCCGGGCCCGCGGCGGCCTGCTCAGCCGCCAGCTCACCCTGCGGTAGCCGCTACGGCAGCGGGTCGCGCAGCACCGGGCAGGACATGCACCGCGGGCCGCCGCGGCCGCTGCCGAGCTCGCTGCCGGCGATCCGCACGACCTCGATCCCGGCCGCCTCGAGCGCGTGGTTGGTGACGACGTTGCGCTCGTACGCCACGACCAGGCCCGGCGCCAGCGCGAGGGTGTTGTTGCCGTCGTCCCACTGCTCGCGCTCGGCGGTGACCGGGTCCAGGCCGGTGTCGACGAGCCGCAGCCGGTCGATCCCCATGGCGGCCGCGGCTGCCTGCAGGAACGGCTGGGGGTCGCTGACGACCAGCCCCTCGTCCCCGTCCGGTGTCACGGTGTACGCGGCCAGCGTGTCCGCGACCGCCGGGAACATCACGACCGCGTCGGCGTCGACCATCGTGCAGATGGTGTCCAGGTGCATGGTCGCGCGCTCCTGCGCGATGGGGACGGCGAGCACCGTGCGCGCGACCCCGGCGGCGAAGGCGCGCAGCGCGAACGCCTCGACGCCCGCGGGGGTCGTGCGCTGGCCGACGCCGACCGCGATGACGCCGTCGGCCAGCAGCAGCACGTCGCCGCCCTCGAACCACGCCTCGTCGCGGCTGCCGCCGTACAGCAGGGACGTGCCCGTGAAGCGCGGGTGGTGCCGGTAGATCGCGCCGGTCAAGGCGGTCTCGCGCTGGCGCGCCCGCATCGACGGGCTGGTCACCGCGACCTGGTCGTCGACCCAGACCGAGGAGTCGCGGGTGAAGAGCAGGTTGGGCAGGGGGCGTACGACGAACTCGTGCGCGCCGGCCATCCGTGCGACGACGCCCTCGGCGCCGACCCGGGGCAGCTCGTCGTGGGTGAGGCCCGCGGCGAGCACCCGGGCGAGGTCGGCGGAGGGCAGGTCGAGCAGCCAGGACCGCAGGACGCCGGCGAGCGACGGCCCGACGACGGTCGGCGCGACCGCGGCGTGCACAGCGTCGGCGCGGGCGGCGGGCACGTCGAGCGTCTGCTCGAGCAGCTCGGCGAGGTAGAGGACCTCGACGCCCCGGTCGCGCAGGGCCTGGGCGAACGCGTCGTGCTCGTCCTGCGCGCGACCCACCCACGGCAGCCCGTCGAAGAGCAGGTCGGCGCTGTTGCGCGGGGTCAGCCGCTGCAGCTCGGGCCCGGGGCGGTGCAGCAGCACCGTGCGCAGCCGGCCGACCTCGGTGGTGACGCACGCGCGCTCGCTCATGCGCGCAGCCTCGCAGAGCCGTGACCGAGCTGGTACCCGCAACGGCTCGGGCAGGCCCTACCGTCCCGGCATGGGGAGTGGAGCGGCCTGCGTCGTGCCGGCCCGCGACGAGGTGCGGCGGATCGCCGACACCGTCCGGGCCGCCCTGTCGGTGCCCGAGGTCGACCTGGTCGTGGTCTGCGACGACGGCTCGCGCGACGGCACCGCGCAGCTCGCGCGGGAGGCCGGCGCGGTCGTCGTGCGCCACCGCTCCCCGCGCGGCAAGGCGGCGGCGATGGTCACCGGCGCCGAGGCGGTGGCCCTGCTCGAGCAGCGGGAGGGCGCGCCGCCGCGACCGCTGCTCTTCCTCGACGCCGACCTGCGCGCGTCCGCCGCCGGCGCCGGGGCGCTGTGCCGGCCGGTGCTCGACGGCAGCGCCGACATGGCGGTCGCCCTGCTGCCGCGCGGCGTCGACGAGACGGCGGGCGGGCACGGGCTGGTCGTCGGCCTGGCCCGCCGCGGCATCCTGGCCCGCACCGGGATCGCGCCGAGCCAGCCGCTGTCCGGGCAGCGCTGCCTGACGCGGGCGGCGTTCGACCGGGCCAGGCCGCTCGCGCCGGGCTACGGCGTCGAGACGGCGCTGACGTTGGACCTGCTGCGCGCCGGGCTGCGCGTGGTCGAGGTCGACGTGCCGTTCGGGCACCGCGTCACCGGTCGCGACCTCCCGGCCCAGCTGCACCGCGGGCGGCAGCTGGTCGACGTGGCCCGCGCCCTGTCCGTACGCGCGCTGCCACCGCGGCTGCTGCTGGCCGAGCGGGCGCTGCGCGGGGTACCGCTCGGCTGCGAGGCCTAGGCCGCGGCCTGCTCCCCGACGAGCTGCACGCGCAGCGCCTCGAAGAAGCGCAGGTTGACCGTCGAGCGCCACCAGGCGCCCTTGACGATGCGCGGGCCCCAGGCCGGCCGCTGCTCGACCGTGGGCACGACGGCCTTGTCCATCCAGTCGCGGCCGTGGACGGGGTCGACCTCGGCGTGCTCGACGTAGAACGGGTAGGCGTCGGCCGGCGCGCCGAGGCGGTCGAACGCCTGCAGCACCAGGCGGCACCGCGGACCGGCCTGCAGCTCGAGCAGCCCGAGCGCGCCGAGCATCTCCGGCTGCAGCCAGCGGTTGGTGGCCAGCAGCCCGCCGAGCGCCGCGCGCTCCAGGGCCTCGACCGGCATCTGCGAGCGCGGGATGCGCGGCATCGCGATGGCCTCGGCCAGCCGCTCGTGCAGCACCGTGTGGACGCCGGCCGGGTCGCCCTGGCCCATCTCGTCCCAGTAGTTCTTGCCGAGCTCGAGCTTCGCGCTGCCCGACAGCCCGAGCTGGCAGACGGCCACGAGGTCGTCGAAGCCGCCGTCCGGACCGCCCTCGAGCGCGAGGAAGTCGACGAGCTCGGCCCAGGACGCCTCCTTCGACAGCCAGCGGTAGGCGTGCGGCAGCCGGTCCTTGGCGGCGACCGCTCGCATCGCGGACACGACGCGGTCGACGCTGGTCGCCTCGGTCAACGCGCCGGCCTGCTCCCAGGCGTCGTCGAGCTCGGTGAGCCACTCCTGCTCCAGCCGGCTCTTGAGCTCCGCCACCGCAGGCGAGCCCTGGTGGCGGGCCCGCTCGCCGACGAGCTCCAGCGGAGCGGTGTGCAGGTCGTAGATGGCCAAGAGGACGAGGAAGCGGTCGCGGCGGTCGACGGGCTCCGCACCGGTCAGGCGGGACAGGGCGGACGGGCCGGCGTCGAGGGCGGCCGCGAGGCGGTCGGCCAGGGACGGGGCGGCGGCGGGGACGGCGGTCAGGGACGGGGCGAGCGTGGACGCGAGGGGCGGGGTCATGGCGTTCGGTCCTCCGGTGGTGACGAGACAGCAGGACTGCCCTGCCCGCTGACCCCCGGGCGTAACAGGGACGAACCGCCTCGGCACCGTCGTCACGTGAACGTCGTGACCTACCCGTACCTCACCGTCAGATCGACATCACCGTCCTGTCGCCTCGGTCTCCCTGTGATGGAACTCGGGGGGTCGGGCACTCACCCGGTCAGCGACATCCCCAGCGATGACCCCCGACCGGGAGGACCCCCGATGATCACGCTCGACCAGGCCCGCACGCTCCAGGGCAAGACCCTGCACGGCGCCGGCGGCAAGCTCGGCACCATCGACACCCTCTACGCGGACCGCGACGGTGGCGAGCCCACGTTCGCCACCGTCCACACCGGCATGTTCGGCGCGAAGACCCACTTCGTGCCGCTGGCCGACGCGACCCTGCAGGGCGACACCGTGACGGTGCCCTACGACAAGGAGCTCGTCTCCTCGGCGCCGAACATCGACCCCGACTCCGAGCTGTCGCCGGAGGAGGAGCAGCGCCTCTACAGCCACTACGGCGTCGGCGGCGGCGCCGCGACGCAGCAGCCCACCGGCTACACCGAGACCTCGGGCGAGAACGTCCACGGCACGGTCGGCCGCGACACCTCGGGCCCGACGACCGACGACGCGATGACCCGCTCCGAGGAGCGCCTGCAGGTCGGCACGCAGCAGACGGAGGCCGGCCGGGCCCGCCTGCGCAAGTTCATCACCAGCGAGACCGTCACGCAGACCGTCCCGGTCAGCCACGAGGAGGTCCGGATCGAGCGCGAGCCGATCACGGACGCCAACGTCGGCAAGGCCCTCGACGGCCCAGCGCTGTCGGAGGAGGAGCACGAGGTCGTGCTCCGCGCGGAGCAGCCCGTCGTCGCCAAGGAGACCGTCCCGGTCGAGCGCGTGCGCCTCGACACCGAGACCGTCACCGAGCAGGCGCAGGTCACCGAGGAGGTCCGCAAGGAGAACATCGAGGCCGACGGCGTCTACCCGGACGACCGGACCCGTACGGGTGCGGCGACCGAGACGACCACGGACTCCGAGCTCACGGTCGAGCCGCGCCGCTAGTCAGCACCCCCGGCCGGGCTCCTCCCTCTTCCGGGGAGGGCCCGGCCGGCTGCTGTCCCAGCTCCTGCGCGCGCCGCTCCGCCTCGGCCAGCACCTGCTTGGCCGGTCGTCCCAGCGCCGCGGCGGCCGCCGCGACGTCCTCCCACTCCACGCTCCGGTTCACCACCTCGCCGTCGAGCAGCCCGAGCTTCACCCGTACGTCGCGGCCGCCGACGTCCACCGCCGCCCGTCGCGCGGTCCAGCACGTGCCGGGCGACCCGGCTCTCCCGCAGCCCGAGCGTGCGAGGTCTGCACCAGGACCAGCCGGCGCAGGACGGCGGCGCGGTCCGGCGCGCACAGCACGGTCAGCACGTGGGCCGGGCGGCCCTTCTTCATGAGCACCGGCGTCAGCCAGGCGTCCAGGGCGCCGGCCGCCAGCAGCTGCTCGAGCACGTGCGGCCACAGCCGCGGGTCGAGGTCGTCGACCGTGCACGCGAGCACGACCGCGTCCGTCGGCCCGTCGACCGGCGTCGCCGAGCACCAGGCGCAGGACGTTGGCGACCTCCGGACGGTCGCGGCCGCCGGCGCCGACCCCGACCCGGTCGACCGTCATCGCCGGCAGCCCGCCCCAGCCGGTGACGGCGGTCGCGAGCAGCGCCGCACCGGTCGGCGTCGTCGCCTCGTGCGCCGCCGGTCCGGCCTGCACCGGCGCGCCGGCCAGCAGCGCCAGCACCGCGGGCGCGGGGACCGGGAGGGGCCCGTGCGCCCCGCGGGTCGTCCCGCTGCCCAGCGACACGGTGGAGCAGGTCAGCGAGGCCAGGCCGAGGGCGTGCAGTCCTGCGGCCGTCCCGACGACGTCGGCGACCGCGTCGAGGGCGCCCACCTCGTGGAAGTGCACGTCCTCGGCCGGCACCCGGTGCACGGCCGCCTCGGCGTCCGCCAGCCGGGCGAAGGCCGCCAGCGCGGTCGCGCGCACCGGCTCCGCCAGGTCGGCCGCCTCGAGCAGCGCGCGCACGTCGGACCACGTCCGCGAGGCGGCGGTGTCGGCGACCTCGACGTGCACCCGCGTCGCGCCGAGGCCGGCCCGCTCGACCGGCTCGCTGCGCAGGTGCACCGGCTCCACGCCGACCGCGTCGACCGCCTGCTGCAGCACCGCGAGCGGGACGCCGGCGTCGACCAGCGCACCGAGCAGCATGTCGCCGCTCGCGCCGGCCCCTGCGTCCAGCCAGCCGATCACCGGCTGGCCTGGCGGGCGATCCGCGCCGCGAGCACCCCGCCGCCGAAGCCGTTGTCGATGTTGACCACGCCGACGCCAGGCGCGCAGGCGTTGAGCATGGTCAGCAGCGCCGCGATGCCGCCGAAGCGCCGCGCCGTAGCCCACGCTGGTCGGCACCGCGACGAGCGGCGTGCCGACCAGCCCGCCCACCACGCTGGGCAGCGCGCCGTCCATGCCGGCCACCACGACGACGCAGTCGGCCCGCTCCAGGGCCGGCCGGGCCGCGAGCAGCCGGTGCAGCCCGGCGACGCCGACGTCGTCGACCCGCTCGACGGCCGCGCCGTACGCCCGCGCGGTCAGCGCGACCTCGCCCGCCACCGGGCCGTCGCTGGTGCCGGCGGCCAGCACCGCGACCGTGCCGCGGGTCGGCGGCAGCGGGCCCGACGGCGACCGTCGCCCCGTCGACGGTCAGGACCCCGAGGTCAGCCAGCCCCGCGACGGCCTCCGACGGGCAGCGCGTCACCAGCACCGCCCGGTCGCCCGCGGCCCGCAGCGCCGCGACCACGTCGACCACCTGGCCGGCGGTCTTGCCCGCGCCGTAGACGACCTCGGGGTCACCGGTGCGCAGGCCGCGGTGCAGGTCGACCAGGGAGTGCGCGAGCTCCTCGTACGGCGCGACCGCCAGCACGTCGAGGGCCTGCTCCGGCGCGACGCTGCCGTCGGCCACCTGCGCGAGCAGCGCCTGCACCTGCTCCCGGTCCACGCTCCGACCCTAGTGCGGCGGGCTCAGCGGGCCGCCGGCGCCGGCGGGCCTTCGCTGCCCTGCACCACCACGAGGCCGCTGCCGGTGAACGCGAGCTGGAAGGCCTCTCCGCTGCCGCGCCCGATCAGCGCGCCGGCGGTGGCGGTGCGCCGCAGCGAGGTCTGCAGCGACGACGACCAGGCGATCGCCGACTGCAGGTCGACGAACGTCGGCGCCGCGGCCGCGTCGAGGACGACCGGCGCGCCGTACGCGGACAGGCACAGCCGCCCGCGCCCCGTGAACACCATGTTGAACAGGCCGCCCGCCAGCATGCCGACGCCCTCGACCCGCTTGACGTCCCAGCTGAGCGACGGCTCGAAGGCGACGACGTGCGCGCCGCCGACGGTCAGCGAGTCGCCCTCCAGGTCGACCAGGTGCAGGTCGTGCGCGTCGTGCGCGAGGTAGACGTCACCGCGCCCGGTGCACTTCATCAGCGGGACGCCCTCGCCGGTCAGCGCCTTCTTGAGGAAGCGGCCGACGCTGCCGGCGCCCTCGTAGGCGAAGTCGACTGCCCCCTGGTAGGCGATCATCGCTCCCTGCCGCGCGAGCAGCTCGCCGTCGAGGGCGACCTTGAGGACGTCCTTGTTGGCGAGCGTCATGGACGCGCCCTTGGTGGTGTCGATCTGGCCGAACAGCGGACTGCGCATCCGTCTAGCCTTCCACGGGTGATCGACCTGCGGCTGCTCCGTGACGACCCCGACCGTGTCCGCGCCTCCCAGCAGGCCCGCGGCGAGGACTCCGCGCTGGTCGACGCACTGCTCGCCGCGGACGAGGCGCGCCGCCTCGCGGTGACCGCGGCCGACACCCTGCGGGCGGAGCAGAAGCTCGTCTCGCAGTCGGTGAAGAAGGCCTCCCCGGAGGAGCGCCCGGCGGTGCTGGAGAAGGCCAAGGCGCTGGCCGGCGCGGTCAAGGAGGCCGAGGCGACGCAGACCTCGACCGACGCGGAGCTGCGGACCGCGCACCTGGCGGTGCCCAACGTCGTCCTCGGCGCCCCTCCCGGCGGGGAGCAGGACTTCGTCGTGCTCGAGCAGGTCGGCGAGGTGCCGACGTACGACTTCCCGGTCCGCGACCACCTCGACGTCGGCACCGTCGTCGGCGCGATCGACACCGAGCGCGGCGCGAAGGTGAGCGGCAGCCGGTTCGCGTTCCTCACCGGTCCCGGCGCGCTGCTCGAGCTGGCGCTGGTCAACCTGGCGATGGCGCGGGCGGTCGAGGCGGGCTTCGTCCCGATGATCGCGCCGGCGCTGGTGCGCCCGGAGGCGATGGAGGGCACCGGGTTCCTCGGCGCGCACGCCGCCGAGGTCTACAAGCTCGAGGCCGACGACCTCTACCTGGTCGGCACCTCCGAGGTGCCGCTCGCGGCCTACCACTCCGGCGAGGTGCTCGACGCGCTGCCGAAGCGCTACGCCGGCTTCTCCTCCTGCTTCCGCCGCGAGGCCGGCAGCCACGGCAAGGACACCCGCGGGATCATCCGGGTGCACCAGTTCGACAAGGTCGAGATGTTCAGCTACGTCGCGCCGGAGGACGCCGAGGCCGAGCACCAGCGGCTGCTGGCGCACGAGAAGGACTTCCTGTCCGCGCTCGAGCTGCCGTTCCGCGTGATCGACGTCGCCGCGGGGGACCTGGGCTCGTCGGCGGCCCGCAAGTTCGACTGCGAGGCGTGGCTGCCGTCGCAGGAGCGCTGGCTGGAGCTGACCTCGACCAGCAACTGCACCGACTTCCAGGCGCGGCGCCTGCAGGTGCGCGCGCGCGGCGCGGGCCCCGTCGCCACCCTCAACGGCACGCTCTGCGCGATCGGCCGCACCATCGCGGTGCTGCTCGAGGTGCACCAGCGTGCCGACGGCTCGGTGCACGTGCCGGCCGCGCTGCAGCCCTACCTGGGCCGCAGCGAGATCCTTCCCGTCTAGGGCAGGACGACCGCGCGGGCAGGGCTCTGGCCGGTCGCGTTGTTCGCGTCGGCGCCGGTCCGCACGACGAAGACGTGCCGGCCGCTGCTCAGGAAGCGACGGGTCACGCGGTAGGTGCCGTCAGCGCGCGTACGGGTCTGCGCGGCCAGCACGAGGCCGCGCTCGCTGCGGCGGTAGAGGTTGACCAGGACGCCGCTACGGGCGGGCAGGACCGTGCCGGTGAACACCGGGCCGGGTGCTGCGTCGAGCGTCGGCTCGGTCGTGACCTGCAGGACCGACGGCGTGCTGACCGGGCACTCGCCCTGCTGGGCCCAGTAGCGGCTGCTGGTCGCCGGCTGCACCACGAAGCGCGCGGTGCCGTCGGGCTGCAGGGTCCCGGTGCCGATCACCTGGCCGACGGTGCCGGGGCGGCTGTAGCCCGACAGCGACACCGGCTCGCCCGGCGTGCCGGTCACGGTGACCTCGACCGGCTGGCCGGCGGTGGAGCGGGTCTGCCAGACCAGCAGCCCGGTGCGCTCCGGGCAGGGGCGCAGCTCGGCGATGCCCCCGACGACCTCCGTGACGCCCTGCGCGGGGACGGGCCGGTCGAGCCCGGCCGGGCTGGTCCCCGGCTCGCCGCTGTCGGCCGGGCCGGCCAGCGGCGCGGTGCCCGTCGGCGGGACGACCGGGTCGTCGGCGGGGGCCGCGGTGGCCGCAGGCACCGCCACGAGGGCGGCGAGCAGCGGGACGGCGACGGGCAGCAGCAGGGCAGGGAGACGCACACGTTGACCTTGCCCTGAACGTCGCAAGTCGGGCATCACACGTTGTGACGGTTCAGACACCACCCGTACGGGTGATGCCCGGGTGGTCCCGCGCTGCGGATCAGCGAGACTGGAGGGGTGGACTCGCCCCTTCTCGTCGCCACCGACCTCGACGGCACCGTGGTCCGCTCGGACGGGACCATCGCCGAGCGCACCCGCGAGGTCATCGGCCGGATCGAGGCGGCCGGCGTCCCGTTCGTCATGGTCACCGGCCGGCCGCCGCGCTGGATGCCGCCGATCGTCGAGATGACCGGTCACCGCGGGCTGGCCGTGTGCGCCAACGGCGCGCTCGTCTACGACCTGCACACCGAGCAGGTGGTCGACAGCAACCTGCTCGACGAGGACGCCGCGGCCGAGGTCGTCGACGCGCTGCGCCGGGCGCTGCCCGACATCGCCTTCGCCGTCGAGCACGCCGACCACGGCTTCGGCCACGAGACCGGCTACCGGCCCAACTGGGAGATGCCCGACCACACGCCGAAGCCGGTCGGCGAGCTGGTCAGCGGCGGGGTGGTGAAGCTGCTCGCCCGCCACCCCGAGCTCGGCAGCGACGACCTGCTGGCCGCGGCCCGGGAGGCGGTCGGCGACCGGGCGACCCTGACCCACAGCAGCACCGACGGGCTGCTCGAGGTGAGCGCCGCCGGCATCAGCAAGGCGAGCGGCCTCGCGGCGCTGGCCGCGCAGCACGGCGTGAAGGCCGAGCGGGTCATCGCGTTCGGCGACATGCCCAACGACCTGCCGATGCTGTCCTGGGCCGGCCACGGCGTCGCCGTCGCCAACGCCCACGCCGAGGTGCGCGAGGTGGCCGACGAGGTCACCGCGAGCAACGACGAGGACGGCGTCGCGCAGGTGCTCGAGCGCTGGTTCTGACCGCGACGGCCGGGCGCGGCGGGCTCCGCGCGGCGGCCCTCGCTGCACGCGGTGACGGAAGGCCGAGCAGGGTGTCCGCGCGACGGGACGTACGTACGGGATCCGCGACGCGTGTGGCCGGGGCGACCTGTCCCCTCGGCGCGCGCCGCCCGGGCACGTGGCTACAGGTACTGCCCGGTGCCGCCCTGCGGCCCACCCGGCATGCCGGGTGACTGCGGAGCGCCGCCGGGCAGCGCGACCCGCCCCCGGCCCTGCTGCTCGAGCTGCATCTTCGCGGCCATCTGCTGGGCGAACAGCGCGGTCTGGATCCCGTGGAACAGCCCCTCGAGCCAGCCGACCAGCTGGGCCTGCGCGATGCGGAGCTCGGCGTCGCTGGGCACCGCGTCGACGGTGAAGGGCAGGGTCAGCCGCTCCAGCTCCTCCTGCAGCTCGGGCGCGAGGCCGTCGGAGAGCTCCTTGATCGAGCTGTCGTGGATCTCCCGCAGGCGGGTGCGGGCGGCGTCGTCGAGCGGTGCCGCGCGGACCTCCTCCAGCAGCTGCTTCACCATCGAGCCGATCCGCATGACCTTCGCCGGCTGCTCCACCAGCTCGGCCGGGCTGCGCTCCTCCGACCCGTCGGCCTCGGGCACCTCCACCGTCCCGACGGGCTGGCCGTCCGCGCCGACGACGACGACCTGCTGGCCCTGACCTGGCTGCTCGCTCATGCGCCGCATCCTGCCCCGACGGGGCCGGGGTTCACCTGGCAGGGTGGGCCGGTGTTCGACCTGACGACTGCCCGCGCGCAGTTCCCCGCCCTGGCTGAGGGCCTCGCCCACTTCGACGGACCCGGCGGCACCCAGGTGCCCGCGGCCGTCAGCGACGCGATGGGTGACGCGCTGCGCAGCGCGGTGAGCAACCGGCACGGGCCGTTCGCCAGCAGCGCCCGGGCCGACGCGATCGTCGACGCGGCGCGGGAGGCCGTGGCCGACCTCGTCGGCGGCTCGCCCCGCGGTGTCGTCTTCGGGCAGTCGATGACCGCCAACACCTACGTCCTGGCCCGGGCGCTGGCCAAGACCTGGCGGCCCGGCGACGAGGTCGTGCTGAGCCGCCTGGACCACGACGCCGACGTCCGGCCCTGGGTGCAGGTCGCCGAGGCTGCCGGCGCCACCGTGCGCTGGGCCGAGCTCGACCCGCAGACCTGCGAGCTCGACCCCGGGCAGTACGACGCGCTCGTCACCGACCGCACCCGGCTCGTGGCGGTCACCGCCGCCAGCAACGCCACCGGCACCCGCCCCGACGTGCGCGCGATCGCCGACCGGGCGCACGCCGTCGGGGCGGTCGTCCACGTCGACGGCGTCCACGCGACCCCTCACGGCACGACCGACGTCGCCGCGCTCGGGGCCGACGCGTACGCCTGCTCGGCGTACAAGTGGTACGGCCCGCACGTCGGCGCCACCGTCGCCGACCCGGCGCTGCTCGAGTCGCTGCACCCCGACAAGCTGCTGCCGAGCACCGACGAGGTGCCCGACCGGTTCGAGCTCGGCACGCCGGCCTTCGCCCAGCTGGCCGGGGTCACCGCGGCGGTCGACTGGCTGGCGTCCTGGGGCAGCGGCGCCACCCGCCGGGAGCGGCTGCTCGACGGCCTGGCCGGCATGCACGCGTCGGAGGAGCGGGTCTTCGCGCGGCTCCTGGCGGGGCTGTCCGGCGCGCGACGACGTGACGCTGCTGGGGTCCCCGGCCCGGCGCACGCCGACCGTCGCCTTCACCGTGCGCGGCCGCTCACCGCAGCAGGTGGCCTCGGACCTGGCCGGGCGCGGGGTGTGCGTCTGGGCCGGCGACTACTACGCGGCGGAGCTCATGCGGGCCGTCGGGCTGGACCGGAGTGGTGGCGCCGTCCGCGCCGGTGTGGCCTGCTACACCTCCGACGACGACGTCGACCGGCTCCTGGAGGCCCTGTGACACTCAACGGCGCGACCATCACCCCCGAGACTGCGCGCGCCACCTGGCGGGCGGTCGAGCCGGTCCACGCGATGATCTACTTCGCGCCCGAGGCGCAGGAGGAGTACGCCGCGCTCGGCTACGACCTCAAGGGCAACCGGGCGCTGGGCTACTTCCCGGCCCGGGCGGCGGCGATGGGCGCGGTCACGGCGCCGGTCGTGCAGGCCACCTTCTTCAACTTCTCGCACCTGGCCGTCGCGTTCGGCATGGCCGGCGCCTGGGACGTCTCCTCGCCGTCCGGACGTGCTCGCGGCGCGCTACCGCGGCGTCGACCGGGCGCTGCGCCGGTTCTTCGGCGACCGGGTCGACAGCCCGGAGGTGGCCGAGGCGGCCGCGCTGGCCCGCACCGCCACCGAGGGCTGCTTCCCGGAGGGCCGGCCGCTCTACGCCGCGCACGCCGCCCTGCCGTGGCCGGAGGAGCCGCACGTCGCGCTGTGGCACGCGCAGGCGCTGCTGCGCGAGTTCCGCGGCGACGGCCACATCGCCGTCCTGGTCGCGGAGGGCGTCAGCGGCCTGGAGGCCGCTGTCCTGCACGTGGCCATGGGCGACACCTGGACCCGCAAGGGCCTGCAGGGCACCCGCGCCTACTCCGACGAGGAGTGGGACGGCGCCGTCGCCGGCCTGGTCGACCGCGGCTGGCTGCAGCCCGACGGCACGTTCACCGACGAGGGCAGGGCCCACCGCGAGCGCGTCGAGGAGGCGACCGACCGGCTCTCGCTGGCGCCGTACGCCCACCTCGGCGCCGAGGGCTGCGCCCGCCTGACCGAGCTCGGGAAGCCGCTGTCCAGGCTCGTCGTCGACGGCGGCGGCCTCGGGACGCGCTAGCGCACCTGCAGCAGCACCTTGCCGACGTGGGTGCTGTCCTCGAGCACCTGGTGCGCCTCGGCCACCTGCTCGAGCGGCAGCACCCGGTCGACGACCGGCTTCACGTCGCCCGCCTCGACCGCCGGCCACACCTCGGCCAGGACGCCGCCGACGATGGCGGCCTTCTCGGCCGGCGGCCGCGCGCGCAGCGACGTGGCGTGCACGGCGGCCCGCTTGACCAGCAGCGCGCCGAGGTCGAGCTCGCCCTTCGCCCCGCCCTGCAGCCCGATGACGACGAGCCGGCCGGACGTCGCCAGCGCCTGCACGTTGCGGCCCAGGTAGGCCGCGCCCATGTTGTCCAGCACGACGTCGGCGCCGCGCCCGCCGGTGTGCTCCTTCACCTTCTCGACGAAGTCCTCGTCGCGGTAGAGGACGGCCAGCTCGGCACCGAGCTCGACCGCGCGGGCGGCCTTCTCCGGCGAGCCGACGGTCACGACCACGTGCGCGCCGAAGCGGGTGGCGAGCTGCACGGCCATCGTGCCGATGCCGCTGGTGCCGCCGTGCACGAGCAGCGTCTCGCCGGGCTGCAGGGCGGCCAGGTCGAAGACGTTGCTCCACACCGTGCAGGCCACCTCGGGCAGGCCGGCCGCCTCGAGCAGCGAGACGCCGGAGGGCACGGGCAGCAGCTGCCCGGCCGGCACCGCGACCAGCTCGGCGTAGCCGCCGCCGGACAGCAGCGCGCAGACCTCGTCGCCGACCTGCCAGCCCGCGACGCCCTCGCCGAGGGCCGCGATGCGGCCGGAGCACTCCAGGCCCGGGTACGGGGAGGCGCCGGGCGGCGGGTTGTAGAAGCCCCGGCGCTGCAGCAGGTCGGCCCGGTTCACCGCCGTGGCGGCGACCTCGACCAGCACCTCGCCGGGGCCGGCCACGGCGTCGGGCACGTCGGCGAGGACGAGTGCCTCCGGGCCGCCAGGGACCGGGATGGTGACGGCGCGCATCAGGACGTCCTCGAGGTGGTCACCCGGCCAGTCTGCCGCCGGCCGCGACGACCGGCTCACCTAGGGTCCGGCCATGCCCGACAGCTTCTTCGTCCCGCTGGCCGACGACGGCTCCCGGTGGCGGGCGACCCCGCACACGACCGGCCCGTGGGACCCGGGTGCGCAGCACGGCGGCCCGCCGAGCGCGCTGCTGGCCCGGGCGGTCGAGCGGCTCGACCCGCGCGACGACGTGCACGTCGCCCGCGCCACCGTCGAGATCCTCGGAGCCGTGCCGGTCGGCGACCTCGACCTCCGCGTCCGCATGGTCCGCCCGGGCCGCAGCGTGGAGCTGGCCGAGGCCGTCCTGTCGGCAGGCGGGCGCGACGTCGCCCGCGCCTCCGCGTGGCGGGTGCGACGTACGGAGGGGGTGCAGGTCGACGGGGCCGCCGCCCCGTCGGCGCCCCTGCCCGAGGCGTCCGAGGACGTGCGCTCGGACACCGGCTGGGTCGGCGGCTACCTCGACGCGGTCGAGTGGCGCTACGTCCGGGGCCGCTTCGACGTGCCCGGGCCGGCGGCGGTGTGGGCCCGGCAGCGGGTGAGCCTCGTCCCCGACGAGGAGCCGAGCCCGCTGCAGCGGGTGCTCACCGTCGCCGACAGCGGCAGCGGGATCAGCAGCGCGCTGGACGTGCGCCAGTGGCTGTTCATCAACCCGGAGCTGACCGTCCACGTGCACCGCGACCTCGTCGGCGAGTGGGTGTGCCTGGACGCCGAGACGGTGGTGTCCGACGGCGGCTGCGGTCTCGCGACGTCGGTGCTGTCGGACCAGCAGGGCCCCGTCGCGCGCGGCGCCCAGTCGCTGCTGGTGGTGCCGCGGACGTGACCGGTGGGTCACTCTGTGCGTTCCTGTCCGCTGCGCGCCGCGAGAGGGCATCCTCGGGGGGTGACCGACGAGCGGCTGCCCCTGCTGGCGCTCTGGCACGCGCGCCGGCGCGAGCTCGACGAGCTGCTGTCGCCGCTGCTCGTCTACGGTCCGCTCGCGGTCGAGCGGGTCGCCGAGCACCTCGCTGAGCTGCAGCAGGCCGAGGAGGCCGAGTCGGCGGCCTACAGCGCGTTCCTCGTCGCCCAGGAGCTGGCGGTGGCCCGGCAGGCCGGCGTGCCCGCCGACGAGCTCGCCGACCTGCAGGAGCGCCTGCGCGTGGCGCGCACCCACGCCCGGGCCTTCGTCCACCCGCTGGTCGGCCGGGCGCTCGAGCGCGAGGCCGTCGTCGTGCCGCTGCGCAGCCCCGCCCGCAGCTGACCTAGCTCGACGCCTGGGCGCCGTCCTGCTGGCCGGCCTCGCGGTGCAGGTCGCGGTCGCCGGAGTGCGTGCCGGTCAGGCGGGTCCGCCGCGGGTTGGCCAGGGTCACGCGGTGCACGGCGCGACGGTCCTCGGTGCGGGTCTCGGTCATGGCTCGAGGATGCGCCGCGGCGCGGCCCGGTCCGTAGACCCGCGCGGGTGACGTGCCGCTGCTCCGCCCGGGTGACCTGGACGCCGGCCCCGGTCGGCGGGACGCTGAGCCGCTGGCTGCCCTGACCTCTGTTGGCAACCGGCCAACAAGCGCGCATACTCGCCCGCACGACCGCGACGGGGGCACGGCCCCGCTCCCGCCGCCGCGCACTGTCCCCGCACCACCGGTGAGACGGAGCCCGTCCCATGACCGCCATCCCTCCCGCGCAGGGCGACGTCGAGGCCGCCGTCCGGCGCTACCTCGCCCAGCTGGCCGTGCGCTACCTGCCGCTGCTGGTGGGCGTCGTGGCTCTGCTCGCCGCCGTCGTCCTCGTCCCGTCGACCTCGCCGTCCGCGGACGCCGAGCCCGCGGCCGTCGGCGATGCGCTGGCCGACGGCGGGCCGCTGCCCGACGACCAGAGCGCCGTCGACGCGGGGACCGGCGCGGCGCCGGCCGAGCAGGGCGCCGCTGCCCCTGGTGAGCAGTCCGGCTCCGAGCCCGCGGCAGCGCCGGCGCAGGGCGCCGGCTCCGGCTCCGGGTCGGGCACCACGCGGACCGGCGCGACGGGCGCCCCCCGCCGCCCGGCCGCCGGCTCCTCGGCCGCCGCGGCCGCCGGGCCGGCCGCCCCCCGCGCCAGGACCGGGAAGGCCCGGACCGGCGTGACCTGCGGCTCGGGGGTGCGGCAGTTCACCTGGACCCCGTACGCCCCGCCGTGCGTCCCCGCCTTCACCGGCAGCAACGGCGGCGCCACCGCGCACGGCGTGACGGCGAAGACGGTGACGCTGTCCTACCGGGTCACCCAGTCGGCGCAGGACGCCGCCATCGGCGCCGCCACCGGCTCGGCCGCCCCGCCGCGCGACCTCGACTACGTCAAGGACCTGCAGACCTACGTCCGCTGGTTCAACACCCAGTTCGAGACGTACGGCCGCGAGGTCGTCGTCAAGACCTACGACGGCCGCGGCGACTACATCAACGAGGACCAGGGCCAGGGCGGCGACCGCGCGCAGGCCGACGCGGCGACGGCGCGCGGCCTCGGCGCCTTCGGCGACATCACCTTCCAGCTGCGCGGCTCCAAGCCGTACTGGACCGCGCTCGCCCAGCAGCGCGTGGTGGCCTGGGGGCCGCTCGGCTTCCCCGACAGCTACTACCAGGACAAGGCGCCGTACTGGTGGGCGCCGACGCCGTCCGGGTCCGACACCGCGCAGTGGTTCGGCAACCTCACCTGCCGCCGGCTCAACGGGCTGAAGGCCGTCTTCGCCCCCGACAAGACGCTGCAGGTGAAGGACCGCAGCTTCGGTCTCATCCACCCGGAGAACCCGGAGTACGTCCAGGTGGCCGACGAGCTCAAGCGGGTCATGAAGGCCTGCGGCGCGAAGGTCACCCGCGAGGCGAAGTACCCCATCAACGTCACGCAGTTCCAGTCCAACGCGACGAACATCGTGACGCAGATGCGGGCCGCCGGCGTGACGACGGTGCTCTGCTACTGCGACCCGGTCATCCCCATCTTCCTGGGCAACGCCGCGAAGAGCCAGGACTACCAGCCCGAGTGGGTGCAGCCCTACTGGGGCGACGCGCAGGCGCGCCAGGTCGACAACGGCGACTGGCGGGGCGTCATCACCGACGGCGCACCGTGGCCGGCGCGCGACAAGGACGAGGCCTACCGCGTCTTCAAGCTGGCCAGCGGTGGCAAGGAGCCGGTCACCAACGCCTACGCGGTCGCCTACGTCGCCGCGCTGCAGGCCTTCCTCGGCATCCAGTCGGCCGGGCCGTCGCTGTCGCCGGCACTCTGCAGCGCGGCTACCAGTCGCTGCCGGACGCGACCGGCTTCGCCGGACGGTGGACCTTCCGCGGCGGCGCCAACGCCTTCTCCCCGGTCGCCGAGGCCCCGATGTCGTGTTCGACCCCGGCTACACGAGCAAGTACGACGGGGAGCGCGGCGGCTACCGCGCCTGCGACGGCGGCACCTTCTTCTCCTTCACCTCAGCGTCCGGCTGGGGCGGGCCCAAGCTGCAGCCGAAGTGCTTCGGACGATGAGACGGGCGCTGGTCGTCCCGGCGCTGGTCGTCGCCTGGGCGCTGCTCCGCACGGTCGCCCCGAACGGCCTGCCGGTCGGCGTGCTGCTGCTCGGCGCGGTGCTCGGGTCGCTCACGGCGCTGACCGCGATGGGGCTCGTCCTCGTCTACCGCGCGAGCCGGGTCGTCAACTTCGCGCAGGCGGAGTTCGGCGGGCTGGCCACCACGGTCGCGGTCGTGCTCACGACCGGCAGCGGGCTGCCGCTCTGGCTGGCCATGCCGCTCGGCCTCGTGGCCGCTCTGCTGACCGGCTACCTCACCCACGAGGTGGTGGTGCGCCGGCTGTTCACCGCGCCCCGGCTGATCCTCACCGTCGCCACCATCGGCATCGCGCAGGTCGTCGCCGCCGGGCAGATCTTCCTGCCCAAGGTCTACGACCAGCTCAAGCCGGTGCAGACGTTCCACCTCGACCTGCCCGTGAAGGTCCGGGTCGGTCCCGTGCTGTTCAGCGCCGACCACCTGGCCGTGCTCGTCGTGGTGCCGCTCGTCCTCGTCGGGCTGGGGCTGTTCCTCACCCGCAGCGACACCGGCATCGCGGTGCGCGCGGCGGCCGAGGCCCCGGAGCGCGCGCTGCTGCTCGGCATCCCGGTGCGCCGGCTGTCGCTGCTCGCGTGGGTGCTCGCCGCCGGGCTGTCCGGGCTCGGCTCGCTGCTCGCCGCGCCGGTGCTCGGCCCGCAGCTCGGCATCCCCGGTGGGCCGATCGCCCTGCTCGCCCCGCTCGCGGCGGCGGTCATCGCGCGCATGGACAGCCTGCCGGTGGCGTTCGTCGCCGGCGTCGGGATCGGCGTCGGCCAGCAGGCCGTCTTCTGGAACTACCCGCAGTCGTCGCTGGTCGACCTCGTGCTGTTCCTCGTCGTGCTCGGCGCGCTGCTGCTGCAGCGCCGCCGCCCCTCGCGCCAGGACGAGGGCGCGCTCGGTGACCACGTGGCGGTCCGCGAGGTGCGGCCGGTGCCGCGGGCGCTGCGTGACCTGCCGGAGGTGCAGCGCGTACGCGCCGGTGGACTCGCCCTGCTGCTGGCCGTCGTGCTCGGCGTGCCGCTGCTGCTGTCGGACCCGCTGCGCGGCCTCTACGCCTACACCGCCATCTACTGCGTCATCGCCGTCTCGCTGGTCGTCGTGACCGGCTGGTCCGGGCAGATCAGCCTGGGCCACTTCGCGTTCGTGGGGCTCGGAGCAGCGACCGCCGCCGCGCTGCTCGTGCACGCCGGCGCCGACCTGCTGCTGGCACTGCTCGCGGCGGCCTTCGTCGGCGGGACCGCCGCGGTGCTCGTCGGCCTGCCTGCGCTGCGCATCCGCGGCCTGTTCCTCGCGGTCACGACCCTGGCCTTCGGCGCGCCCGTGTCGACCTGGCTGCTGAACTCCGCGTACTTCCCGTCGCTCACGCCGTCGACCGTCGCGCGCCCTGTCCTGCTCGACCGCTTCCCGCTGGACGACAGCCTCACGTTCGCCTACCTCTGCGTCCTCGCGGCGGTCGTCGCCGTGGCGCTGGCCCGCAACCTGCGGCAGAGCAGGGTGGGCCGGACCGTCGTCGCGGTGCGCGACAACGAGCGCGCCGCGGCCGCCTTCGGCATCGAGCCGGTGCGCGCCAAGCTCACCGCCTTCGCGTTCTCCGGCGCGCTCGCCGGCTTCGCCGGTGGCCTGTACGTCATCGCGCTGCGCGGCATCCCCTTCGCCGGCTTCGACCCGGTGCAGAGCCTCGTCGTCTTCACGATGGTGGTCATCGGCGGGGCGGCCTCGCTGCCGGGCGCGCTGCTGGGGGCGGTCTACGTCCAGGGCGTGCAGTACTTCCTGACCGGCGCCGCGCAGCTGCTCGCGACCGGTGTCGGCCTGCTGCTCCTGCTGCTGTTCGTGCCCGGCGGGCTCGGCCAGGTGGCCTTCGCGCTGCGCGACCGCGTGGCTCGCGTCGTTGGCCCGGCGCACCGGCCTGTCGGTGCCGTCGCTGCTGGAGACCGCCGACCTGCCGCCCGCCGTCGCCGCGACGGAGCTCGGCGACGGGCTGCTGGTCGTCGAGCAGGTCGAGGCGGCCTACGGCCGCAACCCGGTGCTGTTCGGCGTCGACCTCGACGTCCGGGAGGGCGAGATCGCTCGCGCTGCTCGGCACCAACGGCGCCGGGCAAGTCGTCGCTGCTGCAAGGCGGTCTGCGGCGCTGCTGCCGGCCACGGCGGCGGACGGCGTGCTCTTCGACGGCCAGGACATCACTGGCTGGACCCGGTCGCCCGAGCATCGCGCGGCCGGCATCGCGATGATGCCGGGCGGCCGCGGTGTCTTCCCGACGCTGACCGTCGCGCGAGAACCTGCGCCTCGCCGGCTGGCTGCATGCGACGCGACGCCGCCGCGGTGGCCGAGGCGACCGGCCGCGGCGCTGGAGCTGTTCCCGGTCCTCGCGGAGCGGCTCGACGACGCCGGCGGGCGACGCTCTCCGGCGGCGAGCAGCAGATGCTCGCGCATCGCGCATGGCGCTGGCCGTGCCGGCCCGCGCGTGCTGCTGATCGACGAGCTGTCGCTCGGCCTGGCGCCCGTCGGTCGTCGCCGAGCTCCTCGCGGTCGTCCGCGGCATCAACGCGGCCGGCACCACCGTCTCGTCGTCGAGCAGTCGGTCGAACGTCGCGCTCGACCATCGCCGACGACGCGGTGTTCCTGGAGAAGGGCCAGGTCCGCTTCTCCGGCCCGACCGCCGAGCTCCTCGAGCGCGACCCGACATCGCTGCGCGCGGTGTTCCTCGCGCGGCAGCGGACGGCGGTCGACGCCGCCGGCGACGCGGCGCGGCCGCCGCCGCGCCGGCCGAGGTGCCGGCCTGGAGGTCCGCGGGCTGCACCGGGCGCTTCGGCGGGGTGCGCGCCGTCGACGACGTGTCGCTGTCGGTGTCGCGACGGCGAGATCCTCGGGATCATCGGCAGCAACGGCGCCGGCAAGACGACGCTGTTCGACGCGTGCTCCGGCTTCCTCGACCTGACGCCGGGCAGGTCGTCCTCGACGGCGTCGACGTCACCGGCCTGCGACCGCCGCCCGTCCGCGACGGCGGTCTGGGCCGCTCGTTCCAGGACGCGCGGCTGTTCCCGTCCATGACGGTGTCTGAGGTGCTTGCCGTCGCGCTCGACCGGCACCTGGCAGTGCCGCGAGCCGTTCGCCTACGCCTTCCGCCTGCCGTGTCGCCGTCGCCAGCGAGGCCGACGTCGCGCACACGGTCGACGAGCTCGTCGAGCTGATCGGCCTGGGCCGCTACCGCGACGCGTTCGTCTCGCGAGCTGTCGACCGGCACCCGGCGGATCGTCGAGCTGGCCTGCGCCGCTCGCCCACCGGCCCCGGGTGCTGCTGCTCGACGAGCCGTCGCGCCGGCATCGCCCAGCGCGAGGCCGAGGCGCTGCAGCCGGTGCTGCGCGCGCGTCCGCGACGACACTCGGCGCCGCGCTGGTCGTCATCGAGCACGACATCCCGCTGCTGTCGGCGGTGTCGCGACCGGCTCGTCTGCCTGCGACCTCGGCGCGGTCATCGCCGACGGGACCGCCGCGGACGTGCTCGCCGACCCGCTCGTCGTCTCGTCCTACCTCGGCACCGACGCCACCACGATCGAGCGGTCCCGGCCCGCGGCCACCGCGGCCCGCGCCGCCCGGCTGGCGGGCTCGCGGTGACCGGCCTGCGCAGGGCGCTGGCCCTGGCGGCCGTGGCCGCGGTGGTCGTGCTCGACGGCGGCGCCGGCGCTGACGAGGCACCGGCCGCCGGCTCCTGGACGCAGCTGCGACAGCGGCTCCCCGCCGGCGACAGCCCCGACCTGCAGGCCGACCGCGGCGACGACCTGTCGGTCGAGAGCGGCCCGGGGGGTGTCGTGTCGTTCAGCGCCGTGCGGGCGCCGTCGGGCGTCGGGGCGCTGCAGTCCCTGACGCTCGCCTTCCGCGAGCCACCGACCGGCACGCCGGTCCTGTGGGCCTGCCCGGTCACCGGCGCCTGGACGCCCGGCAGCCGGCAGGTGTGGCAGGCGCGCCCGGCGTACGACTGCACGCGCCACAGCGAGGGGACCGTCGACGACACCTCGGTCACGTGGTCGCTGTCGGCGCTCGGTGCGGCGACCCGCCAGGTCGCGCTGGTGCCCGCCGACGGGCCAGGTGCCTTCGTCGCGCTCCTGCAGCCGCCGGCCGCGACGGCGTTCACGGCCGCGTCCGCGTCGGCGCCGCCCGTCGAGACGTTCGCGCCCCCGCCGCCCGCGCAGACCCCGCCTGAGCAGACCCCGGCCGAGCTGGCGCCGGTCGAGGAGCCGGCTGAGCAGCCCGCAGTCGAGGTCCCTGCCCTCGCGTCCGGCGGCGACGACCAGCCGCCGGCCGACGCCCCGGCCGTCGCGCCTCCCGCACAGGAGCCGCTGCCCGTCGACGCCGGCACCGACGACGCGTTCGAGCGGGTGACGGCCTCCGAGCCGCTGCTGCCGACCGACCGCGTCTCGCGCGCGGGCCCGGTCCTGCTCGCGGTCCTCGCCCTGCTCGCGATGGTCCGCACCGCCGTCCCGGTCGGCCCGCGCAGGACGCCGCGCTCCCTGCTCGCCTCCCCCGAGGAGCCGGCCGCCGCCGCTCCCTGACGTCGCACGACCGCCCCCGAGGAGACCGCATGCCCACGACCACCCTGGCCCCGCCCGACGCGACGCTGCCGCCCGAGCCGCTGCCCGCGGAGCCGCTCGGGCCCGGGAGCATCCTGTGGCAGACCACCGGCGACAACTGCGGGATGCTGCTCGCCGCCCGGGCCCTGGTCCTGCAGACCGCCTACCCGGCCGTCGGCGCGGGGGTCGGCGAGCACTCGGTCTACAAGACCGACCCCTACGGCCGGCTCGAGCGCACCCTGCAGTCGGTGATGGCGCAGGTGTACGGCGGGGCGCGCGCGGCGCAGGAGGGCCGCCGCCTGCGGGAGATGCACCGCGACATCAAGGGCGTCGACAGCAAGGGCCGCCGCTACTCCGCGCTGAACCCGGAGGCGTACGTCTGGGTGCACGCCACGACCTTCGAGGTCACCCTGGTCTTCCTCGAGCGCTTCGCCACCCCGCTGCGCGCGGACCAGGTGGAGCAGCTGTTCGACGAGTGGCGGCGCGTGGGCCTGCTGCTCGGCATCAAGGACCACCACCTGCCCCGCACCGTCGAGGAGTTCTGGGTCGCCTGGGACCGGGGGCTGGCGGTGCTCGAGGACAACGAGGTCGTGCAGGACCTGCTGCACAACGCACCTCCGGCACCGCCCGGCCTGCCGGTCCCGGACGCCGTCTTCGCCTGGCTGCTGCAGCCCCTGCTCAAGCTGCGCCGCGACATCGTCGTCTGGACCGTTCCGCCCGAGCTGGCCGCGCGGTTCGGCCTCTCACCGCTGACGCCGCGCGAGGAGCGACGGCTGCGCCGGGTCGCCGCTGCCTGCCGGCTGGCGGGGCGCGTGCTGCCCGACGTGCTGCTCACGATGCCGCTCGCGCGCCAGGCGCGGGCGGCGGCGCTGGCCGAGCGGGCGGTGACGTCCTGAGCCGCCGTGGCAGCCTGTCCGGGTGAGGCGTGCGAGCAGGACGACCCGATGACCGACCTGACGACGACCACGCCGCAGCGCGGCCGGCGCCTCGAGCCCGACGAGCGTCGCGAGCAGCTGCTCGCCTGTGCGGTCCGGCTGTTCGGCGAGCGGCCGTACGACGCGGTGTCGACCACCGACATCGCGCGCGAGGCCGGCATCGCGCGCGGGCTGCTCAACCACTACTTCGGCACCAAGCGCGACCTCTACCTCGCGGTGGTGCGCCGCATGGTCCTGCTCCCGGAGATCGACGGGGAGCACGAGGTCGTCGTCACCGGGCCGCTGCGGCGGCGGGTCGAGCGGGCGGTCGACTGGTTCCTCGACACCGTCGGGCGGCACGGGAGCACCTTCCTCGCGGTGGTCGGCGGCGGGGGGATCGGCGACGACCCCGAGCTCGCCGCCATCCTGGCCAAGGCCGACGACGTCGCGGCCGGACGTGTCCTGCAGCTGGTCGGGTGCGAGGCCGGGGAGGGCGCGCAGCGGGCGGCGGTCCGGGCGTACGGCGGCCTGGCGAAGGCGGCGGTGCGCGAGCTGGAGGCCGGCAGCCTGTCCCGCGCGGACGCCCACACGCTGCTCACCGAGGCCCTGCTCGCCGTCGTGCAGAAGGTGCTCCCGAAGGTCGGCTGACCCCTGTTAGCAGGGCGCCAACAAGCCGCTACTCTTCGTCCTGTCGAGAGGGAGTGCCATGACCGCCACCGTCCCCGTCGAGGTGACCCCGGACGTCGACGTCCGCCGCTGCATCTCCGGTCCGGCCGGCGTGCTCGCCGGCACCGCCAACGTGATCATGCAGCTCAGCTGGCCCCAGGTCGGGTACGGCGTCAAGGAGAGCAAGGTCGACGACGGCAACATCACCAAGCACCCGGTGAAGCGGGCGCGCACGACGTTCACCTTCCTCGCGGTCTCGCTGCTCGGCGACGCGGAGGACCAGCGGCTGTTCCGCCGGGCGGTCAACCGGCAGCACGCGCAGGTGCGCTCCACGCCCGACAGCCCGGTGTCGTACAACGCGATGGACCCCGAGCTGCAGCTGTGGGTCGCGGCCTGCCTCTACTACGGCACGGCCGACCTGTACGAGCGCATGCACGGCCCGCTGGACGACGTGACCGCCGACGCGCTCTACGCGCACTGCGAGCGCTTCGGCACGTCGCTGCAGGTGCGGCCCGGCATGTGGCCCGCTGGACCGGGCGGCGTTCGCGGACTACTGGGAGAAGGGGCTGGAGCGGGTGTCGGTCGACGACACGATCCGCCAGCACCTGATGGACCTGGTCGAGCACCGCTACGCGTCGCGGCTGGTGCAGCTGCTGATGAACCGGCGCAACCGCTTCGTCACGACCGGCTTCCTGCCGCCCCCGTTCCGCGAGGCGATGCGGCTGCCCTGGACCGAGCGCGACCAGCGCAGGTTCGACCGCTTCCTGCGCCGCCTGGGCGCCGTCGACAGGCGGCTGCCCGAGGCGCTTCGGCTGTTCCCCTACAACGTGCTGCTGCGCGACGTGCGCCGGCGGGTGCGCACCGGGCGGCCGCTGGTCTGAGCACCTACGGTCGCGCCATGGCACTGGAGTGGGAGCAGGTCGTCGTGGACGCCGCCGACCCGGTGGCGCTCGGCCGGTGGTGGGCCGACGCCCTCGGCTGGGTCGTCGTGGACGACGCGCCCGACGAGTTCGAGATCCGCCCCGCGGCCGACCGGCTGCCGGGCCTGCTGTTCACGACCGTGCCCGAGGGGTCCGCCGGCAAGAACCGCCTGCACCCGGACTTCCGCCCCGACGACCAGGCGGCCGAGGTGGAGCGCCTGCTGCGGCTCGGGGCGCGCCGCGCCGACATCGGCCAGGGCGACGTCCCGTGGGTCGTGCTGCTCGACCCGGAGGGCAACGAGTTCTGCGTGCTCGGCGAGCGGCGGCCTCAGAGCGGCAGCGCCCAGTAGTCCTCCGTCGAGACGGGCCGGAACCCGAGCGAGGTGTAGAGACCGAGCGCGCTCTCGTTGTCGACGGCCACCTCCAGGCCGACCGCGGTCGCGCCGGCCGCGCGCAGCCGGCTGCAGGTGCGGCGCAGGACGTCGCGGCCGAGGCCGCGCCCGCGCAGACTCGGGGCGGACGACGAAGCCGTAGACGCCACCGCGGTCGCCCTCGAGCGCGGCGCGCAGGGTGGCGACGACTCGGCCGGCCCGCTCGGCGACGAGCGTCTCGGACCAGGTCCGCGCCACCATGTCGGCGAGGCCGGCGCCCGACCACCCGAAGCCGGCGGCCAGCAGCTCGAGCACGGCGCCCTGCTCGCCGTCACGCGCGGGGCGCAGCACGAGCGCCTCGTCGGCGGGGCCCTCGGGCGGCGGGCCCTCGAGCAGCAGGGCGTGCTCGCTGTGCGACAGCACGCCGCCGGAGCGCAGGGCCAGGGCACGGCCGCCCTGCGACGGTCGCGGGACCACCAGCAGCACGCGCCGCGACCCGCGCTCCTGGCACTGCGACAGGGCCGCCTCGATCAGCGACGTCCCGAGACCGCGACGACGGGCGTCCGGGTGGACCATGCCGGAGAGCTCCACCTCACCGAAGTCGTAGATGCCGAGGAAGCCGACCAGCCGACCGTCCTCGCGGACCAGCACGTCGTCGACCCGGTCACCCGAGCGGCCGGCCAGCACCTGCGGCTCCAGCTTGAGCCGGCCGCCGTCGTGCGCGACCACCTCCGCCTCCAGCGCGGCGACGTCGTCGAGGTCGGCGCGGGACAGGCCGCGGGCGAGGGTCAGCACCGGCCCATGGTGCGAGCCGCGGTCAACCGGTACCGCGCGTCACGCGTCCAGGCCGCGGACCAGCTCGATCCCGCGGGCCAGGTTCTGCAGCTTCTCCTCCAGCGTCTCGCCGGCCGGGTAGAGGCGCACGGTGTCGACGCCGGCCTGCTCCCAGACCCGCAGGCGCTCCGCGACGCTGCGCTCGGTGCCGATCAGCGTGGTCGCCAGCACCATCTCGTCGGTCACCAGCGCGGCCGCGCCGGGCCGGTCGCCGGCCTGCCAGCGGGCCTGCACCTCGGCGGCGACCTCGGCCCAGCCCTGCCGGCTGTAGGCGTCGTTGTAGTAGTTGGTCGTCCCCTTGCCCATGCCGCCCAGGCTGAAGGCGAGCTCGGCCTTGCGGCTCTGCACGTGCTGCTGCAGCCGCTCCTCGTCCTCGAAGACCGCGATCTCCGCGCCCTGGCAGACGTCGAGGTCGGCGCGGCTGCGGCCGGTCGCGGCGAGCCCGGCGTCGAGGTGGTCGAAGGACGCCTCCCGCGAGCCCTCCGGCACGAAGCTGGTGCCGAGCCAGCCGTCGGCCACCTCGCCGGTCAGCCGCAGCATCTTCGGCGACAGCGTCGCGAGGTAGACCGGCACGGGGTGCTCGGCACGGATCGAGAGCCGCATCGGCCGGGCGTCGCTGCCGGCCAGCGGGATGCTGACGGTCTCGCCCCGGTGCTCGATCTTGCCGCCGGTCAGCGCCTGCCGCACCACCTCGACGGTCTCCCGGACCCGTTGCAGCGGCCGGTCGAAGCGCACGCCGTGCAGCCCCTCCATGACCTGCGGCCCGGACGGCCCCAGCCCCAGCAGGAACCGCCCGCCGGACAGGTTGCTCAGGGTGGCGGCCAGCTGGGCCAGGGCGACCGGCGTACGGGTGCCGACCTGCACCACGCCGGACCCGAGGAGCAGCTGCTCGGTGCGCGCGGCCAGGAAGCCGAGGACGCTGACGGCGTCCGCACCCCACGCCTCGGCCACCCAGACGACGTCGAGCCCCAGCCGCTCGCCCTCGCGGACCAGCTCGAGCTGCTGCGCGACGTCGCCGCTGCCCTCGACCGTCGTGGCGGTCCTCACCGGGACTGCTCGAGCCGGGCCTTGATGGCGGCCAGCGTCTGGCGCATGTGCCCCTCGTGCTCGCGCATGCGCACGAAGACGATCTGCTGCTCCTTGTCGGGCATGGCGTCGATCGCCAGGCTCAGGCCCGACCGGGCGGGCCCCATCTGCATCGACTGCGTGAGCCGCGTGCCGCCGTCGTCGGGGGAGAGGGTGAACCGCCACAGCGCGGCCGGCTCCTCCGGCTCCCCGACGGCCCAGGCGAACCGCGTCGGGGGCTCGCACTCGACGACGGTGGAGACGGTGGACCACTCGCCGATGGACGGGTGCCTGTTGTGGCCGACGAAGCGCGCACCCACGTCGACCGTGACCGGCTCGGCCTCCCACTCGACCGCGTGCAGCTCGTCGCTCAGCTGCGGCATGAGCAGCGGGTCGGCCACCAGCTGCCACACCTCGTCCGGGCTCGCCGCGATCGTGGTCTCGACCTGCACCGTCGGCCGGTCGGCGTAGCGCGCACCCGTCCACTCCACGGCGGACCCCCTCGTCCTCGGCTGCCTTGCCTACCACCGCAGTGCGGTCCTGGCACGGTGGTCACCTCGTACGGAGGAGGACGCGTGCCGCTGACGACCGAGCAGGCTCTCGCGCTGCTCGCGGAGAACGCGGAGCGGCTCGCGGTGCTGACCGCGGGCGTGCCGCCGGAGGCGTTGCGGGCGGCGACCGGGGCCGGTGAGTGGTCCGCGCACGAGGTGCTCGCGCACCTGCGCGCGTGCGCCGACGTCTGGGGCGATGCGGTGCGGACCGTCCTCGCCGGTGCCAGGAGCTGCGGGCGGTCAGCCCGCGGAGCTCGGGGCATGTGCCGGGACACGTGGAGCAGGAGCCGGCCGCGTCGCTGCACGCGTTCGCCGTCCAGCGCGCCGCGCTCCTGTCCCTGCTCCGCGGGCTGTCCGCGGGGCTCGTCATGCGGCGAGTCCTACGGCTCGGACGACGTCGCGGTCAACGGGTGGTCAGTAGCTGCGCGGCAGCCCGAGGACGTGCTCGCCGAGGAAGCTGAGCACCATCTCCTGGCTGATGCGGCGCGATCCGGAGCAGCCGCGCCTCCCGGAAGTAGCGCGCGACGTGGTACTCCTCGGCGTAGCCCATGCCGCCGTGCGTCTGCAGCGCGCGGTCCGCCGCGGTGAAGCCGGCGTCGGCGCACAGGTACTTGGCGGTGTTGGCCTCGCGCGCGCACGGCAGGCCCTTGTCGTAGAGCCAGGTCGCCTTGCGCAGCGCCAGCTCGGCGGCGTCCAGGTGCGCGAGCGAGTCGGCGAGCGGGAACTGCAGCCCCTGGTTCATCCCGATCGGGCGGCCGAACACCTCCCGCTCGTTGCCGTAGCGGACGGCCCGGCGCAGCGCCGCCCGACCGAGGCCGAGCGCCTCGGCGGCGATGAGCATCCGCTCCGGGTTGAGCCCGTCGAGCAGGTAGCGGAAGCCCTGCCCCTCCTCACCGACGCGGTGCTCCTCGGGGATGCGCAGGTCGTCGATGAACAGCTCGTTGGACGACGACCGCGTTGCGGCCCATCTTGCGGATCGGCCGCACCTCGACGGCGCTGCGGTCGAGGTCGGTGAAGAACAGCGTCAGGCCGTCGGTCTTGCGCGCGGCGTCCTCGAACCTCGTCGTCCGCGTCAGCAGCAGGACCTTCTCGGACTCCTGCGCCTTGGAGATCCACACCTTGCGGCCGTTCACGACGTAGTCCGAGCCGTCCCGCTGGGCGAACGTCGTGATGCGCGTCGTGTCGAGGCCGGCTCCGGGCTCGGTGACGCCGAAGCAGACGTGCAGGTCGCCGCTGACGATGCGCGGGAGGTTCTCGGCCTTGAGGGCGTCCGACCCGTGCACGACCACGGGGTGCATCCCGAAGATGGACATGTGGATCGAGCTGGCGGCGTTCATGCCGCCGCCCGACGCCGCCACCTCCTCGAGCAGCAGCGACGCCTCGGTGATGCCGAACCCGTGGCCGCCGTACTCGACGGGTGTCGTCAGCCCGAGCCAGCCGGCGCCGGCCACGGCGTCGTAGAACTCCGTCGGGAACTCGTGCCGCTCGTCGCGCTCCAGCCAGTAGTCGTCGGAGAAGCGCGCGGCCAGCTCCGCGACGGACGCGCGGATGGTCGCCTGGTCCTCGGTCAGGTCGAAGTCCACGGGGTCCCTCTCGGCCGGTCGGCGGGACCGCGACGCTAGACCCGACCGTCTTGCCGATGTGGCAAGCGGGCTGGCCCGGCGGACGCCGGTCGGCGACGGTGGTCGCATGACGAGCAGCAGCGCGGCCCCGTACGTCGGTGACCCGGGAGTGCGCGAGGAGTGGGACAGGCGGTACGCCGACCGCCCGCAGCTGTGGAGCGGTCAGCCGAACGGCGCGCTGGTCGCCGAGGTCGCTGGACTTGCGCCCGGCCGGGTGCTGGACGTCGGCTGCGGTGAGGGCGCGGACGCCGTGTGGCTGGCCGGCCGCGGCTGGGACGTGACCGGCCTCGAGGTCTCGGGGCTCGCCCTCGAGCGCGCCGCCGTGCACGCGCGCGACGCGGACGTCGTCGTCCGGTGGGTGCACGCCGGGTTGGCGGAGGCCGCGCTGCCGGCCGGCGCGTACGACCTGGTGTCGGCGCAGTACCCGGCGCTGCAGCGGACGCCGGACGGGTCCGCCGAGCGCGCGCTGCTGGCAGCCGTCGCGCCGGGCGGCGTGCTCCTGCTCGTCCACCACGCCGGCATGGAGACGCAGTCCGCGGAGACCGGCGGCTTCGACCCCGCCGACTTCGTCTGGCCGAGCATGGTGGCCGCGCTGCTCGACGACGACTGGGAGGTCCAGGTCGACGAGGAGCGGCCGCGCGCCGCACCCGAGGGCGGCGCCGGCGCGCACCACCGCCACGACCTCGTCCTCAAGGCGCGTCGACGGCGCTGAGGGCCTGTCGCCCGGGCGTTGCTGCCACTAGCGTCCGAGCCCCGACCGAGGAGTGCGCATGGCGTCCGTCCCAGTTGTCCGAGCCCTGGCCCTGGAGCCCGAGCCCCACCTGGTCGCCCAGGAGTGCACGGCCTGCGGTGCCCGCTTCTTCGGCCGGCGGGCCGCCTGCGCGGCATGCTTCAACGAGACGTTCCGCGAGGCCGACGTGCCGACGGACGGCGAGATCGTGGCGTTCACCATCGTCGCCTTCGCGATGCCCGGGGTCGAGGTGCCCTACGTCGCCGCGACCGTCGACTGCGGCGGGACCAAGGTCCAGGCCAACATCGTCGGCGTCGAGCCCACCCCTGACCACGTCCACCTGGGGCAGAAGGTCCGCCTGACCACCTACCCGCTCGGCACGGACACCCACGGCACCGAGGCCATCGGCTTCGGCTTCACCCCGATCGGAGCCTGACCAGTGAGCAGCGGCGACGTGTGGATCCTCGGGATCACCATGACGAAGTTCGGCAAGCGGCCCGACGTCGAGACCGACGAGCTGGCCGCCGAGGCGGCGATCGGCGCGCTCAAGGACGCCGGCGTCACGATGGCCGACATGCAGGTGCTCGCGGCCGGCAACCTGATGGGCCAGGGGATCGGTCAGAAGCTGCAGAAGCAGATCGGCCAGACCGGCATCCCGGTGTTCAACGTCGCCAACGCCTGCGCCACCGGGGCGACCGCGCTGCGCACGGTCATCATGGCGATCAAGGCCGGCGAGGCCGACATGGGCCTCGCCGTCGGCGTGGAGAAGCTCAGCGGCGCAGGCCTGCTCGGCGGCGGCCCGCGGCAAGTACGACACGGAGACGTGGACCCCGCGCGGCACGGACGGCGCCGTGATGGACCTCGACGGCCGGCTCGGCACCGCCGGCATGCCGGGCACCTTCGCGCAGGTCGGCATGGAGTACGGCCACAAGTACGGCGGCGTCTCGTTCGAGCTGTTCGCCCGCATCTCCGAGAAGAACCACGCGCACTCGACGCTCAACCCGCTCGCGGCCTACAGCAAGGCGATGCCGCTCGAGATGATCATGAACGACATCATGATCGCCTACCCGAACACCCGGCCCATGTGCTCGGCGAACTGCGACGGCGCCGCGGCGGCAGTGCTCGTCAGCGACGCCAAGCTCAAGACGCTCGACCCCGACCAGCGTCGCCGGGCCATCAAGGTCACCGCCTCGATCCTGACGAGCGACCCGTACGAGGAGGGCTGCCAGGTGCTGCCCAACGTCAACACGCTGACCCGGCGGGCGGCGCAGCAGGCGTACGACGTCTCCGGCGTCTCGCCGACCGACCTCGACCTGGTCGAGCTGCACGACTGCTTCGCGACGGCCGAGCTCGTGCACTACGACAACCTGATGCTCTGCCCCGAGGGCGGTGCGGTCGACTTCTTCGAGTCCGGTGCGCCGTTCCGCGACGGCAGCACGCCGGTCAACGTGTCGGGCGGCCTGCAGTCCAAGGGCCACCCGATCTCCGCGACCGGCATCGCGAACGTCTGGGAGGTCGCGCACCACCTGCGGGGGGAGGCGGGCCCGCGTCAGATCGAGGGGGCGAAGGTCGGCCTCGCCCACGTCATCGGGCTCGGCTCCGCCTGCGGCGTGCACATCCTCGAGAAGGCGTCCTGATCCGGGGCGGCGCGTCACGCGCCGCCACCCCGGTCCTCGGTCGGGGGTGGCTTCGGCGCGCGTCAGGTCCCCGGGCGCACGGCGGTACGACCGGTTCGCGCCACCTGCGTCTGCTCCACCGGCTGCGGGCCCTGCCGACGGCTGCGACCGCCTGCCGTGGACCGCACCTGGTCGGGCACCCGGTGCACGAGCTCGGCGGGGACAGCGACATCCACCCGTACCTGTTCCTCGACGGCGGCGTCCGGCGGGTAGACGAGGACCTGGCGGTGCGTGGCGAGCCGGTTGTCGCGCCAGCTGACCAGGTTGTCGAGCCACTCGTCGTCGCTCGAGCACGCCGCGCAGCAGCGTCGGGCTGCAGATGCCCTCGAGGTCCTTCGTCAGCTCGGCGAGGAGCACCGGGTCGTCGCAGACGCGGACCAGGTCGGTCGCGCAGCGCACCCCCTTCTGCCGCAGCCGCAGGACGACCTCCTCCGTCCCGTGCTGCTGCAGGATCGCCTGGTCGACCCAGTCGATGAGCCGCGACGCCGGGATGCGCGAGCTGAGCATGAGGTCGACCAGGTCGTGGCGGGCCAGGGCCTGCACGCTGGTGATGCCCTCCTCCTCGAGCCGCGTGCGCTCGTACACGTCGATCTCGTCGATCTGCGTCAGCGGGTAGCGCTGGGTCAGCTCGGAGTCGACGGACGGCTTGCCGCGCGCGGCGCTGCGCAGCTGCAGCAGCACGGTGTTGGGCACCAGGCCGGAGAGGAAGCAGGCGGCGAGGACGGGCGGGCTGTCGCCGAGGACGGCCTGCAGCGCCCAGGCGAGCACCACGGCCATGAGGATGCGGACGGTGATGACGTTGTAGGTCTTCGGCTTCAGGTCGCCGCGGACGAACCCGCGCAGGGCCACCTGGATCGACAGGAAGTAGGCGCCGAGGAAGGCCATGGTCACGGGGGTCAGCAGCGGGTGGAACATCTCCGGGACGCTGACCACCTGACCGGTGGCGTCCTGCGTCGGGACGCTCAGCACGACGACGATCCAGCCGAGGGCGAGCAGCAGGGTGGTCAGCACGACGGAGGACCGGTCGCGCAGGCGCTTGCTGCGCAGGTCGCTGCCGAGGAGCAGGGGGGCACCGAGGTACTCCTCGACCCGGCGGCCGTACTTCGCGTCGACGTCGGCGACCGTCCGCAGCGTCGGGTCGAGGCGGAAGATGACGTGCAGCCAGCGGTCGACCAGCGTCGTCATCTTCTCGCGGTCGAACTGGAAGTACATCAGCGCGGGCACCAGGGACACCAGGATGACCAGGACCAGCTGCATGCTGCGCACGACGACGACGTGCCGCAGGGCGTCGCCCTCGGCCAGGTCGACGTGCAGCCCGTCGAAGGTGACCGCGCGGGACAGGTCGGTGCCGAGGTAGAGCGCCGCGGCCGGGGCAGCCGTGCCGACGACGACGAGGCAGAGGAACGCGGAGTACTGCAGGCACCCGACGAGCAGGTCGCGCAGCAGCTCGGTGAAGCGGGGCCGGCGCGGCGCGGCGTGCAGCTGTCGCGCAGGTGCTTCCGCCGGGGCGAACAGGCTGCGGTGCCCCAGGTGCAGCGCCATCGCCGACCCGCCGAAGCAGGCCAGCGCCACGGCCAACCCGACGGAGCCCCACAGCCGGTGGTCGCGGACCAGCGCGGACACCGCGCCCCCCACGGTGACGAGCCCCAGCACCGCCGAGACCGAGGCCATCTGCAGGACGGTGCTGCGCGTCGGCTCCGGCTCCCAGTCGACGACCTGCTCGGACCGGGCCTGGGCCGCGGCCGCGCCGTAGAGGGTCCACGGGTCGTCACCGAGCCGCCGGTGCTGCAGCGGCGCCAGCACGAGCACGTCCTCCGGTCCGCGGAGCTCCACGTGCTGCGGGGTCTGGTTGCGGATCACGAAGTCGGTCACGGCACCCTCCCTGGCTACGAGCAGTGACCGCCCGTACCGCCTTGCTGTCAAGGCGTGCCGCGTGCCTCAGCCCCGGTACTCCCAGTGCCAGGGCTCGGGCTTGCCGCCGCCGGGCTCGGCCCAGGCCGGGTGGACGAAGCCGAAGCGGCCCGCGTTGGCCTTGAGCCACAGGTAGGCGTCGGAGCCGAAGCGCTCGGCGCCGCAGCCCAGGTCGACCGCCAGGCCGCGCCCGTGGTTGCTCGTGCCGGGGACGGCGGCCAGCGCCGGCTTGCGGCGGAAGACGCTGACCTGCGCGGCGTACGAGCGGTAGGAGTCGGTCACGCACTGGTGCCGGGCGGCGGTCATGCGGTTGAAGGCGGCGGCCGCGTCGGCCCGCATCGCGTGGCCCGGCGCACCGGCCAGCGGGCAGAGCGCCTCGGCCGGCAGGAAGCCGTTGGTGGCGCCGGCGGTGGTGCCGCCGCTGCAGGTGGCGACCGTGCTGGCGGCGCGCATGCGGGAGGCGCGGGCGGCCGCGGCGGCTGCGGCGGCCTTCCTGCGCGCCGCGCCCAGGCGGTCGGCCGCCTGCTGCAGCCGGGCAGCGGTGCGGTCGGCGAGGTCGCGCAGCGCTGCCACCTGCTTCGCCACGGCGCGCTGGCGGTCGGCGGCCTCGCCCTCCAGCTGCCCGGCCGTGCGGGCCAGGCCCTCGGCGCGGACCCGCTCGGCGGTCGCGCTGCGCAGGAGGTCCTGCTCGCTGCCGCGCACCTGCTCGAGGTCGGCCCTCGCCAGCATCGCGTCGCGCAGCGCGTCCGGGCCGCCGGTGGTCGCGAGCAGGAGGTCGTCGGGGACCGGGTTGCGGTAGGCCGCGGCCACGACGACGCCGAGGCGCTCACGGGACCGCGCGACGTCGGTCGAGGCGGCCTCGGCGGCCCGGCGGGCGCGGCCGGCATCACGGCGCACCCGGTCGAGCCGTCGCTCGTCGGCCTCCAGGCGCCGGCTGCCCGCCTCGAGCCGGGCGGTCGCCTCGGCCGCCTCCGACCGCAGGGCGCTGACGGCCCGCTCGGCCGCCTTCACGGGATCGTCGGCCTGCGCCGGCAGGGGAGCCGACAGCAGTCCTGCGCACAGCAGGACGACAGGCAGCAGGCGGGGAGGCATCGCCCGGTCACCGTAGGCAGCCGGCCCGGTCCGGACAGGGACCTGGCGAGCGTGTCGCCGCCCTAGATGCCCTGCAGTGCCCGCCGGCCGTAGACGGTGCCGGCGACGCCGAGCAGCCCGGTCGCGGTCGTGAGCGCCAGGCCGGTGGTCACACCGATGTGCTCGACGACCAGTCCGGCGGCGACGTTGCCGAGGGCGGCACCGCCGAAGATCATGCTGCCGCTCCACGCGAAGGCCTCGGTCACCGTGCCGGGAGGGGCGGCCCGGCCGAGCAGCACGGAGTTGCAGGTGCTGTACGGGGCGATGGCCAGCCCGTAGACGACCAGCACGACGCCCATGACGACCGGGCCGGTGGCGACCAGCGGGAGCGCCGTGCCGACGGCCAGGAACCCGACCAGCCAGGGCAGCTGCCGCTCGTGCGGCACCGGGCTGTGCACGGCTCCGTAGACCAGGCCGCCGAGGATCGACCCGGTGCTCCAGACGGCGAGCAGCACGCCGGCGGTGCTGGGACTCGCGTCGTGCGCCTCGCTGTAGGCCGGCAGCGCGACCTCGAGCGCGCCGAAGCCGGCACCGACGCAGCCGACGACGAGGAGCAGCGCACGCACCGAGGGCGACGACAGCGGCCCGGCGACCTTCCCGCCCGGGCGCGGGTGCGGCACGACGGCGCGCACCGCGGGCGTGGAGATCAGCCAGAGCGACCCGACCAGGACCAGCGCTGCTGCGGTGACCAGGGCGGCCGACGGGCCGGACAGGGCGGTCGCCACGGCGACGAGCAGCGGGCCCAGCACGAAGCAGAGCTCGACCAGCACGGCGTCCAGCGAGTAGGCGGTCGACAGCAGGTCGGCCGGGACGAGCCGCCCCCACAGCGCGCGGACCACGCCGCTCAGCGGAGGCACCGTCGCGCCGGCCAGCACCGCGGCCGCGAGCAGCACGACGACGCCGGCCCCGATGTCGGCCAGGCCGACGAGGGCGAGCAGCGCCGCCGGGTGGGCCAGCCCGCAGACCAGCAGGACGGGCCGCGGACCGCTGCGGTCGGCCCGCCGGGCGCGTACGGGCGCGAAGGCGGCGAACGACACCGCGTAGGCGGCCGCGACGGCGCCCGCGGCGGCGTACGACCCGGTGCTCGCCCGGACGACCAGCAGCAGGGCGAGCCCGGTGGTGCCGAGGGAGAGGCGGCCGACCAGCCCGGCGACCAGCGGCTGCGCCGCTCCGGTGCCCCGCAGCACGGCGTCGTAGCGGGTCAGCAGGGTCACTGGCAGGAGCGTACTGAGAGGGTGACCCCGTGACGACCGCGTTCGTGCTGGGAGGCGGCGGCGTGCTCGGCGCCGTCGAGGTCGGGATGCTGCGCGCGCTGCTCGAGGCCGGCATCACGCCGGACCTGGTCGTGGGCACCTCCGTCGGCGCGCTCAACGGCGCGTTCTTCGCCGCCGACCCGACGCTGCCGGCCGTCGCGCGGCTCGGCGAGCTGTGGCAGGAGCTGTCCGGCGGCGACGTCTTCGGCGGCTCGGTCCTCAGCCGGGCGCGCACCGCGCTCCGGACCGGCACCTCGCTGCACAGCAACGAGCCGCTCCGCGCCCTGCTCGAGCGGCACCTGCCCGCGCGGTTCGAGGACCTCGAGCTGCCGTTCTCCTGCGTCGCCGCGTCGATCGAGCGGGCCGCCGAGCACTGGTTCGACCAGGGGCCGCTGTCCGACGCGGTGCTCGCGTCCTGCGCCGTCCCGGGCCTGCTGCCGCCCGTCCGGCTCGGCGACGAGCACTTCCTCGACGGCGGCCTCGTGCACTCCATCCCGGTCGGCCGCGCCGTGCAGCTCGGCGCGACGACGATCTACGTCCTGCAGGTGGGGCGCATCGAGCGCGACCTGGTGGCGCCGACCCGGCTCTGGCAGGTCGGGACGGTGGCCTTCGAGGTCGTGCGCAGGCACCGCTTCGCCGCCGACCTGGCGTCGCTGCCGGAGGGCGTACGGGCGCACGTCCTGCCGACCGGCGACTCCGCGCCCGGGCTGCGCGAGGACCTGCGCTACCGCGACACGGCCCGGGTGGCCGCCCGCGTGCAGACGGCCCACACCGCGACCGCCGCCTACCTGGCGGCGCTGTGAGGGTCCCGCCGTACGCGGTGCGCCGGCCGCTGCAGCTGGTCGTGCTGCTGCTCGTCGCCGTCCTGCTCGTGCCGCTCGCGGTGGTCGCCGTCGTCGCGACGGTCGTGCGACCGCGCCGGCTCCTGCCGCTGCGCGCCTGGGCGTACGCCGTGGTGTTCCTCGCCCTGGAGCTGCTCGGCCTGCTCGCGGCCCTCGCCCTGTGGGTGGCCAGCGGCTTCGGGCTGCGGCTGCACCGGCCGGCGTTCGAGCGGGCGCACTACGACGTGCTCGGCGCCCTGCTGGCCGAGGGCGTGCGGTTCGCCCGCCTGCTGTTCGGGCTGCGCCTCGTCACCGACGGCACCGGCTGGTCGCCGCTCGACGACGGGGTGCCGGGCTCCACCAACGCGATGGTCGTGCTCTCCCGGCACGCCGGCCCCGGCGACTCGTTCCTGCTCGTGCACACGCTGCTCGACCGCGACCACCTGCGCCGGCCGCGGATCGTGCTCAAGGAGCTGCTGCGCCTGGACCCCCTGGTCGACGTCTACCTGACCCGGCTGCCCAGCAGCTTCCTGCCGCCCGGCGGCGACACCGAGGAGCTGGTGGCCGAGCTCGCCCGCGGGATGGACGAGGAGGACGCGCTGCTGATCTTCCCGGAGGGCGGCAACACCTCCCCGGCCCGGCGCCGCTCGGCGGTCGACCGGCTGCGCGGCAAGGGGCTGCACCGGGCCGCGGAGCAGGCCGAGCGGATGCGCCACCTGCTGCCGCCCCGGCCCGGCGGGGTGGCGGCCGCGCTGGCCGCGGCGCCGTACGCCGACGTCGTCTTCGTCGCCCACGCCGGCCTCGACCACCTGTCCGAGCCGCTCGACCTGTGGCGCGGGCTGCCCATGACGGGGGAGGTGCGGCTGCGGTGGGACTTCGTCCCGGCCGACGGCGTGCCGCGGGGCAAGGAGGAGCAGGTCGACTGGCTCTACGCCGAGTGGGAGGCCATGGACGCCTGGGTGGCGCTCCACAGCACGCGCGGCGACTACCCTTCCGGTACGTGACTGCCGCCGCGACCCCCCGTCCCAAGGCGCTGCTGCTCGAGGCGATCCACCCCGACGCGCACACGCTGCTCACGACCGCCGGCTACGAGGTCGAGTCGGTCGCCCGGGCGCTCGGCGAGGACGAGCTGTGCGAGCGCCTGTCCGGCGTCGAGCTGCTCGGCCTGCGGTCCACCACGCACCTGACCGAGAAGGCCCTCGCGGCGGCCGCCGACCTGCGCGCGGTCGGCGCCTTCTGCATCGGCACCAACCAGATCGACCTGCCGTCGGCGACCCGTCGCGGGGTGGCCGTGTTCAACGCGCCGTTCTCCAACACGCGCAGCGTCGTCGAGCTGGCCATCGGCGAGATCGTCGCGCTGACCCGGCGGCTGACCGACAAGAACACCGCGATGCACGCCGGCGTCTGGGACAAGTCGGCGGCGGGCAGCCACGAGGTGCGCGGCCGCCGGCTCGGCATCGTCGGCTACGGCAACATCGGCACCCAGCTCTCGGTCCTCGCCGAGGCGATGGGCATGAGCGTCTTCTTCTACGACACCGCTGACCGCCTGGCGCTCGGCAACGCCCGCCGCTGCGGCACCCTCGAGGAGCTGCTCGAGAGCGTCGACGTGGTCTCGCTGCACGTCGACGGGCGCCCGGCCAACAACCTCATCTTCGGCGAGGAGCAGTTCGCCCGGATGCGCCAGGGCAGCCTGTTCCTCAACCTGTCGCGCGGGTTCGTGCTCGACACCGCGGCGCTGCGTGCCCACCTGCTGAGCGGCCACCTGGCCGGCGCGGCGGTCGACGTCTTCCCGACCGAGCCGAAGAGCAAGGACGAGGAGTTCGTCTCCGACCTGCGCGGCATCCCCAACGTCATCCTCACGCCGCACGTCGGCGGCTCCACCGAGGAGGCGCAGCAGGACATCGGCAACTTCGTCGCGGGCAAGCTGCGCGACTTCGCGGTCGAGGGCAACACCTCGCTCAGCGTCAACCTGCCGCCGGTCGCGCTGCCGCGCCCGGCCGAGGCCTGCTGCCGCCTGCTGCTGCTGCACACCAACACCCCGGGCGTGCTCGCCGCGGTCAACGCGCTGCTGGCCGAGCACGGCGTCAACGTCGAGGCCGAGCTGCTCGCGACCCGCGGCGAGATCGGCTACGTGATCGCCGACGTCGGCGCCGAGCTGGGGCCGGACGTCGTGAAGGCGCTCGAGGCGCTGCCCTCCACCGTGCGGCTGCAGGTGCTCACGTGACCCTGCTCGACGCCCTGCGCGCCGCGGTCGGTCCGGAGCACGTGCTCACCGAGGCCGACCTCACCGGGTCGTACGAGACCGACTGGACCCGCCGCTTCACCGGCCGGGCCGCGTGCGTGGTGCGCCCGGCCGACACCGCTCAGGTGGCCGAGGTCGTGCGCACCTGCGCCGAGCACGCGGTGACCCTCGTGCTGCAGGGCGGCAACACCGGCCTCGTCGGCGCGGGCGTCCCGGCCGGTGGCGAGGTCCTGCTCAGCCTGGCCCGGCTGACCTCGCTCGACGACGTCGACGTCGACGCGGGGCAGGTGACCGTCGGCGCGGGCGTCACGCTCGCGGCGATCCAGGCGCACGCGCGCGCCGCCGGCCTGGACTTCGGCGTCGACCTCGCGGCCCGCGACTCAGCGACCGCCGGCGGCCTGGCCGCCACCAACGCCGGCGGCATCCGCGTCCTGCGCTACGGCTCGATGGACGCGCAGGTCGCCGGTCTCGAGGCGGTGCTGGCCGACGGCTCGGTGCTCACCCGGCTGACCGGCCTGGCCAAGGACAACACCGGCTACGACCTCGTGCGCCTGCTCGTCGGCAGCGAGGGCACCCTCGGCGTCATCACCCGCCTGCGGCTGCGGCTCGTCCCGCAGCTGCGCGAGCGGGCCGTCGCCCTGGTCGCCGTCGACGGCGTGCCCGGCGCGCTGTCGGTGCTGCGTCAGCTCAAGCCGCTGCTGCCCGACCTGTCGGCCGCCGAGCTCTTCCTGGCCGACGGCCTGGACCTGGTGTGCAGCAAGCTCGGGATGTCGCGGCCCTTCCCGGAGCAGCACCCGGCCTACCTGGTCGTGGAGTGCGCCGGCGCCGTCGACCCGACCGACCAGATGGTCGACGCGCTGTCCGAGGTCGACGGGCTGCTCGACGCGACGGTCGCCAAGGACGCGCCGACCCGGCGGGCGCTGTGGGACTACCGCGAGAAGCACACCGAGGCGATCAGCCTGGCCGGCGTCCCGGTCAAGCTCGACGTCTGCCTGCCGCTCGGCGCGCTGACCGAGTTCGTCGACGGCCTGCCGGCCGCGGTGGAGCAGGTCGCCCCCGGTGCGCGCGTGGTGCTCTTCGGCCACCTCAACGAGGGCAACCTGCACGTCAACGTCCTCGACACGGGCGAGGCCGGCGACGCGGTCACGACGGTGGTGCTGGAGCGCGTCGCGGCGTACGCCGGGAGCATCAGCTCCGAGCACGGCGTCGGGCGGTCGAAGGCGGCCTACCTCGGCCTGTCCCGCAGCCCGGTCGAGGTGGCCGTCATGCGCTCGGTGAAGCAGGCGCTCGACCCGCGCGGGCTGCTCAGCCCGGGCGTGCTCTTCGCGTAGAGCACGCCCGGACCTCGGCTACGCCGTCGGCTCGAGCAGCCGGCGCGGCACGTCGACGAGCATCGTGGTGATCTGCTCCTCGGTGACGCCCTTGTCGCGCAGGTAGGGCAGCACGTCCTGCTCGATGTGCAGGTAGTGCCACTGCGGCAGGAACTCCATCACGCCGGGGTCGAGCCAGTCGATGTAGCAGGACGCGTCGTGCGCCAGGACCATCTGGTCGGCGAAGCCCCGCTTGCACATCTCGACCACGATGTCGGCGCGCGCCTCGAACGTCGTGTCGAGGTTGATGCCGAAGCGGTCCATGCCGAGGACGAAGCCGCCCTCGGCGAGCTGCTGCAGGTGGTCGGCGTCGGTCGAGTCGCCGCTGTGGCCGAGGACCACGCGGCGCGGGTCGACGCCCTCCTCGGTGAGCACGCGCACGGCGTTCAGGCCCTGCTGCGTCCCGGGGTGGGTGTGCACGGTGATCGGCGTGCCGGTCTGCACGTGCGCCTTGGCGACGGCGCGCATGACCCGCTCCACCCCGGAGGTGAGGCCCTGGTGGTCGATCGCGCACTTGAGCATCCCGGCCTTCACGCCGGTGCCGGCGATGCCGTCGGTGATGTCGCCGACGAACATGTCGACCATCGGGTCGGGCAGGTCGACGCCGAGCGCCTCGTTGAGCGCCGGACCGCGGTGGTGGAAGAAGAACGGGACGTCCTCGTAGGTGTAGCAGCCGGTGGCCACGACGATGTTGAGGTCGGGGACCTGCTCGGCGACCTTCTGGATGCGCGGGATGAAGCGGCCCAGGCCGACGACGGTCGGGTCGACGATGGTGCGGATGCCGGAGGCGGCCAGCGCCTGGAGCTTCTCGACGGCGTCGGCGATGCGGGCGTCCTCGTCGCCCCACTCGCCGGGGTAGTTCTGCTGGACGTCCGGGGTCAGCACGAAGACGTGCTCGTGCATGTAGGTCCGGCCCAGCGCGGTGCTGTCGACGGGACCTCGGACGGTCTGCACCTCGGGCAAGGAGTCCTCCACTTCGCGGTCGGTGCGACGCGGAGGCTGCCACACGGCCTCAGGTGGTCAGACCCGCGACGCCCCGGCAGCGCTGCTCGAGGTAGCCGACGAACAGGCCGAAGTGCTGGAAGGCCGGGTTGGTCGTCTGGCCGGCGACGTAGCGGTAGTAGATCTGCTGCGCGATGGCCGCCAGCCGGAACAGCCCGAACACCTCGTAGAACGGCCAGTCGCCGACCTCGACCCCGGTGCGCGCGGCGTAGCGGGCGACCACCTCGGCCCGGGTCGGCATGCCCGCCAGGTCGGTCGGCTGCCGCTTCGACAGGCGCATGACCTCGTCGTCGTCGGCCTGCACCCAGTAGGCCAGCGCGCCGCCGAGGTCCATCAGCGGGTCGCCGAGCGTCGCCATCTCCCAGTCGAGGACGCCGCGCACCGTCAGCGTGGCCGGGTCCAGCACGAGGTTGTCGAGGCGGAAGTCGTTGTGCACCAGGCAGATCCCGACGTCGGCGGGCTGGTGCGCGTCGAGCCAGGCCATGACCGACGCGAAGTCGGGGACGTCGTCGGTGCGGGCAGCGCGGTAGCGGGCGGACCAGCCGGCGACCTGGCGACCGACGTAGCCGAGGCCCTTGCCGAGGTCGGACAGCCCCGCGGCCGCCGCGTCGACGCCGTGCAGCTCGACCAGGCTGTCGACCGCGTGCGTGCCCAGGTCGCGGCCCTGCTGCTCGGTGAGGTCGAGCCCGGAGGGCAGCCGGCCGCGCAGGATCAGGCCCTCCACCCGCTCCATCACGTAGAAGTCCGCGCCGAGCACCGCCGGGTCCTGGCACAGCGCCAGCACCCGCGGGACGTACGGGTAGTGCGGCCGGAGCCGCTGCTGCACGCGGAACTCGCGGGCCATGTCGTGCGCCCCCGCGGCCTTCTGGCCGGCGGGTGGGCGGCGCAGCACGAGGTCGCGGTCGGGGTAGCGCAGCAGGTAGGTGAGGTTGCTGGCGCCGCCGCCGAACTGCCGGACCTCGGGCAGCCCGGCCAGCCCGTCCACCTCACCGGAGAGCCACCGGTGCAGCGCGGCGACGTCGAAGGCGTCCTCCTCGCGCAGGTCGCGGGGCTCGTCGGTGAAGCGGTCGGTCACGGGGGTCCTCTCGGCGTCGGGCGGTCCGAGGAGTCTCGCGGGGACGCCGTCGGCCGGGCCGACCGGGGTCAGCCGGAGCGCTCCACCAGCGGCGCCACCGCGGACAGCTCGGGCGCCGTCAGCGGGCGCGGGGCGTCGGTCACCTCGCCCTGCAGCGCGAGCGGCTCGCCCTCCAGCCCGAGGTCGGCCAGCCGGCGGGCGCTCGGGAGCACCGTCCGCTCGAGCGACCCGACTGCGGCGTTGTAGTCGGCGACGGTGCGGGTGAGGCTGCGCCCCAGCCGGTCGACGTGGCTGCCGTAGGTGGCGAGCCGGCCGTAGAGCTCGGCCCCCGCGGCGTGCACCGCCCGGGCGTCCTCGGCGAGCCGGGTCTGCGCGGAGGCGTGGGCGACGGCCCGCAGCAGCGAGAGCAGGGTGGTGGGCGTCGCCAGGTGGACGCGCCGGGCCATCGCGTGCTCGAGCAGCGTGGGATCGCGCTCGAGCGCCGGCGCCAGCATGGCCTCGCCGGGGACGAACAGCACGACGAACTCCGGCGCGCTCGGGAACTGCGACCAGTAGCGCTTGTCGGCCAGCCGGTCGACGTGGGCCCGCAGGTGGCGCGCGTGGACGTCGAGCCGGCGGCCGCGGGCCTGGTCGTCGTCGCTCTCGACCGCCTCGAGGAAGGCGGCCAGCGACACCTTGGCGTCGACCACGACGGCCCCGCCGCCGGGCAGGTGCACCAGCAGGTCTGGACGCTGCACGGACCCGTCGTCGAGGACGAGACTGGGCTGCTCGGTGAAGTCGCAGCGGTCGAGCATGCCGGCGTGCTCGACGACGCGGCGCAGCTGCAGCTCGCCCCACCGCCCGCGGGTCTGCGGCCGGCGCAGGGCCGCGGACAGCGCCGCCGTCTCGCGGCCCAGGCGCTCCGAGCCGTCGGTCATCGTCGCGACGTGCTCGCGCAGCTCGGCCTCGGAGCGGACCCGGGCCAGCTCCAGCCGGCGCAGCTGCTCCTCGAGCCGGCCGAGCTGCTCGCGCAGCGGGCCCACCAGCTGCGCGCCCTCGAGCCGCTCGGTCGACAGCCGGCGCTCGGAGGCCAGGGCGGCCTGCAGGCCGGTCACCCGGCCGCGGACGAGGAGCAGCCCGAGGCCGACCCCGAGCAGCAGCCCGGCGAGCAGCGCGGGCAGGAGGTCGGCGAGGTCCATGCCCGCGAGCGTGCACCGGACCACCGACAGTTCCTGGAGCGGCGGACATCGCCGCAGGCCTCTCCTAGGGTGGCACGGCTCGTCCTGGACCCCGACGAGCCGGAGGGCGAGCTCGAGTCGCGACGGTGGAGATGACGGACCAGGTGCAGGCAGCAGCGCCCGCGTGGCTCCAGCACGCGTCGTCGGCGGCCGACCAGTCCGCCGACTCCGTCCAGCAGCTGCTGCACGCGGTGCGCACGCAGCTGGGCATGGAGGTCGCCTGGACCAGCGACTTCGTGTCGTCCGAGCAGGTCTTCCGGTTCGTCGACGCCGAGCCGGGCGCGACGGCTCCCGCGGTCGGGGACACCGCGCCGATGTCGGGCTCGTTCTGCGCCCGGGTGCTGGACGGCCGGGTCCCGGCGCTGATCCCCAACGCTCGGCTCGACCCGGCGCTGGCCCTGCTGGAGATCACGCGGGAGCTCGAGATCGGCTGCTACCTCGGCGCTCCGCTGCTCGCCCCGGACGGCAGCGTGTCCGGGATGCTGTGCCTCACGAGCCGGGCGCCGATGCCGGCCCTCGACGAGCGCGACCTCGCGACGGTGAAGCTGCTGGCGCAGCTGCTGCACGACCTGCAGGTCCGGGCGCTCGACGAGGCCTCGGTCCAGGCGCGACGCCAGGAGCTGGTCGACGACCTGCAGTGCGTCATCGCCGGGGAGAGCCGCTGGGCGGTCCTGCAGCCCATCGTCGACGTCCGCACCGGTGACGTCGTGGCGGTCGAGGGGCTGTCCCGCTTCAGCTCCGAGCGCACGCCCGCGGAGTGGTTCGACGCCGCGTCCCGGCTCGGGCTCGGGCCGGAGCTGGAGCTGGCGGCGGCCGGGAGCGTGCTCGACCTGCTGCGGGACGGCCTGGTCCGGGACGGGGTCGCCGTCTGCGTCAACATCTCGCCGCGCACCCTCCTGTCCGCTGATCTCGGCGCGCTGCTCCGCGGGCTGGACCCGTCCCGACTGGTGCTCGAGCTGACCGAGCACGAGCCGGTGCACGACTACGCCGAGCTCGCCGCGGTGCTCGCGCCGTGGCGCGCCCGCGGGCTGCGCATCGCCGTGGACGACGCGGGCGCCGGCTACGCCAGCCTCCAGCACGTCCTCATGTGCCGGCCCGACCTGGTCAAGCTCGACATGGCCCTGGTGCGCGGTGTCGACGCCGACCCGGTGCGCCGCGCCCTGGTCGACGCCGTCGCGACCTTCGCCCGCGGTGCCGGCATGCAGGTGGTCGCGGAGGGCGTCGAGACCGAGGGCGAGCGCGCCGAGCTGGTCGGCCTCGGCGTGACGCAGCTGCAGGGGTTCCTGCTGGGCGCGCCCACGGCCCCACCTCGCTGAGCGGCCTCCCCGCGTCGCTGCCAGACTCCGCCGGGTGAGAAGTCCCGAGCCGGTCCTCGTCGTCGGCGGCGGGCACAACGGTCTCGTCGCCGCCTGCTACCTGGCGCGGGCTGGCCGTCGCGTCGTCGTCCTGGAGGCGGCGGACCAGGCGGGTGGTGGCTCGCGCACCGACGAGACCCTGCCGGGCCACCTCTTCGACACGCACTCCGCGGCCCACAACATCATCAACATGACCCGCATCCCGGCGGAGCTGGACCTCGCCGGGGCCGGACTCGAGTACGTCGAGATGAGCCCCTTCGCCACCGGCGTCTTCCGCGACGGCCGCATCGTGCGCTTCTCCCGCTCCGTGGAGCAGACCTGCGCGTCGATCGCCGAGGTGGGCACCCGCGCCGAGGCGGAGGCCTACCGCGCGTTCATGCACCGGGCCTTCCCTCTGGTGCAGACGGCGGTCACCGGCCTGGACCCCGGTGGCTCCCCGGCCGGGCTCGGCCGGGCGGCGCTCGCGCTGCTCCGAGGCGTCCGCCGCTCCGGCGGTCCGGTCGGCCTCGCGCACGACCTCGTCATGCCGTACGGCGCGCTGCTCGAGACCGTGCTGCCCACAGAGCTGACCCGTGCGCCGGTCGCCGCGTTCGCCAGCCACAGCAGCGCTGGGCCGCACACGCCCGGCGGGTCCTTCTACGTGTTCTGGCAGGCGGCCTACCACCTCTTCGGGCAGTGGCACGCGCGCGGTGGCTCGCAGGCGCTGACCGACGCGCTGGTGCGCAGGCTCGAGGGCTGGGGCGGTGAGGTCCGCACGTCCTCACCGGTGGCCCGCGTCGACGCGCGGGGTGGCCGGGCGCGCGGCGTCGAGCTGGAGGACGGCACGCGGGTGACGGCCTCCGCGGTGGTCACGGCCGTCGACGTGCAGACGGCGCTGCTGCGGATGCTCGACCCGCCCCTGACCGGCCGCGCGGGCACCGAGCTCGCCGCCGCTCACCGCGGCAATGCCGTCCAGCTCGTCGTCCACCTGAGCACCGACCGGCTGCCCCCCTACCCGGGTGCGCGCGACGGCGACTGGAACGGCCTGCAGTCCCACGTCGGCACGGTCGAGTCGCTGCGCCGCGGCTTCCTGTCCGCGGAGGCCGGCCGGCTGCCCGACCCGCCGCCGACCTACTGCTTCACCCCGAGCGTGTACGACGACCGCCTCGCCCCGACGGGGCGGCACACCGTCTACCTCGCCTGCCCCAGTGCGCCGTACGCCGTCGACGGCGGCTGGGCCGACCAGGCGGAGTCGTTCGCCGACGCGATGGTCGAGCAGGTGGAGCAGCACGCGCCCGGCTTCCGCGCGAGCATCCGCGCGCGGACCGTCCGCACGCCCGAGCTGATGGCCCGGGAGCTGCGCTGGCCGGGTGCCCACCCGATGCACCTCGACATCAGCCTGGACCAGCTGGCGTTCCTGCGGCCCACCCGGCGGCTGTCGCGGCACACGGTGCCGGGCGTCGAGGGGCTGTTCACCTGCGGGGCGTCGACCGGCCCGGTGGGAGGCATCTCCGGCAGCAGCGGGAAGGCCGCCGCGATGGCGCTGCTGAAGGCGCAACGGGGTAGGGCGGGCGGATGACCGTCCTCGCCGACCTGCGCGTCCAGGCACGTCCGACGCCCGACGCCGTCACCGTCCCGCGCGACTACGCCGGGCTGAGCGTCGAGTGGAGCATGGTCGAGCCGTGGTTCGGCCGTGACGCCGGCAGCGCCGTCGCCGCCACCGCGACGCTGCTGCAGACGCTGCAGCGCGACCCCACGACGGCGGGTGTGCTGCGCGTCGGCGGCAACAGCCAGGACGGCTACCTGTGGGAGCCCGATGGCGACACGACCGGCAACACGCTCTTCACCGGCGTCATCACCCGCGGCATGGTGGACGCGCTGCTCGAGGTCGCGCGGCGCGCGAGCTGGCACCTCGTGCTCGGCGTCAACCTGCGCGCCGACGACCCGGCCCGGGCGGCCGCGATGGCGCAGTACGTCAGCGAGGCCGACACCACCGGCCAGGTCCTGGCGCTCGAGCTGGGCAACGAGCCGAACGCGTACTTCGGCACCGACGTCGACGCCTACCTCGCCAGGTACACCGCCTACGCGCAGGCGATCGCCCTGGTCACGACGCTGTCGCTGACCGGTCCGGCCATCAGCCACCTGGCCGACCTGTCCTACCTGCAGCGGCTGCGCGAGGCGGCGCCCGGGCCGCTGGCGTTCACGACCTGGCACCACTACGCCAACCAGCCGACCCGCGGGGCGCTGCTCGCCGAGCTGACGACGGCGCAGTTCCGGCAGCGGGTCGCGCAGGCCGACGCGGCGGCCGGCGGTCGTGGGCGCCACCGCATGGGCGAGGGCAACAGCGTCGGCAACGGCGGGCTGGACGGCATCAGCAACGTGCTGACGTCGGCCAACTGGCTGCTCGACGCGCTGCTGGCCGGAGCCGCGTCAGGGCTGGCCGGCTTCCAGGTGCACTCCTGGGACGGCCGGCCGTACCCGCAGGAGGGGCGCACCTGCTACTACACGCCGTTCGTCGTCCGCGACGGCGTGGCCTCGGCACGGCCGCCGTACTACGGGCTGGCGCTGTTCCGCTACGCGCTCGCCCGCACCTTCGTCCCGTACGCGCTGAGCGTCACGACCGGCGAGCGGGTGCACGCGTACGCGCTGCGCGACGAGCCGTCGGGGCGGCTCTACGTGTACGTGCTCGAGAAGAGCGGGACGGGCCACTCCGGCACGGTGCGGATCACCGTCCCCGCCGGCTACGGCGACGCCTACCTCAGCCGGCTCGGCGACGCCGGCGGGTGCGCGGGCAAGACGACGGGCATCGACGGCGCGCACCTCGACCCGGCCGGCACGTTCGCCTGGGAGGCGCAGCGACCGCGTCCTGCCCCGGGCACCACGAGGTACGACGTGCCGCTCGGTCCCTGCCAGGCCGTGCTGCTCAGCGTCGGACCGCGCTAGAGACCGGAGAGCGCGCGCAGCTCGACCGCGCCGCCGGCGACGGCGCACGGCGTCTGCGCGACCAGCGCGACCGCCTCGTCGAGGTCGGCGGCCTCGATCAGCCCCATGCCGGCGAGTGGTGCGGGACCGGTGGCGAACGGCTGGCCGCTCGTCGTCGTCGTGCCGCCACGGCTGCGCACGACGCACGGGTCGCCTGCGATGGCCACCAGGTCGCCGCGGGCGCGGAGCACGTCGTCCTGCGCGAGCAGCTCGGCCCGCCGGGACTCCGGCAGCGCGAGCCAGCCCTCCTCGGAGCCGTAGGCGAGGACGAGGAACTTCATGCGGTCTCCCGGGGGTCGCGGTGGTGAGAGGCAGACGCTCAGTCGTCCCGCGGCTCATCGGTGACGGCCAGCGCGAGCGTCAGCTCCAGCACCGTCTGCGGGTCCTCGAGCCGTTCGCCGTAGCGCTCGCGCACCTGGTTCATGCGGTAGCGGACCGTCTGCGGGTGCACGAGCAGGTGCCGTGCGACGTCCTCGCGGCGGCCCTGGTGGAGCAGCCACGCGCGCAGGGTCTCGGCCAGCCGGTCGGCCGCCCCGGCGCGCCCGCCGTCCAGCGGGGCGAGCACCCGGGCGCGGAGGTCGTCCAGCGCGGACCGGTCGGCGGTCAGCACCAGCGCGGCCAGGTGGGTCTCGGTGTCGACCACGGCGGTCCGGTCCGCCGGCAGCAGCGCGTCGGTGCGCACCGCGCGGCGGAAGGAGGCGGCCGCGTCCGGCCACGGCCGGGTGGGTCCGACGACGGCCGTCCGGGCGCCCAGCCGGCGCAGCAGCTGCGTGCGGGTCCCCGCGTCCAGCCCCGGCACGACCAGCACCGTCGTCGCCGGCACGGACTCCAGGCCGACCTGGTCGCCGGACAGGACGAGGGTGTCCTCCGGCATCAGGGGCAGCGCGTGCCGGCTCAGGGCGGAGGGCACGAGGACCACCGTGACGGTCGGCGGGCACCGGCCAGTCGGCCCGCTGCGCGCTGGCCAGGACCACGTCGGCCGGCGCCTCCGCGAGCAGCTCGGTGCCCAGGCGCTCGAGGTAGCCCTGCCGCACCCGCCCCGTCGTGGCCAGCTCGTCGGTGTGCCCGGCCACGCTGGCCGCCGACAGCTCGTCGATGTAGGCGAAGACCAGCTCGGCGAACTGCGCCACGGTCACGGCGGGCAGCCCGTCGGCGACGGCGGCGGTCGACAGCTCGCGCCAGGACGTACGGGCCCCGACGCGGTAGGCGGCCAGCAGCGCCGCCGTGCTGCGCCCGCTGCGGGCCTCGCCGCGCCCCAGCGCGTACGCCCCCTCGAGCGCGGGCTGCAGCGGCGTGCCGGCGTCGGACTCGCGCGCCTGGCCGGCCAGGCTGAGGAAGGCGCCCAGCGCGGTCTGCACGGCGACCTCGATGTTCTGGCCCATGGCCCCGGTCAGGGCGCCGGCGTAGTCCGGGACCTCCGCGGTGATCGCCTGCACGGTGGCCTCCGCGACGAAGGGCAGCCGGGCCCGCAGCGTCCGCACCACCCGCGCGTCCAGGGCCAGCCCGGTGGCGGTACGGGGCGTGCGCGGGTCGTCGGCCACTCTTCATCCCCTCGGAACAAGATCGGGCGCCAGAATCACCCGCAGCAGGCGAGAGGTCAACGCCTGGGGAGGGCAGAGTTGAGTCATGACGACAACCGCACCTCCCGGAGATGTCCTGGGACGCCTTCGCGGACGCGTGGCGCGGCTCGCCGAGCTGGTCGCCACCCCGCTCGTCCCCAGCGACTACGTCGACCTGGTCGACCCCCTGCGCAACGGCTCCGACCTGCGCGGACGCGTCGAGTCGGTGCACCCCGAGACCCGCGACGCGGTCACCCTGGTGATCCGTCCCGGTCGCGGCTGGCGCACGCACACGCCCGGGCAGTACGTCCGGATCGGCGTCGACGTCGAGGGCGTCCGCCAGTGGCGCACCTACTCCCTGACCTCGCCCACGCGTCCCGACGGCTGCCTGACCATCACGGTCAAGGCGATCCCCGGCGGCGTCGTGAGCAACCACCTCGTGCGCAAGGCTCGCCCCGGCCTGGTGCTGCAGCTGGACCAGGCGGCCGGCGAGTTCGTGCTCCCCGCGACCCGTCCGGCCAAGGCGCTGTTCGTCACCGCCGGCAGCGGCATCACGCCCGTCATGGGGATGCTGCGCGAGGCGGGTGCCGAGCTGCAGGACGCCGTGCTGGTCCACTCCGCGCCGACCCCCGACGACGTCATCTTCGGCGGCGAGCTGCGGGCGCTGGCCGCCGCGACCGGCGTCCGGCTGGTCGAGCAGCACACCGACACCGCCGGGATGCTCAGCGTCGCCGACCTCGAGGCCCTGGTGCCGACCTCGCCGAGCGCGAGACCTGGGCCTGCGGCCCGACCGGCATGCTCGACGCGATGGAGGAGCGGTGGGCCGCCCTCGGCGCGCCGCTGCACACCGAGCGCTTCCGCCCGAAGGTCGTCGCCGGCGGCGAGGGCGGCGCGGTCACCTTCAGCACCTCGGGCGTCACCGTCGAGGCCGACGGCACCACCGCCCTGCTGGACGCCGGCGAGGGCGCCGGCGTGCTCATGCCGTCCGGCTGCCGCATGGGCATCTGCTTCGGCTGCGTCGTCCCGCTCCGCGAGGGCGCGGTGCGCGACCTGCGCACCGGCGACCTCACCACCGCAGCGCCCGGCGACGGGGTGCTGGTGCAGACCTGCATCAGCGCCGCCGCCGGCCCCTGCGACCTCCAGCTCTGACCCCGCGCTCTGACCCCGAGGAGTCCTCATGACTGCCATCCAGAAGAAGCAGCACAACCCGATCGCGCACCTGACCGCTGAGGACGTCGAGAACCTCGGCCGCGAGCTCGACGCGATCCGCGAGCAGGTCGTCGCGAGCCGCGGCGAGCGCGACGCCGCGTACATCCGCAAGGTCATCGACGCGCAGCGCCGGATCGAGCTGGCCAGCCGCGGCGTCCTGCTCTTCTCGCTGTTCCCGCCGGCCTGGCTGCTCGGCGCGACCGGCCTGTCCATCTCCAAGATCCTCGAGAACATGGAGATCGGGCACAACGTCATGCACGGACAGTGGGACTGGATGCGCGACCCGAAGATCCACTCGACGACGTGGGAGTGGGACAACGCCTCGCCCGTCGGACATGTGGAAGCACTCGCACAACCAGATCCACCACACGTTCACCAACGTGCTCGGCCGTGACAACGACCTCGGCTACGGGATCATGCGCGTCGACGAGGACCAGCGCTGGTCGCCGTTCTACCTCGGCCAGCCGCTGTGGAACTTCCTCAACGCCTGCTTCTTCGAGTACGGCATCGCGGCCTACGACCTCGAGATCGGCAAGTACCTCAAGGGCCGCAAGGACAAGGAGGAGTTCAGGAAGCAGGTCTGGGACGTCCTCGCCAAGATCAAGACGCAGGCCACCCGCGACTACCTCGTGCACCCGCTGCTGTCCGGCCCGTCCTTCCTGCCGACGCTGACCGCCAACGCGACGGCCAACCTGGTCCGCAACCTGTGGACCCACTCGGTCATCATGTGCGGCCACTTCCCCGAGGGCGTCGAGACGTTCGAGAAGACCTCGATCGAGGGCGAGACGCGCGGCGAGTGGTACCTGCGCCAGATGCTCGGCGCCGCCAACATCACCGGCTCGCCGTTCCTGCACCTGATGACCGGCAACCTGTCGTTCCAGATCGAGCACCACCTCTACCCCGACCTGCCGAGCAACCGCTACCAGGAGATCGCGCCGAAGATCCAGGAGGTCTTCGAGCGGTACGGCCTGACGTACGCGACCGGCAGCTTCCCGAAGCAGCTGGGCTCGGCGTGGAAGAAGGTCGTGCGACTGTCGCTGCCGAACGGCTGGCTCGGCAAGGCCACCAGCACCGCTGCGTCGGTGCTGCCCGCGCCGGTGCGCAAGGTGCTCGAGCCCGTCGCGGCCTAGGGCTTCCGCAGCGGTACGACCGGCGCGTGCCACCCGCGCCACAGCGCGAGCATCCGCACCGCGAAGACGAGGCCGGCCGAGACCGCGGCCGCCGGCGTCGCCCGAACGTCCAGCCCGTCGGCCAGGACGAGCGCGGCGGCGCCGACGATCGCGGGCACGGCGTAGAGGTGCTCGCGGCGCATGACCACGGGCACGTCGCCGACGAGCACGTCCCGCAGCACGCCACCGCCGATGCCGGTCAGGCAGCCGATGGTGACGGCACCGGCAGCGCCGAGACCGGCGTCCAGCGCCTTGCCGGTGCCGGCGGCGACGAACAGCCCGAGGCCCGCGGCGTCGAACAGCCGCACGGCTCCGGCGAGGCGGACGACCAGCCGTGACCCGACCGCGACGGTCGCCGCTGCGGCGACGCCCGCGGCCAGGTAGACGCCGTCCCGCAGGGCGGCCGGCGGGTGCACGTCGAGCAGCACGTCCCGGAGCACCCCGCCGCCGAGCCCGGCGGCGAGGGCGAGGACCACCATGCCGAACACGTCGAGCCGCCGCTCCACCGCGAGCAGGGCGCCGGAGAGGCCGAAGACGAAGACGCCCGCGACGTCGAGCAGCCGGAGCAGGGTCACGCCGGCGAGGCTAGGCGGCCGGCGCCGCCTCGCCCGAGAGGAAGCCGAGCACGCGCGGGACCACCAGGTCCGGCTGCTCGAGGATGACGCTGTGGCCGGTGGTCGGCAGGCTCCACAGCTGCGCGTCGGGGATGCCGTCGACGAGCTGCTGCGACCACGCCGGCGGGCGGGCACCGTCCTCGCCGCCGCTGACGACGAGCGTCGCCGCCGGAATGTCCGGCAGCAGCGGCACCGCGGTCGGGCGCTCCACCACGCCGCGGATCGCGTGCGCCAGCGCAGGCGACAGGGCGGCGAAGTGCGCACGCCAGCGCCGGACGAGGTCGGCGCGAGCGGGGTCGGTGCGGCAGGTCTCGCCGAACATGATCTGCGTCGTCGTCTCGAGCAGCTCGTCGACGAAGCCGCGCCGGGACACCTCGTCGGCGATCGGCCGGAACGCCTCCAGGTGCTCGGGTGGCTCCTCGCGCGCGGACGAGCCGAGCAGCACCATCCGGTCGACGGCGTCCGGCCGGCGGGCCGCGACGCGCACGGCGACGTCACCGCCCATGGACTGCGCGACCACGTGCACCTTCGCCAGACCCAGCGCGTCGAGCACCGCGAGCACGTCGTCAGCGCACTGGTCCATCGTCACGGTGCCGGCGGCCGCCGGGCTGGCTCCTTGTCCGCGGAAGTCCGGACGCACCATGCGGAAGCGTCCTGCTGCCGCCGCGACGAGGTCGTCGAACATCGTGCCGTCCAGGAACAGCGAGTGCAGGCAGAGCACGGCCGGCAGGTCGTCCTCGCCGGTGTCCGCGACGAACAGGTCCATGCGCTCTCCCCCGCCGGTGGTGCTGCGGAGTGAGTCACCGCGCGGCGCCTGCTGTCAACGGTGCGTCCGTACAGTCGAGCGCATGACCGCCGCGGTGCAGGACTCGGTGCGCGAGCGCACCCTGTCCGCGACGGCGCACCTGCTCGCCACCGAGGGCCCGGCCGGGCTGTCCGTGCGGAAGATCGCGACAGCGGCCGGCTGCTCGACCATCGCGATCTACCACTACTTCGGCGACAAGGCCGGCCTGCTCGACGCGCTCTACGTCGACGGCTTCGCCAAGCTGCGCGCGGCCCAGGCGTCCGTCACCGAGGGGACCGACCCCGAGGCCGATGTCGTCCGCATGTGCCTGGCCTACCGGGACGTCGCGCTCACGCACCCCACGCTCTACCAGGTGATGTTCGCCCGGCCGGTGCCCGACTTCGCCCCCGCGGCCGAGAGCCGCCGGCACGCCCGCGAGAACTACCAGCACTTCGTCCGTACGGTAGAGCGGTGGGCTGCGGTCCGGCCCCTGAGCACGGACGTGGAGTCCGCGGCGCACGTGCTGTGGGCCGCGGGCCACGGGCTGGTGATGCTCGAGCTGGTCGGGAACGCGCCTCGCGGCGACCCGGCGCAGCGGACCCGTACCGCGGTGCAGACGCTGGTCCGCGGACTGCGCGCCGACTGAGCCTTGCCGTCGGGCGGACCGCTCTGTATAACGAGTCGTTATAGCGAGCGTGGGCCTAGGGTCCGGCGCAGCACCGTCCCCCACCCCACCGGCACAGGAGCGTCCATGCGGACCAGGATCACCGAGCTGTTCGGCATCGAGCACCCCATCATCCAGGGCGGCATGCACTTCGTCGGGTTCGCGGAGCTGGCGGCCGCGGTCTCCAACGCCGGTGGCCTCGGCATCATCACCGGGCTGACGCAGGGGACGCCCGAGAAGCTGGCCGCCGAGATCCAGAAGTGCCACGACCTGACCGACAAGCCGTTCGGCGTGAACCTCACGTTCCTGCCGATGTTCAGCGAGCCGCCCTACCCGGAGTACATCCAGGCGATCGCCGAGGGCGGCGTGAAGGCCGTCGAGACCGCGGGCCGCAGCCCCGAGAAGTACATGCCCGCGCTCAAGGACGCCGGCATCAAGGTCATCCACAAGTGCACGTCGGTGCGGCACGCGCTCAAGGCCGAGCGGATCGGCTGCGACGCCGTGAGCGTCGACGGCTTCGAGTGCGGCGGTCACCCCGGTGAGGACGACATCCCGAACATGATCCTGCTGCCCGCCGCGGCGGAGAAGCTCAGCATCCCGTTCGTGGCCTCCGGCGGCATGGCCGACGCGCGCAGCCTTGTCGCCGCGCTCGCGCTCGGCGCCGAGGGCATGAACATGGGCACCCGCTTCATCGCCACGCAGGAGGCGCCGGTGCACGAGAACGTCAAGCAGGCGCTGGTGGACGCGGACGAGAACGACACCCGTCTCATCATGCGACCGCTGCGCAACACCGAGCGCGTGCTGAACAACGCCAAGGTGGAGGAGCTGCTCGCCATCGAGAAGGAGAAGGGCGACGCCCTCACGATCGAGGACATCGTCGACCAGGTCGCCGGCGTCTACCCCAGGATCATGCTGGAGGGCGACATGGACGCCGGTGCCTGGAGCTGCGGCATGGTGGTCGGCCTCATCCACGACATCCCGACGGTCGACGAGCTCGTGCGCCGCATCATGAGCGAGGCCGACGAGCTGATCCGGGCGCGGCTGACCAGCCTGCTCTGACGGTGCTCTGACGGTGGAGGCGCATCTCGCCACCCTGTTCGAGTCGATCGCGGACGCGGTCCCGGACCGCCCGGCGCTGACCCATGCGTCGACGACCCGGTCCTGGTCCGAGGTCGACGACCGGGCGGCCCGCGTCGCGCAGGCGCTGACGGCGGCCGGGTTGGCCCCGTCCTCGAAGGCAGCGCTGTACCTCTACAACGGGCCGGAGTACCTCGAGGCGCAGCTCGGGATGCTCAAGGCGCGCGTGGTCCCGGTGAACGTCAACTACCGCTACCGCGACGAGGAGCTCGTCTACCTGCTCGACAACTCCGACGCCGAGGCGCTGTTCTTCCACTCCTCGCTGGCGGACCGCGTCGCTCGGGTGGCCGGGCGCCTGGGTGCGGTGCAGCTGCTGGTGCAGGTCGACGACGACGGCCAGCCGCTGGTCGACGGCGCGGTGGCGTACGAGCGGCTGCTGGCCGAGCATGCGCCGATGCCGCGCATCGAGCGGTCACCCGATGACGTGTTCCTGCTCTACACCGGTGGTACGACCGGGCTGCCGAAGGGCGTGATGTTCTCGGTCGGCACCTGGACGGAGTCGTTCGTCGCCGGCGCCCTCGCGCAGATCGGGCGCGAGCCGCTGGCCACGCTCGACGAGGTGGCCGCCGTCGTCGCCGGTCTGACCGAGGAGGAGCGGATCGTCACGGTGCCGTGCGCACCGCTCATGCACGGCACCGGCGTCACGCTCGGGGCGCTGGTCCCGCAGACGCTGGGGGCCGAGGTGGTGACCCTCGCGAGCCGCACCTTCGACCCGCACGAGCTGCTGGCGGCGATCGAGCGCCGCCGGGTCACGAACCTGGCGATCGTCGGCGACGTCTTCTCCCGGCCGGTGCTGCGTGCGCTCGACGAGAGGGCCGCGACCGGGCAGCCGTACGACGTGCGGAGCCTGCTGCGGATCTACTCCTCGGGGGCCATGTGGTCGGCCGAGGTGAAGCAGCAGCTGCTGGACCGGTTCCCCAACGTGTCGCTGTTCGACATCATGAACTCGACCGAGGGCGCCATGGCCACCCAGGTCAGCGACCGCGTCACCGCCCCGACGACGGCCACCTTCGTGCTCAACCCGACGACGAAGGTGTTCACGGAGGACGACCGCGAGGTGGTGCCCGGCTCGGGGGAGGTCGGGATGATCGCCGCCTCGGGCGGCATCCCGCGCGGCTACTACAAGGACGCCGAGAAGACGGCGCGCACCTTCCGCGAGATCGACGGCGTCCTCTACTCCTTCCCCGGTGACCTCGCCCAGGTCGCCGCCGACGGCTCGCTCGTGCTGCTCGGCCGGGGGAGCCAGGTCATCAACACGGGCGGGGAGAAGGTCTTCCCCGAGGAGGTCGAGGAGTCGGTCAAGCGGGTCGCCGGCGTGCTCGACTGCCTCGTCGTCGGCGTCGAGGACGAGCGCTTCGGCCACGCCGTGACCGCGGTCGTCGAGGTCGGCCCCGGGGTCGACCTGACGGCGCAGGCCGTGGTCGCCGCCGTCAAGGGCGAGCTCGCCGGCTACAAGGCGCCGCGCCACGTCGTCTTCGTCCCGCGGGTGCCCCGGGCCGCCAACGGCAAGGCCGACCACGCCGCGGCCCGGGCAGCGGCGGTGGCGGCGCTGGGCTCGGCCTGACGGACACGGCCGGTTGCGTAGGGTGGGCGCGCCGGGAGGGCTCGCCTAGTGGCCGATGGCGGCGGTCTTGAAAACCGCTAGGGGTGCAAGCTCCTCGAGGGTTCGAATCCCTCGCCCTCCGCTCTGACCTGCACTCGGCACACGAGGCGGACTCGCGCGCGTCCGTGCGTCTTGCCCGCCTGCGGGGACGTTCAGCGACACGTGCGAGCCGCCTTCGCTCGCGTCAAGACGGACCCCGCGCGAGCCGGGCGGCGGCGCGGTCGGCCGCCTCGCTGCCCATGATCTGCCGGAACAGCAGGAGCCCGTCGATGACCGCCACGGCCGCCTCGGCCTCGACGCGCCTCCGCTCGGGTGCGCCGGCGAGGCGGGCCTCGGCCCAGTCGAGCCAGGCTGCGACCAGGGCGGGGACGATGGTGGCGTACGGGGCGACGCCTGCTGCCGCGAGGCCAGCGGCTTCGAAGAACAGGGCGAAGACAGGGTCGGCGTCCGGGTGCGCCAGCGCAGGCCACGCTGATCGGAGCAGGTCGCGATGTCCTGACAGCCGTGCCACGGGTACGGCAGACAGCCGCTGCTCGAGCTCGGCGCTCATCGCCATCACGACCTCGGTGACCAGCGCCTCCTTGGTCGGGAAGTAGTAGACGACCGTCCGGTCGTTCGTCCCGGCCTGCTGAGCGACCCGCCCGAAGGACAGCTGTCGCAGCCCGTCGCTGCGGGCGACCAGTTGAGCTGCCGCCAGCAGGTCTGCCTTCGCGTGCTTGACCACACCTTGACTGTAGCGACTACTACATCTACCTTGTGTAGTGACTACTACAGAAGAGGACGAGGCCCGTGATGACGACTCCTGCTGACGCCGCATCGCCCGGACTGACCCGGGCGCAGGCATCGGACCTGTTCCGTCGCCCGCCCGCGCGGATGCTCGACGTCGAGCAGGGTCGCGTCGCGTACCGGCGCGTCGGGCGGGGCCCGGACGTGCTGTTCGTGCACGGCTGGCCGGCGAGCGGAGCCACGTTCCGCCTCCTGCTGCCGCATCTCGCGCCGCATGTCACGTGCCACGTGCTCGACCTGGTCGGAGCTGGCTCCAGCACCTTCCGGCCGAACAGCCTGATCTCGGTCGACCAGCACATCGCCGCGGTGCGCCAGAGCCTCGACGCCCTGGCCCTGGACGACGTCGCGGTGGTGGGCCATGACAGCGGCGGGCTCATCGCCCGGCACGCCTTCGCCGGGGACCACCGGGTCCGCGCGTGGGGGCTCATCAACACCGAGCAGCCGCAGGGCCTGACCTGGCGCTTCCGGTGTTCCTGCTCGCACCCCTACTGCCCCGCTTCGAGCCCACGTTCGGGCGCGTCCTGGACACGAGGTGGCTGCGGCGCTCGCCCCTGCTGCTCGGCGGAGCCTTCCGCGACCGTTCCCTTCTCGACGGGGAGTTCGACGAGTTCTTCCTCCGCCCGCTGATCGAGGACCCCGCACGCCGTCGAGCCGCAGTCGCCCTGCTGAAGAGCTTCGACACCTCACTGGTCGATCAGCTCGCTGACGTCCATGCCCGCATGACCGTGCCGGTGCAGCTGGTGTGGGGGGCGGCAGACCCGTTCTTCCCCGTGCAGCGGGCCCGGGAGATGGTCCAGGGCTTCGCGGACGCCCGCCTGACCGTCATCGAGGACGCATCGCTGTTCTGCCACGAGGAGCGTCCCGCGGAGGTGGCAGCCGCGCTCCTCCCGATGCTCGTGGGAAGCTGTGGCCAGCAGGCCGGGTAGCTGACCGGGTTCGGATCCCGTCTCCTCCGCCCCTGACCAGAAGCTCCGGTCCGCACTCCGTTGAGCCTTCGGCGCGCCTCGCGGGGAGGCAGAACTGCATACCGAGTATGCTGCGAGCATGAACCTGTCCTGAGCGCCCCTGGTCCTGACGGCGGCCGCGGCAGGCGCCCTCCTCGGCCCAGGCGACCTCCTCGCCCAGCGCGTTCTCCCGTACCCGTAGGCCATTCTCGCCAACTCCTCCGCGGTGTGGGCCCTCGCAGCCTTCGCCGCAGGAGCCTGGACGGCAGGCCGTTCCGGACGCCGGGGCATGTGGCCGGCAGCGGCAGGCATGGTGCTGCTGCTCGTCGCGGTGGAGACCTACTACGTCGCCGCAGTCCTGTTCCTCGACGACAGCACGTCGCAGCTCTGGGCGCCGAAGACGTTGTTCTGGCTCGTCCTCGCCGTGCTCGCCGGCGCAGCGTTCGGGACCGCCGGCGGGTGGTCCACCGAGCGGAGCGGTCTGCGGCGGGCTCTGGGCGCCGCGCTGCCGACAGCCGTCCTGCTGGCAGAGGCGGGCCTGCTGGCGACCCGCCCGGACAACGGCGACGCCGCCTACCGGACGGACAGCCTCCAGACCGCCGCGATCGAGGTCGTCCTGGCTGTGCTCTGCCTGCTCGTCGCGACCCGGCGACATCCGCCCAAGGGCGCAGGCCCTCACGATGAGCCTGCCCCTGGCAGCGACAGCGCTCGTCGCCTTCCGCCTCGTCGGGTTCAGCCAGTGACAGCACGACGGCGCCATCGGCCTTGGCCGGGTCCCTGACGACGCCGCCGCGGTGGCAAGACCACGGTCCGGGCAACGACACGCCCTGACGCGTCGGGCAGCCAACACGGCACCCGCCACCGTGACTCCTGTCGGCGGCCTTCGTCCCGAGCACAGCCCCGAGGCCGCGGTCACGCCCCTCGCACCAGGCCGACGGCGAGGACGAGCATGACGACGGCGATGCCGGCGTCGAGGACGCGCCAGGCCGTCGGACGCGCGAACACCGGGCGCAGCAGCCGGGCTCCCGCACCCAGCCCGCAGAACCAGAGCAGGCTGCCGAGCGCGGCGCCGGCGCCGAACGCCCAGCGGAGGTCACCCTTCGTCGCCGCGACCGAGCCGAGCAGCACGACGGTGTCGAGGTAGACGTGGGGGTTCAGCCAGGTCAGCGCCGTGGCGGTCAGGAGGGTGCTGACGAGCGGCGCCCGTCCGGCCGCGTCGGCCGACAGCGACCCCGCCGGGCGCAGGGCGCGACCGGCCGCCATCGCGCCGTACGCCAGCAGGAAGGCGGCGCCGGCCCACCGGACGACCGTCACGGCCCGTGGGGCCTGGTCCAGCAGGGCGCCCGTCCCGGCCACGCCGGCGGCGATGAGCACCAGGTCCGACACCGCGCAGACCGCGACCACCGCGACGACGTGCTCGCCGCGCAGCCCCTGCCGCAGGACGAAGGCGTTCTGGGCGCCGATGGCGACGATGAGGGCCAGGCCCAGGCCGAGCCCGGACAGACCGGCGAGCAGTGCGGGGGTCACCTCTGCAGGGTCGGCGATGCGAGCGGTGAAGCCAAGCGCGAGGAACTGCAGCGGCATTAGCGTTGCTTCATGGACGTCGACCTCGGCCAGCTCCGTGCGCTGCGGGCTGCGGCCGACGCCGGGACGCTGCGAGGCGGCCGCCCGCGAGCTGCACGTCACCCCGTCCGCGGTCAGCCAGCGGATCAAGGCGCTGGAGCAGGCGGTCGGGCGCGTGCTCCTCGTGCGGTCCCGCCCCGTGCAGGTGACCGAGCACGGCCGGGCCGTGCTCCGACTGGCGCGTGAGGTCGAGCTGCTGGCCGCGGACACCGCGCGCGAGCTGGCCGAGGCAGAGGGACCCGTGACCCTGCCGGTCGCGGTCAACGCCGACTCGCTGGCCACCTGGCTGCTGCCGGCGCTCGCCCCGCTGCGCGGGGAGGTGCTGCTGGACCTGCACCGCGCCGACCAGGAGGCGACGGCGGCGCTGCTGCGCGACGGCACGGTGCTCGCAGCCGTCACCTCGGCGGCGGCGCCTGTCCCCGGCTGCAGCTCCACCCCGCTGGGGGTCCTGCGCTACCGACCCGTCGCCACGCCGGAGTTCGCCGAGCGGTGGTTCGCCGACGGTCCGACCCCTGCCGCGCTCGGTGACGCACCCGTCGTCCACTTCGACCGCGACGACGGGCTGCAGCGCGGCTGGCTCGCCGACCGCTCCGGCGGACGGGCGCACCCGCCGGCGCACCACGTCCCCTCCACCGAGGGCTTCGTGCACGCCGTCCTGGCCGGCCTCGGCTGGGGGATGCTCAGCGACCTCCAGCTCGCGGACGACGCCCTGCGCTCCGCCGTCGTCCTGCTGGACCCCGGCGCGACCGTGGACGTGCCGCTGCACTGGCAGCGCTGGAAGGTCCGGTCGCCGTCGCTCGAGCGCCTCACCGAGGTGGTGCTCGCCGGTGCACGCGAGGCCCTGCCGAGGCGCTGAGCGGGTCAGCCCTTCCGGAGGTCCTGGGCGAGCATGACGATGATGCCGCTGGGGCCGCGGACGTAGGTGAGCCGGTAGACGTCCTCGTACGTGCCCACGCCGCGCAGCGGGTGGCAGCCGTGCCGTGCGGCGATCGCGAGGGCCTCGTCGAGGTCGTCCACCGAGAACGCGACCCGGTGCATGCCGATCTCGTTGGGCTGCGTGGGCTCGGTCTCGATGGCGTCCGGGTGGAGGTACTCGAACAGCTCCAGGCGACCCTCGCCGTCGGGCGTCTGCAACATGGCGATCTTGGCGTGGTTGCCGTCGAGGCCGACCGCCGTCTCCGTCCAGGCGCCGCTGACGGTGTCGCGGCCGATCACGGTCAGGCCGAGGTCGGTGAAGAAGGCGATGGTCGCCTCGAGGTCCCGCACGGCGATGGCGACGTTCTCGAGTCTGATCGGCATGACGGGACCCTAGAGCGGGCGACGCGGCGCCTTGGGCGGGAGTGCTGCGGTGCAGACGAGGGCTCGCCGGACCCACGTGGCCAGCGCCGCAGCGTCGCGCACGGCGTCGCCGTCGACGTGGAGCCAGCCCTTCATGGGGCCACGCGCGCCCATCTGCACGACGTCCGTCCCCGGCTCGCGGAGCAGCGCCTCGACGTCCTGCGGGTCGACGCGGAGCATGAGCCCGCCCCGTCCGCCGGCGGCGACGGCCAGGTGACCGTCGACCAGGAAGGCCAGGCCGCCGAACATCTGCTTCTCCGCGAACGGCTGCCCGCCCAGGACAGCCCTGATGCGGTCGGCGAGGTCCTCGTCGTAGGCCACGGTGCGAGACGGAGTGCCGGTGGTCACTCGCGCTCGAGCGACACCGTCATCCCGGGCAGCGTCACCCACGGCTGGCGGTCGGAGCACCACACCTCCATCGTCGGCAGGACGGCCGAGGTGTCGTCCAGGGTGCCGGCCTTGACCGCGACGACGCCGGCCGACAGCGCCAGCTCCGACACGATCGGCGAGCCGCACGACCCGCAGAACCGCCGGCGGACGTAGACGGCGTCGCCCTTCTCGCCGAGCTCCTCGTAGGTCTTGAGCTCTCCCTCGACGCGCAGCTGCGACTCGTGGACGACGAGGTTCACCGAGAACGCGCCCCCGCTCTGGCGCTGGCAGTGCGCGCAGTGGCACACGGCGGTGGCGAGCAGGTCACCGGTGACCTCGTAGGTCACCTCACCGCAGAGACAGCGTCCGGTCCGGGTCACCGGCGGACCGTACCGCCCGGGCACCCCGCCGTCAGGGTCTCGACGGACCGGCATGGGACGGTGCCGCGGACGACTGTCTGACCACACGGAGGCGGGGACGTGCGCGCACTCATCTGCGACGGGGACGGCGATCGCCGGGAGCTCGTCGTCCGGGACGTGCCTGACCCGGTCGCCGGCCCGGGGCAGGTCGTCGTCGAGGTGCACGCCGCCTCGGTCGACTTCGTCGACACCCTCATCGCGTCCGGCAGGTACCAGATCAGCGTGCCGACGCCCTTCACCCCCGGCAACAACGTGGCCGGCGTCGTCGTGGAGGTCGGGCCGGACTGCGCGTCGCTCCGCGTCGGCGACCGGGTGCACGGGATGGCCTTCGTGGGCGGGTTCGCCGAGCGCGTCGCACTGTCGGAGAACCAGCTGCGCCGTACGCCCGGAGGTCTCTCCGCGGAGCTCGCCTGCCTGACCGGCGTCCCCTACCGGACGGCCTACGACGCCGTCGTCTCGACCGCCGGCGTGCGGCCGGGCGAGAGCGTGGTCGTGCTCGGTGCGTCCGGCGCCGTCGGCAGCGCGGCCGTGCTCATCGCCAAGACGCTCGGGGCGCGCGTGGTCGCCTGCGCGTCCACGCCCGAGAAGCTCGCGTTCTGCGCGGAGCTCGGCGCCGACGACGGCGTGCTCTACGACGAGGCCGGCTTCAAGGACCGGCTCAAGGCGGCGTGCGGCGGCAGCGCCGACGTCGTGCTCGACATGGTCGGTGGCGACTACTCCGAGGCGGCCCTGCGCACCGTCGGGTACGGCGGGCGGTTCGTGGTCGTCGGCTTCGCCGCCGGCGCACCGGCACGGGTGCCGCTCAACCTGGTGCTGCTCAAGGGCTCGACGATCCTGGGCTACGAGATCGGCGACTTCCAGCGCCAGCAGCCGGAGCGGGCGGCGGCCAACCGGGACGCCCTCGAGGCGATGCTCGTCCGCGGCGACATCACGCCGCCGATCACGAGTCGCTTCCCGCTGGAGCAGGCCGCGGAGGCGATGGCGCACGTGGCCGGACGCGCCAAGCACGGCGTCACCGTCCTGCATCGGCACGCTCCCTGAGACGCGCCTCCGGCTGCCCGTACGCTCCGCGCGTGACGACATCCCGCACGGAGCACGTGACCCTGCCCGACGGCCGCACCTTCACCGCGCACTGCGCCGTGCCGGACTCCCCGGGCCCGGGCATCCTGCTGTTCCAGGAGATCTTCGGCATCAACGACAACATGCGTGGGCTGGCCGACCGGCTGGCGCGTGCGGGCTACGTCGTGCTGGTGCCGGACGTGTTCTGGCGCATCGAGCCGGGCTTCGAGCGCAAGGACGAGTCGGCGCTCGAGGAGTGCATGGCCATGGTGCAGCAGCTCGACTGGGACACCGTGCCGGAGGACATCTCCGCGACGCACGCGCAGCTGCTGTCCCTGCCCGAGTGCACGGGCCCGGTCGGCGCGGTCGGCTTCTGCCTCGGCGGCTCGCTCGCCTTCCTCGCCGCCGCACGGAGCCGGGTCGACGGCAAGGGCATCGACGCGGCGGTGAGCTACTACGGCTCCGGCAACAACGGCATGCTGCCCCTGCTCGACGCGGTGCAGTGCCCCGTCCTCTTCCACTACGGCGACCGCGACCCGTTCATCCCGCTGGAGAGCATCGAGGAGGTCGAGCGCGCGGTCGCCGGCCGGCCCGGGATGCGCGTGGAGCGCTACGACGCCGGGCACGCGTTCTCCAACTGGGACGCCCCCTCGATGTACGACCAGCCGGCCGCCGAGGCTGCCTGGGCGTCCACGCAGGAGTTCCTGGGCCAGCACCTGCGCTGACCGGCGCTCGGCCGAGCCGCGGCTAGGGTCCGGGCATGGACGCGCGGTTCGACCTCGACACAGCCGTCGTCGCCCAGGGCGACGGCAGGTTCTCCACCCGCATCGACCCGGGTTGGTTCATCGACCGCGGACCGAACGGCGGCTACATCGCGGCGATCCTGGTGCGCGCCCTGACGGCCGTCGTCGACGACCCCGAGCGCCACGCCCGGTCGATGACCTTCCACTACCTGGCGCCTGCGGTCGCCGGCGAGGCGGAGGTCTCGGTCGTCGTCGAGCGCGCGGGTCGCACGGTGCACTTCCTCGCCGCGCGACTGACCCAGGGCGAGCGCCTCATCGCCGTCGCGCGGGCGGCCTTCGCACGTACGGGCAGCGACGCCCACACGTTCGCCGAGCGGACCTTCCCCGGCTACGCGTCCCCCGAGACCATCGAGGACCCGGACCCCGGGACCGCGGCCGTGACGATGCGCGAGCGCTACGAGTACCGGCACGTCGTCGGTGCGCCCTGGGACGGGCCGAGCGGCACGGCGGTCACCGGCGGCTGGATGCGCCTGAGCGAGCAGCGGCCGTACGACGCCGCGGTCCTCGCCGCGATGAGCGACGGGTGGTTCCCGGCCATCTTCACCCGGGTGGCGCCGCCGTTCGGTGTGCCCACCATCGACCTCACCGTGCACCTGCGGTCGGTCGCCGCCCTGCAGGCGCTGCAGCCCGAGGACTGGATCGCCGTCCGCTTCCGGACGACGACCGCGGTCGAGGGGTTCCTGGAGGAGGAGGGCGAGCTGTGGGCGCCCGACGGGACGCTGCTCGCGCAGTCGCGGCAGCTCGGTCTGATCCTCGCCCCGTAGGGCGCGCGCCGATACGCTCCGCGCGTGCAGCGCCCCGACCTGACCGGCCTCCCGCTGGTCGACGTGTCGGCGCTGGTGGACGCGCAGGTCCGACGCCGCCAGCCGTGCCCGGGTCGCGCGGCAGATCGACGCCGCGTGCCGCGACACCGGCTTCCTGCTCGTCACCGGGCACGGCATCGACCCCGCGCTGCGCGACGACCTGGAGCGCCTCTCGCGGGTCTTCTTCGCGCTGCCGGACGAGGAGAAGGCGCAGATCGCCATGGCCCGCGGCGGGATCGCCTGGCGCGGCTGGTTCCCCGTCGGCGACGAGCTGACGTCGGGCGCAGCCCGACCGCAAGGAGGGCGTCTACTTCGGCACGGAGCTGCCGGCGAGTGACCCGCGCGTGCAGGAGCAGACGCCGCTGCACGGGGCGAACCTCTTCCCGGCCGAGCCGGCAGAGCTCGGGCCCGTCGTGCTGCAGTGGATGGAGCAGGTGGCCGCGCTCGGCCAGGCCGTCCTCGGCGGCATCGCGCTCGGTCTCGGCCTGGAGCGCGACTGGTTCGCGCAGCACCTCACCGCTGACCCGACCGTGCTGTTCCGGGTCTTCCACTACCCGCCCGGGGACACGGCCTCGTGGGGCGTCGGCGAGCACACCGACTACGGGCTCATCACCCTGCTCGCGCAGGACTCCCACGGCGGCCTGCAGGTGCGCAGCGGTGACCGGTGGCTCGACGTGCCCGCGGACCCGTACGCCTTCGTCGTGAACATCGGCGACATGCTGGAGCGGATGACCGGTGGCGCCTACCGGTCCAACCCGCACCGGGTGCGCAACCTCAGCGGCGCGGACCGGCTGTCGTTCCCGCTCTTCCTCGACCCGTCGTGGGACGCGACGGTGACGCCGCTGCCTCAGGCGGCTCGCGACGTGCTGGGCGACGACGGCATGGACCGCTGGGACGGGCAGAGCGTCCATGCCTGGGACGGCGTCTACGGCGACTACCTCACCGCCAAGGTCGCGAGGGTCTTCCCGCAGCTGGCGGCGGCGCTGCGCTGACCCCGAGCGCGCGCGGCGTCGTACGGTCGGCGGATGGAGCAGCGGGTCAGCCTCATCACGCTCGGCGTCGCGGACCTGGCCGCCGCCCGGGGCGTTCTACGAGCAGCTCGGGTGGCGCGGCCAGGAGGTGCAGGAGACGGTCTTCTTCCAGGCCGGCGGACTCGCCGTCGTCCTGTGGAGCCGGGCGCTGCTCGCCGAGGACGCCGGCCTCCCGGACCCCGGCCGGCAGGGCTTCGGGGGCATCGGCCTGGCGCAGAACGTCCGGTCCGAGGCGGAGGTCGACGCGCTGCTCGCCGCCGCGCAGGCCGCCGGCGGCACCGTGACCACGCCCGCCCGCCGCGCGCCGTACGGCGGCTGGGCCGGGACCTTCACCGACCTCGACGGGCACCCGTGGGAGGTCGCGCACAACCCCGGCTTCGCGCTGGCCGAGGACGGCTCGCTGACTCTCCCGGACTTCTCCGCCACCTAGTGCCTGACGGCGCTCATGGATCCGGTCCTGCGGGCGATGGACCACCGTGGACGCCACCTCGAGCACCGCGAGCGTGGCGCGGGCTGGTCGCCGCTTCTTCCTCACCATGGCGGTCCTGACCGTGGCGCTGCTCGTGCTGGGCTGCGCGCGCTGGTACCTCACGCTGCACGTCTTCGACCCGCAGGTGCGCCAGGGCGTGCAGTTCGCCCGCGCGGTGACCGACGCGCACGAGGCGATGCTCGACCAGGAGACCGGCCTGCGCGGCTACCAGGCGTCCGGGAGCGAGGTCTACCTGCGGCCCTACCTCGACGGTCAGCGCGCGTGGACCGCCGCCGCGGCGCGTTCCTGGCAGCTGCTGCCGGACCGGCGGCAGGCCGACGCCCTGCTGACCCTGCAGGACCGGGCCGCCGCATGGCAGACGCGTCACGCCGCACCCTCGGTCGCGCGGTCCTCCTCGGCGCCGGTGGCCCCGACGGCGGCGGAGCTGGCGCTCGGCAAGCTGCTGTTCGACAGCTACCGCGAGACGTACGCCCAGGTGCTCGGCGCCGCCCGGTCCCACAACGACGCACTGCTGCGCCAGCGCGAGCGGGTCGACGCGGTCTTCAGCGGCCTGGAGATCGCCCTGGCCGCCGGGGCCCTGCTGCTCGCCGCCCGTCGGCGGCGCCGGCTGGTCGACGACCTCGTCCGCCCGGTCGCCGAGGTGACCCAGGTGCTCAGCCGGCTGACCCTCGGTGAGGCCGGCGCCCGCCCGGCCCGCTACCCGACGCGCGAGTTCGAGGCCCTGGCGACCGGCGTGCAGAAGCTGGCCGAGGCCGCGCAGCGGCGCGGTGAGGAGACCGCCGCCGAGCGCAGCGCCGCCGTGGCGCGCACCCACGTCTACCAGCGCGTCGTCGCCGTGGCGCACGAGCTCGGCGGCTACCTCGACCCGGCCGAGGTCGGCCATGCCCTGCTCCGCGGGCTCAGCCAGGTCGCCGACGTCGACGTCGCCCTGCTGCGCGAGGCCGAGGACGGCCGCCTCGTCGGCGTGCTCGCCGCGCTGCCGGAGGGCGCCGAGCTGCCCGTCGACGGTGTCGCGGAGGACGCGCTGCGCTTCCTGCGGCTGAGCGTCAGCGACGACCGGCTGGTCTGCGCGCTGCCCGTGGTGCACGGCGGGACCGTCCACGCGCTGCTGCACCTGCGGGTGCACCGGGTGGTCGACGAGGACGTGGAGCTCGCGCTGCACAACCTGGCCCTGGCCGCCGGTGGTGCCTTGACCGCCGCCCGCCTGCACGAGCAGGTGCACGCCGAGAGCCGCAGCGATGCGCTCACCGGCCTGCACAACCGCCGGCGCTTCGAGGAGGACCTGCAGCACGAGCTCGGGCTCGCGGGGCGCATGGGCGTGCCGGTCAGCCTGCTGCTGCTCGACGTCGACCACTTCAAGCAGTACAACGACCAGCACGGCCACCGCGACGGCGACCGGCTGCTGCACGACCTGTCCAGCCTGCTCACGCTGACCCTGCGGGCGACCGACAGCGCCTACCGGTACGGCGGCGAGGAGCTCGCCGTGCTGCTGCGCGGCACGCCCGCGGACGACGCGGTGATGCTGGCCGAGCGGCTCCGGGCGACCATCGCCGGCCGCCTGCCGGTCACGGTCTCCGTCGGTGTCATCACGACCTTCGCGCGACTCCGGGCCGGACGCGCTGGTCGAGGCCGCCGACGGCGCGCTCTACGAGGCGAAGCGGTCCGGGCGCAACGCCGTGCGCCAGGCCCGCGCCGCGGTGGTCGTCCCGGAGCAGGCCCTCCCGGTGTGACGAGGTCGCGGCAATGCCGCGGCCCGCTCCGGCGTTCTCCCTCCTCGTGACCACTCCGTCTTCCCGCCCACCCGCGCGCGCCTGGCTGGTGTGGCTGGTCGGCCTCACCGCGTACGCGGTCGCCGTCTTCTCCCGCGGGTCGCTCGGCGTCGCCGGGGTGCAGGCGCAGGAGCGGTTCGGCGCCGGCGCGTCGGTGCTCTCGCTCTTCCTCGTCCTGCAGCTGGTCGTCTACGCCGGGCTGCAGGTGCCGGTCGGCGTGCTGCTCGACCGGCTCGGGTCGCGGCGGATGGTCCTGCTCGGCGCGCTGGTCATCGCGGCCGGGCAGCTGGTCCTGGCCGTGGCGCACGATGTGCCGACCGCGGTGGTCGCGCGCGTGCTCGTCGGCACCGGCGACGCCATGACGTTCATCAGCGTGCTGCGCGTCGTGTCGCTGTGGTTCCCCGGCCGCACCGTCCCGGTGATGACGCAGCTGACCGGGATCCTCGGCCAGACAGGGCAGATCGCCGCGGCGTACCCGCTCGTCGCCCTGCTCGGCGCGCACACCTGGGGGGCGACGTTCGCCGGCGCGGCGGCGGTCGGCGTGCTCGTGGCCGTGCTCGTCGGGGTCGCGCTGCGCGACGCGCCGCCGTCCACGGTGCTCGTGCCGCCGGTCGGGCTGGCCCAGGTGCGGCGCGACCTCGCGGCGACCTGGCGGGAACCCGGCACGCGGCTCGGGCTGTGGACCCACACCGTCACGCAGTTCTCCGGCACCGTCTTCATGCTGCTCTGGGGCTTCCCGTTCCTGGTCGTCGGCGAGGGCCTGAGCAGCGGCACCGCGGCCGGCCTGCTGACGGTGATGGTCGTCGTCGGCATGGTGTTCGGACCGCTGCTGGGCCGCCTCGTCGGCGGCTGGCCGCTGCGCCGCTCGGTCCTCGTCTTCGGCGTCGTCGGCGCCACCGCGCTGACCTGGACGGCCGTGCTGCTGTGGCCGGGCCGGGCGCCGCTCCCGCTGCTGGTGCTGCTCGCCGTCGTCCTCGGCACCAACGGGCCCGCGTCGATGATCGGCTTCGACTACGCGCGCACCGAGAACCCCGCGGCGCGCCTGGGCAGCGCCAGCGGCCTGGTCAACGTCGGCGGCTTCGTCGCCTCCCTGCTGACCGTGCTGGCGGTGGGCGTCGTGCTCGACCTGCTCACCGACGGGTCCACCGACTACGCGCTGAGCGCCTTCAAGACCGCCTTCGCGCTGCAGTACGTCGTGTGGGTGGTCGGCAGCTGGCAGGTCCTGCGCTACCGGCGGCAGCTGCGGCGGCGGCTGGCCGAGGGCGGCGTCGTCCTCGCGCCGCTGCACCGCGCGGTGCACGCCCGGCTGCGTGGCAGCACGGCGTACCGGTAGGTCATGCTCCCCCGCATGAGGTTCCGCGCCGTCCTCGAGCTCGGGGGCAAGACCGCGACCGGCATCGAGGTGCCGGCAGGCGTGCTCGAGGCCCTGGGCGGTGGCAAGCGACCGGCCGTGACGGTGACCCTCGGCAGCGCGACCTTCCGCACCACGGTCGGCTCGATGGGTGGCCGCGCCATGCTGCCCGTCAGCGCCGAGCGCCGCGCGGCCGCGGGCGTCGCTGCCGGCGACGAGGTCGACGTCGACCTCGAGCTCGACACCGCGCCGCGCGAGCTGGTGGTCCCCGAGGACCTGCGCAGCGCGCTCGACGCCGTACCCGCCGCGGCGGCCGCCTTCGACGCGCTGTCCTTCAGCGGCCGCCAACGGCACGTGCTGTCGGTCGAGGGCGCGAAGACGCCGGAGACCCGCGACCGGCGCGTCGCGAAGGTCGTCGCCGACCTGGCCTGACCCCGAGATGACGCGTGCGTCAAGATGCGCGCAGGACTTCAACGAGGGGGCAGTCGTGCGTGCAGTGCAGATCACGAGCTTGGACGGACCGGAGGCGCTCGAGCTGCTCGACGTCCCGGAGCCGTCCGGCGAGGGCAAGGTCGTCGTCGACGTGCACGTGGCAGGGGTGACCTTCCCGGAGGTGCTCCAGAGCCGCGGGCTCTACCAGATGAAGCCCGAGCTCCCGTTCACGCCGGGCTCGGAGGTGTCGGGCGTCGTCCGGTCGGCCCCCGAGGGCTCCGGCTTCAGCGCCGGCCAGCGGGTGGTGGCCTTCCCGGGGCTCGGCGGCTTCGCCGAGGTCGTCGCCGTCGACCCGGGCATGGTCTTCGCGCTGCCCGACAACGTCTCCTTCGAGGCCGGCGCGTCCCTGCCCATGAACTACCTGACCTGCCACTTCGCGCTGGTGCGCCGCGGGCAGCTGCAGGCCGGGGAGACCGTGCTGGTGCACGGCGCCGCCGGCGGCGTCGGCACGGCCGGCATCCAGATCGCGGCCGCCCTCGGCGCGAAGGTCATCGCGGTCACGTCGACCGCCGAGAAGGCCGAGGTCGCCAAGAAGGCCGGCGCCCACGAGGCCGTGCTGGCCGACGGGTTCCTGCCCGCCGTGAAGGAGCTCACCGGCGGCAAGGGCGTCGACGTCGTCCTCGACCCGGTCGGCGGTGACCGCTTCACCGACTCGCTGCGCAGCCTGGGCAAGGAGGGGCGCCTGCTGGTCGTCGGCTTCACCGGCGGCGAGATCCCGACGGTCAAGGTCAACCGCCTGCTGCTCAACAACGTCTCGGTCGTCGGCGTCGGCTGGGGCGCGTTCGCCCTCGGCAAGGCCGGCTACCTGCAGGAGCAGTGGGCCGACCTGCTGCCGATGCTCGAGGCCGGCAAGCTCGACCCGCCGATCAGCACGGTCCACCGGCTCGAGGACGCCGTGCAGGCGCTGCTCGAGATCGACGAGCGCCGCGCCGCCGGCAAGGTGCTGCTCAGCGTCCGCTGAGGCGCGCGCGCCGGCCCGTCCTCAGAGCAGGAGGACGTGGCCGGTGCGCGGTGCGCTCCGCCCCGACAGCACCTCGAGCCACACCTGCTCGAGCGCCTGCGGTCCGTGCTGCACCGTCACGTCGACCCAGCCGGCCACCGTCGGGACGAAGCCCCGCCAGGCGGCGCTGAACCGCTCGTCCAGCCCCTCACGGCCCCAGTCGGCGAGCCGCTTCTTCATGTGGTCGGGCGCGAAGAAGCTCGTCGTCCTCACACCGGGCAGCGGCTCGCTCGGCGCCTCCAGCGAGGGCGCGTCCTGGTGGGTCGCGCCGACGACCATGTCGTGCACCAGGGCGTCGCCCAGGTGCTCGTGCAGCGCCCGCCGCACGCTCGCGTTGCCCGCCACGTCGAGGTACGCCGTCCGCGTCGAGGGGTCCAGCGCCGTCACGTCGTCGTACGCCACGACGCGGTCGTAGCAGCCGAGGCTCTGCGTGAAGGCGACGTTGCGCCGACGAGGTCAGGCCGACGACCTGCGGCCCCTGCCCCTGCAGCAGGGCGGCCGTCCCGTACGCCGTCTTGCTCGAGGCCGACGACAGCACCACGACGTCGGCGCCCCAGCTGCCCTGGTCCAGGCACTGGTCGGCGAGCATGTAGGACGTGAAGAACAGCGGGCGGTAGAGCACCTGCAGGTCCTCGCGGTCCGCCTCGTAGGCCGGGTCGCCGGTGGTCAGGCGGTAGGTGTTGTACGCCGACGGCAGCGTCGCGCGGTGCGGGGTGACGTCGCGGAAGCCGCGGGCCTCGGCCCGCTGCGGCTGCACGACCAGGTGGCTGGCGGTCGGCAGGTAGCCGTAGAGGCGCTCGCCCTCGCGACAGCCCGTCGACCCGGCTGGCCACCACGTCGGCGAAGCCCCACAGCGGGACGACCCCGGAGCCGGGCTCGGTGGGGAAGAAGTCCCAGTAGCGCATGGTCTGGCCGAAGGTCGCGTAGGTGACGTTGTTGGCCGTGAGGCCGACGCGGTCGACCCGCAGCACCGCTTCCCCGGCGGCCGGCTCGGGCTCGCTGACCTCGACCAGCCGGGTGCGCGTCAGGTCGTCCTGGGAGACAGAGAGGTGCCAGGGGCTCGTCACCCCCCGGAACCTAGCCGTACGTTCCGCTCATGACGCAGATCGAGACCGGGACCGACCACCTGACCGCGACCGTCGACGACGGCGTCGCGGTCCTGACGCTCAACCGGCCGGAGCGGCGCAACGCCCTCTCGCCCGAGATGCTGCACGCCCTCGCCCGGGCCCTGGAGCAGGCCGACGCCGACGAGGCGGTCGGCGCCGTCGTGCTCACCGGTGCGGGCGGTGCCTTCTGCGCGGGCGGTGACGTGAAGGGCTTCGCCGAGCGCGACGCCGGCCCGCCGCAGGTCGGCCAGGAGGCGGCGCAGCGCCGGCAGCAGCTGGCGGTCAGCGGCAAGCTGGCCCGGATGTCGACGCCGTCGATCGCGGCCCTGCCGGGGCCGGCGGCCGGCGCCGGGCTGTCGATCGCGATGGCGTGCGACCTGCGCTACGCCGCCAGCCGGGCGGTCCTGACGACGGCGTTCGCCAAGGTCGGGCTGTCGGGCGACTACGGCAGCGCGTGGTTCCTCGTCCGCCTGGTCGGGCCGGCGAAGGCGCGCGAGCTGCTCATGCTCTCGTCGCGGCTGACCGCGCAGGAGGCCCTCGGGCTCGGGCTGGTCAACGAGGTCGTCGACGGGGAGGACGTCCTCGGCCGGGCGATCGAGGTCGCGCACCAGCTGGCGCAGGGGCCGCGGGTCGCTCTTGCGTACATCAAGGAGAACATCGAGCTGGCGCTGCAGTCCTCGCTCGACGCCTACATGGACGTCGAGGTGACGCACCACCTGCAGTCGTTCTCGACCGCCGACCACGCCGAGGCGGCGAGGGCGTTCGTGGAGAAGCGCGACCCGAAGTTCGTCGGCCGCTAGCCCGCCGAGGGAAGGCGCACGGCGAAGGTGGTGCCCTCGCCGGGCGCGCTCTCCACCTCGACGGTGCCCTCGTGCGCCGCCACCAGGGCGGCCACGATGGAGAGCCCCAGACCGCTGCCGCTGGTCGACGCCTGCGCGCGGGTGCGCGAGGCGTCGGCCCGGTAGAAGCGCTCGAAGACCCGGGCCGCGACGTCGGGCTCCATGCCCGGGCCGTCGTCGTGCACGGTCACCACGGCGCTGCCTCCCGTCGTCGTCACCGCGACCTCGACCGAGCGTGCCCGCCGGCGTGTGCACGACCGCGTTGCTGACCAGGTTGGCGACGACCTGGCGCAGCCGGGCGTCGTCGCCGGTGACCACCGGTGGCCGGTCGCCGTGGTGCGGGACGAGGCGCACGACGTGGTCGGCGTGGACCGCCGAGGCGTCGTGGACGACGTCGGCCGCCAGCGCCAGCAGGTCGACCGGCTCCCGGCGCAGCGGCCGCTGCTGGTCCAGGCGCGCGAGCAGCAGAAGGTCCTCCACCAGCAGGCCCATGCGCTCGGCCTCGCTCTCGATCCGGCGCAGCACCCGCGCCCGCGAGGCCTCGTCCGGCACGGCGCCCTGGCGGAACAGCTCGGCGAAGCCGCGGATCGACGTCAGCGGGGTGCGCAGCTCGTGGCTGGCGTCGGCCACGAACCGGCGCATGCGGTCCTCCGACGCGCGGGCCGCGGTCTCGGACTCGCGCTGCGCGCGGTAGGCGGTCTCGAAGCGGTCGACCATGCTGTTGAAGGAGGCCGACAGGCTGCCGACCTCCGTACGCGGGTCGGCGGGCGGCACGCGGCGGCTCAGGTCGCCGGCGGCGATCGCCTCGGCCGTCGCCTCGACCTGCACGAGCGGGCGCAGGCTGCGGCGTACGCCGACCCAGGCCAGGCCGCCCGCGACGCCGACGGCGACGAGGCCGGCGAGGGCCTCGATGAGCAGCAGGCGCTGCACGGTGTCGTCGACGTCCAGCGGCACGCCCACGACCAAGGAGCCGGCGGAGGCGACCGGGGCGGCGAGGACGCGCCACTCGCTCCTGCCGTCCAGGGAGGTGACCGTGAACGGCTTGCCCTTGCGCCTGGTCGCGGCGGCCACGTCGAGCACCGGCAGCCGCGGGCCGGTGTCGTCGTCGACGCCGTAGCGGACGTCGTCCTTCCCGTCGGCGGAGATGACCGCGGTCAGCTCCGTGCGCGGCGCGGGGAAGCGCCCGCGCCGCGGACCGCCGCCGTCGTCGCCCGGGTCGACCCGCCCGACCTCGCCGGTGACCTGGCGCAGGCGCTGGCTCAGCTGCTCGTCCACCCGGTCGAGCAGGTAGCCGCGCAGCACCGCGGTGCTGGCCAGGCCGGTCACCACGACGACGAGCGCCGCGGTGACGAGCAGCAGCGCCAGCAGCTGGGTGCGCAGCGGCACCCGGCCCAGCCGGCCGGTCGGGGTGGTCACGCGCGCGGGGCCCGCAGCACGTAGCCGACACCGCGCACGGTGTGGAGCAGGCGGGTCTCACCCGTGTCGACCTTGCGGCGCAGGTAGGAGACGTAGGACTCCACGACGTTGCCGTCCCCGCCGAAGTCGTAGTTCCAGACGTGCTCGAGGATCTGCCGCTTCGACAGCACCCGGCCGGGGTTCTGCAGCAGGTAGCGCAGCAGCTTGAACTCGGTCGGCGACAGCTCGACCTCCTGCTCGGCCTTCCACACCTGGTGGGTGTCGTCGTCGAGCACGACGTCGGCGAAGCTGAGCTGCGCGGTCGGCACCGGGGCCGCGTCGGCTGCGACGCCGGTGCGGCGCAGGACGGCGTTGACCCTGGCCACGACCTCCTCGAGGCTGAACGGCTTGGTGATGTAGTCGTCGCCGCCGAGGGTCAGGCCCTCGACCTTGTCCTCGGTGGCGTCCTTGGCGGTGAGGAAGACGACCGGCACGCGGTCGCCGTCCTTGCGCAGCTGGCGGGCGACGTCGAAGCCGTCCATGCCGGGGAGCATCACGTCGAGGACCACGAGCTGCGGACGGAAGTCGCGCACCCGGTTCAGCGCGTCGACGCCGTTGCTGGCGGTGGCCACCTCGAACCCGGCGAAGCGCAGGCTCATGGAGAGCAGCTCCAGGATGTTGGGCTCGTCCTCGACGATCAGCAGCCTGGTGGCCTCGGCGGTGGTCATGCGGTCTCCTCGTCCGTCCGGTGCGTGCCTGGGAAGTCTCGGCGCGTCACCTGTCCCGAGTCTGGGTCCTTCCTGTGAGCCGGCTGTGAGCCGGGCCGAGGGCAGGATGGCAGGCATGAGCGACGACGCCGACCTGCCCGACTCACCTGCACTGGCGGCGGTGCAGGCGACCGGGCTGGCGCACCGGGTCCTGCGGCACGGGCCGGTGCGCAGCCTCGCCGAGGCGGCGCAGGCGCGTGGCGTCGAGCCGGCTGACGTCGTCAAGACGCTGGTGGTGCGCCGCGCCGAGGACGACTACGTCCTCGTGCTGGTCCCCGGCGACCGGACGATCTCCTGGCCGAAGCTGCGCGCGCTGCTCGGCGTCAGCCGCCTCTCGCTGCCCGACGCGTCGCTGGCGAAGGACGCCACCGGCTACGAGCGCGGCACGATCACCCCGTTCGGCACGACCCGGTCCTGGCCGGTCGTCGCGGACGAGCGGTTGCGCGGGCGCACCGTCACCCTCGGCGCCGGCCTGCACGGCGTCGCGGTCGCGCTCTCCGCCGACGAGGCCCTGCCGCTGCTCGAGGCGCAGGTCGCCGACGTCACCGATCCCGAGGCCTGACCCCCGCACGCAGCGAGGCCCCGGCGCGGGTGCGCCGGGGCCTCGCTGTCCGTACGGGTGCTACGCCTTGCTGGTGCTCCGGCGACGACCTGCGGCGACGAGGGTGCCGCCGCCGAGGACCAGCAGGGCCGAGAGGCCGAGCAGGGCACCGGTGTCACCACCGGTGCGCGGGAGCGCACCGGAGGCGTCGTACGAGGTCTCGACCAGCGCGCCGCTGCCGGCGGCACGCGGCCGCAGGACGACGCCGCGAGCCGGGCTGGCCAGCGGGGCAGCCTCGGTCACCGTGGTGACCGGGCAGCCCGAGACCATGCCGGCGACGGCCGGACCGGACGGGCAGGCGACCGGAGCCTGACCCGGGACGACCGGGCCGAGCGACGGAGCGCCGGGGAGAGCGACGACGCCGGGCTGAGGCGACCGGACACCTGACCGGGCACCGGGACCGAGGGGACGGTGACGGTGGTGACCGGCGTGGTGAGCGTCGTCTTGCCAGGGGTGTTCGGCAGGGAGTCGGTGATCGGGGTGCCCGGCGTGGTCGGGGTCGGGCAGTTGCCCTTGCCGTTCGCGTTGGCGTGCCCGTTGCCGTTGCCCTTGCCGTGCCCGTTGCTGCAGGTGACCGGGGTCGTGGGAGTGGTCGGCTGGGTGGGCGCGCAGCCCTTGCCGTTGCCGTTGCCGTTCCCGTGGCCCTTGCCGTTGCTGCAGGTGCTCGGCGTACCGGGGTGGTCCGGCTTGCCGGGCTTCTCAGGCGTGGTCTTCGGCGGGACGCTGCCGCTCACGCAGCTCGTGTGAGCGGGGTTGCCCTTGCCGATGCCGTTGTTGCCGTCGCACTCGTACCCGTTGTTGTGGTCGTTGCCGTTCTCCCGCTGCCCCTGGGGGTTCTTGTTGTCGGCCTTGCCGACGCAGCCGGCGCAGGGCTTGCCGGTGGCCTTGCCACCCCCGTTGCCGTTCTGCGAGGCGGAGCCGTCGCGGGTCGAGCAGTACGCGCCACAGCCTCCGGGAGCGGTGCCGGGGTTGGCACCGCCGCCCTTCTTGTCGGCGTTGGAGAGCGGCTGAGGCTTGCTCACGTCACCGGAGGGACGACCGCCACCCTTGTTCCCGTCCGCCTGGGCGGCGGGAGCCGGGGTGTCGTCGCGCTTGTCGGCCTTGGCAGGAGCCGCGGCCGGGCTGTCGTCGTGCTTGGACGGCGCCGGGCTGTCGTCACGCTTCGACGGCGCGGGGCTGTCGTCACGCTTGGACTGACCGGGGTTGTCGTTGCGCTTGTCCTCCGCCTGCGAGCGGGCCGGCGCCTCGGTCCGGGCCGGTGCCTCGTCGTGCTTGCTCTCCTGGGCCTGCGGCTTGGCCGGGGCCTCGTCGCGCTGGTCGGCGCGAGCGGGGCTCTCGGCCTTGTCCGGACCCCTTGTCGGACCCCTTGTCCGAGCCCCTTGTCGGACCCCTTGTCGGAGCCCTTGCCTGCGCCGCGCGACGGATCGGCGGCGACGGAGCTGACGGACGAGCCAGCGCGTCCGTTGTCCTTGTCCTGGCCCGGGCCAGGTGCGGCCAGGGCGGTGCCCCCGAGCAGGACGAGGCTCATCGGAGCCGCGACCAGCACGGAGGCCAGCGTCGTACGGCGGTGCAGGGTGGAGATGCGCATGTGAGAAGGACTCCGTCCGAGGCAGAGGGCGTCCGTCAGGACACCCGGCTGCTGGACGCACACCGGTCTCGCCACTCACTCCCCGCGTGGTCGAGGCGACCGTCTTGTCTCCGTGCACCCGTGGCTCGGGTGTCGGTGGGGACCACGCGGATCTACATGTACTTGCGTCCAGCGTCCGGGTCGCCTGACGGCGGCCACGTACACAGGGGCAAGGTCGGTCTCGCCACTGGCTCCCCGGACGGCCTAGGCGACCGGGTCTCTCCGTGCAGCCCTCGCGGGCTGTCGGTGTGGACCGTCCGGATCATCGCTACCTACGGACGGCAGGGGATCCTGCCGCCAAGACCGCGTCGGCCTCCGGACCGGTGTCGCTGGTCCTCGGGCCGCTGCGGGCTCCCTACGAGTAACGGGTCCTGAGTCCGCTTCCGGATCGGCCGAACGGAGCAACTTCGTACGCCGAGCGGCTGCTCCGTCCCTCAGCGGGACAGCGCGGCGAGCACCCGCTCGCTGTCCCCGGCGGTCCCGACGGTGACCCGCACGCCCTCTCCGGAGAAGCACCGGACCAGCACGCCGGCCGCCTCGAAGCGGGCCGCGAGCGCGTCGCTGCCGTCCCCCGCCGGGAACCAGACGAAGTTGCCCTGGGCCGGCGGCACGTCGTGGCCGAGCTCGCGCAGCGCCGCCCGCAGCGGCTCGCGCTGCGCCACCACGGCGGCCACCCGCTCGGCCAGCTCGGCGGCGGCGGCCAGGCTGGCGAGGGCAGCGACCTGCGCCGTCAGCGACACCGAGAAGGGCACCGCGATCCGGCGCATCGCCGCGGTCAGGTCCGGTGACCCGGCCAGGCAGTAGCCCACCCGCAGGCCGGCCAGCCCGTACGCCTTGGAGAAGGTGCGCAGCACCGCCAGGTTGGGGTGGTCGGCGAGCAGCCGGGTCCCGTCGACGGCGTCCGGGTCGTCGACGAACTCCGCGTACGCCTCGTCGAGCACCACGACCAGGTCGCGCGGGACCCGCTCGAGGAACGCGACGACGTCGCGGGCGGCCAGCGCCGGGCCGGTCGGGTTGTTCGGCGTGCACAGCAGGACCAGGCGGGTGCGGTCGGTGACCGCCGCCGCCATCGCGTCGAGGTCGTGCTCGGCGCCGCGCAGCGGCACGGTCACCGGCACCGCTCCGGCCACCTTCACGAAGCCCGGGTAGGCCTCGAAGGACCGCCAGGCGAAGAGCACCTCGTCCCCGGCGTCGGCGGTGACCTGCACCAGCGACTGCACGAGCGCGACCGACCCGCAGCCGACCGCGACCTGCTCCGGGGTGACCCCGTAGCGGGCGGCCAGCGCCGTGGTCAGCTCGGTCGCGGCCGGGTCGGGGTAGCGGTTGCCGTGGGTCATCGCGTCGGCGACGGCCGCCACGACGGAGGGCAGGGGCGGGTAGGGCGTCTCGTTGCTGGCCAGGCGGGCCGGCTCGGTGCCGGGCGCAGGTCGGCGGCCGGGGACGTAGCCCGGCATCTGCTGCAGCAGCGGGCGCAGCCGGGGTCCGGTCATGGGCGGACGCTACCCAAGGGGGTGGTCCTCGGCCGCTCCAGTGACCGGCCGTCCCGACCGATGCAACGGCCATGACCCGTCGACGTCGCCGCGCGCTCGTGCCGGTGGCGCTGCTGTGCGCGCTGGCCGCCCTGCCCACCCCCGTCGCGGGCGCCCAGGACCGACCGGCTCCCAGCGTCGCCGACGCGCAGGAGCAGGCGCGGGTTCTGCGCGAGCGGCTGGCCGGGCTCCGGGTGGAGGCGGCGGCCAGCGTGGTGGCGTACGAGCAGGCGGAGGACGACCTGGCCGAGGCCGTGGCCGCCTCCGGCCGGCTCGCCGCCAACGTCGAGGCGGCCCGGCGCCGGGCCGCCGGCAGCACCCGCCAGGCCCAGTCCCGGATCGCTGCGCTCTACCGCTCCGGCGGCTCCACGAGCCTGCTCGCCACGATCATCGACTCCCGCGACCCCGCCGACATGGTCAGCCGCGTGGCCGCGCTCGAGGCGGTGGTGCGCGCCGACGCCGGCGTCCGCCGCGCCGCCGGCCAGGACAGCTCCGCGCTGGACGCGCTGCAGGACCGGGCCCGCACGACCACCACGGCACGCAACCGCGCGCTGGCGGTGCAGCGGCAGAGCGAGGAGCGGCTCGCCGCCAACCTCGCCGAGCAGGACCGGGCCGTCGCGCAGGCGGACGCCGAGGTGCGGGTGGCGGTCGAGCAGCAGCGCGCCGCGGCCCGCGCCGCCGCGGCAGCCCGCCTCGCCGCCGCCCGGCTGGCTGCCCAGCGCGCCGCGGACGCGGCCCGGGCCGCCGCCGCCCAGCAGTCGGCCCAGGACGCGGTGTTGCAGTCGGCGCCGACCGCGCCGGGGCAGCTGCCCGACTGGACGGCCGGCCCGTACGGCGGCGGCTCCTCGTACGCCGGGCCGCCCGGCGCCTGCCCGGTCGGGCCGAGCCACAGCTTCACCGACACCTGGCACGCCCCCCGCGTCGGCCACCTGCACCAGGGCACCGACGTCTTCGCGCCGCTCGGCAGCCCGTCGTACGCCGTCGTGGACGGGGTCATCGACAAGGTCAACGACAAGGGCATCGGCGGCATCGCGCTGTGGCTGCGCGGCGACGACGGCGACCGCTACTACTACGCGCACCACACGGCGAACCTGGTGCGGGTCGGGCAGCGCGTCCGCGCCGGCGAGCAGATCGCGATCGTCGGCAGGACCGGCAACGCCGAGACCACGCCCGCGCACGTGCACTTCGAGGCGCACCCGGGCGGGGGCGCGGCGGTCAACCCGTACGCCTGGCTCGCCGCGCTGTGCGCGGGCTGACCCGGCGGAGGAGCAGACTGTCCTCCTGACCGCGGCGGAGGTGGTGCATGGACAGGCTGGCGAGCCCGGTCGAGCGCGGTCGCGGCGTGCAGTTGGAGCACCCCAAGCGGCAGCCGCGCCACCACGGCCACCAGGAGCTGCACCAGGCGCTCGTCGACTGCGCGCTCTACTGCGAGGGCGTCCGCTCACCGGAGCAGTTCGGCCTCGAGGAGGCCCACCGCAAGGCCCAGGAGACGGACTCGGGCTTCGTCTGGGTCGGGCTGCACGAGCCGGACGAGGCGGCGTTCGAGGCGGTCGCCAAGGAGTTCGACCTGCACCCGCTGGCCGTCGAGGACGCCGTGCATGCCCACCAGCGCCCCAAGCTGGAGACGTACGGCGACTCGGTCTTCGTCGTGCTGAAGACGGTGCGCTACGTCGACCACACCGAGGTCATCGAGACCGGTGAGGTGATGGTCTTCCTCGGCCCGTCGTTCCTCGTGACCGTCCGGCACGGCACGGCGGGCGCGCTCGGTGACGTGCGGGCGATGCTCGAGTCGATGCCCGAGGTGCTCACGCTCGGGCCGGTGGCGGTCCTGTGGGGGGTCGCCGACGCGATCGTCGACGGCTACCTGCCGGCCATCGAGGGCGTCGAGGCCGACATCGACGAGGTGGAGGACCAGGTCTTCTCGCCGGTCCGCCGCGGCACGCCGACCCAGCGCATCTACGGCCTCAAGCGCGAGGTGCTGGAGTTCTCCCGGGCGGTCCTGCCCCTCGCGGAGGCCACCAGCCGGCTGGCCGAGGGACAGGTCGGGCTGCACCCGCAGGCCCTGCCCTGGTTCCGCGACGTGCACGACCACGTGCTGCGCGCCGCCGACATGGTGCAGGGCCTCGACGACCTGCTGCAGAGCACGATGGACGCCAACGTCGCGCAGGTGACGCTGCGGCAGAACGAGGACATGCGCAAGATCAGCGCGTACGCCGCCATCCTCACGCTGTGCACGACGATCGCCGGCATCTACGGCATGAACTTCCGCCACATGCCCGAGCTCGGCTGGACCTTCGGCTACCCCTTCGCCCTGGCCTTGATGGGCGGCGGCTCGCTGCTGCTCTACCGCGCCTTCCGGCGCAACGGCTGGCTCTGACGGCTTGCGCCCGCGCGGACCATGCGGGGGTGACCTCCTCCTGACATCGTCCGCACCGAGCGCCTCGACCTGGTGCCGCTGCCCCCCGCCCTCGTGGCCGCCCTCGTCGCCGGGGACCTCGCGCAGGCCGCCGCGCTCGCGCCCTTCCCGCTGGACGCGACGACCTTCGCCGAGGACGCCTACGTCCTGGGGCTGCGGCACGCGCAGCTGACCGCCGACCCGACCGAGGAGCCCTGGCTGCTGCGCGCCGCGGTGCTGCGCGAGACCGGTGAGGTCGTCGGCCGGATCGGCTTCCACTCCCGCCCGGACGAGGCGGGCGAGGTCGAGGTCGGCTACTCCACCGCGCCCGCCTGGCGGCGGCAGGGCATCGCCACCGAGATGCTCTCCGGGCTGCTCGGGTGGGGCGCTGCCCACGGGGTGCGGCGGGTCCTCGCGTGCATCAGCCCGGACAACGTCGGCTCCCTGCGCACCGTCGCCCCGGCCGGCTTCGTCAAGATCGGCGAGGAGGTCGACGAGGTGGACGGCATCGAGGAGGTGCACGCGCTGGAACTCGCCTGAGGAGGACCGGTAGTCTCTCCGTCGGCTGGTCCCCGGACCGGTCGGGGAGGCTTCGCCTAGTCCGGTCTATGGCGCCGCACTGCTAATGCGGTTTGGGGCTTCAACCCCATCGGGAGTTCAAATCTCCCAGCCTCCGCACTGACCTGCGGGTTCCCCTCTCCGGAGGGGGACCCGCAGTCGTCGTCGTCGGGGTCAGCCTGCCGGGTCAGCCGCCGGTAGGACCGTTCCCGTCGACGAGCTGCACGACCACGCCGTTCGGGTCGTGGACCCGGAAGGCCCGCTCGCCCGTCTGGAGCGGACGCTCGCTGCTCGCTGCGCGGTAGCGTCCGCGGGCAGGCCAGGCCCTGCGCTCAGCGGAGGGAGCCGGGATGCCGGACGGTGCGGCCGCCGCGGTGCAGCGCATGGGGGACGTCGAGGTCTGCGTCGGTGCCGACCACGTCGCGGTCGTCGAGATCCAGCGGCCGCCGAACAACTTCTTCGACGTGGTGCTGATCCGCACCCTCGCCGACGTCGTCGAGCGCCTCGCCGAGGACGGCGCCGCCCGGGCCGTGGTGCTGTGCTCGGCCGGCAAGCACTTCTGCGCCGGTGCCGACTTCGGCGCAGGCGCAGGCGAGGACCGGGCGGGGCCGATGGTGCTCTACCGCGAGGCCCTGCGGCTGTTCGCCGCCCCGCTGCCGCTGGTGGCCGCCGTGAGCGGTGCGGCGATCGGCGGCGGGCTGGGCCTGGCCTGCGCCTGCGACTTCCGGGTGGCCTCGCCGGCGTCCCGGTTCGCGGCGAACTTCGCCCGGCTGGGCTTCCACCAGGGCTTCGGGCTGTCGGTGTCGCTGCCCGCGATCGTCGGTCAGCAGGCGGCGCTCGACCTGCTCTACACCGGCCGGCGCATCGACGGCGTCGCCGCGCACGCACTCGGTCTGGTCGACCGGCTGGTCGCCGACGACGAGGTGAGGACCGCCGCCCACGCGCTGGCCGCCGAGATCGCCGGGTCGGCGCCGCTGGCGGTCGCCTCCATCCGCGCCACCATGCGGGCTGACCTCCTGGACGGGATGGACCGGACGCTGCGCCGCGAGGCCGCCGAGCAGGTGCGGCTGCGCCGGACCGCCGACTTCGCCGAGGGCGTGCAGGCCGCGGCGCAGCGGCGCGACCCCGACTTCACGGGGCAGTGATGGACGAGGCAGCGCTGCGGGCGGACGTCCGTGCCTGGCTGGTCGAGCACTGGGACCCGGAGCTGGGCCTGGTGGAGTGGCGCGAGCGCCTGGCCGACTCCGGCTGGGGCGCGCCCACCTGGCCCGAGCAGTGGTGCGGCCGGGGACTGCCGGCCGCGGCTGCGGCGGTGGTGGCCGAGGAGCTGGCGGCGTACGGCGCGGCGCCTCCGCCGGAGGGCGTCGGCATGGCGCTGGCCGCTCCGACGCTGCTCGAGCACGGCGACGACGACCTCAAGCGCCGGTTCGTCCGGCCGACCCTGACCGGCACGGCGAGCTGGTGCCAGCTGTTCAGCGAGCCGGGTGCCGGCTCGGACCTGGCGGGACTGACGACCCGGGCCGTGCTCGACGGGGGCGAGTGGGTCGTCACGGGCCAGAAGGTCTGGAACACCTCGGCGCACCACGCCGACCTCGGGCTGCTGCTCGTGCGCACCGACGTGGACGTCCCGAAGCACCGGGGCATCACCTGCCTGGTCTTGCCGATGCGACAGGCCGGCGTGGAGGTGCGGCCGCTGCGGCAGATGAACGGCCACGCGTCCTTCAACGAGGTCTTCCTGGACCAGGCCAGGGTCCCCGCCGACCACGTCCTCGGTGACGTCGGCGGCGGCTGGACGGTGGCCCTGACCACCCTGTCGCACGAGCGCCGGCTGGCCGCTCACGCCCCCGCCCGGCCGACACCTCCGGGCCGGGTCTGGCGCGAGGCCGCCGAGGAGCAGCGCGAGCTGCGCGCGCCGTACGTCTGGTACCCGCAGCGTGCCGGACGGGTGGACCTGGTGGTGCAGCAGGCGAAGGCCGCGGGTCGTGCCGACGACCCGGTCGTACGACAGCACATCGCCCAGCTGATCGGCCTGACGTGGGCGGCCCAGTGGACCGAGCAGCGTGCTGCGGCCGCGCGGGCGATGGGTCGTCCGCCCGGTCCTGAGGGCTCGCTCGGGAAGCTGGCCAGCAGCCGCATCGCGAAGAAGGCCGCGCAGGTGCACGCGCTGATCGCGGACGCCGACGTGATGCTCGCGGGCAGCGACGGCCCGCTCGACGGCACGATCGCCGAGGTGGTGCTGTCCGTACCCGCCGTGTCCATCGCCGGCGGCACCGACGAGGTGCAGCACAACATCATCGGCGAGCGGGTCCTCGGGCTGCCGAAGGAGCCGTCGGTCGACACCAAGGTCGCCTTCCGTGACATCCGGACCAACCCGACGCGAGACGGGAGCTGACGATGCCCTTCCTGGACCGGGACGGCGTGCGGATCGCCTACGAGGTGCGCAGTGGCCCACCGGCCGCGACGCCGCTGCTGCTCAGCCACGGCTACGGCGAGTCGCAGGCGATGTGGGCGGGCAACGTCGCGCAGCTGGCGCGCAGCCGCACGGTGGTCACCTGGGACATGCGGGGGCACGGCGCGTCCGACGCTCCGGAGGACCCCGCGGCCTACAGCCACCCCCTGTGCGTCGCCGACATGGCTGCTCTGCTGGACGCCTGCGGCATCGCGACCGCGGCGATCGGCGGGCTGTCGCTCGGTGGGTTCCTGTCCCTCGACTTCGCCAGGACCCATCCGCAGCGGGTGCGCTGCCTGCTGCTGTTCGACACCGGACCCGGCTTCCGCAGCGACGCCTCCCGCGAGCGCTGGAACGCGACAGCGCGCGCGGTCGCCGAGCGGCACGCCACGACCGCCCCCGGCCTGGCGCTCGCGGCCCGCGGGATGCTGGCCCAGCAGGACGGTGCGGTCATGCACTCCCTGCCGGCGGTCGCCGTGCCGACGCTGGTCCTGGTCGGCGCCGACGACAGCGCCCTTCCTGGCCGCTGCGGAGCACCTGGCCGCGACCGTCCCCGACGTCGAGAAGACGGTGCTGCCCGCGGCCGGCCACATGGCCAACGTCGACCAGCCCGAGGCCTTCAACGCGGCGGTGGAGGACTTCCTGGACCGGCGCGCAGCACCGCGCTCGCGCCCGTGGCTGATCACGGCAACCTGCCGCATCGCGCCCACGACCCGGCGGGAGGCCAGGCACGTGGAGCTGACGTTCTCGGAGGAGCAGCTGGCGCTGCGCGACGCCGTCCGGCGGTTCCTGCGCGACCGGAGCCCGGTCAGCGAGGTGCGCCGGCTGATGGCGACGGCGGACGGCTTCGACCGGGACGTGTGGACGGTGATGGCGCAGCAGCTCGGCCTCCAGGGGCTGACGGTGCCGGAGGAGCACGGCGGCTCCGGGTTCGGTCCCGTCGAGCAGCTGGTCGTGCTGGAGGAGATGGGCGCAGTGCTGCTGTGCGCGCCCTACCTCGGGTCAGCGGTGCTGGCGACGTCGGCGCTGCTCCACAGCGAGGACCCTGCGGCGTGCGCCGACCTCCTGCCCGGCCTGGCCGACGGGACCGTCATCGGCGCGCTGGCCGTGGCCGAGGCGGACGGCCGCTGGGACGCCGACGGGCGCACGACCGCGCGGGCCGCCGGACGGCAGCACCTGCTGCGGGGCACGAAGTCCTTCGTCCTGGACGGGCACGTCGCCGACCTGCTGCTCGTGGTCGCCGGGACCGACCAGGGCCCCGGCCTGTTCGCCGTCGACGCCGCCGCGGAGGGCGTGGACCGGCGTCTGCTCGACACGCTGGACCAGACGCGCAAGCAGGCGACCGTGACCTTCTCCGACGCACCGGCCCGTCTGGTCGGCGCGCCCGGGAGCGCCGCCGCCGTCCTGCGCAGGATCCTGCCGATCGCGTGCGCGGCGCTGGCCGCGGAGCAGGTGGGTGGCGCGCAGCGCTGCCTCGACCTGGCCGTCCACTACGCCCGCACCCGGGTGCAGTTCGGCCGCCCGATCGGCAGCTTCCAGGCGGTGAAGCACCGGTGCGCGGACATGCTGCTCGAGGTGGAGTGGGCCCGCTCGACGGCCCGTGCGGCGGCCTGGGCGGCGCAGGACCGGCCGGACGAGCTGCCCCTGCTGGCCAGCCTGGCCAAGGCGCAGTGCTCCGACGCCTTCACCGAGGTCGCCGCCGGGACCATCCAGGTGCACGGCGGCATCGGCTTCACCTGGGACCACGACGCGCACCTCTACTACCGGCGTGCCGTGTCGAGCGCGGCACTGCTGGGTGGCCCGGCGCTGCACCGCGAGGTGGCGGCCGGGCTGCTGCTGGACGGCGACCCGGTCGCCCCCTAGAGGGACCTACGAGGACTGCATCGCCTCGAGCTGCCGGCGCATCTGCTCGTGGACCAGGTTGACCGCCTGCAGCGGCCGGATCATCACGCGGAACTCGACGATCAGGCCCTCGTCGTTGCAGGTGATGATGTCGACGCCGTTGACGTACTTGCCCTCGACGCTGGTCTCGAACTCGAGCACCGCGGTGTTCCCGGCGAGGACCTCCTTGGTGTAGCGGAAGGCCCCCTCGCCGCCGTCACCGGGCAGGGTCTGGCCGGCGGCCTGGAGGTACATCGTCGTGATGGCCTTGCCGCGCTGCGGCGTGAAGACGATCGGCGAGTAGAAGACGACGTCGTCGGCGAGCAGGCGGTCGAGCGCGTCGGGCAGCTCACCGCGCATGAACCGGTGCCAGTCAGCGATCACGTCGTCGATCATCCGTACCCCCAGGGTCTCCGGCCGTGCGGCCGGGCTCAACCTAGCCACACGGGCTCTAGTCTCCGCGGAGCCGGCAGCACGACGACGCGGAGGTCCGCTTGAGCACCGCCCAGCGCACGGTCACCCTGAACGGCATCGAGCACGCCTACCTCGAGCGGGGGAGCGGGCCGCTCGCCGTCCTCCTGCACGGCTTCCCCGACACCGCGCGCGGCTGGGCGCCGCTCATGGAGGACCTGGCCGGTGCCGGCTACCGCGCGGTCGCGCCGTTCATGCGCGGCTACGCCCCGACCGCCGTGCCCGCCGACGGGCTGTCCCCGCTGAGCGCCTGGGTGGCCGACGTGCTGGCGCTGCGCGAGGCGCTCGGGGGCGACGAGCAGAGCGTCGTCGTGGGTCACGACTGGGGCGCGATGGCCGCCTACGGCGTCGCGGCGCACGCCCCCGACGCCTGGCGGCGGGTCGTGACGGCGTCGGTGCCGCCCGCCGGCGTGATGGTCCAGGCTGCTGCGGACTACGACCAGCTCAAGCGGTTCTGGTACCAGTACCTGTTCCTCCAGCCGTCCGCGGAGGCGGTCGTCTCCGCCGACGACCTGGCGTTCCTCGACCGGCTGTGGGCCGACTGGTCACCCGGCTACGACGCGACGCAGGCGCTCGTGGACGTCAAGGACGCGCTGCGCGACCCGGCGCACCTGACCGCGGCGCTCAGCACGTACCGCTGCCTGTACGACCTGGAGCTGGCCGGGCCGGAGTTCGCGGACTTCCTGGCGTCGGTGTTCACGCCGCACCCGCAGCCGACGCTCTACCTGCACGGCGCGGACGACGGCTGCATCACCGCGGACGTGCTCGCGCCGACGCTGGTCGCCCTGCCGGAGGGCTCGCGCGCCGAGCTGGTCGCGGGTGCCGGGCACTTCCTGCAGTACGAGCAGCCGGCTGTCGTCAACCGGCTGGTGCTCGAGTTCTTGGGGACCGCGTGACGGCACTGCAGACCGACGAGCAGGGGCGCGTCGACCCGCCGCTGACCGCCGGTGAGGTGGAGTCGCTGCTCGCCTTCCTCGACTACCAGCGCTCCACGCTCGCCTGGAAGTGCCGGGGCCTGGACGACGCGCAGCTGCGTGCCGGTCTGCCCTCGACGGCCCTGACCCTCGGTGGGCTGCTCCTGCACCTGACGCGGATCGAGGACAACTGGTTCAGCGAGGTCGTCGGGGAGCGCGACCCGCTCGAGCCGTGGGACACCACCGAGTGGGCGGCGGAGTGGCGCAGCGCCGCGGAGCACACCGGCGACGAGCTGCGCGCGCTCTGGGAGGCCAGCGTCGAGCGGTCCCGCCGGGTCGTGGCTGCGCAGCTCGACGCGCGCGGTCTCGACGGCACCTACTCCGCCTGGGGCGGCCAGGGCGCCCCGTCGCTGCGCTGGGTCCTGCTGCACATGATCGAGGAGTACGCCCGGCACAACGGCCACGCCGACCTGCTGCGCGAGTCGGTCGACGGCGAGACGGGCGAGTAGGCCGCCGTGACAGGAGGACTGGCCGACACCCCGCTGCCCGCGGACACCGTCGGGCTGCTCGAGGGCCTGATGAGCACCCGGGCGATCCGGCGCTACCGCGACGAGCCGGTGCCGGAGGACGTGCTGCGCGCGGTGCTGTTCGCGGCGACCCGCGCGCCCAGCGGGTCCAACCGGCAGCCGTTCCGCTTCCTCGTCCTCACCGACGGCCCGAAGGCGGTCGCCGCCAAGGCGCTGCTCGGTCAGGCCGCCCGCCGGGTCTGGGCGGCGAAGGAGACGAACGACGGCTACCGCAGCGGCTCCGGCACCGACGCCGACTCCCCGAAGGCGCGCATGGCGCGGACGATGCAGCGCTACGTCGACGACTTCGAGCGGGCGCCCGTCGTCGTGCTGCCGTGCCTGGTGCGCTACCGCGACCCGAGCCCGTCGGAGGGCGCCTCGATCTACCCGGCCTGCCAGAACCTGCTGCTGGCGGCCCGGGCCCTCGGCTACGGCGGTGTCATGACCGGCTTCCAGGGCCTGGTCGAGGACGAGCTGCGCGCGCTGCTCGGCATCCCCGACGGCGTCGCGCTCTCGGCGACCATCACCCTGGGCAAGCCGGAGGGCGGCCACGGACCGGTCCGGCGGCGCCCGCTCGGCGAGCTCGTCTTCGCCGACGCCTGGGAGCAGCCGGCGTCGTTCGCGGTCGACCCGCCGGAGACCCGGCACACCTCGGCCGGGCCGCCTCGGACCTAGGGCTCGCAGTGGCGGCGCCGCGCCGCGCGGTAGCCGGCGAGCATCGTGGCGCTCAGCTCGGCCACCTCCGCGCGCAGCCAGTCGTCGTCGGCCTGCGGCGCGTCCAGCACGGCGCCGCTCACGGCCCGGGCGATCGCGCGGGTCCAGAGCCGGGCCAGCGGGTCGTCCTCGCCGACGGTGAGCAGGTCGTCGAGGCGGCTCTCGACGTCGCGGGACCGCTCCCAGACCACGGGCCGGGTCAGGGCGGCCGCGTCGCGGCTCATCCAGGCGGCGGTGCTGCGGTGGTGCAGCAGGTAGCCCACGAACGCCTGCAGCACGGCCTTCTGCCGGGCCAGGCCGCGCGGCATCGCCCCGGTGGTGTCGAGCAGGGCGTGCAGCTCGTCGAAGGCCGGCTCGACGAGGGCCGCGAGCAGCTCGTCCTTCGTGCGGAAGTGGTAGTAGACGGCGGCCTTCGTCACGCCGAGCCGGTCGGCGATCTGCTGCAGGCTCGTGCCCTCGAAGCCCTGCTCGGCGAAGAGCTCGAGCGCCGCGTCGAGGACGCGCTGCGCGCTGTCCGAGCGCTCCGTCTGGGGAGTGGCCATGCCGCCGAGGCTACGGCGCTGCTAGCCGACCGGCAAGGGAGGTCACTAGCCGTGTGGCTAGCAACACACTTGACGAACGGCTAGTCAGCGCCGATGGTCTACTAGCCGACCGGCAAGGTCGGCCATGACCCGAACGGATCGTTCCCATGACCCTCACCGCTGAGCCCGCGCTCCCGCAGGCCGCGACCCCCGAGCCGCACGCCCGCCGGGGACTGAGCCTGCTCGTCCTGTCCCTCGCGCAGCTGATGGTCGTGCTCGACGCCACCGTCGTGAACATCGCGCTGCCGACGGCGCAGCGGGCGCTGGCCTTCTCCGACGCCGACCGCCAGTGGGTCGTCACCGGCTACGCGCTGGCGTTCGGCAGCCTGCTGCTGCTCGGCGGCCGCCTCTCCGACTTCTTCGGCCGCAAGCGGATGTTCGTGATCGGCGTCATCGGCTTCGCCGTCGCGTCGGCCCTCGGCGGCGCGGCCAACGGCTTCGGCCTGCTGCTCGTCGCCCGCGTGCTCCAGGGCGTCTTCGGCGCGATCCTCGCGCCGGCGGCCCTGTCGCTGCTCACCACCACCTTCACCGAGCCGGCCGAGCGCGCCCGCGCGTTCGCCGTCTTCGGCGGCATCTCCGGTGCCGGTGGCGGCGTCGGCCTGCTGCTCGGCGGCGTCCTCACCGAGTACGCCTCCTGGCGCTGGTGCCTCTACATCAACCTGGTCATCGCCGCCGCCGCCCTGGTCGGCGCCGCGGTCGCCCTCGTCGAGGGCGCGCGCCCGGCCCGGCCGCACCTGGACCTGCCCGGCGTCTTCACCGCCGTCCTCGGCCTCGTCGGCGTCGTCTACGGCCTCGCCAAGGCGGAGAGCGACGGCTGGACCTCGGTCGCCACGCTCGGCCCCCTGCTCGCCGGTGCGGTCCTGCTGGTCGCGTTCGTGCTCATCGAGCAGCGCGTCGCCCACCCGCTGCTGCCGCTGCGCGTGGTCCTCGACCGCAGCCGCGGCGGCGCCTACCTGACCGTCGGCATCGCCGGCATCGGGATGTTCGGCCTGTTCCTGTTCCTGACGTACTTCCTGGCGACCAGCCTGGCCTTCAGCCCGGTGCGCACCGGTGCGGCCTTCCTGCCGATGCTCGCCATGATCATGACCACCGCCATCACCGCCGGCTCGGTCGTCCTGCCCAGGACCGGCCCACGCCCGCTCGTCCCGACCGGCGCCGCCATCGCGGCGGTCGGCATGGCGCTGCTGACCCGTCTCGAGCTCGACAGCACGTACGCCGCCGACGTCCTCCCGGCGCTGCTCGTCATCGGCCTGGGCCTCGGCCTGCTCTTCGCCCCGGCGCAGTACGCCGCCACCGCCGGCGTGGCCCCCGGGGACGCCGGCGTCGCCTCCGCGATGATCAACATCGGGCAGCAGATCGGCGGCTCCATCGGCACGGCGCTGCTCAGCAGCTTCGCGGCGACCAGTGCCAGCGGCTACCTCGAGGGCAAGGCGTCGACGCCTCAGGTGCTCGCCCAGGCGGCGGTGCACAGCTACCACACCGTGTTCTGGTGGGCGGCCGGCTTCCTCGCGCTCTGCGCGGTGCTCGCCGCGGTGCTGTTCCGCTCCGGCCCGCTCGAGGTCGACCCGGACGCCGCGCCGGTGCTCGCGCACTAGCCCGTCGTACGACCCTCGCGGCCGGTCTCCCTCGGGAGGCCGGCCGCGGTCATGCCTGGCGGTCCGGGTTGCCCAGCGAGAGCCCGCCGAGGTGGGTGCCGCCGTCGATGATGACCGCCTGCCCGGTGACGTAGCCGGACTCGGCCGAGGCCAGGTAGGACACCAGCCCGGCCACCTCGTCGGGCTGCCCGAGCCGGCCCGACGGCAGCCCGCGCTCGACGACCGCGGCCATCGTGGCCGGCGGCATGCCCAGCACCTTGGGCGTCGCGATCATCCCCGGCAGGATGCAGTTGGCGGTGATGCCGAGCGCGGCGTTCTCCGACGCGACGGCCCGCGCCATGCCGATGAGGCCGGCCTTGGAGGCGCTGTAGGCCACCTGCCCCCGCGCGCCGATGTGCGCGGCCAGGGAGGAGATCACGACGATCCGGCCGTCGCGCCGCTCGCGCATGCCGGTCAGGCAGGCCTGCACGACGCGGAACGCGCCGGTGAGGTTCACCGCGAGGTCGCGGTCCCACTTGGCGGCGCTCATGCGGTGCGCCGGCGACAGGATGTCGACGACCGCCGCGTTGGACACGCACACGTCGATGTCGGCCAGCTGCTCGAGCGGCAGCTCGTCCTGCGCCAGGTCGACCAGCAGCGTGGCGGGTGCGGTCAGGTCGAGCGTCACCACGTCGTACTGCTCCGCCTGCAGGCGCGCGACGATCGCGCGGCCGATGCCGCCGTTCGCCCCGGTGACCAGCGCACGGCGGGCCGTGCCGTCCTCGCGCAGGCCCCGTGGCCGGTCGGCTGTCGTCATGCGGCCCATCCTGTCGGCTGGCCGGCGTCCTGTCCGCAGCCGGCGCGCAGTCGGCTCCCAGCGGCGTGCCAGGACCGCGCCGCAGCCTGGGTCGGTCCCACGACCCAGGAGTCCCGAGCATGAGCACCACCACGTACGACCCGAGGCCGACTGCGGTCCGGACACCGCACCGCAGCACCCGCCTCGATCGGGGCCGTCGCCGTCCTGCTCGCCCTGTGGCTCGGGCTCACCGCGCCCGCCGTCTCACCCGTCACCGGCCCCGGCCCGGTCGTGCAGCAGCTGGTGCCAGCCGACCTGCCCGCTGTGGTCGACGGCGGGCCCGGACCGCGGGGCCGGCGATGACCGCCACCCGCTGGCGTCCCGAGGACGTGCTGTCCGTCATCGCCGCGGGTGCCGTGGCGCTGGTCCTCTGGCCGGTGCTCGGCGCGGTGCGCGCCATGCGACCGGTCGACCTGACCGTCGTCGTCGCCCACGTCGCCGGGATGCTCGCCGGCTACGGCGTCGTGGTGCTCGTCGGCCTGATGTCACGGGTGCCGGCCCTCGAGCGCGGCGTCGGCTCGGACCGGCTGTCCCGCTGGCACAGCACCGGGGGCAAGGCTGTCGTCGCGCTGGTCCTGGTGCACGGCTGGGCGGCCACGGCCGCCTGGGCGCACAGCCGGCGCGAGAGCATCGGCCTCGCGCTGTGGCACGTCCTCCGCCTGCCCGGGCTGGTCGCCGCGACGGTCGGCACGGTCCTGCTCCTCGCCGTCGCGGTCCTGTCCGTGCGGGCCGCCCGCCGCGCGGTGTCGTACGAGAAGTGGCACGCCGTCCACCTGCTCGTCTACGTCGGCGTGGCGCTGTCCTTCGTCCACCAGCTGGCCGGTCCCGACCTGGTCGGGCACCGCGTGCTGCAGGTGCTGTGGGCCCTGCTCTACACGCAGGTCTTCGCCCTCGTGCTCGTCCACCGGGTCCTCACGCCGCTGCGCAACGCCGGCCGGCACCGGATGCGCGTGACGGCCGTGCGGACGGAGGGACCCGGTGTGGTCTCGATCGTCGTGGAGGGTCGTGACCTGCACGAGCTGCGGCCGGAGTCGGGGCAGTTCTTCCGCTGGCGGTTCCTCACCCCGGACCTGTGGCGCACGGCCCACCCGTTCTCGCTCTCGGCGCCGCCCAGCCGCACGCACCTGCGGCTGACGGTCAAGACGCTCGGCGACGGCAGCACCCGCCTGCAGGACCTCGAGCCCGGCACCTGGGTCGTGGCCGAGGGGCCGTACGGCGCGATGACCGCGGAGCGGCGGACCCGCCGCGACGTCCTGCTCATCGCGGGCGGCGTCGGCATCACGCCGATGCGTGCGCTGTTCGAGTCGTTGCCGGAAGTGCCCGGCGAGGACGTCGTCCTGCTGTACCGCGCCCGCTCGCCGGAGGAGCTGCTGTTCCGCGAGGAGCTGGAGCGCATCGCCGCCTCCCGGTGCGCCCGCGTGCAGTACCTGCTGGGCGACGACGTCGGGCCGCTGACGCCCGAGCTGTTCGAGCGGCTCGTGCCGGGCTTCGTCGACCGCGACGTCTACCTGTGCGGGCCGCCCGGCCTGGCCGCCGCCGTGCGCCGCGCGCTGCTGTCCGGCGGGCTGCCGGAGCGCCGGCTGCACGAGGAGCGGTTCGCCTTCTGACCTCTCGCGGCAGCACAGACCGCCCCCACCTGCACCCCGAGGAGATCCCGATGCACACGTCCGAGACCGAGACGGTCGCCCTGCTCCTGCTGGCCGCTGGCCTGGTCGTCGCGCTGCTGCTGGTCAGCGCCAGCGTCCCCGCGGCCCTCTCCACCTGCCTGGTCACCGGCGCGCTGCTCGCCGGCTGGCTGACCGTCGCGACGACGACCGGGCTGGGTCTCTAGGCCCGAGCGGCGTACGCGTCCAGCTCGGCCAGGTAGGCCGCGCGCAGCGTCGCCGGCAGCCAGGCGGTCTCGAACGCGTTCCGCTCGAGCTGCACGAGCTGCGCGTCGGACAGGCCCGCCTCCGCCTGCACCGCGGCGAGGTTCTCCGTGAGGTAGCCGCCGAAGTAGGCCGGGTCGTCGGAGCCGATGCTGACCTTCACGCCGAGCTCCAGCAGCCGCCGGATCTCCGCTGCCTTGGTGCCGCCGGTGACGAGCCGGTTCGACAGGGGGCAGGCGGTCAGGCCGACACCGCGACGCAGGATCTCCCGCAGGAGCGCGTCGTCGTCGAGCGCGTCGAGCCCGTGGTCGATGCGGTCGACGCCGAGGTCGTCCAGCGCCTGGCGGATGTGCTCGGTCGCCCCCGGCTGGTCGGGGTCGCAGTGCGCCGTGAGGAAGAAGCCCTCGGCGCGCGCACGGGCGTAGACGGCGGCGAACTTGACCGGCGGGTTGCCGCGCTCGTCGCTGTCCAGGCCGACCCCGAGCAGCCAGTCCCGGTGCGGCAGCGCCTCCATCAGCGTCGACATGGCGTGCTCGGCGGTGTGCTCGCGGACGAAGCACAGGACCAGCGCGCCCTTCACCCCCAGGTCGCGCTCCGCCTGCACCAGTGCCCGCCGCAGCCCGCGCAGCACGACCGGGAACGGGACGCCGCGGCTCGTGTGCGCCTGCGGGTCGAAGGAGAGCTCGACGTAGCGGACGTTCTGCGCCGCGGCCCTCGTGAAGTAGGCCATCGCCAGGTCGGTGAAGTCCTGCTCCGTGAGCAGCACGCGCAGGCTGTCGTAGTAGGCGACGAGGAACGTCGACAGCGAGGAGAAGTCGTACGACGCGCGCAGCTCCTGCGGCGTCGCGTGCTGCAGCGGGATGCCGTGGCGACCGGCGAGCTCGAACACCATCTCCGGCTCGAGGGTGCCCTCGACGTGGACGTGCAGCTCGCACTTGGGCAGCCCGGCGAGGAAGGCACTGGTCGTCACGGGGCGATCCTGCCCTGCGGCGTCGAGAGGACGGTCGCCTGCACGGACCCGTGCAGGCGACCGTCAGGCCGCTGCCTCGACCGAGGCGGCGACCTTGCGGGGACGCCCGGGACGCCGCTTCTCGCGGACCACGGTCCCCCTCTCGAGCAGGACGCCGCCCCACACGCCGTCGGTCGTGCCGAGGGCGAGGGCGGCGGCGAGGCACTGCTCGGTCAGCGGGCAGCGCGCGCAGACGGCACGCGCCTGCACCAGCTGCTCCGGGCCGGCGGGGAAGAAGACCGCCGGGTCGACGGCCCGGTCGGTGCAGGACGGCGTACGGGTGGACAGGGACACGACGGTCACCTCCTCGGGTGGACGGGTGGGGGAACGGCAGGAGCCGCCTCGCTGCGCCGGGACGGGCGCTGCGGGCGGCTCCTTCTGGAGACCTCGTGGGAGGACTACAGGGGCGCCTGCCCGAGCGGGTGCGACGGCTTCACCGGCATGGCGGTGCGCCACGAGACGTTCGGCTGCCAGGACAGCGAGGCACCACAGCCGGGCCGGCGCACGAGGCGCTCGCCCGAGTCCGCAGTGCTGGTCACGTCGTCCTCCTGCTGCCCGGTGGGCCCCACGGCTGTGGGACGGGACGAGGATGACCGCTGCCGCTCGGGGCGTCAACGCTGTTGTCGCCGCCGTGGCACGATCCCCGCTCAGGCCAGCGAGGAGTGCACGTGCAGATCGGGATCGACAGCTTCGTCTCCACCGTCACGGACCCGGAGACCGGTGTCGACGTCACGCCGGTGCAGCGCGTGCAGCACCTGCTCGAGGAGGTCGAGCGGGCCGACCAGGTCGGGCTCGACACCTACGGCATCGGCGAGCACCACCGGCCGGAGTACATGGACTCGGCGCCCGCGGTGCTGCTCGCCGCGGCGGCCGCGCGCACCTCGACGATCCGGCTCAACAGCGCGGTCGCCGTGCTCAGCGCCAGCGACCCGGTGCGGCTCTTCCAGGAGTACGCGACGCTCGACCTGATCAGTCAGGGACGCATCGACCTGGTGGTCGGCCGCGGCTCGTTCACCGAGTCGTTCCCGCTCTTCGGGCTCGACCTCGAGGACTACGACTCCCTGTTCGCCGAGAAGCTCGAGCTGCTGCTGCAGATCCGGGCCAGCGAGCGGGTCACCTGGTCCGGTCGTCACCGACCGCCGCTGACGGGGCAGGGCGTCTACCCGCGACCGCTGCAGGACCCGCTGCCCGTGTGGGTGGGCGTCGGCGGCACGCCGCAGTCCTTCGTCCGCGCCGGGCTCCTCGGGCTGCCGCTGATGGTCGCCATCATCGGCGGGGAGCCGGCCCGCTTCCGCCCGCTCGTCGACCTCTACCGCGAGGCGGGTGCGCAGGCCGGTCACGACCCCGCGCAGCTGAAGGTCGGGCTGCACTGCTTCGGCTTCGTCGGCGACACCTCGCAGCAGGCGGCCGACGACTTCTACCCGGGCTGGGCGCAGATGTTCACCAAGATCGGGCGCGAGCGCGGCTTCGGTGCGCCGTCGCGGGCGCAGTACGACGCGATGTGCGGCCCGTCCGGGGCGTTCCTCATCGGCGACCCGGAGACCGTCGCGGCGAAGGCGCTGCGCATCCACGAGGACCTCGGCGGCGTCGCCCGCCTCTCGCTGCAGATGACGAACGTGCGGCTCGCCCACGACAACCTGCTGCACGGCATCGAGCTGCTCGGCACGGGCGTCGCGCCGCGCGTCCGCGACGCACTGGGACAGGGGTAGCCGTGTCGGACTCCGCTGCGGGGTTCCTCGTCCTCGGCGTGCTGGTCGCCCTCGTCGTCGTCGGCCTGCTCTACGACCGGCTGTCACCACGGCGCCGGACCCGACAGGTCAGTGACGCAGCGGTGCGCCGTGCCAGAGCGCTCGACGAGGGCAGGTACGGCCGCGACCCCCGCCTCGGCGGTGGCAACGACCTGCCGTGACGAGTCAGCCCTTCGTGCGGTAGTCGCCGTACTCCGGCGTCGCGGGCGTCGAGCGCCTGCGCCACGCCGTCCTGGAAGCGGGCGAACGTCGCGCGCGAGCTCTCCGTCGTCAGCGCCAGCGCCTGGATCTCGGCGCCCGCGCGGATGGCGGCGCGCAGGCCCATGATCTCCATCGCCCGGTGCACGGAGCGCTTGTTCATCTGCTGCACGTCGGTCGGCGTGCGGGCCACCCGCTCGGCGACCGCGAGCACCTCGGCGTCGAGCTCGGCGGCCGGGAACGCCCGGTTGGCGAAGCCGACGCGCACCGCCTCGACGCCGTCCATCGCGTCGCCGGTCAGCATCATCTCCATGGCCGGGCGCAGTCCGCACAGCCACGGGTGGAACTGGTTGTCGGGCGGGCTCATGCTGCGCACCGGCGGGTAGCCGATCTGCGCGTCCTCGGCGACGTAGACGAGGTCGCAGGACGTCGCGAGCTCCGAGCCGCCGGCGAGGCACCAGCCGTGGACCTGGGCGATCACCGGCTTGGCCAGGTCCCAGATCCGGAACGCCCCCTCCACCACGTGGCGCGACCAGTGGCCCGCGCCGCCGGCCGTCGGGAACGGGTAGTCGGTCGGGTCGCGGCGTCGCCGACAGGTCGTAGCCGGCGGAGAAGCAGCTGCCCGCGCCGCGCAGGACGACCACCCGGACGTCGGGGTCGCTGTCGGCCGCGTACAGCGCGTCGTACAGCTCGGTGCGCAGGCCGTTGGAGAGCGCGTTGCGCTTCTCCGGCCGGTTGAGCGTCAGCCGCCGGACGTACGGGGCGGGGTCGTCGACGAGCACCAGGTCGGCCATGGCGGACCTTAGGACGTCAGGGGCACCGCGTGTAGGTCAGGCGCGGGTCGCGGACGATCTCGTGCTCGTCGTACGGCCGGCGGCACTTCGCGCAGAGCGTGACCGGCTGGGCGACCTCGCGGACCGGGGCGTTGACGTCACCGAGCTGCGGCGGGCCCATGAAGGAGAAGATGAACCGCTCGAAGAGCCCTCGCCGGGCAGGGGTCGGTCTGGCCACGGGAGCTCCTTTGCTTAGCGTGCTAACGAACTGTACCCTAGGCGTGTGGACGCCGCTGACCCGCTCGCCCTGGACCGGCAGGTCTGCTTCGCCCTGTCGGTCGCCTCGCGGTCGGTCATCGGGATCTACCGGCCGCTGCTCGAGCCGCTGCAGCTGACGCACCCGCAGTACCTGGTGATGCTCGCGCTGTGGGAGCGCTCCCCGCGGTCGGTGAAGGACCTGAGCGCCGACCTGCGGATGGACCCGGCGACGCTGTCGCCGCTGCTGAAGCGGCTGGAGGCGCTGGGCCACGTGACCCGCCGCCGCGACGCGGCGGACGAGCGCCTGCTCTGCGTCGAGCTGACCGCGGCAGGGCGCCGGCTGCGCAAGCAGGCCGAGAAGATCCCGCCGGCGGTGGTCGCGCGGCTCGGCATCGAGCTGGAGCACCTGGCCGTCCTGCACACCGAGCTCACCCGGGTGATCGCGGCGACGGACCGGGCGTGAGCGACCTCCAGCGGTTCCTCGACGCCCAGGACGACGGCACCTACGACCAGGCGCTGCGCGAGCTGCGGGCGGGGCGCAAGACCAGCCACTGGATGTGGTTCGTCTTCCCCCAGCTCGCCGGCCTCGGGCGCAGCGCCACGGCGCAGCACTTCGCGCTGCACGGCCTGGCCGAGGCGCAGGCCTACGCGGCGCACCCCGTCCTCGGACCGCGGCTCGTCGCCTGCGCGCAGGCGCTCGTCGCGCTCCCCGGCAGCGACCCGGTCGCCGTGCTCGGGTCGGTCGACGCGCAGAAGCTGCACTCGTCGATGACGCTGTTCGCGCTCGCGGACCCGGCCGAGCCGGTGTTCGGCGCGGTGCTCGCGCAGTACTTCGGCGGCGCGCAGGACGACGGGACGCTCGCGCTGCTCTGAGGGACCTTCGGCACTTCCTCCGGACGCAGCGGTCGGGCAGGGTGGTCCCGACGACGAGCACAGGAGGTCGCGCGTGACGGTGAGGACCGAGGACACCGCGGGGCTGGCGGAGCTGCCGGAGGACGAGCTGCGGGCGGTCGACGCCTGGTGGCGCGCCTGCAACTACGCGACCATCGGCCAGATCTACCTGCAGGCCAACCCGCTGCTGCGGGAGCCGCTGGTGCCGGAGCACGTGAAGCCGCGGCTGCTCGGCCACTGGGGCACCAGCCCCGGCCTGTCGTTCGTCTACGCGCACCTGAGCCGGCTGATCCGCCACACCGGCCAGCAGGCGATCTACCTCGCCGGGCCCGGTCACGGCGGTCCGGCGCTGGTCGCGGCGGGCTGGCTGGAGGGGACCTACAGCGAGGTCTACCCGCGGGTGACGCAGGACGCGGAGGGGATGCACCGGCTGTTCCGGCAGTTCTCCACGCCTGGCGGCATCCCGAGCCACGTCTCGGTGCCCACCCCCGGCTCGATCCACGAGGGCGGTGAGCTCGGCTACGTCCTGGTGCACGCGTTCGGCGCGGTGATGGACAACCCCGACCTGCTCGCGCTGGCCGTCGTCGGCGACGGCGAGGCGGAGACCGGGCCGCTCGAGGGCTCCTGGAAGGGCATCTCCTTCCTCAACCCGGCGCACGACGGGGCGGTGCTCCCGGTGCTGCACCTGAACGGCGCGAAGATCTCCGGGCCGACCGTGCTGGCGCGCAAGGACCCGGCCGAGGTGCGCTCGCTGCTCGAGGGCCACGGCTACGAGGTGCTCGAGGTCGAGGGCGACGACCTGCCCGGCATGCACGTGCGCTTCGCCGCCACGCTGGCCAGGGCGTGGCAGACGATCCGCGACATCCAGACCGCCGCCCGGTCGGGGCAGGCGCCGCAGGGCCGACCGCGCTGGCCGCTCATCGTGCTGCGGTCGCCGAAGGGCTGGACCGGGCCGGACCGGGTCGACGGCGTCCAGGTCGGCGGCACGTTCCGCGCCCACCAGGTGCCGCTGGCCGGCGTGCGCGACGACCCCGACCACCTCGCGCTGCTGGAGCAGTGGCTCCGGTCGTACGGGCCGGACGAGCTCTTCGACGCGGACGGCCGGCCGTCCGCGCTGGTGCTGTCGGCGAACCCCGAGGGCGACCTGCGGATGAGCGCGTCGCCGCACGCCAACGGCGGGCTGCTGACGCGGGACCTCGACCTGCCGGACCACCGGGCGTACGCCCTGGACGTCCCGCGCCCGGCGCAGGTGCGGGCGGAGAGCACGCGCCAGCTCGGGGCGCTGCTGCGCGACGTCTACGCCGCCAACCCCGACCGCTTCCGGCTCTTCTGCCCGGACGAGACCAACAGCAACAGGCTGGGTGCGGTCTTCGAGGTCAGCGACCGCGCGTGGATGGAGCGGCGCACCGACGCCGACGTCGCGCTGTCGCCGTCCGGTCGCGTCATGGAGGTCCTGTCGGAGCACAGCTGCCACGGCTGGCTCGAGGGCTACACCCTGACCGGCCGGCACGGGATGTTCGCGACGTACGAGGCGTTCGCGATGGTCAGCGCGTCGCAGACGGTGCAGCACGGCAAGTGGCTGCAGGAGGCCGACAAGCTGGCCTGGCGCGCCAAGGTGCCGAGCCTCAACATCCTGCTGACGTCGACCGCGTGGCGCAACGACCACAACGGCTTCTCGCACCAGGGGCCCGGCCTGCTGCAGAACGTCATCGTGCAGCGCGGCGAGGTGTCGCGCGTCTACCTGCCGCCGGACGCCAACTGCCTGCTGTCGGTCGCCGACCACTGCCTGCGGTCGCGGTCCTACATCAACGTGATCGTCATCGACAAGCAGCCGCAGCTGCAGTGGCTGACCATGGACGAGGCGCAGGAGCACTGCGCGGCCGGGGCCGGCGTGTGGAGCTGGGCCGGCACCGACGACGGCAGCAGCGACCCCGACGTGGTGCTCGCCTGCGCGGGCGACGTCGTCACGATGGAGACCGTCGCGGCCGCGGACATCCTGCGCGAGCGCCTGCCGCAGCTGAAGGTCCGCGTCGTCAACGTGGTCGACCTGATGGCCCTGCCGCGCCGGCGCGACCACCCGCACGGCATGTCGGAGACGCAGTTCTCCGAGCTGTTCACCGACTCCGTCGACGTGGTGTTCGCCTTCCACGGCTACCCCGGCGCCGTGCACCAGCTGGTGCACGGCCGGCCGGAGACGGACCGCTTCCACGTCCGCGGGTTCATCGAGGAGGGCACCACGACGACGCCGTTCGACATGGTGGTGAAGAACCGCGCGTCCCGCTACCACCTGGTGATCGACGCCATCAACAACGCCGGTCGCACCCCGCTCGGCGCCACCGAGCTGAAGCGGTGGTGCGAGCAGAAGCTCGAGGAGCACGCGGCCTACGTCGTCGAGCACCTGGAGGACATGCCCGAGGTGCGCGACTGGGTGCTGGGCGACTGGGCCACGGAGGCCTGACGCGTGCGGGTCCTCGTCGTCAACGCCGGCTCCAGCAGCCTCAAGCTCTCGGTCCTCGACGGGGACCGCACGGTCGCCGACCGCCTGCTCGAGCGGTGGCACGGCGACGGCGAGCAGGAGGCCGTGCAGGAGCTGCTCGACGAGGCCGGTCCCGTCGACGCGGTCGGCCACCGGGTGGTGCACGGCGGTCCTGACCGGTCCGGGCCGGTGCGCGTCGACGCCGGCGTCGTCGACGAGCTGGAGGCGCTGACGTCCCTCGCGCCGCTGCACCAGCCGCGGGCGGTGGCCGGCCTGCGGTCGCTGCTGCAGACGCTGCCGGACGTCCCGGCGGTGGCCTGCTTCGACACGGCGTTCCACGCGACGCTCCCGCCGGCGGCGGCGACCTACGCGCTGCCGCGGGAGTGGAACACCCGCTGGGGCCTGCGCCGCTACGGCTTCCACGGGCTCTCGCACGCCTACGCCGTACGCCGTGCCGCGGCCGTCGTCGGCCGCGACCTGACCGACCTGCGGGTGGTGTCGTGCCACCTCGGCGCAGGGGCGTCGCTCTGCGCCGTCCTCGGCGGCGTCAGCGTCGACACCACGATGGGCTTCACGCCGCTCGCCGGGCTGGTCATGGCGACGCGGTCCGGGTCGGTCGACCCGGGTCTGCTGCTGTGGCTGCAGCAGCACGGCCAGGTGCCGGTGGCGGAGCTGGCCGACGTGCTCGAGCACCGGTCCGGGCTGGCCGGCCTGTCCGGCACGTCGGGCGACCTGCGCGACGTGCTCGAGGCGGACGACGACGACAGCCGCCTGGCGTACGACGTGTTCGTGCACCGGCTGGCCCGCGAGGCGGCGGCGATGACCGCCGCCACCGGCGGCCTGGACCTGCTGGTGCTGACCGGCGGGATCGGCGAGCACTCGGTGCCCGTGCGCCGCGACCTCGCCGCGCGGCTGGCCCACCTCGGCGTGGCCGTGGACGAGCCGCCGCAACGCGCCGCGGCCGGTGACGCCGACATCAGCAGCGACGGTGCCGCCGTCCGCACCGTCGTCGTGACCGCCCGCGAGGACCTGCAGGTCGCCACGGAGGTCCGCGCGCTGCTCGGCGGCTGAGCCGCTACCCGTCCGGGTCTGCAGGACGGCCCGTCCCCCGTCGACGGAGGGAGCTGCGACGGATCGCAGACGGGGGCACGGATGACGCACAGGGCTCGGCTCGCGCTCTACCTCGCCGTGGGCGCGGCCGCCATCGCGCCGGCGGTGGCGCTGGCCGCCGACCGCGGCGACGGGCACGAGGTGCAGCTGGTCGGCACCGTCCAGCAGGCCGACGGAGGTCACAGCGCGCTGGCGCAGATCCCGACGACGCCGTTCACCGCGCCCTCCGCCGGCGACCGCGCGCTGCTCGTCGACGGCCGCTTCCTGCCGGTGCTGCGCGGCCTCGACGGCCCGGCACCCGGCACCCGCGTCACGGTCACCGCCACCCGTACGGGCGACGGGCTGGTCGTCCACCGGACCCGCACCCTGCCTGGCGTGCAGGCGCGGGCCACCAGCACGCCCGTCCACCGCGTGACGATGGTGCTCTACGCGCCCAAGGGCTACGCACCCGACGGGACGACCGTCGCTGCGGCGAGCGACAGCCTGCGGGCGACCGCCGACTACTGGCGCGAGCAGAGCGGTGGCGAGATCGACCTGCAGATCGCCAAGGCCGTCGGCTGGGTGCAGGGGACGACCGCCACCTGCGCCTCGGTCTTCGGCATGTTCAACGAGGCCGCGACCCTGGCGGGGTGGAAGCCGACCGGTGGCGCCGGCGACCACCTGGCCATCTACGTCCCGGCGCGCGCGGGCGGGGCCTGCCCTGCCGGGGTCGCGGTCGTCGGCGGCGGCGTGATGTCCGGCGGCACCGCGCTCGCCTCGACGCTGGCGCCGTCGGTGATGGCGCACGAGCTCGGCCACAACTTCGGCCTGGACCACTCCAACGCCCTGTCCTGCCCGACCAGCGACACCGTGCTGCCGGTGCCGTCGACGTGCACCTGGCGGGAGTACGGCGACCCGCTCGACGTCATGGGCAACAGCGGCGCCGAGGCGGCCATCAACGCGCACGTGTACGACCAGCTCGGCTTCTCGCCGGCGCTCACCCGCGTCAGCACGGTCGGGACGACCCAGGTCCGCATCGCCCCGCGCAGCGCCACCGGCACGGTCAGCACGGCGACGGCCACCGTGACGACGGCGCCGGGCGCGGTGGTCACCGACCCCGACGGCGTCTCGTACTGGCTGGAGTACCGCGCGGCCGTCGGTCGCGACACCCGGCTGGGCGGCTCCTTCGGCACCTCGGCGTACGGCGTGCGCATCCTGCGTCGCGACCACCGGCTCGGGCGCGGCTCGATGGTGCTCGACGCGACGCCGCCGCGCCTGGGCACCGACGGCGACCGCAGCCTGGTCGTCGACCGCCCGTGGCTGTCGGCGAACCGCAAGCTGCGGCTCGTCGTGACGGGGCAGGACGCCGCCGGGGCGACCCTGTCCGTGACGACCTCGGCGACCGACCTCAAGGCGGACGCGCCGCCCACCTCGACGGTGCCGGAGGACGACCCGACCACGGGCCAGGTCGTCGCGGCGACGACCATCCCGTCGGCCGCCTACAAGGCGAGCTACTCGGTCCTCGGCATGGTGCTGAGCCCCACCAACCTGGCGATGAAGTCGGTGCCGGTGCAGCTGCAGGCCTACAACTCGGCCGGCACCTGGACCGCGGTCAAGACGAGCAAGACCGGCCCGACCGGACAGGTGTCGTTCACGGTGAAGGCCGCCGCGACCGAGGTCCCCGTCCGGCTGGTGACCCTCGACGCCGCGGGCGCGCAGGTGCTGGAGAGCGCGACGCTGACCATGCCCGTCTACACGCCGGTCACCATCACCAAGCTCCCGAAGTACGTCGGGGGCGTCTGGCCCGAGCTGCTCGCGCGGTCGGCGCTGCCCGAGGGGGCGTCGTTCGCCGTCGACTACCGGGCGCTGGACTCCCGCGGCAAGCCGGCCGGCGCCGACACCCGGGTGCTCGGCACGGCGCGCGTCGTCGACGCCGCCAAGGGCGACATCGCCTTCCCGCTCGAGCTGCCGGGCAAGGGCGCGTACGAGCTGCGCCTCGTCCGGCTCGCCACGCAGACGCAGCTGGAGTCGCAGACGAAGTGGACGAAGACCAAGGTCCTCTGACCGGACGGCTAGCGTGCCTGCGGACCGTCGGACGACGACGGCGGAGCGCGCGGAGGACCGATGGACGGCCGGACGGCCCTGCTGGGAGCGGCGTGCGCGCTGCTCCTGCTGACCGGGTGCAGCGGCGACGACGCGGAGTCGGCGCCGGCCGCCTCCGCCTCCCCGGCGCGCTCGCCCATGCCGCTGCCGAGCCTGTCCCCGGACCAGCGCGCCGAGCTGCTGGGCGTGCTGACCAGCGTCGTCCCGGGCTCCACGGCGACGGACGAGCAGGTGCTGCAGCGGGCGACCGCGGTCTGCCAGGACATCGTCGACGGACGGACGCCGGAGAAGATCCGCAGCGGTGCGCGGCTGCGCTTCCAGGCCGGCGCGTCCTTCAGCCTCGGCGACGAGGAGGCCGACTCCATCGTCACGGCGGTCGAGACGATCTGGTGCCCGCTGCCGGCGGGGGCGACGCCGCTGCCGTCGCCGTCGGCGCCCGCCGCGTCCCCGAGCTAGAGCCGCAGGAAGTTCTGCGTGCCGTAGACCCGGCCCGCGGACGTCAGCGACGTGCCGACCCCCAGGTGCGTGTAGGTCGGGTCCAGGATGTTCGCGCGGTGCCCCGGTGAGCCCATCCACAGCGCCATCAGCTGGTCGGCGGTGAGGTTGCCGTAGGCGATGTTCTCCCCGACGCCGCGGGCCGCGCAGGTCGTCATCACCCGGCGCAGGTCGGTGCGGTGCGCGAAGGCGCCGGTCGAGGCCATGTGGGCCGACCACTGGTCGGCGTAGCGGTCGGCGCAGGCCGACAGCGCCAGGGGCTTGCGCCCGGCCGCCCGCCGCGCCGCGTTGACGAGGGTGACGACGCGGGCGTCGTACGCCGCCCGGACGGTGGCCGGCGAGGGCGACGGGGTGGTCGCGGCCGAGGCGGCCGGTGCGCCGGCACCGAGCAGGGCCAGCACGAGCAGCGGGACGACGCCGGCACGCCTGCGCAGGGAGGGCATGCCTGTCAGATCGGCGCCGGGCAGGCGCCGTGCGGCCACCCGTACGGGTGACGGGGCCGGACTCACAGGTCCGTCACAGGTGCGTCACAGCACCCGGTCCGATGCTTCCTGCAGTCGGCTGGGAGACCGTCCCGGCCCTGCACCTGGAGACACCATGCGCAAGCAGATCGCCACCTTCGCCGTGGCGGGCCTGGTCGGGCTCACCGGCAGTGCCCTGATCGCCCCCGGCCTGGCGTCGGCGGCCACCGGCGGCTCGAGCACGGCCGTGACCGACCGGGTGAGCGGGATCAAGGACGCCCTGAAGGGCCTGGTCAGCGACGGGACCATCACCCAGAGCCAGGCGGACGAGGTCGCGACCACCCTGGCCGACAAGCTCCCGGCCCGCGGCCCGGGCGGGCGCCACGGCGGTCCCGGCGGGCCCGGCCGGATCAGCGCCGACGACGTGGCCGCGGCCATCGGCGTCACCGTCGACGAGCTGCGCACGCAGCAGGAGGCCGGCAAGACGCTCACCCAGATCGCCGCGACCAAGGGCGTCACCAAGGCGCAGCTGGTCGACAAGCTGGTCGCTGCGGCCGAGAAGGAGCTGGCTGCCGACGTCACCGCCGGGCGACTCACCCAGGCGCAGGCCGACGCCCGCAAGGCGGACCTGAAGACCCGCATCAGCGAGAAGGTCGACCGCGTCGGCCCGGTCGGCGGTCCCGGCCGCCGGCACCGCCACGACGACGACGGCGACGGCCCCGCGGGCGCGCCCAGCACCGCCGCCAGCCCCGCGGTCTTCACCGCCTGACGTCCCTCCGCACGGCCGACGCCGCCGCAGGTCCCACCGCCTGCGGCGGCGCCGGCGTCTCCGGGCGTTTCGGTGCGCGGAGCCGGGACAGTGAGGCGCCATGAAGGTGCTCGGGATCAACGCTGTCTTCCACGACCCGGCGGCCGCCCTGGTGGTCGACGGGGAGGTCGTCGCCGCCGCCGAGGAGGAGCGCTTCAGCCGGCGCAAGCACGGCCACGACAACGTGCCGTTCGCCGCCTGGGAGGTCCCGCAGCAGGCCGCCGCCTGGTGCCTGACCCAGGCCGGCCTGCGTCCCGAGGACCTCGACGCGGTCGCCTACTCCTACGACCCCGGCCTGATGCCCGCCTACGACAGCGTCGTGGACGACGGCTGGGAGGGCCTGCGCACGCTGTACGCCCAGCGCGCCCCGCTGTTCCTGCGCACCGCCCTGCCGGGCCTCGACCCGGCCGTCGTGCGCTACGTCCCGCACCACATCGCGCACGCCGCCTCGGCCGCGCTCGCCGCCCCGTACCCGACCTCGTCCGTGCTGGTGCTGGACGGCCGCGGCGAGACCGCGTCGCACGTGGCGGCCGCGCAGCGTCGACGGCGACCTGGAGGTGCTGGCCAGCCAGCAGCTGCCGCACTCGCTCGGCCTGCTCTACGAGGAGGTCACCGAGCACCTGGGCTTCCGCCGCAGCAGCGACGAGTACAAGGTCATGGCGCTCGCGTCGTACGGGAAGCCGCTGTGGCTCAAGGAGTTCCGCGAGCTGGTGCGGGCGACGGGTGACGGCGGGTTCGTGGTCGAGCCGATCGACTGGGGCTCGTTCGTCAAGCGCGTCGGGCAAGGGGGGCGACGACTTCTCGCAGGACCACGCCGACCTCGCGTCGACGATCCAGACCCGGCTGGAGGAGGTGCTGCTCGACCTCACCGGCTGGCTGCACGCGCAGACCGGCGACAAGGCCCTGACCATGGCCGGCGGCGTCGCGCTCAACTGCGTCGCCAACAGCAAGATCGCGGCGCAGGGGCCGTTCGAGCACGTGTGGGTGCAGCCGGCCGCCGGCGACAGCGGCACCGCGCTCGGCGCCGCCCTGCACGTCGCGCACGCGATGGGCGACCGGGTGTCGCCGATGTCCGGCGCCGACCTCGGCCGGGAGTGGGACGACGACGCGCTCGAGGCCTGGCTGCAGACCGCGCAGGTGCCCTACGACCGGCCGCGCGACATCGCCGAGACCGTCGCCGAGGTGCTCGCGAACGACGGCGTGGTCGCCTGGTTCCAGGGGCGCTCGGAGTACGGCCCCCGCGCGCTCGGCCACCGCTCCCTGCTGGCGCACCCGGGCCACGAGAAGAACCTCGAGCGGATGAACGACGTGAAGGGCCGCGAGCAGTTCCGGCCGGTCGCGCCGATGGTGCTGCTGGAGCGCGCGCACGAGATCTTCGAGGGGCCGATCCCGTCGGAGTACATGCTCTTCACGCACGGCGTGAAGGAGGAGTGGCGCAGCCGGATCCCGGTCGTCACGCACGTCGACGGCAGCGCGCGCATCCAGACCGTCGACCGGCGGCAGGAGCCGCTGGTCGCGCGGATGCTCGAGGCGTTCGACCGCCGCACCGGCATCCCGGTCGTCGTGAACACCTCGCTCAACACCGCCGGCCGGCCCATGGTCGACGACCCGCGCGACGCGCTGGAGTGCTTCGGCTCCGGCCCGATCGACCTGCTGGCGCTCGGCCCGTTCGCCCTGCGTCGGCCGGCGCCCACCCGCCGGTGACGCGCGTCGCCGTCGTCATCCCGAGCGTCGGGCGCGCGACGCTGCCGCGCACCCTCGCCCCCCTGCTGGGGCGGGTGCCGGTGACCGTGGTGGACGACCGGCCCGACCCGTCGCCGCCGCTGACCTGCCCGCCGGGGTGCGGGTGCTGACGTCGGGCGGCCGTGGCCCGGCGGCCGCGCGCAACACCGGCTGGCGGGCGACCGACGCGGAGTGGGTCGCCTTCCTCGACGACGACGTCTACCCGCCGGCGGACTGGGTCTCCTCGCTCCTGCGGGACCTCGACGCTGCCGGCCCGGACGTCGGCGGCTCGCAGGGGCGCATCCACGTGCCGCTGCCCGCCGACCGGCGGCCGACCGACTGGGAGCGCAGCACGGCGGGCCTGGCGACGGCGGTGTGGGCCACCGCCGACCTGGCCTACCGCCGGGCTGCGCTCGAGCAGGTCGGCGGCTTCGACGAGCGCTTCCCGCGGGCCTACCGCGAGGACGCCGACCTCGGCCTGCGGGTCACCCGGGCCGGCTGGCGCATCGTGCCGGGGACCCGCCGCATCGAGCACCCGGTCCGGCCGACGTCGTGGTGGACCAGCGTGCGGGTGCAGCGGGGCAACGCCGACGACGTGCTCATGCGCGCGCTGCACGGGCCCTCGTGGCGGGCCGACGCGTCGGTCCCTGCGGGCCGGCGGCCGTGGCACCTGGCGACGACGGCGTCGCTGCTCCTGTCCCTGGCCGGGGTGGCACCGGTCGCCCCCGGCTCGCGCGGGCGGGGGCGCTGGCCTGGGCCGGGCTGACCGCCGACTTCGCCCGCCGGCGCATCGCGCCGGGACCGCGCACGCCGCACGAGGTGACGACGATGGCGGTGACGTCGGCGGTGCTGCCGCTCGCCGCGACGGGCCACTGGGTGCGCGGCCACCTGCGGCTGCGGGCGCTGCTGGCCGCGGGTGGACCGGTGCCCGGCGGGGCCGCCCCCGAGGTCGCGTCCGTCGCGTGAGGATCGTCGTCCTGCGGGCGCTCGGGCTCGGTGACCTGCTGACCGCGGTACCCGCCCTGCGGGCCGTCCGCCGCGCCCACCCGTCCGCGCACCTCACCCTGGCCGTCCCGCGCGCCCTCACCGCGCTGGTCGAGCTGGTCGGCGCGGTCGACGAGCGTCGTCGACACCGCGCCGCTGGCCGCCCTCGACCCGTCGCTGGCCGCCGCCGACCTGGCGGTGAACCTGCACGGCCGCGGTCCGCAGAGCACCGCCCTGCTGCAGGCGAGCCGCCCGCACCGGCTGGTGTCGTACGGCCTGGACGACGGCCCGGTGTGGCGCGCCGACGAGCACGAGGTGCTGCGGTGGTGCCGGCTGCTCGATGAGTCGGGGATCCCGGCCGACCCGTCCGAGCTGGCCGTCGCGCCCCCGCCCGAGCCGCCACCGGTCACCGGCGCGGTGCTGCTGCACCCCGGCGCGGCGTTCGGCTCCCGCCGGTGGCCGGCCGACCGGTGGGCGGCGGTGGCGCGCGCCCTGCCCGGTCCGGTGCTCGTCACCGCCGGCCCGGGTGAGGAGGCGCTGGCGAGGCACGTCGCCGCTCTCGGGGGCCTGCCGGCCGAGGCGGTCGTCAGCGGGCTGTCGCTGCGCGCCCTCACCGGTCTGGTCGCCGCCAGCCGGCTGCTGCTCTCGCCCGACACCGGCGTCGCCCACCTCGCGACCGCGGTCGGCACGCCGTCGGTCGTGCTGTTCGGCCCGGTCGCTCCCGACCTGTGGGGCCCGCCCGCGGACCGGCCGCAGCACGTCGCCCTGTGGGCCGGCACCGAGAGCGAGAACGCCTCCGACGACCCCGCGCCCGGCCTGCTCGCGCTGACCCCGGACCAGGTCCTGGCGGAGGCGCTCCCGCTGCTGCGGTCAGGCCGCTGCCGGCACCGCCGCTCCGCGCAGCTCCAACGTGCAGCACTTCGCACCGCCGCCGGCCTTGCGCAGCTCCGACAGGTCCACGCCGACCGGGACGTAGCCCCGGTCGCGCAGCTGCGCCACCAGCGCGGTCGGCGGCCGACGCGAGCACCACGTGGCGGCCGTCCGACACCGCGTTGAGCCCCAGCACCGCCGCGTCCTGCGCGGAGGCCAGCACCGCGTCGGGGTACAGCCGCCGGAGCACCTCGCGGCTGCGCTCGCTGAACGCGCCGGGGTAGTAGGCGACGTCGTCGTCGGACAGCACGGCCAGCGCGGTGTCCAGGTGGTAGTAGCAGGGGTCGACGAGCTCCAGGCCGACGACCGGCAGCCCGAACAGCTCCTCCACCTCGGCGCGCGCGCCCGGGTCGGTGCGGAAGCCGGTGCCCGCGAGCACCCGGTCGCCGACGACGAGGAAGTCGCCCTCGCCCTCGTTGACCCGCGCCGCCGGCGTGACCGACTCCAGGGCGGCCGAGGAGAACCAGCGCAGGTAGGCCGGACCCTCGGCGGCCCGCTCGGCGAAGGCGAAGCGCGCCCCGAGGGCGCGACCGGCGATGACGAGCCCGCCGTTGGCCGCGAACACCATGTCCGGCAGGCCGGGCTCGGGCTCGATGAGGTCCACCTCGTGCCCGAGGTCGAGGTAGGTCTGGCGCAGCACCTCCCACTGCGCCACGGCCAGCGCGCGGTCCACGACGACGGTCGGGTCCATCCAGGGGTTGATGGCGTACGTGACGGCGAAGTGCTCCGGCCGGCACATGAGGTAGCGACGGGGACGGGCGACCTGCGACACAGCGGGCTCCGGCAGCGGCTCGGGACGGCCGTCGCGGGTGCGGCCAGCGGCGTCCCGGCCACCGTACGGTCGGCGGCCTGCGCAAGCCATCGCTGTCCGTTGCGCGGCTGACGTGCTTCTGTTGCGTGTACGGGCGCCGTACGGCGATCTGTTGCGTGGGGGAGGACAGACGTGGACGACCTGGACGAGCAGGTGGTCGGCTGCCTGCTGCGCGACGCCCGGGCCACCTACGCCGAGATCGGCGCGGAGGTCGGGCTGTCGGCGCCCGCGGTGAAGCGGCGCGTCGACCGCCTGCTCGCGTCCGGCGCGGTCCGCGGGTTCACCGCGCTCGTCGACCCGACGGTGCTCGGCTGGACGACCGAGGCCTACGTCGAGGTCTACTGCCAGGGGACGGTCGCCCCCGACGAGCTGCGCCGGGCGCTCACCGAGGTGCCCGAGGTCGTCGGTGCGGTGACGGTGTCCGGCTCGGCGGACGCGCTGGTGCACATGCTCGCCTCCGACGTGCAGCAGCTGGAGCGGGCGATCGAGCGGGTCCGCGCCGAGCCCAACGTCGACCACACCGAGAGCGTCATCGTGCTGTCCCGCCTGATCGACCGTCCGCGCTCCTGACAGACTCGGCGCATGTGCCTGGCCGTGCTGCGTGTGGCGCCGGGCGAGGCGTGGCCGCTGCTGCTGGCCTCCGTCCGCGACGAGGCGCTGGACCGGCCGACGGACCGGCCCGGGCCGTGGTGGGACGACCCCGACGTCGTCGGTGGCCGCGACGCCCTGGCCGGCGGGACGTGGCTGGCGGTCGACCGTCGGCACAAGCGGGTCGCCGCGGTGTTCACGCCGGCCGGGCAGACCCCGGTCGGCGGGCCGCTGCGCAGCCGCGGCGAGCTGCCGCTGCTCGGGCTGGCCGACGGGGCGCCGCCCGAGGAGCTCACCGCGTACGCGCCCTTCGCCCTGCTCCTCGGCGGACCCGGCGAGGCCACCTGGTGGACCTGGGACGGCGAGCGGCGGGCCGCGACCGCGGTGGCCCCCGGGCTGCACGTCGGCAACATCCACGGCCTCGACGTGCTGGACAACGCGCGGCAGGCGCGCTGGCTGCCGCGCTTCGCGGCTGCGGTACCGGTGGGGGACGCCGGGACGACCGCCGAGCGCTGGGCCGGCTGGCACCGGCTGCTGCTGGAGGGCCTGGAGCCGGAGCGGGCCGACGCGCTGCTGCTGCGCCACACCACCGACCGCGGCGTCTTCGGGACCAAGTCGGCGGCGCTCGTGGCGCTGTCCGACGACGGGGTCCGCTACGACGCGGCGGACCGCCCCTGGGAGCCGGCCGCCTGGAGCCAGGTGCTCTGACGCGCGGACACCCTCCGGCCGTGCTGCCGGCGCCGGTGACAGGCCGAGCGCCCGGCCTGTCGTCCGCCTGAGCCCTGCCGCCTGACGTCACCCGGTCGTGGCTCGCCGCACGGGGTAGGGCAGCCGACAGGACAGGACCAGCGAGCAGAGGAGGTCCGGGTGGAGCGCCGACGTGGGGGCTCGGGCTCCGGGTCCGGCGACCGCCGGCAGGGCGACCGGCGCTCGGGCACGGGGAACGTCCTGCGCTTCCGGCGCGACAGCGACGGCCGGGTCGACGCCGGCATGTTCAGCGCCTTCGTCCAGCGCATGAGCCTGACGCACCGGACGGCCGAGCGGTCCGCCGTCGCCGTGGTCGAGCAGCCGCGCACCGAGCCCGTCAGCGAGCAGGTCGCCTGCCCGGAGTGCGGCGACCCGTGGGACCGCCTGTGGCTCGTCCGGCACCTCGCGGCCGAGCACCCGGGGTGGCAGGTGGACAGCAGGTGAACGAGGCGTGACACCTCGCTCCCTGCCACGCTCGGTGTGGCGAGGAGCACCTCGCGCCGGAGCCTGACCGGTGGTGTGCTGCGGCTGCCGCACCCCTGCGGCCCCGCCACCGAGGAGCGCCCCATGAGCGTCGACGACGAGCAGCGCCAGCTGCAGTCCGTGCGCAAGGAGGCCGTCGAGGAGTTCGGCGCCCGGCTGCCCGCCGAGGTCGTGCTGGCCCGCTTCGACGACATCGTCGCCCGCTTCGACGGCGCACCGGTCCGCACGTTCGTGCCGGTGCTCGCCCGTCGTGCGCTGCGCGAGGAGCTCCGCGCGGTCTGAGCGAGACTGGTGCGTGCTCCCGACCCGCACCCCCGCTGACGACGTCGACGACGCGGCTGCCCGGCTCGGCCCGGTGCTCGCGCCCACGCCCCTCGAGCGCAGCCCCCGGCTGTCGGAGCGGGTGGCCGGCGAGGTGTGGCTCAAGCGCGAGGACCTCCAGCCGGTCCGGTCCTACAAGGTCCGCGGCGCCTACAACCTGATCGCCCAGCTCGACGACGCCGAGCGCGCGTCCGGGGTCGTCTGCGCGAGCGCCGGCAACCACGCGCAGGGCGTCGCGCTACGCCTGCACCGCCCTCGGCGTCCCGGGCCGCATCTACCTCCCGCGCACGACGCCCCGGCAGAAGCGCGACCGGATCGCGGCGCTCGGCGGGCGACCTCGTCGAGGTGCGCGTCGTCGGCGACACCTACGACGACGCGGCGGCCGCGGCGCTGGCCGACGTCGCAGGCCACCGGCGCCGTGCTCGTGCCGGCCTTCGACGACCCGCGCACGATCGCCGGGCAGGGCACCGTCGTCCGCGAGGTGCTCGCGCAGCTGGGCCGCGAGCCGGACCTGCTCGTCGTCCCCGTCGGCGGCGGCGGGCTGCTCGCCGGGACGGTCGCCTGGCTGGCCGAGCGCCACCCGTCCGTGCGCGTCGTCGGCGTGGAGCCGGCGGGCGCGGCCTGCATGGCCGCGGCGGTCGCCGCCGGCGGCCCGGTCGACGCTGCAGCGGCTGGACGGCTTCGTCGACGGCGCCGCCGTCCGCCGGGCGGGCGAGGTCACCTACCCGCTGGTGCGCGACGCCGCACCCGAGCTGCTGGCGGTCGCCGAGGGCCGCGTCTGCACCGAGATGCTCGCGCTCTACCAGGCCGACGGGATCATCGCCGAGCCGGCCGGAGCGCTGGCCGCGGCCGCCCTCGGCGACGTGCTCCACCCGGAGCCCGGGACGACGACGGTCTGCCTGCTCTCCGGCGGCAACAACGACGTCAGCCGCTACGCCGAGGTGGTCGAGCGGGCGCTGGTGCACGAGGGCCGCAAGCACTACTTCCTGGTCGAGTTCCCGCAGGAGCCCGGCGCGCTGCGCCGCTTCCTCGACGAGGTGCTCGGGCCGGACGACGACATCACGCTGTTCGAGTACGTCAAGCGCAACAACCGCGAGACCGGCCCCGCGCTGGTCGGCATCGAGCTCAGCCGTCCCGAGGACCTGGCCGGGCTCCTGCACCGCATGGCCGAGGGCCCGGCGTCGATCGAGCCGGTCCCGCCGGACAGCCCGCTGTTCCGCTTCCTCGTCTGATCAGACGACCAGCAGCGACTTGCCCGTCGTACGCCGGGCCGCCAGGTCCTCGTGCGCCTGCGCCGCCGCCTCCAGCGGGTAGCGCGCACCGATGCGTACGTCCAGCGTGCCGTCGGCGACCCGGCCCAGGACGTCGGCGGCCCGCCCGAGCAGCTCCTCGCGCGTCACGAGGTGGTCGGTCAGCGTCGGGCGGGTGAGGAACAGCGAGCCCCGCGCGTTGAGCACCTGCGGGTCGAACGGCGGCACCGGGCCGCTGGACGCGCCGAAGAGCACGAGCGTCCCGCGACGGCGCAGGCAGCGCAGGCTGGCGTCGAAGGTGTCCTTGCCGACGCCGTCGTAGACGACCGCGACGCCGCCGGTCAGCTCCTGCACGCGCGCCACGACGTCTTCGCGGTCGTAGCGGACGACCTCGGCCGCCCCCGCAGCGCGCGACAGCTCCGCCTTCTCCTGCGTCGACGTCGTCGTGATGACCCGCGCGCCGCGCGCGACGAGCAGCTGCGTGAGCAGCAGCCCCACACCGCCCGCGCCGGCGTGGAGCAGCACGTCGTCGCCGGGCTGCACGGCGTACGAGGAGGTGCACAGGAACTGCGCCGTCAGCCCCTGCAGCATGACGGCGGCCGCCGTCTCGTCGGAGATGCCGTCGGGCACGCGGGACGACCTGGTCCTCGGGGACGACGACCTGCTCGGCGTAGCCCGCACCCCGCACGATCGCCCAGGCCACGTGGTCGCCCACCTGCGTGGTCGTGCCGGGACCGGCGGCCGTGACCACGCCCGCGCCCTCCGAGCCGGCCACGAAGGGCAGCGGCATCCGGTAGAGCCCGGACCGCTGGTAGACGTCGACGAAGTTCACCCCGGCGGCGTGCAGGTCGACGCGCAGCTCGCCGGGGCCGGGCTCCGGCGTCGGCCGCTCCTCGACCTCCAGGACCTCGGGACCACCGTGCTGCCGGACCACCACCGCGCGCATGCCGGCGACGCTAGCCTCCGCGCATGAGCGGGCCCGTACGTGCCACGGACGTCCCGGCCGACGCCCCGGAGCCGGTGGCGGCGGCGCCGGTGCTCGAGGTGACGCAGAGCCGGACGGCCGACGTCGCCGGCCTGACCGTCCGCCGCGCGCTGCCGAAGGCCCGCCGCCGCACCGTCGGCGCCTGGTGCTTCGTCGACCACCTCGGCCCGGCGCGAGCTCGACGAGCGGTTCGGCGTGCAGGTCGGCCCGCACCCGCACATCGGGCTGCACACCGTCACCTGGCTGCTGCAGGGCGAGCAGCTGCACCGCGACAGCCTGGGCTCCGACCAGGTCATCCGGCCCGGGCAGCTCAACCTCATGACCGCCGGCGCCGGCGTGGCGCACGCGGAGGAGTCGCTGGACTACCGGGGGCCGCTGCACGGCGTGCAGCTGTGGGTCGCGCAGCCGGAGGCCACCCGGCACGGCGAGGCCGGCGTTCGAGCACCACGCCGAGCTGCCGCAGGCCGAGCTGGCCTCGGCGGTGGCGACCGTCCTGGTCGGTGCGCTCGGCGACGCCCGCTCGCCGGCCCGCGCCGACACCCCGCTCGTCGGGATCGACCTCGACGCCCGCGTGGGCACCAGCGAGCTGCCGCTCGACCCGTCGTACGAGCACGCGCTCGTCGTCCTGACCGGGGCCCTCGCCGTCGACGGCGCCGTGGTCCGGCCGGGTGCGCTGGCCTACCTCGGCGAGGGCCGCGACGAGCTGCGCCGTCACCGCGCAGGAGCCGACGAGGGCGCTGCTGGTCGGCGGCGCGGCCGTTCGAGGCGCCGGTGCTCATGGCGTGGAACTTCGTCGGGCGCACCCGCGAGGAGCTCGACGACGCGTACGCCGACTGGTCCGGCGGCGAGCCGCGCTTCGGCGCCGTCGACAGCGGGCTGCGGCGCATCCCGGCGCCCCCTCCGCCGTGGGCCGTCGGAGGTCGGTGACAAGGTGTCGTCACCTGCTGGTGCGAGAGAGGGCTGACCCGTGACTGACGTCCCCGTCGGAGGCGACAACTACAACGAGCTGATCGGCCTGGAGCTGGTCGAGGTCTCTGCCGACCGGGTCACCGCCCGGCTGCCGGTCACGCCCAAGCTGCACCAGCCGTACGGGATCATGCACGGCGGCGTCTACTGCTCCGCGGTCGAGACCGTGGCGAGCGTCGGCGGGGCGACCTGGTTCAAGGACAGGGGCGTCGTGGTCGGCGTCTCCAACCACACCAACTTCCTGCGGGCCACCCGCGAGGGCGTGCTGACCGTCGTCGCGACGCCGGTCCACCGCGGCCGGACGCAGCAGCTGTGGGCGGTGAAGATCACCGACGAGAAGGACAAGCTGGTCGCGTCCGGTGAGGTGCGCCTGGCCAACATCACCGACGCCGCGCAGCTCGGCGGCTAGCTCACGCCGTCCACACGCCTGGTCGTGTGGACTGACGGAGTGCCCGACCTGTCCACGCTGTCCTTCGCCGAGCCGGTCCGGCTGCTCCTGCTGCTGGTCCTGCCGGTGCTGCTGGTCGGCGGCGTGCTGCTCGGGCTGACCGGCCGGCGGGACCGGCAGGCCTGGGCCGACCCGGCGGTGTGGACCTCGTCGCTGCCGTCGCGCGCCGCCTGGCGCCGCCTGGTCCCGGGCCTGCTGATGCTGCTGGGCCTCGCCACGGCGACGGTGGCGTACGCCGAGCCGCAGGTGCTCGCCCCCGAGGCGCGCGAGCGGTCGATCCTCGTCATCACGCTCGACGTGTCGACGTCGATGCTCGCGAAGGACGTCGCCCCGGACCGGATCACCGCGGCGGTGCAGGCGGCCCAGGAGTTCGTCGGCGGCGCTGCCGCCGCAGGTCGACGTCGGCCTGGTCGTCTACAACGCCAACGTCCGGCTGGTCACGCCGCCCACCGCGGACCACGCCGAGGTGTCGCGGTCGCTGGAGGGGCTCGGCCTGTCCGGCGGGACGGCCCTCGGCGACGCCGTGACCACCGGCCTGTCCTCGCTGCCGCCGGACTTCAAGGCCGGCCCGCCGGCCTCGGGGCCGCCCGCCGCCCGCATCGTGGTGCTGTCCGACGGCGGCAGCACCACCGGCCGGCCGGTCGAGGACGCCGCGGCCGAGGCCCGTCGCGCGGGGGTCCCGGTGTCGACGATCGCGTACGGCACCCCGGCCGGTGTCGTCGTGCAGGGCGGGCAGACCTTCCCCGTGCCGGTCGACACCGGGGTGCTCGAGCAGCTGGCCGAGCAGACCGGCGGCACCGCCTACCTGGCGGCCAGCGCCGGTCAGCTGCAGCAGGTCTACGACGAGATCGGCACCCGCGTCAGCGAGGAGACCGCGCGGCGCGAGCTGACCGCGCCGGTGTCCGGCCTCGCGCTGCTGCTGCTCGCCGGCACCGGGGTCGCCGGGATGGCCCTGACGGGGCGGGTCCTGTAGGGCGCGGCGCCCCGTTCTTGTCGGAGGCCCCGCCTACGGTCCGGGCATGCGCCTGCTCCACACCTCCGACTGGCACCTCGGCCGGTCCCTGCACGGTCACGACCTCGCCGCCGCGCAGGGCGCCTTCGTCGACTCCCTCGTCGACGTCGTGCGCTCCGAGCGGGTCGACGCGGTGGTGCTCGCCGGTGACGTGCACGACCGCGCGCTGCCGCCGGTCGAGGCGATGCAGCTGTTCGACGACGCGCTGCGCCGGATCATCGACGCCGGGGCCGCGGTGGTCGCCATCAGCGGCAACCACGACGCCCCGGCGCGGCTGGGGGACAAGGCCGGGCTGCTCGACCGCCGGGTGGCGCTGCGCACCGACCCGGCGCGGGTGGCCGACCCCGTGGTGCTCGAGGACGAGCACGGCCCGGTCGCCTTCTACGCCGTGCCCTACCTCGAGCCGGCCGCCGTCCGCGACGTCCTGCCGGGCGCCGACCTGGAGGGTCCCGGGCCCGGCGCGCACACCCGGGTGCTGTCCCGGGCGATGCGCGCGGTGCACGCCGACCGGGCGGAGCGCGGCGGCCGCTCGGTCGTCGCTGGCCCACGCCTGGGTCACCGGCGGCGCGGCCAGCGAGAGCGAGCGCGACATCAGCGTCGGGGGCGTCGCCAACGTGCCGTCGTCGCTCTTCGCCGGCGTCGACTACACCGCGCTCGGCCACCTGCACCGGCCGCAGTCGCTGACCGAGGGCCTGCGCTACTCCGGCTCCCCGCTGCCCTACTCCTTCGGCGAGGCCGGTCACGGCAAGCTGAGCTGGCTCGTCGAGCTCGACCGCGACGGGCTCGCCGCGGTGACCGAGGTGCCCGCCCCGGTCCACCGCCGGCTCACCGCCCTGCGCGGCCGGCTGGCCGAGCTGCTCGAGAGCCCGCTCCACGGGGCCGCCGAGGCCGACTTCGTCTCCGTCGTCCTCACCGACCCGGTCAAGCAGCCCGACGCCATGGCCGCGCTGCGCCGCCGGTTCCCCTGGGCCATCGAGCTGCGCCACGAGCCGGAGGGCCGGGCGGAGGACGACGGGGCGAGCTACGCCGCGCGCACCCGCGGTCGCTCCGACGTCGAGGTCGCCGAGGCCTTCGTCGACCCACGTCCGGACCGAGCCCGACGAGGCTCGAGCGCGAGCTGCTGCGGGAGGCGCTGGAGGAGGCCCGCCGGGCGGAGGACAGCGACCTCGCCACGTCCGTGCCGCGGGCGCAGCCCGACGCCGACCTCGTCCGCGGGGCCGCCTGATGCGGCCGCACCTGCTCGAGCTCGAGGCCTTCGGCGCCTTCCCCGGCCGGGTCGCCCTCGACCTCGACGACCTCGCCCAGGGCGGCCTGCTGCTGCTCTGCGGCGACACCGGCGGCGGCAAGACCACGCTGCTCGACGCGCTCGGCTTCGCCCTCTACGGCGTCGTCCCTGGCGAGCGGAGCAAGGCCAAGGACTCCCTGCGCTCCCACCACGCCGCGCCGGGCGTGGCCGCGGAGGTCCGGCTGGAGTTCACGGCGCGCGGCCGCCGGCTGCGGGTCACCCGCCGCCCGCTGCAGGACCGGCCCAAGGCCCGCGGCACCGGGACGGTGCGGGAGAACCCGACCGCGCTGCTCGAGCGCCGTGACGGCGACGCGTGGGTGCCGGTCGCCCAGCGGCCCGAGGACGTCGGGCTCGAGATCGGCCGCCTGCTCGGCATGGACGCCGGGCAGTTCTTCCAGGTCGTCGTGCTGCCGCAGGGGCGCTTCGCGGCCTTCCTGCAGGCCGAGCACAAGCAGCGCGAGGAGCTGCTGAAGAAGCTGTTCCACGTCGACCGGTTCGAGCACGCCGAGGCGCAGCTGTCGGAGCGGGCGGCCGCCGCCGGCCGCCGGCTGGAGGCCGCCCGCACCGAGCTCGCCGTCGTCGCGGCCCGGGTGGAGCAGGAGGCCGGGGTCGAGTCACCGGACGACCTGGAGGCCGCGCCCGAGTGGGTGCTCGAGCTGGCCACCGGAGCAGAGGACGAGGCCGGCCGGCGAGCAGCGGCCATGGAGCGACGGGGCAAGGCGCGCGCCGACGCCGAGCGCGCGCTGGCCGGCCAGCAGGAGCTGGCCCGGCGGCAGCGCGCTCGCGCCGAGACCGAGCAGGAGCTGGCCGACCTCGAGCGCGAGCAGCCGGCGGTCGACGCGCTCGCGCGAGGAGCTCTCGGCCGCCCGTCGCGCGCTGCCCGTGCGACTGGCCGCCGACGTCGCACGCGCGGGCCGCCGAGCAGCTGGCCACGGCCGAGCGGGCCGAGGAGCAGGCCCGTCGCCGGCTGCCCGAGCACGGCGCGGCCGCCGACACGCCGGCGGCCGACCTGCGTCCGCGCGCGGCGGAGCTGCAGGTCGAGTCCGGCCGGCTCGACGGCCTGCGCGAGGTGCTCGACCGGGCCCAGGTCGCCGAGCGCACGGCGTCGGCCGCGGGCGAGCAGGTCGCCGCGCTGTCGGCGGCCTCGGCCCGCCTGGCGAAGCAGCTGGCGGACGAGCTGCCCACCGCGGAGCAGGCCGCGCAGGAGCGGCTCACCGCAGCGCGCGCCGCAGAGCGCGCGCTGCCCGGCCTGCGTGGCGCCGGCAGCGAGCAGCTGGCGGCCGGTCAGCGGCCTGGCCGACGAGCTGTCCCGGCTCGACGCCGCGCGGCCGGCGTCCGCCACGGCGGCCGCGCGACGCCGCCGGCCGACGAGCAGGCAGCCCGTGCAGCGCGCCAAGCGGCTGCGCGAGCAGCGGTTCGACGCGATCACCGCGGAGCTGGCCAGCCGGCTGACCGACGGTGACGAGTGCCCGGTCTGCGGCTCGCTGGAGCACCCCGCGGTCTTCGAGGTCCAGGCCGACCACGTGAGCAAGGAGGCGGAGCAGGCCGCCGAGACCGCCGCCGAGCTGGCTCGCCAGGCCGCCGCCGAGGCGCAGCAGGCTCTGCAGCTGCACGACCAGCGGCGCGCCGACCTGGCCGAGCGCCTGGGCTCCTCGCCGGCGGACGCGGTGGCGGCCGCGGCGCTCGACGGCGAGCTCTCCTCGGCCCAGCGCGAGGCCGCTCGTCTCGCGGCCGCCGAGGCCGAGGTCGCCGCTGTCCGGGCGGCCGTGACCACGGCGACGGCCGAGCTGGCCCGCCGGGAGGCCGAGCTGGCCGGGGCCCGCCGCCACGAGCTCGAGCAGACCGCGCTGGTCACCGAGCTGCGCGATCGGCTCCAGCGCGAGCTCGGCGACGACCTCGACCTGCCCCGCCGCCAGCGCGAGGTGGCGGCGCTGGCCGCGGCGCTGGAGCAGGCCGCAGACGCGGGGGCCGCTGCGGTGGCCGCCCGCACCGCCGCCGCCGAGGCGGCGCGGGCCTGCGCTCGAGCAGGCGGCCGCCGCCGGGCTTCAGCGCGCCCGACGGCGCCGTCCGGGCCGGTCGCGACACCGCCTGGCAGGACGCGTGCGCAGGACCGGCTCGACCGGCACACCCGCGCGCTCGCCGCGGTGCGCGGCCGGCTCGCCAGCGCCGACCTGGCGGTCCCGCTGCAGCCGCCTGCCTCGGTCGCGGCCTGCGAGGCGCAGCTCGTCGAGGCGGCGCGGGTGCACGAGGAGGCCGTGGCCGAGCTGCGGGTCGCCTCCGAGCGGGCCGCGGCGCTGGCCCGGCTGGTGCCGGCGTGGGAGACCGCCTCGAGCGCGCTGCCGGCCGCTGCGCGACGACGCGGCCCGCCGCAAGGGGCTGGCCGAGCTGGCGGCCGGTCGCGGCGGCAACCGCCTGTCCATGCCGCTGTCGACCTTCGTGCTGGCCGGCCGGCTGGAGGAGGTCGCCGGCGGCCGCCAGCGTGCGGCTGGAGCGCGATGAGCGGCGGCCGCTACACGCTCGTCCACTCCGACGTCGGCCACGACAAGCGCTCCGCGTGCCGGCCTCGGCCTGCAGGTCGAGGACGGCTGGACCGGGCGGCGCCGCGACACCGCCACGCTGTCCGGGGCGAGACCTTCATGACGGCCCTCGCCCTCGCCCTCGGCCTGGCCGACGTCGTGACCGCCGAGTCCGGCGGCCACAGCATCGACGCGCTGTTCGTCGACGAGGGCTTCGGCACCCTCGACGCCCACAGCCTCGACCAGGTCATGGACGTCCTCGACGACCTGCGCAGCGGCGGTCGGCTGGTCGGGATCGTCAGCCACGTGGCCGACCTGCGCCAGCGCATCCCGGCCCAGGTCCGCGTGCTCAAGGGCGAGCAGGGGAGCAGCGTGGTGGCCGGGGTGGCCTGAGCGCCGTGCTGTGAGCGGGCCGTCAGCCGCCGCGGCGAGGTCCGGTCCGACGACCCGCTATGCTCCCTGCTCGTGCCGTTCGTCGGCACACGCGCCCGTAGCTCAACGGATAGAGCACTTGACTACGGATCAAGAGGTTAGGGGTTCGAATCCCTTCGGGCGCACCCAAACGTGCAGGTCAGTGACCGGATGGTCAGCTCCCGTGCGGGCTCGCCACGGACCCGGTTGCTCACGGATGGCTCACACGTGGCGGTCCGGGTTCGTGGCCCGCGCGTTCCTCCCTTCGGGATCAGCCATCCGCTGCTCACGAGGAGGCTCGGCCGTGCAGGGTTCGACGCGCAAGAGATGTCCTGCCCACCCCGCCGCGACGCCGCGGTCGTCGCGGCACCTGTCCCAAGCCCCATGGTTCCTGGACCTTCGCGTCGACGTGCCGCCCGGCCCGGGTATCGCCCGTCGGCAGGTGATGCGGGCCGGCTTCCCGACAAGAAGGCCGCTGAGCAGGCCCTGGCGGAGTTCCTCGTGCAGGTCGGGCGCGGTGCGGTGCCCGCTGGTAGCCGGCAGACCGGAGATCCGTGTGGAGCTTACTTCTGTACGCGCCGGCGCCCGGCCTGGCAGCGGGCGCCGCCTTCTACCGGGACTCGCTCGGTCTCGAGGAGGCGTGGCGCGACGGCGACGTGACCGTGGCGTTCTGGTCGCCGACCGAGTGGTCCAGGTCATGGTCTCCACCACCGACCAGCCCGCCGGACCGATGCACCTGGTGGAGGACCTGGCTCAGTGGACGGCCGGTCACCAGGACCTCCCCGTCGTCGTCCCGCGAGCCGACATCCCGTACGGCGCGGTCACGGGCTTCTCAGACCCGTCTGGCAACGTGCTCTACGTCTTCGACCAGCCGGGACAGACAGCCCGTGACGGGACCTGAGCGACAGCGCTCCGCCTGCGCCTGAGAGGGCTGCCGCGGCGCTCGAGCCTGTGCTCTGACCGCCCCGGGACCGCACCGTGGTGCAGCATCCGTCCTGCGCCTCGGCTCGGCGGCGGCGTCGTCACCGTCAGCGGTCGGTCGCGCGCTGCTCTTCCACTGATCGGTGCGAACGCGACGTCGCCCCCGTCCACCTGATCAGAGCGGACGGAGGCGACGGCGCCGATCAGGTCAAGGACCGGCCGGGGACCCCTCCCCTCAGAGTGGGGCCCGCAGCAGTCATCGGCAGGTCAGCTGCCGTGGCCCAGGGCCCAGGAGGACCACCTCGCACGCCACCCGATCCGGTCAGCCACGGTGGCTCTTCGCGTCCCTCACCGCCCCTCACGTTGCCCGGTGGGAGGTTCTCAGCAGCAGCCCTGCTCGCCGGCGTCTTCGCGCAGTGGCCGTACCCGTCGTCGGTGACGCCCGTGTGGGACGCCGTCGCCGTCGCGTCCCCCGTCGCCCTCGTCGGAGCCACGGGCCGTCGGCCGGAGTGTGCGTGGTGGCCGGCCGCCACGCAGCTCCCGCGACCCGTGCCGTTGTCAGCGACCCGCTCGCCGTTGCCGTCCTGACCGCCGCGGTGCACCGGACACGGCCCTCGCACAGGCGGGCGCTCACATGAGCGGGCGGCTTCGAGAAGCCGCCGTGCGGTGCGCGCTGCCCTACGCGGGCTTGGTGCCGAAGAGCCCAACCAGGGCTCCGCGACGGCTGCGCGTGGGACGTGGCGCAGCAACACCTCGTCGGCGACGGCACGGTGCATGTCAGCCTGCTGCTCGTTCGACGCGAGCACGGCCATGGCCGCAGCCCGTCGGCACGCCCGCCGTTGGCGCGAGCGGGTCGCGCAGGTGACGAGCGCCGCCGAGGAGCGGTCGGTGCTTCCGCCCAGCAGCCGTCGGTGGCTGCGCGGTCCGCCGCCACGGAGGTGCTGATGCACTCCGAGCGGGATGACTTCGCGCCTCACGCAGCGTGCAGCGCAACGGGCGGCCCTGTCCACACCCCGCAGGGACCTGGGTCCTGATCATCAGCCCGTGCGGCTGGAGTGGCTAGTGGCCGGCGTACGCGCCGGTCGCGACGGTCAGCAGGTCGGCCAGGTGCGCCGGAGGGCTGTCTCTCCACCAGGCGAGCCGGACATCGACGGAGGGGGCGTCGCGGACGCGGCGGTAGGTGACGCCTGCCCTGGGGTGCTGCGTCGTGGTCGCTTCAGCGGTCAGCCCTACCGCTTCGCCTGCGGCGATGGCGGTGAGCCACTCCTCGATACCGACCACCTCGCTCGTGCGCGGCGGGGGAGCGTCGGGTGGCCAGAGCCGGTCGGTCGTGGTGCCGGTCTGGGTAATCGATGGCGACGGTGCGATCGGCGAGGTCGCGCAGCGACAGGACGCGTCTGCGGGCCAGCGGGTCGTCGGTGGACATCGCGGCGTACCGGCGCTCTTGGCCGAGCAGCGCCGAGGCCAGCCTGGCGTCTGAAGGGGGCCAGGCGGAGGACCGCGACGTCGACCGCCGCCTTCGAGCAGCCCCGCGGTCGGGGTGACTCGCTGGACCAGGCGCAGCGCCGAGCCCGGATGGTCCCGGCTCCACCGCCGCTGCACCTCGCGGGTGTGGCGGCCCAGCGCCGCCCAGGCGTACCCGACGCGCAGGTCGCCGCTGGCCGACTGGGCGGCCCGGCGCAGCGCCGCGAGGCCGTCGAGCACCCGCCGCGCGTGGTGCAGCACCTCGGTCCCGACTGGCGTCAGGGAGACCTGGCGAGTCGTGCGGTGCAGGACCCGAGCCCCGAGGACGCGCTCCAGGGAGCCGAACTGTCCGGCTGACCGATGCCTGGGTGGTGTGCAGGGAGGTGGCGGCGGCGGTGAAGGTGCCTTCGTCGACGACGGCGATCAGCGCGCGGAGGTGCCGGAGCTCGACGTCCATACGCTCCAGCGTATGGTCCTGTGCCCAACCGGCATTTCCCTCGTCACCCGTCCGCACCGACGCTGCAGTCATGCCAGACGACCCCGACCGCGACCTCGTCCGCGGCACCGCGACGATGCTGTTGGGCGCGAGCAGCAACCAGGTCGGCGCCGCGTTCGCCGTGAACGCGTTCTCCGCGATCGGCCCCGTCGGGGTCGTCGCGGTCCGTCAGATGGTCGCCGCCGCCGTTCTGCATGACCGTCGCCCGCCCCCCGTTGCGCACCCTGACCAGGGCGCAGTGGTGGCCCGTCACGCTGATCGCCGTCGTGTTCGCCACCATGAACCTGACCCTCTACACCGCCGTCGACCGGCTCGGGCTCGGCCTCGCCGTGACACTGCAGTTCCTCGGCCCCCCGCAGTCGCCCTCTGCGCGTCCCGGACCCGCAAGGACGCGCTCGTCGCCCGAGTCGCTGCCGCTGGCGTGTACGTCCTGGTGCTGCCCAGCTCGTCCAGCGACGTCATCGGTATCGCGCTGGGGCTCACCGCCGCGGCGTGCTGGGAGGCGTACATCCTGCTCAACCGCACCGCCGGAGCCCGCCTGCCCGGGGTTCAGGCGCCTGCCGTCGCCAGCACCCTGGGCGCGATCGCTTTCCTGCCCGTCCTCGTCGTCCTCGCCGCTCAGAACCGGCTCTGGGGACCAGAGCTCGCCTGGGCCGCGTCGGCGGGTCTCCTGGCCTCCGTCGTCCCTCTGGCCGCCGATCTCACCGCCCTTCGGTACGTCCCCGCACGGTTCTTCGGTGTCTTCATGAGCGCCCACCCCGCACTCGCCGCACTCGCCGGGCTCGTCATCCTCGGTCAGTCGCTCGCGCTGCACGAAGGACAGGCATCGCTGTCGTCGTGCTCGCCAACGCCCTCGCCATCGGACAGCACCACCGCACGGGCGGCGCAACGCAACAGCCCCCGCCTCTGCTCGCGGAGACGCCCGACATCCGGGCCTCGCGCCGCAGCCGGCTCCCAGCGTGCCCCGAGGTGATCGCCCCCGGCCCCGGTGCAAGCAGATGTGCCTCACAAGTGCTCACGGACTGGGCGAGAAGTCCCGTCACGGCACACACGGGCTAGCCCGTCCACGCACACGCAGCTGCTGTTCGACCCCTCGCAGTCCGGATGACAGGCGGTCCGGCGCCCTACGGATCGGGAGGTCAGGCGTCGTGGTCACCGGCGTCTGGACCGCCGCCCGCACCGCCGGACCGGCCGAGGTGCTCACCACATGCCTTCGGTGACCCTGCTCCATCATCGAGCCACAGCGCAGCAAGGGCGGTGACGACCAGTCCTGCGACGGCGAACGAGACGACGGCGGCAGGCCCGGCGTGCGTCTTGGCCTCGATCCCCGTCAACGTGACGACGCCGAAGCCCATGAGGTCCACGGGCCCGAAGCGCTGGCGGAGACGCGGCCGGTTGCCGGCCACATCGTCCTCCTGGAGGACGGCTCGACGCTCCAGGTCCGGGACAGGGCGCTGAGCACGGCGCGGCTTCAGCACTCCGCCGGCGTCCCGATCCCGCCGTCGTCTGCCTCCGGGCGCACCCCGAACGCAGGTCAGGTGACGGTCAGGGCGACAGCTGGCCGATCCTCTCCAGGTTCGCCGCGGCGGCCAGGACGCTGCCGCTGATGCGGCGGCCGAGCTCACGCAGCTCAGGGTCGACGCCCCGGTCCGGGTCGCGTCGGGTGATGTTCAGGCGGGCGCCCTCCAGCCAGGACCGCAGAGCCGGGTGCTCCCGCCAGGCGAACTCGGCGCCGAGACCGCTGAGCAGCATGGCGAAGTAGCCCGCCAGCCCGTCCGGGCGCAGCGGCGTGGGGCACAGCCGGTTCTTGACGTCGAGGGGGAGGTCCGCGACCTGGACCCGGGCGATCATGGCGGCGCTGATCGAGATGCTGATCCGGGTCACGAGGCCGAGGGTCACGAGGCCGTCGGCGAAGACGGGGGGCGCCGGTGCGCGCGGCAGGCCGGGCGCAGCGCAGTGGACGTGCACGACACCCGGGCCGGTCGGGACCTCCCCGTCGTCCAGCAGGATCCGGTCGCGACGGATGCGCCGTACGTGCCCCAGGCGGACCACCTGGTGGATCGTGCGGAGCAGGTCCACCTCGTAGTCGCTCAGCGACGCGGCGCGGCACACCGTCGGACGCACCTCGGGGTCGAACCGGAGCGTCACGCCGTCACGCTCGAGCCGCTCGTACGCGTCGTCGACGTCGCTCGCCGCAGCCAGCGCTTCCAGCTGCAGGGCCGTGCCCTCCACGGCCAGCGGCGACAGGTCCCCGAGCTGGAAGAACCGTCGGTGGAGCATCCACGGGTCACGGGGTCGGACCCAGCGGATGTCCTCCGGGGCGACCCCTTGCTCCAGCAGCCAGACGCAGGTGTCCATGCCGGTCTTGCCCGACCCGATGACGACGAAGCCGTCCGGCCTGCCCGTGAGCCGGGTCAGCCCGGTGGGCGTCACCCAGTGGACCCCGTCGTCGATGGCGAACGGCGGGGGGAAGGACTCCGGGACCTCGGAGGCGTTGCGGGTGGCGTCGACGACGGCCCGGCGCGCCACCACGTCCGTCGTCGCGCCGGTCAGGACCGAGGACACCCGCCCGTCGCCGAGCCACTCCGACATCGGGAGGTAGCGCACCCGGCCGGACGCGATGAACCGCTCACGCACGACCCGGTCGAAGTAGGCGCACACCTCCGCGCCGCTCGCTCGCTCGTAGAGGCCCACCTCGGTCCCGTGGGTCTGCCGCCTCCTCGACCCGAGCGCCGTCGACTCCACCCCGTACAGGGCCGACGGCAGGTGCAGCCGCAGGAACGGGTAGCCGTCGAGCCAGTGTCCGCCCGGACCGGACCGACGGTCGACGAGCACGACGTCGGCGGTGGGGTCCGCGTCCAGGAGGCTGTCCACGAACGACAGGCCAGCGGTCCGGCGCCGACGACCAGGTAGTCCGTCCTCACCGACCGGACCCTAGTTCGGACCGGGTGCTCACGGCGGCGCTATGACGACGACCGGGCGACGCACGAGCTGAGGCGGACCGCCCCGGTCGGGTACGTGCGGCTGTCGAGCAGGTCGAAGGACAGCAGCCCCGACGGCTCGTCGAACAGCCGCCTCCCGCGTCCGGCGACGACAGGCGTCAGGTCGAGGTGCAGCTCGTCGAGGAGCCCGTCGCGCAGCAGGTCGTGAGCGAGTGCCCCGCAGCCGTAGGACGAGCAGGTCGCGCTCCTCCCGAAGCGCGGCCACGTCGCCGTAGCCGATGGCCTCGGAGTGCTGCCACTCCTCGGTGGACGTGAGGGTCGACGTCACGAGGAGCTTCGGCATGGAGTGCAGCCGCTCGGCGAGCGGGCCGGACTGCTCCCGCAAGGCCGGGCCGAGGTGCTGCCGCTTCACCCGGCCGAGCAGGAGCGCGCCGGCAGCGAGCACGAGGTCGAGGGTGGCCTGCTTCTCCTCGTTGCTGATGCAGGGCAGGAGCCCCGCCACGGACGGGTCGTACGAGCACCGGCCCCGTCCCCGGACCTGGCGGGCTGACGGAACGGGGCCGGAGGATCAGCTCTTGTTGCCCGGCTCGTTGCGGCGCGTCTCGTAGCTCTTGTGCCCGTTGGGGCATTCCGGGATCGTGTGCCCCTGCGTGACGTGCACCTTCTCGTCGCAGGAGGCGCAGTAGAAGTCACCGGTCTTGTGCGCCTTCTCGCCGGCGTGTGCAGCCATGTCTGCCTCCTCGGGGCTCACGGTCCAGGGCACGCCCGCGGTCGGCCCGCTCGGGTGAGTGCTGAGGCGGCTCTGCCCTGCGCCCGCTGAGGAACACCTGGCGGACGACGCCGGCCCAGCGGGGAGCCGAGGGGGTCCTGGCGTGACCTGGATGAGCCGGGCCCGTCGCGGACGCCCGGACCGGAGTTGTCTGGTCCTCACCGGTCGAGCAGCCGCTCCCGGCCCTACGTCTCCAGGAGCTCGCTCATGCGCGTCCCCGCCTACGCCGCCCCGTCCGCCGGCGCCCCGATCGAGCGGGTCGAGATCGACCGCCGCCCGAGGGGAGCACGAACACGCTCTCCGACTCGGCCGCCAGCGGCTCGGACGACGACGCGGAGGACGCGCCGACCGCGACCCTGTTCTCGATGGCCGACCTCACCGTCGCCGGCAGCGGCACCCTCGTTGCACGGTCTCAGCAACGACGCGATCAGCAGCAAGGACGGCCTCGTCGTCCTGTCCGGCACCGTGACGGTCGACGCCGTGGACGACGGGCTGCGCGGCAAGGAATACCTCGTCGTCGAGGGCGGCACCGTCGACGTCACGGCCGGTGGTGACGGGCTGAGGTCGGACAACGAGACCGAGGGCGAGCTCGGCCGGGTCCAGGTCGACGGCGGGAGCGTGACCGTCTCGGCGGGCTCCCAGGGCGTGGACGCCGTCGGCGTGGTGACCGTGGCCAGCGGTGTGCTGGCGGTCACCCAGTCCGAGGAGGGCGTGCAGGCCGCGGTCATCACCGTCTCGGGCGGGACGGTCTCCGTCATCGCCGGCGACGACGGGCTCAACGCCACCGCGCACACCGCCGTCGGAGGTGGCGAGCAGGCGGAGGACGGCGTCCTCGCGATGGTGACCGGCGGCACGGTGACCATCGCCGCAGGCAGCGACGGCATCGACTCCAACGGCTCGGCGTCCATCACGGGAGGCACGCTGGCGATCAGCTCGGGTGGTGGCGGTGGCACCGGGGCGCTCGACGTCAACGGCACCCTGCAGGCGCCCGGGGTCGTGACCGTCGACGCGAGCAGCATCGCGGCCGGCCAGCGCGTCAGCGTCACAGACGGGCAGGGCACCATCGTCGCCAGCTTCGTCGCAGGCAGCCCCGCGTCGTCCGTGACGATCGCGTCGGCAGGCATCACCGCAGGTCAGCAGTACACCGTGCTCACCGGGCAGAGCGCGTCGGCGACCAGCACCAGCGGCCTGCACGAGGTCACCAGCGCGACCGCGACGGATGGCAGCCAGGCCGGCGCGATGGGCGGCCCGCGCCGAGGCCGTCCCTGACGGCGCACGGAGCAGCGTGTGCGCGCCCCGACGGGTGGCGGGACGAGCGGTGGGTGCCGAACTTCAGCAGTCCCGGCACGTACGCCCGGTGCTACCGCCGCTGCGATGGACCGCCTGCGCCGCGGCTGCGGCGGCCGACAACCCGGACCGGGTCACCGCTGGCCCTGCGCGGCGAGGAGCAGTGCGGCGAGCGGCTCGAGCGCGGCGACGAGCTCGTCGCGCTCGTCCGGCGTGAGCGCGTCGTAGGGCGCCGTCGCGAGGTCGTCGGTGAGCGCCTCGACGCGCTGCTTCACCGCCCGCCCCTGCGGGCTGAGCCAGCCGTCGTCGCCGACCAGCCCGCGACGGCGCATCCCGTCGACCACGGCATCGCGCTGGTGCGCCGGCAGGTGGTGCAGGCGCCCGAACTCCGCGGGCCGCATGCCCCTGTCGAGGGCGAGCAGGACGTGCGACTCGAGCCCGCCGATGCGCTCGGTCATCAGGGCTGCGATGTGCCCGTCGCCGCGGTGCTCCCGCAGCAGCTCGGCCGCGTGGAACAGCCGGCCGGCCACGTCGACGGGGACCGGGACCGCGCGCAGCGCGGCGTACAGCGGCCGGCCCTCGTACGGCGCGCTGGTCGCGGCGCGCAGCAGCAGCTCGGCGGCGCGGACGGAGGAGGGCGACTCGAGCTCGGCGCCGAGCACCCGCCGTAGCGCCCGCGTGCAGCCCTCCCGGCGAGCGGCGATCGCCGCCTCGGGTGCCGTGGTGCGCCAGACGGCCGGGAGGTGACGGGCCACCTCGCCGGGCGCGAAGCTGTAGAAGAGCGCGTCCACCACCTGCGCCGGGACGATGCCGAGGGGCGCCGCCCGTCCGGCGAAGTAGGTGTCCCAGAAGTCGGTGAACCCGAGGGCGAACATCGCCTCGGTCGGCTCGTCGGCGGAGTAGGGGAGGCCCCCGATCGGCTCGACGAGCTCGAACATCCGCCGCGCCGTCCTGCTCCTCGTCGTCATGTGGAGGCAGACGACCGCCGGCCGCCGGAGTCATCGAGGGGACAGCGGCTCGCGGTCCGGCCGCCGTCGCCCGGCGAGCAGTCGGCGGGTCTCGTCGGTGAGCGGCGTGGACAGGATGGCCGCGACGACGTCGGTGACGCGGCTGATCGCCAGCAGCCGTCCGGTGCGCGTCGGGCTGCGGCGGGCCTGCCGGGCCATCTCGGTGTGGGCGAACTGCACGGCGTTGAAGCGGCTGTGCAGCGTGACCGCGCCTTCCGGCAGGTGCGGCTCGACCGCGTCCCGCCAGCGCAGCAGCGTGTTGCCCGGGCCGGCGGCGAGCGCGGCGACGCCCTCCTCGCCGGGCTGGTTGACCAGCTGCGAGGCGAGGGCGAGGAAGCACCGGCCGGACTCCTCGTCGAGCTTGGTGCCGAGCGGCTGGACGAGCGCGGCGGAGTAGCCCCGCAGGTCCGGCGCGGCGGTCAGCTCCAGCTGGTCGAGCAGCGCGTGGCGCGCGCTGTCGATGGCCGGGCGGTGACGGGCCACGAGCGCCTCGACCACGCTGTCGAGGTCGCCGAAGTGGTAGCGGACGGCGCCGGTGTTGCGCTGCCCCGCGTCGCGACCGATCTGGCGCAGCGACACGGCGTCCAGGCTGGACCCGGCGATGAGGTGCTCCGCCGCGTCGAGCAGGCGCGCGCGGGCCGCCTCCCCGCCGCCGGTCACGCCGTGTAGCGGCCGACGGTCGACTTCGCCAGCTGGCTGAGGTGGACCTCGTCGGGGCCGTCGGCGATGCGCAGGAAGCGTGCGTGCGTGAAGATCTCCGCCACCGGGGTGTCGTCGCTGACCCCGGTGCCGCCGAAGACCTGGATGGCCCGGTCGGCGACCGTCTGCGCCATCTGCGGACCGATGATGGTGACCATCGAGATGAGGTCGCGGGCCGCCTTGTTGCCGACCTTGTCCATCGCGTCCGCGGCCGCCAGGGTGAGGTAGCGGGCCTGCTCGATCTCGCAGCGCGACAGGGCGATGTCCTTGCGGACCATGCCGTGGTCGGCGAGCTTCTGGCCGAAGGCCGTGCGCGAGACCGCGCGCTGGCACATCAGCTCCAGGCACCGCTGGGCCGAGCCGATCTGGCGCATCGAGTGGTGGATGCGACCCGGACCGAGCCGGCCCTGGGCGATCTCGAAGCCGCGGCCCTCGCCCAGCAGGAGGTTCTCCGCCGGCACCCGGACGTCGGTGAAGCGCATCTCGCAGTGGCCGCCCGGCGGGTGCACCGAGTGGAAGACGGTCTGCGGCCGGACCACCTCGACACCGGGGGTGTCGCGGGGCACGAGCACCATCGACTGCTGCGTGTGCGGAGGCGCGGTCGGGTCGGTCTTGCCCATGACGATGAAGACCTCGCAGCGGGGGTCCTTGGCGCTCGAGATCCAGTGCTTGCGGCCGTTGACGACGTACTCGTCCCCGTCCCGCACGATCGACGTCTCGATGTTCGTCGCGTCGGAGGAGGCGACCTGCGGCTCGGTCATGGCGAACGCCGACCGGATCTCACCCTCGAGCAGCGGCCGCAGCCAGCGCTGCTTCTGCGCCTCGCTGCCGTACTTCGCGAGCACCTCCATGTTGCCGGTGTCCGGGGCGGAGCAGTTGAAGACCTCGCTGGACCAGGTCACGCGCCCCATCAGCTCGGCGAGCGGCGCGTACTCGAGGTTGGTCAGGCCCGGGCTGAGGTCGCCGTGCTCGTGCGGCAGGAACAGGTTCCACAGGCCCTGCTCGCGGGCGCGTGCCTTCAGCTCGTCGAGCACCGGCCAGACGGTCCAGAGGCGGGCGGGGTCGTCGTAGTACGCGGCGCGGGCCGCCTCGTTCGGGTAGACGTGCTCGTCGAAGAACGCGGTCAGCTGCTCGAGCAGCCGAGCGGTGGTCGCGGAGTGCTCGAACGACATGGGTGCCTCCTGGTCTGCGTCTGTGCCAGGATCTAACCCCACTGAGTCAATCGGAGGCATGCGGTGAAGGCACTGGTCTTCCACGGACCGCGCGACATCCGGTACGAGGACCACCCCGACCCCGGTCTGCGGTTCGACCACTCCGTCGTCCTGCGGGTGGAGCGGTCGAGCATCTGCGGCTCCGACCTGCACCTCTACCACGGTGACCGGATCGGCCGGACCGACTACTCGGCGGGCGTCGAGCCGTTCTGCGTCGGCCACGAGTTCCTCGGCGAGGTCGTGGCCGCCGGACCGGCCGTGCACCGCTTCGCCGTCGGCGACCGGGTGCTCGCCGGCGGCGGGACCGGCTGTGGCCGCTGCCCCGCCTGCCTGTCCCGCACCGGCCGCTGCCCTCTGGCGACCGCCTTCGGCCTGAGCACCGAGCTGCAGGGCGGGCAGGCGGAGTACGCCGAGGTCCCGAACGCCGACACCTCCGCGACGCTGGTCCCGGAGGGCGTGGACGACGAGCAGGCGCTGCTGCTCACCGACGCGCTGGGCACCGCCCACTTCGGCATCAGCCGCGCCGACATCGCCCCCGGAGACGTCGTCGCGGTGTCCGGGCTGGGGCCGATCGGCCTGCTCGGTGTCGAGCTGGCGCTGCTGCGCGGCGCCTCGCAGGTGGTGGCGATCGACCCGGTCGCGTCGAGGCGCGAGCAGGCGGCCCGGCTCGGCGCGCTGCCGGCGGCACCGGGTGAGGAGGCGAAGGCACTGGTGCGCGAGCTGACCGGCGGTCAGGGCGTCGACCGCGTCTTCGAGGCGTCGGGGGCGCGCACCTCGGTGCTCGCCGTGCCCGGTCTGCTCGGCTGGGGCGGCACCGCCTCCTTCATCGGGCTGCCGCAGGGCGACACCGCGCTCCCGCTGCGGCAGCTCATGTACAAGAACCAGACGGTGCGCGCCGGGATCGCGTCGATCACGGCGACCTGGCCCGAGGTCGTGCCCCTGCTGCAGAGCGGCCGGCTCAAGGGCGCCGGGCTGTTCTCCCACCGCATGCCGCTGTCGCAGGGCGCCGAGGGCTACCGCGTCTTCGACGCCCGCGAGGAGGGCACCGGCAAGGTGCTGTTCGAGGTCGGCTGAGGACCGTCTGACCAGGCGGATGGTCACTTCTGACGCGAACTGCGTCAGCCCTGGAGCTGCCCCGTTCGCGCTGCCCGCACAGGGCGAGGGCGTAGCGGCGTAGGCGCCCGGCGCGAGTTGGTTGAACTCTGAAGCAGACGGTACGCTGGCCGCAGACGGGGCCGGTGCCCCGTCCCGAGGAGCGACCCCAGGAGCGTGTCGGCCCGATGCCCAGGACGCGCGAGAAGCAGGCAGCCCGAGCGGCCGGTCCCCGGTGGCTCGACGAGGAGGAGTCGGCCGCCTGGCTGGCCCTGATGCGGGTGCTGCACCTGCTGCCGCAGCAGCTGGACCGGCAGCTGCGCGAGCAGGCCGGCATCAACCACGTCTACTACATGCTCATGGCCCTGCTGTCGGCCCAGCCGGAGCGGGAGATGACGCTCAGCAGCCTCGCGCACGCCGCCGGGATGACGCCGTCGCGGCTCACCCACGCGCTGACGTCCCTGGAGGGACGCGGGTGGGTGGCGCGCAAGCCCTGCGAGACGGACCGGCGCGTGCAGTTCGCCCGTCTCACCGACGACGGCCTGGCGGTGCTCGAGCAGGCGGCGCCGGGGCACGTCGCCGAGGTGCGGCGCACGGTCATCGACCTGCTGGACCGGGAGGACCTCGCCGCCCTGCACCGGGTCGCCCAGAAGATCGCCGCCCCGCTCGAGGGCTGACAGTCGCACGTTGCTTGAACTCTGAACCGACGTGTGGCAGGCTGTCGCTACAAGGTTGAAGCAATGCCGCCAGGAGGACCCGATGACCGCCCAGCCCCTCGAGCAGCACCCGCTGACGGCCCTCCCTGCCGCGGCGGTGCGCACCGACGTGACCGTGCCGATGCGCTTCCCGGACGGCTACGCGACGACCGCGCAGGTCTTCACCTTCTCCGGGCTGGTCGACGGCAAGGAGCACCTGCTGCTCGGCCTGGGCGACTGGCAGGGCGCGCTGGTCCGCGGCGCCCTCGGCGGGCCGGCGCCCCTGGTCCGCCCGCACAGCGAGTGCCTGACCGGCGACGTCCTCGGCAGCGAGCGCTGCGACTGCGGCCCGCAGCTGCGCGAGGCGGCCGAGCGCATCACCGACAGCGGCGGCTTCCTGCTCTACCTGCGGCAGGAGGGCCGGGGCATCGGGCTGTACGCCAAGCTCGACGCGTACGCCCTGCAGGACGCCGGCCTGGACACCTACGAGGCGAACACGGCGCTGGGCCGCGGCGAGGACGAGCGCGACTACACCGCCGCCGCCCAGATGCTCCGTGCCCTCGGCGCCGACCGCGATCCGCCTGCTGTCCAACAACCCCGACAAGGCCGCCCAGCTGGAGCTGCTGGGCGTCGCGGTCACCGAGCGCGTGCCGACCGGCGTGCACCTGTCCGCGGCCAACGCCCGCTACCTGGCCACCAAGCGCGACCACACCGCGCACACGCTCGCCCTGCCGCTCGCCTGAGCAGAGCGGTCAGATGCCGGAGCTCTCCGCCGGCACGCCCTCGGGTCCGGCCGGTGCTCCGCCCTCTCCCTGCTGTGCGCCGCACGATGCGCCGCGGCGTCCCCGCCGCCGAGATCGTCGCCACCGGCCGCCGGACGGAGGCGCTCGACGACCTGGCCGGCCGCGGCGTCACCGTCCGCCGCGCCGTCCTCGACGACCCGGCCTCGCTGCGCGCCGCCTTCGCCGGCGCCGAACGGCTGCTGCTCGTGTCCTCCAGCGAGGTGGGGCAGCGCGCCGCGCAGCACGCCCACGCCGTCGACGCTGCCGAGGCGGCGGGTATCCGCCTGATCGCCTGCACGAGCATCCTGCGGGCCGACCGCTCGTCGCTGCTGCTCGCGCAGGAGCACCGGCAGACGGAGGAGCTCCTCGCTGCCTCCGGCGTCCCCCACGTGCTGCTGCGCAACGGCTGGTACACCGAGAACTGCACCGGGCAGCTGCCGGTCTACCTCGAGCACGGCATCGCCGGCGCGGCCCGGGACGGCCGGGTCAGCGCCGCGCCTCGCGCCGACTTCGCCGAGGCCGCTGCAGCCGTCCTCGTCGAGGACGGGCACGCCGGCGCCGACGTACGAGCTCGGTGGTCCGGCGTTCACGATGACCGAGCTGGCCGCGGTGGTCTCCGAGGCCACCGGGCGGCAGGTCACGTACACCGACCTGCCGGTCGAGCAGTACACCCAGGTCCTGGTCGGCGCCGGGCTGCCCGAGCCGGTCGCGGCGGTCTACGCCGACGGTGACCGCGGCGTGGCGGACGGCGAGCTGCTGGTCGACACCGCTGACCTGGAGGAGCTGCTGGGCCGCCCGGCCACGCCGCTGGCCGACGTGGTCCGGACCGCCGTCGCCGCGCTGGGCGGCTGATCCCGACCACTACGCTCCCGCCGTGAGCCGGATTCCACGACGAGCGTCGCCGCGGTCTACCCGCACTACGTCGCCAAGGTCGAGAAGAAGGGGCGTACGACGGCGGAGCTGCACCAGGTCATCGCCTGGCTGACCGGCTTCGACGAGGCCGCGCTGCAGCAGCACCTCGCGGCGGGCACGACCTTCGAGGAGTTCTTCGCCGCCGCGCGACTGCCCGCAGCGGTGTCGCTCATCACGGGCACGATCTGCGGCGTGCGCGTCGAGACCATCGAGGACCCGCTGATGCGGAAGGTGCGCTACCTGGACAAGCTCGTCGACGAGCTGGCCCGCGGCAAGGCGATGGCGAAGGTCCTGCGTTCCTGACCGATGAGTCCGCGTCGTCCCGGTCGTCAGCACGGCGACACCCACACGAGAGGGCAAGCATGCAGACGACCACCTCGAAGGACGGCACGACCCTCGCCTACGACCTGGTCGGCAGCGGCCCAGCGCTCGTCTTCGTGCCCGGCGTGTTCAACCTGCGCGGCACCTGCGAGCCCATCGCCGCGCAGCTGACCGACGACTTCACGTGCGTCACGTACGACCGGCGGGCGCGGGGGGACAGCACCGACACCAGGCCGTACGCCGTCGACCGCGAAGTGGAGGACCTGCGCGCGGTGATCGACGCCGCCGGCGGCCGCGCGTCGGTCTTCGGCTACTCCTCCGGCGCGGTCCTCGCGCTGCGCGCTGCCGCGGACGGACTGCCGATCGACCGCCTCTTCCTGTACGAGCCGCCGTTCCGGTTCGACGGCGAGGAGCCGGTCCTGCCGGCCGACTTCCCCGACGAGCTGCAGCAGATGGTCGACGAGGGGCGCACCGCCGACGTCGTCACGACGTTCCAGCTGCGCGCGATCGGCCTGCCGCCGGAGATGGTCGAGGGCATGCGCTCTGCGCCCTTCTTCCCGCAGCTGCAAGCGATCGCGCAGTCCGTGGTCTACGACGCCGTCCTCACCACCACGCTGGCGGCGCCGTCGGCGGAGATGGCGGCGGTCGACGTGCCGACGGTCGTGCTGCGCGGCGGGCGGACCTGGCCGCGACTGGCGACGGCGGCGGAGCGGCTCGCTGCGCTGCTGCCGCAGGCACGGCTGCAGGTCCTGCCGGACGCCGTCGACCACGGGCTCGAGCCGGTCTCCACCGCGGCCGCGATCCGCGCCGCGTCCTGACCCGCGGAACGGCCCCGCTCCGGGCAGGAGCGGGGCCGTCCTCGGTCAGACGGGTCAGGCGGTCGCGCTGGGGCTCGCGCTGGCCGTGGTGCTCGGGGCGGTGCCGCGGTCGCCCCGGCCCTGGACGGACCTGGTCGACGCGCTCGGTGATGTCGGCGGTCAGGGTCGCGGCCTTGGCGTCGGCCTGCGCCTGGGTGAGCCGGCCGGCGGTGACGTCCGCGGCCAGCTGCGCCTTGGCGGCAGCCACCAGCCCGGTGACGAGGTCGGCCTTGCTGATGCCCTCGGCGTCGGCGATCTGGGCCAGCGTCTTGCCGGCCTGCTGCTGGGTCCGCAGCTCGTCGACGGTGATGCCGAGGACCTTCGCGACGGCCTCCGGGCTCAGGTGCCCGCCGTGCCCGCGACCGCCGCCGCCGCGCAGCGCGTCGGAGGTCGACAGGGTGGTGGCCACCTTGTCGGCCTGCGCCTGCGTGAGCGTGCCGTCGGTGACGAGGCCGGCCAGCGCGCCCTTGAGCGCGGTCAGGCGGGCCGCCGCGCGGTCCGTCGGGGTGGTGGTCGCGGTCGAGGTGGCGCTGTCGGCGGCGAACGCGTAGCCCGGGACGACGAGCGCCGCACCGGTCGTGGCGAGGCCGGCGGTCAGGGCGATGGCGGCGATCTTGGTGCGCATGAGGTGCTCCTCGGGGTGACGGGGCGGCTGCTTGCCGCGCTGGGACGAGGTTCGGCGCGGGCGCTGGCACCGGCCTGCGGCCGACCTGCCGGTCCGCTGTGAGCCGCGGTCACCGGGCCGGGCCGTCGGCCAGCGCGTGGCCGTTGGCGACCTGCGAGCTGCCCAGCCGGCGCAGCAGCGCACCGAGGTCGACCCCGGTCAGGTCGCTGCCGATCTGCATCCCCTGCTCGACGTTGCGCGCCACCGTGCGCGTCAGGTCCCCGGCGCCGTCGGTGCTGATGATGGTCAGCTTGTCGACGTTGCTCAGCGGGGCGGACGCCTCGCGCACGATGTCGGGCAGGACGCGCACCAGCAGGTCGAGCACGGCCGCGTCGGAGAACTGCGCGAAGGCCTTGGCCTTGTCGTCGAGCGCCGCCGCCTCGGCCGAGCCGCGGGCCCGGGTCGCGGCCGCCTCGGCCTCGCCCTCGAGCCGCAGGGCCTTGGCCGTCGCCGTACGACGGGACAGCTCGCCCTCGCCGGCCAGCCGCTGCTGCTCGGCGGTCGCCTGCGCGGCAGCGATCGTCGCCTGCCGCTGCGCCTCGGCGTGCGCGATGGCGCTGTTCTTCGCGGCCTCGGCAGCGGCCTCGACGCGGTAGCGCTCGGCGTCGGCGGGCCGCCGTACGGTCGTGTCCAGCTCGCGCTCGCGCAGGGCGGCCTGGCGCTCGGCGACCTGCTCCTGCGCCGCCAGCACCTCCTGGTCGCGCGACGCGGCCGCGAGCGGGCCGGCGGCGTCGGCCCGGGCCTGCGCGGCGTCGGTCTCGGCCTGGATCTCCGCCGTCTTCAGCGCGAGTGCCCGCTGTGCCACCGCGATGGCCTCCTCGGCCAGCAGGCGCTCCTGCTCCGCGGCCTGCCGGGCGCGCGCCTCGGCGATGGCGGCCTCCTTCTCCACCCGCGCGGACTCCGGGCGCCCGAGGTCGGTGAGGTAGTCGCCCTCGGCCTGGATGTCCTGCAGCTGGAAGGTGTCCAGCTGCAGTCCCTGGTTGGTGAGGCTGCTCTCGGCCTCCTCCGCGACCGCGCTCGCGAACGCCGCCCGGTCCTTGATGATCTCCTCGACGGTCAGCCGGCCGACGATGCTGCGCAGCGAGCCGGCGAGCGTCTCCTGCGTGCTGTGCTCGATGGTGCCGGCGGGGGCGTCGCGGAACCGCTGCCCGGCAGCCCGGATGGCGTCCTCGCTGCCGGCGATCTTCACGATCGCGACGCCCTCGAGGTCGAGCTTGATGCCGGTCGCGGAGACCGCCCCGCGGATGGCGACGTTGAGGCGCCGCGACGACAGGTCCAGCGCGGAGAGCTTCTGCACGAAGGGGAGCACGAAGACCGAGCTGCCCATGACGATCTTCTGGCCGGACAGGTCGGTGGACACGACGCCGGTCTCGGGGTTCGTGACCGGGCGCCCCTTGCGGCCGGTGATGATGAAGGCCTCGTTCGGTCCGGCGACCTTGATGCGGGTGACGACGGCGAGCACGGCCAGCACGACGAGTGCGGTCGCGGCGCCGAGAGCGAGCAGGAGGGAGTTCATGCGGGTGCCTCTCAGGAAGGCCCGGCGCAGTCGGCACCGGGGACGGGCGTACGGGAGGGGGCGCTCCGCTACGGCGGGAGCGCGGGGGATCAGAGGAAGGAGTGCGGGTCCGCCGGCGCGACCAGGACGCTGGTCTCCGACAGCACGTCGAGCACGTACACCGGTGACCCGGCGGGGAGCGGCTGCTCCGCCCGGGCGGAGAGCTTGCGGCGGGTGCCGTGCACGACGAAGGTGACCTCGCCGTAGCCGCTCGCCGGCACCGGGGTGACGACCGAGCCGAAGACGCCGAACAGCGCCGCGGCGTTCGGCGGCGGCACGCCCTCGCCGATCAGCGCGCGGCTCAGGGTGAACGCGGCGGCGCCGACGGCGACCGCCCCGACCGCGCCGAGACCGAGGGCAGCGCCCGCGGACAGCCCGGCGCCCTGCAGCGCGAGCGCGCCGCCGAACCCGAACGCGCTGACGGCGGCGCCGGCGGCCGGCGTCACACCGGGCGCGAGGTCTCCGGGGACGACGACGTCGACCGCCCCGTCGAGCAGCTCACCGAGCAGCAGGCCTGCGAGCACGACAGCGAGGCCGAGAGCACCGAGGACGAGAAGGACAGTGAGCATGCGCGGCCTCCGCCGCACCCCGCCCCACCGGTCGCTCCGGTTCGCCCCTGCTGGTGACGGGCGCAACATATCCCACGACGAGGACCCGTGTCCGCCTGCTTCTCCCCGGCAACTACCGTGCGGGGCGTGACCCCGGACCTGTTCGCGTCCCTGCCGCTGCGCCACGGCCCCGCCTGGCCCAACCGCTTCGCCCTCGCGCCGCTGACCAACCAGCAGAGCCACGACGACGGGCGGCTCTCCGACGAGGAGCTGACCTGGCTGTCCATGCGCGCGCAGGGCGGCTTCGGCCTGACCATGACCTGCGCGTCGCACGTGCAGCAGGTCGGGCAGGGCTTCTCGGGCCAGCTCGGCGTCTGGTCCGACGACCACCTCGAGGGGCTGACCCGGCTGGCCACCGCGGTGCGCGACGCCGGCAGCGTCAGCTCCGTGCAGCTGCACCACGCGGGCACCCGGTCGCCGTCGGAGCTCGTGGGTCAACCGGTCGCGCCGTCGGAGGACGCCGAGACGGGTGCCCGCGCGCTGACCACGGAGGAGGTCGAGCAGCTGGCCGAGGACTTCGTCAGCGGTGCGCTGCGCGCGCAGGCCGCCGGCTTCGACGGGGTCGAGCTGCACGGCGCCCACGGCTACGTGCTCGCGCAGTTCCTGTCGGCCGAGAGCAACCGCCGTACCGACCGCTACGGCGGCTCGCTGGAGAACCGCGCGCGGCTGCTGCTCGACGTGCTCGACGGCATCCGCACCCGCTGCGGCGAGGACTTCCAGCTCGGCGTGCGGCTTGTCGCCGGAGCGCTTCGGCCTGCGGCTGGCCGAGATGACGGAGCTGGCCGGCGAGCTGCTGCGCACGTCCTCGCTGGACTACCTGGACATGTCGCTCTGGGACGTCGGCAAGGAGCCGGTCGAGGAGGAGCACCGGGGGCGGACGCTGATGCAGCACTTCACCGCGCTCGACCGCGGCGACGTCCGGCTCGGCGTCGCCGGCAAGGTGATGACGGCCGACCGGGCCCGTACCTGCCTCGAGGACGGTGCCGACTTCGTCCTGCTGGGCCGGGCCGCCGTGCTGCACCACGACTTCCCGTCGCAGGTGCGCCGCGACCCGTCCTGGACGCCCGTGCCGCTCCCCGTCGCTCCGGAGCACCTGGAGGCCGAGGGCCTCAGCCCGGCCTTCGTCACGTACATGCGCAACTGGCGCGGGTTCGTCGCGTCCTGAGGCTGACGCCGGCGCAACGGGGTAGGGCGCCCGGCATGAGCACCCCTGCAGCCCTCACCGTCGCCGTGACGGGCCCGACCGGCACCTTCGGCTTCGGCCTCGTCCCGCTGCTCCAGGACGACGACCGGGTGACGAAGGTCGTGGGCATCGCCCGCCGCCCGTTCGACCCGTCCGAGCACGGCTGGACCAAGATGGAGTACCGGCGCGGCGACGTCCGCGACGTCGACGCGCTCGAGACGGCCTTCGCCGGCGCAGACGTGGTGGTGCACCTGGCCTTCCTCATCGTCGGCGGCACCCGGGAGACCACCCGGGCCATCAACGTCGAGGGCACGCTGAACGCCTTCCGCGCCGCCGCGGCCGCCGGCGCTCAGCGGTTCGTCTACGCGTCCTCAGTCGCGGCGTACGGGTTCCACCCCGACAACCCGGTCGGCATGACCGAGGAGTGGCCGGTCCGCCCGGCCGACCGGCTGTTCTACGCGCAGGAGAAGGCCGAGTTGGAGGACCTGCTGCAGGCGGAGGCGGCCGCCCACCCCGAGCTGGAGCTGTACCTGCTGCGCCCGCCGGTGGTGCTCGGCCCGCACTCCGTCGGCGGCAAGGACGTGCTGCCCGGCTTCCTGGCGCCGCTCGGCAAGCACCTGCAGGGCCGCTTCCCGCGGCTGCCCGTGCCGGTGCCGGTGCTCGTCCCCGACCTGCCGCTGCAGTTCATCCACGAGGACGACGTGGGCCGTGCGCTGCTGCAGTGCATCGTCGCGGCGGGCCCGGCCGGGGCGTACAACATCGCCGGCGACGGGGTGCTCAGCGCGGTCGACGTCGCGCGCGAGGTCGGCTTCCTGCCCGTGCCGCTGCCCGCCCGTCCGACCCACGCGATCGCCCGGCGGCTGGCGAGGCTGCCGTTCCTGCCGAGCTACGCCGAGTGGGTCGAGGCCGCCAGCCACCCGGCGGTCATGGACACCACGAAGGCCAAGGAGCAGCTCGGCTGGGAGCCGAGGTTCACCGGCCTCGAGGCGCTGCGCGACACCCTGCGGGGCTGAGCCGGGCGACCGGCGGGGCACTGCCCCGCCGGCCGCCGTCGGTCACTTGCTGACGAGCGGGTCGCGCGGCAGACCGAGCAGGCGCTCCGCGATCTGGTTGCGCTTGATCTCCGAGGTGCCACCGGCGATGGACAGGCCGCGGTGCGACAGCGCGAGCAGCGCGGCCATCGCGCCGTCGCCGTCGAGGTAGCCGACGCCAGGGCCGGCGAGCTCGCTCATGATGGCCGCGGCCTGGTGGCCGGTCTCGGACAGCACCAGCTTGGTGATGTTGCCCTCGGGGCTGGGACCGCCGCCGGCGACGGCGCGCTGCACGCTGCGCAGGTTGAGCAGCGTGGTCGCCTGCACCTCGGCGAGGTAGCGGCCGATGCGCGCCGCGCCGCCGGCGAGGCGCTCGGGCGCCGCGTCGTAGGCCTTGACGACGACGTCGGCGGGCAGCGAGTAGCCGCCGCCACCGCCGATGCTGACCGACTCGTTGCCCAGGGTGGCGCGGGCGACGGTCCAGCCGGCGTTGACCTCGCCGACGACGTCCTCGTCGGGGACGAACACGTCGTCGAAGTAGACCTCGTTGAACTCGGCGCCGCCGTTGGTCATGCGCAGCGGGCGGACCTGGACGCCCTTGCCCTTCATGTCGACGACCATCATCGTGATGCCCTGGTGCTTCGGGACGGTCGGGTCGGTGCGCACGGTGATGAAGCCGCGGCCGGCGACGTGGGCGCCGCTGGTCCAGACCTTCTGGCCGTTGATGACCCAGCCGCCCTCGACCTTGGTGGCCTTGGTGCGCACGCCGGCGGCGTCGGAGCCGGCGGCCGGCTCGCTGAACAGCTGGCACCAGATGACCTCCTGGGTCAGCGCCGAGGGCACCCAGCGGGCGACCTGCTCCTCGGTGCCGAACTGGATCAGCGTGAGGATGACCCAGCCGGTGATGCCGTACGCCGGGCGCTTGATCCCGGCCGTGCCGAACTCCTCCTCGATGACGAGCTGCTCGACCGGCTTGGCCGCGCGGCCCCACGGGGTGGGCCAGTGCGGCTGGACGTAGCCGGTCTCGATGAGCTTCGCCCGCTGCGCGTCGGCGTCGAGCCCCTTGATCGAGTCGGCGAACGCGCGCACCTCGGTGCGGATCGACTCGGCCTCCGGCGGCAGCTGCACGGCCTTGCTGCGGCGCACACCGGAGCGGACCAGGTCGACCAGGTGCGCGCCCGCCTCGGACGGCGCCAGCAGCGCGTTCAGCGACGGTGGCGCGGCGCAGGAACAGGTGGGCGTCGTGCTCCCAGGTGTAGCCGATGCCGCCGTGCACCTGGATGTTGAGGTTGGCGGCCAGGTCGGCGGCCGGACCGGCGAGGGTGGCGGCGACCGCGGCGGCGTAGGTGAACTGCTCGGGCGAGACGACGGAGGCGCGGGCGGCGTCCCAGACCGCGGCGGTGGCCAGCGAGGTGGCGACCTGCATGTTGGCGCAGTGGTGCTTGACGCCCTGGTACATCGCGATCGGGCGGCCGAACTGCTCGCGGACCTTGGCGTACTCCGCCGCCATCTCGGTGCAGGCGCCGGCGACGCCGATCGCCTCCGCCGACAGCAGCAGGCGGGTCAGGTCGCGCAGGTGCGCGGCGCCGCCGGGCAGCACGGTCGCCTCGGCGCCGGACAGCGTCACGCCGACGGAGCGGCGGGCCTGGTCGAGGTTGGCGTGGGGAGTGCGCTCGACGCCCGAGCCGGTCAGGTCGACGACCAGCGCGTCGTCGCCGGCGGCGACGACGAGCAGGTCGGCCAGACCGCCGCCGAGGGCGAACGCGACCTCGCCGGTGACCGTCGTGCCGGAGAGCTGCACCGCGCCGCCGAAGCCGACCGCCGCGGTGCGCGAGCCGTCGGCCAGGGCGGGCAGCAGGGACTTCTGCGCGGCGTCGTCGCCGGCCTGCGCGATCACGGCGCTGGCGACCACCGTCGGCAGGAACGGGCCGGGGGCGATGACGCGGCCCAGCTGCTCGACGACGACGACGAGCTCCTCGAGCCCGTAGCCCGAGCCGCCGTGCTCCTCGGGCAGGTGCAGGCCCAGCCAGCCGAGCTGCACCAGCTCGTTCCAGAACCCGGGCAGGCCCTCCTCCGGCGCCTCGAGCAGCGCGCGGTTGCCGGCGCGCGCCTGGTTCTTGCGCAGGAAGTCCTCGGCGGAGTCGGACAGGGCGACATGGTCTTCAGTGATCGCTACAGACATCCCGAAACAGTAATACGAATGCACCGTTGGCGTCAGCGGTGGTCCGGGTCCCTAGGGTGGCCCGGTGAAGGCGCAGAACGGGGACGTCGACCTCTGGTACGAGCGGGCCGGCAGCGGTCCGCCGCTGCTGTTCATCACCGGCACCGGCGGCGACCTGCGCACGCCGCCCGAACATCCTCGACAGCCCGCTGTCGTCGCAGTTCGACCTCGTGGCGTACGACCACCGCGACACGGGACGCAGCTCCCGGCCGGAGCGGCCGTACGCGATGGCGGACTACGCGCAGGACGCGGTCGCGGTGCTGGACGCGGTGGGGTGGGCGACGGCGGCCGTCCTCGGCGTCTCCTTCGGCGGCATGGTCGCGCAGGAGCTGGCCCTGCGCTTCCCCGAGCGGGTGTCGCGGCTGGTGCTGGCCTGCACGTCCAGCGGCGGCGCCGGCGGCGCGTCCTACCCGCTGCACGAGCTGGAGGACCTCGACCGCGACGCCCGGCTGCGCACGGGGCTCGGCCTGAGCGACACCCGCTACGGCGCCGACTGGCAGCAGGCGAACCCGGAGGACGCCGCTGCCCTGCTCGAGCTGGCCGCGGCGCGCACCGGCCCGAGCAGCCCGCGGCAGCTGGCCGCGCGCCGGCTGCACGACACGTACGACCGGCTCGCCGGCATCACCGCGCCGACGCTCGTGGCCGCCGGCCGGCACGACGGCATCGCCCCGGTCGCCAACAGCGAGGTGCTCGCCGCACGGATCCCGGGCGCCCGCCTGCAGGTCTTCGAGGGCGGCCACCTGTTCATGCTCCAGGACCCGACCGCCTTCGGAGCGATGGCGGACTTCCTGCGCGGCTGAGGGCCCGGTCCGACAGGATGCCGCCATGACCGCTGAGCGCTTCGAGGTCTCGCGCCGGATCGCCGTGCCGCCGCGGGTGGTCTTCGACGTGCTGACCGACCCGCAGGGCCACGTGCAGATCGACAGCTCCGGGATGCTCATGGCCGCCGACGGCGAGCGCGTGACGCAGGCCGGCGACACGTTCGTCGTGCACATGGACCGCGAGGCGCTCAACGACTACCCGATGGGCACCTACGACGTCACGGTGATCATCACGCAGCTCGTCCCGGACGAGCTGGTCGAGTGGACCATCTCCGGCACGATCCAGCCGCCGATCAAGCACCTGTACGGCTACACGCTCGCGCCGGTCGACGGCGGCACCCTGGTCACGTCGTACTACGACTGGAGCCGGATCGAGGAGCGCTACCGCCCGGCCGGCATCTTCCCGGTGCTGCCCGAGGCCGCCCTGCGCGCGACGCTGGGCATCCTCGCCCGCACCGTCCAGGGCCGGTCCTGAGCCGCATCGGCGTCGACCTGGGCGGCGTGGTCATCGGCCGGCTCGGTCCGGCGACGACACGATGTTCAGCGACGACTACCTCCAGACCCCGGAGGTGCCGGACGCGCTCCCCTCCCTCGAGCTGCTGCACGAGCAGGGCCACGAGCTGTTCGTCATCAGCAAGTGCGGCGACCGGGTGGAGCAGCGCTCGCGGGAGTGGCTGCAGGCCCGCGACTTCTCCGCGCGGACCGGGGCGGGCGAGGACCGGTGGCACTTCGTGCGGGAGCGCCCCGACAAGGCGCCTCTCGCCGAGCGCCTGCGCCTCGACGCGTTCGTCGACGACAACGCCGGCGTGGTGCGGTCGATGGTCCCGGTCGTCCGGACGGCGGTGCTGCTGCGGCCGGAGGTGTCCGAGCACCCGCTGCCCGACGGCGTCCTGCAGGCCCGGTCCTGGGCCGAGGTGCTCGAGCTGCCTGCCCTGACGCGGCACACTGCGCCGGTGACCGAGCCGCAGCCGTACGAGGTCGTCGCCCGCAACATCGACCCTGCGGCGGACAACCGCATCCACGACGACGACGTGGCGCAGCGCTTCGGCTTCCAGGGCGCGCTCGTCCCCGGGGTCGAGCTCTTCGCCTACGTGACCTCGCCGCTGGTCGCCGCCTGGGGCGTCGACTGGTGCTCCGCCGGCACGGTGTCGCTGCGCTTCCGCCGGCCGGTCTACGACGGGGAGCGGGTCGTCGTCCGCACGGAGCCGACCGCAGACGGTGCGTACGCCCTGACGCTGGTCGGCCCGGACGGGACGGTGCGCTCCGTCGGGGCGGCCTCGCGCGCCGGCCGGACCGGTGCGCCGCCGGACCTCGCCGACGCGCCACTGCCGGCGCAGCTGCGGCTGCCGCGGCCCGAGGCGCTGCCCGACGGGCCGTTCGGCACCATCACCGAGCCGCTCGACCAGGCGGCCGTCGACGCCTACTGCGACGCGGTGGACGAGCCGCTCGAGCTCTACCGCTCCGGGGTCGTGCACCCGGGGCAGCTGCTCCGGCTGGTCAACGCCGCGCTCATGCGCAACGTCGCGCTCGGGCCGTGGGTGCACACCGCCAGCAGCTGCCGCTGGCACGGCGCGGCACGGGTCCCCGCGGTGGTCACCGTGCGCAGCGCGGTCACCGGCCGCACGCAGCGCAACGGCCACGAGTACGTCACGTACGACGCCCTGGTGCTGGCCGACGGCGCGCCGGTGCTCGAGGTCGCGCACGAGGCGATCTACGCGCTCGCGGGGTAGCCGCTCCCAGGCTGCGCACAGCCGCGCCACAGGGCCGCCCCAGCCGTGGCGCCGACGCTCGCGGGCGACCCTCGCCGCACGTCTGGAGCCGCCCATGTCCACGTCCCCCCGCGGGCCGGAGTACGTCCTGCGCCCCGTCCTGCCGCCCCGCACCGGCCGCGTCGCGACGGACCCGGGCCGCGCCCGGCGCGCGGCGCGTCGGCCGCGGTCGTCGCCGGCGGGCTGCTGGTCGGCCTGCTGCTCTCGGTGGTCCCGTCGCTCGCCAGCGGGTACGAGCCGTTGCCGCCCGCGGAGCCGGCCGTCACCGTGCCGCAGGACCCGCCTCCGGCCGCGCGGCTGCCCGGCGAGGGGCGCCGGCACCGCGGCGCCCGGTGTCCCCGGCGCCGTGCCGCGGCTGAGCCTCACAGCGGACCCACAGCGTCCGGTCAGCCTGCTCGCACTCCCGGCGACGACGCTGACGGGACCGCACGGCTGACACCCCCGGAGACGTCGATGACCCTCGCCCCGCCCGCCCCGGCGCTGCCCGCCGCGCGCTCCCGGCCGGCGCCCACCCCGGCCTGGTGGCGCACGACCAGCCGCGACGGCGCGGTCGCCAGCCTGGTCCTCGTCGTCGCCCTGTGGGCCGGCGGCGGTGGGGTCGGCGAGCTGGTCGCCGGCTGGGCCGACGCCGTCACCAGCACCGGCCGCCTGCTCGGGCTGGTCGCCTCGGACCTGCTGCTGCTGCAGGTGCTGCTGATGGCCCGGGTGCCGTTCGTCGAGCGCAGCTGGGGCCAGGACGAGCTGGCCCGGGTGCACCGGCTGGTCGGCTTCTGGTCGTTCGACCTGATGCTCGCCCACGTCGCGGCGATCTCGTACGGCTACGCCCTGACCGACGGCCGCAACCCGCTCGCCGAGCTCTGGCACCTCGTCGTCGACTACCCGGGGATGCTGCTGGCCGCGGCCGGCACGCTGGCCCTGGTCCTCGTCACCGTGACCAGCATCCGCAAGGCCCGGCGCCGGCTGCGCTACGAGTCCTGGCACCTGCTGCACCTCTACGCCTACCTCGGCGTCGGGCTGGCCCTGCCGCACCAGCTCTGGACCGGCACGGACTTCCTGGACAACCGCCTGGCGACGGTCTTCTGGTGGACCGCCTGGGCGCTCACCGCGGCGACCGTCGTCGCGTACCGGCTCGCGCTCCCCGCTCCACCGGACGCTGCGGCACCGGCTCGTCGTGGACGCCGTCGTGCCGGAGGCGCCGGGCGTGGTGTCGCTGCACCTGGCCGGCCGGCACCTCGACGAGCTGCCCGTGCGGGCCGGCCAGTTCTTCCTCTTCCGCTTCCTCGACGGCGAGGGCCGCAGCCGCGCCCACCCGTTCTCGCTGTCCGCCGCGCCGCACCCGGACCGGCTGCGCATCACGGTCAAGGACCTCGGCGACGGCAGCCGCCGGCTGGCCACGCTGCGTCCCGGGACGCGGGTGCTCGTCGAGGGGCCGTACGGCCGGCTCACCGCGGAGCGGCGCACCCGCCCGGGGGTGCTGCTGCTCGCCGCGGGCATCGGCGTCACCCCGCTGCGGGCGCTGGCCGAGGAGCTGGACGGCGACGTCGTCCTGGTCCACCGCGTGCGCAGCGACGCCGAGGCGGTGCACGGCCAGGAGCTCGCCCGCCTGGCGCAGGCGCGGGGCACCCGGGTCGTCCGGCTGACCGGACCGCGCGCGCCGGGACGGCCGTCCTGGGCGCCGGCGCGCACCGGCATGGACGACGTGTCGGCGCTGCAGGCGGTCGTGCCCGACGTGGCCGAGCGCGACGTCTTCGTCTGCGGCCCGGACGACTGGATGGACGCCGCGCTGGCGGCCGCCCGGGCGGCCGGGGTGCCGGAGGAGCACCTGCACGCCGAGCGCTTCACCTGGTGACCCACCCCCCTTCCCCTGAGAGGAGCTCCGCGGTGCGCCGCATCCTGCTCGCGTTCATGACCACCGTGGTCGCCGTCGTCCTGCTCTTCGGCTACCGCACGAGCACGCCCAGCCCGACCAGCGTCGCCGTCGCGACGGCGGTGGCGGCCGGCACCGGCGGGACGACCGGAAGCACCGGCGCTACGACCGGCACTGCGGCGAAGACCTACGCCGGCTCCGTCGCGCAGACCCGGTGGGGTCCGGTGCAGGTGCAGATCACCGTCGCGGGCGGGCAGATCACCGCAGCCACCGTGCTGCAGGTGCCGGACGGCAACCACCGCGACGTCGAGATCAACGACTACGCCGTGCCGATCCTCAACGGCGAGGTCGTCGACTCGCAGGGCGCGACCGTCGACACGGTCTCCGGGGCCACCGTCACGAGCGACGGCTACCTGACCTCGCTGCAGTCCGCGCTGGACGCGGCGGACCTGTGAGCGCCTCGCCGGACCGGCGGTCCCGGGTCGAGACCGTCATGGGGCTGCCGGTCAGCGTGCTGGTGCGCGGCCGCGGCGCCCGGGACGCCGTCGTCGACGCCGCGCTGGACGCCCTCTACGCCGACCTGCGCCGGGTCGACGCCGTCTTCAGCACCTACCGCGACGACAGCGAGGTGAGCCTGCTGCGGTCGGGGGCGCTGCCGTTCACGCTGGCATCGCCCGAGGTGCGCCGTGTCCTCGACCTGTGCGAGCAGGCGCGCACCGAGACCGACGGGTGGTTCGACGCCTGGCGCCCCGACGCCTCCGGCGTGCGGCGGCTCGACCCGTCCGGGCTGGTGAAGGGCTGGGCGGTCGAGCGGGCGAGCAGCGCGCTGGCCGGGCTCGAGGACCTCGACTGGCTGGTGAACGCCGGCGGTGACGTCCTGGGCCGGGCCGTGCACGGGGCGCCCTGGCGCGTCGGGGTCGAGGACCCCGCTGACCGCGGCCGGCTCGTCGCCGCGCTGCCGCTGACCTCCGGTGGCGTCGCGACGTCGGGCACGGCCGCGCGCGGGGCGCACCTCGAGGACCCGTGCACCGGACAGGCGGTGGCACCGCTCCTGCGCAGCGCCACCGTCGTCGGGCCGTCGCTGACGACGGCGGACGTGCTGGCGACCGCGACGTTCGTGCAGGGGCCGGACGGGCTGGCCCGGGTGGCGGCACGGCCGGGCTACGAGGCACTGCTCGTGCTGCCCGACGGCAGCCTGCTCGGCACGCCGGGTGCCGCGAGGCTGCTCGCGGCGGCCGCCTGACGTCAGCGGCGGTCTCGCGTCAGCCGACCCGGTCGAGGAAGGCGAGCACCCGCTCCCGCAGGACGTGCGCCGCCGCCTCGTCGTAGGACGCCAGGCTGCTGTCGGCGAACAGGTGCTGGTCGCCGGGGTAGAGGAACAGCTCCCCCTGGGGGACGGACGCGACCAGCGCCCGCGCCGCGTCGACGTCGCCCTCGAGGGCGAAGGACGGGTCAGCGTCCATGCCGTGCACCTGCACCGGCACGTCGTCGGGCCAGGGGCCGCCGAGCTCCTCCGGTGGCACGCAGCCCTCGAGCAGCAGCGCGCCCTTCGCCCCCGGCCGCGTCTGGGCCAGCTGCATCGCGGGCAGCACGCCGAGGGAGAAGCCGGCCAGCACGAGCGCCTCGGGCAGCCCGTCCGCAGCGGCCCGGCCGCGCTCCAGCACGGTGTCGAAGCCGATCGACCGGGCGTGGTCGACGCCGGTCTCGACGGTCGGGAACGTGCGCCCGTCGTACAGGTCAGGCAGGTGCACGACGTGGCCGCCGGCCCGCAGGTCGTCGGCGAACACGCGCATCCCGGGCGTCAGCCCCAGGGCGTGGTGGAACAGCAGCACCTCGGCCATGTCGCTCCTCGTCGCTGTCTCGTGGCGTGGTCGGGCGGCATCCTGCCCCGCGGGTGCGACAGGACCGCGACCACGCCCCCGCTCGTCTGCCCGGGTGACCCGGCACCCCTGGCAGACGAGCGGGGCGGCTCAGGCCTCCGCGGGGGTGGCCTGGGCCGGGACGGCGGCGGCGACCTTGCGGGGCGCGCGTACGCCGACGGCGACCAGGACCAGCGCGGCGAGCAGGAACAGGGCCGCCGCGCGGAAGGCGTGCGAGGCCCCGACCGTGAACACGTGGTGCGCCTGGTCGAGCGCGCTCGCGCCGACGAGCAGGTCGGCGCCCCGGCTGTAGTGCCCGAAGACGGTCACCAGGATCGCGACGCCGAGGGTGCCGCCCAGCTGCTGCGTGACGTTGACGAGCCCGGACGCGGCGCCGGCGTCCTCCGGCGGGACGCCGTCGAGGGCGGCCTGGGTCAGCGGCACGAACGACAGCCCGTTGCCGAAGGCGAAGAACAGCAGGCTGCCGATCACCTGCAGGTACGGGGAGCCGGGGTCCAGCAGGCTGGCCAGGCTGAACCCGATGACGCTGGAGGTCACACCGACCAGCATCAGCATCTTGCTGTTGTAGCGCTGCACCAGCACGCGGCTCGTCAGCTGCGAGATGGCGAAGACGGTGAGCGGCATCGGCAGGAAGGCGAAGCCGGTCTGCAGCGAGCTGTAGCCGAGCACCTCCTGCAGGAACTGGCTGAGGAAGAAGAACATCCCGAACATGCCGGCGAAGAGCAGGCCGCGGGCGACGTTGGCGATGGTGCGGCTGCTGTCGTTGAGCAGGCGCAGCGGGAAGATCGGCTGCTCGGCGCGCAGCTCGGTGAGGACGAACGCTGCCAGCAGCACGGCGCCGGCGAGGAACGAGCCGATCGTCAGGACGTCGCTCCAGCCGTCGGCTGCGGCCCGGACGAAGCCGTAGACCAGGCCGGTCATGCCGAGGGTCGAGGAGACCGCGCCGGCGATGTCGAAGGTGCCGCTGCGCCGCGAGGTCTCCGGCAGGACGGCGCGCCCGACGGCGAGCACCGCGAGGCCGATCGGGACGTTGACGAACATGACCCAGCGCCACGACACCCACTCGGTGAGCATCCCCCCGAGGATCAGGCCGAGGGCGCCGCCGCCCACCGAGACCGCGGTGAACAGGCCGATCGCGCGCACCCGCTCGCGCGGCTCGCTGAACATCGTGGTGAGCAGGGCCAGCGACGAGGGCGCGGCGAGGGCGCCGCCGACGCCCTGCAGGGCCCGGGCCGCGAGCAGCAGCTCGCTGCTGGGGGCGAAGCCGCCGAGCAGGGAGGCGACGCTGAAGATGATGATGCCGGCCAGGAACGTGCGGCGGCGGCCCAGCAGGTCGCCGGCGCGGGCGCCGAGCAGCAGCAGCCCGCCGAAGGTCAGCGTGTAGGCGTTGAGCACCCAGGACAGGCCGGCGTCGTCGAAGCCGAGCGCGCGCTGCATCTGGGGCAGCGCGACGTTCACGATCGTGGCGTCGAGGACGACCATGAGCTGGCAGGTGAGGATGACGCCGAGGACGAGGCTGGAGCGGGCCGGGCCGCGGGAGGCGCGCACCGGCACGGCGGGAAGGACGGGAGCGGCAGTGTCGGCAGACAAGTGCGGCGCTCCTCTCGGGGCTAGTCTGGGGGTGGAAGCGGAAGCAACCTCCGCAACCATACGGAGGGTGCCTCCGGTTGGGCAAGCGGAAAGGGAGCGGTCGTGTCCGTGGACCAGGTGCGGAGCGCAGGGCGGCCCCTGCGCGCAGACGCCTCCCGCAACCGGGCCCGGCTGGTCGACGCGGCCCGCGCGGTGTTCGCCGAGAAGGGGACGGCGGCGACCGTCGAGGAGATCGCCAAGGCCGCCGACGTCGGCGTCGGCACCTTCTACCGGCACTTCCCGCGGCGCATCGACCTGGTCGAGGCCGTCTACCTCGACGACGTCGAGGGCCTGGTGACGCTCGCCCGCGAGCTCGAGCAGGCGCCGCCCTGGGACGCGCTGGCCGGGTGGCTCGAGGGGTTCGTGCGCTACGCGCAGTCCAAGCGGACGTTCCTGGCCGAGCTGCACGAGGCCTTCGAGAAGACCCCCGACCTCATGCTGCAGTCGCGGGAGAAGATCGCCACGTCCGTGGGCGTGCTGCTCGCCCGGGCGCAGCAGGACGGCGTGGTGCGCGCCGACCTCGACCAGCACGACCTGATGCAGCTGGTCGGCGGGATGTGCATGGCGCGCAACGCCACGCTGGAGCAGAACCAGCGGTTGCTGCGGTTCGTCCTCGACGGGATCCGCAGCCAGCCGGTCAGCTGAAGCAGCCGCGCAGGAACGCGCCGATGCGGTCGGTCGACGCGACCGCCTCCGGTGTGGTGGCGAAGACCTGGAAGACGTGCGGCAGGTCGGTGCCCACCTCCAGGGTCACGTCGACCCCCGCGGCGCGGGCCGCCTCGGCGAGCGAGGTGCTGTCGGACAGCAGGATCTCGCCGCTGCCGACCTCGACGTGCAGCGGCGGCAGGCCGGTCAGGTCGGCATGCGCCGGCGACAGCTCGGGGCCGGTCGGGTCGGCGCTGCCGGCGTAGCTCAGGCCGGCGCCGCGCAGCCGCTCGGCGTCGAGCGTCGGGTCGTCGAGCACCTCGGTCACCGAGGGGCCGCTGAGCGTCAGGTCGGTCCACGGCGACAGCAGCGCGATCCCGGCCGGCTGCGGCTCGCCCGCGTCGCGCAGCCGCTGTGCCAGCGCCAGGGCGAGGCCCCCGCCGGCCGAGTCGCCGGCGACCGCGACGGAGCGGCCGCGCTCGCGCAGCCAGCGGAGCGTGGTCAGCGCGTCGTCGACGGCGGCGGGGTGGGGGTGCTCCGGGGCGAGGCGGTAGTCGGGCACGAGCACCGCGGTGCCGGCAGCGCGGCCGATGCGCGCCGCCAGCTCGCGGTGGCTGCGCGGGGAGTAGGCGACGTACGCCCCACCGTGCAGGTAGAGCACCACGCGGGTGTCGTCGACGCCCGGCGGCAGGAGCAGGTCGGCGGGGACGCCGTCCGCGTCGACGTCCTCGACCCGTACGTCCTCGGGCGTCGGGTAGACCGCGGCGATGAGCTCGGCCCGCTCCCGCATGAGCCGCAGCGCCTCGACCGGGTCGGCGGGCGGCGGCGGCGCCTCGTCGCGGACCGAGCGGAGGTAGTCGACCGTCTGCTGCATCTCGGGAGTCATCGGCGGGAGCGTAGCCAGCGCGGTTCACTGCAGGCATGACTGCAGACCTCGCCGACCGCTTCTTCGCCGCCGTCTCGGCCGGCGACCTGCAGGCCCTGGACCGGCTCTACGCCGACGACGTCGCCGTCTGGCACAACTACGACGAGGTGGAGCAGACCAAGGCCGAGAGCCTGCGGCTGCTGGGCTTCCTGCACCGCACGGTCGGCCCGCTGCGCTACGTCGAGGTGCGGCGCACCGACCTGGCGGACGGCTTCGTGCAGCAGCACGTCGTGGAGCTCGACGACCTCGACGGTGGCGTGCTCCGCATGCCCGCGATGATGCGGGTCTACTGCGACGGCGGGCAGGTGCGCCGGGTCGAGGAGTACGTCGAGCCGGGCCCGGTCAACGCGCTGCTCCGGGCCCGGCGTGCCGCCCGCGGCTAGACGACGAGCGAGCCGAGCCGCTTGCCGATGAGCTCCTCGGCCTCGCGGACCATGCGCGAGACGAGCTCGTCGCACGTCGGGATGTCGCGGATCAGGCCCTGCACCAGCCCGACCGACCAGATGCCGGCCTCGGGGTCGCCGTCCTCGTAGACCTTGCGGCCGCGCGAGCCCGCGACGAGCTCCTGGACGTCGTCGAACTGGCCACCGCGCTCGAGGATGCCGACGACCTCGCGGCTGACGCCGTTGCTGGCGACGCGGGCGGTGTTGCGCAGCGGCCGGAAGATGAGCTCGGTGTCGTTCTCGTCCATCTCGACGATGCGCTGCTTGATGGCCTCGTGGATGGGCGACTCGACGGTGCACATGAAGCGGGTGCCCATGTTGACGCCGTCGGCGCCGAGCGCCAGCGCGGCGACCAGGCCGCGGGCGTCGCCGAAGCCGCCGGAGGCGATGAACGGGATGGTCAGCTGGTCGGCCGCGGCGGGGATGAGGACGAGACCGGGCACGTCGTCCTCACCGGGGTGCCCGGCGCACTCGAAGCCGTCGATGCTCACCGCGTCGACGCCGAGGTTCTGCGCCTTCACCGCGTGCCGGACGCTGGTGCACTTGTGGATGACCTTGATGTCGGCCGCGTGGAACGTCGGCAGGTGCGGCGCCGGGTTGGAGCCGGCGGTCTCGACGACCTTGATGCCCGACTCGACGATCGCCTGGCGGTACTCGTCGTAGGGCGGCGGCTTGATGGCCGGCAGGATCGTGAGGTTGACGCCGAACGGCTTGTCGGTCAGCTCGCGGCAGCGCGCGATCTCCTTGACGAGGTCCTCCGGCGTCGGCTGCGTCAGCGCGGTGATGAACCCCAGCGCGCCGGCGTTGGCCACGGCCGCGACCAGCTCGGCCCGGCCGACCCACTGCATGCCGCCCTGGGCGATGGGGTGCTCGACGCCGAACAGCTCGGTGAACCTCGTCCTCAGCACGCGCGCACTCCTCAGGTCGTCGTCGGTCCGGTCCCGGGGACCATAGGCACGTTCGGATTCCGCGGTAGCAGAGCGAGCGATCACTCGGTCGCCGTCTCATGACCTCTGAGGTCATGCCCGTACGACCTGGCACGTCATCGACCCGGTGCTGCTCCTGCCCGACCGTCGTCCCCATCGCGACCGACCGGGTCGCCCTGGCAAGGAGGATCCCCATGACGCAGACCCTCGAGACCGACACCACCGCAGCCGTCGACCGCTACCTGGCCGCGCTGAACGAGCCCGACGCCGACACCAGGCGCCGGCTCATCAGCGAGGCATGGGCGCCGGACGGCGGCATGACCGACCCGCCGCTCACCGGCCAGGGGCACGACGGCATCGCCGCCCTCGGCGACGCGCTGCACGGCGGCTACGCCGGCCACTCCTTCCGGCGCACCAGCGCGGTGGACGAGCACCACGGGCACTACCGCTTCTCCTGGGCGCTGGTCGGCCCGGACGGCGCGGTGGCCGTGACCGGCATGGACACCGGCGCGGTCGCGGAGGACGGCCGGATCGGTCAGGTCGTCGGCTTCTTCGGCGAGCTCGTCCCGCTCCTGAGCGTGGCGGGAGGCCATGACCTGAGAGGTCATGGCCTTCCGCCCGTCCGGTCCCTAGCGTCGCCGCCATGAGCACCGAGGCACTGCGCACCGACCTGGCCGGCGTCCTGCTGCGCGAGTGGCGGGAGCGCCGCCGGCTCAGCCAGCTGGACCTGGCGAACCTCGCCGGGACCTCCGCCCGCCACCTGTCCTACGTCGAGACCGGCCGCTCGCGGCCGAGCCGCGACATGGTCCTGCGACTCGGGGAGGCGCTCGACGTGCCGCTCGCCGACCGCAACCAGATCCTGCTCGCCGCCGGCCATGCCCCGGCGTACGACGACGCGCGCCGCGACGCGGCCGCCACGCAGTACCTGCTCGAGGTGCTCGACCTGGCCCTCGCCGCGCACGACCCGTGGCCGGCGCTGGTGATCGACGCGCAGTTCGACGTCGTCGCCACCAACAGCGCGGCGGACCGGCTGATGGGGGCGCTCGTCGACCCGACCCTGCTCGACCCGCCGGTCAACGTCGTCCGGGCGATGCTCCACCCGCTCGGGCTGTCGCGGCACGTCGTGAACTACGCCGCCTGGCGCGCGCACCTGCTCCGCCAGCTGCGCCGGCACGCGGCCGCCGTGCCGTCTGCCGACCTCGACGCGCTGCTGCGCGAGGCGGAGGGCTACCCGGCCCGGCCCACGGACGCCGAGCCGTTCCCCGGCCCGACCTTCGCGCTGCCGCTGGAGCTGGTCGTCGACGGGCAGCGGCTGCGCCTCTACAGCACGGTCGCGACCTTCGGGACGCCGCTGGACGTCGCGGCCAGCGAGCTGGCCATCGAGACGTTCCTGCCCGCCGACCCCGAGACCCGCGCCTGGCTGACCGCCGCGGCCGGCTGAGGCGCACACCAGGGTCGGCTCAGGGTCGGCCCCGGATGCCGCAGCAGGCCGTCGGCGCGAGGGTCGCCGCATGACGCACACGACCCTGCCGGCTCGCGTCTCGCCGGCTCGTGCGGAGGCGCTGCGCCTGCCGACCGCGCTGCTGGCCGTCGCCCGCGAGGGACTGCTCCTCGTCACGCTGCTGCTCGTCTACCAGGGCTCCCGGCTGCTCGGCGGGCGCGACGTCGTCAGCGCGTTCGCGCACGCCCGCGACGTGCTGGTCCTCGAGCGGTGGCTCGGGCTGCCGCGCGAGCAGGACGTGCAGGCGCTGCTGCTGGGGGCCGAGCCGCTGGTCCGCGCCGCGAACGGTCACTACGCCGTCGCCCACCTGCCGGTCACCGGACTGGTCCTGCTGGCGCTGCTGCTGCGCCGGCCGGCCGCCGCGCATGCTGCCCGGCTTCGTCGACACGGCCGCGGCGTACGGCCAGTCTGTCTACGGCGACCCCGGCGCGTCGGTGCTGGCGAACCAGTACGCCGCGCTGCCCAGCCTGCACGTCGGCTGGGCGGTGCTCGTGGCCTTGGCCGTGACGTCGGCGACCCGGTCGCGCTGGCGCTGGCTGGCGGTGGCCCACGCGGGCTCGCCGGTGCGGCGCTGACGGCCGGCACCTGGTGGTGGGCCGGGCGCCAGTCAGCCGCCGATGTCGGCGATCTGCGTCTGCACCCAGCGGTGCACGTCGTGCTGGTGCACCCGCCGGGCCATCGCGGCGATGCGCCGGCGACGGTCGGCCAGCGGCTCCTCGAGCACCCGCTCGATGAGGTGCGAGAGCCCCTCGACGTCGAACGGGTTGCACAGCCGGGCCTCGCGCAGCTCGGTCGCCGCGCCGGTGAACTCGCTGAGCACGAGCACGCCGGCCTTGCGCAGCGCGTGCTGCACGACGACGTACTCCTTGGCGACGAGGTTCATGCCGTCGATCAGCGGCGTGACCAGCAGCGCGTCGGCCGCGGCGTAGTAGGCGGCCAGCTGCGACTGCGGCAGGCCGCGGTAGAGGTAGTGGACGGGCACGTCGGCGCCGGGCTGGGTGAAGCGGCCGTTGATGCGGCCGACAGTCTGCTCCACCGAGGCGCGCAGGTCGCGGTACTCCTGCACGTCGTCGCGGCTGGGCACGGCGATCTGGATGAACACCAGCTGGTCGCGCAGGTCGGCGCGGCGCTCCAGCAGCAGCTCGAAGGCGAGCAGCCGCTCCACGATGCCCTTGGTGTAGTCGAGGCGGTCCACGCCGAGCAGGACCGTGCGGCCGGCGAACTGCGCCTCGAGGTCGGTGAGCACCCGGGCTCGGTCTCGGGGAGGCGGCGGTCCCGGCGAACTGCGTCGGCGTCGATCGAGATGGGTCCGCGCGGTCGTGCGCGACCGTGCGCCCGCCGTGGCTGATCGGTCGCCCCGCGCACCAGCGCGCGCGGGCCGAGCAGGCGCGCCGGCGGAGCGGGTGAAGTTCTTGCGGTAGCGCTCGGTGTGGAAGGACACGACGTCGGCGCCGAGCAGGCCCTCGAGCACCTCCGCGCGCCAGGGCAGCCGGGCGAACAGGTCGGGCGCCGGCAACGGCACGTGCAGGAAGAAGCCGATGCGCTGCTCGGGCGAGCGCCTCGCGGACCAGCTGCGGCACGAGCATCAGGTGGTAGTCGTGCACCCACAGCAGCGCCTCGGGGTGGCGGGCGAGCGCCTCGACGGCCGCCGCTGCGAACGCCTCGTTGACCTCGCGGTAGGCCTGCCACCAGCAGCGCTCGAAGACCGGCTTCTCGACGGCGTCGTGCAGCAGCGGCCACAGCGTCCGGTTGGCGAACTCGTGGTAGTAGCCGTTGACCTGCTCGGCGGTGAGGGTCACGCCCTGCAGGTCGACGCTCATGCTGGGCAGCCGGCGCGGGACGCCGGCGTCGCCGCCGTCCCAGCCGACCCAGGTGCCGCTGCGCCGCTCCATCACCGGGCGCAGCGCGGTGACGAGCCCGCCGCGGTGACAGCTGCCAGCCGTCCTCCCCCTGCTGCACGGGCAGCCGGTTGGCCACCGCGACGACGGGGCGGGCGTCGGCGGAGGTCTGCGGCACGGCGTCCTGTTGGTCCTGCATGGGAGGACTGTCCCACCGACGGGTGGAGGACACTGCGCAGGTGCCGTCGTCGCTGCTCGCCGCGACGGCCCGGGCCGTCGGCGTCCTGTCCCGCCTCGTCGCGGTGGCCCTGCTCGCGCTGGTGGTCGTCCGGCTGAGCGGCTGGTCCTCCGGGCGCTACCTCGCGGCGCTGCTGGTCGCGCTGCCGCTCAGCCTGCTGCCGTCGTACGCCCTGCTGCTCGTGGCCGTGCTCCGCCGTGACCGCTGGCTGGGGGCCGGGGCGGCGGCCCTGGTCCTCGCCCACGTGCTGGTCGTGCTCCCCGGCCTCGGCGCGGCCGACCTGCCGGCGGGGGCCCGGGACGCCCCGCGGCTGCGGGTGGTCGCCGCCAACGCGTTCAAGGCGAACCCCCGGCCCGGTGAGCTGGCCGAGGCGCTGCGCGCCCTGCACCCCGACGTGCTCGTCGTCGGGGAGCTGACGCCGCGGGGGCTGGCGGCGCTGCAGGACGCCGGCGTCCTGGCCGACCTGCCCCGCAGCACGGTGCGCGGGCGCCCTGGCGACGTCGAGGTGTTCAGCCGGCTGCCGGTCCGGGACCCCACCTGGACCGAGGCCGTCCCGGGCATGCCGCAGCCCGGCGTCGTCGTCACGGTCGGTGGCGTCGACGTACGGGTCCACGGCACGCACCCGTACCCGCCGATCGGCAGCTGGCAGGACGACCAGCGCGCCACCCTCGCGGCGCTCGCGCGCGACGTCCGCGCCGACCCGCTGCCGCAGGTGGTGGCGGGCGACCTCAACGCCGACCGCGACCTCCCGCCCTTCCGCGACCTGCTCCGGGCCGGGCTGCGCGACGCCGCCGAGGAGCGCGGACGCGGCCTGTCCCGCACCTGGCCGCAGCGCCTGCCCGTCCTCGCCCTGGACCACGTCCTCGTCCGGGACGGCACGGGCGGCCGGCTGGCCGTCCTCGACCAGCGGGAGGCGTCGCTGCCGGGCAGCGACCACCGGGCCGTCGTCGCCGACCTCGCCGTGCTGGCTGTGGGGGGCACGGGGTAGACAGGGCTCCCCGACGTCAGGAGCGCACGATGGACACCGTCGACCTCGGAGGTCTCACCGTCTCGGCCCAGGGCCTGGGCTGCATGGGCATGAGCGAGTGGTACGGCCCGGCCGACTGGGACCAGTCGATCGCGACGATCTCCCGCGCGCTCGACCTCGGCGTGACCTTCCTCGACACCGCCGACGTCTACGGGCAGGGGCACAACGAGGTCCTCGTCGGCCGGGGCATCGCCGGCCGCCGCGACGAGGTGCAGCTGGCGACCAAGTTCGGCATCGACCGCAGCGGCGGCGACCGCGACCGCAGGATCCGCGGCGCCCGGGCGTTCGTGAAGCGCTCCTGCGAGGCGTCGCTGGTCCGGCTCGGCGTCGAGACGATCGACCTCTACTACGCCGCACCGCCCGCCGCAGGACGTCGAGATCGAGGAGACGGTCGGCGCGATGGCCGAGCTGGTGCAGGAGGGCAAGGTGCGCTTCCTCGGCCTGTCGGAGGTGACCGAGGACCTGCTGCGCCGCGCCGCCGCCGTGCACCCGATCGCGGCGCTGCAGAGCGAGTACTCGCTGTGGGCCCGCGACCCGGAGCCGCTCGCGCCGGCGCTCGCCGAGCTCGGCGTCGGGCTGGTGCCCTACTCCCCGCTCGGGCGCGGCTTCCTGACCGGCACGATCGACCGGTCGGCCCTGGGGCCGAAGGACTTCCGCGGCCGCAACCCCCGCTTCGCCGGTGAGGCCGGCGACGCCAACGAGGCGATCGCCGACACCGTCCGCCGGGTGGCCGAGCGGCTCGGGCGCCGAGCCGGCGCAGGTCGCCCTCGCCTGGGTCTCCCAGCAGTCCGGCCGCCTCGGCGTCCCGGTCGCCCCGATCCCGGGCACGAAGCGCACCCGGTGGCTGGAGCAGAACGTCGGCGCGCTCGACGTCGTGCTGGACGAGGCGGCGCTCGCCGAGCTCGACCCGCTCGGCGACCAGGTGGTCGGCGCCCGCTACTGAGCGTGACCTGAACACCCTGGCGGGTGACGCGCTGTGGCCACCGCGCGGCGATAGTCGCAGTGCGCCCCGCTCCGACAGCGAGGCGCCGGGCCGCCACCGCGGCCCGAAGGAAGCGTTGATCCGGACGGTCCACACCGACGCCCTCGGGCGCACGGAGAGACACGGTCGCCTAGACCGTCCGGGGAGCCAGTGGCGAGACCGACCTGCCCAGGACACGGCGCGCGAGCGTCGCCCAGGACGGGACCCCTCCGATGCGCACTCCCCGCACCCTCACCGCACTGCTCCTCGCCGCCCCGCTGCTCGGGCTGCTCGGCGGCACCGCCTCGGCCGAGCCGTACCTGCCCCCGGGTGCGCCGATCCCGGCCCAGGGCGTCATCTCCATCGCCGGCACCGTCTCCCCGACGGTCAAGGCTGCCCCGCGCCGCCTGACCTCGCCGGTCGCCGTGCGCCCCACGAGCCGCCTGACCGCCCGCCGCTGACCCGGGCGGACCGCACCCCGGTGCGGTAGGACAGTCCGGTGAGCCCTCCGTCGCGCGCGTCGATCACCGCGCGGCTCGCCGCGTTCCCCCGGCAGGAGCTGGACCGGGGCGAGCGGCGGGCGGCGGCCGTCTGCGTCGCCCTCGTCGAGGACGACGACGGCGGCACCGGCGTGCTGCTCACCCGCCGGGCCGAGGGCCTGCGGGCCCATGCCGGCCAGTGGGCGCTGCCCGGCGGGCGCACCGACCCCGGCGAGAGCTCGGTCGACGCGGCGCTGCGCGAGATGCACGAGGAGCTCGGGCTGCTCGCGCGGCCGGACGCCGTGCTCGGCGTGCTCGACGACTACGCGACCCGGTCGGGCTACGTCATCACGCCGGTCGTCGTCTGGGCCGGCCCCGTGGGCGAGCTCGTGCCGAACCCCGACGAGGTCGCCAGCGTCCACGTCGTCGCGCTGGCCGACGTCGACGTCGAGCCGCGCTTCATCACCATCCCGGAGTCGGACGCGCCGGTCATCCAGCTGCCGATGTTCGGGTCGTACGTGCACGCACCGACGGCGGCGGTGCTGCACCAGTTCCGCGAGGTCGGCCTGCACGGCCGGGCGACGCGGGTGGCCCACCTCGAGCAGCCGGTGTTCGCCTGGCGGTGACCGGGGGGTGCCACCGCCAGGCGACCGTACCCAGGCCCTGGCGCGTCCGGGGGGACGCCTGCGCCAGGTGCCCGGAGCCTGTGCCCGGAGCCTCAGACCGCGGCGGGGACCGGGTCGTCCAGGACGAGCGCGGCGTAGCGGTCGCGGTGCGCGGCCACCGTCCCGAGCAGCGTCGCGTCGCCGACGGCGCGCTTGTAGTACAGGTGCACCGGGTGCTCCCAGGTGAACCCGAGCCCGCCGTGCACCTGGATCGCGTCGGCGCCGACCCGGACCGCGGCGTCGGACGCGAGCGAGCCGGCCAGGCTGGCCGCCCGGGCGAGGCCGGGAGCGCCGGCGTCGGCGACCTCGGCGGCGTGCAGCACCGCCGAGCGGGCCATCTCCAGGCGCACCAGCATGTTGGCGCAGCGGTGCTTCACGCCCTGGAAGCCGCCGATCGGCCGGCCGAACTGGAAGCGCGTCTTGGCGTGCTCGACGCTGAGGTCGAGCAGCTTCTGCGCGGTGCCGAGCTGCATCGCGCCGAGCAGCACCGTGGCCACCTGACCGGTGCGCTCGAGCACCTGCGGGGCGTCGTCGAGGCTGCCGACGGGGACGCCCACCGCGCCCTCGAGCAGCACCGTGCCCTGCCGCCGGGTCAGGTCCATGGTGGACACCGCCTCGACCCGGCAGCCTGCGCCGTCGGCCGGCACGGCGAACAGGCCGACGCCCTGGCCGGTCCGCGCGGCCACGAGCAGCAGCTGCGCGCCGACCGCGTCGACGACGTGCGTGCTCGTGCCGGACAGCCGCCAGGTGTCGCCCTCTGCCGTCGCCGTGGAGGTCGGCGCGCTCGGGTCCCAGCGGCCCAGCTCGTCCTGCGCCACGACGGTCGCCCGCAGGTCACCGGCCACCAGCGCGGGCAGGTGCTCGGTGTCGCCGGCCAGGGACAGCGCAGTGGCGGCGAGCCCCACCGTGCCGAGGAACGGCCCGGGCACGAGCGCCCGGCCGAGCTCCTCCGCGGCGGCGGCCAGGGTGAGCAGGTCACCGCCGGAGCCGCCGAGGGCGTCCGGGACGGCCAGGCCCAGCAGGTCGAGGTCGGCCAGCCGGCGCCACGTGCCGGGGTCGTCGCCGGCCGGGGTCGCCATCACGCGGCGGACGGTGTCGAGCGGCAGGTCGCGCTCGCAGAGCCCGCGCACCATCCGACGCAGCTCGTCGCGCTCCTGCTGCGCCTCCGCGACCGAGCTAGCCACGGGGCACCTCGCGCCACGGGACGTTCTTGTCGTTGCGGGCGTCGCCGGGCAGGCCCAGCATGCGCTCGGCGACCACGTTGCGCAGCACCTCGGACGTGCCCCCCTCGATCGTGTTGGCCCGCGACCGCAGGAACTGCCGCTGCAGCGGGAGCGACGCCGCGGCGGCCTCGTCGGACATGTCGTAGGACCCGTAGAGCGCGCCCTCCGGGCCGAGCAGGTCGATGCAGAACTCGTAGATCTCCTGGTTGAGCTCGGCGTTGACCAGCTTGCCGATCGAGCCCTCGGCGCCGGGGCCGCCGGAGCCGAGGCCCTTGCGCAGCCGGACGCCGGTGAGGCGGATCGCCTCGGCCCGCTCGTGCAGCGCGGCCAGCCGGTCGCGGAGCACCGGGGTGCGCAGCTCGGGGCGCGAGCGCCACAGCTGGACGGCCTGCGCGATCGGCCCGGTGTCCTCCATCGCGGACCCGCCGCCGATGGCGCTGCGCTCGTTCATCAGCGTCGTCATGGCGACGCTCCAGCCCTGGCCGACGTCGCCGAGGCGGTGGCTGTCGGGGATGCGGGCCTGGGTCATGTAGACCTCGTTGAACTCCGCGTCGCCGGTCATCTGGCGCAGCGGCCGCACCTCGACGCCCGGGTCCTGCATGTCGAGCACGAAGTAGGTCATGCCGCGGTGCTTGGGCGCGTCGGGGTCCGTACGGGCGAGCAGCAGCGCGAACCGCGCGCGGTGGGCCAGGCTGGTCCAGACCTTCTGACCGGTGACCACCCACTCGTCGCCCGACTTCTCGGCGCGGGTGGCGAGACCGGCGAGGTCCGAGCCGGCGTCAGGCTCGCTGAACAGCTGGCACCACAGCTCCTCGGCCGTGTAGAGCGGCCGCAGGTGGCGCTCGGCCAGCTCGCGGCTGCCGTGGCCGAGGATCGTGGGGGCGGCCATGCCGTAGCCCATGGGGTTCTGCCGGAACGGCTCCGGACCGCCGGCGCCCTGCAGCACGCGGTCGGCGGCGGCCTGGAAGGCGCTCGGCAGCGCCGAGGCCGCCGAGGCCGACGGGGAAGTGCACCCAGGCGAGGCCGGCGTCGAAGCACGCGCCCATGAACTCCTCGCGGGACGCGGACCTCGGGTCGACCTGCTCGACGACGGACCGGGCGATCGCCTCGACGTCGGTCGCGGTGTGCGGCTCAGTGACCGTCACGACGGCACCTCCTCCTGGCTTCGGGCATGGCGATGTCGAGGTCCTCTCGCGTGGGGTGGCCGCTACAGGACACCGGAAGTGACGCCGGTGTCAACTCCTGGTCAGACGGAGACGCCGGCGGCTCGGGCGGGGACGTGGCGGACGTCCTCCGGGCGGTCGAGCGCGCGCGTCCAGCAGGCGAACTCGAGCAGGATGCCGTCGGGGTCCTGGAAGTAGAGCGAGCGGACGAAGACGTCGTCGTTCATCTCCGGGGCGAGGCCCCACTCGCTGTCGTCGTGGTTCCACGATCACGCTGCACTCGATGCCGGCTCCTGCAGCTTCTCGCGGTACTCCTCGATCTTCTCCGTGGGCACGTCGAAGGCGACGTGGTTCATCGAGCCGATGGCGCTGAGGAACTCGCCCTGGTCCGGGCGGGCGACCGGCGCGGAGATGCCGGGCACCGGCTCGGGGGCGTCCGGGAACCAGAAGAAGGCGAGCGTGTCGCCGCCGCCGCAGTCGAAGAAGAAGTGCTGGCCCATGCCACCCGGGAGCTCGATCGTCTTCACCAGCGGCATGCCGAGCACGCCCGAGTAGAAGTCCACGGTCCGCTGCCATGTCGCGGCACACCAGGGCGAGGTGGTTGATGCCGTTGAACTGGAAGGGCTGGCTCACGGGACGGCTCCTCGAGGGGATCGTGCACAGACCTGCGTCGCCCTCCACGGTCCCACCGCGTCCGGCCGCTGTCCAGGGCCCCACATTGCACACAATCGCTAGGGGGCGTCGGCCATCCCGCGCAGCAGCGCGTCCCGGCCCTGGAGCACGTGCTCGGTCATGAGCCGGCCCGCCCGGTCGGGCTCGCGGGCCGCGATCGCCTCGAGCACGAGCCGGTGGAAGGTCGCCGAGCGCAGGTGCTCGAGCCGGCCGTACTGCCGCAGCGCCTGGAAGACCAGCGGGATGTCGACCGTGCCGGCGAGCACCCGGGACAGGCGGTCGTGCCGGGCCGCGGCCAGCACGCCGTCGTGGAAGCGCTTGTTGGCGGCAGCGAGCCGGCGCACGCCGTCGACGTCGTCGGCGTCGTCGACGGCCACCTCGAACTCGACGGCCGCGGCCTCGAGCTCGGCGAGGTCCTGCTCGGTCGCCCGCTCGGCGGCCCGCTCGGCGGCGAGCGACTCGAGCCGCACGCGCAGGTCGTAGAGGTCCTCGACGTCGCCCGCGCTGACCGGCCGCACGACCGAGCCGCGGTGCCGCTCGGACACGACCAGCCCCTCGGCCTCCAGCCGGCGCAGAGCCTCCCGTACGGGGGTGCGCGAGAGCTCGAGGTCCTCGGCGATGCGCTGCTCGACCAGGCGCTGCCCGGGGAGGTAGCGACCCTCGACGATCCCCTGCCGCAGCTGCTCGTAGGCCCCGGGTGCGCGGACGGTCTCGGGGGTCGCCACGGCGGCAGTCTCCTACAGGACCGCGGGCGTGAGCTCGCGCCGCAGCCAGCGCGCCGCGTCGTCCAGGGCCCCCGCGTCCAGCCCCTCGCCGAGCCCACGCGCGTGCAGCGCCGCGACCAGCGTCTCGGTCGCCAGGTTGCCGCGGCCCGTGCCGGAGTCGGTGCCGGCGGCGGTCGGGCAGCCGCCGGTGCCGGCCAGGCTGGCGTCCAGCGCGGACGCGCCGGCGTCGACGGCGGCCAGCGCGTTGGTGAGGCCGCGGCCCTGCGTGTCGTGGAAGTGGCCGCGCACCGGGAGCCCCGTGCGCTCGCGCACGGCGGTCACCAGCGCGGCGACCTCGTCGGGGTGGCCGGTGCCGATCGTGTCGGCGAGCACCACCTCCGACGGGCCGGCCGCAGCCAGCCGGTCGACCAGCTCCAGCACCCGGGCGGGCGGCACGTCCCCCTCGTACGGGCAGCCGAACGCCGCGCTCACCGTCACACCGGCGGCCAGGCCGGCCGCGGTGGCCCGGGCCGTGACGGCGGCGGCCATGGCGACCGCGTCCTCGCCGGACAGCCCCTGGTTGCGCCGGCTGAACGTGTCGGTGGCCAGGACCACCGTCGTCACCTCCGCGACGCCGGTCGCGACGGCCCGGTCGAGGCCGCGCTCGTTGAGCACCAGCGCCGACAGCCGCACGCCCCGCAGGTCGGCGAGGCCGGCCAGCACCGCCTCGGCGTCCGCCAGCTGCGGCACCCGCGACGGGTGCGCGAAGCTGGTCGCCTCGATGCGCCGCACCCCGGCCGCGACCAGCCGGCGGACCAGCGCGAGCTTGACCGCGGTGGGCAGGACGACGGCCTCGTCCTGCAGCCCGTCCCGCGGGCTGACCTCGACCAGCTCGACGGTCATCGCGAGCCCGAGATGTCTGCCCCCACGTCGCGCACCGCGCCGTCCTGCGGCCCGGGCACCTCGACGACCGGCTCGTCGCGGTCGTCGAACTCCGTGCGCAGCGCCCGCGACATGACGGCGTGCATGACGTAGAGGGAGGTGATGTAGGTCAGCTCGAGCAGCTCCTCGTCGGACAGGTGCCGCTGCAGCGCCGCGAAGAGCCCGTCCGGCGTGCGGCCGCCCTGCACCGCGAGGCAGTCGGCGTAGGCCAGGACGAGCCGCTCGACCTCGGTGAAGCAGTCGGCGGCCGGCCACGACGGGACGGCGGCGATGCGCTCCTCGCTGACGCCGAGGTGGCGCAGCGACTTGCAGTGCTGGGAGAACACGAACTGGCTGCCGACCGACCAGCCCGCGCGGGCCTGCCCCAGCTCGCGCAGGACCGGGTCGAGCAGCCGCTTGTCGCTGCGGTAGAGCTGGAAGCCGGTCACGCAGTGCTCGAGCACGTCGGGCACCAGCGCGAAGACGGTCCACCAGTCGCCGGGCGTGCCGGTCGCGGTCCCGGGCTGGGTCACCGGGTCGCGGTCACCGAACAGCAGGCCGTACATCTTCTTGGTGAGCGGGGTGTTGTCCTCGCTCTTCGGGACCTGGCGCAGCCGGGGCATGGCACTCCTTGGACAGCAGCGGGCGGCGGGTCGCCCGGCCGGACGCTAGGCCACCGGCGGGGGCCGCACAAGGGCCGCCGTATGCAACCGGACGGGGCTCGACGCTCAGCCCTTCCGTCAGAGGGGCAGTTCTGCATACAGTCCGGGCATGACACGCACGGGTCCGCTCGCCGGCGTACGGGTCCTCGAGCTCGGCAGCTTCATCGCCGGGCCGTTCGCGGGGCAGCTGCTCGCCGACTACGGCGCCGAGGTGGTCAAGGTCGAGTCACCCGGCGACGGTGACCCGATGCGGCGCTGGGGGGTGACCCTCGACGGCGAGAGCCTGTGGTGGCCGACGATCGCCCGGGGCAAGTCCTCGGTGACCATCGACCTGCACCAGCAGGAGGGCCGGGACCTGGTCCGGCGGCTGGCCCGCGAGTGCGACGTCGTGCTGGAGAACTTCCGCACCGGCCGGCTGGACGACTGGGGCCTCGGCTACGACGTGCTGTCGGCCGACAACCCCGGGCTGGTGCTGACCCAGATCTCGGGCTTCGGCCAGACCGGGCCGCGGGCGGCCGAGGCCGGCTTCGGCAGCATCGGCGAGGCGGTCGGCGGCATCCGGCACACCACCGGCAGCCCGGGCGCGCCGCCGTCGCGCACCGGGGTGTCGCCTCGGCGACTCGCTGGCGGCGGTGTTCGGCGTCATCGGGACCCTGGCCGCGCTGCAGGAGCGGTCGCGGAGCGGTCTCGGCCAGCGCGTCGACGTGGCGATCTACGAGGCGGTCGCGGCGCTGATGGAGTCCTCGATGGCCGACTACGAGCTCGGCGGCGTGCTGCGGCAGCGCAGCGGCAGCGTGCTGCCGGGCGTCGCCCCGTCCAACGTCTACCCGACCGCCGACGGCACCGAGCTGCTGGTCGCGGCCAACGCCGACGCCGTCTTCGGCCGGCTCTGCGACGCCATGGGCCGCCCCGAGCTGGCGGCCGACGAGCGCTTCGCCACCCACGGCGCGCGCGGGGCCAACATGGCCGAGCTGGACGTGCTGATCGCCGACTGGACCTGCGGCCGGACGGCCTCCCTGGCGCTCGAGACGCTCGCCGCGCACGGCGTGCCGGCGGGGCGGATCTACACCGCGGCCGACATGGCGACCGACCCGCACTACCTGGCGCGCGAGATGGTGCTGCGCCGCACGGCGCGCACCGGCCACGAGGTGCCGATGACCGGGGTGGTGCCCAAGTTCAGCCGCACCCCCGGCGAGGTGACCGACACCGGGCCCTCCCTCGGCGAGCACACGCGTGAGGTGCTCAGCCGGCTGGCCGGCCTCGACCCGACGGCGCTGGAGCGCCTGCACGCGGACCGGGTGATCTGACGCGGATGTCAACTCGACCGTTGACACCGTGAGCCAGGTCACCTAGGACTACAGAGCCGGCAGTCGACGCGGGTCTCGTCTCCGCGGCCTGATGTCGAGGGATCGCCCTGACCTCCTGCCGTGCGACGACAGGAGGAGCATGAACGGCATCCAGGCCGGCACCGAGGCCATGACCCATGGTCGATCGCTCACGCTGGACGGCCTGCTGCGGCGGGCCGCGGCGAAGTCGCCGGACAAGGTGGCGTACCGCTGCGGCGACGAGCAGCGGACCTACGCCGGCATGGACGACCGGGTCAACCGGCTCGCCCGGGCCCTGCAGGAGCGGGGCGTCGAGCGCGGCGACCGCGTCTGCGTCGTCATGCAGAACCGGCTCGAGGCGATCGAGGTCTACTGGGCCGGCTGCCGCCTCGGCGCCATCGTCACCCCGGTCAACTTCCGGCTCGTCGCCGCCGAGGTCGCCTACGTCTTCGAGGACTGCGCCGCCAAGGCGGTCGTGGTCGACGTCGACCTCGCCCCGGTCGTGGCCCAGGTCCGCAGGGACAGCCCCGGCCTCGGTGGCCCGGTGCTCGCCGTGGGCGGCGCCGACGTCGTCGGCGAGGGCGCGGAGGACTACGAGACGGTGCTCGCGGCCGTCAGCCCGGAGCCGCTCGACCTGCCGGTCCTCAGCGAGAACGACCCCGCCTTCATCATGTACACCTCGGGCACGACGGGGCGTCCCAAGGGCGCGGTGCTCAGCCACCTCAACCTGGTGACCAACTCCTTCAACACCCTCGTCATGCAGGGCACCCGCCCGTCCGAGGACCTGGTCTGGCTGTCCGGCCTGCCGCTGTTCCACATCGCCGGCCTCGCCGGACTGATCCCGTACCTCATGTTCGGGGGCACGGCGGTCATCGTGCCGTCCGGCAACTTCGACCCGGGCGAGTCGCTGGACCTGCTCGAGCGCGAGAAGGTCACCGCCTGCTTCTACGTCCCGACGCAGTGGCAGGTCATCTGCGCCGAGCAGGCGCAGCAAGCCGCGCGACCTGAAGCTGAAGTCGATGTCGTGGGGCGCGTCGCCCTCGACGCCGACGATCCTGCAGTCGATGGCCGAGACGTTCCCGGGCGTGCCGAACTTCAACGCGTTCGGCCAGACCGAGATGAGCCCGGTCACCACGCTGCTGCTCGGCGAGGACGCCGTCCGCAAGATGGGCTCGGTCGGCAAGCCGGTCGTCAACGTCGAGGCGCGCCTCGTCGACGACGACATGAAGGACGTCCCGGTGGGCGAGGTCGGCGAGATCGTCTACCGCGGCCCGACGACGTTCCTCGGCTACTGGAACCGCCCCGAGGCCAACGAGGAGGCCTTCTTCGGCGGCTGGTTCCACTCCGGCGACCTGTGCCGGATGGACGAGGAGGGCTTCATCTACGTCGTCGACCGCAAGAAGGACATGATCATCTCGGGCGGCGAGAACATCTACTGCTCCGAGGTCGAGTCGGTCATCGACCAGATGCCGAAGGTCATGCAGGTCGCCCTCGTCGGCATGCCGCACGAGAAGTGGGTCGAGACGCCGGCCGCGTTCGTCGTGCCGACCGACCCGGCGGACCCGCCGACCGAGGCCGAGGTCATCGCGTTCTGCAAGGAGCGGCTGGCGTCGTACAAGAAGCCCAGCGTCGTACGCGTCCTCGACGAGCTGCCGCGCAACGCCAGCGGCAAGGTGCTCAAGACCGTCCTGCGCCAGCAGCTGACCGAGGCCTGAGCGACCGGGCCGGTCGCGGGTGCGTCCCGCGACCGGCCCGCCGGTCAGCGCGCCTGCGCGCGGAGCAGGTCGCGGATCTCCTGCAGCAGCGCGATGTCCTCGGGCGTCGCGACCACCTCGGGCTCCTGGCCGGTGCGCCGCCGCTCCATCAGCTTGGTCACCGGGACGACGACGACGAAGTACACGACCGCGGCGACGATGACGAAGTTGATCAGCGCGGTGATGGTCGACCCGATGATGATCTTGCTCCCGTTGGCGGTGACGCCGGCGTTGCCGAAGTCCGGCGACCCGCCGATGACGCCGATGAGCCCGCCGATGAAGTCCTTGGCGAAGGCGCTGATCACCCCGCCGAACGCGGCGCCGATCACCACCGCGACGGCGAGGTCGACGACGTTGCCGCGCAGCAGGAAGTCCTTGAAGCCCTTGATCATGGTCAGCCCCCTCGTTGCACCGACGGCTGCCGGTGGTGATCAAGGACGCTAGCGGCGCCGGACCGTAGGGTCACGACTTCCCGACTCCCGGAGGTGGCGGTGCCGAGCGACCCCGCGGTCGACAGGTGGTTCCTGCCCGGCCCCGGCTGGACCGAGGGCAACCTGGTCCGCCCGCTGGTGCACGGCGCGACCTACTTCCGCCGGCTGCACGACGAGCTGGTGCAGCTGCAGCCCGGCGACCGGGTCTACTTCACCGACTGGCGTGGCGACCCCGACGAGAAGCTCCTGCCGGAGGGGCCGACGGTCGGCGAGCTCCTCTGCCGGCTGGCGACGTCGGGCGTCGAGGTGCGCGGCCTGGTGTGGCGGTCCCACTCCGACCTGCTGTCGTTCAGCTCGAGCGAGAACGAGCACCTCGGCCAGGAGCTCAACGAGGCCGGCGGCGAGGTGCTGCTCGACCAGCGGGTGCGCTGGTTCGGCTCCCACCACCAGAAGCTGGTCGTCCTGCGCCACCGCGACGACCAGGCCCGCGACGTGGCCTTCGTCGGCGGCATCGACCTGTGCCACGGCCGGCGCGACGACGCCGAGCACGGCGGAGACCCGCAGACCCAGCCGATCGACGAGCGGTACGGGAAGACCGCCCCCTGGCACGACGCCACCCTGGAGATCCGCGGTCCGGCCGTCGGGGAGGTGCTGCGCACCTTCGTCGAGCGCTGGGACGACCCGAACCCCCTCGACCGCCGCACGCCCTACCGCATGCTGCTGCACCGGCTGGCCCGGATGCCCCGCCGCCCGGAGGTGCTGCCGGAGACGTTCCCCGACCCGCCGGCCGCTGGTCCGCACGCGGTGCAGCTGCTCCGGACGTACGGCGCGCGCCGCCCGCCGTACCCGTTCGCGCCGCAGGGCGAGCGGTCGGTCGCCCGGGCGTACGGGCACGCGTTCGAGCAGGCGAGGTCGTTCGTCTACGTGGAGGACCAGTACCTCTGGTCGACGCCGGTCGCCCGCGGCATCGCCGAGGCGCTGGTGTCCGCGCCCGGACTGCGGCTCATCGCGGTGGTGCCGCGCTACCCCGACGCCGACGGCAAGGTCACCGGCCCGCCCAACCGCATCGGCCAGATCCAGGCGATGGAGGTGCTGCGCGAGGCGGCGCCCGACCGCGTCGCCTTCTACGACCTGGAGAACGCGCAGGGCGTGCCGATCTACGTGCACGCGAAGATCTGCGTCGTGGACGACGTGTGGTTCACCGTCGGGTCGGACAACTTCAACCGCCGCTCGTGGACCAACGACAGCGAGCTGACCTGCGCGGTGCTCGACCCGACGCCGGACGAGCGCGAGCCGGGTGACCTGAGCGGCACCGGGTCGGGTGCCCGCCGGCTGCCCCGGGACCTGCGGTTGCAGAACTGGGCGGAGCACCTCGGCCTGCCGCCGGACGACCCGCGGCTGCTCGACCCCGCGACGGCGTTCGACCTGTGGGCGCGGACCGCGCAGGCCCTCGACGACTGGCACGCGGGCGGACAGCAGGGCCCGCGCCCGGCCGGCCAGGTGCGACGCCACGAGCCCGCGCCGGTCGGCCGCCTGCAGCGGCTGTGGGCCGAGCCGGTCTACCGCACCGTCTTCGACCCGGACGGCCGACCGCGCAAGGAGCGCCGGCGCGGTCGGTTCTAGCCGGCCGCGACCGGCTCCGGCTCGTCGAACTGCGTGCGGTAGAGCTCCTCGTAGCGGCCGCCCTCGGCGAGCAGCTCCGCGTGGGTGCCGCGCTGCACGACGCGGCCGTCCTCGAGGACGAGGATGAGGTCGGCCGCCCGGATGGTCGACAGCCGGTGGGCGATGACCACGGCGGTGCGCCCCTCGAGCGCCTCGGCGAGCGCCTCCTGCACCGCTGCCTCGGAGGTGCTGTCGAGGTGGGCCGTCGCCTCGTCGAGCACGACGACGCGCGGGCGGGCCAGCAGCACGCGCGCGATGGTGAGCCGCTGGCGCTCCCCACCCGACAGCCGGTAGCCGCGCTCGCCGACGACCGTGTCGAGCCCGTCCGGCAGGGACGCGACGAGGTCGGCGAGCCGGGCCCGCCGCAGCACCTCCCACAGCTCCGCCTCCGGTCGCCTGCGGCCGGGCGAGCAGCAGGTTGGAGCGGATGGACTCGTGGAAGAGGTGGCCGTCCTGGGTCACCATCCCGAGCGTCTCGCGGACCGTCTGCGCGGTCAGCTCGCGGACGTCGACGCCGCCGAGGCGCACGGCCCCCGCGTCGACGTCGTAGAGCCGCGGGAGCAGCTGGGCGATCGTCGACTTGCCGGCGCCGGAGGAGCCGACGAGCGCGACCAGCTGGCCCGGCTCGACGCGGAACGAGACGCCGTGCAGCACCTCGACCCCGCCGCGGGTGTCGAGCTGAGCGACCTCCTCCAGCGAGGCGAGCGACACCTTGTCGGCCGACGGGTAGGCGAAGTGCACGTCGTCGAGCTCGACCGACAGCGGCCCGTCCGGCAGCGGGCGAGGCTCCGGCGGGTCCTGCACCAGCGGGACGAGGTCGAGCACCTCGAAGACCCGCTCGAAGCTGACCAGCGCGCTCATCACCTCGACCCGGGCGCTGGCCAGCGCGGTGAGCGGGGCGTAGAGCCGGGTGAGCAGCAGCGCCAGCGCGACGACGTTGCCCGGGTCCAGGCTGCCGCGCAGGGCGTAGGAGCCGCCGAGGCCGTAGACGACGGCGAGCGCCAGCGCCGACACGATGGTCAGCGCGGTGACGAAGACCGACTGCACCATCGCGGTGCGGACGCCGATGTCGCGCACCCGCGAGGCCCGGGCGGCGAACTCGGCCGACTCGTCGGCGGGCCGGCCGAACAGCTTCACCAGCGTCGCGCCGGGGGCCGAGAACCGCTCGGTCATCTGCGTGCTCATCGTGGCGTTGTGGTTGGCGGCCTCGCGCTCCAGCCGGGCCAGGCGGCTGCCCATGCGCCGGGCCGGCACCACGAACACCGGCAGCAGGAGCAGCGCCAGCAGGGTGATCTGCCAGGAGATGCTGACCATCACGGCCAGCGTCAGCAGCAGCGTCACGACGTTGCCGACCACGCCGGACAGGGTGTCGCTGAAGGCCCGCTGCGCGCCGATCACGTCGTTGTTGAGCCGGCTGACGAGGGCGCCCGTGCGCGTACGGGTGAAGAACGCGACCGGCATGCGCTGCACGTGGTCGAAGACCGCGGTGCGCAGGTCGAGGATGAGTCCCTCGCCGATGGTGGCGGACAGCCAGCGGGTGACCAGGCCGAGACCCGCCTCGACCAGGGCGATGACGGCGATGAGGGCGGCCAGCCGCAGGACCACGGAGGTGTCGTCGCCGTCGACGATGGCGTCGACCACCCGGCCGGCCAGCACCGGCGTCGCGACGGCGAGCACCGCCATCACGACGGTCAGCACGAGGAAGCGGAGCAGCCGTCCCCGGAACGGGCGGGTCAGGTCGGCGATGCGTCGCAGAGTGGCGCGGGAGAACGGGCGCTTGTCCTCGGTCGCGTGCATCGCGTTGTACATCGACATCCACGCGGTCACTTCCATGTCCATGACGTGATCCTCGTCCCTCATGTCGACGTCAGGTCAACACCTTTCGGGACGGGCGCACGGGGCACGAGCGGGGCATGCGTGCGACTCGAGAGCTCCGCGGCCGGGTGGCCGTCGTCACGGGGGTGACGTCCGGCATCGGCCGGGCGACCGCCGCCCGCCTGGTCGCCGCCGGCGCCACCGTCGTCGGCTGCGCGCGCGACGGGGAGCGGCTGGCGCAGGTCGCGACGCGCATCCCGGGCCTGCAGGTCGTGGCCGCCGACCTCCGGGACACCGCGGCACGCGCCGCCCTGGTCGACGGCGCGCTCGACACGTACGGGCGGGTGGACGTGCTCGTCAACGCGGCCGCCCTCGGCCACGTCGGCGCCGTGGTGGACATGACGGCGGACGACGTGGAGCGGGTCGTGCTGACCGGGCTCGTCGCCTACGTCGACCTGACGCGGCGCGTGCTGCCCGGCATGCTCGAGCGCGGCGACGGCGACATCGCCTGCATCGCGTCGGTGGCGGCCTGGTCCGCCAGCCCGCCGCTCACGGTCTACTCCGCGACCAAGCGCGGGGTCGACGGCTTCGTCGAGGGCCTGCGTCGCGAGGTGACGCCGCACGGGGTGCGGGTGCACAGCATCGCGCCGGGGCCGGTGGCGACGGAGTTCCACGCGCGTGCGGTCCACCTGCACCCGCGCGAGGACGACCCTCAGGTCCGCCCGGCTCCCGGGATCTCCGCCGACCGGGTTGCCCGGATCGTGCGCGACGAGCTGGAGCACGGTCGTGGCCGCACCGTCTCGGCCCCCCGGGTCGCCGGGCTGTCGCGGCTGGCCGGGCTGCCCGGGATCAGCCACCTCTCGGACCTGGTGGCCCGGCGCAGCTCCGAGCAGCTGCAGGAGGCAGGCCCCCGACTTGCGGACTCCCGCACCGGGGGTTATAGGGCCCGCGCCTAGGGGCAGCCTGGCTGCCATGGCGATCACCCGGCGGTTCCTGCGCGGCACGACACCCACCCAGGTCTTCCACGTGCTGCGCGACGGGTCCAGCTACGGCGACTGGGTGGTGGGCACCCGCACGATCCGCGACGTCGACGCCGGGTGGCCGCAGGAGGGCGCCCGGCTGCACTACACGGTGGGGTACCGCCCCCTGCGCCATGACGGCCACACCACCAGCCGGGCCTACGAGCCGGACGCCAAGCTGGAGCTGGAGGCGCACGCCTGGCCGGCCGGCACCGTCCTCATCGTCATCACCGTCAAGGAGCTCGACGAGGGCACGCTGGTGACGATCGACGAGCAGCCGTGGCGCGGCATCGCCCGCACGCTGCACAACCCGCTGGCCGACCTCGCGATCAAGGTCCGGAACGTCGAGACGCTGCGGCGGCTCGAGCAGCAGGCCCGCCGCCGCTGAGCGCCCGGGTGCCGCGCCAGCGCGAGCCGGCCCGTCGTGCCTGCCCGCAGCGCCGCCTTCGCGGCGTTGGCGCCGCACGCGCCGTGCACGCCCCCGCCCGGGTGCGCGGAGGACGACGCCAGGTAGAGCCCCGCGATCGGCGTCTCCGGGCGGCCGAGGCCGGGGACCGGGCGGAAGAACAGCTGCTGGTGGATGCCGGCCGTGCCGCCGTTGACGGCGCCGCCGGCCAGGTTGGCGTCGGCCGACTGCAGGTCGCTCGGGAACTGCACGTGCCGGCCGACGACGAGGTCCCGGAAGCCCGGTGCGTGCCGCTCCATCTGCGCCTCGACCCGCTCGACGAAGCGCTGCCGGTCGTCGCTGCCCCAGTCGCCGCGCAGCTCGCCGAGGGCGTCGCCGCGGGGCCGGGCCGGCACGTGCGTGTAGCCCCACGCCGACTCGGTGCCGGCCGGGGAGCGGGTCGGGTCGGAGGTCGTCATCTGGCCGACGATGACGAACGGCGCCGCAGGCACCTGCCCGCGCTCGAGCGTCTGGCTGTAGACGACGAGCTCGTCCATCGAGCCGCCGACGTGCACCGTGCCGGCGCCGTGGACCGCGTCGGACCGCCAGGGGACCGGGCCGGACAGCGCCCAGTCGACCTTGACGGTGGCCTCGTCCCACTGGAACCGCCGCAGGTCCGACAGCATGCGCGGGGGGAGGTGGTCGGCGCCGACCAGCCCGAGGAACAGCTGCGGGGCGGTGACGTCGGCGAGCACCGCCCGGGTCACGTCCACCGTGCGGCCGTCGGCGGTGACCACGGCGACCGCCCGGCCACCGCGCACGACGACCTCGGTCACCGGGGCGTCGCACTCCAGCCGGCCGCCCTTGCTGCGCAGCCGGGACACCAGCGCGTCCGTCAGCCGGCCGGCCCCGCCCTCGGGCACCGGGAAGCCGACGGTCTGGCCGAGCATCGCCAGCAGCCAGCCGTAGATCGCGCTGCCCGACGCGCTGGGTGCCAGGTCGGTGTGCAGGGCGTTGCCCGCCAGCAGCAGCGGCCCGCCCTCGCCGGAGAACTCCTCGAGACCGTGCCGCCGGGTCGAGAGCATCGCGAAGCGGGCGAAGCGCAGCAGGTCGGCCGCGCCCAGCTCGCGCACCAGCCGCAGCCCGGCGCGTACGGGCGGGAAGGGGGTGAACAGCGCGCCGATCAGCCCGGGCGCCAGCCGGTCCCACTCGGCGGCGAGCCCGCGCCAGGCGTCGCCGTCGCCGGCGCCGAAGGCCTCGACCGACGCGGCGGTGGTCTCCAGGTCGCGGCTCAGGACCGCGGCCCGCCCGTCGTCGAGCGGGTGCGCGAGCACCTGCGGGGCGTGCCGCCACACCAGGCCGTGCTGCTCGAGCTGCAGGTCGCGCAGCACCGGCGAGGCGAGCCCGAGCGGGTAGAAGGCGCTGAACAGGTCGGTCACGAAGCCCGGCGCGGCGACCTCCGCGCTGCGGACCGCGCCGCCCGGGGTCGGCTGGCCCTCGAGCACCAGCACGTCCCAGCCGGCGTCGGCCAGCAGGTTGGCCGCGACCAGCCCGTTGGGTCCTGCTCCGATGACCACCGCGTCCGTCACGCCCGCAGCCTGCCCGGGGGTGCGGCCGTCACGCCTGCCGGTGTGACCTTCGCCCGGGCCGGACTGCCCGACGGGTGGTTGTCGTTGACACCTGTCGTGACCTCTCCCGCCACCGCCGCTGCCACCGGCGCCCCCGACGTCGTCGTCCCGGAGCTGCCGGCTGGACGGCTGCGCCTCGTCGTCCTGCTCGGGGCCCTGTGCGCCTTCGGCCCGCTGTCGCTGGACATGTACCTCGCCGCGTTCCCGCGCATCGCCGGCGACTTCTCGGTCGGCCCCGCGCCGGTGCAGCTCACGCTGACCGCGTGCCTGGTCGGGCTTGCCCTCGGCCAGGTCATCAGCGGTCCGCTGAGCGACCGGTACGGCCGGCGCCGCCCGCTGCTGGTCGGCGTCGCCGTCTACGCGGCCGCGTCGCTGCTGTGCGCGGTCGCGCCCGGGATCGGCGTGTTCACCGGCGTCCGCCTGCTGCAGGGGCTGGCCGGCGCGGCCGGTGTCGTCATCGCCCGGGCCGTCGTGCGCGACGTGTCGAGCGGTGCGGCGGCGGCCCGCCTGTTCGCGGCGCTCATGCTCGTCAACGGCCTGGCGCCGATCCTCGCGCCGCTGCTCGGCGCGCAGGTCCTCGAGCTGACCGGGTGGCGCGGCGTCTTCGTCGTGCTCGCCGCCATCGGCGTGGTCCTGCTCGGCGCCGTCGGCCTCCTGCTGCCCGAGACGCTGCCGGCCGAGCGCCGTCACGTGGGCGGCGTCCGCGAGACGCTGCGGGTGTTCCGCCGCCTCGCGACCGACCGCTCCTTCGTCGGCTACGCCCTCACCGCCGGCCTGGTGATGGGCGCGATGTTCGCCTACATCGCCGGCTCGTCCTTCGTGCTGCAGGACGTGTACGGCCTGTCGCCGCGCGCCTTCAGCGTGGCCTTCGGCGTGAACGCCGCCGGGCTGATCACCCTGAGCCAGGTCGGCGGGCGGCTGGTCGGCCGCACGGGGCCGCTGCCGCTGCTCACTGCCGGCGTGCTGCTGTCGACCACCGGCGCGCTCGTCGTCCTCGTCGTGGTCCTGGCCGGCGGCGGGCTGACCGGGGTGCTCCCCGGCCTGTTCCTCGTCGTCTCGGGGGTCGGCCTGGTCGCACCCAACGCCAGCGCGCTGGCCCTCGCCGACCACCCGCGCGTGGCCGGCAGCGCGTCGGCGCTGCTCGGCCTGGCGCAGTACTCGGTCGGCGGGGCGCTCGGCCCGCTGGTCGGCCTGGGCGGCGGGCACTCCGGCCGGCCGCTCGCGCTCGTGCTCACCGGGTCGACCCTCGGCGGCTGCGCGGTGCTCTTCGGGCTGGTCCGCCGGCGTCGGTAGGGTCGCCACTCCGCCAGCGAGGGGAGACCGAGGTGCCAGGACCGGGACGGGTCGTCGTCGTCGGTGCGGGGCTCGCCGCGGTGCGGCTGGCCGAGGAGCTGCGCGAGGGCGGGGCCGACGGCTCGGTCGTCGTGCTCGGCGAGGAGGACGTGGCGCCGTACGACCGGCCGCCGCTGTCCAAGCAGGTCCTGCGCGGCGAGCGCGAGGCGCCCCCGCTGCTGGCCGCCGAGGACTACGCCCGGCTCGACGTCGACCTGCGGCTCGGCACCCGGGCCGTCGCGCTGCACCCCGGCGACCGCGAGGTCCTGCTCGAGGACGGCAGCACCGTGGCGTACGACGAGCTCGTCGTGGCGACGGGTGCTGCCCCGCGGCACGTGCCCGGTCTCGAGGGCGACGGCGTGCACGTGCTGCGGACCGCTGCAGGACGCCGAGGGGCTGCGGGCCGCGGTCGAGCAGGCCGGCCACCTGACCGTCGTCGGCGGCGGCTTCATCGGCTGCGAGGTCGCCGCGAGCGCGCGTGCGATGGGCGCCGACGTGGTGATGCTCGAGGTGCTGCCCCTGCCGCTGGTCCGGGTGCTGGGCCCGACGGTGGCCGAGCAGGTCGTGCGGCTGCACCTCGACCACGGCGTCGACGTGCGCAGCGCGACCAGCGTGCTCGAGGTGCACGGGGAGGGCGCCGGTCGCACCCTGGCGCTGTCCGACGGCACCACCGTGCCGGGCGACGTCGTCCTGGTCGGCATCGGCGTCGAGCCCCGCACCGCGTGGCTGGACGGCTCCGGCCTCGACGTCGACGGCGGTGTCGTCTGCGGCGCCGACGGGCGCAGCTCGGTCGACGGCGTCTGGGCGGTCGGCGACGTGGCCCGCTGGTGGGTGCCGTCGCAGGAGGTGCACCGCCGGATCGAGCACTGGACCAACGCCAGCGAGCAGGCCGGCGTCGTCGCGCGCAACCTGCTCGGCGCGCAGGAGCAGCACGACCCGGTCGCGTACGTCTGGAGCGACCAGTACACGACCAAGTGGCAGCTCGTCGGGCTGCCCGCGGCGACCGACGACGTCACGCTGCTCCAGGTGGGGCCCAAGGGCGACAAGCTGCTCTGCGTCTACGGCCGGGACGGCCGGCTCACCGGCGCGCTCGGTGCCAGCGCGCCCCGCCCGGTCATGAAGGTGCGGCAGCTGCTGACCGAGGGCGCCTCCTACGCCGACGCGCTCGCGGCCTTCGCTAGAACGCGTAGCGGACCCGCAGCCAGGGGGTGCGCTCGGCGATGAGGTCGGTGAGCGCGCGCACCTGCTGGCCCTTGAAGCCGGTGCGGTAGCGGACGTTCCAGCCGCCGGTCTGCGACCGCTTGGGCTCCTGCAGCTCCGGGCGCCAGAGCACCTCCTCGGCCTTCGGGTGCCAGCCGAGGTTGACCTCGTGCAGCCGGTCGTTGTGGGTCAGGAAGATGACCTCGGCGGCGGCCTGCGCCTTGAACGCGTCGCCCGTGGCGTCGGCCAGGTCGCAGAGCAGCTCCGCCCAGTCCTCGAGCCAGCCGTCGCGCGACGACGACCGGGGAGAGGTTGACGTGCACCTCGTAGCCCGCGGCGACGAAGTCGTCGATCGCGGCGAGCCGCTCCGCGATCGGGGACGTGCGCAGGTCGAGCAGCCTGCTGTCCGCGGCAGGCATGAGCGAGAACCGGATGCGGGTGCGGCCCTGCGGGTCCCAGTCGAGCAGGTCGCGGTTGACGTGCTTGGTGGCGAAGGACGCCTTGGCGGTCGGCAGGCCACGGAACAGGTCGACCAGGTCGCGCACGTTGTCCGACAGGCGCGCGTCGACCGAGCAGTCGGAGTTCTCGCCGATGTCGTAGACCCAGGCCAGCGGGTCGACCTGGTCGGGCACCTGCTTGGTGCCCTGCCGGCCGACGTGGCGGCCGAGGTAGCGGGTGATCTGCTCGATGTTGGCGAAGACGGTGACCGGGTTGGCGTAGCCCTTGCGCCGCGGGACGTAGCAGTAGGCGCAGGCCATGGCGCAGCCGTTGGCGGTCGACGGCGCGATGAAGTCGCTGCTGCGGCCGTTCGGCCGGGCGGTCAGCGACTTCTTCACCCCGAGGACCAGGTCCTCGGTCTTGATGCGGACCCAGCGGTCGACGTCCTCGGCGGTGTACGGGACGGCCTGGTGGCTGAGCACCTCGACCAGCTCGGCGTCGGGCCAGCGGGCGAGCACCTCCTGCCCGCGCGGCAGGGCGGCGGCGGCCGGCTCGACGTAGATGCGGCGGACGTCGAGGAGGCGGGACAGGGCGGGGTCGGCGGGGGCGGGCGGGGTCAGGGGGAGGGCCTGCTGCACCTGGGGTGCAACACCCGCGCCCGGGCAGGCGTTCCGGCAGACTGCAGGCCGGCGCGACGATCGGAGCAGCATGGACAAGGTGGTGGCCTCCCCGGCGGAGGCCGTGCGCGACGTGCCGTCCGGCGCCTCGCTGGCCGTCGGCGGCTTCGGCCTGTGCGGCATCCCGACCGCCCTGATCGAGGCGCTGCTCGCTGCCGGCGTGCAGGACCTGGAGACCGTCAGCAACAACTGCGGCGTCGACGAGTGGGGCCTCGGGATGCTGCTGTCGGCCCGGCGGATCCGCCGCACGACCGGCTCCTACGTCGGGGAGAACAAGGAGTTCGAGCGGCAGTTCCTCGCCGGTGAGCTCGAGGTCGAGCTGGTGCCGCAGGGGACGCTGGCCGAGCGCCTGCGCGCCGGCGGGGCCGGCATCCCGGCGTTCTTCACCCCGGCGGGTGTCGGCACCCAGGTCGCCGACGGCGGCCTGCCCTGGCGCTACGACGGCTCGGGTGGCGTCGCGCTCGCCTCGCCCCCGAAGGAGGTGCGGGAGTTCGACGGCCAGGAGTACGTCCTGGAGCGTGCGATCCGTACCGACTTCGCGCTGGTGCACGCGCGCTACGGCGACAGCCACGGCAACCTCGTCTACGAGAAGTCGGCGATGAACTTCAACCCGCTCTGCGCGCCCGCCGGGCGGGTCACGATCGCGGAGGTCGAGGAGCTGGTCGAGCCGGGCGAGCTCGACCCCGCCCGCGTGCACACCCCCGGCGTCTTCGTGCAGCGGGTCGTGCACGTGCCCGGGGTCGAGAAGCGCATCGAGAAGCGCACCACGCGCGAGAGGACCTCCTGACATGCCGCTGTCCCGCACCGAGCTCGCCGCCCGGGTCGCCTGCGAGCTCGAGGACGGCCAGTACGTCAACCTCGGCATCGGCCTGCCGACCCTCGTGCCCAACCACCTGCCGGCGGGGGTGCACGTCGTCCTGCAGTCGGAGAACGGCGTGCTCGGCGTCGGCCCCTACCCGTACGCCGACGAGGTCGACCCCGACCTCATCAACGCGGGCAAGGAGACGGTGACCGTGCAGCCGGGCGCGGCGTACTTCGACTCGGCGCTGTCGTTCTCGATGATCCGCGGCGGCCACATCGACGTCGCCGTGCTCGGCGCCATGCAGGTCTCGACCGTCGGTGACCTGGCCAACTGGGTCATCCCCGGGAAGATGGTCAAGGGGATGGGCGGGGCGATGGACCTCGTCCACGGCGCCAAGCGGGTCCTGGTGATGATGGACCACGTCGCGAAGGACGGCACCCACAAGATCGTCGACGAGTGCTCGCTGCCATTGACCGGCAAGGCGTGCGTGCACCGCATCGTCAGCGACCTCGCCGTGATCGACGTCGAGCCGTCCGGGCTGGTGCTGCGCGAGACCGCACCCGGCGTCACGGTCGACGACGTCCGGGCCGCGACGGGTCCCGTGCTCGAGGTCCGGCTGGGGTGAGAGTCTTCGCCGCATGACCGCTGACATCACGACCGACGAGTTCTCGTACGAGGTGGCCGACGCGGTCGCCACGCTGACCCTCAACCGGCCGGCCCGCAAGAACGCCTTCACCCTGACGATGGTCGACTCGTGGACCCAGGCGCTGCGGGCCGCGCAGCGCGACCCCGCCGTCCGCGCCGTCATCGTCACCGGGGCCGGCGACGCGTTCTGCTCCGGCGTCGACCTCTCGGCGCTGGCCGAGGTCGACGACACCCCGCTCGGCCGCAAGCGGATGCTGACCGACCGCATCCACCAGGTCGCCATCGCGCTGGCCGACCTCGACAAGCCGGTCGTCGCGGCGATGAAGGGCGTGGCCGTCGGCGCCGGGCTCGACATGGCGCTGCTGTGCGACATGCGCTTCGCCGGCCGGTCGGTGCGGCTGTCCGAGGGCTACATCAAGGTCGGCCTCGTCCCCGGCGACGGCGGCGCGTGGCTGCTTCCCCGCCTGGTCGGCACCGCCAAGGCGATGGAGCTGCTCATGACCGGCGACATGGTCGGTGCCGACGAGGCGCTGCGCATCGGCATGGTCAACCGGGTCTACGAGGACGACGAGCTGATGGACCGCACCCGCGAGTTCGCCCTGCAGCTCGCGGCCGCCCCGCCGGTGCAGATCGCCATGATCAAGCGCCTGGTCCGCTCGGCCGAGTCGGTCGACCTGCGCACCCACTACGACATGGTCTCCTCGCACTTCGGCGTCGTCTCCTCGCTGGACGACTACGCCGAGTCGCAGGCGGCGTTCCGCGAGAAGCGACCGGGCAGCTTCACCGGTCGCTGACACGCCGGCGGGCCGGCCCTCGGCGAGGAGGACCGGCCCGGCGCGGCGGCCGTCACGCGTGGCGGTGGCGCATCACGACGACGGCGGAGACGACGCAGCCAGACCGGGCCCGGCGAGCCCGGCGACGTACGGCAGCCCCGCGACCAGCGCCATGCCGACGAAGCCGGTGAGCACCACGGCGGTGAAGATCCCGTACCAGCGCGGCAGCGTGCTTGTGCTTGAGCGACAGCGCCGACGACGGTGGCCATGGTCGAGCGCCAGCGGCCACAGACCGGTGTACTGCAGCTGGTCGAGCACCGCCTGCAGCGTGGCGACGCTCTCCTTGGTGTACATCACGTGGTCGCCGTGGTCGGGCAGCCCGCCGCGGTAGACCGCCTTCAGCGACGGCGACGAGGAACGACAGCGCGACGGCGGCGGTGAGGCCGGTGCGGGCGAGCGACGGTCAGGCCGCTGCCGCGCGGGGTGCGCGCCTGCAGGAAGCGCAGGAAGCCGCTGCCGAACACGGCCAGCGAGATCGCGCCGACGAAGGCCAGGTCCATGCTCGAGGTGCGTGCCGACGCCCTTGTCCTTGACGGCGTCGTAGACGGCGAGCGGACCCTTGCTGGTGACGTCGTCGTCCAGGTACTTCGCGCCGACCATCGGGGTGGCGAAGACGGCGACACGCGGCCAGCAGGCCGGCCAGCGGCCAGCGGCCGGAGAGGCGCGGTGCGGTCGGCCTCGCGCTGGGCCGGGACGTACGGGGTGGTGAGCGTGGCGGTCAGGGTGGCGGTCATGGCAGGTCCTCCGGGAGCTCGGGGCCGGCGGGGTGCCCGTCCGGCGTCGAGCGACGAGCTCTGCTGATCGGACGCGGCCTGCGCACGACGGTGCTGTCTTGCCAGTCGGGGGTGGTCGCCAGCGACGTACCGTCGTCGGGGGTGCCGATCCGCCTGGTGCTCGCCGAGGACAACGCCCTGCTGCGCCAGGGGCTCGTCCGGCTGCGTCGAGGCGCGCCGCGACCTCGAGCTCGTCGGCTCGGCGGCTGACCTGCACGAGCTGTTCGCGCTCGTCGAGCAGCGACTCGCCCGACGTCGTGGTCACCGACATCCGCATGCCGCCGACGGGCACCGACGAGGGGGTCCAGGCCGCGGCCCGGCTGCGCGCGGAGCACCCGCAGGTCGGGGTCGTGCTGCTGAGCGCAGCACGCCGAGTGCCGCTACGCGCTCGCGCTGCTGGACGGCGGGTCCGCGCGGCGGGCGTACCTGCTCAAGGAGCGGGTCGCCGACGTCGGCGAGCTGGCTGACGCGGTCCGCACGGTCGCGGCCGGCGGCTCGGTCGATCGACGCCGACGGTCGTCGAGCGCCTGGTGGACGCCAACCGGGCGCGCGCCGCTCGCGGCTCGACGCGCTCACGCCGCGCGAGCTCGAGGTGCTCGGCGAGATGGCCAAGGGCAGGCAGCAACGCGGCCATCGCCGGCGGCGCTGTTCCTGTCCGAGCGGGCGGTCGAGAAGCACACCAACTCGATCTTCGCCAAGCTCGGGCTCACCGAGGAGCGCGACCTCAACCGCCGGGTCGCGGCCGTGCTCGTCTACCTGTCGGAGGCGCGGGGGAGGTAGCCACACCCCCGGATGGGGGTCGCACCCTGCGCCGTCGCGGTCCCGCGGCGGATGCTGGCTCGCGCATGGACGAGGTGCAGCGTGCTCGTCGTCGACGACCAGCCGCCCTTCCGCGGGCCGCCGCGGCGGTGCTGCGCCGCACGCCGGGGTTCGCGCTCGTCGGCGAGGCCGGCGACGGCGCCGCAGGCGCTGCGCAGGTCGGCCGCGCTGCGCCCCGCACCTGGTGCTGATGGACGTGCGGATGCCCGGCATGGGCGGTGTCGAGGCCACCCGCCTGCTGCTCGCCGCCTGGCCGGGCACCACGGTCGTCCTCTGCTCGACCTACGACCTGGCCGACCTGCCGGAGGGCGTCGGCGGCTGCGGGGCGGTGGCCTTCGTGTCCAAGGAGGAGCTGCGCCCGGGGCTCGTCCGCGCCGCTCTGGGACCGGCACGGTGCGGCTACTCCGTCGCGCAGCGCCGCAGCGGGACTGACCCGGGCGGCCCGCCGGGCCGGCAGCAGTGCCACGACCAGCGCTGCCGACCAGCACCCCGCCGAGCAGCGGCAGCAGCGTCGCGACGGGCAGCGGCACGTCGCCGGCCACCCCGGCCGACGCGGCGACCTCCGCCCAGACCAGGCGGCCGACCAGCAGCCCGAGGGGCAGGCCGACCGCGACGCCCGCGCCGGTGACGACGCCGGCCATCGACGAGCAGCGTGGTGCCCACCTGGCGCGGTGTCAGCCCCATCGCCCGCAGGACCGCCAGGTCGGCGCCGGCGGCGGCCGGCCGCCTGGAGCAGGACGTGGGCGAGGCCGGCCAGGACGGCTCCGAGCAGGCCGGCCTGCAGGACGTGCGGCAGGCGGCGCAGGTCGCCGAGCGTGCGCACCTCGACCGACGGCTCCGGGGCGACGACCTCGAGCTCGGCGGCGTACGCGGTGCGCACGGCGTCGACCCGGCTGCGGTCGGCGACCTGCACCGTCGCCTCGCGGAACGACGCGGTGGCCGCCGCGGCCGTCAGGTCGGCGGGGGTCATCAGCACGGCGGTCCCGGCGCGCTGCCCCGTACCGGTGATGGCGAGGACCGCGACGCCGGTGACGCGGTGCGGCCGGCGGTCGTCGCCGACGGGCACCACGTCGCCGACCGACAGGCCGCGCTCGCGGGCCAGCTGGGCGCCGACCACCAGCTCGCCGTCGGTCCGCGGCAGCCGGCCGGTCAGCAGCACCGGCGGCTGCGTGCCCTTGCGGTCGACCAGCGCCAGGGCGTCGGCGAACCGGTCGCCGAGGCGCACCGAGCTGGTGTCGACGGTCTGGACGGACGACAGCGCCGGGTCGGCGACCAGCCGGGCCAGCTCGGTGTCGTCGACGTCGGCGAGGGAGAAGTCGGCCACCCAGCCCCAGCGCTCCTGCTCGCGGCCGAGCCGGTCGAGGCTGCCGGCGAAGACCGCGCTGGCCACGACCCCGGCCACGGCGACGCCGGCGGCGAGCGTGGCGCGGCGCCCGCTGCGCTGCAGGGCGAAGCCGGCCCCCACGGCCACGGCGGGGTGGCGGCGCAGCAGCGGGGGCAGCGCGGGCGCCCACCGGCGACCGGCCGGCCCGGGACCGCCGGCGCGCAGGGTGCAGGCCGCCTGGGCGCAGCAGCACCAGGACGGCGGCGACCCCCGCGGCGGCTGCCGCCAGCGCCGGGTCGGGCAGCCAGCCGGGGTCCGGCTCGTACGTCCGCAGACCGCCCAGCGGCTCGAGCAGCCCGCCGAGGAGCACGCCCGCGGCGGTCAGGACCGCGGCGAGGGCTGCTGCGGCGCCGGCCGGGACCACCCGCCCGAGCACCCGCTGCCGCCGCACCAGCCCGAGCGCGGCCTCGGTGCGCTGGGCGGCGGCACCGGTTGGCGCGGTGCGCCCGAGGGCCTGCAGGACGACGAGCAGGCCGGCGCCGGCAGCCAGCAGCGCTGAAGACCGTCAGGCCCCCGGCGACCACGCGGCGGGTGCGGCGACCTGCGGGTCGACCTCCTCGCCGGGGAAGACCGGCTCGGGGCGGGTGAACTCGGGCCGGTCGCCGCCCGCGCGGGACGCGGCCAGCCGGGCCACCTCGCTGCGCAGCTCCGCGCGGGCCGCCGGTCCTGGCCGCAGCCGCATCAGCAGGGTCGGCCCGGGCGACAGCGCGGCGTACCGCTCGGCGAACGCGGGGCCGGCGAAGGCCGGGCCGACGCCGTTGCCCCGACCCGCGGGCAGGCGCAGCACGCCGACGACGCGGAGCGCCAGGCGCGGCCCGTCGGGGGCGCCGAAGCCGGTGTCGAAGGAGAAGACCTCCTCGGCGGTCAGCAGCGCGACGTCCAGCACGCTGCCGACGCGGAGGCCGGTGGCGGCCAGCTCCTCGGTCACGACGACCTCGTCGGTGGAGTCCGCACGCACCGCTCGGCCCTCGACGACGACGGGCGTGAACAGGCCGGCAGGTGGTGGCGGCCCCGCGGTGATGCTCAGGTAGTGCGTCGCGTCCCCGGCCACCTCCCCGACGACGCTGCTCGCCAGCCAGGAGGAGCGCACGACCGGGAGCGCGGCGACGTCGCGGACCAGGCCGGCGTCGACGCCTGCAGCCGGGCGTCGTCCAGCCGGGAGGCAGCGGCCAGCCGGTCCGGCGCGGAGACGCTCCGCTGCGCCAGGGCGACCGTGCCGCCCACGACGCCGCCGGAGAGCCCCGCCACCAGGCCGGCCAGCAGGAGCGTGCGCCAGGAGCGGCGCAGCTCGGTGCGGGCGAGCAGGCGGACGGCGGACACCGGTCAGGCCCCGGCGTGGGCCGGCTCGAGCGGCACCTCGAGCACCACGCGGGTGCCCACCGGGTCGCCCGCGGTCCACGTCGCCCGGCCGCCGACCGCGCCGATCCGGTCGACCATGTTCTGCAGGCCCTGGCCCGCCGGGGCGCGGCGCGGGTCGAGGCCGGGCCCGTCGTCGGCGCACCTCGAACCGCAGCAGTCGCCGTCGCGCACCAGCGCCAGCCGGACGGCCGCGCCGGCCGGCGTGCTTGGCGGCGTTCTGCAGCGCCTCCAGGCAGCAGAAGTAGACCGCCGCCTCGACGCGCCGAGGGGCAGCGCGGCGACGTCGCCGACCGACGGACCTCGAGCCCCGGGTGGCGGGCAGCTGAGCGAGCGCAGCGCCGGCGCCCAGGCCGCCGTCGAGCAGCAGCGGCGGGGTAGATGCCGTGCGCGAGGTCGCGCAGCTCGCTGCACCAGGCTCGCGGGCGTCGGCGCGGGCCTGCTCCAGCAGCTCGCGCGCGGCCGCCGGGTCGGTCTCGACGAGGTCCGACGGCGCAGCCCGAGGTCGATGGCCAGCGCGACCAGGTGCTGCTGGGCGCCGTCGTGCAGGTCGCGCTCGATCCGCCGGCGCTCGGCGTCGGCGGCCGCCACCAGCCGCGACCGGGAGGCCCGCAGCTCGGCGTTGGCGCGGCGCAGGTCGTCGAGCGTGGCCTGCAGCGCGGCGTCCAGCGCGCGGTTGCGGAGCAGCACGCCGAGCCGGCGGGCGACGTCGCACCAGCGCCCGCTCGTCGGCGGCGGCGAACGGGGCGGCGTCGGCCGGACGCGGTCCACGAGCACGCAGGCCGAGCAGCTCGCCGGCGTGCACCGGCCGGGCGCCAGGCGCACGGACTGCGCGCCGCCCGGTCCTCGAGCAGCCGCGGGCAGCCACAGCCGCGAGCCAGCCCTCCCCGGCCACGCGGCGCCGCGGCGCAGGACCGCCAGCGTCGGCGCCGCTCAGAGCCGGACTCGCCGCCGGTCCGGCTGCGGCGACCGCGAGCAGCCGGGTGAGCGCGCCGCCGGCACGGGTCCAGACCTCGGCGCCGGACAGGCCCTGCAGGCCCGGCGCAGCGACTCGGCCAGCTGCCGCAGCAGCTCCTCGAGCGGGACGCCGCGGCTGGCCCGGTCGCCGATGGTGCGCAGCACCTCCTCCGGCGTGCGCCGGGCGCCGCAGCGGGCCGGACGCGACGGGTGGCCGACGCGGCGCAGCGACCCCGGCCAGCGAGCACGGCAGCCGCGGTGCCGGCCAGCGCCGGCGAGCACGACGGCGCGCTCCTCGCCGCGGGGCACGTGCCCCAGGACGCAGCACCGCGATGACGAGGGCCAGCAGCGAGCGCCGTCGACCAGCGCTGCGAGCGCCGGCGGCCGCCGGCGAGCACGTGCCCGGCCGCACGCCGGCCCCGGAGCGGTCCGCCCCGCGGCGACGGCAGCCGGGAGCAGCGGCAGGCCGGCCGCTGCCGTGAGGACCGGCGCACCCGCCAGCGCCGCGGCGCCGACGGCGGCCGACCGCGACGGCCCCGGCGAGCAGCAGCGCCGGCGAGCAGGAGCTCCCGCCGGGCGCGGGCGGCCGGTGTCATGCCGGCACGGGCGCGGGCACGTCGGCCTCGACCCGGCCGTCGCGCATGCGCACCACGCCGCTGCGCGCCGGCGGCGACCTCCGCGCTGTGGGTGACCATCAGGATGGCTCTGGCCCGGCGCGTGCAGCCGGCGGAACAGGTCGAGCACCTCCGCCGCGCCCTCGCTGTCGAGCGCGCCGGTCGGCTCGTCGGCCAGCAGCAGGGTCGGCCGGTTGGCCAGCGCCCGGGCGATCGCGAGGCGCTGGCGCTGCCCGCCGGACAGCGCGGCCGGCGCGGCGCCGCGCCTTGTCCAGCAGGCCGAGCAGGTCCAGCAGCTCGTGGGCCGCGCGCCTCGGCGGCGCGCCGGCGGCGTGCCGGCGACCAGCGCGGCAGCGCGACGTTCTCCAGCGACGCTCATGCCCTCGAGCAGGTGGAAGAACTGGAAGACCATGCCGACGTCCCTGCGGCGCACGCGCGCGAGTGCGTCCTCACCGAGGCCGACGAGCTCGCGGCCCGGCAGGACGACGCTGCCCTCGTCCGGCCGGTCCAGCCCGGCGGCGACCTGCAGCAGCGTCGACTTGCCGCAGCCCGACGGGCCCGTCAGGGCGACGAACTCGCCCGGCCGACCACCAGGTCGACCCCGCGCAGCGCCCGCACCGGCGCCGGGCCGTCGGCCTCGAACGTCCGGCGCACACCGCGCACCACGAGCACCGGCTCTGCGCCGGGTGTCCCCCCCACCACGCGCAGGACGGTACGGCCGCCCGCTGCCCCGTACGGCCGACTTCCGCAACTACCCTGCCGCGATGGACGTCCTGGTGCTCAACGGCCCCAACCTCGGTCGCCTCGGACGGCGCGAGCCGGAGACGTACGGCACGACGACGTACGCCGAGCTGGACCAGCTGTGCCGGACCACGGCGCAGGAGCTCGGGCTCGAGATCGACGTGCGGCAGACCGACGCCGAGCACGAGATGATCGGCTGGGTGCACGAGGCGTGCGACCTGCCCGCGGCCGTGGTGCTCAACGCGGGTGCGTGGACGCACACCTCGATCGCCCTGCGCGACGCGTGCTCGATGCTGTCCCGGCCGCTGCTGGAGGTGCACATCTCGAACGTGCACGCCCGCGAGCCGTTCCGGCACACCAGCCACCTCAGCGGCGTGGCGACCGGGGTCGTCGTCGGGCTCGGTGTGCAGGGCTACGTCCTCGCGCTGCGCTGGCTGGCGGAGCAGGGGTCCGAGCAGGCCTGAGCCGGCCCCGCCACGAGGGCGGGACCGGCTCGGGTGCCTCAGACGTCCGCGCTGCTGCTGGTGTCCGGCGTCGCCGGCGTGCTGGGCGCCTCGGCGCTGCCGCCGCCACCGCGGCCGCCCTCCGGGCAGTCGTCGGGGGCCACCGCCGCCGAGTCGTCCGCGGTGCTGTCCGGGGCGACGGTCGAGCTCGACGGCGCGGGCGTCGGCGTGGTGTCGGCGGCCAGCGCCACCCCACCGAGTCCGAGCACGATGCCCATCACGCCGCCGGCGACGGCGAGGCCGAGCGTGCGGGGCGAGCGGGAGGCGCGCGGCGCGGCGCCCTCAGGTGCGTCGTTCATGTCGTCCTCCTGGTCCTGCCGGGCGGGGTGCCCGACAGGGACCAGGGTGGGATCGCCGGCTGGACCGGGGCTGCGGCCCGCCTGGCAGCTGTCTGTCAGGCGTTGCGGATCGCGCTGATCTCGAACTCGAGGACGACCTTGTCGCTGACCAGCACGCCGCCGGTCTCGAGCGCGGCGTTGAAGCTGATGCCGTAGTCCTTGCGGCTGATGGTGACCGAGCCCTCGAAGCCGACGCGCGCGTTGCCGTAGGGGTCGGTGGCAGAGCCCTCGTAGCTGAACGGGATCTCGACGATGTTGGTCACGCCGCGGACGGTCAGCTCGCCGGTGAGGGTGAACTCCTGGTCGCCGGTCTGGGCGGCCGAGGTCGAGACGAAGGTGATCTGCGGGAACTCCTCCATCGCCAGGAAGTCGTTGCTGCGCAGGTGCTCGTCGCGCTGCGCCTGGCGGGTGTCGATGCTGGCGGTCTGGATGACGACCTTCGCGCTGCTGCGGGAGACGTCGTCGCCGTCGAGGACCGCGGTGCCCTCGAACTCGTTGAACGAGCCGCGCACCTTGGTGACCATCGCGTGCCGCGCGACGAAGCCGATGCGGGAGTGGGCCGGGTCGATGGTGTACGTGCCGGTGAGCGCGGCGAGCGGGCTGGCGATGGTGGTCATGGGGTCCTCCGGGAGCTGTGGTTGATCTGTCATCTACAGACTGCTGCAACGAGGTTGTCCTGTCAACCATTCCGGTACGCTGAGTCCATGGCAGCGACGACGGACCGGTGGCTCACCCGCGAGGAGCAGGCGTCCTGGCGGGCCTGGCTCGACATGCAGCACCGGCTCGAGTCGCACCTGAGCCGGACGCTGGCCGCCGGCTCGGACCTGTCGATGGCCGACTTCGGCGTGCTGGTCCACCTCACCGACGTCCCCGACGGGCGGCAGCGGGCGTACGAGCTCGGCCGGGCCCTGCAGTGGGAGAAGAGCCGCGTGTCGCACCACCTGACGCGCATGGAGAAGCGCGGCCTGGTGCGCAGGGAGAACTGCCCGACCGACGCCCGCGGCGCGTTCGTCGTGGTGACCGACGAGGGACGGCGCGCCATCGAGGCGGCAGCGCCCGACCACGTCGCCGAGGTGCGGCGCCTCGTCTTCGACGTGCTGACGCCCGCGCAGGTGACGGCGATGCGCGAGATCTCCGAGGCGGTCCTCGCCCGGCTCGACCCGGACGCCGGCTGCGACGCCTGACGGGGGCGCTGACGTAGGGTCGCCCGCCATGAGCGACCCCGCGGCAGCGCCGCTCCGGATGGGGGTCGTCGGCTGCGGCGCGGTGACCGAGCTCTACCACCTGCGCGCACTGCTCGCGTCGACCGAGGTGGACGTCGTGGCGTTCGTCGACCCCGACGAGGACCGGGCCCGCGCGCTGGCCGCCCGGGTGCCGGGTGCGGCCGCCCTGTCGCGGCAGGAGGACCTGGCGGGGCAGGTCGACGCCGTCCTGCTCGCCACGCCCAACGCCCTGCACGCCTCGCTCGGCGTCCCGCTCCTGTCCGGCGGCACGCACGTGCTCGTCGAGAAGCCGATGGCCCGGACCGTCGCGGAGTGCGACCAGCTGCTGGCCGCGGCCGCCGAGGGAGGTGCCGTGCTCGGCCGTCGGTCACGACTTCCGGCACTTCCCCGTCGCGCGGGCCGCTCGCCAGCTGTTCGCCGCCGGGCTGATGGCGAGGTCCGGCGCGTCGACGTCCGGCAGAGCGCTGGCGGACGGTGGCCGTACGCCTCTCCGGCGGCGCTGTCGCGGGAAGCCGGCGGTGGCGTGCTGCTCGACTTCGGTGGTGCACCTGCTGGACCTGCTGCTGTGGTGGCTCGGCGACCTGCAGGCCGTCGCCTCGGACGACGCCCGGCGGGCCTCGAGACCGAGTGCCAGCTGGACCTCACCCTGGCGAACGGCGCTCCCGGGGTTGCTCGAGCACAGCCGCAGCCGCGACCTGCGCGACACCGTCGTGGTCGAGCTGCTTGAGCGCGCCGTGGACGTCGTCGGCGTCGTGCCGGCCGTCCTGCGACTGACGCTCGACGGTAGCGACCTCGCCGCTCGACGCGACCGTGTCCGACCCGGCCTTCGCGGCTTCCGCGATGCGGACGGTCTTCGGCCGGCAGCTCGCCGCGTTCGTCGGGGCGGTGCGCGGCGAGCCGTCCGGGATCGTCACCGGCGAGGAGGGGCGCCGGCGCGGTCGCCCTCGTCGAGGACGGCTACGCGAGGCGCGAGCCGTGGCGGATGCCGTGGGACTACCCCGAGGCCTACGACGGCGTCCGGCGGGCGGGTCGAGCACCACCGACGCGTGCGCGGCAAGCGCGTCCTCGTCCTCGGCGCGGCCGGCTTCCTCGGCGGGCGGCTGGTCGAGCGGCTCGTGGTGGAGTGCGGCGCGCAGGTGCGCGTCCTGGTGCGGCGGGTCGCGACGGGCAGCTCCGCCGTGCGCTTCCCGCTCGACGTCCACGTCGGTGACCTCGCCGATCCCGAGGCCGTCCGCCTTGCGGTGGACGGGTGCGACGTCGTCGTCAACGCTGCGAAGGGCAGCGGTGGCGACGCCGAGACGCGGCGACGGGTCGACGTCGACGCGTCCGGCTGGGTCGTGGAGGCGGCAGCCGCCGCAGGTGCCCGCGTGGTGCACATCAGCTCCCTCGCCGTCTACGACCTGCCGCGGACCGGCGACGTCACCGAGCACACGCCGGCCGCTCCGCCCGGCGACGCCTACAGCGACAACAAGCTCGCGGGCGAGCGGCTGGCGCTGGGCACCGGCGCCCGCCTCGGCGTGCCCGTCACCGTGCTGCAGCCGACCGTCGTCTACGGCCCGCGTGCCACGGTGCACGCCTCCGAGATCCTGGAGGAGATGCGCGCTGGCCCGCTGGTCCTCGTCGACGGAGGGACCGGCACCTGCAACGCCGTCTACGTCGACGACGTGGTGACGGCCGTGCTCCTCGCCGCGGTGACCGACGCTGCCGCCGGGGAGCGGTTGCTCGTCTCCGGGCCGGAGCACCCGACGTGGGCGGACTTCTTCGGCTCCTTCGAGCGGATGCTGGGACGGACCGCGACGGTCTCGCTGACCGAGTCCGAGGCGCTCGAGCTCTGGGAGCGGTCGCGCCCGCGGACGCCGACGCTGGCGCGCGAGGCGGTGCAGGCGCTGCGCGAGGACCCCGATCTGCGCGAGCGGATCCTCACCACCCGCGAGGCCGTCGTCGCGCGCCGCCTCGTCAAGAAGGTGGCCCCCGCGTTCATGCGGTCCGCGAAGAGCCGGGTCGTGGTCGAGAGCGGTGACGAGGCGCCGACCGCCGCGCAGCCGGGCCCCGAGGCGTCGCGGCCGTGGCTGGTCCACTACCTGGCCAAGCAGGCGACCGTCCGCACGGACCGGGCCGAGGCCGTCCTCGGCTACGCGCCGGTGTTCGGCCTGGTGGACGGGATGCGGCTGACCGAGGCCTGGGCCCGCTGGGCCCACCTGCTCGACTGATCAGCTGGCGAGCACCTGGTCGACGATGGCGCGCGCCTCCGCCTGGATCCGCGCGAGGTGGTCCGGTCCGGAGAAGCTCTCCGCGTAGATCTTGTAGACGTCCTCGGTGCCGGACGGCCGGGCGGCGAACCAGCCGGACGCCGTCGTCACCTTGAGCCCGCCGATCGCCGCGCCGTTGCCGGGCGCGCTGGTCAGCTTCGCGGTGACGGGCTCACCGGCCAGCTCGCCGGCGGTGACCTGCTCGGGGGAGAGCCCGCCCAGCACCGCCTTCTGCTCCCGCGTCGCGGGGGCGTCGATGCGGGCGTACGCCGGCTCGCCGTACGTGCCGGTCAGCCGGCGGTAGTGCTCGCTCGGCGACTGCCCGGTGACCGCGGTGATCTCGGCGGCGAGCAGGCAGAGCAGCAGGCCGTCCTTGTCGGTGGTCCAGACGCTGCCGTCCTTGCGCAGGAACGACGCCCCCGCCGACTCCTCGCCGCCGAAGGCCACCGACCCGTCGAGCAGGCCGGGCACGAACCACTTGAAGCCGACCGGCACCTCGAGCAGCCGTCGGCCGAGCCCTGCGGTGACCCGGTCGATCATCGAGGAGCTCACCAGGGTCTTGCCGATCGCGGCCTGCTCGCCCCAGCCGGGGCGGTGGGTGAGCAGGTACTCGATCGCGACGCTGAGGTAGGCGTTCGGGTTGAGCAGCCCGCCGTCCGGCGTGACGATGCCGTGGCGGTCGGAGTCGGCGTCGTTGCCGGTGCTGAGCTGGAAGTCGGCCCGCCGCTCGATGAGGGACGCCATCGCGTAGGGCGACGAGCAGTCCATCCGGATCTTGCCGTCCCAGTCGAGGGTCATGAAGCGCCACGTGGCGTCGACCAGCGGGTTGACGACGGTCAGGTCGATGCGGTGCCGGTCCGCGATCTCGCCCCAGTAGTCGACGCTCGCGCCGCCGAGCGGGTCGGCGCCGATCCGCACACCCGCCTCGCGCACCGCGTCGAGGTCGAGCACCGACGGCAGGTCGTCGACGTACGTGCCGAGGAAGTCGTACGTGCCGGTGGTGTCGGCGGTGCGGGCGCGCCCCACCGGGATGCGCCGCACCCGCGTGAGCCCCTCGCGCAGGATCGCGTTGGCGGCGTCCTGCACGGCGCCGGTGATGTCGCTGCCGGCCGGACCGCCGTCCGGCGGGTTGTACTTGAAACCGCCGTCTGCCGGCGGGTTGTGCGACGGCGTCACGACGACGCCGTCGGCCAGCCCGGTCGTCCTCCCCCGGTTGTACGTCAGCACCGCGTGCGACAGCGCGGGCGTCGGGGTGTAGCGCTCGCGGCTGTCGACCAGCACGCGCACGCCGTTGGCGGCGAACACCTCGAGCGCGGTCGTCCACGCGGGCTCCGACAGCGCGTGCGTGTCCTTGGCCAGGAAGAGCGGGCCGTCGATGCCGGCCGCCGCGCGGTGGTCGCAGATGGCCTGGCTGGTCGCGGCGATGTGGTCGTCGTTGAACGCCGCGTGCAGGCTCGAGCCGCGGTGGCCGGAGGTCCCGAACGCGACCCGCTGGCCCGGCTCGTCGGGGTCCGGGTGCTCGGCGTAGTAGGCCGTGACCAGCTGCGCGACGTCGACCAGGTCGCTGGGGAGCGCGGTCGTGCCGGCTCGCTCGTGGACCGCCACGGGACCTCCTGGGAACGGCTCGCCACGGGCCGGCGGGCGCCCGGCGACCCTACTCAGAGGTGCTGTGCCTGACCGGCGGCTGGGCCTAGGGTCGGCCGTACCGCGACGAGAGGACACCGTGGCCGACAACGACGTCGCCCCGCCCGCTCTGCTCGACGACGCCGCTGCCTGGTGGGCGCAGGCGCCGGCCCGACCGCGGGTCGAGCCCGCCGGCGGCCCGCGGGCGCTGCTGGCGCTCTACTACCGGCACGTGTCGGACGAGGACCTCGCGGGACGCGACGCCGCGGCGCTCGGCGGCGCCGTGCTGTCGCACCTCCGGCTCGCGGCGACCCGGGCCCCCGGGACCGCGGCGGTGCACGTCCACACGCCGACCGTCGCGGCCGACGGGTGGTCGACCGGCCGCACGGTGGTGCAGGTGGTCACCGACGACATGCCCTACCTCGTCGGCTCGGTCACCGCCGAGCTCTCCCGGCTCGGCCGCGGCATCCGGCTCGTGGTGCACCCGGCGGTCCCGGTGCGCCGGGACGCGGCGGGTGTGCTGCTCGCCGTCGGGGAGGCGGGTGACCGGCTCGAGTCGTGGATGCACGTCGAGGTCGACCGGCTGACCGGCGCGGGCGAGCCGGAGGACGTCGGGCGCGAGCTGCGACGCGTCCTCGCCGACGTGCGGGCCGCGGTCGAGGACTTCCCGGCCATGTCGGCGCTCGCGCGCAGCGTCGCCGAGGAGGTCGACCAGCTGCCCGACGACGGTCCCGAGGCCGCGGCGCTGCTGCGCTGGGTCGTCGGCCGGGCGACGTTGCTGGGCTACGAGGAGTACGTGTTCGCGGACGCCGTGGCCACCGCCGTGCCGGGGACGGCCCTCGGCCTGCTGCGACCGGAGCTGCGGTCGACGGCCGTGCCGCTGCCGCCGCAGGTCCCGTCGCCCGACCGTCCCGCCCGGCTGCTGGCGCTGAGCAAGGGCGCCGCACGGTCGACCGTGCAGCGCCGCAGCTACCTCGACGTCGTGGCGCTGCGCACCGTCGACGCCGACGGCCGGGCGACCGGCGAGCGGCGCTTCCTCGCGCTGCTCGCGCCGGCCGCCTCGCGGGAGAGCGTGCTGCAGGTGCCCGTGCTGCGGCGCAAGGTGCAGGAGGTGCTCGACCGCTCGGGCTTCCCGTCGGCCAGCCACTCGGGCAAGGACCTGCTGCAGATCCTGGAGACCTACCCGCCGGACGAGCTGTTCCAGGCGGGGGTCGACGACCTGGCGCGCGTGTGCGGCGCGGTGCTGCACCTGCAGGAGCGCCGGCAGCTGCGGCTGTTCCTGCGGCGCGACCGCGACGGCGGCTTCATGTCCTGCCTGGTCTACCTGCCCCGCGACCTCTACACCCGGGCGGTCCGGCTGGCGCTGGAGGAGGTGCTGCGCGACGCGTTCGCCGCGTCCAGCGTCGACTACACGGCGCGGGTCACCGAGTCGGTGCTCGCCCGCCTGCACTTCGTCGTCCGCGTCCCGGCCGGGGAGTCGATCCGCGACGTCGACGTGCCGCAGCTCGAGCAGCGGCTGGCCGAGGTGGCGCGCTCCTGGGAGGACGACTTCGCCGAGCAGGTCGTGTCGCGGCTCGGGGAGCAGGAGGGGACGCGGCTGCTGCGCGCGCACCCCGACCTGTTCCCGGAGGCCTACAAGGAGGACGTCCCGCCGGAGACGGCCGTCGCCGACCTGCTGCGCGTCGACGCGCTCGACCGCGAGGGCGGTCTGGCGCTGCACCTCTACCGGCCGTACGGCGCCCCCGAGGGGTCGCTGCGCTTCAAGGTCTTCAGCAACCGGCCGGTGTCGCTGTCGGCGGTCCTGCCGGTGCTGCAGCACATGTCGGTCGAGGTACTGGACTCCCGGCCCTACCACCTGCACGGCACCCCGGCCTGGCTGTACGACTTCGGGCTCCGCGCGGCCGGCGAGCTGCACACCCGCGCGACGGGCATGGGCACGCTGTTCCAGGACGCCTTCGCGGCGGTGTGGAACGGCGAGGCCGAGGACGACGGCTACAACGCCCTGGTGCTGCGCGGTGGCCTGTCCTGGCGCCAGGTGGCGGTGCTGCGGGCGTACGGCCGCTACCTGCGGCAGGGCGGCTGGACCTACAGCCAGGACTACGTGGAGCAGTGCCTCGTCGGGCACAGCGAGGTGGCCCGGCTGCTGATGGAGCTGTTCGAGTCGCAGTTCGAGCCGGACGACGGGCTCCCCCTCGCGCAGCGGGCGGTGCACAGCGACGAGGTCGCCGCGCAGATCACCGCCGCGGTGGAGCAGGTGCCCAACCTCGACGAGGACCGCATCCTGCGCTCGTTCCTCGCCGCCGTGCGGGCGACGGTGCGCACCAACGCCTACCAGCGCAAGCCCTACCTGTCCCTCAAGCTCGACCCGGCGCGCGTGCTCGAGCTGCCCGACCCGCGGCCGCAGCGCGAGGTGTGGGTCTGCTCGCCGCGGGTCGAGGGCGTGCACCTGCGCTTCGGCGCGGTGGCCCGCGGCGGCCTGCGGTGGTCCGACCGGCGCGAGGACTTCCGCACCGAGGTGCTCGGCCTGGTCAAGGCGCAGTCGGTGAAGAACGCCGTCATCGTGCCGGTCGGCGCGAAGGGCGGCTTCGTCGCCAAGCAGCTGCCCGACCCCTCCGACCGCGAGGCCTGGCTGGCCGAGGGCGTCGAGGCCTACCGCACGTTCATCAGCGGCATGCTGGACCTCACCGACGACCTGCGCGACGGGGTCGTCGTCCCGCCGCCGCGGGTGGTGCGCCACGACGGCGACGACAGCTACCTCGTCGTCGCTGCCGACAAGGGCACGGCGACGTTCTCCGACATCGCCAACGCGCTCGCGCTGGAGCACGGCTTCTGGCTCGGGGACGCGTTCGCCTCCGGTGGCTCGGCCGGCTACGACCACAAGGCGATGGGCATCACCGCCCGCGGTGCGTGGGAGTCGGTGCAGCGGCACTTCCGCGAGCTCGGCGTGGACACCCAGACCCAGGACGTCACGGTCGTCGGCATCGGCGACATGTCCGGCGACGTCTTCGGCAACGGCATGCTGCTGTCGCGGCACCTGCGCCTGGTCGCGGCCTTCGACCACCGGCACGTCTTCCTCGACCCCGACCCCGACCCGGCGGCGTCGTACGCCGAGCGCGCGCGGCTGTTCGCCCTGCCGCGCTCGTCCTGGGCCGACTACGACCCGGCGCTGATCTCGCGCCGGTGGCGGCGTCTACCCGCGCACCGCGAAGGCGGTGCCGGTGTCCCCGCAGGTGCGGGCCCGCCTCGGGCTGCCGGAGTCGGTGACGTCGCTGCCGCCGCTGCAGCTGCTGACCGCGATCCTGCTCGCGCCGGTCGACCTGCTCTGGAACGGCGCGATCGGCACCTACGTGAAGTCGGCGGTCGAGAGCTCCGCCGACGTGGGCGACAAGGCCAACGACCCGGTGCGCGTCGACGGGGCGCAGCTGCGCGTGCGGGTCGTCGGCGAGGGCGGCAACCTGGGGCTGACCCAGCTCGGCCGCATCGAGGCCGCCCGCGCCGGGGTGCGGCTCAACACGGACGCGATCGACAACTCCGCCGGGGTCGACTGCTCCGACCACGAGGTCAACATCAAGATCCTGCTCGACCGCGTGGTGCGCGCCGGGGAGCTGTCGCCGGACGACCGCAACGCGCTGCTCGTCGAGATGACCGAGGACGTCGGGCAGCTGTGCCTGCGCGACAACTACTGCCAGAACGTCCTGCTCGGCAACGCCCGCGCGTCGGCGCCGTCGCTCGTCGGCGTGCACCGCCGCTACCTCGACGAGCTGGAGGCCACCGGCGTCCTGGACCGCGCGCTCGAGTTCCTGCCCCTCGGGACGCGAGCTGGAGCAGCGCGAGGCGGCCGGCACGGGGCTCACGTCACCCGAGCTGTCGGTGCTCCTGGCGTACGCGAAGAACTCGCTGAAGACCGAGGTGCTCGCCTCGGCGGTGCCGGACGAGCCGTGGTCGCAGGCCGCGCTGCACCGCTACTTCCCGCACCAGCTGACCGACCGCTACGGCGACCGGCTGCCCGAGCACCCGCTGCGCCGGGAGATCGTGACGACGGTCGTCGTCAACGACCTGGTCAACCGGGCCGGCATCACCTTCGCCTTCCGGGCGCGCGACGAGACGGGAGCCGGCACCGACGAGGTGGTCCGTGCCTACGTGCTGGCCCGCGAGGTGTTCGGGCTCGGTGACTACTGGGACGCCATCGAGGACCTCGACGGGCAGGTCGGCACCGACGTGCAGGTGACGCTGCACGCCGAGGGGCGCCGCATGGTCGACCGCGTGACCCGCTGGTTCCTGCGTGCGCGGCGGTCGGCGCTCGACGTCGACGCGGAGCTGGCCCGGTTCGGCCCGCCGGTCGCGTCGCTGCTGCCGTCGGTGCCCGAGCTGGTGCAGAGCGACGAGCGCGCCTTCCTGCGCGACGTCGAGCAGGTCCTGCTGGCCCGTGGCGTGCCGGCGGAGCTGGCGCTGCGCTCGGCCGCGATGCTGCACAGCTTCCCGCTGCTGCACGTCGTGGAGCTGGCCGCCGACCTCGGCCGCCCACCCGCGGAGGTGGCCGAGCTGCACTACGCGCTGGCCGCCGCCTTCGACGTCGACGCCTGGCTCGGCCGGGTCAGCGCGCTGCCCCGCACCGACCGCTGGCAGTCGCTGGCGCGCTCCGCGCTGCGCGACGACCTCTACGCCGGTGTCGCGGGGCTGACCGCCGACGTGCTCGCGACCACGCCGACCGGCACGCCGCAGGAGCGGCTGGCGGTCTGGTCCGCGGCACCACGCGCCGGCGCTGACGCAGGCGCGGGTGCTGCTCGAGGAGATCTCCGCGGGCGAGCGCTGCGACCTCGCCGCGGTGTCGGTGGCGGTGCGGGCCTTCCGCACCGTGCTGCGCGCCTGACCGCTCCCGCCCGCCCTCCTCCTCCGACTTCCCCAGGGTTCCGGGACGCCTGCACCGGCGTGTCGCGTACGAGAAGGCTGGGGAAGTGGCGACTAGAGCGCGACCTCGTCGCGGTAGGCGATGCGCGACGACGTGCGCTCCTCGCCCCGCTCGGACGGGTCGGCCGGCAGGCGCTCCTCCTCCTCGACGACGACCCGCAGGTCGGGGTCGCCGCCCGGCCGCGCGGGGCGGTCCTCCGGCACCTCGAGCACGCCGGTCCAGGTGACCCGGGTGCCGGCGACGCCCTCCACCGGCAGCACCCGGACGGCCTCGACCTGCCAGCCGAGGTCGGTGCCGACGGTCGGGTCGCGCCGCTCCAGCCGGGCCCGCACGGTCCGCGACTGGCCGAGCAGCTCGGCGAAGGTGTCCACCCGCTCGCGGTCCGGCCGACGGGTCAGGAACCGCGGGACGCCGACCGGTCCGCTCAGGGCGACCCGGACGTGCGTCTCGTCGGTGCGCGCCACGGTCAGCGCGCGCTCCGGCGCCAGCTGCGCCCACTCGCAGACCGTCACGGGCCCGAGGTGCAGACCGGGCAGCGAGTCGGGCTGGTAGCGCGCGACGGCCAGCCGGACGAACGGCCAGAAGGCCGTGCCGGGGTCGAACGCCACGTCGACGCACCACAGGCCGCGCTCGGGGGAGAACTCCGGCTCGTACGCCACGGCGAGCACCGGTCCGCCGCCGGGCAGGGCGAGCGGCACCGCCGTGCCGACCGGGCGGCCGGGGACGCGTCGGTCGTCCAGGCCCACGGCGTGCAGCAGGCCGTCGAGCGGCAGCACGTGCTCCTTCGCGGGCCCGTCCTGCGCCCACACCGGGTCGCTGCCCCACGCGCTGACCGACCGCTTCGTGCTCTCGGGCGGGTTGCCCGCGGCGACCAGGACGGCCAGCAGCTCCCCGTCGCCGCTGCTGAACCACGGCCGGTCGAGGTAGAGGCGCAGGCCGGCCCGACGGGTGCGCTGGACCGCGAAGGGCTGGCCGGCCTCGGTGCTCTGCGCCCAGCGGAACAGCGGCAGCACGTCGTGCACCGACGCGCGCGCCGGACGCGCGGTGCTCGGCACCTGCACCTGGCGCACCGCCGACACCAGCGACAGGTCGTCCCTGGTCGGGACGACCTGGACCGGGAAGAACTCGCGGAACCGGGTCGTCCCCCGCGCGGTGTAGTCGACGGTCCGGTGGCGGGTGTCGCCGAAGGCGTGCACCGCCTCGTGCAGCCGCAGCGCCGGGCCCTCGGGCACCGGGAAGGAGCTGTCGGCGCCGAAGAGCACGACGACGTCCTCCTCCTCGTGGACCGTCGTGCCGCAGGCCACCGCCTCCACCTGCAGCGTCTCCGGCGCGGGCTTGGCCGGGTCGTCGTGCTGCTCGCTCCAGTGCGCCTCCACGTCGAGCCGCCCGGTGCTGGGCCCGTGCACGTCCACCGCGCCGAACAGCACGGCCGTCGTGTCGCCCTCGACGCGGTGCGGCGTGAGGCTGAGGAACCGCGGCACGGCGACCGGCCGTGGCACGGCGTGGACGAGCACCACCTCGGTCGACGGGGTCAGCCACCACAGCCAGCCGTCGGCCGCGGCCTCGCGCACCGCCAGGTTGCCGGTCAGCACCGTCGGCAGCGACCGCCACAGCCCGAGCAGGTCCAGCGTCCGCCGGGTCGAGCGACGACGACAGCCGGAAGCGCAGCTGCTCGCCGGGCGGCACGGCGACGGTCAGCACGTCCTCGTCGACCTGCGCGTGCAGCTGCGGTCCTGTCGTGAGGACCAGCCGGTACGGCGCCGGCTGCGGCCAGTCGCCGCGCCACCGGAGCGTGGTGCCCTCGACGGCCAGCAGCCCGCTCAGGTGCCCGCCGGGCCGCGCGTCGGGGAAGACCATCGACAGGCCGGCGGCCAGCGGGTCGGGCAGGTAGGGCAGCACGAGGTCGTCGACGTCGTGCACGACGTACTGCCCGGTCGACGGCGCGTCGCCGCGCGGCAGGTCCTCCGGCGTCGCGTGCAGCGGCGGGTCGGCGGTCGGCCCGACGTGGAAGCGCACCCCGGGCTGCGGGTTGCGCTGGCCGGGCACCTCGAGGTCGGCCACGGTGGTGTCGAACAGCGTCCCGGCGTCGCGCAGGGAGACGGCCAGGGCGCGGCGCCGCTGCTCGGGCGAGCCGGTGCCGACCGCTGCGTCGAAGCGGCCGTGCTGCTCCGCGGTGAGCTGGCTGGTCTTCGGCGGCGCGAGGTGGCGCTGGCTGTCGCCGCGCCACAGCAGGCCGAGCTCGGGATGGGCCGCGCTGACCGCGGCCGCGTGGTCCGCGGGCGCGACCACGGTGCCGTCGGCGTCGACGCCGCTGCGCAGCACCAGCCGCAGCTGCGACTCGCCCTCGGTGTAGGGGTGGCGCGCGACGACGACCGGCTCGAGGACCGGGTCCCAGCGCAGGAACGGCCGGGGCGGCGTGACGACCGCGGCCGCCTCGGCGGGCGCCGCAGCGACGCTGGCCGAGGACCTCGGCGTAGGAGACCGGGTCGAGCCGCAGGTCGGTCCGGTCCAGCAGCGACGGCGCGCTCTCCAGGGCGCCGGAGAACGCCGCCTCGACCCGGTCGGCGCGGGTCTGCGCCGGCACCACCGGCGTCAGGCGCGCGGTGAGCACGCGGTCCAGCTCGGGGTGCCCGGTGTCCACCGAGGTGCGGGCCGTGGCCCGGGCCCGGCGCGACGGTCCGACGGCCGGCGCGGGGCGCAGGCTGCGCAGGACGGCGGCCGCCGACGTCGACGAGCCGGCGGCGCCCGCCAGCCGGGTCGCGCCGGACGGGCGGTCCCGCAGCAGTGCCGTCGCGGGCTCCAGGTCGGTCGCTGCGGTCGGTGACGGCGCCCCGTCGGGGCCCTGCACGTCGTGCGGAGGGCTGTTGCCGGCGAGGTCCACGGCGTACGCCCGGAAGCTGTAGCTGCGGCCGTAGCGCAGCCGCGGCAGGGTGCCGGGCACGACCCGGCTCTGCGTGGCCACCGGGTGCACGGGGTCCGGGTCGACCGGTGCGGCCGGGTGCACCTGCTCCTCGCCGTCCTCGTGCACGACGACGCCCCCGGGTGGCGCCACGGCCAGCGACCAGCCGTCCCAGCCGGCGACCACCTCGTGCGCGTGCTTCGGGGCGCCCGCCACCCCCTCCGCCGAGGTCAGCGCGGCGCCCTGCAGGAACGCCTGCTCCGGCTCCTCCGGCAGCACCAGCTCGCCGTCGACGGTCGTGCGCGGTGCGCGCCAGTGCAGCGAGTGCCAGGTGCGGCTGACGTCGTCCCACACCTCGAGCCGGAGCCCGCGGGTCACCTGCTCGAGCGACAGCGGGTCGAGCCGCCCGGCCAGCAGCGCGGCGTCGGCGTCGGCCGCTCCCTCGAGGCGCTGGTGCAGGGACCTGGCCCGGTCGGCCTCGGCCAGCGCGAAGCCGGTCGCCCGCAGCGACGCCGGCGCGGCGCTGGTCGGGTCGCCGTTGCCCTCCGAGACGACCAGGCGCGGCACGTTCCGCAGGAACTGCTCGAGCTTGAGCGCCGTCGCGTCCGGGTCGACGTCGAGCACGGTGAAGCGGCGCTCGTCGCCGACCTTCAGCCGCCCGGCGTCCCAGGCGTCGGACGAGGACGGGACGGTGAAGGACGTGCCGAGGACCGTGCAGGCGGTGCGCGGCGACGGGACCGCCTCGACGTCCGGCAGCACGAGCTCGGCCGAGACGGCGGTGAGGCCGGCGAGGTCCGCGACGTCGTCGAGGACCACGTCGAGCACCAGGCCGAGTGCGCGCATCAGCGCCGGGGTGTCGCCGAGCGAGGCGACGCGCCGCCCGAAGTCCGGCCGCGGCTTGACGACCGGGGGCAGCACCGCCCCGGGCACCGGGTGGTCGGCGTACGGCCGCTGCTCCTCCTCGCGCTGGTAGTAGCGCCGGGCGGCGTGCGCGTCGAGCAGCACCTGCCCGACGTTGACGCCGAGGGCGCCGCGCTGCCGGCCCTCGCCGAGCCCGGCACCGTCGTCCAGCCGCGCGGTGATCGCCCGGTCGAGGCTGCCGTCCAGCACGTCCTCGAGCCGTACGCGCCCCGCGCTCGGGAAGCCCAGCGTGCCCAGCACGGCGGTGACCAGGGCGCTGCCGGACGGGGTCGGGGCGGTGACCGGCGAGGAGAACATCGACAGCGCGTGCACGAGCAGGCCGTCCTGCTGCGCCCGGTGCGCCGGCCAGGTGCGCCACGGCACGGCCGTGTGGTCGGGCACCACCCAGCCGCCGACGGCGAGGTCGCCCGGGAACACCCTCGGCCACAGGGCCGGCTGCAGCGGGTCGAGCAGGAGCCGGCCGCCGATCGACACCGGGCGGCCGCGCCGGCGCCAGCCGCGCAGCCGCAGCTCCGCGCCGGCGAGCCGCGCGGTCCAGTCGGCGGTGACCGGGAAGTCGGCCAGCACCGCGCCGTCCGCCTCGGGTGTCAGCCGGTGCGTCACGAACAGCGACAGGTGGAAGGGCGCGGTGGGGTCCGCGGTGTGCGGCAGCGCGGTGACGACGTAGGTCTCGGCCACGGTGTCAGCTCCCGCTGTCGTCGGCGAAGGCCGTGCAGTAGTCGTCCCAGGCCGGCGACGAGCCGTCGGCCTCGACGCCCATCAGCTCGGCCATGGTCGGGTCCCCGTTGGAGCCGGCCAGCCGGCGCTCGCAGGTCACGGTCACCGAGAACGACAGGAGGAAGACGTCCACCTCGATCTCGAGCGACGCCCGGCCGATCATCTTCCCGGTCGGGAAGTCGTAGGTGAGGCTGAGCTCCAGCGTGATGGAGGCCGAGATGAGGCCGAGCACGTCGACCTCGCCGCGGATGCGCAGGTAGCCGGTGAGGCTGCCGGCGTCGGCCTCGAGCCGCAGGTAGATGCCGACCATGACCGACACCGAGCCGGACGCGACGCCGAGGTCGATGGACAGCCGGGCGCCGGCCTCCAGCGACATCTCGAGCAGCACCATGCCCTTGGGCGACAGCCGGACGCCGACGAAGCCGCCGCCGCCGATGCACATCACCGTCAGGACGAACGGCTTCTCCCTGGTGCAGAAGGAGAAGCCGACCGTCAGGGCCTCGCCGAGGAACGGGATGCGCGCGTCGGCGTGCAGGCTGATGTTCTCCAGCGAGAAGACCCCGACGGCCACCGACGGCAGCGCCAGGTCGAAGCCGGCGGTGATGCCCTCCGGGGCGACGTCCAGGAACGGCGGGTCGGAGAAGCCGTCCAGCGGGATCAGCTCGCGCAGGGTCTGGACGAAGCCGAGGACGCCGCAGAACTCCATGCCGCCGAAGGCCAGGTCGACGTCGGCCTTGCGCCCGGTCGCGGTGCGGAAGCCGAGCCGGTCGAAGCGCAGGCGCATGAGCGGCGCACCCGGCAGCAGGTTGAGCGAGAAGTCGGTCAGCTCGGCCAGGACGTCGACGCCGGTGCCGCCCGTCCCGGAGGCCCGCGCGTCGACCGACAGCCGCAGCGTCGCGGCCCGGCCGACGAACAGCGCGTCGTCGTCGGACGGGTCCGCCTCGTCGAAGGAGAAGTTGCGCAGCGGGGTCGTCCAGTCGTAGCGCGCGCGCACGGCGAGGCCGGCCGGGTCGACGCCCTGCGCGAAGCGCAGCACCGCGGCGACGGTGTCGGCCACCGCGCCGGCCGCCAGCACCGGCTGCAGCGCGCGGACCGGGCGCTCCAGCAGGGCCGTCACCGAGGCGGGCAGCGCGTGGCCGGCGAGGACGCCGGCGACGGCGTCGACGGGAGCGGCGAGCTGGGCGAGCAGGTCCGTCAGCGCCGCCACCGGGTCGGCGGGCGCGCCCCCCGCGCCCGGGTCGAGCAGCGCCTGCACGGCTGCCTGCACCTGGTCGGCGGCGGTCGACAGCGTCGCGGTCGCGGCCAGCAGGTCGGCGCGGGCGGCGGCGGCGGCGTCCTTGAGCGGCTGGGTGGCCGCGCCCGCGGCCTCGCTCGCCAGCCGGTCGGCCGCGCCGGTCACGGCGCCGCGCAGCGCCTCGACGTCGGTGAGCATCGCGGCCACCGCGTCGACCGCCTCCGAGACGAACGCGGGCAGCTCGAGCCCGACCGCGGCCAGCAGGTCGGTCAGCTCGAACAGGCCGAACAGCTTCGGCAGCAGCCCGGCGAAGAAGGCCGCCGGGTCCATCGTGCCGGCGGCGGCGGTGGCCACGTCGCCGACCGCGCCGGTCGCGCGGGACAGCCCGCGCACCGGCAGGTTGGGCGCCAGGAAGCCACCGCCCGTCTCGGTGCTGCCCGCGAACGAGACGTCCACCTGACCGCCGTCGGCGACCTCGAGGAACACCTCGCCGGCGTTGCCGCCGCCGAACCCGCTCGCGACGTACGGCGCGGCGTACGCCACCACGGCCGGGGGCGCGGCCGGTGCGAGGTGGCGCATGGCCGGCACGACCACCTGCGCGCGGGACAGCAGCGGTCGCGAGCGCATCGTGCCCGCCGCTCCCGGCACGCCGGTGAAGGACAGGCTGACCGTCTCCATCGCTGCGTCGCCAGGGATCCGGCTCTCGGCGAAGGCGACCGACTGCCCGTCCGCGCCGACGGTCGAGTCGGTGAGGTACTCGGCGGTGATGTCGCCGGCCGACACGGGCGGGCGCGGCAGGTGGCGCGCGACGAACAGCAGCGGTGCCTGCACCCGCACCGCGCGCGCGTCCTGGTCGAGGCAGTCGAGCGTGAAGCGGAACTTCTGCCCCAGGACGACAGGCCAGAACAGGTCCTCGTCGCGAGGCGCGAACGGCGTGCCGGGGAGCAGCGGGTCGGCGATCCAGGGGGTGACCGTCGGTCGCAGCCGCACCTCCTTGAAGGGCAGCTCGCGGTCGGCGTAGGTCCGCACCGGCTCGCGCACGACGAGGAACTTGTGCTGGAACAGCCAGGCGACCGGCCCGGCGGGTCCGGCTGCGATGCGCCGCTCGGTGACCTTGATGAGCGAGGCCCGGTGGCCGAAGGGGAACAGGTAGCCGGGGTAGGTGACCTTGACGTAGGCGTCCCGGCCCATCGGCGCGCGGTGGTCCCAGGACTCGACCGTCGGCAGCGTCCCGGGGTAGCGGTCCACGTCCCACGCGCCGTGCAGGTCCAGCCAGGCGCCGAGCGAGGACAGGTACAGCTTCTGCACGTCCACCGGCTCGGGTGGTGCCTCTGCTGGGTCCGACGACTGCCGCACGAGCATGACGCGGTCGAACCCGTCGAGCGACATGCGGAAGGGCAGCAGGTCGTGGCCGGTCGGCTCCTGCCCGTCCTTGTCCCGCGCCCAGACCGCGCGCACCGCCTTCTGCCGTCCGGGCCGCTCGCTGACCGACGCGACGCCGTCGACGACCGAGCGGGTGCCGAGCCGGGTGTGCCACAGCTCGACCCGGCTGTCGTCGCCGGGCGCGGTCGACGCCGCGGTGGTGTGCGTGAAGCCGCCGGCGGTGCTCGGCGACAGGAGCAGGCGGTAGGGCGCCTCGATGGCCGTCTCGTCGCTGCGCGGCGCGCGCGGCCGGCGGCTGAACTCGCGCAGCGGCGGCAGCTCGGTGACCAGCTCGGACAGCGGCGGCCGGAAGGTGCCCACCCGGCGGCCGGCCGGCTCGTCCACGAAGAGCGCGCGGGCTGCCCGCACCTGCGCTCCGGCCCGCAGCAGGTCGGCCGTGCTCCACGTCGTCGGCGCGAACGCCGTCTCCACGCGCGTCAGCGCCAGCCCCTCGTCCGACACCGCCAGGCCGAACCCGCCGGGCAGCACCACCGCGTCGGCGAGCTGGCGCGACCCCCAGCGCAGCGGCGGTCGCGGCTGTGCGAGCGGCACGACGACCAGCGCCAGCCGGCGCATCGCGTCGAGCACGCCCTCGACGGTGTAGGCGATCCGCTCACCGGCCGGCACCGCGAAGACCAGCCGGCTGCCGTACGCCGCGAGCGCCCGGACCGGTGGCGCGCCCGGCGGCTCGGTCCCCGGGTTCGTGGCGTCGCCGTCCTCGTAGAACGCCTGCTCACCGAGGTGCTGGAACGGGAAGCGCACCTCCAGCCGCCCGCCATCGTCCCCGGGAAGCAGGGCTGGGCCGCCCTCGTCGGCGACCAGGTCCAGGCCGTACGCGCGCACCTGGAGGTTGACCAGGTCGGCGCTGCGCTGGACCCGGAACGCGTGCGAGGGACCGGCCGCACCCGGCGACCCGACCTCCGGCAGCAGCCCGCGCGGGTCGGGCGTGAAGCCCAGCACGTCCGTGCGCTGGCGTGGCGGCATCCGGTCCCCCCAGGTCCCGCGGGGACCTGCGTGCACGGCTCCGCAGAACCGTGCACGCACCCCCCGATGCGCTCCGCACTGTCCACCTGCACCCGCCGGTTGGCAATGGTCACAACATCCGGACGCAGCAGCGCGGGCCGGTCGCCCCCCGACGACCGGCCCGCGCACCCCCCTGCCAGGTGGTCTGCTGTCAGGCCCCGTCGAGCCAGACGTTGGTGATGTCGCCGTTGTTGCTGAACGGGTAGTAGACCCAGCCCTTCACCCGCTCGGACCGGTAGAGCGGCTGCTTGCCGGTGGCGATCGGCACCCACGGTGCGTCCGCCATCACGGCCTGGTCGGCCTCGTGCCAGAGCTTCGCCACCTCGTCCGGGTCGCTCGACGCGAGCGCCCGGTCGCTGACCTGCTCGACCGCCTTGTCGGTGTAGCAGGCGTAGTTGGTCGAGCCCTCGCCGCAGTAGCGGCCGTCCAGCAGCGGCACGAAGAACGAGCGGGCGGAGTTGCCGGCCCAGTCGGGGCTCCAGCCGGGAGCGGCGAGGTCCCAGTCACCGGCCTTCGTCGCCGCGGGCTTGGTGAGGTGCTGGGTGTAGAAGTCGGCCGGCGGGACCTGCTTGAGCTCGAGCCGGATGCCGGCCTTGGCGAGGTCGGCCTGCAGCGTCGTCGCGATCGCCGGGGCCTTGCCGCGGTTGCGGTAGAGGTAGACGAGGTCGAGGCCGTCCGGGTAGCCGGCCTGGGCCAGCAGCTGCTTGGCCTTCTCCGGGTCGCCCGCGCTGTCCGGCGTCGGGTAGGCGTCGTACTGCTGGTAGCCGAGGACCGTGCGGCGTGAGCACCTGTCCCAGCGGCTGGTTCAGCTCCGGGCCGCCGAGCACCTGGATGACGTTCTTCTTGTTGACGGCGTAGTTCAGCGCCTGCCGCACCTGGAGCTTCTTCAGCGCGCCGCCCTGGTTCGGGCTCTGCGTGTTGATGACGACGTACGGGTCGGTGCGCCCCGTCTCGCCGAGCACGAGCCGCGGGTCCTTGCGCGCCAGCAGCTGCGGCACGTTGGCGGTCGGCACGCTGGTGTCCCAGCTCATGTCGGCCGTCCCTGCCTCGAGCTGCTGCTGCACGGGGCCCTCGTCGGAGCCCATCGTGATGGAGATGGCGTCGACGTGCGCCTTGCGCAGCGGGTCGCTCTCCGCCTTCCACGCCGGGTTGCGCACCAGCTCGATCTGCTTGTCCGCGACGTACTTGGCGATCTTGTACGGACCGTCGCTGAGGAAGTTCTGCCGGAACTCCGGGGAGTCGGGCAGGTAGCTGAGCGACTCCACGGGCATCGGGCTGGCGAAGGTCATCGCCAGGATGTTCGGGAAGTCGCCGGCGGGCCGCTCCAGCTCGACCGTCAGCTGCTGGCCGTCGGCCTTCACCCCCGCGATGTCGTGGCCCTCGACGTAGGCCTTGAGGGCCGGGATGGTGCCGGCGACCTTCGCGAAGCCGTCGCAGTAGGCCTTCATGCCCTTGACCACGCCGACGAAGTAGCCCAGCGCGCCGGTCGGCTGCACCGGGTTGCACAGCCGCTTGAAGCCCCGCTCGGCGTCCTCGGCGGTGACCTGGCGCGGCCCGGTCGGCGTGTCCCACTGGGCGCCGTCGCGCAGCGTGAAGCGTGTAGGTGGTGCCGTTCGCCGGCGGGTCGAGCGACGTGACCAGGTCCGGCTGGGGCGTCGACGCCTCGGTCGGGTCGGCGCTGTTCGGGTAGCTCAGGAGCTGCCGCGAGACGGCCCGCAGCAGCGTGTAGCTGACCGTGTAGTAGGAGCTGATCGGGTCCATGTGGTCGACGTCGCCGGCCCCCAGGAGCTTCAGCGTGCCGCCCTTGACCGGGCTGCTCCCCGTCCCCGTGCCGGGGCTGCCACCTGCGCCGTCGCTGCCCCCGCAGCCGGCCAGCAGGACGGCGGCCGCACCCACGGCGGCCACCGTCCTCGTACGCGTCCTGGTCCTCATGTGGTCCCCCCCGGTGACATGCCGACAGCACTGTCGGCGCGGTCGTGCGCGCCTAACCCCTTGAGGCGCTTGAGCGGTTAGACTGCACACGCAGACGACGGCCGTCGAGAGGCGACCGGAGACCGTGACCTCATCGTTGCGGCTCCGTGGCCGGGTCGTTGCCGAGGGAGGTGGACGTGGCCGGACGCGACGTGGACGGCTACCGGCTCCCTCGTCCGGTGGCCGGTCACCCGGCGCTCGAGCTGTGCAACACCTTCGTCGGCTGGGGCGAGGACGAGACCGTCGACTACCTGCAGACCTACGCGCACCTCGTCGTCCTGGCCGACGACCTCGGCCTGCTGCCGCCCGGCGCCGCGGCCGCCAGGCTGGACGACGCCGACCGCGACCCGCAGGCCGCGACGAGGGTCCTGCGGGCGGCGCGGCGCTACCGCGCGCAGCTGTTCGGCGTGCTCGTCGAGGACGGACCGGCCGAGCCGGTGCTGCGCGCCGGTGCGGCGGCGCTGTCCGCGGCACAGGCCGAGCGGAGCGACGACGGCGTCGTGCTGTGGCCGGGCGACGGGCCGGCGCAGCCGCTCCAGGCGTTCGCGCTCGCGGCGGTCGACCTGCTGCGGTCGGGGCTCTCCGGCGAGGTGCACCGCTGCCCGGGGACGCAGTGCGGCTGGCTGTTCCTGGACCGGAGCGGCCGTCGGCGCTGGTGCATCATGGCGACCTGCGGCAACCGGGCGAAGGTCCGCGCCCACGCCGCGCGCACCCGCGCGCGCTGAGGCGGGTCAGTCCAGGACGCAGAGCATGCGGGTGTTGCCCAGGGTGTTGGGACGCACCCGGGCGAGGTCCAGGAACTCCGCGACACCCTCGTCGAGCGACTGCAGCAGCTCCTCGTGCACGCCGCTGTCGACGAGCACCTGCGAGACCGGCGCGAAGCCGTGCCGACCGAAGAAGCCGGTCTCGAAGGTCAGGCAGAAGACCCGGCGCACCCCCAGGTCCCGCGCCTGCTCGAGCAGCCGCTCGAGCAGGTGGCCCCCGACACCCGAGCCGCGCAGCTCCGGGTCGACGGCCAGCGTGCGCACCTCGGCGAGGTCGGCCCACAGGACGTGCAGCGCACCGCAGCCGACCACCCGGTCGTCGTCGACCGCGACGAAGAACTCCTGCACGTCCTCGTAGAGCGTGACGGTCGCCTTCGCGAGCAGCCGCCGGTCGGGCGAGTAGCGGTCGACGAGCGCGCGCACCCCGGGGACGTCGGACGTACGGGCACGACGGACCTCGACGGTCCGTGCCACGGCGGGGCCGCTCAGCTCTTCGGAGCCGCCTTGGAGCCACCGCGTGCGCGCAGCGCACCGCCGGCCGCGAGCACCAGGCCGCGCGCCGTCGACGCGCTGATGCCGTGCTTCTCGGCCAGCTGCGACAGCGAGGCGCCGCCGGAGTACTCCGCGGCGAGCGAGGTCGCCCGCTTCTGCCGCTCGGGGTCGGGCTTGCGCGTGTTGCCGCCGCGCGGGCGCAGCGTGACGCCGCGCTCGAGCAGGATCAGCCGCACGCGACCCGCGCTGGTGCCCTGCTCCTCCGCGAGCGCAGCGATGCTGACGCCCTTGCCGTAGGCCTTCTCGAGGCGAGCGCCGAGCTTCTCGCGCTCCGCCGGGGACAGCCGCTTGTGCTTCTCCATGTCCGCCACGGGGTGCACGGTAGACCTACCGCCTGGAGAGTTCGCGGGCAATCACATGATCGAGTCGATCATCTCCTTCTCCTGCTCCGGCGAGAGCTCGACCGCGAGCGCCGGCTCGCCCCGGTCGCGGTCCCAGGCGAGCACGTCCGCAGCGGTCTGCTCCAGCGGCGTCGCGGTCAGCCCGGCCGCGCGGGCGCGCTCGGCGCTGCGCCGGAACATCACGTCCCACGAGGCGCTCGGCAGGGTGAGCGGGAAGCCGGCGACCGGCGCGACGGGGACGACCTCCACCTCGGTGCCGGCGGCTGCCGCGCAGGTCTGCACCAGCTGCGCGAGGGTCGTCGGCTCGGCCGGACCGACCGCGTTGAACGTGCCCGGCCGGTCGTCGGCGAGCAGCGTGGTGACCAGCGCCGCCAGGTCGCCCGCGTCGACGACCTGCACCGGCTGGTCCGGCCGGCCCGGCAGCGCCACCCGGCCGCCGCGGGCCGCCCGCCGGACCCACCAGGTGAAGCGGTCGGTCGGGTCGTACGGGCCGGCGACGATCCCCGGCCGGACGATCGTCGCGCGGTCGCCGTAGCGGGCCAGCACGTCGTCCTCGCAGGCCACCTTCAGCGGGCCGTACGTGTCGGCGGTGATCTCCTCGGTGCCCCGCTCGGGGGCCAGCCGCGGGGAGTCCTCCGTCATGCCGTCCCCGGCCGCCTTGCGGTCGTAGACCGAGCCGGTCGAGATGAACAGGTAGCGGCCCACCGCGGTCGCCCAGGGCGTCGGCGGCCTGCTGCACGTGGCGCGGGACGTACGCGCTGACGTCGACCACGGCGTCCCACGCACCGTCGGCGAGCGAGGCGTAGTCGCCGGTGTCCCGGTCGCCGGTGCGCCGCTCGGCCGAGGGGAACAGGTCGGTGCCGGTCCGCCCGCGGCTGAACAGCGTCACCTCGTCGCCGCGCTCCAGGGCTGCCGCCACGGTCGCGCGGCCGACGAACGACGTCCCACCCAGCACCAGGATCCTCATGCGGCTGACCCTATGCGGCGCGCAGCCGCCAGCCCGCCGCGCTCGCGCCGAGCAGGGCGAGCCCGGCGGCCAGCAGGACGCCCGCGCTGCCGAGGGAGCCGTCGGTCCACGCGGCCAGCGCCTCCGGGACGACCACCGTCACGGCCAGCACGCCGACGCCGAGCGGGCCGACGTCGCGCAGCCGCAGGTAGCCGGTGAAGCAGGCGACGGCGACCGCGGCGGTGAGGGCGTGGCCGAGCTCCGGGGAGGCGCCGAACGACGCCACCTGCGCGCCGGCGAACGCCGTCCCGGCGCCGAGCACCAGCCCGAGCGACGGCTCGTCGAGCAGCCGCCACGCCAGGGCGGCCCACCCCGCACCGACCGCGACGAGGACCAGCGCGACCGCGACGTCGTCCCCGGCACCCGTGCTGTCGAAGGTGCCGGCCACGGTGAGCAGCACGGCGGCGAGCACCCCGACGTGCCCGGCCGAGCCGCGGCACAGCAGGTAGCCGGCGCTCGCGGCTGCCGTGCCGACGATGCCGGCCAGCAGGGCGCCGTCGTGCGGCACGGCCACCGCGGTCGCGCCGGCGAGCGCGGCCGCGGCCAGCGTCAGCAGCAGGCTGGCCAGCCGTCGTCGCGCCGAGGTCTCCTCGCGCGGGGCGGCGACGCCGAGGGCGCCGAGGGCCAGCGCTGCGGCGGTGAGCACGAGCAGGCCCGTGCGCAGTCCCTGGCCGAGGTCGTCCCAGGCGGTGCCGACGAGGACCAGCACCGCCCCGGCGGTGAGCGCCCCGCCGACGTAGCCGAGCAGCTCGGGCAGCCGCCCCCTCGCGGGCTGCCGGTCCTGCGCGAGGGCGTGCACGACGGCGGCGGCCTGGTCGGGGCGCAGGGTGCCTGCGGTCACGAGCCGGTGCAGCGCGGGCGGGAGGGGCGTCTCGGTGGCGGTCATGCGTGCAGCCTGGTGATCACCGGCCGCCGTGTCCTGAGTAGTCCTGCTCACCCGGGGGCAGACGTCGACCATGAACCGGCTGGCCGAGGTCGACCCCTCCGTGAAGCTCAAGAAGAAGGAGGCCAAGGCCCGGCTCGACGACGCGCTGCTGCGGCTGCTGCAGCTGCGGCTGGTGCTCGGCGGTCAGATCGGCGACCACCAGATCGGCCCGCCGCTGTGCGTGCTCTTCGAGGGCTGGGACGCCTCGGGCAAGGGCGGTGCCATCAAGCGCCTCGTCCGGCCGCTCGACCCCCGGCACGTCCGGGTCGCGCAGTTCGCCGCGCCCACGGCGGACGAGAAGCGGCACCACTTCCTGTGGCGGTTCTGGCCGGTCCTGCCGGGCTGGGGCGGCATGACGGTCCTCGACCGCTCCTGGTACGGCCGCGTCCTCGTCGAGCGGGTCGAGGGCTTCGCCACCGAGGAGGAGTGGTCGCGGGCGTACGAGGAGATCGTGGAGTTCGAGCGGACCCTCGCGGCCGAGGGGATGCTGCTCGTGAAGTTCTGGATGCACGTGTCGGAGGAGGAGCAGCTGGCCCGCTTCGAGAGCCGGCGCGACGACCCGCTGCGGTCGTGGAAGCTGACCGACGAGGACTGGCGCAACCGGGAGAAGCGGGCGGAGTACGAGGCCGCCGTCGAGGACATGCTCCAGCGGACCGACTCGCTGCACGCGCCGTGGCACGTCATCCCCGGCGACGACAAGAAGACCGCCCGGGCGCTGGTCGCGGAGACCGTGTGCGCCGTCGTCGAGGGGATGCTGCACCAGCAGGGCGTCGACCTCGACGCCCTGCCGGTGCCTCCCGAGGAGTGACTAGGCGCCGGGGAGCTCGACCAGGCCGGCCAGCGCGGCGCGGTGCCGGTCGGGCGTGCCGAGCGCGATCTGGTCGGCCTTGGCCCGCTTCATCCAGAGGTGGGCCGGGTGCTCCCAGGTGAAGCCGATGCCGCCGTGCATCTGCACGCACTCCTCGGCGGCGAGCACCGCCACGTCGGAGCAGAGCGAGCCGGCCACGGCGACGGCCACCGCGGTGTCGGGGTCGCCGTTCGCGACGCAGCCGGCGGCGTAGCGCGCGACCGCGCGGGCCCGCGTCACCTCGACGTAGAGGTTGGCGAGGCGGTGCTTCAGGCCCTGGTAGGAGCCGATCGGGCGGCCGAACTGGAAGCGCGTCTTGACGTACGCCACCGTCGTGTCGAGGCACTGCTCGGCGAGGCCGAGCTGCTCGCTGGCGAGGATCGCGGCCCCGACGGTGACGGCGTCGTCGACCGCCTTGCGCGCCGCGTCGCCGCTGGCGACCTGGCGGCCGGTCGCGCCGGACAGCACGACGTCGCCGAGCGGGCGCGTCATGTCCAGCGACGTGCGCGGCACGACCTGGAAGTCCTCGACCACGTAGAGGCCAGGGCCGTCCGGGCCGTCGGCCGGCACCAGGAGCACGTCGGCGACGCGGGAGTCGACGACGCTGGTGACCGTGCCGGTCAGGGATCCGCCGGTCGCCGTGACCGTCCAGGCGACCTGCGAGCCGGGCCAGGTGGACAGCGGGACGGCCAGCGCGGCGGTCTTCTCACCGGCGGCCAGCTGGCGCGAGCAGCTCGGTCTCCCCGGCCGACAGCAGGGCGGCGGTGGCGAGGACGGCGCTGCCGAGGAACGGCACCGGGGCGATCGAGCGGCCGAGCTCCTCGGCCACGGTCGCGGTCTCCCGCCAGGAGGCGCCGGCACCGCCGAGCTCCTCCGGGACGGGCAGCGCGGCCACGCCGGTCTGGGTGGCGAGGCGCTGCCAGGTGTCGAGGTCCTGCGGGGTGTCGCTCTCGGTGCGCTGCAGCACCGAGCGCCACTCCGCGCGGTCGGTGAGCAGGCGCCGGACGCTGGCGCGCAGGTCCTGCTCGTGCTCGCTGTGCAGCAGCGACGGGAACGCCGTCATCGGGGCAGGTCCTTCCAGGGCTGGTCCTTGTCGACGCGGACCTCGCCGGGCAGGCCGAGCACGCGCTCGGCGACGATGTTGAGCAGGATCTCCGTGGTGCCGCCCTCGATCGAGTTGCCCTTCGCCCGCAGGTAGCTGTAGCCCGGCCGCTCGCCGGCGAAGTTCACCTCCTTCGGGCGTCGCATCGTCCAGTCGTCGTAGGCGAGGCCGTCCTCGCCGAGCACCTCGAGCAGCAGGCCGGAGAGCTTCTGGTTCAGGTCGCTGAACATCAGCTTGGCGGCCGACCCCTCGGGCCCGGGCTGGCCCGCGGTCATCTGCTGGCGCAGCCGCTCGCCGGTGATCCGGCTGGCCTCGGCGCGCACCCACAGCTCCAGCAGCTCCGCGTGCAGCCCCGGCGTACGGGACTCCGGACGCGAGCGCCAGGCGTCGGTGACCATGCCGAGGACCCCGCCCTCGCGCGGCGCCGACTGCCCGCCGATGGCGACGCGCTCGTTCATCAGCGTCCCGGTGGCGACCCGCCAGCCGTCGCCGACCTCACCGATGCGGTCGGTGTCGGGGATGCGCACGTCGGTCAGGAAGACCTCGTTGAACTCCGCCTCACCGGTGGCCTGGCGCAGCGGCCGGACCTCGACGCCCGGGTCGTGCATGTTGCAGCCGAAGTAGGTCATGCCGCGGTGCTTGGGCACGTCCGGGTCGGTGCGGGTGACCAGGATGCCCCAGTCGGCCTCGTGCGCCATCGAGGTCCAGACCTTCTGGCCGTTGACGATCCAGCCGTCGGCCTCGCGCACCGCGCGGGTGCCGAGCGCGGCGAGGTCCGAGCCGGCGCCGGGCTCGCTGAAGAGCTGGCACCAGATCTCCTCGCCGGTCCACAGCGGGCGGAGCCAGCGCTTCTTCTGCTCCTCGTTGCCGAACGTGAGGATGGTCGGCGCGGCCATGCCGAGGCCGATGCCGATGCTGCGGGGGTTGTTGTCGGGAGCGCCGGCGCTGCGGAGCACCTCGTCGACGGCGAGCTGCTGCAGCCGGGGCAGGCCCAGGCCGCCGAGGCCGACGGGGAAGTGCACCCACGCGAGGCCGGCGTCGAACTGCGCGCGCAGGAACTCCAGGCGGTCGGTGCTGGACGGGGGATGCTCGTCGAGCAGCTGCTGCACCCGCCCGAGCAGGCTGTCGACGTCTGCGGTGGTGGTCATGCAGGCAGCATGACGCACGCCACACGGCGGCGTGCGACCGACCGCTCGCTCAGTCGAGCTGCGGCCACCGGTCGGCCCACGGGGCGGCCTGCTCCAGCTGGCTGGCCAGCCGGAGGAGCAGGTCCTCCCGCCCGTACGCCCCGACGAGCTGGACGCCGACCGGCAGTCCGTCCGCCGTGGTGTGCAGCGGCAGCGAGACCGCCGGCTGCCCGGTGACGTTGAACTGCGCGGTGTACGGCATCAGCGCGCGGACCCGCTGCGCGCTGACGGCCAGGTCGCCGTCGGCGTCCAGCCAGCCGAGCGGCGGCGGCGGTGTGCCGAGCACGGGGGTGACCAGGACGTCGAACCCCTCGCCGCCCTGCTCCGGCGAGGCCCACCAGGCGGCGACCTTGCGGCTGAACACGCCGAGCCAGGCGCGGCTCTCCAGGTAGGACGTCACCGGCATGGCCCTGCCCATGCCGCGGTAGGCGGCGTTGCGCGGCTCGAGCTCGTCGTCGGCGACCTGGCGGCCCAGGTCCTTCTCGAACTGCTGCACCATCAGCGCGACGTCGGCGCCGACGGTGCGGCCGAAGTGGCGGGAGAACTGGTCGGAGCCGAGCTCGGCCGGGGACGCCACCTCGACGCTGTGGCCGAGGGACTCGAGCAGCCGGCCGGTGGCCTCGACCGCCTCGCGGCAGTCGGGGTCGGCCGACAGGTCGGACTGCGGCGGTGCCGGCAGCAGCCCGATGCGCAGCCGGCCCGGGTCGGCGCCGACCTCCTGCAGGAACGGCCGGGCCGGCGCGGGCGCGCTGTAGGGGTCGCCGGGCAGCACGCGCCGAGATCGCGTCGAGCACCGCGGCGCTGTCGCGCACCGTCCGGGTCACGCTGCCGTCGATGGTGGCGCCGGCCCAGGACTCGCCGACCTGCGGGCCCTGGCTGACCCGGGCGCGGGTGGGCTTGAGGCCGACGAGGCCGCACTCGCTCGCCGGGATGCGGATGGAGCCGCCGCCGTCGCCGGCGTGCGCGACCGCCACCCCGCCGTACGCCACCGCCGCGGCCGACCCGCCGCTCGAGCCGCCGGTCGAGCGGGTCAGGTCCCACGGGTTGTGCGTCCAGCCGTACGCCGCGCGACTCGGTGGTGATGGTGGTGCCGAACTCCGGGGTGCGGGTCCGCCCGACGACGACGAACCCGGCGGCGCGGAACGCCTGCGCCAGCGAGCTGTCGACCGGCGCGCGCCAGTCGGCGTCGCGCAGGAACCCGGCGCCGTAGTGCGTCGCCTCGCCGGCGAGGTGGCAGCCGAGGTCCTTGAGCAGCAGCGGCACCCCGCGGAACGGGCCGTCCGGCAGCTCGCCGCGGGCCTCCTCGCGGGCCTGCTCGAACCGGTCGCGGGCGAGCGCGTGCACCCGGTCGTCGACCCGCTGGATCCGGTCGATCGCCTCGTCCACCAGCTCGACGGGCGAGGCCTTCCCGGTGCGGACGAGCTCGGCCTGGGCGGTCGCGTCGAGGTCGGTCATGCGGCGGACCCTAGGCCTCGGAGAGCCGCTGTCGCAGGTCCCGCTTGAGGATCTTGCCGCTGGGGTTCTTCGGCAGCGCGTCGACGACGACGACGCGCTTGGGGCTCTTGTAGCCGGCCAGGCGCGCGCGGCAGTGCGCGATGACGGCCTGCTCGTCGAGCTCGCGCGCCCTCCTTGAGGACGACCGCCGCGGTGACCGCCTCGATCCAGACCGGGTCGGGCAGCCCGAAGACCGCCACCTCGGCGATGCCGTCGAGGGCGTAGATCGCCTCCTCGACCTCGCGGCTGGCGACGTTCTCGCCGCCGGTCTTGATCATGTCCTTCTTGCGGTCGACGACCGACAGGTAGCCGTCCTCGGTCATGACGCCGAGGTCGCCGGAGTGGAACCAGCCGCCCGAGAAGGCGTCCGCGGTCTTCGCCTCGTCCTGCCAGTAGCCGAGGGTGGCCTGCGGGCTGCGGTGGACGATCTCGCCGACCGTGCCGGGCGGCACCGGCTGGCCGTCGTCGTCGACCAGCCGGGTCTCCACGTTGAGCGCCGGGCGTCCGGCCGACCCGGCCCGCTCCAGCTGCTCCTCGGGCCGCAGGATCGTCGCCAGCGGCGCCATCTCGGTCTGCCCGTAGAAGTTCCACAGCCGCACGTCGGGCAGGCGCCGCTGCAGCTCGCGCAGCACCTCGACGGGCATCGGCGACGCGCCGTAGTAGCCCTTGCGCAGGCTCGACAGGTCGGTGGTGTCGAAGTCGGGGCAGCGCAGCAGCGAGATCCACACCGTCGGCGGGCAGAACAGCTTGGTGACCCGCTCCGCCGCGATGGTGCGCAGCAGCGTCACGGGGTCGGCGCCGGGCAGGATGATGCTCGTCGCGCCGAGGTAGACGTCGGGGCCGAAGAAGCAGTCCAGCTGCGCGCAGTGGTACATCGGCAGCGCGTGCACCTCGACGTCGTCCGCGGTCATGCCGCCGTCGACGATGCAGCTGACGTACTGCGCCACCAGCGACCGGCTGGTCAGCACCGCGCCCTTCGGCCGTGACTCGGTCCCGCTCGTGTACATCAGGCGTACGGGGTCGTCGTCGCCCACCAGCACCTCGGGCGGCGTGCCGCCGTCGGCCACCCAGGCGCTGACCGGCTGCCAGCCGTCCGCCGGGTCGGGCCCGATCCAGCCGCGCACCGCGACCTCCTGCGGCACGCAGCGCGAGCGCCTGCTCGGCGACCGGCGCGAGGGCGTCCTCGACGACCAGCCCGGTCGCCCCCGAGTGCTCGAGGATGTACGCGACCTCCGCGGCGCCGAGCATGAAGTTGACCGGCACGAGCACCACGCCGACGCGGGCCGTCGCGAAGGCGAGCAGCGCGTACTCCCAGCAGTTGTGGGACAGCAGCGCGAGCCGGTCGCCCTGCGCCAGGCCGGCCGCGGCGAGCGACGCCGCCAGCCGGTCGACGGCCGCGTCGAGCTCGGCGTACGTCGCCCGGACGTCGCCGGCGATGACCGCCGTCTTGCCGGGGCTGCGCAGCGCACTGCGCCGGAGCAGGTCGCCGAGCCCCTGGGAGCGGGCCCGTCGTACGTCGTCGCTGGGTGCCGATGCCGGCGACCCTAGGGAGCGCCGGGCGGGACCACCACTGCTTCGAGCGCGTCGACCTCGGGGGCGGCGTCGGCGCGCACCACCTTGGCGGGGTAGCTGCCGAGCACCTTGAGCGACAGCGCGACCTGGCGCAGCTCGTCGAGCACCGCCTGCGTGCGCGGCTCGGCGACGTTGCCCTCGACGTCGAGGAAGAACAGGTACTCGAACGGCCGGCCCGGCCGCGGCCGCGACTCGAGCTTGGTCATCGAGTGCTCGCCGCGGGCCAGCACCTCGAGGCAGCGCAGCAGCGCGCCCTCCTCGTGACGGGTCACCAGCACCATGCTCGTCTTGCTCGGCACCCGCGCGGCGACCACGACCGGCTCGCGGGCCAGCACCAGGAAGCGGGTGAAGTTCTGCTCCTGGTCGGTGATGCCGCGGCGCAGGACCACCAGGCCGTGCGCCTCCGCCGCCTCGGGCGAGCCGATGGCCGCCCACGCGGGGTCGCCGTGCTCGGCGACGGTGCGCATCGCCTCGGCCGTGTCGAAGCTGTGCACCGGCACGGCGCCGCGCAGCGACCGCAGGAACGCCGCGCACTGCTCCAGGCCCTGCGGGTGCGACAGCACGTGCGTCAGCCGCGACAGCGGGACGTCCTCGACCGTGGCCAGGCAGTGGTCGACCCGCCAGGTCTCCTCGCCGACCACCGCGACGTCGGCGCTCTGCAGCAGGTCGTAGACCTGGTTGATGCTCCCCGCGGTGGTGTTCTCGATCGGCAGCACGGCCACGTCGCAGGCGCCGCTGGTCAGCGCCGCGACGACCTCCGCGAAGCTCGGGAAGCCGACGTAGCTCGCGTCCCAGCCGCGGCCGGCCGCGTGCTTCTGCGCGGCGAGGTGGCTGAACGCGTGCTCCACGCCCTGGAAGCCGATCAGCAGCGGACCGGAGGCGTCGTCCTGCAGCTCGGCGACCTGGCGGTCGACCGCGTGCCCGATGATCTCGCGGAAGATGCGCCGCACCAGGTCGCTGGAGACGCCGTGCTCCTCGGCCACCGCGGCGACGCCGTCGAGCACCGCCCGCTCGCGCTCCACGTCGCGCACCGGGGTGTCGGTGCCGGCCTTGGCGGCGCCGACCGCGGCCACCACCTCGAGCCGGCGGGCGATCAGCTGGACCAGGCCGCGGTCGATCCCGTCCAGCTCGATGCGCAGGTCCCCGAGGTCCGGACCGCCCTGCCCCGCGCCTGCGCCTGCGCCCGCCACGTCCGCTCCTCCGCCTGCTCGCCCGCCTGGGTCCGCGCCGGCCGCCCGGCGCGGGCACGAGTCTGCCCGACCGGCGTCACCCGCCCGCGCCACGAGCGTCACCCGCGGGTCAGGGGAGGGGCGGGAGCCAACGGGTACGGGTCGGGAGGAACTGCCACCCCGACCCGGAGGTCCGTCCTGCACCCGGCCCGCCCCGGAGGCCCCGAGCTGCGCGGCGCCGTGCCGGACCAGCGCCTGCTCGAGGCGACGCTGCCGCGGCTGCCGCACGCCGCTCGGCTCGCGCGCTCCGCGGTCGGCCTGACCTGCACCGCCTGGGGCCTGGCCGACGACGTCCGCGACCGGGTCGTGCTGGCGGTGTCGGAGCTGGTGGGCAACGCGGTGAGCCACACCGGCGGCCGCTCCGTCCTGCTGCGGCTGACGATGACGCCGCGCCGGGTCAGGATCGAGGTCGGTGACGCGGCCCCGGGGCCGCTCGAGGTGCGCGAGGCCGAGGACGAGGCCGAGGGCGGCCGCGGGCTGTGGATCGTCAGCGAGCTGGCCGTCCGGTGGGGCGTCACGCAGGCGGAGCCCGGCAAGCGGGTCTGGGTGGAGTTCGCGCTGCCGCCCTGAGCCCCCGTGGTCTGCTTCCGGCCGGACGACCGGGAGGCACGCGTGGGTGAGCAGGAGACCGGGACGGTGCTGTGGCAGCCCTCACCGGCCGAGCGCATGGCGGCGTCGCGGCTTGACCGCGTTCGCCGAGCAGCGTCGGCAACGGCACGGCCCGTCGTCGAGCCCGGCGAGCGGCTACGCGGCGCTGTGGCGTGGTCGCGTCGACCACCTCGAGGACTTCTGGGCCGCGGTCTGGGAGCGACTTCGACGTCCTGGCGTCGACGCCGTACGAGCAGGTGCTGACCACCCGGCAGATGCCGGGCGCCCGGTGGTTCCCCGGGCGCGGCTGAACTTCGCCGAGCACGTGCTGCGCACGACCGGCGAGCGGCACCGCGCTGCTGTCGCTCGGCGAGGAGGGCCTGCCGGTCGAGGTCGCCTGGGACGAGCTGCGCGGCCTGGTCGGCGCCCTCGCCGCGACGCTGACGCGGCCTCGGCGTCCAGCAGGGCGACCGGGTCGTCGGCTACCTGCCGAACGCGCCGGAGGCGGTCGTCGCGCATGCTCGCCTGCGCCTCGCTCGGCGCCGTCTGGTCGGCCTGCTCGCCGGACATCGGCCCGCAGAGCGCGGTCGACCGCTTCGCCCAGCTCGACCCGCGTCGTGCTCGCTCACCGCGGACGGCTACCGCTTCGGCGGCAAGGCGCGCGACCGCCGCGACGCCGTCGGCGAGCTGCTCGACGGGCTGCCCGACCGTCACGACGGTCGTCCACGTACCCGTGCTCGACGGCGCCGCCGCTCGCGCGCGAGGGCCGCGCGTCGTGCGTGGGCGGAGGCCGTCGGCGCAGCCGCGCGAGCCGGAGTTCGTGCAGCTCGAGGCCGAGGCGCCGCTGTGGGTGGTCTACAGCTCCGGCACGACCGGCCTGCCGAAGGGCCTGGTGCACAGCCACGTCGGCGCCCTCGTCATGGGCCTGATGCAGCAGGGCCTGCAGTACGACGTGCGCGAGGACGACCGCTACTTCTGGTACACGTCGACCAGCTGGATCATGTGGAACGCCGTGGTCAGCGGGATGCTGCTCGGGGCGACCGGCGTCCTCTACGACGGCAGCCCGCTGTGGCCCGACGCCGACCGGCTGTGGTCGCTCGCCGCGGAGCACCGGGTGACCCTGCTCGGCACCAGCCCGGGCTACCTGCTCGCGTCCGAGAAGGCGGGGCTGCGGCCCGGGACCGACCACGACCTGTCGGCCCTGCGCGCCGTCGGCGTCACCGGCTCGCCGCTGCCCGCGTCGTCGTTCCGCTGGGTCTACGAGCCCGTCGGCGACGACCTCGCGCTGCACGTCATCAGCGGCGGCACCGACTTCGCCGCGGCGCTCGTCCTCGACTCGCCCTGGCACCCGGTGACCGCCGGGGAGATGTCCTGCCGCGGGCTCGGGATCCACGTCGAGTCCTGGGACGAGCAGGGCCAGCCGCTCGTCGACGAGGTCGGCGAGCTGGTCGTGCTCGCGCCGATGCCGTCGATGCCGCTGGGCATCTGGGGCGACGCGGACGGCTCGCGCTACGCCGCGGCGTACTTCGACGTCTACCCCGGCGTCTGGCGCCACGGCGACTGGCTGACGCTCACCTCGCGCGGCACCGCCGTCGTGCACGGGCGCTCGGACTCGACCCTCAACCGGCACGGCGTGCGCATGGGCAGCGCCGACATCTACGCCGCCGTCGAGGCGATGCCGGAGGTCGACGAGGCGCTCGTGCTCGGCGTCGAGACTGCCGGACGGCGGCTACTGGCTGCCGCTGTTCGTCCGCCTGGCCCCCGGCGCTCACGCTCGACGACGCGCTCGTCGACCGGATCAAGACGGCGGTCCGCGAGGGCGCCTCACCCCGGCACGTGCCCGACGAGGTCGTCGCCGTCCCGGCCGTGCCGCACACGGCCACCGGCAAGAAGCTCGAGGTGCCGCTGAAGCGGATCGCGCAGGGCGTGCCGGTCGAGCAAGGCGCTCAACCTCGGCGCCGTCGACGACCCGTCCGCCGTGCAGTGGTTCGTCGCGTTCCTGGGTAAGCGGGGCGCATGACCAGGAGCGTCGTCGTCACCGGGGCCAACAGCGGCATCGGGCTCGCCACCGCCGTCGAGCTGGCCCGGCGCCGGCTACGACGTCATCGGCACGGTGCGCAGCCAGGACAAGGCCGACACCATGCTGGCGCGCGCCGAGGAGAAGGGCACCCGGCTGCGCGCCGTCGTCTGCGACGTCGCCGACGAGGAGTCCACCCGCGCAGGCTTCGCCGAGGTCGCCGCGATGACCGACGGCGGCCCCTGGGCAGTCGTCAACAACGCCGGCTTCGCGCAGGCCGGCGCCGTCGAGGACGTCTCCGCCGCCGACGCGCGCTACCAGCTCGAGGTCAACCTGGTCGCCCCGGCGCGCATCGCGCAGCTCGTCCTGCCGGCCATGCGCGAGCGCGGCGACGGCCGCATCGTCAACGTCTCCTCCATCGCCGGTCGCGTCTCGACCCCGCTCACCGGCTGGTACTCCGCGAGCAAGCACGGCCTCGAGGCGCTGTCCGACGCGCTCCGCATGGAGGTCGCGCAGTTCGGCGTCAAGGTCATCCTCGTCGAGCCGGGCGGCTTCGGCACCGGCATCTGGGAGGCCAGCCAGGACACCTTCCCGGCGCCGGAGGGCTCGGTCTACACCGAGGCGTACGCGCGCGGCAGGTCCGTGAGCAGCCGCGGCGGCGCGCTGCCCGACCCGGTCTGGGTCGGCCGGGCCGTACGGGTGGCGCTCGCCAACCCGGTGCCGCTGCCGCGCTACCTCGTCGGCGTCGACGCGGTGGCGATGGCGGCGGCCGACTCACTGGCGCCGACCGTGCTCAGCGACTACGTCAAGGCCGTCGGCGCCGGGGTGCGCCGGGTCCTGCCCTTCCGCGGGAGGTAGCCCGGGGAGGGTGTCGTGGACCACACCCGCTCGGATACGGTCCGGACATGGACATCACCTACCCGCCGGAGGCCGAGGCGTTCCGCGAGCGCGTCCGTGCCTTCCTGGGAGAGAACCTGCCTGCCGGCTGGACCGGCCTCGGAGCGCTCGCCGAGGGCGAGCGCGAGGAGTTCCGGGAGTCGTGGCGGCGCACGCCTCGCGGAGAACCAGATGCTCGCCGTGTCGTGGCCGAAGGAGTACGGCGGCGCCGGGCTGAGCCTGGTCGAGCAGGTCGTGCTGGCCGAGGAGTTCGCCCGCGCGGGCGCGCCCCAGGGCAGTGAGAACGACACGTTCGGCATCGGGATGCTCGGCAACACGCTGATCCACCTCGGCACCGAGGAGCAGAAGAAGCACTACCTGCCCCGGATCCTGTCGGGCGAGATGCGCTGGTGCCAGGGCTACTCCGAGCCGGACGCCGGCTCCGACCTCGCCGGCATCCGCACCTCCGCCGTCCTCGACGGTGAGGAGTGGGTGATCAACGGGCAGAAGATCTGGACGTCGGCCGGGCACATGGCCGACCACATCTTCGTGCTCGCCCGCACCGACCCGACGGCGCCCAAGCACAAGGGCATCACCTTCCTGCTGGTGCCGATGGACCAGCCCGGCGTCGAGGTCCGGCCGATCGTCAACATGGCCGGCTACGCGCTGTTCAACGAGGTCTTCTTCACCGACGCCCGCACCGCCTCGCACGAGGTCGTCGGCGCGGTCAACGACGGCTGGCGCACCGCCATGGCGCTGCTCGGCTTCGAGCGCGGCGTCGGCGCGACGACCGACGCGATCCGCTTCCGCGGCGACCTGGACCGGCTCGTCGCGCTGGCCCGCGAGCGCGGCCTCACCGACGACCCGCGCATCCGCGAGCGGCTGGCCTGGTGCCACAGCCGGGTCGAGATCATGCGCTACCGCGGCCTGATCTCGCTGTCGCGCCTGCTCAACGGCGGCCGCCTCGGCCCGGAGGCCTCGATCAGCAAGGTCATCTGGTCGGAGTTCGCGCAGGAGTACACCGAGCTGGCCATGGAGATCCTCGGCCCGGAGGCCCTCGCGCCGAGCGGCCAGTCGACCGGCGGGCTGCTGCAGATGCCCGAGGCCGGCACCGAGAACTCCCCGCTGTCGTGGGTGGAGACCTTCATGTCCTCGCGCGCCGGCACGATCTACGCCGGCAGCTCGCAGATCCAGCGCAACATCATCGGCGAGCAGCTGCTCGGCCTGCCCAAGGAGCCGCGCCTGGACGCCGGCCCGTTCCGCGAGCTCTCCGGGTCGAGGGGCTGACATGGACTTCGCCTTCAGCAAGGACCAGGAGGAGTTCCGCTCCTCGCTGCGCCGCTTCCTCTCCGAGAAGGCGCCGCTGTCGTCGGTGCGCGCCGCGTCGGAGACCGACCTCGGCTACGACCCGCTGCTGTGGAAGCAGATGAGCGAGCAGCTGGGGCTCCCCGGCCTGCACATCGCCGAGGAGCACGGCGGCTCCGGCACGGGGCTGCTCGAGCCGGCCGTCGTGCTCGAGGAGACCGGCCGCGCGCTGTCCTCCTCGCCCTACCTCGCCGGCCTGTTCGCCTCGCTGGCGGTCCAGCGGCTGGGCAGCCCGGAGATGCAGGCCGACCTGCTGCCGCGCATCGCCGCCGGCGAGGCCGTCGTCACCCTCGCCACGATCGAGGTGGCCAGCCCGACCGGCACCCGCGGCCTGACGACGACGGCCCAGTCGCGCGGCGACCAGGTCACCCTGACCGGCACCAAGACGCTGGTCGAGCACGGCCACAGCGCCGACGTGCTGCTGGTCAGCGCGGTCGGTGCCGACGCGCCGACCGGTGACGCCCGCCTCTACGTCGTGCAGGGCGACGCGACCGGCCTGACCCGTACCCGGCAGACCACCGCGCTCGACCTCACCCGCCCCGTCGCCGAGGTCGTCCTCGACGGCACGCCGGCGGTCGCCCTCGGCGACCCGTCGCCGGGCGCGCTCGACGAGCTGGTCGACCTGTTCTGCGCGCTGCTCGCCAGCGAGATGGTCGGCGGCACGGAGGCGTGCCTGGCCATGGCGGTCGACTACGCCAAGACGCGCATGCAGTTCAACCGGCCGATCGGCTCGTTCCAGGCGATCAAGCACAAGTGCGCCGAGATGATGATCGGCCTGGACGGCGCCCGCGCCGCGGCGCAGTACGCCGTGATGGTGGCCGACGGCGGCAGCGCCGAGCTGTCGACGGTCGGGCCGCTGGCCAAGGCGGAGGCGTCCGAGGCGTTCACCTTCGCGGCCGGCTGGACCATCCAGGTCCTCGGTGGCATCGGCTTCACGTGGGAGCAGGACGCGCACCTCTACTTCCGCCGCGCCTGGGCCGACTCCGGCCTGCTCGGCGGACCGGCGGCCCAGCGCGCCCGGCTCGCCGACCGCATCGGGCTCTAGCCGCCCGCCGCTCCTCCCGTACGCCCGGGGCCGGCCCGCTGCGGCGGACCGGCCCCCGGCGTGCGGCCCCCCTCGCCGTTCCTGTAGGACTCTCAGCAACAACCGATGGATGGAGACGCTCGTGGCAGGCAAGCTCGACGGTCGGGTCGCCCTGGTGACCGGTGGCGCGCAGGGGATCGGGGCCGCCACCGTGCGGCGCCTGTCCGAGGACGGCGCGAACGTGGTCGCGCTCGACCTCGACGCCGCCGGCGCCAAGAAGGCGGTCGAGGGCCTGCCGACGGAGGGGCTCGGCGTCGCCGCCGACATCACCAGCCGGGCCGAGGTGAAGAACGCGGTCGACGAGGCGGTCAGCCGCTTCGGCAAGATCGACATCGTCGTCAACAACGCCGGTGTCACCCGCGACGGGCTGTTCTACAAGATGGGCGACGACGACTGGGACCTGGTCCTGGCGACGCACCTGACCGGCAGCTTCTACGTCACGCAGGCCGCGTCCGAGACCATGGTGAAGAACCGGTTCGGCCGCATCATCTTCCTGTCGTCGCGCTCCGCGCTCGGCAACCGCGGCCAGGCCAACTACTCCGCCGCCAAGGCCGGCCTGCAGGGCCTGGCCCGCACCCTGGCCATCGAGTTCGGCGGCTACGGCATCACGGCCAACTGCGTGGCCCCCGGCTTCGTCGAGACCGCGATGACCAAGGCCATCATCGAGAAGACCGGCGGCTCGTGGGAGGACCTCGTCGCGGCCGCCAGCGAGCGCGCCGCCGTCAAGCGGATCGGCCAGCCGGAGGACATCGCCGCGGTCATCGCGTTCCTGGCCTCGCCCGAGTCCGGCTTCGTCACCGGCCAGACCATCTACGCGACGGGCAGCCCGGCCGTCTGACGCGCCGTCTCCCGCCGATCGTGAGGTACTGCTCCCCATGAGGCTCGCTGCACACGCACTGCCCGAGAGCACCCGCTCGCTCCGCCTCGAGGTCCGCGACTTCCTGCGCAGCGAGGTGGAGCGGGGTGCCTTCGTGCCCGCCGTCGACACCTGGCTGGGCGGGGTCGACCCGGAGCTCAGCCGGACGCTGGGCGCCAAGGGCTGGCTCGGCATGAGCTACCCGGAGCAGTACGGCGGCCGCGGCGCGAGCGCGCTGGACCGCTTCGCCGTCACCGAGGAGCTGCTCGCCGCCGGGGCGCCGGTGGCCGCGCACTGGATCGCCGAGCGGCAGATGGCGCCCAGCATCCTCAAGTGGGGCACGGACGAGCAGAAGGAGCGCTTCGTGCCGGGCATCGCCCGCGGCGAGCTGTACTTCGCGATCGGCATGAGCGAGCCCGACACCGGCTCCGACCTCGCCTCGGTCCGGACCCGCGGCGAGAAGGTCGACGGGCGGCTGGCGGGTCAACGGCGCGAAGATCTGGACCTCCGGCGCGCACATCGCCCACCGCATGATCGCGCTGCTGCGCACCTCGCCGCGCGACGACGCGGCGCGCCACGCCGGGCCTCAGCCAGTTCATCATCGACCTGCACGCCGACGGGGTCGAGATCCGCCCGATCATCAGCCTCGACGGCGAGCACCACTTCAACGAGGTCGTCTTCACCGACGTCTTCGTGCCCGACGAGGACGTGCTCGGCAGCATCGGCGACGGCTGGAAGCAGTGCACCAGCGAGCTGGCCATCGAGCGCAGCGGCCCGGAGCGGGTGCTGTCCACGGTGCCGCTGCTGCTGCTGTGGGTCGACCTGCTGCGCGCCGGCACCCTGCCGGACGACGCGCTCGCCCGGCGGGTCGTCGGCAGCCTCGTGGCCCGCCTGTTCGTGCTGCGCCAGATGTCGCTCGGCGTCGGCGGCTCGCTGGCCGCCGGCGAGAGCCCCGAGGTCGAGGCCGCGCTGGTCAAGGACCTCGGCACCCGGTTCGAGAGCGCGCTGACCGAGGCGGTCCGGCGGGTCGTGCCGGACGTCCCCGACCTGCAGGGCTCCCCGCTGTCGAGCATGCTCGCGACCGCGGTCCTGCACGCCCCCGGCTTCACCCTGCGCGGCGGCACCAACGAGATCCTGCGCGGCGTCGTCGCCCGAGGGCTGGGAGTGCGATGAGCCGACTCGAGGACGACCTGCGGCCGCTCACCGAGACCGCCGAGAGCATCCTCGGCGCCGGCCCGTCGACGGACGGCGTCTGGGACGCCGCCGCGTGGGGCGCGCTCGAGGAGTCGGGGCTGACCAGCATCGACGTCCCCGAGTCGCTCGGCGGCGGCGGCGGGTCGCTGCGCGAGGCGGCCGAGGTGGTCCGCGTCGCCGGTGCCCGGGCGGCCCGCCTGCCGCATCGCCGAGGCCGCCCTGGTCGCGTCCTGGCTGCTCGCCCGGGCCGACCTGGCCGTGCCGTCGGGGCCGCTCACCGCCGCGCTCGACAGCACCGGCGTCACCGTCGACGCCTCCGGAGCGCTGTCCGGGACGCTGCGCCGGGTCCCGTACGCCCGGGTCTGCACGTCCGTCGTCCTGGTCGCCGAGGGTCCGTCGGGGCCGGTCGTCGTGGTCGTCGACCCGTCGGCCGCGTCCCTCACCGAGGGCGCCAACCTGGCCGGCGAGCCCCGCGACGACCTCGACCTGTCCGGCGTGACGGCCGACCGCGTCGGGCTGAGGTCGCCGCCGACGTCGCCGCGGAGCTGCCGCTGCGCGCTGCCCTGTCGCGCGTCGTCCTCGCCGCCGGAGCCGGCCAGACCGCGCTCGACCTGGTGCTGCGCCACGTGTCCGAGCGCGAGCAGTTCGGGCGGGCCATCGCGAAGTTCCAGGCCGTGCAGCAGCTGGTCGCCGAGCTGGCCGGCGAGGTCGCCACGGTCACCCTCGGCGCCGAGGCCGCCCTGCTGGCCATGGCGTCGCGACGACCTGGCCTACGCCGCCACGTCGGTCGCCAGCGCCGCGCGTCGTCGCCGCCGACGCGTCCACGCGGATCGCCGCCATCGCCCACCAGCTGGTGGCCGGCATCGGCGTCACCCGCGAGCACGCGCTGCACCGCTCGACGACCCGGCTGTGGGCCTGGCGCGAGGAGGCCGGCAGCGAGGGCGTCTGGGCCGACCGGCTCGCCGACCGCGCCCTCGACCCCGCCGCCCCGCCGCTCTGGCAGCAGGTCGTCGGCGTCTGACCCGCCCCGCTCCGCCCTGGGCCGACTTCCCCAGGGTTCTGGTACGCCCCACCCGGCGTGTCGCGTACCGGAACCCTGGGGAAGTCGCCGTGGGCGGCGAGCGGGCGGACGCGTCAGGCGGGGCGGAAGCGGAGCAGTCCGGTGCCCTCGCCGGTGTCGGTGAAGACCGCCGTCACGGGCAGGTCGACGGCGAGGTCCTCGTGCGCGACGTCGACGACGTTGGTCATCACCCGCGGGCCCTCGTCGAGCTCGACGTAGGCGATGGCGTACGGCCCGGCGTCCTTGAAGTCGCCCTCGCCGCGGGTGTTCCACGTCCAGGAGTAGATGCGCCCGCGGCCGCTCGCCTCGACGAAGGAGACCGACAGCGACCCGCACAGGGGGCACAGGCCCCGCGGGTACCAGAACACCGCGGAGCAGTCGTCGCAGCGGGGCAGCAGCAGCCGTCCCTGCGCGGTGCGCGTCCCAGAACTCCTGCAGCTCCGGCGCGACGGCGCGGCGCGCTCACGGGCAGCGTCATGCGTCCGCCACCCCCAGCAGCAGCGTCGCGCTGCCGCTCCGCGTGCCCAGCGAGCCGCCGGTGCCGTGGGCCATCGCGATCTGGCAGTCGGGCACCTGCACCGCCGGGTGGGCCTCGCCGCGCAGCTGACGCACCGCCTCCACCACCTTCGTGATCCCGCCCCGGTTGGTCGGGTGGTTGTTGCACAGCCCGCCGCCGTCGGTGTTGAACGGCAGCTTCCCGTACGGCGCCTGCAGCGCCCCGTCGAGCACGAACCGACCGCCCTGGCCCTTCTCGCAGAAGCCGAGGTCCTCGATCGTCTGCAGCACCGTGATGGTGAACGAGTCGTAGATGGACGCGTAGTCGACGTCGCCGACCGTCAGGCCCGCCTCGGTGAAGGCGAGCGGGCCGGACCAGAGCGCGCCGGTGTGGGTGAGGTCGATGCGGCCGGCGTCGCTGTGCTTGGGCGACTCGCCGTGGCCGAGCACCTTGGCGACCGGGCGGGTCAGCGTCCGGGCGACCTCCGGGCTGACGACGACCACCGCGCCGCCGCCGTCGGTGACGACGCAGCAGTCGAGCAGGTGCAGCGGGTCCGACACCATCCGGGAGCCGACGACCTGCTCGACCGTGACCGGCTTCTTCAGCAGCGCGTTGGGGTTGTGCTGCGCGTGCAGCGACGCGGCGACCTTCACCTCGGCCAGCTGCTCGCTGGTGGTGCCGAACTCGTGCATGTGCCGCCGGGCGGCGAGCGCGTACATCGAGACGGTCGTCGGGCCGTACGGCTGCTCGAACGGCGACTCGGGCGCGCCCTGCAGCGCCGACATGCGGCGCACCTGCTCGTGCCGCGGCCGGCCGGCCAGGGTGATGAGCGCGACCGAGCACTTGCCGGCCGCGATGGCCGACGCCGCGTGGCCGACCTGGGCGACGTAGGAGGAGCCGCCGATCTCGAGGGTGTCGAGGTAGGTCAGCCCGCGCAGCCCGAGGAAGTCGGCCATCGACAGCGGGCCGAAGCCCGGGGCGTCGCCGGAGCAGAAGTAGCCGTCGACGTCGGACATCGACAGCCCCGCGTCGGCGAGCGCCCCGACGGCGACCTCGGCGTGCACCTGGGCCGTCGACCGGTCCGGGATGTCGCGCAGCGGGTGCTCGTACACCCCCGCCACGTAGGCCTTGCCGCGCACGGTCACGTCGCCTCCACGGGGTGCAGACCGGGCGCTCGCTCGGCCGGGACCGAACCTAGTCGACCGCCACCGGCACCTCGTCGGCGCCGACGCGGATCGTCTGCTCGATCTCGTTGATGCGGACCTCGACCTCGCGGGCCTCGGCCTTCTCGCGGTCGATCTGCTCGGCGATGTCCTCGTCGGCCTTCATGAGCTGGTCGAGGTTGGCGTCGCCCATCTCGAACACGCCCATGTCGTGGTAGGCCCGCTGCACCTTCGGGCCCCACAGGCCGATGTCCTTGACGATCGGCACGATGCGGGTGAAGAGGTGGTTGCGGAACATCACGGTGTACTCGTTCTGGTCGACGTAGGCGTCGCACTCGTCGGCGTCCAGGCCGACCGTCTCCCAGACCTCCTTGCCGCGGATGCGGTCGCGCATGAGGTAGCAGGCCTCGACGACGAACTCCTCGCGCTCGTCGCGCTCCTTGGTCGACAGCTGCGCGTAGGCGTCCTTGAGCGCCAGCCGGCCGAAGGCCACGTGGCGCGCCTCGTCCTGCATGACGTAGGCGAGGATCTGCTTGGGCAGCGGCTTGGTGGTGATGTCGCGCAGCAGGCCGAAGGCGGCGAGCGCGAGCCCCTCGATGAGCACCTGCATGCCGAGGTAGGGCATGTCCCAGCGGCTGTCGGTCAGCGTCTCCTGGAGGAGCTTCGACAGGTTGTCGTTGATGGGGAACAGGATCCCCATCTTCTCCTGCAGGAAGCGGGCGTAGGTCTCCGCGTGACGGGCCTCGTCCATGGTCTGCGTGGCGGCGTAGAACTTCGAGTCGAGGTCGGGCACCGACTCCACGATGCGGGCGGAGCAGATCATCGCGCCCTGCTCGCCGTGCAGGAACTGGCTGAACTGCCAGGCCGCCTGGTTGCGGTTGAGCTCCTTGCGCTGCCGGTCGTTGAGCTTGTCCCAGATCGGGGTGCCGAAGATGGCGGAGGCCTCGTCCGGCACGCCGAGCGCGTCGTAGGGGTCGACCTCGAGGTCCCAGTCGATGCGGGACGTCTGGTCCCACTGCTTGTCCTTGCCCTTCTGGTACAGCGCGAGCAGCCGGTCGCGGCCGTTGTCGTACTCCCACGTGAACCGCGAGTCGCCCGCCATGGCCACGTCCCACGTCTGCTCCGTGGTCGGCGGGATGACGTACTTGTCGAACGTGCTCATGCGGGTCCTCCAGGAGGGTTGCGGGGTCCTGCGGGCAGCAGGCGGTCGACGAGGGAGGCGATGCGCCGGGCGGTCTGCTCGGGCGGGCCGCCGGGGGTGACGATGTGGCTGATGGTGAGACGGACGAGGACGTCGGCGACGTGCTCGATCTCGTCGGCCGGCAGCTCCGGCCAGTGGGACGTCAGGTAGGCGACGTTGCGCTCGGCCACCGCGTGCAGCAGCGCGTCGGAGCGGGTGGTCAGCAGCGGCAGCAGCCCGGCGGCGTCGTCGTCGGTGAGCACCGCCTTGATGAGCGGGTCGTCGGCGGCCCGGGTGAGCGTCCAGAGCGCCGTGGCGGCGACCGCCTCGGCCGGCGTGCCCTCGTGGCCGGTCAGGACCGACTCGGCGCCGTCGACGAAGCGGCTCGCCTCGCGCAGCGCCAGCGCCTGGGCCAGCCCGTCCTTGGAGCCGAACTCGGCGTAGAGCGTCTGCCGGCTGACCCCGGCGGCGGCGGCCACGTCGGCCATCCGGGCGCGCGCCCAGCCGGGCCCGACGACCGCTGCGCGAGCGGCGTCGAGCAGCGCGGACCGGGTGTGACTCACCTCACCGAGGATTGACACAGAAGGCTCTCGTGTCAAGTGGCACTACGGTCCGCCGGTGACTCCAGAGCGGGACGGCGCCCAGGCCTGGCGCATCTGCGCGGTCGCCTTCGTCGCCATGTTCACGGGCTTCGGCGTCGCGTACTCCTTCGGGGCGTTCCTGCTGCCGATGAGCCGCGAGCTCGGCACCGGCCTCGGCGCCACGTCGACGGTCTTCTCCCTGACGACGCTCGCGCTGTTCGCCCTCGGCGGCCTCGCCGGACCCGCGGTCGACCGCTTCGGCCCGCGCCGGGTGGTCCTGGTCGGCGCGGTCTCGCTCGGGCTCGGGCTGCTGCTGACGAGCAGGGCGACCACCCTGTGGCAGGCCTGCCTGGGGCACGGGCTCGGCGTCGGGCTGGGGGTCGCCTGCTCCTACGTCCCGCTGGTCGCCGTTGTCGGCGGCTGGTTCGAGCGGCGGCGCACGCTCGCCGTCGGCCTCGCCGTCTCGGGCATCGGCCTCGGCACGCTGCTCGTCGCGCCGCTGTCGGCCGGCCTCATCGACCGGGTCGGCTGGCGCGACGCCTACCTCGTGCTCGCCGCCGTCGGCACGGCGCTGCTGCTGCTGTGCGCGCTGCTGGTGCGCCCCGCGCCGGTCGTCGCGACCGGCCCCGCGCCGCCGCTGCGGCCGCGACTGCGCACCGCGACGTACGTCCGGCTGTACGCGGCGGGGCTGCTGCTGTCGGTCGGGCTCTTCGTGCCGTTCGTGCACCTGCCGGCCTACGCCGAGACGCGCGGCACCGGCGAGGTGGCCGCGGCCGGCCTGGTGGGCCTGATCGGCGCGGCGAGCGTCGTCGGGCGGCTGGCCCTCGGCGCGGCGGCCGGCCGGATCGGCGTCCTGCGCACCTACCAGGGCTGCTACGTCGCGATGGCGCTCGCGTTCGTGCTGCTGATGGGCGGCCCCGGCTACCCGCGCCTGGTCGCCTTCGCGGTCGTGCTCGGTGTCGGGTACGGCGGCTTCGTCGCGCTCGGGCCGCCGCTGATGGCCGAGTTCTTCGGCATCCAGGGCCTCGGCGGCCTGCTCGGCGTGCTCTACACCTCCGCCGCCCTCGGGTCGGCCATCGGGCCCCCGCTGGCCGGCTCGCTGATCACGGGCACGGGCAGCTACCTGCCGGCGTTCGCCGGTGCGCTCGCCATCGGGCTGCTGGCCTCCGTCGTGGTGCTGTCGGTGCGCCCGCCCGTGCTCAGGTGAAGTGCCGGACCCCGTCCTGCACGGTCAGGGTCAGGCGGCCCTGCAGCGCCAGCAGGTCCAGGTGCGCGCCGGTCTCGAACACCGCGAGCATCTGGTTGAACGTGTCCATGTCCGGCAGGGAGTGCTGACGGCGGGTCCACCGCAGGACGCCCGCCACCTCGTACGCCGTGGTCGCGCCGTGGGCGGCGGCGGCCGCCGTCTCGTCGAGGCGCTGGGCGTGGTGCTCGAGCAGCTGGTCGACCCGGGCGTGCACGCTCGGCGTGACGGCGCCGTGGGCGGGCAGCAGCTGCGCGTCCGGGCGGGCGCGGACCAGGGCGAGCGAGCGCAGGAAGGCGCCGAGCGGGTCGGGTGACTGCGCCGGCTGGAAGCCGATGGACGGGGTGATGGTCGGGAGCACGTGGTCGCCGGCGAAGAGCAGGCCGCCCGCGACGTCGTGGAAGACCAGGTGGCCGCTGGTGTGGCCGGGCGTCGCCACGGCGTCCAGCGTGCGGCCGCCGGCCAGCGCGAGCGGCCCCTCCTCGATCCACTCGTCCGGCATCTCCCACTCGCTGCGGTAGGGCCGCGGCTCGTCGAAGTGCTTCTTGATCGCCTCGGCGATGCTCTCCGCGCCGAGCTGCCGCAGGGCGCCCAGCTGGTCCGACATCGGGTGCCGGTCGGGGTCGTTGAGCAGCTCGAGGGTCGGCCGCTCGCCGATGCCGAGCCCGACCTGCGACCCGAACTCGCGGCGCACCGAGACGGCCTGCGTGTAGTGGTCGCGGTGCACGTGGGTGACCAGGAAGCGCCGGATGTCGGCCATCGAGGCGCCGATGCTGTCCAGGCTCCTCGCGAGCAGGTCGCGCGACTCCGGGATGGCCCAGCCGCCGTCGACGAGGACCAGGCCGTCGTCGGTCTGCAGCACGTAGACGTTGACCGCGCGCAGCCCGTCGTTGGGCAGCGGCAGGGGCACCCGGTGCACGCCGGGCGCCACCTCGTACGCACCGGGCTCGGTCCACTCGGTGCTCGAAGGCGTGTAGGACGTCATGGACGGTGTCTACCGGACGATCGGTCAAGGGTCAGGAGCGCCCGACCGATACCTCGCGTACACCTCGCCGCAACCCGGGGCACGCAGGCTGGTCCTCGTACGCACGACGCGGTCCCCCGAACCGAAGGAGCGGTGCCATGACACCTCCGCCTGGCGCCCTGGCCACCCTGCCCGCCACCGACCGGCCGGAGCCCCTGCCGCGCGAGCAGGCCGTCCTCACCGACTGGTGCTGCGAGAACTGCGAGGCGTCCAACCCCGGCCGTCGCCGTCGCTGCTGGGACTGCCGCACGACCCGGTACTAGCCCGGACACGCCGCTGCCGGCCCGGGCAGAGCCCGAGCCGGCAGCAGGACGTGCGCAGCGACTAGCGCTGGATGGCCTTGGTCTCCAGGAACTCCTCGAGGCCCTGGGTGCCGGCCTCACGACCGACGCCGGACTTCTTGTAGCCGCCGAACGGCGCGGCCGGGTTGAAGGCGCCGCCGTTGATCTCGACCTGGCCGGTGCGCAGGCGCCGGGCGACCTTGAGCGCGTGGTCGGCGTCGCCGGACCACACGCCGCCGGACAGGCCGTACTCGGTGTCGTTGGCGATGCGCACGGCGTCGTCCTCGTCCTCGTACGGCATGAGGACCAGGACCGGGCCGAAGATCTCCTCGCGGGCGATCGTCATCTCGGGCGTGACGCCGGAGAAGACGGTCGGGGCGACGAAGTAGCCCTTGTCCTGGCCGCTCTCCAGGCCACCGGTGACGACCTTGGCGCCCTCGTCGATGCCCTTCTGGATGTAGCCGCGGACGCGCTCGAGCTGGTTGGCGTTGACCAGCGGGCCGAGGACCGTGGCCGGGTTGGTCGGGTCGCCGATCGCGAAGCCGGCCGCGGTCGCCGCCGCGATCTGCTCGGCCTGCTCCAGCTTGGCGGCCGGCACCAGCATGCGGGTGAGGGCCGAGCAGGTCTGGCCGGAGTTGATGAAGCACTTGCCGACGCCGTCGGCGACGGCCTTCTCGAGGTCGGCGTCGTCGAGGATGACGTTGGCCGACTTGCCGCCGAGCTCGAGGGCGACGCGCTTGACCGTCTTGGCGCCCAGCTCCGCGACGCGGGTGCCCGCGCGGGTCGACCCGGTGAACGAGATCATGTCGACGTCGGGGTGGCTGGCGATGGCCTCGCCGACCGGGACGCCCTGGCCCGAGACCATGTTGAACACGCCGGCCGGCAGCCCGGCCTCGTGGAAGATGTCGGCCAGCTTGTAGGCCGACAGCGGCGCGACCTCGGTGGGCTTGAGGACGACGGTGCAGCCGGCGGCCAGGGCGGCGCCGACCTTCAGCACGATCTGGTGCAGCGGGAAGTTCCACGGCGTGATGCAGCCGACGACGCCGACCGGCTCCCGCACGACGAGCGAGTTGCCGACCTCCTCGCCGTCCCAGTTGAAGCTCTCGGCCAGGTCGGCGAAGTGGGCCAGGTTGAACGTCGGCAGCCCGACCTGCACGATGCCGGCCATCATGACCGGCATCCCCATGTCCTGGGTGATGACCGCCGCGACCTCCTCGGCCCGCGCGGTGAGCGCCTCGTGCGCCTTGCGCAGCCAGCTGGCCCGCTCGGCCGGCGAGGTGGCGGACCAGCCCGGCAGCGCGGCCTTGGCAGCGGCGACGGCCTTGTCGACGTCGCTCGCGGTCCCGTCGGGGACGGTCGCGATGACCTCCTCGGTCGCCGGGTTGCGCACCTCGATGGTGCCCGTGGCGTCGGAGGGCACCCACGCGCCGCCGACGTAGATGTCGCTGAGCTTCTGGACCTCGGCCATGCCGGGGAGTCTCCTTCTGTCAGGGGGTGCGGTGCCGCGTGTCGCGCCCGCAACGTTTCCCGAGGCTGTCTCATGCTCAGGTGGTTGTCCAGCCGCTCCCGAGGGGCGGACGACCTGCCGGGTGCAACGGCTGGGGGCTATGTTGCGGACGGCCGGGTGTGGCACCCGTCACCATGACCGAGGAGACGAGCTTGAAGACCAAGGCTGCGCTGCTGTACGGGCTGAACGAGGAGTGGAAGGTCGAGGAGGTCGAGCTCGGCGAGCCCGTGGCCGGCGAGGTCATGGTCAAGCTGGCCGCCTCCGGCATGTGCCACTCCGACGAGCACGTGCGCACCGGTGACACCCCGATCCCGGGCTGGCCGTTCGTCGGCGGGCACGAGGGCGCGGGCACCGTGACGCAGGTCGGCCCCGGCGTGACCTCGCTGAAGGAGGGCGACCACGTCGTCCTCGCCTTCATCCCGGCCTGCGGGCGCTGTCCCTCGTGCTCGAGCGGCCACCAGAACATCTGCGACCTCGGCGCGCACCTGCTCGGCGGCGTCGCGATCGCCGACGGCACCCACCGCATGAAGAACAGCAAGGGCGACGGCGTCATGCCGATGTGCCTGCTCGGCACCTTCTCGCCCTACGTCACGGTGCACGAGGCGTCCTGCGTGAAGATCGAGGACGACATCCCGCTCGACAAGGCGGCCCTCGTCGGCTGCGGCGTCACCACCGGCTGGGGCTCGGCGGTCTACGCCGCCGACGTGCAGGCCGGCGAGGACGTCGTCGTGGTCGGCATCGGCGGCGTCGGCGCGAACGCCGTCCAGGGCGCGAAGGCGGCCGGCGCGCGCCGGATCATCGCCATCGACCCGGTCGAGTTCAAGCGCGAGCAGGCGATGCTCCTGGGCGCCACCCACACCTTCGCGAGCATGGCCGAGGCCGTGGAGCCGGTGAACGAGCTGACCTGGGGGAAGATGGCCGACAAGGCCGTCATCTGCGTCGGCAAGATCGAGGGCGAGCACATCGCCGAGACCATGGCCCTCATCGGCAAGGGCGGCACCGCCGTCGTCACCGGCATGGGCGCCGCCACCGACATCGACGTCAAGCTGAGCCTGTTCGAGCTGACGCTGCTGCAGAAGCGCGTCCAGGGCGCGATCTTCGGCGGCGGCAACCCGCGCTTCGACATCCCGAAGCTGCTCGGCCTCTACCGCGACGGCCAGCTCAAGCTCGACGAGCTGATCACCAAGACCTACAAGCTCGAGGACATCAACCAGGGCTACAAGGACATGGCGGCCGGCACCAACATCCGCGGCGTCATCGTCTACGGCGAGGACGACTACTGAGCGGGACCCCCGCCCGCGGGTCGACGACCCTGCTCGACGCGTCGCTGCCCGACCGCCTGCGTGCGCAGGTGGTCGGGCGGCGCCGTGAGGTCGAGCTGGTCCTGGCTGCCCTGCTCGCCGGGCGGCACATGCTCCTCGAGGGCCCGCCGGGCACGGGCAAGTCGACCCTGCTGCGCGGCCTCGCCGAGGGCGCCGGCCTCGCGTTCCAGTTCGTCGAGGGCAACGCCGAGCTGACGCCGGCCCGCCTGGTCGGCCACCACGACCCGTCGCGGGTGCTGTCGGAGGGCTACTCCGAGGACATCTTCGTCGACGGCCCGCTGGCCGCCGCGATGCGCGAGGGCGCGCTGCTCTACGTCGAGGAGATCAACCGGGTCCCCGAGGAGACGCTCAACGTCCTCATCACGGTGATGAGCGAGGGTGAGCTGCACGTCCCGCGGCTCGGGCGGCTGCGCGCCGCCGAGGGCTTCCGGCTGGTCGCGGCCATGAACCCGTACGACGCCGTCGGCACCGCCCGGATCGCGTCGGCCATCTACGACCGCACCTGCCGGGTGCGGATGGACTACCAGGACGCAGGCGACGAGGCCGAGATCGTCCGGCGCAACGCCGGCGAGGTGGCCGACGCGAGCCCCGACGTGGAGCGCTCCGTCGCCCTCGTGCGCCTGACCCGGTCGCACCCCGACGTGCGGGTCGGCTCGTCCGTGCGCGGAGCGATCGACCTCGTCCTCGTCGCGGGCACGCTGGCCACCCTGCGCGGTCGCGAGGCCACCGACCCCGAGGTCACGCTGGACGCCGCGCTGACCGCCCTGTCCGGGCGCCTGCGCCTGCACGAGGGCAGCAGCCGGTCGGCCGAGGACGTCGTGCGCGAGCTGTGGCAGCAGGTCTTCGCGCCGCCTCCCGAGGCAGAGGCAGGTGAGACCGACCCGGGGGAAGCCCCGAGGCCGGACCCGGCCCCGAGCCCGGTCCGGCCCCCTCTGGTGGGCCCTCCGGGGTGGATCGTCCAGCGCTAGTCCTCGAGGGCGACGAGGCGCAGGCGGCGCTCGCCGAGGCGTCGAAGGGCACGACGTCGCGGCGCGACCTCGGCCGCGCCCCGGCGTTCGCCGAGGTGTCGCCGACCCTCGGCGAGCTGGACGAGACCGCGTTCTCCGAGCAGCTCGAGCTCGACCCGGACCTCGCCCTCAGCCTGCTCGCCGACATGGCGGCCGCGACCGACGAGCGGCTGCGCCGGCTGGCCCGGCGGCTGGCCGGCCGGATCGCGGTCCGGCTCAGCCGCACCGGGCCGGCCCGCGACCGCGGCATCGGCAAGCTCACCCGGGTGCCGCTGCAGCCCGGCGGTGAGCTGGACGTCGAGGGCAGCCTCGACGCGCTGCTGCTGGCGCAGGCCACCGGGCGCCCGCCGGCGCTCGACGAGCTGCGGGGCACCGCGTGGGGCCGGCCCGCCGTGGCGCTGAGCCTGGTCATCGACCGCAGCGGCTCGGTCGGCGGCGAGCGGCTGGCGGCGGCGGCCCTGGCTGCGGCCAGCACGGCGCTGCGCGCGCCGCAGGACCACAGCATCATCGCCTTCAACGACAAGGCCGTCGTCGTGAAGGCGCAGGACCAGCTGCGCCCGGTCGAGGCGGTCGTCGACGACCTGCTCGTGCTGCGCGGCGCTGGGCCGACCGACCTCGCGCTCGGCCTCGACGCGGCCCGCGCCCAGCTCGAGCGGTCGCGGGCCAGCCGGCGCCTGACCGTCCTGCTCTCGGACGGCCGGCCGACCGCCGGGCCCGACCCGCTGCCCTACGCCCGCCGGCTCGACGGGCTGGTCGTCGTCGCGCCCGAGGACGACGCGGAGGAGGCGCGCGCCTTCGCGGCCGCCGCCGGCGCGCGGTTCGCCACGCTGTCCGGCCCGTCGGACGTGCCCCGCGCCCTGGCCTTCCTGGCCGACGGCTGAGGCCGTGCTCTACCGTTCGTCCCACCGCCTGACCTGAGGAGCCCGCATGGACGACGTCACGACCCTCGAGCCCACCGCCGCCGTCGCGGAGCAGGACAGCGCGGTCGAGGTCGACCTGCTCGTCGAGGACGTCTCCATCGACGGGATGTGCGGGGTCTACTAGCCCGCGCCAGCTCAACCTGCTCGGCGCGCCCGGCCCCGGCCGAGCGCGACCAGCACGCCCGCCGGGTCGTCGGTGATGACCGCGGCGGCGCCCAGCTCGGCTGCCCTGCGCACGTGCACGGCCGCCTGCACGGTCCACGGCACGACCGCCGGCCCGGCGCAGGTGCGCCGCCGGCGCAGCAGGTCCTCCCGCCACGGGTGCGCCTCGTCGTGCCCGCCGGCCGTCGCCGCGCGCAGCAGCCGTGCGGTCGTGGTGCCCGGGGCGCCCAGCAGCGCCGTCCGCACCGGCAGCCCCAGCGCCCGCACCGCGGACACCAGGGCCGGGTCGAAGGACGAGACGGTCAGGTCGTGCACGCGGCCGGCCCGGCGCTGCGACCGCAGCTCGCCGGCCAGCGCCAGCGCGACCCGCAGCGGCGGGGCGTCGCTGCGCTTGAGCTCCAGCACGACGCGGCCGCCGTCGGCGGCCTCGAGCAGGTCCGGGAGCCGGGCCAGCCGGTGGCCGCCCGGCAGGGCGACGCGACGGAGCGCGGCGTACGGCGTGGCGCCGACCAGCAGCGGCCGCCCGGCGACCCGGGCCAGGTCGGCGTCGTGGCTGGCGACCAGCACGCCGTCGCAGGACAGCCGCAGGTCGACCTCGACGCCGTCGGCGCCGGCGTCGCGGGCCGCGGCGACGGCGGCCGCGGTGTTCTCGGGTCGGTCGGGACGGGGCAGGCCGCGGTGGGCGAGGACCAGCACGGCACCGACCCTGGCCGGGTCAGGTGGGGAGCGGCCGACGCTGACGTGTCCGGGGGGTGACGGCTGCCCGTCGGGTCGGCGGTACGGTGCGCGACCCGCTCAGAGCCCTGGAGGACCGATGTCCCTTGCCGACGCCTTCTCGCTGACCGGGAAGGTCATCGTCGTGACCGGCGCGTCCTCCGGGCTGGGCGCCGCGACCGCGCGCCAGGTCGCCGCGCTCGGCGCCGACGTGGTGCTCGCCGCGCGGCGGGTCGACCGGCTCGCGCAGGTCGCCGCCGAGATCAGCGGCGCCGGGCGCAGGGCGTTCACCGTCACGACCGACGTGGCGGAGCAGGAGCAGTGCGTGGCCCTGCTCGAGGCCGCGGTCGGCGAGTTCGGCGAGGTGCACGGGCTGGTCAACAACGCGGGCATCGGCACCGCCGCACCGGCCACCCGCGAGACGCCGGACGAGTGGCGCCGGGTCCTCGACATCAACCTGTCCGGCGCCTACTGGTGCGCGCAGGCCTTCGGCCGGGTGGCGCCGCGCGGCTCCGCCATCGTCAACATCAGCAGCGTGCTCGGCATGCGCCCGTTCCCGGTGCCGCAGGCGTCGTACGCCGCCAGCAAGGCCGGGCTGCTCGGCATGACCCGCGACCTGGCGATGCAGTGGGGGAGCCGCAAGGGCATCCGCGTCAACGCCATCGCGCCCGGGCTGATCCCGAGCGAGATGGCCGACGAGTACCCCAAGGAGTTCCAGGACCAGGTGGCGGCGACGACGGCGCTCGGTCGCCTCGGCACGCAGGAGGAGCTCGCCTCGACGGTGGCGTTCCTGCTGAGCGACGCGGCGGCGTACGTCACCGGCGCGACGCTCGTGGTGGACGGCGGCATGACCTTCCACTGAGCCGAGGGGGCCGGACATGTCGGCGGTCGAGCAGGTAAGTTCGCCGCCGTCGCCGGCGGACCGCACGGTCCAGGCGGAGAGGGCGAGCCGATGACGACGACCGAGGACCGTCCCGCGGACCCGGCACCGAGGCGCCGCCGGAGCCAGGCCGAGCGCCGGGCGACCACCCGCGGCGCCCTGCTCGACGCGACCCTCGAGGTGCTCGTCGAGGTCGGCTACGCCCGGCTCACCACCGGCCAGGTCGTGGCGCGCGCGGGCGTGACCCGCGGCGCGCAGGCGCACTACTTCGCGACCAAGGCCGAGCTGGTGGTGCAGGCCCTCAGCCACCTCACCGACCGGCTCGTGGCGGAGATGCTGGCGCAGCCTCCGCGGGAGGTGGCCGGCGAGGTCGAGCAGTACGAGGTGCTGCTCAACCGCCTCTGGGAGCTCTACGCCGGGGACGGCTCGACGGCCCTGCTGGAGCTGTTCGTCGCCTCGCGCACCGACGCCGAGCTGCGCGCGCACCTGGTGGAGTTCGACTCCGCCGTGGCGCGGACGCTGGCCCGCACGGCGACCACGGTGGCGCCGGGGCTGGTCGAGCGCCCCGACTTCCGGCCGCTCATGGTCACGGCCATCGCCACGATGCGCGGGCTCTGGGTGCTGCGCGCCGTCGCCAGCGACCGCCAGATCCGGCGGCTCTGGCCGCAGGCCCGCGAGCAGCTGGTCGCCGGCTTCGCCGCCCGCACGGCCGGCTTCCGACCGCTGGCGGACGACCTCCACTTGCGTGCAGGTGTGCATGTAGATGGGTGACATCCGGCCCGTACCCGTCTAGGTTCTGCCTCGTTGGTGTGACTGGGACCACAGCGGGTGGGCCCACGACGACGTGGAGGGTGCCGGGTGTCGACGTTCCTCGCGCTGACCGTGGTGGGGCTCGTCACCGGCTGCATCTACGCGCTGACGGCCACCGGGCTGGTGGTCACCTACACGACCGCCGGGGTCTTCAACTTCGCGCAGGGCGCGATGGGCATGGTCGCCGCCTTCTCGTTCTGGCAGCTGTGGCAGGGCTGGGGGCTCCCGGTCTGGCTGGCGCTGCCGCTGGTGGTCTTCGTGCTGGCGCCGCTGTTCGGGGTGGTGGTGGAGCGGGTGCTCTTCCGGCGGGCCTCCGGGGCACCGGCCGACCAGACGCTCGCGGTCACCCTCGGCCTGCTGCTGGTCCTGATCGGCCTGGCCAACGCGGTCTGGCCGCCCAACGAGCCGCGGATCCTCCCGCGCTTCGGCGGCGAGGGCACCGTCAAGGTCGGCATCCTGGTGCTCAGCGCCAGCCAGCTGATCGTCGTCGGCACCGCCGTCGCGGTCGGCATCGGGCTGCGCCTGCTCTTCTCCCGCACCCGGCTCGGCCTCGCCATGCGCGGCGTCGTCGACGACCCCGACCTGCTGGCCATGAACGGCCTGGAGCCGGTGCGCGTCCAGCAGACCGCCTGGGCGCTGTCGTCCTCGCTGGCCGCGCTCGCCGGCGTGCTGCTCGCGCCGCTGGTGCAGCTCAACATCCTCACGCTGACGCTGCTCGTGGTGAACGGCTACGCCGCCGCCATGGTCGGCCGGCTGCGCAGCCTGCCCGCGACGGCGGCCGGGGCCATCGGCCTGGGGCTCGCGATCTCCTACGCCATCGGCTACGGCCCGTCGCTCGGGCTCGCCAGCTTCCCCGGCGTGCTCAACACCCTGCAGCAGAGCATCCCCATGCTGCTGCTCTTCGTCGTGCTGGTGGTCCTGCCGAGCGACCGGCTGCGCGCCGGGCGGCCGCAGCAGTCGCGCTCCCCGTCGGTGCCGGGCCTGCGCACCTCGGTCGTCGCGGCGCTCGCGCTTCGTCGCCGCCGCGCTGGTCCTCTCGCAGGTGATGTCGAGCAGCGCCCTGGACACCGGCGCCCGGTCGCTGGTCTTCGCCTTCGTGGTGCTGTCGCTGGTCCTGCTGACCGGCTACGGCGGCCAGGTGTCGCTGTGCACCCTGACCTTCGTCGGCCTCGGCGCCTACGCCATGGGCAAGGCCGGCGCGGGCGGCAGCCTGCTCGGCGTCGTCGCCGCGGTGCTGCTCAGCGCCGCGGTCGGGGCGCTCGTCGCCCTGCCGACGCTGCGCCTGCGCGGCCTCTACCTGGCCCTCGCGACGTTCGCCTTCGGCCAGGTCATGGACATCGGCTTCTTCGGCCAGCGGCTCGGCCCCTCCGGCAGCCTCAAGGTCGACCGGGTCCAGCTGCTCGGGCTCCCGCTCGACACGGCCGCGGGCTACTTCGTCCTCGTCGCCGCGGTCTTCGCCGCCGGTGCGGTCGGCCTGCTGGCCATCCGCCGGAGCCGGTACGGCCGCATGCTCGCCGCGCTCAACGACTCCCCGGCGGCCTGCGCCACGCTGGGCATGCGGATCGACCGCGTGAAGCTGGTGGTGTTCGCGGTCTCGGCCGGCGCGGCCGGCCTCGGCGGCGCGCTGTTCGGCGGGCTCGGCGCAGGCCTGGTCAGCGGCTTCGACTTCATCACGCTGCAGAGCTGCGTGCTGCTGCTCCTGCTGCGGGTCGGCGGCGTCAAGACCGTCACCGGCGCGCTGGTCGCCGGCACGATGACGGCGGTGCTCCCGGTCCTGCAGCAGCAGGTGCCCGAGCTGGGCGGCCTGGTCTACCTGGTCACCGGTGTCGCGGCGCTGTCCGTCGGCAGCCTGCCCGGCGGCATCGGCGGGGCCCTGTCCGACGCCCGGCAGCGCCTGACCGGTGGGCGCACCCCGCAGGGCCCGGCGGCCCGCCGGCCCGCGACCGCCGCCCCGGCGCCCGCACCCGTCGTCCGCGAGGAGCTCGCCGGTGTCCGCTGACCTGCTCCCCGGCCCGGTGGCCGCCGACGCGGAGCGCCGGCCGCCCGCCCTCGAGCTGCGGCGCGTCCGCGCGGGCTACGGCCGCATCAACGTGCTGCAGGACCTCGACCTCGTGGTCCCCGCGGGCTCGGTGACCGCGCTGCTCGGCCCCAACGGCGCCGGCAAGACCACGACCCTCGCGGTCGCCTCCGGGAAGGTGAAGCCGACCGCGGGCTGCCTGCACGTCGCCGGCCGCCACGTCAACGGCGCCTCGCCCGCGGCGCTCACCCGGGCCGGGGTCTGCCGCATCCCCGAGGGCCGCGGCATCTTCCCCAACCTGACGGTCGCCGAGAACCTCAAGCTCGTCACCTACGCGGCGCCGGTCTCCTTCGCCGACGTCGCCGACGCGGCCTACGCCCGGTTCCCCAAGCTCGGCCAGCGGCGCAACCAGGTCGCCGGGACGATGTCCGGCGGCGAGCAGCAGATGCTCGCCATGTCCCGCGCGCTGGTCACCTCGCCCGGCCTGCTGCTGCTCGACGAGATCTCGATGGGCCTCGCGCCCCTGATCGTGGCCGAGCTGTACGACCTGGTGTCCTCGCTGGCCGCCGACGGCATCAGCGTGCTGCTGGTCGAGCAGTTCGCCCGCACCGCGCTCGCGGTCGCCGACTACGCCGCCCTCATGGTCGGCGGGCGCATCGTCCGGGTCGGCCAGCCGGCCGACGTGGCCCCCTACGTCGACGACGTCTACCTGGGAGGCACCGGATGACCGGTCGACCCCGCACGCTCGCGCTGCTCGCCGCCGTCTGCCTCACCCTGGCCCCGGTGGGCGCCGGCGCGGCGGAGGAGGGCGGCTCCGGCCTCTCCTCGTACAAGCTGCTCGCCAACGCCCCGGGCCTCGGGCTCGGCCCGCTCTACCGCGACGTCGCCGTGACGGTCCCCGACGTCACCAGCTCGCTGACCACCGGCCACGTCGGCGCGGGCTTCGCCTCGCTCGCCTGGCCGGGCCCGGTGATCGGCAACGGCGGCAGCACCATCCTCGTGCTCTCCCCGGAGGCGCCGCCCGAGGCCGAGATGCTCAACAGCCCGGTGCGGGCCGAGACGCGCACCGGTGGCGAGCGCAAGGCGACCAACACCAGCATCCCGGGCGCCCTGATGGCCTCGACCGCCGAGCCGGACGAGGTGACCGCGCAGGCCAGCACCGGCGAGAGCACCGAGACGCCGGTGTCCAAGAGCGGCGCCTTCCGCTCCTCCAGCCGGGTCGCGCTCGAGGGCGCGAAGAAGGCCGTCGCCGAGGCGCAGAGCGAGGTCTCCGACCTCAGCATCGCCGGCGGCGTCATCAAGGTCGGCAACGTCACGTCCAAGGCGCAGGCCACCAGCGACGGCAAGACCGCGAAGGCCACCGGCGCGCACCACCGTCACCGGCATGACGATCGCCGGGGTGCCGGTGACCGTCGACAGCACCGGGCTGCACCTGCAGGGGCAGACGGTGCCCAACCCGCTGCCGCAGCAGGCGGTCAACGAGGCGATCAAGGCGCTCGGGCTGCAGGTCGTCGTCACCGAGCCGCGCACCACCACCAAGGGCGGCGCGGTCTCCTACGACGCCGGCGCGCTCGTCCTGCTGCTGACGCAGGGCGGCACCGAGTACGCCCTGACCTTCGGCCGCGCCTCCGTCGAGCTGGAGGCGACGCCCGCCTTCGCCGCGCCTGCCGTGGCCGACACCCCGGTCACGCCGGTGGCGGCCGCCCCCGCCCCGCCGGCCGTCGACGCGCCGGCCGCGGAGGAGCCCGTCGAGGCCCCCGCCGTCGAGGCCCCCATCACGGCCGTCGACACCGCGCCCGCCCCCGTGGCCGACGTCCCCGCGGCTCCCGAGGTGGCCGCGCCGGAGGCCGCCAGCCCGCTCGACACCCTGGTCCCCGTGTCCTTCCCGCTGGCCGGCGGGGTGCCGACGCTGCTCGCCCTGGTGGGGCTCGCCGCCGTCGGCTTCCTCGCCGCCGGCCTGCGCCGGATGCCCGACCGCGTCCTCGCCCTGCCCGCCGTCGAGTGCGACGAGAGGTCCTCATGACCACCACCACGCTCCGCGACACCGACCGCCTCGACCGGGGCCGGGAGCGGCTCGACCGCCTCGCCGACGCCGCCACGCTGCTGCGCAGCCGCCGCGGCCCCGGCGGACCGTCGGACCGCTGGCTGCTCGTCGTCGGCGGCACGCTGATGCCGCTCGGGGTCGTGCTGATCCTGCTCGGCTGGTACGGCGCGGCGCAGACCGTCCTGCCCTTCGAGCAGACGCCGTACCTCATCTCCGGCGGCATCCTGGGCCTGGCCCTCGTCTTCGGCGGCGGCTTCCTCTACTTCGCCTACTGGCTGACGCTGCTTGTCCGCGAGTCGCGCAGCGAGCGCGAGCGGGTCGCCGAGCACCAGGCCCGGCTCGAGCGGCTCCTGGTCGAGCTGGCCGGCCGGGTCGGCCAGGCCTCCTCCGTCCCGGCCGCCGAGCGGGTCGTCACGACCCCGTCCGGCACGCTGCTGCACCGCCCCGACTGCGTCGCCACCATCGGGCCTCGACGTCGTCGACGTGACCTGGCTCGAGCCCGGCTTCTCGCTCTGCGGCCTGTGCCAGCCGGTGGCCCCGCCCCCCGCTCCTCCCGCCCAGGGCGCCGTGCGCCGGACCCGCCTCCGCGCGCGGCCCCGCGCTGACCCGCGCCCTCCTCCGAGCCCCAGGAGTCCCGATGCGCCGCCGCGTGCACCCCCTCGCCCTGCTCGCCCTGTCCGCCTGCCTGCTCGCCAGCGCCTGCGGCACGCAGGTCGACGACTCGGTCCGGCAGCAGGCCGCGTCCGCGGCCCTGTCCGGGGGCGGCGGCGGAGGCACCGCGGTCGGCGCCGAGCAGGGCACGGTCGGGGAGGACGGCACCGTCGTCCCGGGCACCGACGCCGCGGCCGGAGGGGACGCCGCCGCGGCGCCGGGCACGGACCCCGCCGCCGGCGGCACCGGCGCAGCCCCGGTCGCCGGCAGCGGCACGAAGGCCGGCAGCACGACGAAGGGCGGCACCGCCAAGGCCGGCGCCAAGCCCGGCACCGGCCCGGCGCGACGGCCGCCGCCGGCGGGGGCGCAGCGCCGCAGGGCGCGGCCGCACCGGCCGGCGGCAACGGCGGCGCCACCGACGTCGGCGTCACGGCCGACCAGATCACGCATCGGCACGTGGCCGACCTGTCCGGCCCGCAGCCCGGCCTGTTCCAGACCGTCGGTCAACGGCACGAACGCCTACATCGCCTACGTCAACAGCCAGGGCGGGCTCTTCGGCCGCAAGCTGAAGATCGCGGTCGCCGACTCCCAGACGTCCTGCGAGGGCGACCGCAACGGCCACGCAGGGCCTCATGGACAAGGTGTTCGCCTTCGCCGGCTCGTTCTCGCTGTTCGACTCCTGCGGCGCGACCGTGCTGGCCAAGAACGCCGGCAGTCCCGGACGTCCACCTCGCGGTCACGCCCGAGGCCAACGCGCTGCCGAACAACTTCAGCGTCAACCCGATCGGCGACGACGCTCGAACAACGGCATCTACGCCTGGGCCGCCGAAGAAGTTCGGCAAGGACGTCGTCGAGCACACGGCGCTTCATGTACGTCAACCTGCCCGCGGTCAACAACGTCGCGAAGCTGCAGAAGAAGGCGGCCGAGTCGGCCGGCTGGAAGTTCGACTACGAGCGCGCCGTCGGCGCCACCGAGACCGACTTCACCGCCGACATCATCCAGATGAACCGGCAGCGGCATCAAGATGTTCCTGACGCTGTTCAACGCCGACCAGATGGCCAACTTCAAGCCGCAGGCCGACCGCCAGTCGCTTCAAGCCGACGTTCCTGGCGCCGCTCGATGTACGACCAGACGTTCTTCAAGAAGCTCGGCGGCGCCGCGGCGGCCGAGGGCATGTACGGCTCCAACGGCAGCGCGCTGTTCTTCTCGCCGGAGGACGCCGCGGCGATCCCGTCGGTCGCGACCGTTCCAGAAGTTCTACGCGCAGGTCTCCGGCGGCGGCGCGGCCGACAGCTTCGCCGCCAACGCCTGGGCCTCGACCGCGCTGCTCGTGCAAGGGCGATCCGCAAGGCCGGGCCGAAGCTGACCCGGGCGAAGGTGCTGCAGAAGCTCAAGGCGACCAAGAAGTTCGACGCCGAGGGCTTCTACGCCCCGGCGAACCCCGGCGACAAGAAGGCCGGCAACTGCTACGTCATCTGGCAGATCAAGGGCGGCAAGTACGTCCGCACCGACTCGCCCGCCAAGGGCTTCCGCTGCGACGGGAAGCAGCGATGAGCCTGCTCGAGATCGACGGCGTCAGCGTCCGCTTCGGCGGCCTGACGGCGGTCGACGACGCCACGCTGACGGTCGAGGAGGGCTGCGTCACCGGCCTGATCGGCCCGAACGGCGCCGGCAAGACGACGCTGTTCAACGTCATCACCGGCCTGCAGGCGCCGACCAGCGGCCGGGTGCTGCTCGACGGCGCCGACATCAGCGGCTGGAAGCCGCAGGAGCGGGCCCGCCGCGGCATCGCCCGCACCTTCCAGCGGCTCGAGGTCTTCGGCTCGCTGTCGGTCTTCGACAACGTGCTGACCGCTGCCGAGCTGCGCCGCAGCTGGTCGCCAGGACGGCGAGGACCCGCGCCAGGTCGCCGAGGAGGCGGTCGCGCGCGTCGGCGTCGAGGCGTACGCCCACGTGATGGCCGACGCGGTGCCCACCGGGGTCGCCCGCCTGGTCGAGCTGGCCCGGGCCCTCGCCATGCGGCCGCGGCTGCTCCTGCTCGACGAGCCCTCCTCCGGCCTGTCGGAGGAGGAGACGCACGCCTTCGCCGCCCTGCTCGGCGTCGTCGTCGCCGACGGCGGGTCGGTCCTGCTGGTCGAGCACGACGTCGAGCTGGTCATGGGACTGTGCAGCACGGTGCACGTGCTCGACTTCGGCCGGGTGATCTGCAGCGGACCGCCGTCGGTCGTCCAGGCCGACCCCCTGGTCCAGCAGGCCTACCTCGGCGTCGCCGAGCCGGAGCCAGCCCTGTGAGCACCACCTGTCCGTCCCACCGCACCCCCGAGAGGAACACACCGTGTCGCTGACGCTGCCGGAGGTCGACGCGATCGACCTCTCCGACATCGAGTTCTGGGCGCTGCCGCCGGAGCAGCGCGAGGCCGCCTTCGCCGCGCTGCGCAAGGAGAAGCCGTACGGCTTCTTCGAGGAGCCCGAGGTCCCGTTCATGGAGAAGGGCCCCGGCTACTACGCCCTCGTCCGGCACGCGGACATCGACGCCGTGAGCAGCCAGCCGGAGCTGTTCTGCTCGGGCAAGGGCGCGACGTCGATCGCCGACCTGCCGCCGGAGATGACCGAGTTCTTCGGCTCGATGATCAGCATGGACGACCCGCGGCACGCCAAGATCCGCCGCATCGTCAGCAAGGCCTTCACGCCGAAGCAGCTCGAGGCGCTGGTCGACGGCGTCGAGGTCCTGGCCCGTGACCTGGCCGCCAAGGCGCGCGCCACGGCCGAGGCCGGCGACGGCAGCTTCGACCTGGTCGCGGAGATCGCCGCCCCGCTGCCGCTCGAGATCGTCTGCAACATGATGGGCATCCCGCAGGAGGACCGCCCGACGGTGCTGCAGGCGACCAACGTCATCCTGTCCGGCGGTGACCCCGAGGTCATGGGCGACGACCCGGAGAAGGCCTTCACCATGCTGCTCGAGGCCGGCGGCGCGCTGGCCGGCATCATGCAGCGGCTCGCCGGGGAGCGCCGGGTCACGGCCACCGACGACCTCACGTCTGCCCTGGTGCGCACCGAGGTCGACGGCGAGAGCCTCAACGACCAGGAGATCGGGTCCTTCTTCATCCTGCTCTGCGCGGCCGGCACGGAGACGACCCGCACGGCCATCAGCCACGGCGTGTGGGCCCTGCACCGCTTCCCCGAGCAGAAGCAGGCGTGGCTCGCCGACGTCGACGGCGTCAGCAAGACCGCGGTCGAGGAGATCGTGCGCTGGGCGTCGCCGGTCACCTGGATGCGCCGCACCGCCACCCAGGACGTCGTGCTCGGCGACAAGCAGTTCAAGGCCGGCGACAAGTTCCTCATGTTCTACAACTCGGCCAACCGCGACGAGACGGCGTTCTCGTCCGACCCGGCCGTCTTCGACGTGACCCGCGAGGACAACACCCACTTCGGGTTCGGCGCCCCCGGTCCGCACTTCTGCCTGGGCAGCCACCTCGCCCGCCGCGAGATCGCGGTGATGTTCAAGGTGATGTTCGAGCTGCTGCCGGACCTCGAGGTGGCCGGCGAGCCCGACCACCTGCGCTCGTCGTTCATCAACGGCATCAAGCGGCTGCCGGTCCGGCTGACGGGCCAGCGGTGACCGCTCCGGCCCACGTGCAGGTCGACCGCGGCCTGTGCGCCAGCACCGGCACCTGCGAGATGGTCGCGCCCGACCTGTTCGAGATCAGCGACGACGGCGACCTGGTCGTGCTCGCCGACCCGGTGCCCGACGACCAGGTGGAGCTCGCCCGCAAGGCCGCCCGGGAGTGCCCGACCCGGGCCCTCAAGATCGTCTGACCGTCCGCCGCGGTGCCGGGTGACCGGCACCGCGGCGGCCCTCAGCCGGCGCTCAGTCGGCGTAGACCGCGGCGACGACGCGGCGGAGCGCCTCGAAGACGCCGGGCGCGGCCGACAGCACCGTGCCGGTCGCCGGGATGCCGTCGACCAGCGGGCCGGTGAGGTCGCCGACCGTGCCGCCCGCCTCGCGCACCAGCAGCACGCCCGCCGCGGCGTCCCACACCTGCAGCCCCGGCCCCCACGAGGCGTCGGCGCGCCCGGTCGCGACCTGGGCCAGGGCGATGGCGGCGCTGCCGCCGCGCCGCACGTCGCGCACCTCGCGGTCGACCAGCCCGACCAGCCGCCCGGCCTGCTGCCGCGTCGGCGGCCGCCCGAGGCCGAGCTCGACCAGCACCTGCGCCAGGTCGGTCGTCGGCCGCACGTGCGTCCGCACGCCGTCGCACCACGTGCCGCCGCCGGCGCTCGCCCACGTGGTGCGGCCGACCACCGGCTCGACGACGACGCCGGCCAGCACCTTCCCGGCCGCGACGGTCGCCGGACTGGCCGGGCCCGCGACCCGTACGGCCGCGACGCTCACCGCCCACTCGTCCCGGCCGTAGACGTAGTTGGTGGTGCCGTCGACCGGGTCGACGACCCAGACGACGTCGCTGCTGCCGGCCGCCGTGCCGCCCTCCTCGCCGAGGACGGCGTCGTCCGGGCGCCGGCGGGCCAGCACCGCGCGGACCGCCAGCTCGGCGTCGCGGTCGGCCTGGCTGACCAGGTCGGCCGGCCCGGCCTTCTCCTCCACCCGCAGCTCGGCGGCCCGGGCGCGCCACGCCAGGGCGCTGGTCGCGGCGGCGTCGGCCGCCTCGCGGGCGACGTCGAGCAGCTCCTGCGTCAGGTCCATGCGCCGCCCCTACCCGCCGAGGCGCCGCACCCCCGCCTCCAGCCCGTCGGCGAGCGCGCGCACCGACGCGTCCAGCAGCGGCTCCAGGGCGGCGCCCGGCTCGAGCAGCCACTGCTCGTACGCCGCGACCGCCGCGCCCAGCAGCGTGTGCCCCACCAGGCGCGGCCCGAGCGCCCCGGCGGGCTCGCCCAGCCGGCGGGCGGCGTGCTCGGCGACGACGTCGCGCCAGGCGGCGTAGCGCAGCGTGGAGTGCGCCTGCAGGGCGGGCACGTGCAGGATCAGCGCCATCCGCTGGCGGTGCCACGGCTCGGCGTCGGCGTCGAGGCGGTTGAAGGCGAGCACGGCCACCCGCAGCGACTCCAGCAGCGGGACGTCGTCGGCCTGGGCGGCCAGCAGCCCGCGCATCTCGCGCCAGGCCCGCGTCGAAGTCGCCCCAGACCACGTCGTTCTTGCTGGCGAAGTAGCGGAAGAAGGTGCGCCGGCCGATGCCGGCGGCGGCCGCGACGTCGTCGACGGTCGTCGCGTCGAAGCCGCTGCGGGCGAAGAGCTCGAGCGCCACCTGCTCCAGCTGGGCCCGCGAGGTGACCGCAGGGCGCCCCGGGCGCGTGACCGTCATGGCCCTCCTGTCAGGCTGTCGTCGAGAGCCGCTTCCCAACGGCACTCAGTGCCGTTACCGTCGTCCCCGTGACGCCGGTCACCCGACAGGAGGCTGCCATGCCTGAGGTCCTCGCGCAGGAGGCCGACGAACGGGTCGTGGACCTGGACGCGCCGTACGACCTGGCGCAGCAGGTGGCCGTGCGCCCCGAGCCGTTCGGCGCGCTGCTCTACCACTTCGGCACCCGCCGGCTGTCGTTCCTCAAGGACCGCCGCCTGCTCGCCACCGTGCAGGCGCTGGCCGCGCAGCCGTCGGCCCGGGCCGCGCTCGCCGACGCCGGCGTCGGGCCCGCGGAGACCGCGACGTACGCCCGCGCCCTCACCACCCTCGTCCGCACCTCCATGATCGAGCCCCGGAGCGCCTCGTGACCGTCGTCCCCCTCGTCGAGCACTTCGCCCTCGGCCTCGACGCGCCCATCTGCCTGACCTGGGAGCTCACCTACGCGTGCAACCTGGCGTGCGCGCACTGCCTGTCGAGCTCCGGCCGCCGCGACCCGCGGGAGCTGAGCACCGCGGAGTGCAAGGCGGTCATCGACGAGCTCCAGCGCATGCAGGTCTTCTACGTCAACATCGGCGGCGGCGAGCCGACCGTGCGGTCGGACTTCTGGGAGCTGCTCGACTACGCGACCTCCCACGACGTCGGCGTGAAGTTCTCCACCAACGGCATCAAGATCGACGCCGAGGCGGCCCGGCGGATCGCGGCCAACTCCTACGTCGACATCCAGATCTCCATCGACGGCGCGGACGCCGTGGTCAACGACGCGGTGCGCGGTGCGGGGTCCTTCGACACGGCGGTGCGCGCGCTGCAGCACCTGTCCGACGCCGGCGTGCAGGCCAAGCTGTCGGTCGTCTGCACCCGGCAGAACATCCCGCAGCTCGACCAGTTCAAGGAGATCGCCGACCGGTTCGGCGCGCAGCTGCGGCTCACCCGCCTGCGCCCGTCGGGCCGCGGCGCCGACGTCTGGGACGAGCTGCACCCGACGCAGGCGCAGCAGCGCGAGCTCTACGACTGGCTGGTCCTGCACGGCGAGGGCGTCCTGACCGGCGACTCCTTCTTCCACCTCGCGGCGTACGGCGAGTCGCTCCCGGGGCTGAACCTGTGCGGCGCCGGTCGCGTGGTCTGCCTCATCGACCCGGTCGGCGACGTCTACGCCTGCCCCTTCGCCATCCACGACCAGTTCCTCGCCGGCAACGTCCGCAGCGAGGGCGGCTTCGCCCGGGTGTGGCGCGAGAGCGACCTGTTCCTGGAGCTGCGCGAGCCGCAGAGCGGCGGCGCCTGCTCGGGCTGCGACCAGTACGACGCCTGCCGCGGTGGCTGCATGGCCGCGAAGTTCTTCACCGGCCTGCCGCTCGACGGCCCCGACCCGGAGTGCGTCAAGGGCTACGGCGAGCTGGCGCTGTCCAAGGTCACGCCCGGCGCCGCGCCGAAGCCCTCGCTGGACCACTCGCACAAGGGCGGGGTGAAGGGCGGTCCCGTCCTGGTCCCGCTGAGCATGCGCCGCCCCGACAAGGCGTGCGACGAGAACCCCCTGTCCACCCTGTCCCTGTAGAGAGGCTCCCCCTGTGGCGAAGAACGCCTGGTTCGAGACCGTCGCGGAGGCCCAGCGCCGCGCGAAGAAGACGCTCCCCAAGTCGGTCTACATGGCGCTGGTCGCCGGCTCCGAGCGCGGCAAGACGCTCGAGGACAACATCGACGCGTTCAGCGAGCTCGGCTTCGCGCCGCACGTCGCCAACCTGGCGCACGAGCGCGACCTGTCGACGACGGTCATGGGTCAGCAGATCGCGCTGCCGGTGATGATCTCGCCGACCGGCGTGCAGGCCGTGCACCCCGACGGTGAGGTGGCGATCGCCCGTGCGGCCGCCGCCCGCGGCACCGCGATGGGGCTGTCGTCGTTCGCCAGCAAGGCGGTCGAGGACGTCGTCGCGACCGGTGCGCCGACGTTCTTCCAGCTCTACTGGTCCGGCACCCGCGACCAGATCCTGGCCCGGGTCGAGCGGGCCAAGGCGGCCGGCGCCGTCGGCATCATCGTCACCCTCGACTGGTCGTTCTCCAACGGCCGCGACTGGGGCAGCCCGAGCATCCCCGAGGCCATCGACTTCAAGACGATGGTGAAGTTCGCCCCCGAGGTCGCGCTGCGCCCGGCCTGGGCGCTGCGCTGGGCGAAGAGCGGCGCGCTGCCCGACCTCACCGCGCCCAACATGGCCCTGCCCGGCGAGGCGGCTCCCGGCTTCTTCGGCGCCTACTACGAGTGGATGCAGACGCCGTTGCCGACCTGGGACGACCTGCGCTGGCTGCGCTCGCAGTACGACGGCAAGCTGATGCTCAAGGGCGTCATGCGCCTGGACGACGCGCGCAACGCGGTCGACGTCGGCTTCGACGCGATCTCGGTCAGCAACCACGGCGGCAACAACCTGGACGGCACGCCCGCCTCCGTACGCGCGCTGCCCGCGGTGGCGCAGGCGGTCGGCTCGGAGATCGACGTGCTGCTCGACGGCGGCATCCGCCGCGGCAGCGACGTCGTCAAGGCGGTCGCCCTCGGCGCCAAGGCGGTCATGATCGGCCGCGCCTACCTGTGGGGCCTCGCGGCCAACGGCCAGGCCGGTGTCGAGAACGTCCTGGACATCCTGCGCGGCGGCGTCGACTCCGGGCTGCTCGGCATCGGCAAGTCCTCGGTCCGCGACCTCACCCCTGACGACATCCTGGTGCCCGACAGCTTCCCCCGGGTCCTCGGCGTACCGGGACGTCCCGGCACCGGCGCAGGCGTCCCCGGGCAGAAGACGGTCGCGGTCTGACCTCCGTCGGGGACCTCACGTCGCCGCAGGCACAGGACCGCCGCGGCCGGCTGCTGGTCGTGCCGCTCGGGGCGACCGAGCAGCACGGCCCGCACCTGCCGCTGTCCACCGACACCGACGTGGCGGTCGCGCTGGCGGGCGCCCTGGCCGGCCGCCGCGGCGACGTCGACGTGGCGCCCGCCGTGCCGTACGGCGCGAGCGGCGAGCACGCCGGCTTCGCCGGGACGCTGTCGGTCGGGCAGGAGGCGCTCGAGCTGCTCCTCGTCGAGCTGTGCCGGTCGGCCACGGAGACGTGGTCGCGGGTGCTGCTGCTGTCGGGCCACGGCGGCAACGCCGGTCCGGTGCGCCGAGCCGTCGCGCTGCTGCGGTCGGAGTCGCGCGACGTGCGCGCCTGGTCGCCGGCCTGGCGCGGTGACGCCCACGCCGGGCGCACGGAGACGTCGGTGCAGCTGGCCCTGTCACCGTCCCGGGTCGGCGCTGCGCGGGAGGCCGGCGCGACCGCTCCGCTGGCCGACCTGCTGCCCGCGCTGCGGGCCGGGGGCGTGCGGGCCGTCAGCCCCAACGGGGTGCTCGGCGACCCGGCGGGGGCCAGCGCCGACGAGGGGTCGACGTTGCTGGCGGAGGCCGTCGAGGCGCTCGACCGGTGGCTCGGATGACGCGGGTCGCCCTGGTGACGGGCGCCGCCCGCGGGATCGGCGCGTCCACGGTCCGCGGCCTGGTGGCCGACGGGTGGCAGGTCGTCGCGCTGGACCGTTGCGCGGACGACCCGCGCCTGCCCTACGCCCTGGCCACCCGCGAGGAGCTCGAGGCGCTGGCCGGGCCGTCGGTGCTGACCGTGGTCGGCGACGCGACGTCCGCGACCGACGTCGCCGGCGCGGTGGCGCTGGCGGAGGAGCGGTTCGGCGGGCTCGACGCGGCGCTGGCCGTCGCCGGTGTCGTCGCCGGCGGGGTGCCCCTGTGGGAGCAGCCCGAGGGCGAGGTCGAGGCGCTGCTGCAGGTCGACCTGCACGCGGTCGTCACCCTCGCCCGGGTGGCGGTGCCGGCGCTGCTGCGCCGGCCCGCGCCGCGCTCCGGGCGGTTCCTCGCGGTCGCCTCCACCGCCGCCGTGCGCGGGCTCCCGATGCTGGCCGCCTACTGCGCCGCCAAGGCGGGCGTGACCGGCCTGGTGCGCGCGCTCGCCGTCGAGCTCGGCGGTACCGGCGTGACCGCCAACGCGGTCAGCCCCGGCTCGACCGACACCCTCGTCCTGGCCGAGAGCGCCCGGCTGTACGACCTGCCGTCGTCGCAGGACTTCGCCCGCCAGCAGCCGCTCGGTCGGCTGATCGAGCCGGACGAGGTGGCGGCCGCGCTGGTCTGGCTGGCCGGGCCGGGCAGCGGCGCCGTCACGGGCGCGGTGCTGCCGGTCGACGGCGGCCTGGCCCTGTGAGCGACCGGGACCCGCTCCCGGAGTCGGTCCCGGTCGTGCTCGACCCCGACGTGCGCCAGCTGGCCGGGGGCCGCGTGCTCCTCGGCGGCGTCCCGGTCCGGCTCGTGCGGCTGGCGGAGCAGGGGCCGGCGGCGCTGACGGCGCTGGCGGCCGGCACCGGGTCGGCGTCCGCCCGGCGGCTGGGTCGCCAGCTCGTCGACGGCGCGCTGGCGCACCCGCGCCCAGGGCCGGCCGACGCCGCCGACGTGGCGGTCGTCGTCCCGGTCCGTGACCGCGCCGACGAGCTGGACCGGTGCCTCGCCGCGCTCGCCGGTCGCCGGGTGCTGGTCGTCGACGACGGCTCCCGCGACCCGTCCGCGGTGGCCGCGGTCTGCCGGGCCCGCGGCGCCGAGCTGCTCGCGCTGCCGGACAACGCCGGCCCCGGCGCGGCCCGCAACGCCGGCCTGGCCGCCAGCACCGGTGAGCTGGTGGCCTTCGTCGACAGCGACTGCGTCCCGCCACCCGGCTGGCTCGAGGCGCTGGTCGGCCACTTCGCCGACCCGACCGTGGCTGCCGTCGCCCCGCGGGTGCGCGGCTCCGCAGGCGCGGCCGGACTGCTGGCCCGGTACGCCGCCGACCGCGGCCCGCTGGACCTCGGCCCGCGCGAGGCGCCGGTCCGGCCGGGCAGCCGCGTGCCGTACGTCCCGAGCGCCGCCCTCGTCGTGCGCCGCTCCGCGCTGGAGGCCGGCGCCTTCGACCCCGCCCTGCGCTACGGCGAGGACGTCGACCTGGTGTGGCGGCTGCACGACGGCGGCTGGCAGGTCCGCTACGACCCGCGGACGGTCGTCACCCACGACGAGCCGGCCCGCTGGCGCGACTGGCTCGCCCGGCGCCACCGCTACGGCACGTCGGCCGCCCCGCTGGCGCAGCGGCACGGCGGCCGGCTCGCCCCGCTCCTCCTGCCGCCGTGGACGACCGCCGCCTGGCTGCTCGCCCTGGCCGGCCGTCCCGTCCCGGCCGTGCTCGCGGCGGCCGTGCCGGCGACCCGCCTGCACCGGCGGCTGCGCTCCGCCGGGGTGCCTGCCGCCGAGAGCGCCCGGGTCGCCGCGTCACCACCGGGCGCGGGGTGCGCTGGACCGCAGCGGGCCTCGGCGGCGCCGGCAGCGTCGTCACCGCGCCGCTGCTGCTCGCGCTGCTCGGCCCGCGGCGCACCCGCGCGGCAGCCGCCGTCGCCATGCTCGCGCCGCCGCTGCTCGAGCACCTCGACCGGCGGCCGGCGGTCGACCCGCTGCGGTGGACGGCGGTCCGGCTGCTGGACGACCTGGCCTACGCGAGCGGCGTCTGGGCCGGCTGCCTGTCCCACCGGTCACTCGCGCCCCTGCGGCCTCGTACCTCGTAGTCCTCCTGGGTGGTCGTGCGCGTACCCGTTGGGCCACTCGTTCGTTGCTGTTCGCATGGGAGCCCTTCAGGGCGGCAACACCCATGACGACGGAACGGCAACGACCCGGGGAGCTCGAGGCAGCCCCCGGCGGCCCAGACCTGTCGAGGAGCACGCGTGTCGCACCTGCTCGTCCGCGCCCGGGACAGCCGCTCCTGCGTGGCCTGCTCCTGCTCGTCGCGCTGGCGGTCCCGCTCGTCACCCTGCCGCGGATCCCCGAGGTGTCGCCGTGGCCGGTGGCGCTCGGGGCGATGCCGTGGCTGATCGGCAAGTACGTCCTGTGCCCGCTGCGCTGGCACGCCCTGTCCGAGAGCGGCCAGGGCCGCTGGTGGCACCTGCGCGCCTACGCCGAGGCCGAGCTCGCCGGCCTCGTCACCCCGGGCCACGTCGGCGCCGACGCCTGGCGGGTCAAGCGGCTCAAGGGCACCGGCATGGCCATCCCCTCCGGTCTCGCCGAGGTCGCGCTCGACCGGCTCGTCGGCGCGGTCGGCATGGCGGTCTTCGTCGTCTTCGCCGGCACGACGCTGCCGCTGCGCGTCCTGCTGCCGGCCGCGCTGCTGTCCGTCGCGGTCGTCGCCGCGGTCTGGGTGCTGCGCACCCGCTTCCCGCACCTGGTGCCGCAGCGCCGCATGCCCCGCCCGCACGCCCTGGCGCACGGCATCGTCCTCTCCTGCGGCTACCAGCTGTCCATCGTCGCCCTGCTGTACGGCGCCATCGCCGCCACCGGCAACTCGCTCCCGCCGCTCGCACTGCTCGGGGCGTTCGGCGTCAGCCAGCTCGCGGGTGCGGTGCCCGGCCCGCACGGCGCGAGCCCCAAGGACGGCGCCCTCGTCGTCGCCCTCGCCGCCCTCGGCATCCCCTGGCAGGCGGCCCTCGGCGCGGTCGCCCTGTCCGCCGCGCTCGCCTGGCTGCCCGCGCTGCTGCTCGGCGGCGCCAGCCTGCTGGTGTCGCGGCGCGCCACGGGCCGGCTCTCCGTCGCCTGACATGCTCGCCGGGTGACCGTCTTCACCATCTCCCACCGCGGCGGCAACGACCTGGGCCGGCTCGCCGCCGCGCTGGAGGCCGGGGTCGACGCGGTCGAGGCGGACGTCAAGCTCTGCGACGGCCGGCTCGAGGTCCGGCACACCAAGACCCTGGGGCCCCTGCCCTGGCTGTGGGACAAGTGGTACCTCGAGCCGGCTGCCGCTCCACGGCTGCTGCTGCCCGACCTGCTCGACGCGCTGCCGGACGACCTCGGCGTGATGCTCGACCTCAAGGGCAGCAACGGTGTCGGCGCGCGGGTCGCGGAGCTGCTCGAGGCACGCCGCCCGTCCCGGCCGGTGCTCGTCTGCGCACGTCACTGGCCGGGCCTCGAGCCGTTCTTCGGCCAGGACTGGGCCCGCCCGCTGCTGTCGGCGAAGGGCCGCACCGAGCTGCTCCGCCTGCGCCAGCGGCTGCGCCGGGGCCCCGCCCCGTACGGCGTCTCGGTGCACCAGGCGCTGCTCACCCCACCGGTGGTGCGCGAGCTGCTCGACCAGGTCGAGCTGGTGCTGGCCTGGCCGGTGGCCGACGAGGCCTCGGCCGACCGGGTGCTGAGCGCCGGGGTCAACGGCATCATCAGCAAGTCCGCGGCGGTCCTGGCGAAGGTGCACGCGCTTCCCGCGGAGTGACGCAGGATGGCCGCATGACGGAGCTCTCCACCGCGGCCGGCAGCACCGACGTCCCGCTGCTCGAGACGACCATCGGCGAGGACCTGCGCCGTACCGCCGCGCGCGTGCCCGACCGCGAGGCCGTGGTCGACGTGCCGAGCGGGCGGCGGTGGACCTACGCCCAGCTCGACGCCGACGTGGACGCGCTCGCCCGCGCGCTGGTCGACGCCGGGCTCGCCGCCGGCGACCGGGTCGGGATCTGGGCGCCCAACTGCCCGGAGTGGACGCTCCTGCAGTACGCCACCGCCCGCGCCGGCATCGTGCTGGTCACGGTCAACCCGGCCTACCGGACGAGCGAGCTGGCGTACGTCCTGCAGCAGTCCGGCTGCCGCTGGCTGGTGGCCGCGCCGTCGTTCAAGACCAGCGACTACCGGGCGATGGTGGCCGAGGTCGCGTCGCCGACGCTGGAGCGCGCGCTCTTCCTCGGCGACCCCGACTGGTCCGCGCTGCTGCAGCGCGGCGCCTCGCTGCCGGGGGAGGCGCTGGCTGCCCGTGAGGCAGCGCTGGTCGAGCACCGACCCGATCTGCATCCAGTACACGAGCGGCACGACCGGCTTCCCGAAGGGCGCCACGCTGTCGCACCGCAACCTGCTCAACAACGGCTACTTCGTCGGTGAGCTGTGCCGCTACACCGAAGAGGACCGGATCTGCCTGCCGGTGCCCTTCTACCACTGCTTCGGCATGGTGATGGGCAACCTCGGGGCGACCACCCACGGCGCCTGCACGGTCATCCCGGCTGCGGCGTTCGAGCCCGCCGCGACCCTGCAGGCGGTGCAGGACGAGCGGTGCACGTCGCTGTACGGCGTGCCGACCATGTTCATCGCCGAGCTCGGCTGCCCGGACTTCGCGTCGTACGACCTGTCCTCGCTGCGCACCGGCATCATGGCCGGCTCGCCGTGCCCGGTGGAGGTGATGAAGCGGGTCGTCGCCGACATGCACATGGAGCAGGTGACCATCTGCTACGGCATGACCGAGACGTCGCCGGTGTCGACGCAGTCGCGCGTCGACGACGACCTCGACCGCCGGGTGTCGACCGTCGGCAGGGTGCACCCGCACGTCGAGGTGCAGGTCGTCGACCCGGCGACCGGAGCGGTGGTGCCGCGGGGCGAGACCGGCGAGTTCTGCACCCGCGGCTACTCCGTGATGCTCGGCTACTGGGACGAGCCGGAGAAGACCGCCGACGCGATCGACGCCGACGGCTGGATGCACACCGGCGACCTCGCGGTCATGGACGACGCGGGCTACCTCAACATCGTCGGACGCATCAAGGACATGGTCATCCGCGGCGGCGAGAACGTCTACCCGCGCGAGGTCGAGGAGTTCCTCTACGCCCACCCCGCGGTCGCGGACGTCCAGGTCGTCGGGGTGCCCGACCCGCGGTACGGCGAGGAGCTCTGCGCCTGGGTGAAGCTCGTGCCGGGGGCGTGCGCTCGACCGAGGACGACGTGCGGGAGTTCTGCCGCGGCAAGCTGGCGCACTACAAGGTGCCGCGCTACGTGGTGTTCGTCGACGAGTTCCCGATGACGGTCACGGGCAAGATCCAGAAGTTCAAGATGCGGGAGACGACCATCGAGCAGCTCGGCCTGGAGGCGGCGGCCCCGACGGCCTGAGGGTGGGCGCGCGGGCCCCCCGCCGCCGCCGCTACCTCAGGACCCCTCCGGCTCCCCACGGGGAGCGTCCCCGTCCCGACGCAAGGCCGCGCCTGCGCTGAGTGACCACTGCGCCGGATCTCTCGCGCGGCCTGTCGTCCTCGCCCGCTGTGTCCTGCTTGTCGTACAGATGCCCTGTCTTCCGGACAGGCGGCTCGGGAGGCAGGACACCCGTGCTCTCTTCCGAGCCACGGCTCCAGTGACCACCACGGGAGAAGCGGGTGCGGTGGGGCGGCGCTTCGGGCGGCTGCGCGGTGGGCGGTCGGGTGGGGGCGATGGCTGCGCGGTGGGCGATCGGGTGGGGCCGATGGCTGCGCGGTGAGCGGTCGGCCGGCGCGCGCTGGCCCGTCGGGTCAGCCGCCGACCAGCCCGCGCAGGGCGGACAGGGCCATCCCCTGCAGCACCTCGCGCCGGGGCGAGGCGGTGTACGGGGTGCTGTTGAGCAGCCCGAAGGCGGCGTGCGCGCCCGTCCGCGCGTCGGCCGGGGGCAGGGTCGGGGCCAGCCGGGTCAGGACCTCGACCCACACCTCGACGTAGCCGCGCTGCAGCCGGCGCACCCGGCGAGCCTCCGCCTCGCGAGAGGTTGGCCAGGTCGCGGTCCTGCACCCGGATGACGTCGGGGTCCGACAGGGCGAAGTCGGTGTGGAACGCGACCAGCCGGGCCAGCGCGTCGTCGTCGGACGACGCGGCGGCGACCTCCCGGCGGCCGCCCTCGAGCAGCCGCTCGCTGACCTCGACGAGCATCCCGGCGAGCACCGCGTCCTTGCTCGGGAAGTGCTTGTAGACCGCCGGCCCGCTGATGCCGGCGGCCGCGCCGATGTCCTCGATGGTGACGCCGTGGTAGCCCCGCTCGGCGAACAGCCCGGCGGCCAGCTGGAGCAGCTGCTCCCGGCGGCCGGTGCGCGGCCGGCCGACCCGGGCCTGCGTCATGCGACCCCCTGGACACCCCGGCGACGAGGCAGTTACGTTAGCAGCCACTAACCAGGGTGAGGAGCACGGTGACGCAGCGGCTGGGCACCACGGTCGACCAGCGCAGCGAGGCGTTCGCCCGCAACGCGGCCCTGCAGCGGCAGCTCGTCGAGGAGCTGCGCAGCAAGCTCGACACCGCCGCCCTCGGCGGCCCGGAGAAGTCCCGCGAGCGCCACGTGTCGCGCGGCAAGCTGCTGCCGCGCGACCGGGTCGACACGCTGCTCGACCCGGGCAGCCCGTTCCTGGAGCTGTCGCCGCTGGCCGCCGACGGCATGTACGGCGACGAGGCCCCCGGCGCCGGCATCATCACCGGCGTCGGCCGGGTGTCCGGTCGCGAGTGCGTCGTCGTCGCCAACGACGCCACCGTCAAGGGCGGCACCTACTACCCGGTCACCGTCAAGAAGCACCTGCGCGCGCAGGAGGTGGCGCTGCACAACCACCTGCCGTGCGTCTACCTCGTCGACTCGGGCGGCGCCTTCCTCCCGCGCCAGGACGAGGTCTTCCCCGACCGCGAGCACTTCGGCCGCATCTTCTTCAACCAGGCGACCATGAGCGCGCGCGGCATCCCGCAGATCGCGTCGGTGATGGGGTCCTGCACGGCCGGCGGCGCGTACGTCCCGGCGATGGCCGACGAGGCCGTCATCGTCAAGGACCAGGGCACCATCTTCCTCGGCGGACCGCCGCTGGTGAAGGCGGCGACCGGCGAGGTCGTCACCGCCGAGGAGCTCGGCGGCGGCGCGCTGCACTCCCGCGTCAGCGGCGTCACCGACCACCTCGCCGACGACGACACCCACGCGCTCGAGATCGTCCGCAGCATCGTCGCCGGCCTCGGCCCGCGGTCGCCGCGGCCGTGGGAGGTCGTGCCGACCGAGGAGCCGGTCGTCGACCCGGGCGAGCTCTACGGCGTGCTGCCGGCCGACGCGCGCACCCCGTACGACGTGCGCGAGGTGATCGCGCGGCTCGTCGACGGCAGCCGGTTCACCGAGTTCAAGGCGGAGTACGGGACGACGCTGGTCACCGGGACCGCCCGCATCCACGGCCACCCGGTCGGCATCATCGCGAACAACGGCGTGCTGTTCAGCGAGTCAGCGCTCAAGGGCGCGCACTTCATCGAGCTGTGCGACCAGCGGTCGATCCCGCTGCTGTTCCTGCAGAACATCACCGGCTTCATGGTGGGCCGGGAGTACGAGGCGGGTGGCATCGCCAAGTCCGGCGCGAAGATGGTGAACGCGGTGGCGACTGCGAGGGTGCCGAAGCTGACCGTCGTCATCGGCGGATCCTTCGGCGCGGGCAACTACTCGATGTGCGGTCGGGCGTACTCACCCCGGTTCCTCTGGATGTGGCCCGGTGCGCGCATCTCCGTCATGGGCGGCGAGCAGGCCGCGTCGGTGCTCGCGACGGTGCGGCGCGACCAGCTCGGTGACGCGTGGAGCGCGGAGGACGAGGAGGCGTTCAAGGCGCCGATCCGCCAGCAGTACGAGGACCAGGGCAACCCCTACTACTCGACCGCGCGGCTGTGGGACGACGGCGTGATCGACCCGCTGGACACCCGCACCGTGCTCGGGCTGGCCCTGTCGGTGTGCGGTGACGCACCGCTGGAGCCGGTCTCCTACGGCGTCTTCCGGATGTGAGTGCCTCCATGTTCGACACCGTCCTGGTCGCGAACCGCGGCGAGATCGCCGTGCGCGTCATCCGCACCCTGCGCCGGCTCGGCGTGCGGTCCGTCGCCGTCTACAGCGACGCGGATGCCGGGGCGCGCCACGTCCGCGAGGCCGACGTCGCGGTGCGGCTCGGACCGGCGCCTGCGCGCGAGAGCTACCTGTCGGTCGACGCGCTGCTGGCTGCGGCGGCGCAGACCGGCGCGCAGGCGGTGCACCCGGGCTACGGGTTCCTCGCCGAGAACGCCGACTTCGCCCAGGCGTGCGCCGACGCGGGCCTGGTCTTCGTCGGCCCGCCGGTCACCGCGGTCCAGGTCATGGGCGACAAGATCCGCGCCAAGCAGACGGTGATGGCGGCCGGCGTGCCCGTCGTCCCCGGCCGCACGGACGCCGGCATGACCGACGCCGACCTGGTCGAGGCGGCCGAGGAGGTCGGCTACCCGGTGCTGGTGAAGCCGTCGGCCGGCGGTGGCGGCAAGGGCATGCGCCTCGTGCACGAGCCGGCCGACCTGCCCGAGGCGCTGGTGTCCGCGCGCCGCGAGGCGGCGTCCAGCTTCGGCGACGACACGCTGTTCCTCGAGCGGTTCGTCCTGCGGCCACGGCACATCGAGGTGCAGGTGATGGCCGACGCGCACGGCACGACCGTGCACCTGGGCGAGCGCGAGTGCAGCCTGCAGCGCCGCCACCAGAAGGTCGTCGAGGAGGCGCCCTCGCCGCTGCTGACCCCGGAGCAGCGCGCGCGCATCGGTGCGGCGGCCGTCGACACCGCGGCGGCCGTCGGCTACACCGGCGCCGGCACGGTCGAGTTCATCGTCAGCGCCGACGCCCCGGACGACTTCTTCTTCATGGAGATGAACACCCGGCTGCAGGTGGAGCACCCGGTCACCGAGCTGGTCACCGGGCTCGACCTGGTCGAGCTGCAGCTGCGCGTCGCCGCCGGCGAGCCGCTCGGGCTGACCCAGGACGACGTCGTGCTGACCGGCCACGCGGTCGAGGCGCGGCTCTACGCCGAGGACCCGGCGAGCGGCTTCCTGCCCACCGGCGGTCCGGCCCTGGTGGTGCGCGAGCCGGCGGGTGACGGCGTGCGCGTCGACAGCGCGCTGCTGGAGGGCCAGCAGGTCGGCACGACGTACGACCCGATGATCGCGAAGGTGATCGCCTGGGCACCGGACCGCGCCGCGGCGCTGGCCCGGCTCGACCGCGCGCTCGCGTCGACCGTGCTGCTCGGCGTCGGCACCAACGCGTCGTTCCTGCGCGCGCTCGTCACGCACCCGGAGGTGCAGGCCGGCCGGCTCGACACGGGGCTGCTGGAGCGCTCGCTCGACGAGCTGGTCGCCACGCAGGTGCCGACTGCTGCGTACGCCGCCTTCGTGCTGTCCCGGGTCGCTGCGCTCACGCCGGCCGGTCCCGTCGTCGACCCGTGGGACCGGCCGACCGGCTGGCGGGTCGGACGGCCCGCGCCGCTGCGGTGGGAGCTGGCCGGTCCGGACGGCGAGCGGCTCGCGGTGTCGCTGACCGGGACGTCGCTGCGCGTCGGCGACGCGGTGCACGAGGTCGCCGCGACGCCGGTCGCCGACGGGCTGCTGCTCACCGTCGACGGCCGCACCACGACCGCGCTGGTCGCGGTCGACGGCGTGACCACCTGGGTCCACGTCGACGGCAGCACGACCGCGCTGCGCGAGCTGCCGCCCGTACGTCTGCACGGTGGTGAGGACGCCTCCGACGCGGTGGTGCGCAGCCCCATGCCGGGCAGCGTCGTCGCGGTCCACGTCGAGGTGGGTCAGGCCGTCGCGGCCGGGGCGCCGCTGCTGGTCGTCGAGGCGATGAAGATGGAGCACACGCTCGCCGCACCGCATGCTGGGACCGTGGCGGAGCTCGGTGTGCGGGTAGGGGACCAGGTGGTGGTCGGGCAGGAGCTCGCCCACGTGCACGTCGTCGCCGAGGAGGCGTCATGAGCGTCGCGCTGCCAGGACTGCCGGACCGGGTCGAGATCTACGAGGTCGGCCCGCGCGACGGGCTGCAGAACGAGTCGACCGCGGTGCCCGTCGAGACCAAGGCGGAGTTCGTCCGCCGCCTGCTCGCCGCCGGGCTGACCACGGTGGAGCTGACCAGCTTCGTGCCGAAGAAGTGGATCCCGCAGCTCGGCGACGCCGAGGAGCTGATGGCGCTGCTCGGGCCGCTGGAGGTGCGCGCGCCGGTGCTCGTGCCCGAACGAGAAGGGCCTGGAGCGGGCGCTCGCCTGCGGCGCCAACGAGGTCGCGGTGTTCGCCGCCGCGACCGAGTCGTTCGCCAAGCGCAACCTCAACCGCACGGTGTCCGAGTCGCTGGACATGTTCGCGCCGGTCGTCGCGCGGCGCGCGCGACGCGGGGCTGCCGGTGCGCGGCTACGTGTCGATGGCCTTCGGCGACCCGTGGGAGGGCGAGGTGCCGCTGACCCAGGTCGCCGACGTCGCCCTGCGGCTGGCCGAGATGGGCTGCACCGAGATCTCGCTCGGCGACACCATCGGCGTCGGCACGCCCGGCCAGGTCGTCGCGCTGCTCGACCTGCTGCACCGCGGCGGCGTCCCGGTCGAGGACGTCGCGGTGCACTTCCACGACACCTTCGGCCAGGCCCTCGCCAACACGATCGTCGCGCTGCAGCACGGCGTCACCACCGTCGACGCGAGCGCCGGCGGTCTCGGCGGCTGCCCGTACGCCGGCAGCGCCACCGGCAACCTCGCCACCGAGGACCTCGTCTGGCAGCTGCACGGCCTCGGCATCGAGACCGGCGTCGACCTGCCCGCGCTCGCCCGCACGTCCCTCTGGATGGCCGAGCAGCTCGGCCGCCCCAGCCCGTCCCGCGCCGCTCGCCGCGCTCGCCCCGTCCCTCTCGCCCGACGACACGGAGTCCTGATGCTCGACACCCGTCTGACCGAGGAGCAGGACTCGCTCCGCAAGACCGTGCAGGAGTTCGCCCGCGAGGTGGTCGCACCCGTCTCGTACGAGCACGACCGCACCAAGACCTTCCCGTACGAGGTCGTGCGCGGCATGGCCGAGATGGGCCTGTTCGGCCTGCCGTTCCCGGAGGAGTACGGCGGCATGGGCGGCGACTACTTCGCCCTGTGCCTGGCGCTCGAGGAGCTCGGCAAGGTCGACCAGAGCGTCGCCATCACCCTCGAGGCAGGCGTCTCGCTCGGCGCGATGCCGGTCTTCCGCTTCGGCACCGAGGAGCAGAAGCAGGCCTGGCTGCCGCAGCTGTGCAGCGGGTCGGCGCTCGGGGCGTTCGGGCTGACCGAGCCGGGCGCGGGCAGCGACGCCGGCGGGACGCGTACGACCGCCGTGCTCGAGGACGGCGCCTGGCGGATCAACGGGAGCAAGGCGTTCATCACCAACTCCGGCACCGACATCACCAAGCTGGTCACGGTCACCGCCGTGACCGGTCAGATGTCGAGCGGCAAGAAGGAGATCAGCTCGATCCTCGTGCCCGTGCCGACGCCCGGGTTCACCGCCGAGCCGCCGTACGACAAGGTCGGCTGGAACGCCTCCGACACCCACCCGCTGACGTTCGCGGACGTGCGCGTGCCGGAGGAGAACCTGCTCGGCGCAGCGCGGCCGCGGCTACGCCAACTTCCTGCACATCCTGGACGAGGGCCGCATCGCGATCGCCGCGCTGTCGACCGGCGTCGCGCAGGGCTGCGTCGACGAGAGCGTGAAGTACGCCAAGGAGCGCGAGGCCTTCGGCCGCCCCATCGGGCAGAACCAGGCGATCGCCTTCAAGATCGCCCGCATGGAGGCCCGCGCGCACGCCGCACGCACCGCGTACTACGACGCGGCGGCCAAGATGCTGGCCGGCCTGCCGTTCAAGAAGGAGGCGTCGATCGCCAAGCTCGTCGCCGGCGAGGCGGCCATGGACAACGCGCGCGACGCGACGCAGGTGCACGGCGGCTACGGCTTCATGAACGAGTACCCGGTGTCCCGGCACTACCGCGACAGCAAGATCCTCGAGGTCGGCGAGGGCACGACCGAGGTGCAGCTCATGCTGGTGGCCCGCGAGCTCGGGCTGTAGCAGCTGGCCGGCCCCGAGGTCCTCGGCGACGACGACGCAGGTCCCGAGCGCGCGCCGCGACGGCCTCCGCTGCGGCTGCCGACCGCGCGCGTCACCGCGCTGCTGCGCGCGGCCGGTCGCCGGTGGCTGCGGCTGCCCGGGTGGCTGCGCGTGGTCTCGGTGGTCCTCGGGCTCCCGGTCGCGCTGTCGCTGCTCGTCCGCGTCCCGGCACCGCCGGCCGCCCCTGTGGTGGCGCCGTCGCAAGGGCCGCTCGCCGGGCTCGGCCGGGTGATGGTCACGTCCTGCGACCCGCGGACCCTGCTGCGGGTGCAGGACAGCGGGCGGGTCACGCCGACACCGCGGTACGACTGCCCGCGCGCGCTGATCTTCGACCGCACCGGCATCACGTACGTCACCGACGAGCGCTTCGTCCGCCTGCTCGGTCCGGACGGCTCGGTGCTCGGGCTCGACGGCGCGGCCGCCTCCAGCCCGCTGCCGAAGCGCCGCGACGCGCTCGCCCTGCGCGACCTGCTGACCGGGCCGGACGCGGTGGGCGTCGGGGTCGACGGCACGCTGTTCGTCCGGGACACGAGCAACCGGCGCGTGCGCCTGCTCACGCAGGGCGGCCGCTTCGTGCGCGCCCTCGGCGGCGGCAGCCTGGTCACGCCACGCACCCTCGGCGACACGCCCTCGCGCCCGGTGGACGTGGCGGTCGACGCGGTCGGCGGGCTGTACGTCGCGGACCCGGCGGGCAACCGCGTGCGCAAGGTGCGGGCCGACGTCGTGGTCAGCAACTGGGCCGGCACCGGTCAGCCGACGTCCAGCGGCGACCTCGGGCCGGCGGCGCGCGCGGGGCTGCTGCGCCCGCGCGGCATCACCATCGACCGCTCGGGCCGGGTGTTCGTCACCGAGGGCCGACGCCTGCGCCGGATCGACCGCGACGGCACCATCTCGACCATCGCGGGTACGGGTGGCTCAGGCCCCGTCGGCGACGGCGAGCCGGCCGTCCTCGCGTCGCTCGCGCAGCCGTCGCAGGTCGCCCTCGACGGCCGCGGCAACATCTACGTCTTCGACCCGGCCTCCGACGCGGTCCGGCGCATCGCACCGGACGGGATCATCTCGACGGTCGGGAGGTAGGCGCGTCGTCGTGGTCGGGCTGGCGGGGCGAGGGGATGGCGGCGTGCGGCGAGGCGCTGGGGGCTGCTGAGGCCGCGTGCGGGGCTGAGGTCCCGTGCGGGTGCTGGGCCTGGTGCGGGTGGGCCTGGTGCGGGTGCTGAGCCTCGTGCAGGTGTTGGCCTCGTGCATGTGTCGGGCCTCGTGAGGTCTGAGCCCTGCGGGCGGCGGGCCTCGAGCTGGGCGTGCCACCACGCGAGCGCGGCCAGGCGCCAGGGCCGGGTGGCGATGCCCACGCAGACCAGCAGGACCGTGGAGACGAGGACGACGGAGTCCATCGCCGGAACGTAGCGGGGGCCGCGCGCTCCGTCCGGCGGTTGCGCGGCCTCACCCGTCTGCTGGTACGGGATGTCGCGCTACCACCTCCGCGACCCCGTTCGGGCGCATCGTCCACAGCCGCGTCACGTGTCCACAGGTGCTCTGACCTGCACGTTCCTGTCGGACCCAGGTGTCAGACTCTCCTCGAACACCAGTTCGGACGACGGAGGTCGCAGGTGCTGCAGGAGCGGGTCGACGAGCCGGCCGCCCTCCTGCTCGCGGCCGTCGCCGCGGTCCGGACCACGCCCGCCCCGCTGGGTGCTGCGGCGAGCCGCCTGCGGGTCCTGGCGCACGCCGCCGAGGAGCTGCACGGGATCTACCTGCAGGCCGTCGCCGAGGCCGACCGGGACGGGACGGCGGCCGAGCTGGACTGCCGCGGCGTGGCGGACGTGCTGTCGCAGGTGGTGGGCCTGCCGGTGTCCCGGGCCCGGTCGGACTCGTGGCTGGCCGACCGGCTGTCCCGGCTCCCCGGTCTCCTGGACGCGGTCGCGACGGGCGAGGTCCCGGTGGCCGCGGCGCGGCTGGTCGCCCGCGCGTGGGCGGCGTTGCCGTCCCGGTGCCGCGACACCCCGACCGCGCAGGCGCTGATCACGGTGGCCGGCGCCGTGGACCTGGCCGAGCTGCAAGGGCAAGGTCGACGAGCTGGTCGCGGCGCTGCTGCCGGAGGTGACCGACGCCGACCACGCCGACGCGCACGACGCCCGGGACCTCAGCCTGGCCGACGTCGGCTCCCAGACCTCGATCCGCGGGGCCCTGGACCAGCTCGACGGCGAGGAGCTGCGCGGGGCGCTGCAGGCCCGCGCCGACGCCGAGCGCGGCGGCCCGGAGGACACCCGCACCAGCGGCCAGCGCCTCCTCGACGCGCTGCTGTCGCTGGTGCGCGGTGCCCGCGACGGCGGGCTGGTGCCGAACGGTGACAACCCGCCCGGGCTGGTCGTGGTCGTCCCGGTCGAGGCGCTGCTGGACGAGCCGGCCGCTCGGCCGCCGTCCCTGCTGGACACCCCCGCCGCCGCTGGCGGCGACGACCCCGCCGACCTCGGCGACCCCGCGGACCTCGGCGACCCCGCGGACCTCGACGACCCCGCGGACCTCGAAAGACAGCCCGGGCGCGTCGGCCGGCCTGCCGGCCACCGCCTGCACCCGCCGCGGCACGCGGATCGGCCCGCGGACGCTGCAGCGGCTGTGCTGCGAGGCGACCCTGACCCGGCTGCTGCTCTCACCGGCCGGGCACCCGCTCGACAGCAGCCCGGAGCGGCGGCAGCTGACCGCACGCGAGCGCCGGGCGCTGGAGCACCGCGACGACTACCGCTGCCAGCGCCGCGGTTGCGGCCGGCCGGCCGCGACCTGCTCGCCGCACCACGTCGTGCCCTGGCACCTCGGCGGCTTGACCGTCCTGGCCAACATGCTGCTGCTCTGCCGGGCCTGCCACCACCAGCTCCACGACCGCGACACCCAGCTGCCGCTGCAGGACGGGCGGGTGATCGGGCCCCGGGGCTGGATCACCGGGCCCGAACGGCCACCACCGCTCCGGCTGTGAGCCGGCCCGGAGACGACGATGCTCCGGTCGAGTCCGTGCGGCCCGGCCCCGGTGCGCCGCAGGGCCCGGGTCCACCATGGGTCGACGGCGCGCTGGGGGTCGGCGGGCCTGCGCGCGGCCGCCGCGTGGGCGGGTCCGCGGCCCTGGCGCCGGCCGCCGCGCTGGGTGGGTCCGCGGCCGTGAGCGCCGGCCCGCCGCGCCCGCGCGGCCCGCCGGCCGGCCGCCGGGCCGGACCGCCCGTCGACGCTCCCCGGACGCGCCGACCGTCACCACCACGCCAGGCGTCGCCGCCGAGAAGCGGGGCAAGGGGCTGGAGTGCTGAGCCGACGGACGAGCCGATGACCTGGACCGCTGCTGAGGACCGCTACGACCGGATGACCTACCGCCGGTGCGGGCGGAGCGGGGTGCGGCTGCCGCTGCTGTCGCTGGGCTTCTGGTGGAACTTCGGCGACGACCGGCCGCTGGAGACCTCGCGGGCGATCATGCGCCGGGCCTTCGACCTGGGGATCACGCACTTCGACCTGGCGAACAACTACGGGCCGCCGTACGGGTCGGCGGAGGTCAACGCCGGCCGCATCCTCCGCGAGGACTTCGGCCCGTACCGCGACGAGCTGTTCATCAGCACGAAGGCGGGGTGGGACATGTGGCCGGGGCCGTACGGCGACCTGGGCTCGCGCAAGTACCTGCTGGCCAGCCTGGACCAGAGCCTGGGCCGGCTGGGCCTGGACCACGTCGACGTCTTCTACTCCCACCGGCCCGACCCGGAGACGCCGCTCGAGGAGACGATGGGCGCGCTCGACACGGCGGTCCGCTCGGGCAAGGCGCTCTACGCGGGCATCAGCTCGTACGGGCCGGAGCGCACGACCGAGGCGGTGCGCATCCTGCGCGAGCTGGGGACGCCGCTGCTGATCCACCAGCCGTCGTACTCGATGCTCAACCGCTGGGTCGAGGACGGGCTGCTCGACGTGCTGGAGACCGAGGGCGTCGGCTGCATCGGCTTCACCGCGCTGGCGCAGGGCCTGCTGACCGACAAGTACCTCGACGGGGTGCCGGAGGGCAGCCGCATGACGCGGTACGGCTCGCTGTCGCAGGAGTCCCTCGACGACAACGTGGAGCGGCTGCGCGGGCTCAACGAGGTGGCGGCCTCGCGCGGGCAGTCGCTGGCGCAGATGGCGCTGGCGTGGGCGCTGCGCGACGAGCGGATGACGTCGCTGGTCGTCGGCGCGAGCAGCGTCGAGCAGCTCGAGCAGAACGTCGGCGCGCTGGAGCGGCTGGACTTCTCGGCCGACGAGCTGGCGCAGATCGACCGGTACGCGGTCGAGGGCGACGTCGACCTGTGGCGCTCGAGCAGCGCCGACTGACCGCGGCTACTCGCGAGCCGCCAGCCACGCGGCCGCGAGCCGCTTGGGCGCGCGAGCCAGCCAGGCCTCGGTGACCAGCTCGGTCAGGTCGTCGAGGCCGATGCGGTCGAGCTGGACGAGGACGGCGGGGTAGCCGTCGAAGTGCGGCGTGGTGAAGAAGACGGTCGGGTCGCCGGCGATCAGCGCCTCGCGGGCGCCGAGGTCGGGGACCCGCGCCGCGAGGACCGGGCCCGCAGGCGCGGCGTCGCCCAGGGCCTCGACATCGCCGCGGCGCAGCGGCCGCTCCCAGACGAACAGGACGTCGCGCACCTTCCAGGCCGCCGAGCCGTACGACGTCGCCTCGGCGGTCTCCGGCAGCGCGAGGGCGAGCCGGCGGACGTCGTCCCAGGTGGCCATGGGCCGCACGCTACGACCGTCAGAACAGGGTCGTGGGCTCCGGCTCGGCCGGCGGCGCCAGGACCGCCGAGAGCGGCTCGGTCTGGACGACCTGCAGCTGCTGGGTCGCCCGGGTGAGCGCGACGTAGAGGGTGCGCAGCCCGGCCGGCCGGGTGAGGGCCTCGTCGACGAGCCCGCGGGGCGAGACGACGACGCAGCCGTCGAACTCCAGGCCCTTGACCGCCCAGCTGTCCAGGACGGTGACGCGCGGGTCGTCCGGGAGCGCGCCGGACAGCGCCGGCAGCAGGTCGTGCGGCGCCACCACGCCGACCGTCCCGGAGACCGCTCCCAGCAGCTCGACCACCGCAGCAGCAGCAGAGCCGACCAGGTCCGGCCCGGTGCGCAGGACCGGCTCGACGCCGGTGGTGCGCACCGCGGCGGGCGCCACCGCGGAGGGGTCGATGACGGCCAGGACCGTCGCCGCCAGCGCCGCCACCTCGGTCGAGGTGCGGTAGTTGGTGCTGAGCGTCGCCTCGCGCAGCTTCGAGCGCCCGAGGGCCCCCTGCAGCGCGTCGCGGACCTCCTGCACGTCCGGCCAGGCCGACTGCGCCCAGTCGCCGACGACGGTCCAGCTGGCCCCGCGGGCCCGACGGCCGATCATGCGCCACTGCATCGGCGTGACGTCCTGGGCCTCGTCGACGACGACGTGGGCGTACGTCCGGTGCTCCAGGTCGTCGGCGATGCGGCGGGCGGCGCGGGTGTTGCGGTCGGCGAAGGTGGTGACCTCGCCGACGCGCTCGTCCAGCTCGTCGAGCTCGCTCCAGTCGTCGTCGTCCTCGGGTTCCGGCTCGGGCGGCGTGCCGAGCATCTCGACGAGCTCGTCGTAGACGGCGGCGTCCGCGGCGGTGAACGTGCCCGCCGACCAGGACGCGCGCAGGGCGGCCAGCTCGTCGTCGGACAGGACGCCACGGGCGGCCCGGGCCAGGTCGACCGACCCGGACCGCAGGGCCTGCAGGACCTCGGCCGGCGCGAGCACCGGCCACGCCTGGTCGAGCAGGCGGCGGAAGCCCGGCTCGTCGCGCACCCACTCGGCGAAGTCCTCGCGGTCGCCCTTCTCCTCGCGCGGGGCGTTGGGCCGGCGCTGCCAGGCCCGCCAGGCGATCTCGACCACGGCGGCGGCGAAGGCGCCCCGGCCGCCGTTGTGGCTGCGGGCGCCGCGGCGTACTGAGGTGCGGCGCCGGGCCACCTCCCCGCCGGGCAGGGCGAGGGTGTAGCCCCAGCGGGACAGCTCGACGTCGGGGACCCGGCCGGGGTCGGCGAGCTGGCGGACGACCCGCTTGAGCAGCTCGACCATGCGCGCGGAGCCCTTGACGACGGTGGCCGCCGGCGGCTCCCACCCGCCCGGCTTGAGCGACGCGGGCAGGTTGGGCAGGTCGGCGAGGCTGGACAGCCGGACGCTGGTCTCGCCGAGGGCCGGCAGCACCGCCCCGATGTAGTCGACGAACACCGAGGAGGGGCCGACGACGAGCACGCCGCGGCGGCCGTACCACTCGCGGCGGGCGTACATCAGGTAGGCGACGCGGTGCAGGGCCACCGCGGTCTTGCCGGTGCCGGGACCGCCGGTCACGACCAGGGCGCCGTCGTCCGGGGCGCGCACGGCGGCGTCCTGCTCGGCCTGGATGGTGGCGACGATGTCGCGCATCTGCGGGCCGCGCTCGCGGCTGACGGCGGCGAGGAACGCCCCGTCGCCGACGATGACGGTCCCCGGCAGCTCCGAGGCGCCCTCCGGGTCGAGCAGCTCGTCGTCGACACCGGTGACCGTCGTGTCGCGGGTGCTGATGGTCCGGCGGCGGACGACGCCGAGCGGGGCGGCCGCGGTCGCCTGGTAGAACGCCGCGGCGGCCGGCGCGCGCCAGTCGACGACGATCGGCTCCTGCTGCTCGGTGCGCAGCCCGATCCGGCCGAGGTGCAGGACCTGGCCGTCGGCCCGGTCGAGGCGACCGAAGACCAGCCCCTCACCGGCGACGTCGAGGTCGGCCCTGCGGGCGGCCGCGGCGAGGGCGGTGACGTCGCGCTCGTACAGGGACTGCGGCGTGCCGCCCTGCGAGGGACGCAGGCTCTCCCGCTCGCGCAGGCCGGCCTCGCCCCGCAGCTCCTCGAGGCGCGCCGCGGCCCGGTCGACGACCACCTGCTCGCGCGCCACCTCGGCGGCGTGCGTGCTGTCTGCCAACGGGTCCCCTCTGAGCGGTGAGACGGGCAGGCTAGCGAGGGACCCGGACGAGCAGGCCGCCCGGCACCACCCGGGCCTCCAGGGCGTCCGCTCCGGGCACCAGGTCGCCGTCGTACTGCACCGGCTGGGACGGCGTCGCGCGCACCACCACGTGCCGCGCCTGGCGGACCTCCAGCACCCCGCCGGCGGGCGCCCGGCCGGTCCAGACCCGCCGCCCGAGGTGCAGCCAGTCGCGGGTGCTGACCGGCGCGAGGACCGCCACGTCGAGCAGCCCGTCGGTCGGGTCGGCCAGGGGCAGCAGCCGGATGCCGCCCTGCAGCTCGCCGACGTTGCCGATCAGGACGCCGCGCGCCGTGCGGACGAGGACCTCGCCGTCGAGCTCGACCTCGAAGCGGGCGCCCGCCCGGCGCAGCTGGCGCAGGCCGGACAGGACGTACGCGGACCAGCCGAGCCAGGCCTTGGTGCGGTGCGGGGCGTCCCGCAGCATGGCGGCGTCGAAGCCGGCGCCGGCCATGACCGCGAAGCACTCGCCGTCCGGTGCCTGCCCGACGTCGAGCGCGCGGGTGGCCCCGGAGGCGGCGACGGCTGCGGCCGCCTCGACCTCGAGCGGGATGCCGAGGTTGCGGGCCAGCAGGTTGCCGGTGCCGAAGGGGAGCAGGGCCAGCGGGACACCGGTGCCGGTCAGGGCTGTGACGACCGAGCGCACCGTCCCGTCGCCGCCGGCCGCGACCACCAGGTCGACGCCCTGCTCGAGCGCCGCTCGAGCCTGCCCCGGGCCCGGGTCCTCGGCCGTCGTCGGGAGCCAGAGCGCGTCCGGCAGCCCGGCGCGCTCGAGGACGCCGAGGACGCGGCGGGACCAGTAGGGGTCGCCGCTCTTGGTCGGGTTGGCGACGACCGCGGCCCGCGGGGAGGTGCTCAGGTGCGCGGGGCGAGCGGGGTGAGGAAGCCGGTGGCGTAGCGGGTGGCCCACAGCGCGTTCCAGCTGTGGCCGGCGTCGGGCATGCCCACCACGGTCAGCCCGCCGATGCCGGTGCAGCCGCGGTAGCCCAGGAGCCAGCGCCCGTCGGTCCGGTCGACGACCTTGGAGCGGCAGCGCCCGGCGGTGGCGTAGGCAGCGGCGGAGGTGAGCCCCGGGCGCGGGGCGAAGTCGAGCAGCTGGGTGCGGCGCTGGGTGAACGCCCACGGGATCGTCGTGTCGAGCAGGCCGTGGACGATCAGCGTCGGCGGCAGGTCGGCCGCCGGGGTGCAGGGCGCCTCGAGCGAGCCGGCGATGATCACGGCCTTCGCGGCGAAGCGCGGCGAGCTGCACAGCAGGTGGTAGGCCATCTGCCCGCCGGTGGAGTAGCCGATCAGGCCGATGCGCGCGTCGGGCAGCGCATAGCGGTCGCGCAGCATGGTGCGGACCTCGTTGAGGAAGGCCACGTCGTCGACCTGCGCGCGCATGCTGGCGCCGCAGCAGGCGCCGGCGTTCCAGTCGCCGTCGACGGTCGAGGGGAAGGCGAGCGCGAAGCCGGCGGTGCGCAGCTGGTCCAGGGCGAGGTCGCGGGCGGTGCGGGCGGCCGAGACGGCGTGCGGGCCGAGCACGACGACCAGGCCGGTCGGGGCGGCGCCGGTCAGCGGCTCCTGCACCAGCACGGACCGGCTGCGCGGACCGGAGACCATGCGCAGCACCTCGCCCTCGGACGTGCCGGTCGGCGGGGTCGCGGCGGCGGCCTGGGCGGCCGGCGACGACGGCGGGGCAGGCGTGGTCCCGAGGGCCGCGGGACCGGGCCGGAAGAGCAGGAACGACGCGACGAGGACCGCCGCGCCGACCAGGGCGAGACCGCTGAGGCGGGCCGGACCCAGCAGCGGCGGGGGCGGGGCGACCACCCGCTGGCGCGGGACCCTGGTCCGCTTCGCCGGCGGCGGCGGCACCTCGGCAGGCGTGAGCCGGGGAACGCGCACGCGTGTCCGCCTCGTCGCCGTGGTCTGCACGCGCTCAGTCTGGCCTACTGCATCCCTGCGTGGGGAGGAACATCCCCTGGAGATCGCTTCCGGCGCCTACCACGCCCGCACCACCCGTCCTGGCCAGGAGACACCACCCGGTCGGGTGGTCCTGCGGAGGGGGCCAACAGGCGCAGTGCTGCTGCGCCGATCAGACGGGGTGCGCCGACGACTCCTGACCACCCTGCTGCCGAGCCTGCTCCTCCTCCTGGGGGTGGCCGCTCCCGGAGCCTCGGCGGCGGTCGACCCCGGCACCGGCCAGGCGTACGAGATGGCGCGCGTCGCCGTCCCGATGGTCTTCCCGGTGGCCGGCGCGACCAGCTTCAGCGACAACTTCCTGGCCTGCCGCTCCGGCTGCGCCCGCATGCACATGGGGCAGGACCTCATGGGCCCGAAGATGTCGCCGCTGCTGGCCGCCTTCGACGGGGTCGTGACGTCGGTGTCGCGCGACGGCCGCAGCGGCAACACGCTCACCCTCGCCGCCGACCGCGGCCCGGCCGCCGGCTGGAGCGCCGTCTACGTCCACATCAACAACGACACGCCGGGCACCGACGACGGCAAGGGCACCGCGGCGTACGCCTTCCCGGCCGGCATCGAGCCCGGCGTGCGGGTGCTCGCCGGCCAGCTGGTGGCCTGGCGCGGCGACTCGGGCAACGCCGAGGGCACCGGCCCGCACCTGCACTTCGAGCTGCACCGCGGCACCGGCTGGGGCGGCACGGTCTTCAACGCCTACCCGTCGCTGTCGTCCGCCCGCCGGCTGGCCGCGCCGGCCCCGAGCGGGCCGCACCCCAGCGGCAGCCTGCTGCAGCACCCGAACGGCTCGCTCTGGCTGCTCGACGGCGACGTCAAGCGCCCGGTGACGGACGCGGTGCTCGCGAGCCTCGGCCGGTCCCCGCTGACCGCGGTGCCGATGTCCTCCGGCGAGTCGCTGGGCTACCGCACCGGCACGCCCGCCCTGCCGCGCGACGGCGCGGTGCTCCGCGACCCCGAGGGCACCACCTGGCTGGTCAGCGCCGGCACCCGGGCGAAGGCCCCGCTGGCGCGCCTGGCCGACCTCGGCCTCGCCGCGCCGCGCGTGTGGCCGGTGGCGGCCGCCGACCTGGCCGGCCTGCCGGTCGTCGAGGAGCTGCCGCAGACCCCGCTCTACCCTGGCGCGCTGCTGCGGGTCAGCGGCCGCGTGCAGCAGGTCGGCACGGACGGGCGCCTGCACGCGACGACGCCCGCCGTCACCGGCAGCCACGGCTGGACGACCCCCGACGTGGCCACCCTCCCCGAGGGCACGGAGCTGCCCGGAGACGGCGCGCCCCTGGGCCTGCGCGACGGCACGCTGGTCCAGACGCCCGCCCACCTCGTCGCGGTGGTGAGCGGCGGGACCGTGCGGCCGCTGCGCGACGCGCGACAGGTCAGGGCCTACGGCTACACGGGCAAGCCGCGCCAGGTCGTCCCGGCGACCGAGCTGGCCGGGCTGCGGACCGCGGAGATCAGCGCGCGCTGAAGCGCTCCCGCGCCGCCGGCAGCAGCGTCGACGCCGCCCAGGACGTGAACGCCTCCTGCTCCGGCCCGACCTGCACCAGCGCCACGGAGTCGTAGCCGGCGTCGGCGTAGGCCTGCAGCTTCTCGAGGTACGGCTCGACGTCCGGGCCCCACGCCCCGACGTCGGCCATGTCCTCGTTGCGGACGAACTGCGAGGCGGCGTCGAAGCCGGCCGGCCCGGGCAGCTCTGCCTGCACCTTCCACCCCAGCGCGCCCCAGCGGAACTGGTCGCGCAGCAGCGTGTTGGCGGCCTCGGCGTCCGGACCGAACACGACCGGGAACTGCCCCACCATGCCGCCGCGCCCGCCGGCGGCCCGGTAGTCCTCCTGCAGCGACGGCTTGGGCTCGGTGCCGATCAGGAAGTCGCCGAGCTCGGCGGCCAGGGTGCAGGACTGCTTGCCGCTGGCGGCGACGCCGATCTGCACGGGGGTCTCGGGCAGGTCGTAGACCTTGGCGCTCTCGACCGTGAAGTGCTGCCCGCGGTAGTTGGTCCAGCCGCCCTCCCACAGGGCCCGCATGACCTCGAGCGCCTCGCGCAGCATCTGGTGGCGGACGTCGGCCGGCGGCCAGCCGCGTCCGACGACGTGCTCGTTGAGGTTCTCGCCGGCGCCGACGCCGAGCGAGAAGCGGCCGTCCGACAGGATCCCGAGGGTGGCAGCCTGCTGGGCGATGACAGCCGGGTGGTAGCGCAGGATCGGGCAGGTCACGTAGGTCATGAACGGGATGGACGACGTCGCCTGGGCGACCGCGCCGAGCACGGGCCAGGTGCCGGGGGCGTGGCCCTGGTCCTCCAGCCACGGGTGGAAGTGGTCGCTGGCGACGAGGAAGTCGAAGCCGGCCTCCTCCGCCCGCACCGCGTCGTGGACGAGGTCCCGAGGGGCGCGCTGCTCGCCCATGATCGTGTAGCCGAGTCGCATGGACCGCCCCTTCCCCACCTCCCCGGAACGCTCACCTGCCCGGCGCGGCTAGCGTCGGGCCGGTGACGGAAGGACGGCGGGGCACCGCGTACGGGGCGGCGGCGTACCTGCTCTGGGGCCTGTTCCCCCTCTACTGGCCGCTGCTCGAGCCGGCGTCGGCGGTCGAGGTGCTCGCCCACCGGGTCGTCTGGTCGCTCGTCGTCGTCGCGGTGCTGCTCCAGGTGACACGTCGCTGGGCGCAGTTCCGCGCCGCGTTCGCCGACCGGGGCCGGCTGCTGCGGCTGTCCGCGGCGGCCGTGGCGATCGCGCTCAACTGGGGCGTCTACATCTACGGCGTGCAGAGCGACCACGTCGTCGAGGCGGCCCTCGGCTACTTCGTCAGCCCGCTGCTCACGGTGCTGCTCGGCGTCCTCGTGCTCGGGGAGCGGCTGCGGACCAGCCAGTGGGCGGCCCTGGGCGCGGCGGCCCTCGCGGTCGTCGTGCTCAGCGTGGAGGGCGGCCGGCCGCCGTGGATCGCGCTGGTGCTGGCCTGCTCGTTCGGGCTCTACGGGCTGCTGAAGAAGACCGTCGGGATCGGCCCGCTGGAGGGGCTCGCGGTCGAGACGGCGGTGCTGACGCCGGTGGCCCTGCTCTACCTGGCCGTGATCGGGGGCGGGACCTTCACCACGGAGGGCTCCGGCCACGTCGCGCTGCTGGTCGGCGGTGGTGTCGTCACGGCCATCCCGCTGCTGCTCTTCGGCGCGGCGGCCGGGCGGATCTCGCTGACGACGCTCGGGATGCTGCAGTACCTCACCCCGACCATCCAGTTCTTCATCGGCGTGCTGCTGCGCCACGAGCCGATGGGCCCGGCCCGGCTGCTCGGCTTCGTCCTGGTCTGGACCGCGCTCGCGGTGTTCACCCTGGAGGTCGTGCGCGAGCGGCGGCGCGAGGTGCGCCTGCTGGTCGAGGCGCCGGTCTGACCCGGGACCACCCGACCGGGTGATCCCCTGACCGGGTGGCCACCCGATGGAGCAGCAGGGGCCAAGGACGGCCCTCGCGCACAGTGCTCGACTCCCAAGGAAGGGAAGCCGCCGCATGTCCACGATCCTGCTCTGCGACGACCACCGCGTCGTCCGCGAGGCGCTCGCCCAGCTCCTCGAGGCCGTCGAGGGCGTCGACCGCGTCGACCTCGCCGGCTCCGGCGAGGAGGCGCTCGCCCGCTATGCCACGCTCCGACCCACCGCCGTCGTCCTGGACGTGCGCATGCCCGGCCTCGACGGCGTCGCCACGACGCAGCGGCTGCTCAAGGCGCACCCGGACGCCCGCGTCCTGCTGCTCTCTGGCGAGGCCCGCGAGGAGGACCGGCTGCGCGCGCTGCGGGCCGGTGCCCTCGGCTTCGTGCCCAAGGACGTCGACGCCCAGGGGCTGAAGACCGCGGTCGGCCAGGTCCTCGCCGGCCAGGACCTGCTGACCAAGGCGCAGCGCCGGGCGCTCGAGGCGGTGCCGGACAAGCCCGGTGTCGCCCTCTCGCCCCGGGAGCTGCAGGTCCTGCACGGCATGTCCGAGGGTCAGAGCAACGCCGAGATCGGCCGCTCGCTGTGGCTGTCGGAGGACACGATCAAGGTCCACGCGAAGAAGCTCTTCGTGAAGACCGGCGTGCACGACCGGGCGGCCGCGGTGGCCTGGGCGTTCCGCAGCGGCATCCTCGCCGAGAGCAGCCTGAGCGCTCCCTACTCTGGTCGCGTGCTGCTCCGCGACGACGCCCCGCTCGCCCCGCTCACCACGCTGGGCATCGGCGGGACGGCGCGTCGCCTCGTCACGGCGTACGACGAGGCCGAGGTCGTCGAGGCGGTGCGCGCCGCTGACGCGGCCGGCGAGGAGCTGCTGGTCCTCGGCGGCGGCAGCAACCTGGTGCTGCCCGACGGCGTCTTCGAGGGCACGGTCGTGCGGGTGCTCGCACACGGGCTGCGTGCCCGGCGCGACGGCGACCGGGTGCTGCTCGAGGCCGCGGCCGGCGAGGACTGGGACGGCTTCGTCGCGCTCTGCGTGGCCGACCGCCTGGTCGGCGTGGAGTGCCTGTCCGGCATCCCCGGCCTGGTCGGCGGCACGCCGGTGCAGAACGTCGGGGCGTACGGCCAGGAGGTCGCGCAGACCATCACCCGCGTCCGGGCGTACGACCGCGAGGCCGGCGACGTCGTCGAGCTGACCGCGGAGCAGTGTGCGTTCACCTACCGGCACAGCGCGTTCAAGGGCTCGAGGCGCCACGTCGTGCTGGCGGTCGAGTTCGGGCTGGAGCTGGGCGAGCTCAGCGCCCCGGTGCGGTACGGGGAGCTGGCCAGGGCCCTCGGGGTCGAGGTCGGCGAGCGCGCGCCCCTGGACCGGGTGCGGGCCGCCGTGCTCGCGCTGCGCCGCGGCAAGGGCATGGTGGTCGACCCGGCCGACCCCGACAGCCGCAGCGCCGGCTCCTTCTTCACCAACCCGCTGCTGTCCGCCCTGGACGTCGAGCGGCTGCGCGCCCGGGTCGCCGAGCGCCTCGGCGGCGACGTGCTGCTCCCGACCCACCCCGAGCCGGACGGCCGGAGCAAGGTCTCGGCGGCCTGGCTGATCGAGAACAGCGGCTTCGCCAAGGGCTGGGGCGAGGGACCCGTCGGGCTGTCCACCAAGCACGTCCTCGCGCTGGTCAACCGCGGTGAGGCGCGGTCGGAGGACCTGCGCCGGGCCGCCCGCGAGGTGCGCGAGGGCGTGCGCCAGGCGTTCGGCGTGGAGCTGGTGCCCGAGCCGGTGCTGCTGGCCGGCCCCCTCTAGGTTCCTCCCGTGGAGACCTCGACGACAGTCCTCGCCAGCGAGCTCGGCTTCACCGAGGCGCCGCGCTGGCGCGACGGCCGGCTGTGGTTCTCCGACTTCCACCTCCAGCGGATCGCCACCGTCGACGCCGCCGGCACGGTCGAGACGGTGCACGAGCTCGACGACGCGCCGTCCGGCCTCGGCTGGGACCCCGAGGGCCGGCTGCTGGTGGTGTCGATGACCGCGCGCGCGCTGCTGCGCGAGGGCGCCGGCGGGCTCGAGCCCTTCGCCGACCTGTCGGCCCACACCGTCGCGCGGGCCAACGACCTGGTGGTCGACGCGCAGGGCGGCGCGTACGTCAGCAGCTTCGGCTTCGACCTCATGACCGGCGCGGAGCCGGCCGCCGCCGACCTGGTCCGGGTGTCGCCGACCGGCGAGGTCTCGGTCGCGGCCGAGGAGGTCTGGTTCCCCAACGGGATGGTGCTCAGCGACGACGGTCGACTGCTGGTGGTGGCCGAGACCTACGCCAACCGGCTGACCGCGTTCGACGTCGCGCCGGACGGGGCGCTGTCGGGCCGCCGGGTCTTCGCCGACCTGCCGGGCATCTTCCCGGACGGGATCGGCCTGGACGCCGAGGGCCAGGTCTGGGTCGCCACCGCCCGGCACCCGGAGGTCGTACGGGTCCGCGACGGCGGCGAGATCACCGCACGCGTCGCCGTGTCGTCGGGCTCCAACGCGTACGCCTGCATGCTCGGCGGCGAGGACGGCCGGACGCTGTTCGTCTGCACCGCGCCGACGTTCCACCTGGACGGGCCGCCGCGGGGGCGGATCGAGACCGCGCGCGTCGACGTGCCGCGGGCGGGACGGCCCTGAGGTCCTTGGTCTAGTCCATGGACTTCAGCATCTCCATCAGCTCGACGCACTTGGGGCAGATGGGGTACTTCTCGGGGTCCCGGTTGGGCATCCACGTCTTGCCGCAGAGGGCCACCGCGGGCGTGCCGTCGATGGCACTGCGCATGATGTCCTCCTTCTTGACGTAGTGGCTGTTCTTCGGCTCGTCGTCGCCGGTGTCCAGCGAGGGGTCGCCGACCGGGCGGGTGTCCAGCTCCGTCATGCGGTCAGGGTACGAGCCTGCTCCAGCAGCACCAGCCACTCCGCGACGAAGCGCTCGATGCCGAAGCGCTCGCGCGCCAGCCGCTTCGCGCCCTCCGACAGCGCGGCCGCCTCGTCGCGGTCGTCGAGCAGCCGCTGCACGTGGCCGGCCAGCTTGCGCGGGTCGGTCTCCACCCAGCCGCTCACGCCGTTCTGCACTGCGGTGGCCATCTCGGTCGTCGCGAGCCCCACCACCGGCAGCCCGAGCATCATCGCCTCGCAGACCGCGAGGCCCATGCTCGTGTAGCGGATCGGGTTGAAGAAGCACCGGTACTCCGGCAGCCGCGCGTGCAGCTCCTTGAGCTTGATGTCGCCGAGCCACCGGTCGTACGCCTCGCCGTTCATGCCCGCGAGGTCGACCGGCACCTGCGCCGCGACCCGGTCGAACACGTCGGGGCCGAGCCGCCGGCCGCGCCGGTGCAGGTTGTTGACGACGGTGATCGCGCTGGCGCGGCTGCCGGTCCACGGCACGTCCGGCGGCACGACGACCCCGTGGTCGACCACGGCGTTCGGCGTGATGCCGTTGTCCCACATCAGCTGGTTGAACGGCGTGACGTGGACGAGCAGCGTGCCCTCGTCCTGCACCGGGTGCAGCGCGTCGTTGGGCCAGCCCGGCGGCGGGTCGTGCTCGACGTGCAGCGCCGGCAGGTCGCGCACCCGCCCGCCGAGCACGTCGTGCCGGTCGGTCGCCCAGTTGGCCCGCGACTGGGTGACGACCAGGTCGAGGTCGGTCGCGGCGATCTCCTCGAGCGTCATCTCGACGACGTTGTCGCCCCACGGGAAGCCGGCGTGCGCCCCGGCGTAGCCCTCGCCGCCCTCCGGCCGCACCGGCAGCACCCACGTCACCGGCACGTGGCTCAGGTAGTAGAGGTAGGAGCCGTGCACGTGCCAGGTCAGGACCTTCACGGGAGGACTCGCTGGGGCGCACGGGGGTTCGGCACGCGCAGCCCCTTCCCCTGTCCCCGGCGGTGAAGCGGCGGCGAGCGCGGTTGTGGACCGCGGGCCCCGGGCACGCGTCGGGCACCCGTGATCCCGTCCCTGACTCCAGGAGGACCGCATGGCCACCGCCACGGCGAAGCGCACGACGAAGGACGACACGAAGGCGAAGGAGCGCGAGAAGGCCGCGAGGGCCGAGGAGCGCGAGAAGGCGGCGAAGGCCAAGGAGAAGGAGCGGGCCGCGAAGCAGAAGGAGAAGGAGCGGGCCGCGAAGCAGAAGGAGAAGGAGCGGGCCGCGAAGCAGAAGGAGAAGGAGCGCGCGGCCAAGCAGAAGGAGAAGGACCGCGCGGCCAAGCAGAAGGAGAAGGAGCGGGCCGCGAAGCAGAAGGAGAAGGAGCGGGCCGCGAAGCAGAAGGAGAAGGAGCGGGCCGCCAAGCAGAAGGAGAAGGACCGCGCGGCGAAGGGGAAGACCGGCCCGGCGGGGGCGACCGCCCGGACGGGGAAGGGCTCGACCGGCAGGGCGAGCGCCCGCGTGCACGAGGCAGGCTGGATCGCCGAGGAGCTGGGCAGGGCCGCGGCGGTCACCCGCTCGACGAAGAAGGCGAGCCTCGCCGCGTCGTACACGACCCGTGACCACGACGTCATCCGCCGCTGGGCCGAGAGCCGCGGCGGGACACCGGCGGACGTGCGCGGCACCGGTGACGGCGACGGCGCGGGGGTGCTGCGGATCGAGTTCCGCGACCCGGCCGACCGGCTCGAGGACGTCGGACTGGGAGCCGTTCTTCGAGACCTTCGACCGCTCCGACGTGGACTTCCTCTACCAGGAGCACACCAAGGACGGCGGCGACAGCCGGTTCCACAAGATCGTCCGGACGGACGCCCAGACCGCCACCTGAGACGTCGTGGGGTTCCTCACGCGCGCGGCCCGCACCGGTGCAGGTGTGGGCCGCGTCTGCGGGGTATCCCGCCACCCTGAGTCCCCCGCCCCCCGGAGTCCCCCCTGCCCAGCACCCGCGAACGCCTGCGCAACACCGCCCGCGACGCCTTCGGCTGGGAGCAGCTCCGGCCCGGCCAGCTCGAGGCCATGGAGTCGGTCATGGCCGGCGAGGACACCCTCGTCGTCATGCCGACCGGCTCCGGCAAGAGCGCCGTCTACCAGGTCCCGGCGCTGCTCATCGACGGCCCGACGGTCGTCGTCAGCCCGCTCATCGCGCTGCAGCGCGACCAGGTGTCGGCGCTCGCCGCCAACGCCGACGCGGGCGGGGCGGTCGCCGCCAACAGCAGCCTGTCCGGCGCGGCGCAGGAGGAGGCCTTCGAGCGGCTGCGCGCCGGAGACGTCGAGTTCTTCTTCCTCGCCCCCGAGCAGCTGGCGAAGGCCGAGGTGCTCGACGCGGTGGCCGAGGCCAAGCCGTCGCTCTTCGTCATCGACGAGGCCCACTGCATCTCCTCCTGGGGCCACGACTTCCGGCCTGACTACCTCAAGCTCGGCAACGTCATCGAGCGGCTCGGCCACCCGACGGTGCTGGCGCTGACCGCCACCGCGTCCCCTCCGGTGCGCGAGGAGATCCTCGAGCGGCTGCACCTGCAGGACGCCACGCAGCTCGTACGCGGGTTCGACCGGCCCAACCTGCGGCTGTCGGTCGAGGGCCACCGCGACGACGACCAGCGCCGCGAGGCGGTCGTCCTGCGGGCGATGGGCGAGCCCAAGCCGGGCCTGGTCTACACCGCGACGCGCAAGAGCGCGGAGGCCTACGCCGAGGCGATGGCGGAGTACGGCATCGCCGCGGCGGCCTACCACGCCGGCATGCGCGCGGCCGACCGCGAGGACGTGCACACCCGCTTCACCGCCGGCGAGGTCGACGTGGTGGTGGCGACGACGGCGTTCGGCATGGGCATCGACAAGGCCGACGTGCGCTTCGTGCTGCACGCCGAGGTGGCCGACTCGCTCGACAGCTACTACCAGGAGATCGGCCGGGCCGGCCGCGACGGCGAGCCGGCCGAGGCGGTGCTCTTCTACCGGCAGGAGGACCTGGGGCTGCGGAAGTTCTTCGCCTCCGGCAGCCCGGACGAGACGGCGCTGCGCAAGGTCGCCACCCTCGTCCACCACGCCGACGGGCCGGTCGAGCCGACCGACCTGGCGCAGGAGATGGAGCTGTCGGCGACCCGGCTCTCCGGGCTGGTCAACCTGCTCGAGCAGGCCGGCGCCGTCGAGGTGCAGGCCGACGGGCGCCTGGACACCACCGAGGACCTGACCCCGCGTGCCGCGGCCCGGGCTGCGGCCGACGTGGCCGACTCGCACAAGAAGGTCGAGCAGTCGCGGCTGACGATGATGCAGGGCTACGCCGAGACGCAGGGCTGCCGCCGGCAGTACCTGCTCGCGTACTTCGGCGAGCAGCTCGACCAGCCGTGCGGGCGCTGCGACAACTGCGAGGACGGGACCGCGGAGGAGCAGCCGGACGCGGCGGAGTCGCCGTACGCCCTGCAGTCGCGGGTCGTGCACGCGCAGTGGGGCGGCGGGACGGTGATGCGCTACGAGGGCGACCGGATCGTCGTGCTCTTCGACGAGGTCGGCTACCGCACCCTCTCGCTCGAGGCCGTGGCCGCGCGCGGACTGCTGGAGCCCGCGTGACCACCGAGGTGGACGCCGTCGTCGTCGGCGGCGGCCCGGCGGGGCTGGCCGCCGCGTCGTGGCTGGCCCGCTACCGCCGGTCGGTGGTGGTGCTCGACAGCCAGGAGTACCGCTCCGGGCAGGTCGAGCGGTCGCACGGCTACCTCGGCCGCGACCCGCAGACGCCGCTGGAGCTGATCGCCCGCGGGCGCGAGGAGGTGCTCGCCTACCCGACGGCGCAGGTCCGCCTCGGCGCCACGGTCGAGACGGTCCGGCGCCGGGACGACGGCCTGTTCGAGGTCGGGGACGACCTGGTCGCGCACCGCCTCGTGCTGGCCTGCGGGGTGAAGGACGCGTTCCCGGACGTCGAGGGCTTCTTCGACCACTACGGCGCCTCGGTCTTCCACTGCCCGGCGTGCGACGGCTACGAGGCGCGCGACCGCGACGTCGTCGCCCTCGGCTGGGACCCGCACCTCGTCGGCTTCTCCGCGACGCTGCTCAACTGGGCCCGGTCGGTCACCGTCGTCACCAACGGCATCGAGTTCCAGGGCGACGAGGGCTGCCGCTCGGTCCTGGCCGAGCACGGCACCGAGCTCGTCGAGGAGTGCGCGGTCCGGTTCCTCGGCGACCGCGGGCGAGCTCAAGGGCCTGGAGCTGGGCAACGGCCGGGTGCTCGACACCTCCCTGGTGTTCTTCTCCGTCGCCCACCAGCCGCGCACCGAGCTGGCCGAGCTGCTGGGCTGCACGATCGACGACGAGGGCTACGTCGAGGTCGACGGCGAGGGGCAGACCGTCGGTCGAGGGCGTCTACGCCGCCGGCGACCTGGTGCCCGGCCTGCAGCTCGTGCAGTGCGCGGCGGCCACGGGGGCGGTGGCCGGCGTCGGCGCCGCGCAGTCGCTGTTCGGCCAGCCTGGCGCGCCCACATCGCCGGCGCCGGCTCCCGACCCGACGGAGCCCGGCCAGGGCGGCTGACCTCCCGTACGCACGACTGCGCCCCGGCCCTCCGAGGAGGACCGGGGCGCTGCATGAGCGGGGTCCGGGGCGGGACTAGACGGCGTCCTTGACCTCTGGCGGGCCGCGGCCTTACCGGCGGCGCCGGTCACGGCCGGTGCGGCGGCCGATCGTGCTCGGCAGGCCGAGGATGCTGCCCTTGAGGACCTCGGTCGGGCGCTGCTGCTCCTCGTGGAGGGCGCTGCTGGCGAGGATGCCGCCGGTCAGGGCCGGGATCGCCCACTGCAGCGCGTGCAGCTGCTTCTGCGCCTTGGCGACCTCCGGCGGCGTGGTGGGCAGCGGGTCGGCCCCGCCGGCCACCGGCACGTCGCCGGCGTTCATGACCTTCTGGCCGAGCACGCGGGCGTACGCGGTGGCGCCGAGGGCACCGGCGGTCAGGGCGAGCTTGGTGTTGGTGTTGGCCAGGACGCCCTTCTGGGCGACGACACGGCCCTTGTTGGCCCGCAGGATCTGCGCGCCGCCGAACAGGTGGGCGCCGATGGCGACCAGGTTGACGGGGGTCCAGCGACCCCACCCGGCGTTGGCGACGCGAGCACGCTGGCGGGGGTCGTCGACGTCCTTGGCCGCACCGTTGACGCCGACGGCGCCCATCAGCGAGCCGCCGAACCAGGCGGCGAGACCGGCGTCGTGCAGGAAGTGGGCCAGGGTGTTGCGCTCAGCCATGAGGTGTCCTCCGAGGTCTGGGGTGGGTCTGTCGGTGCTTCGCGGCGTTGGTGCCTGTCTTTCGCCTACCCCCGGTTCCGCAGCGGAACCCCGGCCTTCCGTCTCTCGGCCGTCTCTGCCAGGCTCGGGCCACGACGGGGCCGTCCGTCGAGGGCCCGAGGAGGTGGGACGTCGTGCCGACCCCGCTGTCCCGCGTGGACGCCTACGCCGTGCTCGCGTTCCGTGAGGAGGGCGTCTGGCAGGTCGGACTGCTCCCCGAGGCGCTGACGGAGGACCTCGACGGCCTGGTCTCCGCGGTGCGCCAGCAGCCCGGCGAGAACGGCTCGTTCGCCCTCGTCGACGTCGCCGACGAGTTCTTCATCGTCGTGCGCGTGCAGCAGGGGCGCGTACGCCTGCTGCTGTCCGACGTGACCGCAGCCGTCGCCTGGGACCTCGCCGCGCAGGTCGTCGAGGACCTCGGCATGGACGTGCCCGGCGACGACGACCTCGAGGAGGTCTGGCCCGCCGGTGACCTGGAGCATCTTCGACGACCTCGGCCTCGACGCGATGGAGCTCGGGGCGATCCTGTCCGACCTCGACGCGTACGCCGACGAGATGCTGTCGGTCCTGACCCGTCGGCTCGGGTTCTCCGAGGCCTACGAGCGGGTAGTCGACGCGGTCACCGGCCGCTAGCCCCGTCCCCGCACGACGCCCTCCAGGAGACCTCCGCTGTGCCGTACTTCGCCGCCGCTCTCGCCCGTACCGACGAGGGGTGGACCGCGCAGGAGCTCGACCTCGACGAGATCGAGGACCTCGAGGCGCTCGCCGAGGAGCTCCGCGACCTCACCGGCGAGGGGGACGGTCCCGCGCTGATGCTGCTCGAGGAGGACGACGAGTACGTCGGCATCGTCCGCGTCGACGGCGGCTCGAGCGGCCTGGCCGAGCCGCGCGTCTTCCTCTCCGACCGGCGGGCCGTGCAGGCCAGCGGCGTCGCCGCGATGCTGTGGGAGCACGCCGAGCCGGAGGCCGCGGACGACGACGACGACGAGGGCCACCGCCCCGTCGCCGAGCCGGTCGGCGACACCGCGCTGCTCGCCGACCTCGGCACGCCCGCCGACGACCTGCTCGCGCTGTGCAGCGAGGAGGGGCTGCTGCCCGCCGACGTCCACACCGCGATCTGCGAGCGGGCCGGCTGCCTCGACGTGCTCGAGGAGCTGCGCGAGGGGTGACCGCCTGGGAGCCGGCCATGCGGCTGGCGCTCGCGCGAGGCGTCGCGCGCGCTCGCGACCGGGGACGTGCCGGTCGGAGCCGTGGTGCTCGACCCGGCCGGCTCCGTCGTGGCCGCCGCCGGCAACGAGCGCGAGGCGACCGGCGACCCGACCGCCCACGCCGAGGTGCTGGCGCTGCGGGCCGCCGCCTCGCGGCTGGGCAGCTGGCGCCTGGAGGGCTGCACGCTGGTGGTCACGCTGGAGCCCTGCACCATGTGCGCGGGTGCGCTCGTGCTGGCCAGGGTCGCGCGGGTGGTGTTCGGGGCCGACGACGACAAGGCCGGCGCGGTCGGCGGCCTGTGGGACGTGGTCCGCGACCGGCGCCTCAACCACCGCCCGGAGGTCGTCCGCGGCGTCCTCGCCCCCGAGTGCGGCGCCGTGCTCCGGACCTTCTTCGAGGAGCACCGCGGGCTCCGCTAGGCTCGTCGACGGTGGCGTGTCCGAGCGGCCGAAGGAGCACGCCTCGAAAGCGTGTGACGGTGCAAGCCGTCCGTGGGTTCAAATCCCACCGCCACCGCCATGCACGGGGCTCGCCCGGAGGCAGGGGACCGGCTGCACAGGACGACCTGTGCAGCCGGTCCGCCTGGCCGTTACCCGGCTCAGCCCGCGGTCTGCAGCCGGGCGTCGACCTGCGCGTCGAAGCGGGCGAGCAGCACGGCCGTCTCCGGGCGGGCCAGCACGTCGCTGACCTTCCGGGCGCCCTCGCCGACCGGGCCCTCCGGCGCCACGGGGCTGGCGTCGTCCCCGCTGCCGAAGCGGCGGCGGGCGAGGGCCACGGCCGCCGTGCTCAGCCCGCGCGTCTGCGACAAGGTGTCCGACACCGCCGCGACGAGCAGCCGCAGGTCGACGCTCTGGAAGGCGGCGTCCACCGCGGCGCGCAGGGCCTGCGCGTCCTCGCGCTGCTGCAGCCGCCCCTGCTCGAGGGCCCGGTCGGTGCTGCGCGCCAGGAGCACCACGCGCAGGACGTCGGTCGGGACGCCGCGGACAGCACCGAACAGGGCGGTGTACTTGCGTACCGGGAAGAGCAGCAGGCGGCGGCCGAGCGCCCGGGCATAGCGGGCCAGTCCCCGCTTCCCCCGGCCGCCGTCCTGCGACCAGAGCGGCTCGAGCACCTGGGCGCCCACGGCGGCGTCCCGCGCGCGCACCGTCCGCGTGACCGCGAGGCGTGCGGCGCCCTGGCGGATCACGTCGTCGAGCAGGGGCACGGGCACGAAGCGCGCCGCCGCGGCCGCGATGCCGCAGACCGCCCACTGGGTCGTCAAGGTCGAGTCAGCCATGGGGACCGCCTACCCAGGATCCGGCGTCCGCGTCGCTGCTCATGCTCGCCGACTCCCGGCGTGCCGCCGCTACTTCTTCTTGCTGCGGCTCTTCTTCCTGCTCCGCTTGCCCGGACGGGTCTTGCCCTTGGGGCTGCTCTTCTTCTTCGCCTTGGGGCCCTTGCCCTTGGAGGCGTTGACGTTCTCCCACAGGCCGGGCTTGGACCGGCCGTGCTTCTTGGCGCTGCTGCGGGCGTCGGCCTTCTGCTTGCTGGACATCTTGCGCTTGGGCTTCTTGGTGCCGGACTTGGCCATGGCCGTCGTCCTCTCGTCCGGGTCAGGGTGTGCGCCGTCCTGCCCCCCGACGCCGTCGTCACGCCTCCGGTCGTGCCAGGCCCCCTACTGGGCCGCGACCGCCAGCGGGGCGGACCAGGTGCGGACCTGGTTGCGGCCGTGCCGCTTCGCGGCGTACATCGCCTGGTCCGCCGCGCGCAGCAGCGCGTCGGGGTCGCCCCCGGGGCCGGCGTGCAGGGCGAGCCCGACGCTGGTCGTCACGCGCAGGGACCGGCCCTCGACGACGAACGGCTCGCTGAACGACGCCACCACGCGGTCGGCGACCTGCTGGGCGTCGGCCGGGCCGGCGGTGCCGGTCAGCACGGCGGCGAACTCGTCACCGCCCAGGCGGCCGGCGGAGTCCCCGGCGCGCAGGCAGCCGCGCAGGCGCGCAGCGACCAGGCGCAGGAGGGCGTCGCCCACGGCGTGGCCGTGCACGTCGTTGACCTCCTTGAACCCGTCGAGGTCGCAGAACAGGACGGCCACCTCGTCCTCCGGGTCCGGACCGAGGGCGTCGGCGAGGCGCTGCAGCAGGGACGCCCGCGTGGGCAGCCCGGTGAGCTCGTCGTGCTCGGCCTGCCAGCGGACGGCGGCGGTGAGCTGGGCGTTGCGCAGGGCCGACGCCGCCTGGTCGGCGACGCCGAGCAGCCGGCGCATGAGGTCGGAGTCGTCGTCGCGGGTGTCGGGAGCGGTCTGCCAGCTCGCCGTGATGACGCCGAGCAGCTGCCCGGCGGACAGCAGCGGCATCGCGAGCACGTGCTCGACGTCGATCGCCCGCAGCAGCGCGGTCAGCGCCGGGCTGGCCGACTCGACCGACAGCACCAGCGGCTGGGGGTCGGCGAGCAGGGCGGCCAGCTCGGGCGTCTGGTGCGGGTCGATCACGGAGCCGAGCATGGTCGCCTGCGCCTCAGCGGTCCCGCCGCCGCTCGCGGCCGGCCGGAGCAGCTGGGCCTGCTCGTCCCACAGCAGCACGCCGGCCGACTCGCAGCCGACGATGCTGGGCAGCACGTCGACGACCACGTCGCCGATGACCTGCGGACGGTCCGGGTCGGCCAGCCGGCGGGCCAGGTCCAGCAGGGCGACCGCGCGGTCGGCGTCGCGCCGGCTGTCGGCCAGCGCCTTGACCATGTCGAGGGCGGCGGCGGCGTGCCGGGCGTAGCCGTCGAGCGCCTCGAGGTCGCCCTCGAGGGCCTCCTGGCCGGCTCCGTGCAGGGCGGCCAGCCAGCCGTGGTGGCGGCGCGAGCTGGCGATGTCCACGACCACGGCGGAGCGGCCCAGCGAGCGTCCGGCCAGCAGCTCGCCGGACAGGTGCTGGGTACGCGCCCGGTCCAGGCCGCGGGCGTGCACGCGGGGGCGGCCGTCGTCGTCGCGCACGACCAGCAGGTAGCCGCTGGCCACGACGGCGGAGGCGGCCCGCTCGACCACCCGTCCGAGCACCTGGTCGACGTCGTCGTCGCCGAGCAGGTCGGCGGTGGCCGAGCGCAGGTCCTGCAGCTGACGGCGCAGCGCGGCGGTCTCGAGGTCCGCGGCCGTGGCCTCGGCCCGGGCCCGGCGCCACAGCCGCGGCGGGCGCTGCCAGCTCACCTGGTAGATGCAGGCCGGCGCGCCGTCGGACTCGCACTCGTCGTGCACGATCGTGGCCGCCGGGCGGCCGAAGCCCTCGGGGACCGAGGCGATCAGCCCGCGGGCGTACAGGCAGTCCAGGCGCGAGTGCTCGTAGCCGTCGTGCAGGACGAAGCTGAACGTCGCCGTGTCCCGGCCGCTGGCCAGCAGCGTCATGGTCGAGGTCGTGGAGTACTTCGCGACGTTGCGCGGCAGCATCCGGAAGATCTTCTCCGGCGTGCCGAGCGCGCGCATCGCCAGGACGACCGACGGCGCGGTGTTCTGCCGGATGTTGGAGCGGCCGACCTCGAACATCACCTGGTCGTCGCCGAAGCACGCCGCGGTCGCCTCGAAGAGCCGGATGCGGCTGTCGTAGCTGACCCAGTGGCCGGCGTCGGTGAGCGCGCGGACGTCCTCCGGGAGCGCCGCGAGGTCGAGGACCGCCTGGACGCCGTCGTCCCCGCGCTGCTCGCGCACGTACCCGAGGAGCGTGCTGATGGTCACGCTCGAGGTCTCGCTCATCCGCCCTCCCCGTCCTGCCGTGCTGACAGGGGTGTCTCGGCAGGGGGCCACCCGGACTGGAGCCCTGGGTCAGCGCGGCACCCGCCGGATCCTGATGGGCCCCTTCGCGGTCGCCGGGTCGACGACCTCCCCGCCCTGTGTCACCTCGACCTCGCCCGCGTCGACGAGCCGCCGGGCCGCCGCCCGGGCCGGCTCCATCAGGTCGCGCCAGTCGTCCGCCCCCACCGCGCGGGCCGCCTCGGACGGGCAGATCGTCGCGCCCTCCGCGCGCCGCGCGAGCAGCGCCAGCACCTGGTCCTCCAGCGCCCGGTCCGTCGGTGTGGTCACCGGTCCAGCCTGCCCTGCCGGACGACGTCGCGCTGGCCCGACCGGGCCGCAGCTCCTGGCCGGCTGAGCGGAGCCGCCGCTCCTGGGTAGGGAGCGTCCATGCCCGAGGGACACCTGCTGCACCGCGCCGCGCGCGAGCACTCCGCGGCGCTCGCCGGGCGGGCCGTCGCGGTCAGCTCGCCGCAGGGCCGGCTCGACGTCGCGCCGCTCGACGGCCGGCTCCTCCTGCGGGTCGAGGCCCACGGCAAGCACCTGTTCGACCGCTTCGAGCGCGGCCTCGCCGTGCACGTCCACCTCGGCATGCGCGGGCTCTTCCTCCGGTACGACGACCCGGCGGTCCCGCCCCGGAAGGGCACGCGGCTGCGGCTCGCCGGTCCGGTCGCGTTCGACCTCATCGCACCGACGACGTGCGAGCTGCTCGACGACGCCGGGGTCGACCGCGTCATGGCGAAGCTGGGCCCTGACCCGCTGCGCGACGACGCCGACGAGGACGAGGCGGTGCGCCGGCTGCGGTCGGCCCGCGCTCCGGTCGCGGCGGCCGTCGTCGACCAGGCGGTCTGGTCCGGCGTCGGCAACGCGTGGCGGGCCGAGCTGCTCTACCTGGCGCGCCTGCGGCCGACCACCCCCGCCGGCGACCTCACCGACGACGAGGCCCGGGCGCTGTGGCGGCGCACCGCGGAGCTGATGGCGGTCGGCCGCGACGCCGGCCAGGTCGTCAGCGACCCGTCCGCGCCGGACGAGCGCTGGGTCTACAAGCGCGACACCTGCCGGGGCTGCGGCGCCCCCGTCCGCACCGAGCAGGTCGGCGGCCGCACGTCGTACGCCTGCAGCGAGGAGCAGGCGTGACCGTCGTCCAGTACCGGCCGGGACCGGAGGAGTACGCCTGGACGTTCGGCGGCGCCGCGCCGGTCCGCACCGTCGCGCCCGGCGACGTGCTGGAGCTGTGGACCGAGGACTGCTTCGCCGGCAAGGTCCGCACCCCCGACGACCTCACGTCGAAGGTCTGCACCATGCCCTTCCTCAACCCGCAGACCGGGCCGTTCTTCGTCGAGGGCGCCGAGCCGGGCGACACCCTCGCGGTGCACTTCGTGTCGATCGAGCCGAGCCGTGACTGGGCCGCCTCGACGACGGTGCCGCTGTTCGGGGCGCTGACGGCCACCCACACCACCGCGATGCTGCACCCGCCGCTGCCCGAGGCGGTCTGGATCTGGGAGCTGGACCGCGCGGCACGCACCTGCACCTTCCGCGCCCGCGACTCCGACCACGTCCTGGCGCTGCCGATGGACCCGATGCACGGGACGGTCGGCGTGGCCCCGGCCCACCTCGAGGTGCGCTCCGCCCTCGCCCCGGACGCCCACGGCGGCAACCTCGACACCCCGGAGATGCGGGCCGGCACCACCTGCTACCTCGGCGTCAACGTCGAGGGCGCGCTGTTCTCCCTCGGCGACGGCCACGCACGCCAGGGGGAGGGCGAGACCTGCGGCGTCGCGGTCGAGTGCGCGATGGACACCGTGGTCGTCATCGACCTGCTCAAGGGCGTGCCGACCCCGTGGCCGCGGATCGAGTCCGACACCCACCTCCTGACGGCCGGCTCGGCCCGCCCGCTGGAGGACGCCTTCCGCATCGCCCAGCTCGACCTGGTGCAGTGGGTCGCCGACGCCTGCGGGATGTCGCAGCTCGACGCCTACCAGTTCCTCAGCCAGGCGGTCGAGTCGCCGCTGGCCAACGTCGTCGACACCGCGTACACGTCCGTCGCCAAGGTCCGCAAGGAGTGGCTGCCGGCTGTCGGCGGGCCCACCGCCGGGCGTGCACGAGCGGCTGCGCGAGGCCGGCCGGCGGCACCTGTCGCGGCGCTGACCGGCCGGGCGACTGGCACGATCTGCTCGTCCGCCGGGCCACGGCGGGCAGACACGGGACGGAGTGCACGTGCTGGGCGTCTTCGACACACCGCTGCCCTGGTGGGTGACCGGGCCGGGGCTGGGGCTCTGCGTCGTGGCGCTGTACGGCCTGGTCAACGCCCGCCTCGGCGTCTCCGGCGCGTGGCTGGCCGTCCTCGCCTGGTACGAGGGCTGGCACCCCGAGCGCTGGCGCTTCTGGTTCCTCGGCGCGCTGGTCGCCGGCTCGGTCACCGCCGCGGTCCTCGGTCCCGACCACGGGCGCCTGGCGTACGGCCGGCTCAGCGACGAGCTCGGCCCCCGCGTGCTCGTGCCGCTCCTGCTGCTGGCCGGCGCGGCGATGGGCTTCGGCGCCCGCTGGGCCGGCGGCTGCGGATCGGCGCACGGCCTGTCCGGCTCGGCGGCCGGCTCCCCGGACAGCCTCGTCGTCGCCGGGACCGCGCTCGGCGTGGCGGTCGGCACGGCGGTCGTCCTGCACGCGGTCGCCGGGGGGATCTGGTGAAGCCGGGCGTACGCGCCTCCGCCGTCGTCGTCGGCTTCGCCTTCGGCTTCCTCGTCACCGCGGGGGGCCTCGGCGACGTGGACGTGGTGCGCCGCGCGCTCGTGCTCGACGACGTCACCCTGTTCCTCGTCCCGCTCAGCGCACTGCTCGTGGCGGCGGCGGGCGTCGCGCTGCTGCGCCGCACCGGCCGCACCCGGTACGGCGGGCCGCTCGCGCTCCCGCACGGCCGCCCGCGGGCGCGGCACGTCTACGGTGCCGGGCTGTTCGGCATCGGCGTCGCCGTGTCGGCGTCCTCACCGGCGCTGTCGGTCGCCACGATCGCGGGCGGGCAGGCGTACGGCCTGGTGGTCCTCGCCGGCCTGCTGCTCGGCTTGCGGCTGCGCGGTCGGGTCGAGCAGCAGCTCGTCGGCCCGGTGAGCACCGAGCCGGAGGCGCTCACGCACTGGCGTCGCGGCTGACCCGCGGCCGCCGCGCCGCCCGGGTGCGAGCGCGCGGGCCCCGACTGGGCGAGGATGCAACGCAGCGAGCATCCGGGAGGAGGGGGGCGAGGGAGTGAACGAGTCCGTCGTGCCCCTGCGCCTGCTGGCCCAGGTCGAGGAGGACGAGCACCCCGACAGCCTGGTGCTGACCGAGACCCTGCAGCTGGTCGTGCACACGATCGTCGACGCGCTGGGCTTCGGCGTCGCCGTGCTGCACCTCGTGGACGACGACGGCTCGCTCTACGTCGCGGCCGCCGCGGCCCCAGAGGAGACCCGGCGCGACCTGCTCGGCACCCGGCAGAGCATGGCGGCCTGGCTCCGGCTGCTCGAGGCCACCGAGACCCGCGGTGGCCTGTGCTTCCTCGACCACACCGTCGCGCCGGGCGGCCCCGCGCGCCCGTCCGAGGACGACGACCCCGGGGCCTGGCGCCGCGGTGACGCGCTCTTCGCGCCGCTGCAGGCCAGCGACGGCAGCATGCTCGGGATCCTGTCGGTCGACCGTCCGGCGGACGGCCGCCGCCCCAGCGGGGCCACCAGCGCCGCCCTCGAGGCCTTCGGCGTCACCGCCTCGCTGGCCATCGAGCACGCCGCCCTCGGTGAGCGGCTGCGCCACTCCGAGCACCTGTTCCGCGCCGTCTTCGCCTCCAGCCCGGTGGCCATCGCGCTGTTCGACGACAAGGTGACGCTGCTCGCCGCCAACCCGTCCTACTGCGCGCTGATGCAGCGCACCGAGGCCGAGCTCATCGGGATCCGCCCCGAGGACATCACCCACCCCGACGACATCCCGCCCACCCGCCGCGACTCGTCCGCTGCCCGCAGCGGCCAGCTCCCGCCGCCGCTCGAGAAGCGCTACGTCCGGCCCGACGGCAGCGTCGTCTGGGGCCGCGTGCACCTGGCCCGGCTGGCCGGGCAGCACGGGCCGGCCGAGGTCGTCGCCCAGGTCGAGGACATCAGCGTGCAGAAGGAGGCGGAGGCCCGGCTGCGCCACGACGCGCTGCACGACCCGCTGACCCGCCTGCCCAACCGCACGCTCATCCTCGAGCGGCTCCAGGTCGCCCTCGAGTCCGCCCGCGCGACGGGCCGGCTGGTGGGCGTCCTGTTCGCCGACCTCGACCGGCTCAAGCACGTCAACGACACGCACGGCCACGCCATCGGCGACGAGTACCTCCGCGGCGTCGCCCGCCGCCTCGAGGTCAGCGTGCGCCCGCGCGACACGGTCGGGCGGCTGTCCGGCGACGAGTTCGTCATCGTCTGCCCCGACCTGACGACGCCGACGGAGGTCACCGGTCTGGCCGACCGGCTCATCGACGTCGTCCGGCAGCCGCTCAACGTCGGCGCGGTGGCGCTGGCCCCGTCGGTGTCCATCGGCGTGACCTACAGCGACGGGCGCGCGGACGAGCCCGAGCAGGTGCTGGCCCACGCCGACGCGGCGCTCTACCAGGCCAAGGCCGCCGGCCGCGGCGGCTGGCAGGTCTTCGAGCCGGGCCTGCCCGAGCCCGCCTCCCAGCACCTGCAGCTGCGCAGCCGGCTGCCCTCGGCGCTGGCCGCCGGCGAGCTGGAGCTGCACTCCCAGCCGGTCGTCCGGCTGCCCGACCGCGTCGTCGTCGGCCACGAGGCGCTGCTGCGTTGGCGCCACCCCGACCTCGGCCTGCTCCAGCCGTCCAGCTTCCTCGAGCTCGTCCTCGACAGCGACCTCGAGGGCGCGGTCACCGAGTGGGCGCTGCTGCAGGCCTGCACGGAGGCGGCGGCCCGTACGGACGGCTCGTGGGTCTCGGTCAACGTCAGCCCGGTGCAGGTGCTGCGCGAGGACCTGCCCTCGGTCGTGCTCGACGTGCTGCACACGACCGGGCTGTCCTCGGACCGGCTCTGGCTCGAGGTCCCCGAGGACCGGCTCCTCGCCGGCGCCGACGCCCCGCGCCACCTGGCCTCGCTGCAGGCGCTAGGCGTACGCGTGGCGCTGGGTGGCTTCGGCACCGGCTACGCCGGGCTCGGCGCGGTGCAGGCGCTCCCGCTGGACGTGCTCAAGGCCGACCGCCGCTTCACCGCGGGCCTGCCGGACGACCCGGTCAGCTGCGCCGTCGTCCGCGCCGTGCTCGCGCTGGCCGCCAGTCGCAAGATCTCGGCCGTCGTCGAGGGCGTGGAGACCGAGGCGCAGGCCGAGGCGCTGGCGGGGCTGGGGGTCGTCCTGGCCCAGGGCTACCTGTTCGGCTCGCCCGAGCCGCCGCGCTGACCGCCCTCCGGGGAGGGCGGCCGCGGGCAGTGCGGAGGATGCGAGATTCGAACTCGCGAGGGGTTGCCCCCAACACGCTTTCCAAGCGTGCGCCATAGGCCAACTAGGCGAATCCTCCCGGGGGCCTTCCTGGTGCCTGCCGATCCTAGCGGAGGTCGCAGGGGCACTACAGTGGAGCGCAGACCCCTCGTACGGCGCTCATCTCGCTGAACCCCCCCAGGGCCGGAAGGCAGCAAGGGCAGGCGGGCTCTGGGCGGGTGTGCGGGGGGTCCTCTTCCTGTCGGAGGTCTCGTGAGCCTGGCGCTCTACCGCAAGTACCGGCCCGCGACGTTCGCGGAGGTCCTGGGTCAGGACCACGTCACCGTCCCGCTGCGGCAGGCGCTGCGCAACGACAAGATCCACCACGCGTACCTGTTCTCCGGTCCGCGCGGCTGCGGCAAGACCTCCAGCGCGCGCATCCTGGCCCGGTCGCTGAACTGCGTGCAGGGCCCGACACCCGACCCGTGCGGCGTCTGCGACTCCTGCGTCGCGCTCGCCCCGAACGGCCCCGGCTCGCTCGACGTGGTGGAGATCGACGCGGCCTCGCACGGTGGCGTCGACGACGCCCGCGAGCTGCGGGAGCGGGCGTTCTACGCGCCGGTCTCCAGCCGCTTCAAGGTCTACATCATCGACGAGGCCCACATGGTCTCGCGCGAGGGCTTCAACGCGCTGCTCAAGCTGGTCGAGGAGCCGCCGGACTTCCTGCGCTTCGTCTTCGCGACGACCGAGCCGGAGAAGGTCCTGCAGACCATCCGCTCGCGCACGCACCACTACCCGTTCCGCCTCATGCCGCGGCGCGACCTGACCGCGCTGCTGTCCTCCGTGGTCGAGTCCGAGGGCATCACCGTCGACTCCTCCGTCCTGCCGCTGGTGGTCCGGGCCGCCGCCGGCTCCGCGCGCGACGGCCTGTCGGTGCTCGACCAGGTGCTGGCCTCGGCCGGGCCCGTCCGGCGTCTCGCGGGAGGCCGCCGCCGCGCTGCTGGGCGTCACGCCCGACACGCTGCTCGACGACGTCGTCGACGCGTTCGCGGCCGGCGACGGAGCTGCCGTGTTCGGCGCGGTCGACCGGGTCATGGAGAACGGCCACGACCCCCGCCGCTTCGCCACCGACGTGCTCGAGCGGCTGCGCGACCTCATCGTCCTCGACGCCGTCCCCGAGGCCGGCGACAAGGGGCTGCTCGACTGCCCGCCGGACCAGCTCGAGCACATGCAGCGGCAGGCGGCTGCTCTCGGGAGCGCGGGCCTGTCCCGGGCCGCCGACCTGTTCCACGAGGGGCTGGTCGAGATGCGCGGCACCACCGCGCCGCGGCTGCTGCTCGAGCTCATCTGCGCGCGGGTGCTCCTGCCGGCTGCTGCGTCGGACTCCTCGGGGCTGCTGACCCGGCTCGAGCGGCTGGAGCGCCGCTTCGACATCGCGGCGCCGGTCACCGGGCCGCCGCCGGTCACGCCGCCGCACGTGCCAGGGCCGCTGCACACCGAGCACCCGCCGTCGGACCACCCCGGGCACCACGCCTCGCGGCTGCTCCTGCCGAGCGGCCGCGGTTCCAGCGCCGCGGTGGCGTCGCGGACGGGGTGCCGGGTGACGCGGTGCCCGCGGCGCGGGCCGTCGACCCGGCCGCGCCGGCGCGGGCGATGCCGGAGCGGCCGGCGGCGCGGGGCGGGGCTGGTTCGCCGGGCTGGTGCTGCCGGTGCCGCCGCTCGGTCACGACCCGGCTGGCGCCGGGGCGCCCGGTCCTGGTGTCGCTCCCGGGCCGGACCCGGCCGAGCTGCCGCCGGTCCCCGGGGCCCGACCTGCCGCGGCGCATGCCGGGTCGGCGGACGGTCACGCGCAGGCGGCTGCGGCCGACGGCCGGGCCGCGCAGTCGGCGGTCGCGGCCGGCCAGGACGACGCGGCCGGTCGGCGCTCCGCGGCTCCGTCGGCCGTCCCGCCGCTGCGGCTCCGCCTGCTGCGGCGCCGGTGCGGCTGCCCCGGCCGTTGCCGCGCTCAGCCGCGGGCGCCGCGTCCGCTGGCGCACCGGCCCCTGGCGTCCGTCTGCCGGTGCGTCCGTCAGCTGGCGGTCCGTCTGCTGGCGGTCCGTCTGCTGGCGGTCCGTCCGGCGGCAGCGGTCCGCTGCCGTGCCGCCAGGTGGCGCCCCGTCCGCGTCTGCCGCGCCCGGTCCGGCGGCGGGCGGCCCCGGCTCGGCCGGCTCGTCCGCCTGGCCGTCCACGGCGACCCTGGGCGGCGGTCCGCCGCGCCCCGACCCGGTGCCGCCGGCGGCCCCGGTGCCCCGGCCGGCCCCGGTGCCCCGGCCGGCCCCGGTGCCCCGGCCGGCCCCGGTGTCCCCGCCGCGCCCGACGGCTCCGGCTGCTGCCGAGCCGCCCGCCATCGGCCTGGACGCTGCTGCGCTGCGACGGTCGTGGGACGACGTCCTCGTCGCGGTGAAGGACCGCAAGAAGACGGCGCACGCGCAGCTGAACACCGCGCAGGTCCTGGGTGTCGACGGGCGCACGGTGACGCTGTCGTTCACGCACGCGCCGATCATGCGGCAGTTCCAGAGCAGCGTCGGCGCCGACGTCCTCAAGGAGGCGCTGCTCGAGGTCCTCGGCGTCCAGCTCGAGGTGGCCTGCGTGACGGGTGGCGGCGGCCCGGCCGCCTCGCCCGCCGCCCACGAGCCGGCTCCCAGCCGCGGTGGCCCGGCCTCGTACGCCGAGTTCGCCCCCGGGGACGAGGCGGTGCCCGACGACCCGGACGACCCCCAGCCCGAGAGCCGCTACTCCGGTGAGGACGCCGCCCTCCGGCTCGTCCAGTCCGAGCTCGGCGGCAAGGTCGTCGGCACCATCGGCGACGACTGACCCACCGACGCCGAGTGTCGGGGCAGGCCCCGCTTGCAGCGCGGCAAGCGGGGCGCAGCCCGACACTCACGGCGTCGAGAGGAGCGTTGCGCCCCCTTCGCGGCCGAGGACGGGGCGTACCGCGACGCTCGCGCTCCCCGGCGCCCAGCGCCCCGCCGCCGCCGCCGCAGGCCGACCGACGCCGAGTGTCGGGGCAGGCCCCGCTTGCAGCGCGGCAAGCGGGGCGCAGCCCGACACTCGCGGCGTCGAGTGGAGCGCTGCGCCCCTCCGAGCGGCCCGCAACGGGGCGTACCGCGACTCTCGAGGGCCCAGGCCCCCGCGCAGCGCCGCGCGCCAGCCCGGGCGGTGTCGCACCCCCGCCGTACGCTGAGACGACGTCCACGAGTGCGGGAGCAGACAGTGAAGCCTGGCGGCCAGCCCAACATGCAGCAGCTGATGAAGCAGGCGCAGAAGATGCAGCAGCAGCTGGCGGAGGCGCAGCAGCAGCTGGCCGACGCCGAGCTGACCGGCACGGCCGGCGGGGGCCTGGTGACCGTCACGGCGAGCGGCTCCGGCGAGATCAAGGCGCTGAAGATCGACCCGAAGGCGGTCGACCCGGACGACGTCGAGAGCCTCGAGGACCTGGTGCTGGCGGCGATCCGCGACGCCACGCGCGCGGCCGCGGACCTGCAGGCGGAGAAGATGGGCCCGGTCACCGGTGGCATGGGGGGCCTCGGGCTCCCCGGGATGTAGGTGTACGAGGGAGCGGTCCAGGACCTGATCGACGAGCTCGGCCGGCTGCCCGGCGTCGGCCCGAAGAGCGCCCAGCGGATCGCCTTCCACCTGCTCGCCCAGGACCCGGCCGACGTCCGCCGGCTGGTGCACGCGCTCACCGAGGTCAAGGACAAGGTGAAGTTCTGCCGCATCTGCGGCAACGTCGCCGAGCAGGAGGAGTGCCGGGTCTGCCGCGACCCGCGGCGCGACCTGTCGGTCATCTGCGTCGTCGAGGAGCCCAAGGACGTCGTGGCCATCGAGCGCACGCGGGAGTTCCGCGGGCGCTACCACGTGCTGGGCGGCGCGATCTCCCCGATCGAGGGCATCGGCCCGGACGCCCTGCGGGTGCGCGAGCTCATGATCAGGCTCCAGGACGACACCGTCACCGAGCTGATCCTCGCCACCGACCCCAACATCGAGGGCGAGGCGACCGCGGGCTACCTCGCCCGGCTGGTCAAGCCGATGGGCCTGAAGGTCACCCGGCTCGCGAGCGGGCTCCCGGTCGGCGGCGACCTGGAGTACGCCGACGAGGTCACGCTCGGCCGGGCCTTCGAGGGGCGCCGGACGCTGGATGTCTGACCTGCGGGTCCGTCCGATGCTCGCCGAGGACACCGCCGCGGCGGCGCACAGCGCGTACGAGACGTTCGTCGACCTCGACCGGCGGCTCGGCGACCCGGTGCCGGAGCCGACCCCGGCCGACGAGGACCGGCGGCGGCGCCGGGCGGCGCACCTGCAGGCGACCGACCCCGGCGGGGCCTGGGTCGCCGAGCAGGACGGCCGCGTCGTCGGGGTGGCGCTCGCGATCCGGCGGGACCGCTGTGGTTCCTCTCGCTGCTCACCGTCGACCCGGCCGTGCAGGGCCAGGGCGTCGGCGGCCGGCTGCTCACCGAGGCGCTGCGGACCGCGGAGGGGGCGGAGGCCGGCTGGGTCCTGTCCAGCGACGACCCGCGGGCGCTGCGGCGCTACGCCCTGGCCGGCTTCGCCCCGCTCCCCGCCTACACCGCCCGCGGGACCGTCGACCGCACGCTGCTCCCGGCCGTGCCGCAGGTCCGCGACGGCGACTGGGACACCGACGCGGAGCTCGTCGAGGCGGTGGCGTCCGCCCAGCGCGGCGCCGGCTACGGACCCGACCTCGAGGTCCTGCGAGCCAGCCGGCTGCTGGTCACCGACGGTCCGGACGGCCGCGGGTTCGTGGCGGTCTGGCCGGGCGGCGTGCGGCCGATCGGGGCGACCACCCCGCAGGCGGGCCAGGCGCTGCTCTGGGCAGCGCTCGCGGAGGTCGGCGCCGAGGCATCGGTGGAGTTCCTGACCGGCGAGCAGCAGTGGGCGATCGACGTCGTGCTGCGGGCCCGGCTGGCAATGCGGCCGGGCTCGTCCACCTGCCACCGCGGCCGGCTCGGGCCGTTCAGCCCCTACCTGCCGTCCGGGGCGTACGGCTAGGCGACCCGCTGGCCCCGCGGCAGCTCGCGCGTGGGGGTCCGCAGCCGCCGGACGGTGAGGGCCAGCGCGCCGACCCCGAGCAGCACGTCGAACGCGAGCCCCGTCGGCCACACCGGGCTGCGGCCCTCCGGCGCGTCGCCCAGGACCGTGGTGCCGTCGACCGGCCCGCGCCGCACCTCGCGCACCGCGGAGCCGATCTGTCCGAGCGGGTCCAGACCGCGCGCCTGGAAGAACTCGTCCTCGTCGGCGTCGTCCTCCGGCTCGGGCAGCTGCGGCGCCGCGTCGGCCAGCACGACGAACGGGTTGGGCGCGAGCAGGAACCAGGTGCGGTCGGTGCGCACGCGGGTCGACTCGTACGACTGCTCGCCGGGGACGCACCCCTGCGTCTCCGTGCCCGGCGGGCACTCGTTGCGGAAGGTCTCGGTGTAGGTCTCGCTGGTCAGGGCGGTGGCGAGGCCGAAGACGATCAGCGTGCCGATGCCCAGCGCGAAGACGACGAGGTAGGCGAGCACGCCGGACGTCGTCGTCCGGGACAGCACGGAGGACAGCCACAGCGACAGCGCGCAGACGGTCCCGAGCAGCAGCGCGACCACGGCGGTCACGGCCACGACCCGGCGCAGGGGCACGCCGCCGAGCGTCATGGCGTAGGCGACGAAGGGCAGCGACAGGCCGAGGAAGACCAGCGCGGTGCCCCAGGCCGCGGCGAACTTGCCGAGCACGATCTCGACCGGCCGCAGGCGGGTGACCTGCAGGACGGCGAGGGTGCCGCGCTCGCGGTCGCCGTTGACCGACTGGGCGGCGAGGGCGGGTACGACGAGCAGCGCCAGGCCGAGGACGAGCAGCGCGAGCCCGCCGTAGACGACCGTGCCGCGGTAGGGGAGCTCGCGCTCGGCCAGCCGGTCGACCGCGGAGGCCAGCAGCAGCGTGAACAGCAGCAGGACGGCGGCCCAGGCGACGAGCAGGAGCTTCCAGCGGCCGGCGCGGATGCGCAGGCGGAACTCCTGCCGCGCGACGGTGAGGATGCCGGACATCACGACGTGAGCTCCAGGTAGGCGGCCTCGAGGGCGCCGCCGAGCGGGTGGCAGGAGACGACCTGCACGCCGTCGTGGACGAGCGCGCTGATCATCGCGGCGGCGGCCTCGTCGGAGGGCAGCCGTACGTCGACGCCGGCGGACGTCGGCGGCTCGGTGTCGAACCCGCCGCGCTCCAGCGCGGCGACGAGCAGCGGCTGGTCGAGCGCGCGGACCCGCCAGGACCGCAGCACCGGCCCGCGGGGCAGGGCGTCGACGCGGTGCTCGCCGACCGTCTCCCCCTTGTCGACGAAGACCACCCGGTCGGCCAGCTCCTCGAGGTCGCCGAGCAGGTGGCTGGAGACGAGGACGCAGGTGCCGGCCCGGGCCAGCGCGCGGAGCAGGTCGCGCAGCTCCACCCGGCTGCGGGGGTCGAGGCCGGACGCCGGCTCGTCGAGCAGCAGCACCTGCGGGTCGTGGACGAGCGCGCGCACCAGCCCGAGCCGCTGCTTCTGCCCGCGGGACAGCGTGTGGACGGGCGCGTCGGCCTCGTCGCCGAGGCGGGCCAGCTCGAGCAGCTCGCCGGCGCGCTCGCGGCTGCGCGGACGGGTCAGCCGGTAGGCCTCGCCGAACAGCTCGAGGTACTCCCGGGCGGTCAGGTTGTCGTAGAGCCCGAAGACGTCCGGCGCCCAGCCCATCCGGGCGCGTACCGCTTCGGGCTCCGTGACCGGGTCGTGCCCGGCGACCCGCACCTCGCCGCCGTCGGGGACGAGCAGGGTGGCCAGGACGAGCAGCAGCGTCGTCTTGCCGGCGCCGTTCGGCCCGACCAGGCCGGTGACCTCACCGGGCGCGGCCGTCAGGTCGACGCCGCGGACGGCGTGCACGGCGCCGAAGCTGCGCCGTACGCCGCGCGCCGCGATGCCGCTGCCGGCCGAGGCGAGGGACGTCACGGGGCAGAACGTACGTCCCCGGTCCGCCGGTAGGATGCCGCCCATGGGTCTCGTCGTGCAGAAGTACGGCGGCTCGTCGGTCGCCGACGCGGAGCGCATCAAGCGGGTCGCCGAGCGGATCGTCGCCACCCGCAAGGCCGGCAACGACGTCTGCGTCGTGGTCTCGGCGATGGGTGACACCACGGACGAGCTGCTCGACCTCGCTCAGCAGGTCTCGCCGCTGCCCCCGGGGCGCGAGCTGGACATGCTGCTCACCGCCGGCGAGCGCATCTCGATGGCGCTGCTGGCGATGGCCATCCAGAACCTCGGCGCGAGCGCGCGGTCGTTCACCGGCAGCCAGGCCGGCGTGATCACCGACTCGTCGCACGGCAAGGCCCGCATCATCGACGTCACCCCGGGCCGCATCAGCGAGGCGCTCGAGGGCGGCCACGTCGCGATCGTCGCCGGCTTCCAGGGCGTCAGCCAGGACAGCAAGGACATCACGACGCTCGGCCGCGGCGGCTCGGACACGACCGCGGTCGCGCTGGCCGCCGCGCTCGGGGCGGAGGTCTGCGAGATCTACACCGACGTCGACGGCGTCTTCTCCGCCGACCCGCGCATCGTGCCGATGGCCCGCCAGCTGCCGACCGTGTCGTACGAGGAGATGCTCGAGCTCGCGGCGGCCGGCGCGAAGATCCTGCACCTGCGGTGCGTGGAGTACGCCCGGCGCTACTCCGTGCCGCTGGTCGTGCGCTCGTCGTTCTCGAGCAAGCCAGGAACACTGATCACAGGAGAGGCGTCCGTGGAGCAGGCGATCATCAGCGGGGTCGCGCACGACCTCTCGGAGGCCCGCGTGACCGTCGTCGGCGTGCCCGACAAGCCCGGCGAGGCGGCGATGATCTTCCGCGCCGTCGCCGACGCCGAGGTCAACATCGACATGATCGTGCAGAACGTGTCCGGGGCGGCCGACCGCACCGACATCTCCTTCACGCTGCCGAAGACGGACCTGGCGACGGCCGTGACGGCGCTGGCGAAGCTGCAGACGCGGGTCGGCTTCGACTCCCTGCTGTCCGACGAGCACATCGGCAAGGTGTCGCTGGTCGGCGCCGGCATGAAGAGCCACCCCGGTGTGACGGCCACCTTCTTCGAGGCGCTCGCCCAGGGCGGCATCAACGCCGAGGCGATCTCCACCTCCGAGATCCGCATCTCGGTGGTCTGCCGCGACACCGACGTGCCGCAGGCGGTCCGCGCGGTGCACGAGGCGTTCGAGCTCGGCGCGCCCGACGGCGAGGGCGCCACCGTCTACGGAGGGACCGGCCGATGAGCGGCGTCAGGCTCGGGGTGGTCGGCGCGACCGGCCAGGTCGGCAAGGTCATGCGCGCCCTGCTGGAGGAGCGCGACTTCCCGGTCGCCTCGGTCCGCTTCTTCGCCTCGGCCCGCTCGGCCGGCACCACGCTGCCGTTCCGCGGGCAGGACGTCGTCGTCGAGGACGCCGCGACGGCCGACGTCAGCGGCCTGGACATCGCGCTGTTCAGCGCGGGCGGCGCGACCTCGCGCGAGCAGGCACCCCGCTTCGCCGCCGCCGGCGCGGTCGTCATCGACAACTCCTCCGCCTGGCGGATGGACCCCGACGTGCCGCTGGTCGTCAGCGAGGTCAACCCCGAGGCGATCGCGGACGCCCGCAAGGGCATCATCGCCAACCCCAACTGCACGACCATGGCCGCGATGCCGGTGCTCAAGCCGCTGCACGACGAGGCGCAGCTGGTGCGCCTGGTCGCCAGCACCTACCAGGCGGTCTCGGGCAGCGGCCTGGCCGGCGTGGACGAGCTCGACAAGCAGGTCCGCCAGGTCGTGGACCGGGCCGCCGAGCTGGCCTTCGACGGCCACGCGGTGGAGTTCCCCTCACCGGAGAAGTACGTCGCGCCGATCGCGTTCAACGTCCTGCCGCTGGCGGGCTCGATCGTCGACGACGGGTCCTTCGAGACCGACGAGGAGCAGAAGCTCCGCAACGAGAGCCGCAAGATCCTCGGCATCCCGGAGCTGCGCGTCTCCGGGACCTGCGTGCGGGTGCCGGTCTTCACCGGCCACTCGCTGTCGCTCAACGCCGAGTTCGCCCGGCCGCTGTCGCCTTCCCGGGCCCGGGAGCTCCTGGACGGGGCGCCGGGTGTCGAGCTGGCCGACGTGCCGCAGCCGCTGGACGCCGCCGGGCGCGACCCGTCGCTGGTGGGCCGGCTGCGCCAGGACCCGGGCGTCGACGACGGCCGCGGGCTGGCGCTGTTCGTCAGCAACGACAACCTGCGCAAGGGCGCCGCGCTCAACGCGGTGCAGATCGCCGAGCTGGTGGCGGCCTCGCTGTCGGGTCGATGATCCTCCGTCACCCGTCCGGGCGGGTGGAGTGCCGTCCGGACGGGTACGGGCGCGTCGCCATGTTGAAGAGGACCTCGTGACCGACCAGCCCACCGCGGCCATCCCCGCCGAGCGACCCCGCGTCGTCGGCGGCCGCTACCGACTCCTCGACCTGTGCGGTCGCGGCGGCACCGCCGAGGTCTGGCGCGCGCAGGACGAGTCCCTGGACCGCGTCGTCGCCCTCAAGCTCGTCACCGTCCCGACGGACGAGGGCGCGCAGCGCGCCGGTGAGGAGGCGCGCCTGCTGGCCCGGCTCAACCACCCCGCGCTCGTCCCCGTCTACGACGCGGGCACCGACGACGACGACCACCCGTGGGTCGTCATGGAGCTGGTCGAGGGCGAGACCCTCGGCGACGCCATCAAGCGCGGCCCGCTCGACCCGCGGCGTGCCGCCGAGGTCGGCCAGGCCATCGCGGAGGCGCTGGCGTACGTCCACGGCCAGAACCTCGTGCACCGCGACGTCAAGCCCGGCAACGTGCTGATGGGCCGCGACGGCCGGGTCCGGCTCACCGACTTCGGCATCGCCCGGCTCGTCGACGCCGCCAAGGTCACCGCCACCGGGCTGACCGTCGGCACGGCGTCCTACCTCGCGCCCGAGCAGGTGCTCGGCGAGCGGGTCGGCCCGCAGGCCGACGTCTACGCCCTCGGCCTGATGCTGCTGGAGTGCCTGACGGGTCGTCGGGAGTACGCCGGCAGCACGGTCGAGGTGGCCCTCGCCCGGCTCAACCGCTCGCCCGAGATCAGCGACGCGCTGCCGGCCGGCTGGCCGGGGCTGCTGCGCGCGATGACCGACAACGACCCGCTGGCCCGCCCGGTCGCCTCCGAGGTCGCGCAGGAGCTGGCCCGCATCGCCGGCGGCGGGCAGGCCACCACCGTCGTCGCCGCCCCGCCGCCCGCGGACCGGACCCAGGTCCTGGACGCGACCCGGGTCGCGGCCGCCGTCTCCGCGCCGGTGCACGAGCAGCCTGCGCCCCGCCCGGTCGCCCGGGCCGCGTCGGCCCCCGTGGCCGCGCCCCGCTCCAACGACGGCGCCAAGTGGGCGGCGGCCCTGGTCGCGGTCGTGGTGCTGCTCGCCGGCGGGTTCGCGCTCAACAGCCTGCGCGGCGAGGACGAGGGCAGCGATCCGCCCGCGATCTCCGACCAGCTGCCGGCCAAGGTCAAGACCGATCTGCAGAAGCTGCAGGACGAGGTCGAGAGCACCCGATGAGGACGTCCCGACTGCTCGCCCTGCCCGTCGCTGCCCTGCTGCTGGCCGGCTGCGCGCAGACCACCGCCCGCGGGGAGCTCCGCAACGCGGTCGCCGACGTGACCAACGCGGCCAACGCCCGCGATGCCGACGCGCTGCGCGAGGAGGTCGACGCGCTGCTGTCGATCGTGGCCCGCCAGCGCGGCGGCGACCTCGACCCCGAGCAGGCCAGCCGGATCGAGGCGGCCGCCAAGGCGCTGCGCGCCGACGCCGACGCGCTCGGGCAGGCCTCGCCGTCGCCCTCCCCGAGCCTGTCGCCGAGTGCGGCCCCCTCCCCGACCGAGGAGGAGGAGGAGCCCACCGAGGAGCCCCCCCCGACCGAGGAGGAGGAGGAGCCGTCGCCGACCCCGCGGCCCTCCCGCACGAAGGCCCCGTCGCCGTCGCCGTCGCCGGAGGAAGAGCTGCCGACCGAGCTCCCGAGCCCGCTGGCCCCGTCGCGGACGAGGGAGCCGACCGAGGAGCCGCCGGCCAGCCCGGTGGCGCAGGAGAGCCCGACCCAGCAGAGCCCTGCGCCGCAGGAGTCGACCGGGACCGAGCAGACCTCCACCGAGAGCGCGCCGTCGCCCGAGGCCACGACGGCCTCGACGTCGACCAAGAAGTCGCCCAAGCCGCGGGCGTCCGTCCGGGCATGAGGTCGGCCGGCCTCGTCGCCGCGGTCCTGCTCGGTGCTGCCCTGCTGACCGGCTGCGGCGGCGCGTCGCCGCAGGCCGACCTGCGCGACGCGGTCGCCGACGCCACCACCGCGGCCAACGACGGCGACGCCGACGGCGTGCGCAGCGCTGCGCAGCGGATCACCGAGCTGGCCCGGGCCGAGCGCGCCTCGCTCGGCGGCGCGAGGAGCGACCGCCTGGTCGCCCTGGCCGCCTCGCTGGACGACGGCGCCGACCAGCTCGACCCGGCTCTCCTCGAGGCCCAGCGGCAGGCCCGGGAGCGGCAGGCCCGGGAGCAGGCGGAGCAGGCCGCAGCGGAGAAGGCCGCCGCCGAGCAGGCCGCCCGCGACCAGGCCGCCCGCGACCAGGCGGCCCGCGACCAGGCGGCCCGTGACGAGGGCGACCGGGCCGAGGACAAGGGCGGGGACGACGGCAAGAAGGACAAGCCCAAGGGCGGCGGCAAGGGCAAGGACAAGGACTGAGCCCTAGTCCGGCGGGTCGAGCCCCAGCCGCCGCGCGACGAACTCCAGCTCGATCCGCATCTGCTGCACGCGCTCCTCGACGACGAGCGACCCGTGCCCCGCGTCGTACCGGTAGACCTCGACGTCCTTGCCGAGCTCCTGGGCGGCGGCCAGCCAGTTGTCGATCTGGCGGATCGGGCAGCGCGGGTCGTTGGCGCCGGCCAGCACGAGCACCGGCGCGGCCACCGCAGCGACGTGCGTGAGCGGCGAGCAGCTCGCGTAGACCTCCGGCACCTCCTGCGGCGACCCGCCGAACAGCGAGCGGTCGAAGGCGCGCAGCGGCTCCATCTCGTCCTCGTACGCCGCGACGTAGTCGGCCACCGGCACCCCGGCGACGCCGCAGGTCCACAGCTCGGGCTGGGTGCCCAGGCCCAGCAGGGTGAGGTAGCCGCCCCAGCTGGCGCCGGTCAGGGCGATCCGGGCCGGGTCGGCGACGCCCTGCTCGACCAGCGCGGCCCGGACCGCCGCGACGTCCTCGAGCTCGGTGAGCCCGGGACGGCCGGTGATGGCGTCGCGCCACGCGGCGCCGTAGCCGGTCGACCCGCGGTAGTTGACCTGCACGACGGCGCAGCCGAGGTCGACGTAGGCGGCCCGGTCGCTGGCGAAGGCGTCGCTGTCGTGCCAGGTGGGGCCGCCGTGGACGAGGAAGACGGTCGGGTAGGGGCCCGTCGCCGGCGGGACGCGCCAGCAGGGCGTGCACCTCCCCGCCGGGGCCCTTCACGGCGACGTCCTCCACCGGCACGCTCGGCGGGGCCGGCTCCCCGGGGGGCGTCAGGACGACGTGGCCGCTGGTGGAGCGGATGACGGTCGGCTCGGCGGCACTGGACCAGGCGTACTCCACGGTCCCGTCCGGCCGGGTCGACGCGCCGGTGACGGTGCCCGTCGGGGTCGGCAGCGCGGTCGTGGAGCCGTCGGCGAGGTCCAGGCGGTGCAGCGTCGCGCGGCCGCGGTGCTCGGCGTGCAGCAGCAGCGACCGGCCGTCCTCGTACCAGTCGGCGGCCAGGTCGCCGGGCAGGTCGTCCAGCGGCAGGTCGGTCTGCTCGCCGGTCGTCGGGTCCCACAGGAAGGGCAGCGGCCGGCCGGTGCGCTCGTGCAGCGCGAGCAGCCGGGGGTCGCCCTCGACCGGGGAGAACGCCGAGCACCGACAGGCCCTTGCCCTCGCCGTCGTCGAGGTCGGCGACCACCTCGCCGTCGACGGTCAGCACGCGCAGCGCCTTGTGGCGGGAGTCGCCGCGCTCGCTGTGCTCGACCACCAGCAGCCGCTCGTCGCGGGACAGGCCGGCCAGGTCGGCGTCCTGCTCGTGCCGGTAGAGCACCTCGGTGCCGGTCGGGCGGACGACGTAGACGGTGCTGCCGTCGTCGTCGGAGCAGCCGGCCGCGGACAGGGTGCGGCCGAGCTCGAGGCCGGCGGGGTAGGCGGCTGGCACGCCCGGCAGCGCCTCGGTGTCCGGGCCGCCCTCCCAGGGCTGCGACCGCCAGACGCCGAACTCGTCGCCGTCGGAGTCGTCGAACCACCAGACCGCGCTGCCGTCGGGGGGCAGGGCGCCGTCGCTCGTGCCGTTGGGCCGGTCGGTCACCTGCCGGGTGGAGCCGGTGTCGCGGTCCCAGGCGTACAGCTCGAAGGTGCCCGTGACGTTCGCGACGTAGAGGCACCGGGAGGGCGCGTCCTGCGCCCAGTCCGGGAGGGACACCCTCGCTGCGCGGAACCGCTGCTCCCAGACCGGTGTGTCGCTCATGGACCGAACCTATCCAGCCCCGGTGAGGGCACCAGCCGGGGCGCCGGGCGGTAGGTGATCTCGAGGGTGGAGGAGTAGCCCGGGTCCTTCGCCGGGACGTAGGACCCCAGGTAGACGACGGTGCGGCTGTCGTCGGCGCCCTGCGCGACAGCGGCTGCTGCGACCAGGACCACGCCGGCCAGCGCGCCCTGGCCGAGCGCCGGACCGTGCTCGCGCACCGCCACACCGGCCGCCTCGAGCGCCAGCCCGCCGAGCAGGACGACCGCGACCGCCGCGGCCACCGCGGTCGTCAGGCGGCCGTCGAGGAGCCGCCCCGCGAGGGTGGCGAGGGCCAGGCCCGCGAGCAGCGCCGCCGACGCCGGCAGCCGGCGGGTCAGCGCCGGCAGGGCCCCGGCGGTCAGCACGCCGGCGAGCACGCCGACGAGGGGCCCGGGTGAGTCGGTGAGGTGGTAGTCGACCGTCGGCCCCGGCGCGGCCAGCCCACCCAGCGGCGCCAGCAGCGCGAGGGCGGAGAGCGCGGCGCCGGCCACCCCGAGCGGCTCCCGCAGGCCGGGGCTGCGCCGGGCCAGCAGGAGCAGGCCGGTCCCCGCGGCCAGCCCCGCGGCGAGCAGCAGGAGCACGAGCGGCCCCGACCCGACCTCGGTCGGGCTGGCCGCCACGGCGGCCACCTCGGCGAGCGACCTGAGGGCGGCCAGCAGCAGCAGCACCAGGGCGGCGCCGGTCGTCACCGTGCGCGGCCGCAGCCGGAGCAGCCCCAGCGCCAGGAGGGCACCTGCGACGACGTACGCGAGGAGCTCCAGCACCCGGACATCCTGGCGCAGGAACGAGAAAGGGCCGCCCATCGGGCGGCCCGTCTCGTCGGGAGGACTGCTGGTCGGGGTGACAGGATTTGAACCTGCGACCTCTGCGTCCCGAACGCAGCGCGCTACCAAGCTGCGCCACACCCCGGTCGTACCCGCAAGACTCTAGCGGACAGGGACGAGGGTCAGCACGCTGGCTTCCGGGCGGCAGCAGACGCGGGCCGGCAGCCAGGGCGACGTGCCGAGTCCGGCGCTCACGTGGAGCCACCCGCCGGCGTCCCGGGTGAGCCCGCGGCCCCGCCAACGGGGCAGGTCGCAGTTGGTCAGCAGCGGGCCGAGACCGGGTACGCGGAGCTGCCCGCCGTGGGTGTGCCCGGCCAGCACGAGGGCGTGCCCGTCGGCGGCGAAGCCCTGCAGGACGCGGCGCTGCGGCGTGTGGGTGACGCCGAGGGCGAGGCCGTCGACCGGGCCGGCGACCAGCGCGTAGCGGTCGCGGCGCAGGTGCGCGTCGTCGGTGCCGGTCAGCGTCAGGTCGAGGTCGTCCAGGTGGAGCCGGCGGTGGGTCAGGTCCTGCCAGCCGGCGCCGCCGAGGGCCGCGGTGACCAGGTGCCAGGGCAGGTCCTGCCGCCGCGGCCGGGGCGGTCCGTCGGTGAGGTAGCCGGTCAGGTGCGGCCGCACCGGCGTGAAGTAGTCGTTGTTGCCCGGCACGAACACCCCCGGGGCGTCGAACGCCCGGGCGATCTCGAGCAGCCGGTCGAGCGCGGAGATGCTCGACAGGTGGTCGCCGGTGGAGACGACCAGGTCGGGGCGCAGGGCCGCCAGCCGCCGGACCCAGGCCACGCGGCGGCGGTGCCGCGGCAGCAGGTGCAGGTCCGACAGGTGCAGCACGGTCAGCGGCCGGCGACCGCGCGGCAGGACCGGCACCTCGACCCGGCGCAGCACCGGCAGCAGCGGCTCGAGGAACGGCTCGGCCGCCAGCAGCGCCGCGGCGCCGGTCAGCAGCAGGGTCCGGCGGCGCATGCGCCCACCGTACGGCGGCTACCGTCGGGCGCATGGGAGCGCTCAAGGACCGGCTGCAGGCAGACCTCACCGCGGCGATGAAGGCGCAGGACGAGCTGCGCCGGGCATCGCTGCGGATGGTGCTGACCGCCATCGGCAACGAGGAGGTCGCCGGCAAGGCGGCCCGCGCGCTGTCCGACGACGAGGAGCTCGCCGTCGTCACGCGCGAGGCCAAGAAGCGGCGCGAGGCCGCCGAGGCGTTCCGCTCCGGCGGCGCCACCGACCGGGCCGAGCGCGAGCTGGCCGAGGAGTCGGTGCTGACGGCCTACCTGCCGGCACAGCTGTCCGACGACGAGCTCACCGCCCTGGTCGCCTCCGCCGTCGCCGAGACCGGCGCCTCCGGGCCGCGGGGCATGGGCGACGTCATGAAGGTCGTACGCCCGAAGGTCGCCGGCCGGGTCGACGGCGGCCGCCTGGCTGCTGCCGTGAAGTCCGCCCTCGGCGGCTGACGCCCGCGGCCCGCGCCGCCATCTCCCCGCCGTCCCCGCCGTCCCCCGCCGTCCCACCGCCGTCCCCCGCCCCCGCCGTGGTGCCCCGCCGTCCCCCGCCGTCCCCTCGCGAGAGTCGCGTTGCGCCCCGCTTGCAGGGCAGCAAGCGGGGCGTACCGCGACTCTCGGCGGGGGCGGGGGCGGGGGCGGGGCGGCGGGGCCGGGAGGGGAGGGCGGGGGCAGGGCGGGGGCGGGCGGGGCAGGGCGGGCCGGGGGCCGTACTAGCCGAGGCCGACGGCGTCCTTGGCCTTGTCGACGAGCTGGTAGTGGCCGACGGCCCAGAAGGCGGCTGCGGCGAGGGCGAGGCCGCCGAGGGTGATGGCCGCCGAGCTGACCGGGTGCCGCCTGGCGTGGCGCCAGGCGTCGGTGGCCTTCGTCTTGAACGACTCGAAGAAGCGCTTCGCCCAGGCGAACTCCGTCGACCAGATCCACAGGCCGACCAGCACCGGCGGGATGGTCAGCGGACCGGGCAGGACGGCGAGCGCCACGCCCAGGGCGACGAAGAGCAGGCCCGCGACGAAGACGCCCACGCGCCAGACCTGTGCGGTCGCCGGGTTGCTGCGGATGCGGTGCCGCAGGCTGCCGTGCTCGACGGCGGTGGCCTCGCCCAGCCCGTCCTTGCACGTCGGGCAGCCGGCCTCGTGGCTGGTCGTGGTCGTGCGCTGGTCTGTGGCCGTCGTCATGGGGCTCCGTCCGGGTCAGGGGCGGTCCGTGCGGATCACCTCAGCACCTGTACCCGGTCGAGCAGCCCGACACGTGGGGGCACGCAGGTGTGTCCGTCACGTCCGGCGCCCCCGTACCGCTACTGCTTCGGCGGCTTGGTCGCCTTGCCGCGCGGCTTCTGGCTCTTCGCCGGAGCCGCGGTCGGCTCGGACCGGGCCGGCGCGGCGGTCGAGGCCTCCGGCCGCGGCTCGGTGCGGGCGACCGGGCGGATGGTGGCCCGGTCGCGCCGGGTCGTGCTGGCGCCGCGGGTGCCCCGGCTGGCGATGAAGATCGTCACCGACGTGCCCTTGGCCGCCTGCGTGTTGCGGCGGGGGAGCTGTAGGCGACGGTGCCGCGCGGGACGTACGACGCCGGGACGGTGTCGCCGACGACGACGCCGAAGCCGGCCTCGGCCAGCTCCCGGGAGGCCTCCTCGACGCTGAGGCCGCGCAGGTCGGGGACCTCGGTCTGCTCGCCCTCGACGACCTCGAGCGGGCCCGCCTCGTCGAAGTCGACGACCGGGAGGTCCTGCGACGCCTCGCGCATCGTGGTGCGGAAGATGGCCGCGGGGATCGTGCCGCCGTACACCTGGCGGTAGTAGCGGTCGCCGATGACGACCCGCTTCATGGAGGTCGGGGCGCCCGACTTCGGGTCGGGCTGGCCCACCCAGACGGCGGTGGCGAGCTGCGGCGTGTAGCCGACGAACCAGGCGGCCCGGGACTCGTTGGTCGTGCCGGTCTTGCCGGCGACCGGGCGGCCGATGCGGGCGTCGCCACCGGTCTTGGGGTTGGGCCCGTCCACCACGCCGCGCAGCACCTGGTTGACGGTGTCGGCGATCTCGGGCTCCATCGCCTGCTTGCAGGAGGGCTTGGGGACCTCGACCGCCTTGCCGCGGCTGTCGGTGATGGACAGGACCGCCTGCGGCCGGCAGTAGGTGCCGTGCGCGGCGAAGGCGGCGTAGGCCCCGGCCATGGCCAGCGGGCTGACCTCGCTGGTGCCGAGGACGAAGCTCGGGACGCGCTCGAGCGGGGTGTCGAGCTTGCCCTTCGGGTCGCGGACGCGGCGCAGGCCGAGCGACTCGGCCAGGTCGGCCGGCGGGTCGACCTTGGTCCGCTCGAGCAGCTGGAGGTAGTAGGTGTTCACCGACAGGTGGGTCGCCTCGAGCATGTCGAAGGTGCCGTCCTCGGAGTCCTCCGAGTTCGTGATCTTGTACGGCTCCTTGCGGCCCTCGCTGTTGTAGTTGATGAACTCCTTGGACTCGTAGGTGTGCGGCGAGTAGAGCGTCAGCGACAGCGGGATGCCTTGCTGCAGGGCGCTGGCCAGCACGAACGCCTTGAAGGTGGACCCGGCCTGGAAGCCGAAGCTGCCGCCGACCGCGAAGTTGACCTTCGTCTGGCCCTTGCCCTCGCCGTACGGGATGTTGACGGCCATCGCCTTGATCTGGCCGGTGCCCGGCTCGACGACGTCGGCGACGGCCCGGGCGCCGGACGGGTCCTGCTGCGGCACCCGGTCGTCGACGCCCTCCTGGGCGGCCTTCTGCACGTCGCGGTCGAGCGTGGTCTTGATGACCAGGCCGCCGCCGAGCAGCTTGGCCTGGCGCTCCTCGCGGGTGTCGCCGAGCGCCTTGCCGACGTCGGTGCGCTCGAGCTCGCGCCGCACGTAGTCGCAGAAGAAGGCGGCCGAGCCGACGGCCTTGTCCTCGCAGCCGCTGCCGACGGTGCGGATGTTGAGCTTGAGCGGCGCGCGGCTGGCGTTGTAGCGGGTGGCCTCGTCGATGTCGCCCAGCTGGCGCATGCGCAGGAGCACGGTCGCGCGCCGGGCGACGACGTCCTTGCGGCGCTCGGGGTCCTTGAGGTCGAAGCGGCTGGGGTTCTGCACCACGCCGGCCAGCACGGCCCCCTGCGCCAGCGTCGAGCTTCTGCACCGGGACGCCGAAGTAGTACTGCGCGGCCGCGGCGATCCCGTACGCCCCGTTGCCGAAGTAGGCGATGTTCAGGTAGCGGTTGAGGATCTCGTCCTTCGACAGCTTGCGCTCGATCGCGAGCGCGTAGCGGGCCTCCTGCAGCTTGCGCTCGAGCGACTGCGCCCGCGCGGCCTCCTGGCCGGCCTTGTCGCGGGCCGAGGCGAGCAGCGCGTTCTTGACGTACTGCTGGGTCAGCGTCGACCCGCCCTGCTGGACGCCGCCGGCCCGGCTGTTGCGGATGGCCGCGCGCAGCGTGCCCTTGGTGTCGATGCCGTTGTGCTCGTAGAACCGGCTGTCCTCGATCGCGACGACCGCCTGGCGCACGTGCTCGGGCACCGAGCTGAGCGGCACGTTGACGCGGTTCTCGAGGTAGAGGGTCGCGAGCAGCGAGCCGTCGGAGGCGAGGATGCGCGTACGGGTCGGGGGCTGCTCGGCGACCAGCTCGTCGGGCAGGTCGAGGAACTCGTCGGCCTGGCCCTTCGCGGCGAGGGCGGTGCCGCCGACGAGGGGGAGGGCGAGGGCGGCGACGAGCACGCCGGCCAGGACGCTGACCAGCAGAGCGAGGCCGAGCCGGGCAGCAACGGGGGAGGGGCGCACCTGTCGAGAGTACGGCGCGACGAGGGGGGCGGCAGGTGTCCGAGATGCGCCGGCTGATCCGCTTCTGGTCACCAAGGACTAGTCGAAGATGCCTCCAACGGGCCTGCCGATCCGCCCCCGACGTTCCTACGTTGTGCTCCAGCCGAGCAGAGCAGGCGGCGACCCCCTCAGCGCGACCTCCGCAAGAAGGACATCTCATGCTGCAGACCGACACCGCCCAGGACTGGACCGCTCGCTCCGCGTGCCGCACGGCCGACCCCGACGAGCTGTTCGTGACGGGTGCGGCGCAGAACCGCGCCAAGGCCGTCTGCATGGGCTGCCCGGTCCGCACCGAGTGCCTGTCCGACGCCCTGGACAACCGCGTCGAGTTCGGCGTCTGGGGCGGCATGACCGAGCGCGAGCGCCGTGCCCTGCTCCGCCGCCGTCCCGACGTCACCAGCTGGAAGCTGCTGCTCGAGACCGCCCGCGCCGAGAAGCTCGGGGTCGTCCGCGTCGCCGGCTAGCCGCTAGACCGGGACGGCAGCGTCCCGGCCGCCGGCCAGGTCCGCGCCCACGGACCGCAGGCCGTCGAGGTCGTGCACGTCGCCCGCGAGGGCCGACACCTCGACCACCGGGACCCCCGGGTGCGCCGCGCTGAAGCGCTCCTGCAGCCGGGCCTCGCGCACGGCGACCGCAGCCCGGTCGGCGTGCACCCGCAGGACGCCAGCGGCGAGCTCGGGGCCGCCGCTCTCGTCGATCCGCTCCGCCGCAGCCCGCGCCCGCTCGGGCGTGAGCTGCGCGGCGGCGGTGCGGTGCACGCGGTTGACGACCAGGCCGGCGAGCGGCATGCGCTCCTCGGCCAGCCGGTCGACGAAGTACGACGCCTCGCGCAGCGCGTCGCGCTCCGGCGCGGCGACGACGACGAACGCGGTGCCGGGCGCCTTGAGCAGGTCGTAGGTCCCCTGGGCGCGCTCGCGGAAGCCGCCGAACATGGTCTCGAGCGCCGCGACGAACTGCGACACGTCGGTCAGCACCTGCGCGCCGATGATCTTCGTCAGCACGCTGGTGAAGAGGCCGAAGCCGGCGCTGACGACCTTGAAGTACGCCTTGCCGCCGGCCTTGGCGGGCGCCAGCAGGATGCGGATCATGCGGCCGTCGAGGAACGTCGTGAGCCGCTCGGGGGCGTCGAGGAAGTCCAGCGCCGACCGCGTCGGCGGGGTGTCGACGACGATCAGGTCCCAGTCGCCGCTGGCCTTGAGCTGGCCCAGCTTCTCCATCGCCATGTACTCCTGCGTGCCGGCGAAGGAGGACGAGAGCGCCTGGTAGAAGGGGTTGTCGAAGATCGCCTGCGCCTTGGCCGGCTCGGTGTGGGCGAGGACGATGTCGTCGAACGTCCTCTTCATGTCGAGCATCATCGCGTCGAGCGAGCCGTCGACCCCGGCCACCTGGCGCGGGGTGTTGTCGAGCTCGGTGAGCCCCATCGACTGCGCCAGCCGGCGGGCCGGGTCGATGGTCAGCACGACGGTGCGGCGGCCGCGCTCGGCCGCCCGCAGCGCCAGCGAGGCGGCCGTGGTGGTCTTGCCGACGCCGCCCGAGCCGCAGCAGACCAGGATCTGCGCGGTGTCGAGGGTGTGGTCGACGTCGAGCCGGGGCGCGCTCGAGCGGGGCGTGCTCATGCCATGCCCTGCTCGCGCAGGGAGCCGGCCAGGGCGTAGAGCCCGCCGAGGTCGACGGCGTCGGCCAGCAGCGGCAGCTCGTAGCTGGGCCGCTCCAGCCCGGCGAGGGCGTCGCGGCCCTGCTCCTCCAGCTCGACGCGCGAGGCGTGGTCGGCGGCCTCGGCCAGCAGCACGCCCACCAGCGCGTCGTCGTGGGCCAGGCCGACGGCGTCCAGCCCGGCGGCGACGGCCGATCGGTCCAGCGTGCCGGCGGAGGCCGCCACGAGGTCGGCAGGGGAGAGCAGCGGGGTGCGTACGGCGTTGACCACCACCCCGCCGACCGGCAGGCCGACGGACTCGAGCTCGGCGACCGCGTCGACCGTCTCCTGCACCGGCATCTCCTCGAGCAGCGTGACCAGGTGGACCTTGGTCTGGGGGGAGCGGAGCACCGCCATCACGCCCTCGGACTGGTTCTTGATCGGCCCGACCTTGGCCAGCCCGCTGACCTCCTCGGAGATGTTGAGGAAGCGGGCGACCCGGCCGGTCGGCGGGGCGTCGACGACGACGGCGTCGTAGACGGGGCGTCCACCGCTCTGCCGCACCACGGCTTCCTTGATCTTCCCGGTCAGCAGCACGTCGCGCATGCCCGGCGCGATCGTCGTCGCGAAGTCGATGGCGCCGGCCCGGCGCAGCGCCCGCGCGGCCACCCCGGTGGGGGACAGCCGGTAGAACATGTGGAGGTAGTCGAGCAGCGCCTCCTCCGGGTCGACGGCGAGCGCGTAGACGTCGCCACCGCCCGGGGCGGTGGCCACCTTGCGCTCCTCGTACGGCAGGGGCGGGGTGTCGAAGAGCTGCGCGATGCCCTGCCTGCCCTCGACCTCGATGAGCAGGACGCGCCTGCCGCCGCTCGCCAGCGCGAGGGCCAGTGCGGCGGCGACCGTCGTCTTGCCGGTGCCGCCCTTGCCCGAGACGACGTGCAGCCGCACGCCAGGGAAGTCCGCCACCTGCCCAGCGTAGGGGCGCCGGAGGGCCCTGCCACCCGGGGGCCGGCGTGGTGATCACCACGCCCAGGACAGGTTTCTGTGTCCTCCGAGCAGGAGTCAGGAGGAGTACATCGAATCCCCCCTCTGTGACCCGGACCACTCCCGGGAGCCCAGCACACGAGCAAAGGGAGCCGATGACCACCGCAGAGCGCCCCGCCCCGCTTCTGTCCGAGCCCGTCTGGCGCGGCGACGCGCAGTGCCGCCAGGCGAACGCCGTCTACTTCTTCGCCCCGCCGCACTTCGAGCGCAAGGAGGAGAAGGACGCGCGCGAAGGTGCTGCCCGGGCGCTCTGCCGGGCCTGCCCGGTGCAGCGCGAGTGCCTCGAGCACTCCCTCGCCACCAACGAGTCGCACGGCATCTGGGGCGGGCTCAACGAGCTCGAGCGCCGCCGCCTGCTGCGCAAGATGGCCGCAGAGCAGGAGCAGCAGACCGCCTGAGTGCCGTACGCCGGGCGCCGTGGCTAGTCTCCGGCCATGCAGAAGTGGGAGTACCTCACGGCGCCGGTGCTGGTCCACGCGACCAAGCAGATCCTCGACAACTTCGGCCAGGACGGCTGGGAGCTGGTCCAGATGGTCCCCGGCCCGGGTGGCGGGGACCAGCTGGTCGCCTACTTCAAGCGTCCCCGCGACTGACGCCGTGAGCCGCTCATGAGCCACCGTGCCCGGCTGACCGAGCTGGGGCTGGAGCTGCCGGCGGTCGTGCCGCCGGTCGCGGCCTACCTGCCGGCCGTCCGCACCGGCAACCTGGTCTTCACCTCCGGGCAGCTGCCCATGGTCGGCGGCCAGCTGGCCGTCGTCGGCAAGGTCGGCGCGCAGGTCGCCGCCGACCAGGCCAAGGAGCTGGCGCGCACCTGCGCGCTCAACGCGCTGGCCGCCGTCGACGCCCTGGTCGGGCTCGACAGCGTGGTCCGGGTCGTCAAGGTCGTCGGCTTCGTCGCCTCGGCCCCCGACTTCACCGGGCAGCCCGGCGTGGTCAACGGCGCCAGCGAGCTGTTCGGGGAGGTGTTCGGCGAGGCCGGGCGCCACGCCCGCAGCGCGGTCGGCGTCGCCGCTCTCCCGCTCGACGCACCGGTCGAGGTCGAGGTCGTCGTGGAGGTCAGCGCGTGACGTTCCCCCAGGCCCTGGTCGAGCGGGTCAAGGCCCTGCGCGACGGCACCGCCGAGGCGGCGGCCCCCCGCGACGCCGCCACCGTGCTGCTCATGCGCGACCGGCCCGGCGGCCCGGAGGCCTACCTGCTGCGCCGGGTCAAGGGCATGTCCTTCGCCGGCGGCATGCACGTCTTCCCGGGTGGCTCGGTCGACCCCGCGGACGCGCAGGCCCACGTCCGGTGGACCGGCCCCGAGCCGGCCCAGTGGGCCGCCTGGTTCGGCTGCGACGAGCCGCTGGCTCGCGCGCTGGTCTGCGCCGCGGTGCGCGAGACCTTCGAGGAGTCCGGCGTCCTGCTGGCCGGCCCGAGCCCCGACGAGGTCCTCGCCGACGTCAGCAGCGACGAGTGGGAGGCCGAGCGGGTGGCCCTCGAGGCCCGCGAGCACTCGCTGTCGGAGCTGCTCGAGCGGCGCGGCCTGGTGCTGCGGGCCGACCTGCTGCGGCCGCTCGCGCACTGGATCACCCCGGAGCCCGAGCCCAAGCGCTTCGACACCCGGTTCTTCCTGGCCCAGCTGCCGCAGGGCCAGCTGTGTCGCGAGGCGGGCACCGAGGCCGACACCCGGCTGTGGGTGCGACCGGCCGACGCGCTGGCGCAGGACCTCGTGATGATGCCGCCCACCACGGCCGTGCTGCAGTCGGTCGCCGACGCGCCGGACGTCGCCTCCGCGCTGGCCGTCGAGCGCAGCATCAGCGTCGTCGAGCCCGCCTTCGTGGTCGACGCCGACGACCGGCTGCGCATGCTGGTGCCTGGCGACCCCGACTACCCGAAGTGACCGGTCTGCGGCAGGTCACCCCAGAGGCCGGCGTGCTGCTGGCCCCGAACCCCGGACCGATGACCCTCGAGGGCACCAACACCTGGGTGCTGCGCGCGCCGGGCAGCGAGTCCTGCGTCGTCGTCGACCCCGGCCCCCTGCTCGAGGAGCACCTGGCGGCCGTCGCCGCCCTCGGCCCGGTCGCGCAGGTGCTGCTCACCCACGGCCACCTGGACCACAGCGAGGGCGCCGCCCGCTTCCGCGAGCTGACCGGCGCGCCGGTGCGTGCGCTCGACCCGGCGCAGCGGCTCGGCGGCGAGGGCCTGGCCGAGGGCGACGTCGTCGCGGCCGCAGGCCTCGAGATCCGGGTCGTCGCGACGCCGGGTCACACCGCCGACTCCCTGTCGTTCCTGCTCCACGACGCGGTGCTCACCGGCGACACCGTGCTGGGCCGCGGCACGACCGTGGTCGCCCACCCCGACGGCGTGCTCGCCGACTACCTCGTCTCGCTGGAGCGGCTGCGGGCCTTCGAGGGACACCAGGTGCTGCCCGGCCACGGTCCCGAGCTGCCGGACGCGGGCGCCGCCGCGGAGCACTACCTGCGCCACCGCAAGGACCGGCTGGGCCAGGTCGAGGCGGCCCACGCCGCCGGGGCCACCACCGCCGACCAGGTGGTCGAGGTCGTCTACGCCGACGTCGACCGGTCGCTGTGGCCGGCCGCCCGGCTGTCGGTGCTGGCGCAGCTGACCTACCTCGGCGTCGCGACCGACTGACATGACCTGCCCCGTGTGCAGCACCCCGACGGTGCCCGGCGCGCGGTTCTGCTTCGCCTGCGGTGCCGCGCTCGACAACCGGGTGGCCGGCGACGTCGAGACCGAGCGCCGGGTCGTGACGGTCCTGTTCGGCGACCTGTCGGAGTTCACCAGCTGGGCCGAGGACCTCGACCCCGAGCGGGTCGGCGTCGTCACCGACCGGGTGCTGGCCAGCCTGGCCCAGATCGTCACCGACTTCGGCGGCCACGTCGACAAGCTCACGGGCGACGGGATCATGGCCGTCTTCGGCGCGCCGACCGCGCACGAGGACGACCCCGAGCGGGCCGTGCGTGCAGCCGCGCGGATGCAGGCCGTCGTGCGCCGGCTGGTCGAGCAGGAGAGCGGCGGCGGGCGCCGGCTCGGCCTGCGGGTCGGCCTCAACACCGGCGAGGTGCTCGCCGGGGTGCAGGCCCACCTGTCCTACACGGTCGTCGGGGACGCGGTGAACACCGCCAGCCGGCTCTCCGACGCGGCCGGCGTCGGCGGGGTCCTGGCCGGCCGGGAGACGGCGCTGTCCACCATGCCGGCCGCCTCCTGGCGCGCGCTCAGCCCGCTGCGGCTCAAGGGCAAGCGCGAGCTGGTCCCGGCGTACGAGCTGCTCGGCCTGCGCGCCTCGGGTGCCAGCCGGCTCGGGCTCGGCGACGAGGCGCAGTTCGTCGGGCGCGACAGCGAGCTGGGGCTGCTCATCGGCCGGCTGCTCGACGTCAACGACCGCCGCCGCTCGCGGACCGTGGTCATCACCGGCGAGGCCGGCCTGGGCAAGACCCGGCTGGCGCAGGAGCTGAGCCGCTTCGCCGGGGAGCTGCCCGGGATCAGGGTGCTGTGGGGACGCTGCGCGCCGTACGGCGAGGGGCGCGACCTGGCGGCCGTCGCCGAGATGGTGCGGACCGCCTGCGGCATCGCCGACGACGACGACGTCCAGACCGCGCGGGAGCGGATCGCGCGGGCGGTCTCGCGCCTGGAGCACCCGGCCTACGCCGGCGTCGTGCCGTCCTCCCTGGCCGAGCGGCTCGGGCTGCTGCTGGGGCTGGGCAGCCCGCTGGCCGCCCCGCGGGAGGCCGCCACCCCGGGTGCGCCGGTCGGCGGCGACCACGTGCGCGAGGCGGTGGCCGCGCTGTTCACCGGGCTGGCCGCCGACGCCCCGCTGGTGCTCGTGCTCGACGACCTGCACTGGGCGACGCCCGTGATGCTCTCGGGGCTGCTCGACGTCGCCCGCCAGGTGCGCGGGCCGGTGCTGCTGCTGGCCGTCGGCCGCCCGGACGTGCTCGAGCGCTCGCCCGACCCCGGCTGGTGGCGGTCGCTGCCCTCCCCCGAGGTGCTGCCGCTGCTGCCGCTGGAGGAGACGGCGGCCGAGCGGCTGCTGCGGGCCTACCTCGGCGCGCCCGACGGCTCGCTCGACGAGCAGGTGCGGGAGTCGCTGCTGGGTCGGGCGCAGGGCAACCCGTTCTTCCTCGGCGAGCTGCTCCACCTGCTGGTCGACCGCGGGGTGCTGCGCCGCGAGACCGACCGCTGGCGGGTCGCCGACGGGCTGCCCGAGGGGCTGCCGGAGGACCTGCTGCCGGCCGGCGTGCAGGCGGTGCTCGCCGCCCGCATCGACGGGCTCGACGGCGCGGCCAAGGGGGTGCTCCGCGACGCCAGCGTGCTCGGGCTGCGGGTCGACCTGCTCGGGCTGCAGGCGGTCGGCCGGGCGTCCGGCCACGGCGACCCCGGGGTGGTCCTGGACGCCGTCGCGGTGCTGCTCGAGCGGCGGATGCTCGAGGCCGACGCCGACGACCAGACCTACCGCTTCGCGCACACGCTGGTGCGCGACGTGGCGTACGCCGGGCTGGCCAAGGCCGAGCGGGCCCGCCGGCACGCGGCGGCGGCGGCGTACGCCGTCAGCGCCGCGGGCAGCCGCATGGGCGAGGCGGACCTGGTGGCGGCCGCCCAGGGCGAGCGGGCCGTGCGCCTGGCCGCCGAGATGGGGCTGCCCCGCGACGACGCCTCCTGGAGCGCCCGGGAGACGGCCTTCGGCGCGCTGGCCCGCCTCGGCACGGCAGCGCTGGACCGCCACGACCAGCGGGTGGCCGAGCACGTGCTCGCGCGGGCGCTCGCCCTGGACCACCCGGCGTACGGCGACGCGCTCGCGGCGGCGCTCGTCGCGCCGGTGCGGGTGGCCCACGCGCAGGCCCTCGCCGGGCTGCACCGGCTGCCCGAGGCGGAGGCGGAGATCGTGCCGGCGCTCGAGGCGGTCGAGGACAGCGTGCGCGCGGGCGCGCTGCTCGTGCTGGGCGACGTCCGCCGCAAGCAGGGCAACAGCAGCGGGGCGGTCGAGGCGTTCGTGTCCGCCCTGGCGGCGGCCAGCGCCGCCGGCCTGGACCGGATGACCGGCGAGGCACTGCGCCAGCTCGGGCTGCTCGACTACTTCGACGGGCGGCTGCGCGACGCCGAGCAGCGCTTCCGCCAGGCGCACGACCTCGCCCGGCAGGTCGACGACCCGCGCGGTGCCGGCTGGGCGCTGCAGCACCTGGCGTGGAGCGCGACGACCCGCGGCGACTACCAGCTGGCCGACGAGGTGCTGGAGGAGGCCGCCGAGCTCTTCACCTCGCTCGACGACAGCGGCGGGCTGTCCTGGGTGGCCGGCACCGAGGGCTTCGTCCGGGTGCTGGAAGGGCGCCTGTCCGAGGCCCGCGAGCTGGCCCAGTCGGTGCTGCCGCTCGGGCACGCCACCGGCGAGCGCTGGGGCGTCGCCGCGCTGCTCACCATCGACGCCCTCGCGGCCGCCGAGATCGGGCTGACCGAGGAGGCCGCCGCGCAGGCCGAGCTCGCGCGCAGCCGGTTCGCCGAGGTCGGCGACCTGTGGGGGCAGGCGCTCGCGCTGGTCGCGGCCGGCATCACCGCCCGCCGCGCCGACGACCCGGCCCGGGCGGTCGAGCTGCTGGAGGAGTCGGTGGCCCTGGCGCAGCGCGGCCGCGCCCCGCTCGTCGCCGCCCTGGCGCTGGTGGCCGGCGGCTACGCCCGGCTCGACCTGCAGCAGCTCGACGAGGCCGAGGCGGCCGTGTGGGCCTCGGTGGAGCTGCTGGAGGGCCTGGACCTCGAGCCGTCGGCGGGGCTCGGCGCGCGGGTGCTGCTCGCCCAGGTGCTGCGCCGCCGGGGCCGGCTCGACGAGGCGCTCGAGCAGCTCGACACCGCGCTGGACAACACGAGCGCGCCGGCGCTGCTGTTCCCGCGGCGGCAGGCGCTGGCGCACCGGGCCGGCACGCTGCTCGACCTCGGCCGGGTCGACGAGGCGCTGGCCACCGCGCGCGAGGCGATGGCCAGCACCAGCGAGGACGCCCGGTCGCGGGTGCTGGCGCTGCGGGCGTACGGCGCCGCGCTGCGCGCGGCGGGCCACGCCGACCGCGCCCGCGAGGTGCTGCAGGAGGCGGTGGAGGCGGCCCGCGGCCTGGGGCAGCGGTCCGAGGTGGAGATCAGCGAGCGGGTGCTGGCGGGCTAGCGGGCCCGTCGTGACAGGCGGTCGGCGTCCAGGATCGTGACGGCGCGGGAGTCGACCCGCAGCCAGCCGCGCGAGGCGAAGTCGGCCAGCGCCTTGTTGACCGTCTCGCGGGAGGCGCCGACCAGCTGGGCCAGCTCCTCCTGGGTGAGGTCGTGGCGCACCCGCAGGCCGTCCGGCTCCTCGGTGCCGAAGCGCTCCGACAGCCCGAGCAGCGCCTTGGCCACCCGGCCGGGCACGTCGGTGAAGATCAGGTCGGCCAGCGCGTCGTTGGTGCGGCGCAGCCGGCGGGCCAGCACGCGGAGCAGCTGCTCGGCGATCTCGGGCCGGTCGGTGATCCACGGGCGCAGCGAGGTGTGGGCCAGGTAGGCCAGCCGCGCCTCGGTCACGACCGTGGCGGTGGCCGTACGCGGGCCGGGGTCGAACAGCGACAGCTCGCCGAACATGTCGGACGGCCCCATGACCGACAGCATGTTCTCGCGGCCGTCGGCGGCGCGGCGGCCGATCTTGACCTTGCCGGTCAGGACGATGAACAGCGTGTCGCCCTGCTCGCCCTCGGTGAAGACCTGCTCGCCGCGGGTGTAGTCGCCGTACTGGAGGGAGGACGCGAGGGCCTCGACAGCCTCGGGCGCGACCCCCTGGAACAGGCCTGCCCGGGCCAGGACCTCATCCACTAGCGCTCGCTCTCCTCGGTCGACGTGACGGGTGCAGTGTTCCACGTCACCGGGGACGGCCGGGCAGCAGGCGCGCGAAGCGCCGGCGCTTCCAGTAGTCGTCCAGCGGCTGGCGCGAAGCCCTCGCTGATGAACGCCTCGACCTCCTCCGGCCGGGCGCTGTCCAGGAAGGACTCGAGCTGCTCGGTGACCGAGGCGCGGCGCAGCGGGCGCTCGACCCGCTCCATGCCGAGCATCAGCCCGAGCAGCGCCAGGGGGAGCACCATCGCGACGAGCAGCAGGGTCACGCCGCCATGATCCCCTACCGCGAGCGGGCGGAACCCAGCGGATCCCGGCCGGACCGCGGGGAGGGCACCTGCACCGGCAGCGCGACCAGGCAGAGCAGCGGCTGCTCGCGGTAGCGGGCGATCAGCTCGTCGGTCGCCCGGGCGAGCCGGCCGTGCAGCGCGTGGCGGTAGGCCGACAGCTGCTCCTCGGCCTCGGACAGGTCGGCCTCGAGCGCCTCCTGGCCGGGCAGGTCGTCCGCGTCGACCCGGCGGTCCCACAGCTCGGCCAGGCTCGGCAGCGGCGGGACGTCGTCGTCGGTCACGACGGTCATGAGGGCGGAGCGGCCGGCGTGGGTCCTGGCGTCGGCCAGCACGGGGCGCAGGTGGTCGGGGTCGAGACCGGCCGCCGTCGGGGAGGCGTTGCCGGCGCGGACGACGTCCAGGCGGGCCTGCAGGATGCGGCGCCAGTAGGACACCTTGCCCTCCTCGCCCTGCAGCGCGGTGCGGTAGGACCGCAGCTCCTGCAGCGTGAGGTGCTCGAAGGCGTCGTCGCGGACGGGGACCGGGCGGGGGCCGCGCTTGGCGGACGTGCGGCGGGCCGGCGTGCGGGCCGGGCGCTCGGCGACGGCGACACCTCCGGCCTGGCCGGGGACGGCGACGTGCGCCAGCCCGGACGTCGTGGCGTTGCGCGTGTCCATCGGACCTCCTCCGTCGTCACTCCCTGTGACGACAACGAGGAGGTCGTCACGTTCTGCGACGGGCTTGACGGGGTTCACCCCGACGGGTCAGCGCAGGCACGCGCCCGGGGCCGCAGGTACGGTTCGCAGGTGACGAGCGCGCCGCCGGGAGTCCCGCCTGGCCCTGGTGCGCAGGGCCCGCCGGATGGCCCGCGAGCTGGCCGTCCTGCACCCCGACGCCCACTGCGAGCTGGACTTCACCAGCCCGCTCGAGCTGGCGGTCGCGACCATCCTGTCGGCGCAGTGCACCGACAAGCGGGTCAACCTGGTGACGCCCGCGCTGTTCGCCCGCTACCGCACCGCGGCCGACTACGCCGGCGCCGACCGGACCGAGCTCGAGGAGCTGATCCGGCCGACCGGCTTCTACCGCAACAAGACCAGCTCGCTGATCGGGCTCGGCGCCGCGCTGGTCGAGCGCTTCGACGGCGAGGTGCCCGGCCGGCTCGAGGACCTCGTCACGCTGCCCGGCATCGGGCGCAAGACCGCCAACGTGGTGCTGGGCGACGCCTTCGGGGTCCCCGGCATCACGGTCGACACGCACTTCGGCCGGCTGGCGCGGCGCTTCGGGTGGACCGCCGAGGACGACCCGGTCAAGGTCGAGCACGAGGTCGGGTCGCTGGTCCCGCGCCGCGAGTGGACGCTGCTCAGCCACCGCATGATCTTCCACGGGCGCCGGGTCTGCCACGCCCGCACCCCGGCCTGCGGGGCCTGCGGCCTGGCCCGCTGGTGCCCGTCGTACGGCATCGGCCCCACCGACCCGCAGGTGGCGCAGAAGCTCGTGAAGACGCCGGCCGAGGTCGCGGTGAGCGCGTGACCCGCTGGCGCCTCGCCGGCCTGGCCGCGGTCCTGGTGCTGCTCGCCGGGGGCCTGGCCTACGGCGCCCGCGACGAGCCGGCGCCGCACCCGGTCGACCGGCGAGCTGGTCGCGCTGCGCGCGGCGGCCGCCCTGCAGCCCTGCCCGCCCGGCATCGGCGCCGGGCTGCCCGACGTCGTCCTGCAGTGCGTGGGGCAGCCCGGCGAGGTGCGGCTGAGCGCGCCCGGCAGCGGCCGGCCGACCGTCGTCAACATCTGGGCCACCTGGTGCGGGCCGTGCGTGCGCGAGGTCCCGGTGCTGCAGTCGACTTCTCCCGGCGGGCCGCGGGCAAGGTCGACGTGGTCGGGCGTCGTCCACCAGGACACCCGGGAGAACGCCCTGCGCTTCGCCGACGACCGCTCGCTGGCTTCGACATGACCTACCCGAGCGTCTGGGACGACGCCGGCGACGTGCTGCGGCCGTTCGGCTCCGGTCCGCCGCATCACGCTGCTGGTCACGCGCCGACGGCACCGTCGCGCACGTCGCAGTCGGGGCGAGCTCGACGGCGCCGCCGAGCTCGAGCGCTGGTCGCCGAGCACCTGGGCGTAAGCTGTGAGCGCCGTCCCGGCCTGGCTGGAGCCGCTGGTCGAGGCCCTGCCGCGGCATCACCGTCGACCAGGTCACCCGCTTCGCCCCTCCGGCGACCGGGGTCAAGCGCTACTCCGCCGTGCTCGTGCTGTTCGGCGAGGGACCCGACGGGCCCGGACCTGCTGCTCATCGAGCGCGCCTCCACGCTGCGCTCGCACGCCGGTCAGCCGGCCTTCCCCGGCGGCAAGGTCGACCCCGAGGACGACGGGCCCGTCGACGCGGCGCTGCGCGAGGCGTGCGAGGAGGTCGGCCTGGACCCCGCCAGCGTCGACGTGCTCGGGACGCTGCCCGACCTGTGGCTGCCGCCGAGCGGCTTCGTCGTCACGCCGGTCGTCGGCTGGTGGCGGGCGCCCCACGAGGTCCGCGTGGTCGACACCGCCGAGGTGGCCTCGGTCCACCGGGTCCCGCTTGCGGAGCTGACCGACCCGGCCCGCCGCGTCACCGTCACGCACCCGACCGGCTGGGTCGGACCCGCCTTCGAGGTGGCCGGTCTGCTGGTCTGGGGCTTCACCGCCGGGCTGCTCGACCGGCTGCTGGCCATCGGCGGCTGGGAGCGGCCCTGGGACGCCTCCCGCCGCCGCGAGCTCGACGCCGACACCGTCGCCCTGGCCAGGCGCAGCTCGCCCGCCTTCAGCTCACAGGAGCAGCGCGCGAAGCGCAGGCCCCACCCCCCGTCGCCTCTCCCGAAGGACGCCCATGACCCCGGCCCGCCGCCTGCTGCTCGTCACCGCGCTCGTCGCCCTGCCCGCCCTGGCCGCCTGCGGCGGAGGCGGGGACGACGAGGCCGCCCCGAGCGGTGGCGGCGGCACGGTCACCGCCGAGGGCCCGCCCGACGGCCAGACCGCGGCGGTCACCGGCAACCAGAAGCTGAGGTTCGTGCCGTCCACCGTGCAGGCGAAGCCGGGCACCCTGACGATCACCATGACCAACGAGGGCGGCGTCCCCCACAACCTGGTCTTCAGCGACGCCTCGCTCGGCAAGGGCATCGACACCTTCAGCGAGGGCAGCAGGACGGGGACCTTCGTCTTCCCCGCGGCAGGCAGCTTCGACTTCGCGTGCACGCTCCACCCCGGCATGGTCGGCAAGGTGGTCGTCGGCTGAGCCGGCCCGCGGACATAGGGTCCAGCGGTGCGCGGCGACCTGCTGGACGTCTTCCTGGTGCTGGCGGCGGCGCTGTTCGCGCTGTCGGGCTACCGCCAGGGCTTCGTCGTGGGCGTGCTGTCCTTCGTCGGCTTCCTCGGCGGCGGGGTCCTCGGGGCCCGCTTCGCCCCTGACCTGGCCCGTACGCCGCCGTTCGACGCGCTGCCGTCGTCGCTGGTCGGGCTCGGGCTGGTCTTCCTCGCCGCCAGCGTCGGCCAGGTGGTGGCCACCGTGCTCGGGGCCTCGCTGCGCGACCGGCTGACCTGGCGCCCGGCCCGCGTGGTCGACGCGCTGGCCGGCGCGGTCGTCAGCGTCGTGAGCGTGCTGCTGGTCGCCTGGCTGGTCGGGACCGCGGTCGCGTCCTCGCCGTTCCCGACGCTCGCCTCGCAGGTGCGCCGGTCGGCCGTCATCGCGGGCGTCAACGAGGTCGTGCCCGACGGGGGCAAGCGCTTCTTCCAGGGCTTCCGCCGGCTGGTCGACGACCGGGGCTTCCCGGAGGTCTTCGGCGGCGGGCTGACCCCGACCGACGTGCGCGAGGTCGACCCGCCCGACACGGCGCTGGAGCGCAGCGCCGCCGTGCGGGAGGTCCGCGACGAGGTCCTCAAGATCACCGGCGTCGCGCCGCAGCTGCTCCAAGCGCATCGAGGGCACCGGCTTCGTCTACGCCCGCAACCGGATCATGACCAACGCCCACGTCGTCGCCGGCGTGCGCGAGCCCGAGGTGCAGGTGGGCGACCGGCGGCTGAAGGCCACCGTCGTCGTCTTCGACCCCCGCCGCGACGTCGCCGTGCTGCGGGTCCCCGACCTCGGTCTCACGCCGCTCGCCTTCGCCCCCGAGCCGGCCGAGCCGGGCGACAGCGCGATCATCATCGGCTACCCGAACAACGGGCCGTTCCGGGCCGACGCGGCCCGCATCAGCGGCACCCAGCGGGCCCGCGGCCCGGACATCTACCGCCGCGACGAGGACGTCGTGCGGCAGATCTACGCGCTGCGCGGCCTGGTCCGGCCGGGCAACTCCGGCGGCCCGCTGGTGGACGAGCGGGGCCGGGTCTACGGCGTCGTCTTCGCGGCCGCCGCCGACCGCAACGACATCGGCTACGCGCTCACCGCGCAGGAGGTCGCGGGCGACGCGCGGGCCGGCATCACCCGGTCGGCGGAGGTCAGCACGCAGGGCTGCAGCTGACCGTCCACGACGGACTGCTTGCTGTACGCTTGCAACAGCAAGCGCCCGGGTACTGACCCTGTCGTACCGGGACCGTCCACCGAGAGGAGGTGCGCCGTGGCGACCACCCCACCCACCCGCACCGCCGCTGTCCGGACCATCTCCGCCGACCCGACGAGCACCGCGCTGCTGCTGGCCGGGCCCACCGCGCTCGAGCTGTGGCCCGGCGTCCGCCGCGTCGGCAGCGTCGGCGGCCTGGCGCTCGTCGAGACCGAGCTGCCGAGCGCGCCCCGTACGACCGCCGCGACCGTGCGGGCGCTGCCGCCCCGCCGCACGCCCACGTCCTTCGTCACCCGCTTCGCCTTCAGCGGCCCCGACCTGCCGTCCACCAGCGGCACGCTCACGCTGGCGTACGGCGTCGGCGCTGCCCCGTGCACCGACGCCGCCCTCGTGCTGCTGAGCGAGGGGCTGCCCGACAGCGAGCTCGACGCCGAGCAGCTGCGGGAGCAGGCCGAGCGCTTCCTGGACAACCTGGCCGCGGCGGCCGAGCACCGCAGCCACGCGGCCTAGTCCCTCAGCCGCTCAGCCGCAGCGGCGTCTCCGGCGCGGTCGCTCCCTGCTCCACCTGCTCGGCCAGGCGCAGCGCCCAGGCGCGGACGGCCGGCACGTCGACGCCGTGCTGCGGGGGCCGTCCCTCGAGCCGGCCGGCGCCGCGGTGCAGCAGCCGCGACGCGCCGACCGCGTTGCCGCGCTGCAGGTGCGTCACGCCGACGCAGACCTGGGCGAGGCCCTGCCACAGGTCGCGCTCGTCCTCCGGGGCCGCCTTCCAGGACGCCTCGAGCACCTCGTGCGCGTTGAAGGCCCGTCCCTCGTCCAGCAGCTCCTGCGCGTACGGGACCGCCTGCTCGGGCGGCAGCGGCTCCTCCGACACCGGCGGGACCGCCTCGGGGCTCCCCGGCGGCAGCGGCCGGCCGTACCTGTCCCTGTCCCTCATCGCGACAGGTGCTCCAGCAGCAGGGCGTTGACGGCCTCCGGCGCCTCCTGGTGCAGGAAGTGGCCGACCCCGTCGAGGACCCGCAGCGCGTAGTCGCCGCGGGCGTAGGCCTGCGAGCCCTCCACCGTCTCGGGCAGCAGGCAGCCGTCCAGGGCGCCGTGCAGGTGCAGGACGGGGGCCGTGACGCCCTGGTCGAGCAGCTGCAGGAACCGCCAGCCGCTCGGGCGGGTCAGCGAGCGCACCGACCAGCGGTAGTACTCCAGCGAGCAGTGCGCCGCCGCCGGCACCCGCATCGCCTCGCGGCAGCGCTGCTCGGTCTCGGCGTCGGGGAAGCCCGGGCCGCCCCAGCGGTGCAGCAGGCGGCTGACCAGCTCGCCGTCCTGCAGCCGCCGCTCGGGCAGCTTGGGCAGCTGGAAGAAGCCGATGTAGGAGGACCGCCGCAGCTGGCCGGTGTCGCTGCGCAGCGCCTGCGCCAGCCGGAGCGGGTGCGGCATCCCCAGCACCGCCAGGCTGCGCACCAGGCGCGGGTGCAGCGTGGCGACCGTCCAGGCCAGGTAGCCGCCCCAGTCGTGGCCCACGAGAGCCGCGTCGCGCGCGCCCAGGGCCCGGACCAGGCCGGCGACGTCGCCGGAGAGCGTGTACGCGTCGTAGCCGCGCGGTGGCTTGTCGGTCGCGCCGTAGCCGCGCAGGTCGGGGGCGACGACCCGGTAGCCCGCGTCGCCGAGCGCGACCAGCTGGTGCCGCCAGGACCACCAGAACTCGGGGAAGCCGTGCAGCAGCAGGACCAGCGGCCCGTCGGGCGGGCCGGTCTCCGCGACGTGGATCCGCAGCCCGCCGGCCGTCACCTCGTGGTGGGTCCAGGGACCCTCGACGAGGACGACCTGCTCGTCAGGCGGGTCGGAGACGGGCACCGGGCGAGGGTGCCACGGAGGGGCCTAGTGGCGGCGCGTCGGGGCGGTGGTCGGGTGCTTGGCCCACGCGACGTCGTCCTTGACCGTCTCGAGGGTCTTCTCCGGCGGGCCGACCTTGCTGATGCTGCGCTTGCCGAGCAGCGCGAGCACGCCGGCGACCAGCAGGTAGAGGACGCCGACGAGCAGGAAGCCGGTGCCGAGGTTGACGAGCCGGCCGAGGGCGTAGGCCAGCGCGATCGACAGGAAGATGACGGCGAGCAGGGCGAGGAACCCGGCGCCGCCGAACATCCCGGCGCCCATGCCGGCGTGGACCGCCTCCTTCTTGAGCTCGACCTTGGCCAGGTTGATCTCCTGGCGGACCAGGCTCGACAGGTCCTTGGTCGCCTGCGAGACCAGCTCGCCCAGGCTGGCGTCACGGTCGGGGGACGTCTGGGGGCGCTGCCCCGGGTCCACGGTGGTCACGACTGTGCTCCTCGTCCGCTCACGTGCCGGGGCGGCTGCCCCGCCCCGGCACTACCCGTGGGCGTGGCGATCAGTCCTCGGAAGATCCCTTGCTGGCCTGCAGGCTGATGGCGTTGACCACGGTCGGGTCGGCCAGCGTGGTGACGTCGCCCAGCTCGCGGTTCTCCGCGACGTCCTTGAGCAGCCGCCGCATGATCTTGCCGCTGCGGGTCTTGGGCAGCTCCGGCGTGATGTGGATCTGCTTGGGCTTGGCGATCGCGCCGATCTCCTTGGCCACGTGGTCGCGCAGCTCCTTGGCGAACGCCTCCCCGCTCGAGACGTCGTCGGCGACCGAGCCCTTGACCGTCACGAAGGCGACGATCGCCTGCCCGGTGGTCGGGTCGGTCGCGCCGACGACCGCGGCCTCGGCCACGCTCGGGTGGGAGACCAGCGCGGACTCGACCTCGGTGGTCGAGATGCGGTGGCCCGAGACGTTCATGACGTCGTCGACCCGGCCGAGCAGCCAGAGCACGTGGTCGCTGTCCCACTTGGCCCCGTCGCCGGCGAAGTAGCGGCCCTCGAACCGCGACCAGTAGGTGTCGCGGTAGCGCTGCTCGTCGCCCCAGATCCCGCGCAGCATCGCCGGCCACGGCTCGTCCAGGGTCAGGAAGCCGCCGCCGACCTCGCCGACGCTGGTGCCCTCGCCGTCGACCACGTCGACCGAGATGCCCGGCAGCGGGCCCATCGCCGAGCCGGGCTTGCAGCTCGTCACGCCCGGCAGCGGCGCGATCATCATGGCGCCGGTCTCGGTCTGCCACCAGGTGTCCACGATCGGGCAGCGGTCGCCGCCGATCACCCGGCGGTACCACATCCAGGCCTCCGGGTTGATCGGCTCACCGACCGAGCCGAGCACCCGCAGGCTCGACAGGTCGCGCCCGCCGGGCAGCTCCTCGCCCCACTTCATGAAGGTCCGGATCGCGGTCGGCGCGGTGTAGAGGATCGTCACGCCGTACTCCTCGACGATCTGCCACCAGCGGTCCTTGCCGCCCGCGTCGGGCGTCCCCTCGTACATCACCTGGGTGCAGCCGTTGGCGAGCGGGCCGTAGGTGAGGTAGCTGTGGCCGGTGACCCAGCCGACGTCGGCGGTGCACCAGTAGACGTCGGTCTCGGGCTTGAGGTCGAAGACCGCCCAGTGCGTGTACGCGGTCTGGGTCAGGTAGCCGCCCGCGGTGTGCAGGATGCCCTTGGGCTTGCCGGTGGTGCCCGAGGTGTAGAGCAGGAACAGCGGCTGCTCGGCGTCGAAGGCCTGCGCCTCGTGGGTCTCGGGCTGGCGGTCGACGACGTCGGCCCACCAGTGGTCGCGGCCCTCGACCCAGCCGACGTCCTGGCGGGTGCGCTTGACGACGAGCACGGCGGTCACGCCCGGGCAGCGCTCGAGCGCCTCGTCGACGGCCGGCTTGAGGGCCGACTCGCTGCCCCGGCGGTAGCCGCCGTCGGCGGTGATGACGACCTTGGCGTCGGCGTCGGTGATCCGGTCGACCAGCGCCTGCGCGCTGAAGCCGCCGAAGACGACGGAGTGGGCGGCGCCGAGGCGGGCGCAGGCCAGCATGCTGATGACGGCCTCGGGGACCATCGGCAGGTAGATGCAGACCCGGTCGCCGGCCTGCACGCCGAGCTCGGTCAGCGCGTTGGCGGTCATGGCGACCTGGCGGTACAGCTCGTCGTACGTCAGGTCGCGGTGGTCGCCCTCGGGCTCGCCGACCCAGTGGATCGCGGTCCGGCCGCCGTTGCCCGCGGCGATGTGCCGGTCGAGGCAGTTGACGGCCACGTTGAGCTTGCCGCCGACGAACCACTTCGCGAACGGCGGCTGCCAGTCGAGCACGGTGTCCCACGGCTCGGCCCACTCGAGGCGCCGGGCCTGCTCCTCCCAGAAGGCCAGCCGGTCCGCCGGCGGCGGTGGCGTACGCGTCCTCGCGCACGTTGGCCGCGGCGGCCAGCTCGGCCGGCGGGTCGAAGCGGCGGTCCTCGGTCGCGAAGCCCTCGATGCCGGACTCGGTCGTGGTCACGGGTGTGCTCCTCCTGGCGGCGGTCTGTGGTCCGACCCTCGCCTACCCGGCGTCGGGGGACAACTGCGGGTCAGTGGACGACGGCCTTCTCGGCGCCCGCCCCGGTCAGCGACCGCACCTCGAGCTCCGCGTGCTTGGCCGGGTCGTGCTCCTTGGACAGCACGGTGCCGAGCCAGCCGCAGAGGAAGCCGATCGGGATCGACACCAGGCCCGGGTTCTCCAGCGGGAACCAGGAGAAGTCGGTGCCGAGGCCGAACAGCGAGCCGCTCGTGTCGGGGGCGCCGTCGGTGCCCGCTTGACGACCTTGCCGGAGACGACCGGGGAGAAGGCCACCAGCACGACCGAGCTGATCAGGCCGCCGTAGATCGCGGCGACCGCGCCGCTGGTGTTGAAGCGCCGCCAGAACAGGCTGTAGAGGATCGCCGGCAGGTTGGCCGAGGCGGCGACCGCGAAGGCCAGCGCCACCAGGAACGCCACGTTGAGCTTCTGGGCGTAGATCGACAGCACGATCGAGACGGCGCCGATCGCGATCGCCGCGATGCGGGCGACCCGCACCTCCTCCTTCTCGCTGGCCTGCCCGCGCTTGATCACGCTGGCGTAGATGTCGTGGGCGAACGAGCTCGACGACGCCAGCGTGAGCCCGGCGACGACGGCCAGGATGGTGGCGAAGGCGACCGCCGCGATGATCGCCAGCATCAGCGTGCCGCCGGTGTCGCCGAAGAAGATGTCCCCGATCTCCTGGGCCAGCTGCGGCGCCGCGGTGTTGCCCGACGGGCTCTGCGCCTTGATCGCCTCGGGCCCGACGAGCGCGGCCGCGCCGAAGCCCAGGCAGATGGTCATCAGGTAGAAGGACCCGATGATCCCGATCGCCCACAGCACCGACTTCCGCGCCGCCTTGGCGTCCGGCACGGTGTAGAAGCGGGTCAGGATGTGCGGCAGGCCGGCGGTGCCGAGCACCAGCGCGAGGCCCAGCGAGATGAGGTCGAGCTTGCCCTCGAGCCCCTGCGCGGCGGTGCCGTACTTGAGGCCGGGGTTGAGGAACGCGTCCCCCTTGCCGCTGCGCTGCGCGGCGTCGCCCAGCAGCTCGCTGACGCTGCCGCCGTAGTGGATCATCACCAGGATCGTCACGAGCGTGGTGCCGGTCATCAGCAGGACGGCCTTGATGATCTGCACCCAGGTGGTGCCCTTCATGCCGCCGACGGTGACGTAGAAGATCATCAGCGCGCCCACGGCGACGATGGTGATGTTCTTCGAGGTGTCGCTGCTGACGCCGAGCAGCAGGGTGACGAGCGCGCCGGCGCCGACCATCTGCGCCAGCAGGTAGAAGATCGAGACGGTGATCGTCGAGATGCCGGCGGCCACCCGGACGGGCCGCTGACGCATGCGGAACGCCAGGACGTCGGCCATCGTGTACTTGCCGCTGTTGCGCAGCAGCTCGGCGACCAGCAGCAGGGCCACGAGCCAGGCGACCAGGAAGCCGATCGAGTAGAGGAACCCGTCGTAGCCCGACAGCGCGATGATCCCGGCGATGCCGAGGAACGACGCCGCCGACATGTAGTCGCCGCCGATCGCGACGCCGTTCTGCGCGCCGGTCAGCGAGCGGCCGCCGGAGTAGAAGTCGGCGGCGGTGGCGTTGTTGCGGCTCGCCCGCAGTGTGATCACCAGGGTGAGCAGCACGAACGCGACGAACAGGCCGATCGTCAGGGCGCGCTGGCCCCCGTCGACGGCGGCCGTGGCGGCGAGCGGCGTCATCGCCCCTCCCCCTCGAGCTCGGCGCGCAGGCGGTCCGCGACCGGGTCGAAGTGCCGGTCGGCGTAGCGCGAGTAGACCCAGGCGATGACGAAGGTCGAGACGAACTGCAGCAGGCCGAAGACGTACGCGACGTTGATGTTGCCGAGCACCTTGGCGTCGAGGACGTCGCGGGCGTAGGCGGACATGAGGACGTAGAGCAGGTACCAGGCGAGGAACAGCGCGGTGGCCGGGAAGACGAACCGGCGCAGGCTGCGCCGCAGCCCCTGGAACTCGTCGGTCGCCTGGACCTGTTCGTACGTGCGGGGCGGGCTGCTGGTCACGGGTGCTCCCTCGACGCTGCGGCTGTGACGTGCGCCACACTCGTCCTGGGGCGTACGGGGCACAAGCGGCAGGCCCGGCGTGTCGCGTCCTAGCGTGGCCGCGTGACCGCCCCCGCCACGACCGACCCGCTGGCCCCCCTCCTCGGCCTGGCCGGGGTGACCGAGGCCGTGGCCTCCGCCCGTACGGCTGTGGACGGCCTGCTGGGGCACCGCGTGCTGCGCCGCCGCTCGGCCGAGGTGACCGCCGAGTCGGCCCTGCGGGGGGCCCGCGCCTCGGCCCAGCTCGAGGGCGCCGGCATGGAGCTCGAGCGGCTGCGCGGCCAGCTGCTGGCCGGCGGCACGGTCACCCTGGCCAGCAAGGACGAGCGCGGTGCCCGCCTCGTCGAGGGCGCGGTGCGCCTGCACGCCGACCTCGGCTCGGTGCTGGCGTCGTTCCGGCACTCCCCGCGCCAGGCGCTGGCCCGCCTGCACGTGCTCGCCGCCGCCGACCTCGGGCTCGACCCGGACGCGCTCGGCCGCCCGCGCGCCGCGGGGCAGTCCTGCGACGACCCGCTGGAGCTCGGGCCCGCGCCCGACCCGCTCGAGGTCTCGGCCCGCCTGGACGGCCTGTCCCGGGTGGTGCTGGCCACGAAGGTCCCGGCCGTCGTCGTCTCGGCGGTCGTGCACGGCGAGCTGCTCGCCCTGCGTCCCGTTCGGGGTGGCCGACGGGCTGGTCGCCCGCGCCGCCGCCCGCCTGGTGCTCATCGAGCGCGGCCTGGACCCCAAGGCGGTCTCGGCGCCCGAGGTCGGCCACGTCGAGCTGCACCACGAGTACGAGGACGCCGCCCGGTCCTACATCGCGGACGGGCCCGAGGGCGTGGCCCGCTGGGTGCGGCACTGCTGCGAGGCGGTCTCGCTCGGCGCGCGCGAGGGGCTCGCGGTCTGCGAGGCCATCCTGCGGGCGCCGCAGCCGGAGTAGCCCGCCTCGCGCTCCCCCCTGCCGCACGTCTGCTCGGCCGACGTCGCGGACGGCGTGTCGCGGTCGCTGCGGGCGGACGAGGGCCGCCGCCGGGCCTGGCACGACGGAACGGCGCCCCGCCGAGGCGGGACGCCGTCGCCATGCGCAGGAGGTCGAGTGACCAGGCGTGCTGTCGTCTCGTCGTACCGGGTCCGGCTGGACCCGCTCGACGTGCCATCTCGTGGCCGGTCGCACGTGGGTGCTCGGTCTCCTGCGCACGGACCGCCGTCGGAGGGGTCGAGCCCGCCCGCTTGGCGGTGGTCCGTGACCTCACTGTGACCGGCACATCGCGCCGCGTCAAGCACTTCGTGTGAAGTGGGTCACACCCGCCGGTGCGTCGCCCACCAGGCCAGCCCGACGGCGCCGAACGCGACGGCCGCCCCGGCGTACGCGCTCGGCGGCCCGGGCGGGGCCGGCACCCGCCGCTCCCGCGGGCGCACCGGACGGCGGAACTCGCGCTGCGGCCAGCCCTTGTCCAGCGCCAGGCGGCGCAGCGCCTTGTCGGGGTTCACCGCGACCGGGTGGCCGACCGCGGAGAGCATCGGCGCGTCGGTGACCGAGTCGCTGTAGGCGTAGCAGGCGTCGAGGTCGTAGCCGTGGCGCTCGGCCAGCTCGCGGATGGCGACCGCCTTGCCCTCGCCGTACGCGTAGAAGTCGATCTCGCCGGTGTAGCGGCCGTCCGCGACGACCATGCGGGTCGCCACGACCTCGTCGACGCCGAGCATGTCGCCGATCGGGCCGACGACCTCCTCGCCGCTGCTGCTGACGATCACCACGTCGCGGCCGGCCGCCCGGTGCTCCTCGAACAGCGCGACCGCCTCGGCGTAGACGAGCGGGCTGATCAGGTCGTGCAGGGTCTCGGCGACGATGGCGTTGACCTGGTCGACCGGCCACCCGGCGCAGAGCACCTTGAGGTAGTCGCGCATCCGGTCCATCGTGTCCTCGTCGGCGCCCTGCAGCAGGTAGACGAACTGCGCGAAGGAGCTCTTGAGGACCGCGCGGCGGTTGACCAGGCCGCCCCGGTAGAACGGGCGCCCGAACGCCAGGGTGCTCGACTTGGCGATCACGGTCTTGTCGAGGTCGAAGAACGCCGCGGCCGCCACGTCCCGAGGATAGGGCGCTGTGGCGCACAGGTACGGTTTCGCGCAGCGCAGCCGCGGAGAGATACCTGTCGACGGCGCACGCCGTCCCCATGGACGGGACCGGCTCAACCCCCCCCGGAGCCGGGACCGAGCGAGACGACCCCCGCCACCCCCCCCGGCGGGGGTCGTCCGCGTCCGGGGTGCGTCGCCTGGCCCGTAGCGGCCCGCTCGTCTGCCGCGTCCGGGCGTCCGCCGCCCCACGGCGGCCCGCTCGCTGTCTGCCGCGGCGCGCGCGTCCACACCCTCAGGCGGTGTCCACAGCCCGGCCTGCGTCCCTGCCCCGCGGCCTGCTCCGGCGGCACGGTGACGTCCTGCGCCGCGGCCGGCGGCGCGCGGACGGAGGTCCCCCATGCAGCCCGGAGCGCGACCGCTCGCCGTCACGGCCGACCCGGACGTCCTGGACGACCTGCTCCGGCTGGCGGCCACGGCCGGCACCGAGCTGGAGGTCGCGCCGGACGCCGCCGGCGCCCGCCGGGCCTGGACCACCGCGCCCCTCGTGGTCGTCGGGCCCGACGCGGCCGCCGGGTGCGCGGTCGCCCGGCTGCCCCGTCGCGACGGGGTCGTCCTGGTCGGCGGCGACCTCGACGACGCCGGGGTCTGGGAGACCGCGGTCATGGTCGGCGCCGAGCGCGTCGTCTTCCTGCCCGACGCCGAGCCGTGGCTGACCGACGCCCTGGCCGACGCCGCGGACGGGTCCGTGCGCGAGGCCCCGCTCGTCGCCGTCGTCGGCGGTCGGGGCGGTGCCGGCGCGACCTCGCTGGCCTGCGCGCTCGCCGTCACCGCCGCTCGCAGCGGCCGCAACGCGCTGCTCGTGGACGGCGACCCGCTGGGCGGCGGCATCGACCTGTGCTTCGGCGCGGAGCAGGACCCCGGACTGCGGTGGGCCGACCTCGGCGGCACCCGCGGCCGCGTGCCTGCTGCCGCGCTGGCCGAGGCGCTGCCCCGGATGCAGGACCTGTCGGTGCTGTCCTGGGGTCGGGGGACCGCGCCGGAGCTCGAGCCCGACGCCGTGCGCGCCGTGCTCCAGGCGGGGCGACGCTCGAGCGCCCTGGTCGTCGTCGACCTGCCGCGCGCGCTCGACGAGGCCGGTCGGGTGGTGCTCGAGCAGGCGACCGTCGTGCTCCTGCTGGTGCCGGCCGAGGTGCGGGCCGCCGCGGCCGCCGCGCGGGTCGCGGCCACCGTGGGCCTGGTCTGCCGCGACCTGCGGCTCGTCGTCCGGGGCCCCGGCCCGTCCGGGCTGGACGCCGCCGAGCTGTCCCGCGTGCTCGGGCTGCCGCTCGCCGGGGTGCTGCGGCCCGAGCCCGGCATCGACCGGGCGCTCGAGCGCGGCGAGGTCCCGGGCAGCCGCGCCCGCGGGCCGCTGCGCGCGCTCTGCACCGCGCTGCTGGAGGACCTGCTGCCCCTGCGCGGCGCCGCGTGAGCCTGGACCCCGGGCTGCTCGCCCGCGTGCGCACCCGGCTGGCCACCGACGGCGGCGCGCCGACCCCCGCGCGCGTCGCCGCGGCGCTGCGCGAGGAGGGCGGTGCGCTGCGCGGCGACCAGGAGCTGCTCGGCGTCCTGCGGGCGCTGCAGAGCGAGATCGTCGGCGCAGGGCCGCTGGAGCCGCTGCTGCTCGACCCGGCCGTCACCGACGTGCTGGTCAACGGCCACGACGAGGTCTGGGTCGACCGGGGCGCGGGGCTCGAGCGGGTCCCGGTCCGCTTCGCCGACGACCTGGCCGTACGCCGGCTCGCCCAGCGCCTGGCCGCCCCGACCGGCCGGCGCCTGGACGACGCCCAGCCCTGGGTGGACGCCCGCCTGGCCGACGGCGTGCGCCTGCACGCCGTGCTGCCGCCGGTCGCGCCGCGCGGGACCTGCCTGTCGCTGCGCGTCCCGCGCCGGCGGGTGTTCTCGCTGGCCGAGCTGGTGGCGGCCGGGACGCTCCCCCCGGACGGCGCCGCGCTGCTGGAGCGGCTGGTGGCGTCGCGCACCGCGTTCCTGGTCAGCGGGGGCACCGGCACCGGCAAGACGACCCTGCTGTCGGCGCTGCTGTCCCTGGTCGACGCCGGCGACCGGCTGCTCCTGGTGGAGGACGCGGGCGAGCTGCGCCCCGAGCACCCGCACGTCGTCCGGCTCGAGGCCCGGCCGGCCAACCTCGAGGGCGCCGGCGAGGTCACCCTGCGCGACCTGGTCCGCCAGGCGCTGCGCATGCGGCCCGACCGCGTCGTCGTCGGCGAGGTCCGCGGTGCCGAGGTGGTCGACCTGCTGGCGGCGCTGAACACCGGCCACGAGGGCGGCTGCGGGACCCTGCACGCCAACAGCGCGCGCGACGTCCCGGCCCGCCTGGAGGCGCTCGCCGCCGTGGCCGGCCTCGGTCGCGAGGCGCTGCACAGCCAGCTCGCCAGCGGCCTGCGGCTCGCCGTCCACCTGGCCCGGGACCGCGGAGGGAGCGCGCGCCGGGTCGCCGAGGTGTGCGTGCTGACGAGGGCGGCGTCCGGGCTGGTGGAGGCCGAGCCGGCGTGGACGTGGGACGGCCGCGCCGCGGCCGGCAGCGACGGTCCGGCGGTGTCGCGGCTGGCCGAGCTGCTGTCGGGTGGTGGGTGACGTGGGGTGCGCTTCTCGCGGGTCCGAGGTGGCTGACGTGACGTGCGCGCCCGGTCACGGCTCGGTCCGGCGTGGCTGAGGTGACGTCGACGCGGTCCGGCTGGCCCGTCCGGCGGTGGCTGAGGTGACGTCGGCGCTGCTGCCGGCGCTGCTCGCCGGTGGGGCGGTGCACCTGCTGCTCGCCGGCGCGTACCGAGCGACCTGGCGCCTGGACGCCCTGTCGGCCGGGGAGCCCACCACGACCCGCTCGCCGTGGGGAGGCGGCCTCGGCGCCCGACGCGCCCGTGCCCTGGTCGCCGGAGCCGCGGGCGTCGTCGGCACGGTCCTCGCCGGACCGGTCGCCGGGGCGGTGCTCGTGGTCGGCGCGCTGGCAGCGCTGGCGGCGACCACCGCCAGGCAGACGGCCGCGCTGGTCCGCGCGGAGCGGGACGCGGCCCTCGAGGCGTGCGCGGCGCTCGCCGGTGAGCTCCGCTCGGGCAGGACAGTGGCAGCGGCGCTGCAGGCGGCGGCCGAGGTGAGCACCGGCCCCCTGCACGGGCTGCTGTCGGTGGCCGCGGCGGCCGCGCGGTTCGGCGGTGACGTGCCCGCCGCCTTGCTGGCTCCCCCGCCGGGCCGGCCCACCTCGGTGCCGGAGCTGGCCCGCGGCCTGGCCGCCTGCTGGCAGGTCTGCGCGGGGACCGGCAGCGGGTTGGCCGCCGCGGTCGAGCGGTTGGAGGAGGGGCTGCGGGCTCAGGCGGCGGCGCGGAGGGCGGTCGACGCCGAGCTCGCCGGACCGCGCGCGACGGCCGGCCTGCTGGCGCTCCTCCCGCTCGGAGGCATCGGCATGGCGGCCGCGCTCGGCGCGGACCCGCTGGCCACGCTGCTCCACACCCCCGTCGGCAACGTCTGCCTGCTGGCCGGCGTCCTGCTCGACCTGGCCGGGCTCGCCTGGACCCGCGCGCTCGCCCGCCACGCCGGATCGGCGGTCTGACCGTGCTGCCGGGCCTCCTGCTCGCAGCCGCGACGTGGCTGCTGCTGACCGGGCCCGTCGTGCCCGGGCGGCTCGGCGACGTCGTCCCGGTCGTGCCCGGCACGGCCCACGCCGCCGCTCCCGGTGCCCGGCCGGCGCCGGCCGGACGGTCCCTGCCCCGCGGCGTCACCGGACCGCGGCTGGCCTGCGTGCTCGCCGGTGCCGCCGTCGCCCTGCTCGTCGGGGGCGGACCGGGGCTGGTCGTGGGTGCCGGGCTGGCGCTCGGCGGTCCGCGCCTGCTGGCCCGGCTCGAGCCGCGCGACGACCGGCGCCGGCGGGAGGAGCTCGAACGCGACCTGCCGCTGGCCCTGGACCTGCTGTCTGCCTGCCTGGCCGGCGGAGCGCCGCTCCACGCCGCCGTGACCGCCGTCGCGGGCGCGCTGCCCGGAGAGTGCGGGCAGCGCTTGTCCCGGGTCGCGACCGCCCTCGACGTCGGCAGCCCGCCGGCCGAGGCCTGGTCAGCGCTGGTCGCCGGCGCACCCGGCACCGGCGGACCCGGCCTCAGGGGCAGCGCCGGCGGACGCGGCGTCGGCGGCACTGGCCTCGGCGGCTCGGCGGCGCGCGCTCTCGTACGGTCGGGCGAGAGCGGTGCCCCGGTGGCCGCGGCCGTGGCGCGGCTGGCCGCCGACGTGCGCGCGGAGTCCCGCAGCCGGGCGGAGCAGGCGGCCAAGCGGGCCGGCGTCGTGGCCGTCGCGCCGCTGGGGCTGTGCTTCCTGCCGGCCTTCGTGCTGCTCGGCATCGTGCCGGTGGTCGTCGGGCTCGCTGCGCCGCTGCTGCGCTCGTTCTGACCTCAGCCCTCGGGCTGCTCCGCCGGGACCGTGCGCGCGGCGAGGTAGGCGTCCAGGGCCGACTGCCGGACCCGCAGCCCCTGGCCCTCCAGGCGCACGTGGGTCAGCTGCCGGCCCCGCAGCTGGTCGTAGACCCACCGCACCGACACCCCCAGCTGCTCGGCGACCTGGCTGGGCGTCAGCGCTGGGTCACCGCCGGCCGGTGCCAGGGCGCGCTCCAGCCCGGCCAGCCGCTCCGCCACCGCCTCCTGCGAGGTCTCGAGGCGGTCCATGAGCGACGCCAGGTCCTGCAGCGCCTGCAGCAGCTGGCCGTCGGGACGGGCCCACAGGCGGTCCGCACCGCCGCTGCGCTCCGCCTCCGCCATGTCCCCATCCTGGCGCCCTCGTGCCGAGGACCTCGCCCGCGGCCGTCCACCACCGGACCGGCTGTCCACAGACCGGCGTCCGCCGGTGTCCTCGAGGGTCGCCGGGCGGCAGCGTCGTCGGCGTCGGGCAGCCCGCCCGGCACCCCGTGTCCGGCTCGAGCCGGCGCCGTCCTGGAGGTCCCCATGAACGCCCTCAACGCCCTGCGCACCGCCCCCGTCCGCCTCGCCGTCCGCCTGCAGACCGCGGGCTCCGGTCAGTCCGGCGACTCGGGCATGACCACCGCGGAGTACGCCGTCGGCACCGTCGCGGCCTGTGGCCTCGGCGGCGTCGCCGTCAAGGTGCTCACCAGCGAGCCGGTGGTCGCGATGTTCAAGCAGCTCATCACGAAGGCCTTCCACTTCGGGCTCTGACGTCCGTCCACCGTCCCGGGCGCAGGTCCTGCGCCCGGGACCCGGCCGGAGGAGGTCCGGTGTCCCGAGGAACGAGGCGTCGACGGCTCGACGACCGCGGCATGGTGACGGCCGAGACGGCCGTGGTCCTGCCGGTGCTGGTGATCGTGCTGGCCGTGGCGGTCTGGCTCGTCGGCTGCTTGTCGGCCCAGCTGCGCTGCGTCGACAGCGCCCGGGCCGCCGCCCGGCTGGCGGCGCGCGGTGAGGCGGTGGGCGTGGTCGAGGCGGCCGGGCGGGTGGGTGCGCCGGCCGGCGCCCGGGTCGTGGTCGGCGCAGACGCCGACCAGGTGACCGTCGTCGTGTCGACCGAGGTCCGTCCCTTCGGCGGCCTGGTCGGACTGCTGCCCGGCCTGACCGTCGAGGGACGGGCGGCGGCGCTGCGCGAGGAGTCGCTGCCGTGAGGCTTCGGTCAGGACGCACCCGCCACCTCCAGGGCGACGACGGGGTGGCCACCGTCCTCGTGCTCACCCTGGCCGCAGTGCTCGGGCTGCTGTCCGCGCTCGTGGCGCTGCTGGGCTCGGTCGCCGTCGGCCGCCACCGCGCCGCGTCCGCAGCCGACCTGGCGGCGCTGGCGGCGGCCTCCCGGGCGCTCAGCGGCGAATGGGCCGCCTGCGCCGCAGCGCGAGAGGTCGCCGCCGGGGCCGGCGCCGCGGTGCGCGCCTGCCGCCTGGAGGGTGACGTCGCAGTCGTCATCGCCGTCGTGCCGTCCCCACCCGGCCTGCGGCTCTTCCCGGTCCCCGCGGACGGCCTGACCAGCACCGCCGCGGGCGGGACCACCGGGAGCGCTCGGGTGATGTCCGCCGTCCAGCCCTGCTACCACGCGTAACCTTCGGGACCGCTCGGTCGTTGGTGCGGGCGACGGCAGGACGCGTCCTGTCCGCCGTGCACCGACGCCGACCGGCCCACCGACCCCCTCAGGAGCCCGACCCGCATGGAGCCGTCGTTCGTGGCGCCGCCGGTCCCCGACCGCGCCCGTCCGTTCGGCGCGCTGCTCGGGGACGCGCTGCGGCGGCCCGGCGGGCGGCGGGCGCTGTCGGTCCTGTCCCTGCTGCTGGCCCTCGCCGGGATCGGGCTGTTCGCCTACCCGCTCGGCACCGACCTCTACAGCCGCATCCAGCAGGGCCAGCTCGACGACCCGACGCTGTCCAGCCCGCAGCAGGTGCAGGCGTACAAGGAGCGGCGGGTCAAGGTCGGCGACAGCCTCACCCGCATCAAGATCCCGAAGATCGGCGTCGACGTCGTCGTCGTCGAGGGCACGACGCCGGCGGCGCTGCGGGCCGGGGCGGGGCACTACCCCGAGTCGCCGCTGCCCGGAGAGGTCGGCAACGTCGCCATCGCCGGCCACCGCACGACGTTCGGCCGCCCGTTCAACCGGCTCGACGAGCTGGTGCCGGGCGACGTGGTCGAGCTCGAGACGCCCATCGGCATCTACACCTACAAGGCGGTCGGGGACTTCAACGGCCACGGCAACCCGTGGGTGGTCGCGGCCGACCGACTACGGCGTCGTCGGCACGATCGCCGGCAAGCGCATGCTCACCCTGACGACGTGCCACCCCAAGGGCAGCGCCCGCCAGCGGCTGATCATGCGGTTCGAGATGGTGTCGCAGAAGGCCGTGCCGCCGCCGAAGGGCTCGGCGTGACGACCGCTCGCCGGCTGGGCGCGGCCGCGCTGGTCGGCGCGACGGCGTCGCTCGCTCTGGCCGGGCCGGCCTTCGCCGACGGCGCCATCACGGCGCCGAGCGGCGGCACCGTGTTCGTGCAGGACAGCACGGTGTCGATCACCGCTCGCGTCGACGGCCGCCCCGTCCGGCCCACGACCGAGCTGCGGCTGACCGACCCGCTCGGCGGCCAGCGCACGGTCGCCACGGCCGAGCCGAGCCTGGCGCCGAGCGACCTGGCGTACGACCTGGCGACCTCGTGCCCGGTCTACGCCGACGCCCCCTGCGCGGGCACCCCGGCCCTGAACGGCACCTGGACCGTCACGCTCAGCGGAGGTGGCGAGGACACCCGGACCTTCGTGCTGCGCATCCCGCCCCGTGCTCCCGAGCTCAAGGACGCCGAGGTCGCCACCGCTCGCGACGTCGTCGTCACCTGGGCCGCCGGCCGCGAGCCCGACCTCACCGGCTACTCGATCGTCGACGGCAGCGGGGTCGAGGTGGCCGCGGCGCCGCTCACCGACTGCGAGGGCGGGACCTGCCGGCACACCGTCTCCTACGCCACCGACGGCCCCCGGGACGAGACCGTGGCGGTCCGCTCCGTACGCCGGCAGTGTCCCGACTGCTCCGACGCGCTGGTGTCGGAGTCCTCGGCCGCCACGACGGTCAGCCGGCCCGCGCCCAGCGCCGCCTCCGCCCAGTCCGAGCCCGGCCGGCAGCGCCGCGCCGACCGCCTCCGCAGGGGCGAGCGCGTCCCCGAGCGCCGCCGCACCGACCGTGGTGGCCCGCGGCCGGGCCGAGGGCCCGGCGTTCCAGCCGTTCGGCGGCTCGGGCGACGCCCAGCTGCCCGCGCTGCTCGGCAGCGGGACGGCGTCGAGCGGGCCGGTGCCGCTCACCGCGCCCGCGCCCGCGCCTGCAACACCTTCGCGCCGACCCTGCCCTTCGCCGACCAGGTCGTGCCGTGAGCCGGAGGCCGCGCCGTCGCCGTCGGGCGGTGGAGACGGTCGCCGCGGGCGTCCAGGACGCCGCGCAGCAGCCCGAGCTGGTCAGGAGCATCGCGGCAGCGCTCGTCCTGCTGCTGGCCGGCGCCCACCTGCGCCGCTGGCTGCGCCACCGCGAAGCCCTGGCGACCCCTGAGCCACGGCTGTGCTGCTGCGCGACGCCTCGGAGGGCCCTCGGCGCGTGACGTCGTCGCGGGAGGACACCGCTCCGGCGACGCCTCGGCGACGCCCGCACGCCGCTCGCGACGCCCGCGACGGAACGCGCTGTCCAGCGGCCCTCAGCCGGTCAGCGGAGCGGCTCGGTCGGGCCGGTCGTCGTCCGCGTCTGCTGCAGCTCGCCGGACAGGCGGGCGTTCTCCTCGGCGAGGACCTCCGCGTCGCTACGGGCGCTGCGGACCTCGCTGGCGGGCGGCGACCTTCTTGTGCCGACTGCGGACGCTGCCACCGAGCCAGAGCGTCAGGCCGAGCATCGCGACGGCACCGGTGATGACGCCGACGAGGAACAGCCCGCCGATCGAGACGTTCGAGAGGGTGACCCCGAACGCCGCGGCGTTGGCGGGGTCGGTGTTGCTGAAGACGATGCCCAGCGTGAGCAGGGCGGCCAGGACGAGCAAGACCAGTCCGAGGGCGACCACGGGGTCCTCCGGGGGCAGTGGGTGACATGCGGGCAAGCTCAGCCTTACCCCTGCGCGGCCCCCTCGCAGACCGGAGCGCAGCACCGCGTCCAGCAGCCGTACCGCCCCCGCCTTGTCCAGCGGCTCGTTGCCGTTGCCGCACTTGGGCGACTGCACGCACGAGGGGCAGCCGGTCGCGCACTCGCAGGACGCGATCGCCTCCCGGGTGGCGCGCAGCCAGGCGGCGGCCCGGGCGTAGCCCGCGCTCGGCGAAGCCGGCCCCGCCCGGGTGCCCGTCGTAGACGAAGACGGTGGCCTCGCCGGTGTCCTCGTGCAGCGCGGTCGAGACGCCGCCGATGTCCCAGCGGTCGCAGGTCGCGAACAGCGGCAGCAGCCCGATCGCGGCGTGCTCGGCCGCGTGCGCGGCGCCCGGGCACGTCCTCGGGGGCGAGCCCGGCGGCGGCCAGCAGCGCGGGCGAGAGGGTGTACCAGACCGAGCGCGTGCGCAGCTCCCGCGCCGGCAGGTCCAGCGGCTCCTCCCCGAGCACCTCGCCCGACGGCATGCGCTTGCGCAGGAACGACACGACCTGGTTGGTGACGTCCACGGTCCCGAAGGAGAGCCGCACGCCGGAGAAGCCCGCGCCGCGCAGCTCCTCGACCACCCGGATGTCGGTGACGTCGCGGGCGGAGGTCGACCAGTCCGGGTCGTCGCGACGCACCAGGGCCACGGACTCGGACAGGTCCAGCTGCTCGACCACGTACGTCTCGCCCTGGTGCAGGTAGACCGCACCGGTGTGCGCCTGGCTGTGCGAGGACGACGCGTCGACCGTCCCGAGCAGGCGCCCCGTGCCGGCCTCGACCAGGCGCACCGGCGGCCCGCCGCCGCCGCGCAGGTCCGCCGTGGGCCGCTCGCGCGACGTCCAGAACCAGCCCTGCGCCCGGGCCCGGAGCAGCCCGCGGCGCACCAGGTCGTTGAGCAGCAGCCGCACGTCGTCGGGCTCGCCGAACAGCGGCAGGTCGGCCTCGGTCAGCGGCAGCTCGGAGGCGGCGCAGCACAGGTGGGGCGCCAGGACGTACGGGTTCGTGGGGTCGAGCACCGTGGCCTCGACCGAGCGCCCGAACAGCGCCGACGGGTGGTGCACGAGGTAGGTGTCCAGCGGGTCGTCGCGCGCGATGAAGACGGCGAGCGCGCCCTGGCCGGCCCGGCCGGCGCGCCCGGCCTGCTGCCAGACCGAGGCGACGGTGCCCGGCCAGCCGGTCAGCACGACGGCGTCGAGCCCGGAGACGTCGACGCCGAGCTCGAGCGCGTTGGTGGCGGCGACCCCCAGCAGGTCGCCGGACTGCAGCCGCCGCTCCAGCTCGCGCCGCTCCTCCGGCAGGTAGCCGGCCCGGTAGGCCGCGACCCTTCCCGGCAGCTCGGCGAGACCTCGGCCAGCCCGCGGCGCGCGGTCAGCGCGACCGACTCCGCGCCCCGCCGCGACCGGACGAACGCGATGGTCCGCGCGCCCTCGACGACGAGGTCGGCCAGCAGCTCGCCGCTCTCGGCGGTGGCCGAGCGGCGCACCGGCGCGCCGTGCTCACCGCCGTAGTCCGGCATCAGCGGCGGCTCCCACAGCGCGAACTCCACCCGCCCGTGCGGCGAGGCGTCGTCGGACACGGCCTCGACCGGCAGCCCGGTGAGCCGCCCGGCCGACTCCTCCGGCGAGGAGACCGTCGCGGACGCGAGCAGGAAGACCGGCGAGGCGCCGTACCTCGCGCAGACCCGGCGCAGCCGGCGCAGGACCTGCGCGACGTGCGAGCCGAACACGCCGCGGTAGGTGTGGCACTCGTCGACGACGACGTACTTCAGCCCGCGCAGGAACGACGCGTGGTCGGCGTGCCGCGGCAGCACGGCCCGCGACAGCATGTCCGGGTTGGTCAGGACGTAGGTCGCGTGCCGCCGCACCCAGTCGCGCTCCTCGCGCGCGGTGTCGCCGTCGTACGTCGCCGCGCGCACCGCCATGAGGTTCAGCGCGCGTACGGCCCGGAGCTGGTCGGTGGCCAGCGCCTTGGTCGGCGCGAGGTAGAGCGCGGTCGCCTTGGGGTCGTCGAGCAGCGCCGACAGCACCGGCAGGAGGTAGGCCAGCGACTTGCCGCTCGCCGTACCGGTGGCCACCACGACCGACTGCCCCGCGTGCGCCAGCTCGGCGGCGCGGGCCTGGTGCTCCCACGGCTCGGGCACCCCGAGCAGGCCGAGCCGGTCGACCAGCAGCGGCGGGACGAAGTCGGGCCAGGGCGCCCGCCGGCCCGTACGCGCGGGCACGTGCTCGACGTGCGTCACGCGCTCGGCGCGGGTCGGGTCGAGCGCCAGTCGGGACAGCAGGCCGAGCGGGGCAGGAGTGGTCGTCATCGGGCTTCCAGTGTCACCCAGGGTGCCGCGGACGGCCGTACGGTTGACTTCAGCGATGCCGGGTACGGCGCCCGGAGGCCCCCGGGAGGGGGCTCTGCCGATGCGTGCCGTCGGCCGTCCGGACGTTCTGAAGGAGATCTCGTGGACCTGTCCCTGTCGACCCGCACCGAGGGTGACCGCACCGTCGTCGTGGTGGGGGGAGAGATCGACGTCTACACGGCCCCCAAGCTGCGTGAGCAGCTCATCGACCTGGTGAGCAGCGGGCAGTACCACCTGGTCGTCGACATGGAGGGCGTGGAGTTCCTCGACTCCACCGGCCTCGGCGTCCTGGTCGGCGGCCTCAAGCGCGTGCGCGCCCACGAGGGCTCGCTGCGCCTGGTCTGCACCCAGGAGCGCATCCTGAAGATCTTCCGCATCACCGGCCTCACCAAGGTCTTCCCGATCCACGGCTCGGTCGAGGAGGCCGTGGCCGCGACGGACTAGGCCGAGCCGAGAGTCCGCCGCCATGGCCGTCGTGGAGCTGCAGCTGTCCGCGCTGCCCGTCCCATGTCCGCACCGCGCGCCTCGTCGTCGTCGCCGCCGCCCGGCGGGCCGGTCTCGACGACGAGTGCGTCGACGAGCTGCGCCTCGCCCTCGGTGAGGCGTGCTCGCGTGCCGTCGGCCTGCATGCCCGGCACGCGCCCGAGACGCCGGTGCGCGTCACCGTGCAGGACGATCCCGGCCAGCTCGTCGTCACCGTGACCGACGCGGGTCCCGCGGCCGGTCCGGCCCCTGCCGACCTCGCCGACCGCTTCGAGGACGCCTCGACCGACGGGGGCTCCGGTCCTCAGGACCTGGTCGACCCGGACGTGGCCCTGGCCGTCGTGCACGGGCTCGTCGACGACGTCTCCGTCGAGGCGGGCCCCGACGGCACGGCCGTCACCATGCGCTGGCCCCTGCAGGTCTCTGCCTGACCTGGTCGGACGACTCCGGTGTGGCCTTGCCCACAGCGGCGTCCTCCGGTCGTATGCTCCCGCCGCCCGGCTCGTCTCCTGATCAAGGGGCCGTACGCCGGGCGCAGGACCGGTGCCGTCCGGGCGCCGGGCTGCCGTGCGACCCGACGGGCGCGAGGCGTCCGTCCGACCAGGAGGACGCGTGCTCTACCTCGCCCAGAGCGGTGAAGGCCTTGCCAGTGTCGACAGCGACGACAAGGTCCTCGTCTACCTCGTCTTGGTGGTCTCGCTGATCGCCCTCGCCTTCGCGGGCGTGTTCGCCCGCGAGGTGCTGGCGGCCGGCCAGGGCACCCCGAAGATGATCGAGATCGCCAAGGCGGTGCAGGAGGGCGCAGCCGCCTACCTCAGCCGCCAGTTCCGGACCCTGGCCCTGTTCGCCCTGCTCGTGTTCGCGCTGCTGTTCCTGCTGCCGTCCGACACGACGGCCGTACGCGTCGGACGCCCCATCTTCTTCCTCGTCGGCGCGGTCTTCTCCGCGCTGGTGGGCTTCATCGGCATGACCCTGGCGACGCGCACCAACCTGCGCGTCGCCAACGCCGCCAACGAGTCCGGCACCAAGCGGGCGCTGCGGCTGGCGTTCCGCGCCGGCGGCGTCGTCGGCATGTTCACCGTCGGCCTCGGCCTGCTCGGGGCGTCCATCGTCCTGCTCGTCTTCGACGACGAGGCCCCGCGCGTGCTCGAGGGCTTCGCCTTCGGCGGCGCGCTGCTGGCCATGTTCATGCGCGTCGGCGGCGGCATCTTCACCAAGGCGGCCGACGTCGGCGCCGACCTGGTCGGCAAGGTCGAGCAGGGCATCCCCGAGGACGACCCGCGCAACGCGGCGACCATCGCGGACAACGTCGGCGACAACGTCGGCGACTGCGCCGGCATGGCGGCCGACCTGTTCGAGTCGTACGCCGTCACGCTCGTCGCGGCCCTGATCCTCGGCCAGGTGGCCTTCGGCTCCCAGGGCCTGGTCTTCCCGCTGATCGTCCCGGCGATCGGCGTGCTCACCGCGCTCGTCGGCATCTACGGCACCTCGCCGCGCGACGGCGACCGCAACGGCATGAACGCCATCAACCGCGGCTTCTTCCTCTCCGCGGTCGTCAGCGCCGTGCTGGTCGCGATCGCCGCGTTCACCTACCTGCCGAGCACCTTCGAGGGCCTCGACGGCGGCGCCGACTCCTCCCGCGACCCGCGCTGGATCGCCATCGGCGCGGTCGTCATCGGCATCGTGCTGGCCAGCCTGATCCAGGTCCTGACCGGCTACTTCACCGAGACCAACCGCAAGCCCGTCCGCGAGATCGGCAAGAGCTCGCTGACCGGCGCCGCGACCGTCATCCTCGCCGGCATCTCGGTCGGCCTCGAGTCGGCCGTCTACTCGGCGCTGCTCATCGGTGGTGCGGTCTACGCCGCGTTCCTGCTGGGCGGCACGCTCGACGGTGGTCGCGCTGTTCGCCGTGGCCCTCGCCGGCACCGGCCTGCTCACCACGGTCGGCGTCATCGTCGCCATGGACACCTTCGGCCCGATCAGCGACAACGCCCAGGGCATCGCCGAGATGTCCGGCGAGGTCACGGAGGAGGGCGCGCTCGTCCTCACCAGCCTGGACGCGGTCGGCAACACGACCAAGGCCATCACCAAGGGCATCGCCATCGCCACGGCGGTGCTCGCGGCGACCGCGCTGTTCGGCTCGTTCCGCACCGAGGTCGAGCGGGCCCTGACCGAGGCCGGCCGCAGCGCCGACGACTTCTCGCTCTCCATCGAGAAGCCCAACCTGCTGTTCGGCCTGATCATCGGCGCGGCCGTGGTCTTCCTGTTCTCCGGCCTGGCCATCAACGCGGTCTCCCGCGCCGCCGGCCGGGTGGTCTTCGAGGTGCGCGAGCAGTTCCGCACCAAGCCGGGGATCATGGACTACACGGAGAAGCCCGACTACGCCCGCGTCGTCGACATCTGCACGAAGGACTCGCTGCGCGAGCTGGCCACCCCCGGCCTGCTGGCGGTCCTGTCGCCGATCGCGGTCGGCTTCGCCCTCGGCTACCAGCCGCTCGGCGCCTTCCTCGCCGGCGCCATCGCGGCCGGCGTGCTCATGGCGGTCTTCCTGTCCAACTCCGGTGGGGCCTGGGACAACGCCAAGAAGCTCGTCGAGGACGGCACCCACGGCGGCAAGGGCTCGCCCGCGCACGAGGCGACGATCATCGGCGACACCGTCGGCGACCCGTTCAAGGACACCGCCGGCCCGGCGCTCAACCCGCTGATCAAGGTCATGAACCTGGTGGCCCTGCTCATCGCCCCGAGCGTCGTGCAGTACGCCATCGGCGACGACAAGAACAACGGCATCCGCCTGGTCGTGGCCCTGCTGGCCATCGCCGGCATCGTCATCGCCGTGACCATCAGCAACCGGCGCAGCGTCGCCGGCGCGGTGGAGATCGTCGAGGGCGCGACGGCTCCGGTCAGCACCCGCTAGTCACGCACGTACGAGGGCCCGCTCCGCGCGTCGGGGCGGGCCCTCCGCGTGCCCGCCCGCTGCCCCTCGTGCGCCGATCATGGAGTTGTGGCACGGGCGCTGAGCGTGGGACGTGTGCCAGAACTCCATGATCGGCGAGGTCGGGGCGGCGTGGAGCGGGCCGGGCGGACCCGGATACGGTCGCGGGCGTGAGCGCCCTCCCGGACCCCGCTGCCCTGGTCGAGGACGCGCCGCGGGTCCGCGAGGCGCTGGACCGGGCCGGCTGGTCGGCGCAGGCGCTGGACGACCTGCTGGGCGCGACCTACCGGACCCACCTGGACCGCGACGAGCTCGCCCCCGTGCTGCGCCGCACCCGGGGCGGCAGCCCGCTCGAGGTGCTGGCCCGGCTGCTGGTCGTCGGCGAGCCGGTGGGCCTGGACGAGGCCGGCCGGGCCGGGCTCCCCGACAGCTGGCTGCAGCCGCAGGGGTACGACGTGCGCTGCCCCGTGCGCCTGCAGCCGGTGCGGCACGGCGGCGTCGAGGTGCAGGTGCCGCACGACCCGGGCCGGGCCGCGACCGGCGTCGAGCCGACCAGGTGCTGGGCGTCGGGGCCGCCTCCCTGACGCTGGCGGCGGCCACCCCGCGCGACCTGGTCGGGCGCACGCTGGACCTCGGCGCGGGCGCCGGCATCCAGGCCCTGCTCGCCGAGGACCACAGCCGCGAGGTCGTCGCCACCGACCGCAACCCCCGGGCCGTCGCCCACACCCGGCTGGCTGCTGCGCTGAACGGCGTGCAGGTCGACGCCCGCGAGGGCGACCTGCTCGAGCCGGTCGCGGGGGAGCAGTTCGACCTGGTCGTCAGCAACCCGCCCTTCGTCATCGCCCCGGGCAAGAGGTACGTCTACCGCGACGCGGGGCTGGACGCGGACGACGTCTGCCGCCGGCTGATCGCCGAGGTGCCGCAGGTGCTCGCGCCCGGCGGGCACGCCGTCCTGCTGGCCAACTGGCTGCACGTCGAGGGCGAGGACGGCGACGAGCGCGTGCTGTCGTGGTTCGACGGCAACGGCTGCGACGGCTGGGTCGTGCAGCGCGAGCTGGCCGCGCCGGAGGACTACGTCACCGCGTGGCTGCGGGACACCGACGAGGCGTTCGAGGGCTACGACGCCTGGCTCGACTGGTTCGCCGAGCGCCGGGTCGAGGCCGTCGCCTTCGGGGTGGTCGCCCTGCGCCAGGACCGACGGCACGCCGACGGTCACCTCGACGACGTCCCGCAGGCGACGGCGGCGACCTGGGGCGAGGAGGTCCGGGCCCACTTCCTGCGCCAGGACGCGCTCCGAGCCGACCCGCTGGCAGCGCGCTGGCGCCTGCGCGACGACGTCCGCCTGCACTCGGTCGCCCAGCGGACCGACGGCGGCTGGTACGCCGACGCCCAGCTGCTCCAGCAGGAGGCCGGCCTGCGGTGGTCCGGCGGCGTCGACCCGTACGGCGCCACACTGCTCGCCGGCTGCGACGGGACGCGCACCGTCGGTGAGCTCCTGGCGGTCCTGGCGATGAGCGCCGGCCTCAGCGACGGGGAGGCCGCCGAGCAGGTGCTGCCCGTGCTGCACCGCCTGGTCGAGCAGGGGTTCCTGGTCCCGTAGCCGGGCCCCGAGCGCCGCTTCGGGCAGACTCGGGGCGGCTCCGGTGTTGACACCGCGGGCCAGACTCGGCCTCGACCGGCCCCGTACACGACCGTCCACCGCAGGAGACCCGTGCCCGACACCGACACCGCCGCCCCGGCTGCCGCCCCCGCCAAGGGGAAGAAGGCGCCGGCGAAGAAGGCTGCCGCGGCGGCCGGCGGGCGTCGGCTGGTCATCGTCGAGTCGCCCACCAAGGCCAAGAAGATCGCGTCGTTCCTCGGCCCGGGCTACGTCGTGGAGTCCAGCTACGGCCACATCCGCGACCTGCCGCGCAACGCTGCCGACGTGCCTGCCAGCCACAAGGGCCTGGCCTGGGCGAAGACCGGCGTCGACGTCGACAACGGCTTCCAGACGCTCTACGTCGTGACGCCGGAGAGCAAGGCGCAGGTCACCAAGCTCAAGGCGCTGCTCAAGGACACCGACGAGCTCTTCCTCGCCACCGACGAGGACCGCGAGGGCGAGGCCATCGCCTGGCACCTGCTGGAGACCCTCAAGCCCAAGGTCCCGGTCCGCCGGATGGTCTTCCACGAGATCACCCCGCAGGCGATCCAGCACGCCGTCGAGACCCCGCGCGAGCTCGACACGAGCCTGGTCGAGGCGCAGGAGACCCGGCGCGTGCTCGACCGGCTCTACGGCTACGAGGTCAGCCCGGTCCTGTGGAAGAAGGTCATGCCGCGGCTGTCGGCCGGCCGCGTGCAGTCGGTCGCGACCCGGATCGTCGTGGAGCGCGAGCGCGAGCGGATGCGCTTCGTCGAGGCGGGCTACTGGGACATCGAGGGGAGGTTCTCCGCTCCCGCGGACGAGAAGGACCCCACCGCGCCGCGCAGCCTGAACGCCACCCTGGTCGCGCTCGACGGCAAGCGCCTGGCCACCGGCCGCGACTTCGAGCAGGAGACCGGGCAGCTCAAGGCCGGCGCGGACGTGGTCCACCTCGACGAGGCCAGTGCCCGCAGCCTCGGCGAGCGGCTCGAGGGCGTCGACTTCCAGGTCCGCTCGGTCGAGGACCGGCCCTACACGCGCAAGCCCTACGCGCCGTTCATGACCTCCACGCTGCAGCAGGAGGGCGGCCGCAAGCTGCGGTTCTCAGCGCAGCGGGTGATGCAGACCGCTCAGCGGCTGTACGAGAACGGCTACATCACCTACATGCGCACCGACAGCTCCAACCTGTCGGAGACCGCCATCACGGCGGCGCGCCAGCAGGCGCGTGACCTGTACGGCCCCGAGTACGTCCCGGACTCCCCGCGCCGCTACGCCAGCAAGAGCAAGAACGCGCAGGAGGCGCACGAGGCGATCCGCCCCTCCGGCGACGTCTTCCGCACGCCCGGGGAGCTGGCCCGCGAGCTCTCCGGCGACGAGATGCGCCTCTACGAGCTGATCTGGCAGCGCACGGTCGCCAGCCAGATGGCCGACGCCCGCGGCACGACGGCCACCGTGCGCCTCGGGGCGCGTACGGCCGACGGGGCGGACGCCGAGTTCTCCGCCAGCGGTCGCGTCATCACGTTCCCGGGCTTCCTGCGGGCGTACGTCGAGAGCACCGACGACGAGGCCGCCGAGCGCGACGACACCGAGCGCCGGCTGCCGCGGGTCTCGGTCGGGGACGCCCTCGGTGTCGACGAGCTCACGCCGCAGGGGCACACCACCAGCCCGCCCGCGCGCTACACCGAGGCGAGCCTGGTGAAGCGGCTCGAGGAGCTCGGCATCGGCCGCCCGAGCACGTACGCCTCGATCATCACCACGATCCAGGACCGCGGCTACGTGTGGAAGAAGGGCTCCGCGCTCGTCCCGACCTGGCTGGCCTTCGCCGTCATCGGGCTGCTCGAGCAGCACTTCACCCGGCTCGTCGACTACGGGTTCACGGCCTCGATGGAGGACGACCTCGACGAGATCGCCGGCGGGCAGGGCGGCTCGGTCGAGTGGCTGACCCGCTTCTACTTCGGGTCCGAGGAGGGCAAGGACGGCGGCCTGGCCCGCCAGGGCGGCCTGAAGAAGATGGTCGGCGACAACCTCGGCGACATCGACGCGCGCGACATCAACTCCATCCGGATCGGCCGCGACGACCGTGGTCGCGAGGTCGTCGTGCGGGTCGGCCGCTACGGCCCGTACGTCCAGGTCGGCGCGGACGGTGACGACCAGGAGCGGGCCTCGCTGCCCGACGACCTGGCGCCGGACGAGCTCACCGTCGAGATGGCGCTGGAGCTGGCCGCCGCCCCGAGCGGCGACCGGGTGCTGGGCACCGACCCGACCACCGGCTACGACGTGCTGGCCCGGGCCGGCCGCTACGGCCCCTACGTGACGCTGTCGCTGCCCGAGGGCTCCACCGACAAGCCGCCGACGGCCTCGCTGTTCAAGACGATGGACCTCGACACGATCACGCTCGAGGACGCGCTGCAGCTGCTGACGCTGCCGCGCACCCTCGGCGAGGCCGACGGCGAGCCGATCACGGCGCAGAACGGCCGCTACGGCCCGTACATCTCCAAGGGCAAGGAGAGCCGGTCCCTCGAGTCCGAGGGGCAGCTGTTCACCGTCTCGCTGGAGGAGGCGCTGCACCTGCTCGCCCAGCCCAAGCTGCGCGGGCGGCAGGCGGCCACCGCCAAGCCGCCGCTCAAGGAGCTCGGCACCGACCCGGCCAGCCAGAAGCCGATGGTCGTCAAGGAGGGCCGCTTCGGCCCGTACGTCACCGACGGTGAGACCAACGCCAGCCTGCGCAAGGGCGACGACATCGAGAGCCTGACCGACGAGCGGGCCAGCGAGCTGCTCGCCGAGCGGCGGGCCCGCGGCCCGGCACCGAAGAAGGCGGCCAAGCGCGCCCCGGCCAAGAAGGCCCCGGCGAAGAAGGCCGCCAAGAAGGTCGCGGCGAAGAAGGCCTAGCCGCAGGCCCCCGTAGGCTCGGGGCCGTGAGCCCGACGCCGCAGGCGGGTCCGCCCACCCCCGACCCGGGGGCCGGCGTCAGCCCTGCTCTGACCCCTGTCCCGACCGCGCTCCCCCCGCCGGTCGTGCCGCCGGTGCCGCCGCCGACGTTCGTCCTGCGCAACAGCGGCTTCCGCCGGCTCTACACCGCGCTCGCGCTGTCCAGCTTCGGCGACTGGCTGGGCTTCCTGGCCACGACGGCGCTGGCCGCGCAGCTGGTCGAGGGGTTCAGCGCCCAGGCGTACGCGACCGGTGGCGTCCTCGTCTTCCGCCTGCTGCCCGCGGTGCTGCTCGGACCGCTGGCCGGGGCGTTCGCCGACCGGTTCGACCGCCGCCGCACGATGGTGGTCTGCGACTGCATCCGCTTCGCGCTGTTCGTCTCGATCCCGCTGTCCGGGTCGCTGGTCTACCTGCTGGTCGCGTCCTTCTTCATCGAGGCGGTCAGCCTGTTCTGGATCCCGGCCAAGGAGGCCTCGGTCCCCAACCTGGTCGGCAAGGCCCAGCTCGAGCAGGCCAACCAGCTCTCGCTCATCGCGACCTACGGCTCGGCGCCGGTCGCCGCCGCCGTCTTCGCCGGGCTCGGGCTGGTCAGCCGCGCGCTCGGCAACCCGTTCGAGTTCTTCTCCACCCGACCGGTCGACCTCGCGCTCTACGTCAACTCCGCGACGTTCCTGTTCTCCGCGCTGACCATCTCCCGGCTGCCCATCGTGTCACCGAAGGGCCGCCGCGAGACGGTCGACGGCGAGCCCCCGCCGACGCTGCTGGCCAGCCTGCGCGAGGGCCTGGGCTTCGCCCGCCAGGACGCGCTCGTCCGCGGCCTGCTGGTCGGCATGCTGGGCTCGCTGGCCGCCGGCGGCGCGATCATCGCCCAGGGGCAGCTGTTCGCGACCACGGTGCTCGGTGGCGGCCAGGCGGCGTACGGCCTGCTGTTCGGCTCCGTCTTCCTCGGCATCGCCGGCGGCGTCGCCCTCGGCCCCAAGGTGCTCGGCGACCTGTCCCGCAAGCGGGCGTTCGGGCCGGCGATCGTGGGGGCCGGTGCGGCGCTGGTCTTCATGGCCCTGGTGCCCAACCTGTTCCTCGCGGTCGTCGCCACGCTGCTGGTCGGCGGCTTCGCCGGAGTGGCGTACGTCGTCGGCATCACGCTGCTGGGCGCGGAGGTGCCCGACGAGCGGCGCGGCCGGACGTTCGGCCTCGTGCAGTCGCTCATGCGGATCGACCTGCTGCTGGTCACCGGCACGACGCCGTTCATCTCGGGGGCCATCGGCCGCCGGGAGCTGGACCTGCCGGGTGGCGCGGTCTACACGGTCAACGGCGTCTCGGTGACGCTGCTGGTCGGCGGCCTGCTGGCGCTCGTGGTCGGCGTGCTGTCGTTCCGGCACATGGACGACCGGCCGGGGGTGCCGCTGCTCACCGACCTGCTGGGGCTGCTCAAGCGGGCCGAGCACGTCCCGGTCTTCCCGGGCACGTTCCTGGTGCTCGAGGGCGGGGAGGGCGCCGGCAAGTCGACCCAGCTGGAGCTGCTGGCCGGCTGGCTGCGCGAGCAGGGCCACGACGTCGTGCTGACCCGCGAGCCGGGAGCCACGCCGTCCGGCGCGCGCATCCGCGAGCTGCTGCTCGACCCGGCCAGCGGGCTGTCGCCGCGGGCCGAGGCGCTGCTGTACGCCGCCGACCGCGCCCAGCACGTCGCCACCGTGCTCGAGCCGGCGCTGCGCCGCGGGGCGGTCGTCCTGTGCGACCGCTACGTCGACTCCTCGCTGGCCTACCAGGGCGCCGGCCGCGAGCTGGCCCGCGACGAGGTCGAGCGGCTGTCGAAGTGGGCCACCGCCGGGCTGCGTCCCGACCTGGTCCTGCTGCTCGACGTCGACCCGGCGGTCGGGCTGCGGCGGGCTCGCGACACCGGTGCCCCGGACCGGATCGAGGCGGAGTCGCTGGCCTTCCACGGCCGGGTCCGGCAGGGCTTCCTCGACCTGGCGGCGCGCGCCCCGGAGCGCTACCTCGTCGTCCCGGCCGACCAGAGCGCCGAGCTCGTCCAGGCCGCGCTGCGCGAGCGCGTCACCAAGCTGCTGCCCGCCCTCACGCCCGTCGCCGCATGACCGTCTGGGACGACCTGGTCGGCCAGGAGCCCGTGGTCGAGCAGCTGCAGGCCGCGGCCGACGCGGCCCGCGGCGGGGTCGGTGCGGGCGCCGCCATGACGCACGCCTGGCTGTTCACCGGACCACCCGGCAGCGGCCGCTCGATCGCCGCGCGCGCCTTCGCCGCCGCCCTGCAGTGCACCGCCGACGGCCCGGCCGGCTGCGGGGAGTGCCGCGGCTGCACGGCGGTGCTGCACGGGGCGCACCCCGACGTCTCGCGCGTCGTCCCGGACGGCCTGCACCTGAAGATCGCCGAGGCGCGCGACATCATCGCCCGCTCCTCGCGGCTGCCGACGACGGGGCACTGGCAGGTCACCCTGATCGAGGACGCCGACCGCATGGAGGAGCGCACCAGCAACACGGTGCTCAAGGCCGTCGAGGAGCCACCGCCGCACAGCGTCCTGCTCCTCTGCGCGCCGTCGGCCGCCGACCTGCTGCCGACGATCCGCTCGCGCTGCCGCCTGGTCCCGCTGCGCACGCCGCCGACGGAGGCCGTGGCCGAGGTCCTCGTACGGCGGGACGGGGTCGACCAGGCGATGGCCGTCTTCGCCGCCCGGGCCTCGCAGGGCCACGTCGGCCGGGCCCGCCGGCTGGCCACCGACGAGGCCTCCCGCCGGGAGCGGCAGGACGTGCTGTCGATGGTCCGCTCGCTCGGCAGCGTCGGGTCGGCGCTCATGGCCGCCAAGGACCTGGTCGACGCCGCCGGCGAGCAGGCCGGCCAGGTCTCGGACGCGCTCGACGCCCGCGAGCGCGAGGAGCTGTCGCAGGCGCTCGGCGTCGGCGCGACCGGCAAGGGCGTCACGGGCGGCCGCGGCAGCGCCGGCGCGCTCAAGGAGCTGGAGAAGCGGCAGAAGTCGCGGGGCACGCGCACGCAGCGCGACGCCCTGGACCGGGCGCTGGTCGACCTCACCGCCTTCTACCGCGACGTGCTGACCGTCCAGCTCCGCACCGGCAGCACGCTCGTCCACTCCGACCTCGGCGAGCAGTCCGCGACCATCGCCCGGGCGACCACGCCGGAGTCCACCCTGCGCCGCATCGACGCGGTCCTCGAGTGCCGCACCGCGCTGGACGGCAACGTCGCCCCGCTGCTGGCCGTCGAGGCGATGGCCCTCGCCCTCCGGGCGGGCTGAGGGTTCGCTAGAGTCGACCGCGCACCACGCCGCCTTAGCTCAGTCGGTAGAGCACCTCACTCGTAATGAGGTTGTCCGGAGTTCGATTCTCCGAGGCGGCTCCACGTCCCACCTGCACGTCCGGCGGAACCGCGACCCGGTCGCCCGCGTCGGAGGGCGCATGGGGGGCTGGCGGACCGGCTCGTCGCGCTGCTGCTGGCGGCCTGCGCCGGGCCTCCAGCCGACCCTCCGACGGCAGCCGAGCGTCCGGGTGGCTGGGAGGCGCTGCCGGCGGGGCCGCTGTCCGCCCGCCACTCCGCGCTCGCCGTGGCCGTGGCGGACGAGCTGCTCCTGCTCGGTGGCCGGGACACACCGCTGTGCCCGCCCAACGCCTCGTGCGTCGGCCCGACCGAGCCCGCCCTGCGGGACGCCGCCGCGTACGACGTGGGGGAGCGCCGCTGGAGGGACCTGGCGGTGCTGCCGGTCCCCGTCTCCTCGGACGAGGCGCAGGCCGCCGTCGTCGGCGGAGCGGTCCACGTGCTGGTGCAGCGACGCGAGGGCGCTGGGGTGCACCTGCGCTACGACGTGGCCCGCGACGCCTGGGAGCGCCTGCCGGAGCCGCCGGACCCGGAGGTCCGGCTGGTCGCTGCCGGCGACGTGCTCGTCGGCCACCAGGGCACCCAGGAGGGCGGGCGCGTCCTCGCGGACCTGCTGTACGACGCGGCTGCCGCGCGGTGGGAGCCGCTGCCGCGCGACCCGCTGGTGCCGTCGTTCGACCGGGCGATGACCTGGACCGGTGACCGGCTCGTCCTGACCGGCCCGGAGGTGACCGCGTCGCCCGGCGGCGCGGACGGGCCGTCGTACGTGCGCAGCGCGGTGCTGGACCTCGCGACCCGCACCTGGACCCGGCTCCCCGACCAGCGCGAGGTCATCTCGTTCGGCACCGACCGGTCGTGGGACGGACGGCACGTCGTCAGTCCCTACCTGGACCGCCTCGACGGCGGTCCGACGGCCGGGTACGGGCGGGACCTGCAGACCGGGGGCCTGCTCGACCCGGCGACCGGCCGGTGGTCCCCGCTCCCGGAGGCGCCGGCGCCGGGCGACGGGCGGTACACGGCGCCGTCGCGGGGATGGGTCACGGCCGGCCAGGGGCTGGTGCTCGACACCGCGCGCGCCCGGTGGCTGCCCCTGCCGGACCACGACCGGGCCGTGGACCAGGGGGAGGCCGCGGCGTGGGTCGGCGACCGCCTCGTCGTCTGGGGCGGCGGCAGCGCCTGGGTCCGCGGCGACCGCGTCGACAGCCCGCTGGTCGCCACCGGGGCGGCCTGGTCGGCCGGCGCGACCAGCCCGTCCCGGACCCTCACGGTGCGGTAGTCGCGCCGTAGGGTCCGCGGGTGAGCGAGGGCGCCGAGCTGGAGGACACCGCGCGGCGGCGGCTGCGGACCCTGCGGCAGGCGAAGGGCTGGACCCTGGACGACCTGGCCGCCCGCGCGCACGTCGGCGCGTCGACCATCAGCCGGATCGAGACCGGCCAGCGGCGCCTGGCCGTCGACGCGCTCGTCGTGCTGGCCCGGGCCCTCGGTGTCACGGTCGACGACCTGCTGGCCGACGACGACGGTGACGACGTGGTCATCCGGCCGACGGCTCGCGGGGGCGGCGGGGCCATGTGGATGCTGAGCCGGCCCGACGACCCGTCCGGCCGGGTCGTCGCCAAGATGCGCGTCCCCGAGCGCGCCGGTGCGGACCCCGAGCGCAAGGTCCACCCGGGCCGGGACTGGTTCTACGTCCTCGACGGCACCGTCCGCCTGGTCCTCGGCGGGCGCGAGCACATCGTCGCGGCCGGGGAGGCGGCGTCCTTCGACACCATGACGCCGCACAGCGTCTCCGGGGTCGGGGGTCCGGCCGAGGTCCTGTCGATCTTCGACCACCACGGCGAGCGGGCCCACCTCGACTGACTTGCCAGAACAGCAAGCGGTCTTGCCGGCCGGGTCCCGCCCGCCGACGCTGGCTGCATGACGACGAGCGAGTACGACGTGGTGGTGGTCGGCGGCGGTGCTGCCGGCCTGAGCGCAGCCCTGGTGCTGGCCCGGCAGCGCAGGTCGGTGGTGGTCGTGGACGCCGGGCAGCCGCGCAACGCCCTCGCCGCCGCGCAGATCAACGGCGACCTGGTCACCGAGCAGACCCGGCTCGCCGTCGCGGGGTCGCGGCAGGTGCTGACGCCGTGACGGAGTTCAGCGCCGACTACTGGGAGCAGCGCTACCGGTCGGGGGTCGCCAGCAGCACCGGCGACCCGAGCCCCGCACTCGTCCTCGAGACCGCAGGGCTCCCGCCCGGACGGGCGCTCGACGCCGGCTGCGGCCACGGCGCGAACGCCGTCTTCCTGGCCTCCCGCGGCTGGGACGTCACGGCCGTCGACGTGTCGACCACGGCGCTCGACGGGGCACGCGGGCGCCCGGGTGGAGAGCTCGTCACCTGGGTCCACGGCGACCTCGCCGACTGGCAGCCGGGAGAGGCGTACGACCTCGTGACGTCCTTCTACGTGCACCTGCCCGGGCCCCAGGAGCACCTGGTGGCGCGGCTCGCCTCCTGGGTGGCGCCCGGCGGCACGCTGCTGCTCGTCGGGCACGACCACGGGCACGGCCACCCGGACGGCGCGCACCTCGAGCCGGCTCGCCTGCCCGGCGACGTCTGGGACGTCGTGACCGGGCCCCGCGAGCACGCGGTGCGCCGGCCGGACGGCGCGGGCGTCGTGACGCTCCACGACGTCGTCGTCCGGGCGCGCCGACGGGCGTAGCGTCCGCGGCATGCGCACCCCTGCTGCCGAGGCGACCGTCGACAGCGTGGTCGCGGGGCTCGAGACCGACGGCTACGTCGTCGTCGAGGGACTGCTGCCGCCCGACGAGGTGGCGGAGGTGCGGGCCGAGCTGCAGGCGGTGCTGGCCAGCACGCCGACCGGCCGCAACGACTTCGAGGGGTTCGCGACGCAGCGGGTCTACGCGCTGTTCGCCAAGACGCGCGCCTTCGACGGGCCGGCGACCCACCCGCTGCTGGAGGGCGTGCTCGACCGGGTCCTCGGCCCGCACCAGCTGTCGGCGCCGGTCGGCATCCAGATCGGCCCGGGCGAGAAGGCCCAGGTGCTGCACCGCGACGACGACGTCTACCCGCTGGCCCGCCCGCACCCCGAGGTCGTGCTCAACACGATGTGGCCGTTCGACGACTTCACCACCGAGAACGGCGCGACCCGCTTCGTGCCGGCCAGCCACCACCGGGTCGAGCGCCCGGACGAGTCCGAGACCGTCATCGCCGAGATGCCCGCCGGGTCGGCGATGTTCTACGTCGGCAGCCTGTGGCACGGCGGCGGGGAGAACCGCAGCCCGCGGCCGCGGCTCGGCGTCATCCTGGAGTACGTCGCCGGCTGGCTGCGCCCGCAGGAGAACCACGTGCTCGCCGTCCCGCCGGAGGTCGTCGCCACGCTGCCGCCGCGGCTGCAGGAGCTGCTCGGCTACGGCATCTACCCGCCGTTCGTCGGCTACGTCGACGGCCGCCACCCGCGGCGCAGCCTGCCGGCGACGCCGGGCTGAGCAGCCGCTGGCCACGTCCGTACGGGTCATCGCGGATGGTCACGACGGGCCAGGGACAGGACGGGGCACGTCGGACAGGCTGGACGCGTGCGGTACGTGCGGGTGCACAGGCAGCCCCCTGCCGGCTCCGTCGTGCCCCTGCGCCGGACCGCGCTGACCGTCCCGGCCGCCGGAGCCGCCGCGCTGGTCCTGCTGGGCGTCGTCGTGGCAGAGCTCCACCTGACCGCCGCCGCCATCGCGGTCCTGGTGGCGGCGATGGTCGCCATGGGGCTGTCGTGGTGGGTGTCCCGGGCGGCCTCGCTGACCGAGCGCGCGGCGGTCGAGCGCGACCTGCGGACCACCGCGGAGCTGCTGCGCGAGGTGTTCGAGCACGGGCCGGTGCCTCAGCTGGTGGTGTCCGCCGACCGGCTCCTCGAGCACACCAACCCGGCCTGCCAGAGCCTGCTCGCCCGTACGGCCGGACAGCTCGCCGGGCTCGACCTGCTGTCCCTGGTCGACCCGCGCGACACCGCCGCGGCCGCCGAGGCGCTGCAGGTCCTCGACCGGCCGCCGGGCAGCCAGTCCGAGGCCGAGCTCCGGGTCCTCGTCGCCGACGGGGTGCTCGACTGCCACCTGACCCTGACGGTCGTGCGCGGCCCCGACCGCCCGACCTACGCCATCGGCCGGCTCGAGGACGTCACCGCCGCCCGCCGGGCCACCGCGGAGCTGCAGCGGCAGGCCCACGTCGACGCGCTGACCGGCCTGCCCAACCGCACGCTGCTGCAGCGCGAGCTGGTCTCCGCGCTCGAGGACCCCGACCAGCCGGTCGCCGTGCTGTTCCTCGACCTCGACGGCTTCAAGGAGGTCAACGACAGCCTCGGCCACGACGCCGGCGACCTGCTGCTGCAGGCCGTCGCCGGCCGGCTCGACCACGTCCGCCGGCCGGGTGACCTGCTGGCGCGGATCGGCGGCGACGAGTTCGTCCTGTGCTGCCGCGGGCTCGGCGACGAGGAGCAGGCGCGCCACGTCGCGGACCGCGTCCTGGCCGCCCTGCGCCAGCCGGTCCGGCTCGACCACCGCACCGTCGACATCCGCGGCAGCGTCGGCCTGGCGCTCGGCCGCGCGCGTGACGGCGCGACCGCGGGCCTGCTGCTGCGCGACGCCGACACCGCGCTGTACGCCGCGAAGGACGGCGGCCGCGACCGCTGCGTCGTCTTCGACCCCGGCCTGCGCGAGCGCGACGAGCGCCGGCGCCGCCAGCAGGGCGAGCTCAAGGCGGCGCTGGCCGGGGGTGACGGCCTGCGCCTGGTCTTCCAGCCGATCGCCGACGCCGCGACCGGCCGCATCGACGCGGTCGAGGCGCTGCTCCGGTGGGACTGCCCGAGCGCCGGGCTGCTCCTGCCGGAGGCCGTGCTGTCGCTGGCCGAGGGGCTGCGCATGCTGCCCGAGCTCGACCGCTGGGTGCTGGAGCGGGCCTGCGAGGCCGCCGCGTCCTGGGGCCCCGCGGCCGGCCGGATCCGCATCGCGGTCAACCTCACGCCGGGCAGCGTCGCCGACCCGGCCCTGGTCGCCGACGTCCTCGCGGCCTGCACCCGGCACGGCCTGCCGGCCCGGCGCCTCGGCGTCGAGCTCACCGAGACCGCGGTCGTCGACAAGCCGCGCGAGGCGTCCAAGGTGCTCGGCCAGCTGCGGGCGCTCGGCGTCAAGGTGGCGCTCGACGACTTCGGCTCCGGCTACTCCTCGCTGTCGCACCTGCGCGACCTGCCGGTCGACGTGGTCAAGATCGACCGCAGCTTCACCCTCGGCGTCGCGACCTCTCCGCTCGACGCCGCGATCGTGCGGGCGACGGTCGAGCTGGCCGCCGCGCTCGGCGCGCAGGTGGTCGCGGAGGGCGTGCAGGACCAGGTGCAGCACGCCGCGGTGCTCGCCGCCGGCTGCGACCTCGTCCAGGGCTGGTGGGTGTCGCGCCCGCTGGAGCAGGCCGACGTCCCGGCCGCGGTCCGCGCCGGCACGCCGGCGGTGCCTCCCGCGCCGCGCGCCGCGGAGGATCAGCGCACCAGGTCGTAGCCCAGCCGCGCGATCAGCACCGACACCACGACGACGAACACCCGCCGCACCCACGCGCTGCCCCGCGACAGCGCCAGCCGCGCGCCGACCTGGCTGCCGGCCAGGTTGCTGACCGCCATGGCCGCGCCGAGCCCCCACAGGACGTGCCCGCCGGCCGCGAACAGCAGCAGCGCCGCCAGGTTGGTGCAGGTGTTGACGACCTTCGCGGTGGCGCTGGCGTGCAGGAACGACAGCCCGACCGCGCCGACCAGCAGGAAGACCAGGAAGCTGCCGGTGCCCGGCCCGACGAACCCGTCGTAGAGCCCGATCAGCGCGCCGCCCAGCACGGCCACCGTGCGCTGCACCCGCGGCGTGAGGTGCAGCGTCTCGATCTCGCCGAGGGCCGGCCGGCGCAGCGTGTAGGCCAGCACCGCGACCAGCGCGACCAGCACCACCGGCCGCAGCAGGTCGCTGTCGGCCTGGGTGGCCAGCAGCGCGCCGAGCCCCGACCCGGCGAACGCCGCCGCCGCCATCGCGACGGCCTGCGGCCGGTCGACCTCCACCCGCCGGGCGTACGTCGCGGCCGCCGACGCGGTCCCGATGACGGCGGCCAGCTTGTTGGTCCCGAGCAGCTGCACGACCGGCACGGTCGGCAGCACCACGAGCAGCGCGGGCAGCTGCACCAGGCCGCCGCCGCCGACGATCGCGTCCAGCCCGCCGGCGAGGAACGCGAACGCGCTCAGCACCAGGACGTCGGTCAGGCTCACCGCGTCCACGAGCGCTCCTCTACCGTTCGGTCATGACCGCACCGCACCCCGAGGCCCTCGCCCTGCGCCGCGAGCAGATCATCGCGAACCACCTGCACGCCGACCGGCCGGCCAGCGCGGCCCGGGGGATCCACCACACCGCCCTGCTGTGCGCCGACGTCGAGACGACGGTCCGCTTCTACCAGGACGTCCTCGAGCTCCCGCTCACCGAGATGTTCGAGAACCGCGACTACCCCGGGTCGACCCACTTCTTCTTCGACGTCGGCAACGGCAACGGCCTGGCCTTCTTCGACCTGCCGGGGCTCGACCTCGGCCCGTACGCCGAGGTGCTCGGCGGTCTGCACCACGTGGCGATCTCGGTGGAGCCGGCCCGCTGGGACCGGCTCCACGACAACCTCAGCGCGGCCGGGGTCGAGCACGTGCACGAGAGCGGGACCTCGATCTACTTCCGCGACCCCGACGGCGCCCGGCTGGAGATCATCTCCGACCCGCTCGGCGAGATGTACGGCACGCAGGTCCTCTAGCTGACGACCTTCTTGCTCTCCGGCTTGGCGTCGGGGTCGCCGACGTGGTCCACCGCGTGCGGGTTCTGCGCGTAGCGCTCGCGGCTGCGCACGACCTCGGCCTCGGCCTCGGTGCGGCCGACCCAGTCGGCGCCCTCGACGCTCTTGCCGGGCTCGAGGTCCTTGTAGACCTCGAAGAAGTGCTGGATCTCCAGCCGGTCGAACTCGCTGACGTGGTGGATGTCGCGCAGGTGCTCCTGGCGCGGGTCGTTGGCCGGGACGCAGAGCAGCTTCTCGTCCGGGCCGGCCTCGTCGGTCATGCGGAACATGCCGATGGTCCGGCAGCGGATCAGGCAGCCGGGGAAGGTCGGCTCGTCGAGCAGCACGAGGGCGTCGAGCGGGTCACCGTCGCCGCCGAGCGTCTCCTCGACGAAGCCGTAGTCCGAGGGGTAGCGCGTGCTGGTGAACAGCATCCGGTCCAGGCGGATGCGCCCGGTGGTGTGGTCCACCTCGTACTTGTTGCGCTGCCCCTTCGGGATCTCGATGGTGACGTCGAACTCCACGGGTGGGGCCTCTCCTCGTCGGTCGGTGGGACGCCTAGTGTCCCGTACGACGCCGGGCGCCCTCTCGCGGGGGAGCCCCTGACGGTTGCGGGGACACGGTGAGGGCGGGTCGAGCGGTCCTGTCGGCCGTCCTCGTGACGGTCCTCGGCGCCGGGGGCGTCACCGCGTACGCGCTGCGCGACGACCCCGCGGTCCTGCCTGCGGCCGCTCCCAGCCCGTCCCCGACGCCCCGCGCCGACCCCGGCCCGCTGCTCCCCGCGCTGCCCGTCGGACGCCGCCGAGCCGACCGCCGCCGGGCTGTCCGCGCTGCTGCAGGCGGCGCTGCGCGACCCGGCGCTCGGCGGGGCGATCGCGGCCTCCGTGGTCGACACCGCGACCGGCGAGCCGCTGCTCGAGCAGCGCGCCTCCGTGGCGGTCGTCCCCGCGTCGACGGCCAAGATCGCGACCGCGGTGGCGGCCCTGACCGCGCTGGAGCCGACCGCCCGGCTGACCACCCGGGTGCTCGCGGGCTCCGCGCCCGGCGAGGTGGTGCTGGTCGGCGGCGGCGACGTGCTGCTGGCGAGCCCCGCCGCCAAGGACGCCTACCCGCGGGCCGGCCCGGCTGGCCGACCTGGCCCGGCAGGTGCGGGGCCCGGTCACGCGGGTCCTCGTCGACGACAGCCTGTACGGCGGGCCGCGGCTCGGCCCCGGCTGGAAGCCGACCTACGTCACCGCAGGCGACGTCGCGCCGGTCTCCTCCCTGTACCTCGACGGTGGCCGGGTCCGGCCCGGGAAGTCGCCGCGGGTGAGCGACCCGGCGCTGGCGGCCGGTGCTGCCCTGGCCCGGCTGCTCGGCGCTGGGAGTCGCGGTGGCGCGGGGGACCGCCCCGGCCGGCGCCGCCGTGCTCGGCACGGTCCAGAGCCCGCCGGTGCCGCAGCTGGTCGAGGCGATGCTGACCCGCAGCGACAACGACCTGGCCGAGTCGCTGGCCCGTCAGGTCGCCCTGTCGCAGGGGCAGCCGGCGACCTTCGCCGGGGCGGCGACCGCTGTGGCGGCGGTCCTCGGCGGGGTCCTGCGCGACGTCGGCGCCGACCCCGGGGCGGTCCGGCTCTCCGACGGCAGCGGGCTGTCGCGCCTGGACCGGGTGCAGCCGGCCGCGCTGACCCGCCTGCTGACCGCGGTCGCCTCGGGCGACCGCCCGCGGCTGGCCCCGGTCCTGTCCGGGCTGCCCGTCGCCGGCTTCGACGGGACGCTGGGCCGCCGCTACCGGACCGGGCCGGCCGTACCCGCTGCCGGTGTCGTCCGGGCCAAGACCGGCACGCTGCTCGGCGTCAGCGCGCTCGCCGGGCTGCTGCGCACCGCCGACGGGCGCCTGCTCGCCTTCGACCTCACCGCCGACGCGGTGCCGATCGGGGCGACCCGGGCGGCCGAGCGCGCGCTGGACCGGCTAGCGGCCGGCATGGCCGCCTGCGGCTGCCGGGGCTAGGGGCGGCCCCGCCCCGCGTAGCGTGACGACGTGAGCTCCCCCATCGACTACGGCCTGGCCACCCGGGTCGCCGCCCGCATCGCGCCTGCCGGACCGAGCATGTCGCGCGCCGACGCCGACGCCGCGGTGGCGCAGATGCGGGCCCTCGCCGTCGAGGCCGAGGAGCACGTCCGCAGCGTCACGGGCCTGGTCCCCCCGGGCGCCCCCGGTCCGGCGACCGTGGTCGACCGCCCCGGCTGGGCCGCGGTCAACCTCGACGGGTTCAAGGTCGTCCTCGAGCCGCTCACCGACAAGCTCATGGCCAAGCAGCCGAACGCCGCCGCGACCGCGCTGACCTCCAAGGTCACCGGCGTGCAGATGGGCGCCGTGCTCGGCTGGCTGAGCAGCAAGGTGCTCGGGCAGTACGAGGCGTTCACCGCCGAGGGCCGGCCCGGCCGGCTCGTCCTCGTCGCGCCCAACATCGTGGAGACCGAGCAGCGGCTCGGCCTCGACCCGCGCGACTTCCGGCTCTGGGTGGCGCTGCACGAGGTCACCCACCGCACGCAGTTCACCGCGGTCCCGTGGCTGCACGACCACGTCCGCGGGGAGATCGCCGCGCTGCTCAGCGCGTCCTCCCTCGACGACGCGAGCGCGCTGCTCGAGCGGCTCAAGTCGGTCGCGGGCGGCATCCCCAAGGGCGGCTCGCTGGTCGAGCTGCTGCAGACCCCGGAGCAGCGGGTCGTGCTCGAGCGCGTCACCGCCTTCATGAGCCTGCTCGAGGGCCACGCCGAGCACGTCATGGACGGCGTGGGCCCGTCGGTCGTGCCGACCGTCACGCACATCCGCCGCCGCTTCGACGAGCGCCGCAAGGAGCGCGGCGGCCCGCTCGACCGGGTGCTCCGCCGCCTGCTGGGCCTGGACCTCAAGGCCCTGCAGTACGCCGAGGGCAAGCGCTTCGTCGACACCGCCGTGGAGCGGGTCGGCATGGCCGGCTTCAACCGCGTCTGGGAGTCGCCCGAGACGCTCCCGACCCGCGAGGAGATCCGCGCCCCGCTCGACTGGGTCCGTCGCCTCCACGGCCCGACCGCCCTCCCGGCGTAGCCCGGCCGCCTCTCCCGCGCCTCGCCCGCGCGTCCGGAGCCCGGCGTCCCCTCCGCGATCTTGCAGGTGTTGCGGGTGCTCCACGCTCAGGCGAGCAGCAACGACTGCATGATCGGCGCATGAGGGGACGAGCGGCGAGGCCGGCGCGGGCGGGCTACCGCGGGGCCCGCCCGTGACGGGGCCTCCTGCCGAGACCGCAGCGGTGCGGGTCGCGGTGCGCCGGGCGCTCGCCGACCTCGCACCGCACGCCCCCGTCGCCGCGGCCGTCTCCGGCGGCGCGGACTCGCTCGCCCTGGCCGCAGCCCTCGCGCACGAGCGCCCCGGCGCAGCGGCCCTCGTCGTCGACCACGGCCTGCAGCCCGGGTCGGCGGAGGTCGCCGCGCGGGCAGCGGAGCAGTGCGCCGGCCTCGGCCTGCGCGCACAGGTGCTCACCGCGCAGGTCGCGGAAGGTCGCAGGCGTCCTGACGCGGACGACCTCCCGCGAGGTGGTGACGGCGGCCCGGAGGCGCGCGCCCGCACCGCCCGCTACGCCGCGCTGAGAAGCGGCGTGCCGGCGACGCCGTCGTCCTGCTCGGGCACACGCAGGACGACCAGGCCGAGACGGTGCTGCTGGGCCTGGCCCGCGGCGCCGGCGCGCGGAGCCTGGCCGGCATGGCGCCGGTGCGCGGCCGCTACCGACGACCCGCTGCTCGACCTGCCCCGGGAGCTGGTGCGCGCCGCCTGCCGACAGGCCGGGCTGACCGCCTGGGAGGACCCGCACAACGGCGACCCGGCGTACGCCCGGGTGCGCGTCCGCACCGACCTGCTGCCCGCCCTGGAGCAGGCGCTCGGCCCGGGGGTGGCGGCGGCGCTGGCCCGCAGCGCCCGCCACCTGCGCGAGGACGCCGACGCGCTCGACGCCCTCACGCCGGTCACCGACGACGTCGCGCAGCTGGCGGCGCTGCCCGCGGCCCTGCGGTCGCGCGCGCTGGCCGGGCTCGCCGAGCGGGCCTGCGGCCGGGCCGTCACGGCCGCGCACGTCGAGGCGCTGCGGGCGCTCGTGGAGGACTGGTCGGGCCAGGGGCCGGTCGCGCTGCCGGGCGGGGTGCGCGTACGCCGGGAGGCTGGTCGCCTGCTCGCCGGACCACCCGGCTAGCCTCGCCCCGTGGCTGACGCGGACGTGCACCCGGAGATCGAGCGGGTGGTCATCTCCGAGCAGGAGATCGCCGACAAGGTGGCCCAGCTGGCCGCCTCGATCGACGCGGACTACGCCGGTCGCGAGGTGCTCCTGGTCGGCGTCCTCAAGGGCGCGGTGATGGTGATGGCCGACCTCGCCCGCGCGCTGCGGACGCCGGTGTCGATGGAGTTCATGGCCGTCTCGTCGTACGGCAACAGCACGAGCAGCTCGGGCGTCGTGCGCATCCTCAAGGACCTCGACAAGGACATCACCGGCAAGCACGTGCTGGTCGTCGAGGACGTCATCGACTCCGGCCTCACGCTGTCCTGGCTGCTGCGCAACCTGCAGGCGCGCGGGCCGGCGAGCGTCGAGGTGTGCGCGCTGCTGCGCAAGCCGGAGGCCGCCAAGGTCGAGGTGCCGGTGCGCTACGTCGGCTTCGACATCGGCAACGAGTTCGTCGTCGGCTACGGCCTGGACTACGCCGAGCGCTACCGCGACCTGCCCTTCCTGGGCCTGCTGCGCCCCGAGGTCTACGCCGGCTGAGAGCCCCTCGGGTTGGCGGAACACCGGTCTGTGGACGACCGTTGGGACGTACGTGGGCACCTGCCCGCGGTGTACCTTCGTTGATCTGCTTCCGCCGTCAGGAGGGACGGGGCTCCGGCCCCGCGTCGATGAACCTCAAGCGCTTCGCCCGCGGACCTTTCCTCTACGTCACGCTCGGCCTCCTGCTGCTGCTGGCGCTCTCCGGCGGGCTGCGCGGTGACGGTGAGTTCAAGAGCACCGACACCTCGACGGTCCTCGCCGCGATCGCCGACGGCACCGTCCGCGACACCGCCAAGGACGGCGAGACCGCGCTCCTGCTCGACAAGGAGCAGCAGGTCCGCGTCACGCTGCAGGACGGCAAGAAGGTCCAGGCCAAGTTCCTCACCGACCAGGGCCAGGAGTTCGCGACCGCCTTCGAGAAGGCCGGCATCCAGTACGACGTGCGCGTCAACGAGCAGAGCCTGCTCGTCTCGATCCTCGTCAGCTTCCTGCCGTTCATCATCATCCTGGGCCTGCTCTTCTACTTCATGAACTCCATGCAGGGCGGCGGCAGCCGCGTCATGCAGTTCGGCAAGAGCAAGGCCAAGCTGGTCAGCAAGGACACCCCGAAGACCACGTTCGCCGACGTCGCCGGCGCGGACGAGGCGATCGAGGAGCTGCACGAGATCAAGGAGTTCCTGGAGAGCCCGGCCAAGTTCCAGGCCATCGGCGCCAAGATCCCCAAGGGCGTCCTGCTGTACGGCCCGCCCGGCACCGGCAAGACCCTGCTCGCGCGTGCGGTCGCCGGCGAGGCGGGCGTGCCGTTCTACTCGATCTCCGGCTCGGACTTCGTCGAGATGTTCGTCGGCGTCGGCGCCAGCCGCGTCCGCGACCTGTTCGAGCAGGCCAAGGCCAACGCGCCGTCGATCATCTTCATCGACGAGATCGACGCCGTCGGCCGGCACCGCGGCGCCGGGCATGGGCGGCGGCCACGACGAGCGCGAGCAGACCCTCAACCAGATGCTGGTCGAGATGGACGGCTTCGACGTCAAGGGCGGCGTCATCCTCATCGCCGCCACCAACCGGCCCGACATCCTGGACCCGGCGCTGCTGCGCCCGGGCCGCTTCGACCGGCAGATCGCGGTCGACCGCCCCGACATGCAGGGCCGCAAGCAGATCCTCGACGTGCACGCCAAGGGCAAGCCGCTCGCGCCCGACGCCGACCTGCAGGTCATCGCCCGCCGCACCCCCGGCTTCACCGGCGCCGACCTGGCCAACGTCATCAACGAGGCCGCCCTGCTGACCGCCCGCACGGGGGAGAAGCAGATCAGCGCGACGACCCTCGAGGAGTCGATCGACCGCGTCATGGCCGGGCCGCAGCGGCGCACCCGCCTGATGAGCGACAAGGAGAAGAAGGTGACCGCCTACCACGAGGCCGGTCACGCCCTGGTCGCCCACGCGCTGCCCAACACCGACCCGGTGCACAAGATCACGATCCTGCCGCGCGGTCGCGCCCTCGGCTACACGATGGTGCTGCCCGAGGAGGACAAGTACTCCCAGAGCCGGGCCGAGCTGCTCGACCAGCTGGCCTACGCCATGGGTGGCCGCGCCGCCGAGGAGCTCGTCTTCCACGACCCGACGACCGGCGCGAGCAACGACATCGAGAAGGCCACCGCCACGGCCCGCGCGATGGTCACGCAGTACGGCATGAGCGAGCGCCTCGGCGCGGTGAAGTTCGGCCAGGAGTCCGGCGAGGTCTTCATGGGCCGCGACATGGGCCACGGCCGCGACTACTCCGAGGAGGTCGCCGCCCAGGTCGACGCCGAGGTCCGCGCGCTCGTCGAGAACGCGCACCACGAGGCGTGGGAGATCCTGGTGGAGTACCGCGACGTCCTCGACGACATGGTGCTCAAGCTGCTCGACAAGGAGACGCTCACCAAGGACGAGGTCCTCGAGATCTTCACGCCGATCGAGAAGCGCCCTCAGCGCGCCCACCCGACGGCCAACGGCCGCCGCCCGCTGTCCGACAAGCCGCCCGTGCTCACCCCGGCCGAGCTGGCCGTCATGGGCCCGGCGGACCTCGAGGACCTGGCCCGCGGCCGCGCCAAGGAGACGTCGCTGACCAAGACGCCCCGGCGCAAGCCGGCCGGCTCGACCTCGCTGACCAAGACGCCGGCCCGCCGCCGGACCGCTGCGGTCAACCGCGAGGCCGACTCCCCGGCCCCGGAGCGCCCGTCCGCCGCTCGCCCCGTCGGGCCGCGGGCACCGACCCCGCCTCCTAGGTGGGGGAGCAGGACCCGGCGCCGTTCGACCCGCCCGCCGCCTTCGACGGCGCGCGGGCGGAGGCAGCCGTCCGGGAGCTGCTGCTCGCGGTCGGGGAGGACCCCGACCGCGAGGGGCTGCGCGACACCCCGGCCCGGGTCGCCCGCATGTACGCGGAGGTGTTCGCCGGGCTGCACCTGGACCCGGCCGAGCTGCTCATCCCGTTCTTCGACGAGCACCACGACGAGCTGGTGATCGTGAAGGACATCGCAGTGACCAGCTTCTGCGAGCACCACCTGCTGCCGTGGACCGGCACCGCGGCCGTCGGCTACATCCCGGGGCACAGCGGCCAGATCACCGGGCTGTCCAAGCTGGCCCGGCTGGTCGACCTCTACGCCCGCCGTCCGTCCGTGCAGGAGCGGGTCACCGGCCAGGTCGCCGATGCGCTGGTCGACCGGCTGCAGCCGCGGGGGGTGCTGGTCGTCATCGAGGCCGAGCACCTGTGCATGACGGTGCGGGGCGTGCGCAAGCCCGGCGCCCGTACGGTCACCTCCGCCGTGCGCGGCGTCCTCAAGCAGTCCGCGACGACGCGCGCGGAGGCGATGAGCCTGGTCCTCGGGCGGTGAGCCGCGACCTGCGGGGCTTCCCCGGTCTCGGCCGCACCCGGGTGATGGGGGTCGTCAACGTCACGCCCGACTCGTTCAGCGACGGCGGGCAGCACGACAGCCACGCCGCGGCGGTGCGCCACGGGCTGCACCTGCTCACCGCGGGCGCCGACCTGCTCGACGTCGGCGGCGAGTCGACCCGGCCCGGGGCCGGCCGGGTGCCCGAGGCCGAGGAGCTGCGGCGCGTGCGTCCCCGTCGTCGAGCAGCTGGCCGCGGCCGGCGCGGTCGTCTCGGTCGACACCGTGCGCGCGTCGGTCGCCCGGGCCGCGCTCGACGCCGGCGCGCAGCTGCTCAACGACGTCAGCGGCGGTCAGGCCGACCCCGCGATGCTCCCGCTCGTGGCCGAGGCCGGCGTCCCGTACGTCGTCATGCACTGGCGCGGCCACAGCGACCGCATGCAGCAGCGCGCCGTCTACCGCGACGTGGTCGGCGAGGTGACCGCCGAGCTGTCCGAGCGGCTGGCCGAGGCGCGGGCCGCCGGCGTCGCGCCGGAGCAGCTGGTGGTCGACCCCGGGCTCGGCTTCGCCAAGCTGCCCGAGCACAGCTGGGAGCTGCTGGCCCACCTCGACGCCCTCACCGCCCTCGGCCACCCGCTGCTCGTCGGCGCCTCGCGCAAGGGCTTCCTCGGCGCGCTGCTGGCCGACCCCGACGGCACCCCGCGCGCCCGCCGCCGACCGCGACGCCGCCACCGCGGCGGTCTCGGTCCTGGCCGCGCAGGCCGGCGCCTGGGCCGTGCGGGTGCACGACGCGGCCGCGAGCGCGGACGCCGTACGCGTGGTCGCCGCCGTCCAGCGGGCCGCCCCGTGAGGGACCGGATCGCGCTGACCGGCCTGCGGGTCCGCGGCTACCACGGCGTGCTGCCCTTCGAGCGCGAGCAGGGGCAGGACTTCCTCGTCGACGTCGTGCTGTCCGTCGACGTCCGCGAGCCCGCCGCCAGCGACGACCTCGAGGACACCGTCGACTACGGCGCGCTCGCGCTGCGCCTGGCCGAGGTGGTGGCCGGCGAGCCGGTCAACCTCCTCGAGACCCTCGCCGAGCGGCTCGCCGACGCCTGCCTCGAGGACGACCGGGTCGGCAGCGCCGAGGTCACCGTGCACAAGCCGTCCGCGCCGATCCCGCTGGCCTTCGCCGACGTGTCGGTCACCGTCGTGCGGCCATGACCCCACCCCACGACGCTGCTCGCTGCGCTCACACCGCCGCGGGGGCCCCGGATGACCGCGGTCCTCTCCCTGGGCTCCAACCTGGGCGACCGCGCCGCGCAGCTGGAGGCGGGCCTCGCGGTGCTCGCGCCGTACGCCGTCTCGTCCGTCTGGGAGACCGACCCGGTCGGCGGGGTCGAGCAGGACGACTTCCTCAACGTGGTGGCGCTCTGCGACTGCGACGCCGCGGAGGCGTGGCGGCGCGCGCAGGAGGCCGAGCGGCAGGCGAGCCGGACCCGCGAGGTCCGCTGGGGTCCGCGCACGCTCGACGTCGACCTCGTCGTCGCCGACGGCCCCGCCCCTGAGGGCATCGTGCTGCCGCACCCGCGCGCGCACGAGCGGGCCTTCGTGCTCGCGCCGTGGCTCGAGGTGCAGCCCGACGCGGTGCTGCCCGGGCACGGCCCGGTCGCCGCGCTGCTCGACCGCGTGGGGCGCGCCGGCGTGCGCCGGGTGACCCCGTGAGGCCGACCCGGCCCGGCGCGCTGCTGGCCGCGGGGCTGATCGCCGCGGTCGTCGCGTACCTCGTGGTGCGCGCGTCGTACGGCTCGCTGCCCCCGCTGCCCGGCTACGCGCCCGTGACGCTGGTCCTGCTCGCGATGTTCGAGGCCGGGCTGGCGCGCACCGTGCGCGAGCGGATCGCCGGCCGGCGCAGCCGCACCGGCCGGGCGCTGCACCCGCTGCAGATCGCCCGCGCGGTCGCGCTCGCCAAGGCCAGCTCGGTCGCCGGCGCCGCCCTGACCGGGCTGTACGGCGGGTTCCTCGCCCACGTGCTCCCGCTGCAGGCCGAGCAGGCCTCCGACGACGCGCTCGTCGCGGGCTCGTCCTGCGTGGCCGCGCTCGCGCTGACCGGGACGGCGCTGCTGCTCGAGCGGTCCTGCCGCACCCCCGAGCCCCCGCCTAGTGTCGACCTGTGACCACACCGGACCTCGACGACCTGACGACCGAGCAGCTGCGCACCCGCGCGTTCGACAAGGCCCAGTCGGCGCACGACCTGCACTTCTTCTGGGACCTCGCCAAGCACCTGCGCGCGTCGCGGGCGCTGGCCGGCGAGGACGGCTCCTCCGGGTCGCTCACCGGCTCGATCACCGAGCTGGTCGAGCTCGGTCGCGAGCTGATGGGCAAGGACCTCGGCGACGACGAGCCCCTGGTCCGCGCCCGGTTCCTGGAGTACCTCCGCAGCTAGCGGCGGGCCGCCCTGCGCGGACGGCCGCGCGTACGCTGCGGTTGCGCGCCCGCGTGCTGGCGCGCACGCCGGGTGCGCAGGCCGCGGCAGCTCGGTCGGCGTCGAGCGGCGCCGCACCCCGCGCCGCTCAGCTGCCGCCGGGGCGGGCCTGCGCGAGCAGCCGCTCCGACGTGAGCACGCCCAGCCGCGCCCCGTCCGGGCCGTCCACGCGACCCGCCCCTCGCCGGCCTCGAGCAGCGCCGCGAGCGCCCGCCCCAGGTCGGCGTCGTGGGGCACCGAGGCGACGACCGGCCCGTCGTACGGCTCGAGCGCCGACACGTCGACCGGCGTGACCTGCAGGCGCTTGACCGCGCGGTCCGCCCCGACGAAGTCGGCCACGAACGGCGTCGCCGGCGTGCCGAGGACGGCGGCAGGGGTGTCGTACTGCTCGAGGTGCCCGCCCTGGCGCAGCACCGCGATGCGGTCGCCGAGCCGTACGGCCTCGTCGATGTCGTGGGTGACGAGCAGGACGGTGGTGCCGAGCTCGCGCTGCACGCGCAGGAACTGCTGCTGCAGCCGGCCGCGGGCGACCGGGTCGACGGCGCTGAACGGCTCGTCCATGAGCAGCACGAGCGGGTCGGCCGCGAGCGCCCGGGCGACGCCGACGCGCTGGCGCTGCCCGCCGGACAGCTGCGAGGGGTAGCGCGGGCCGTGCACGGACGGGTCGAGCCCGACCAGCTCGAGCAGCTCGGCGACGCGGGCGCGCGTACGGGTGCGGTCCCAGCCGAGCAGGCGCGGGACGGTCGCGACGTTGTCCGACACCGACTGGTGCGGGAACAGCCCGACCTGCTGGATGACGTAGCCGACCCGTCGGCGCAGCTGCACCGGGTCGATCCGCGAGACGTCCTCGCCGTCGAGCAGGACGCTCCCGGACGTCGGCTCGACCAGCCGGTTGACCATCTTCATCGTCGTCGTCTTGCCGCAGCCGGACGGCCCGACCAGGACGCAGAGCTCGCCGCGCCGCACGGACAGGCTGAGCCCGGCGACCGCGGTCGTCCCGTCGTCGTAGCGCTTCACGACGTCGTCGAGCCGGATCATGGTGGTCTCGGTAGCGTCGGGCACGTGCCCATCCTGTCGCAGTCCCTCGCCCAGGAGGAGGCGCCCAACCCCTGGGTGAGCCTGGACTACCTGCGGGACAACAGCGAGGCGGTGATCACCGCCACCCGGGCGCACGTGTCCATGACGCTGCTCAGCGTGCTGTTCGGGCTGCTGCTGGCGGTGCCGCTCGCGCTGCTGGCCCGCCGCTACCGCTGGCTCGCCGGCCCGATCGTCGGGGCGACGGGCGTCGTCTACACGATCCCGTCGCTCGCGCTGTTCGCCGTGCTGGCGCCGGTCACGGGCCTGACCCGGACGACGGTGGTCATCGGGCTGACCGCGTACACGCTGCTGGTCCTGGTCCGGAACGTGCTGGCCGGGCTGGAGGGCGTGCCCGAGGACGTACGGGAGGCCGCCCGCGGCATGGGCATGAGCCCGACCAGGGTGCTGCTCCGCGTCGACCTCCCGCTGGCGCTGCCGTCGGTGCTGGCCGGCCTGCGGGTGGCCACGGTGTCGACGGTCGCGCTGGTGACCGTCGGCGTCGTCGTGAGCAACGGCGGCCTCGGCCAGCTGATCCTCGAGGGCTTCAACAACAACCTCTACCGGGCCGCAGATCCTCACCGCGTCGGTGCTCTGCGTGCTGCTCGCGCTGGTCGCCGACCTGCTGCTGCTCGCCGTCGAGCGGGTCCTCACGCCGTGGGCGAGGGCGCGATGAGCCTGGTCGGCGACACCGCCGCCTGGCTGCGCGACGGCGAGCACTGGAGCGGCCCGGACGGCGTCCCGGCCCGCCTGGCCGAGCACCTCGTCGTCTCCGGCGCGGCCCTCGGGCTGGCCGCGCTGGTCGCGCTGCCGCTGGCCTTCTGGCTCGGCCACCGCGGCCGCGGCGGACCGCTGGTCGTCGGGCTGGCCAACGCCAGCCGGGCGGTGCCGACCTTCGCGGTCCTCGTCCTGCTGGTCGCGACCCCGGTCGGCTTCGGCGACCGGGCGACCATCGTCGCGCTCGTGCTGTTCGCCGTGCCGCCGCTGCTGACGAACGCCTACGTCGGCGTCCGCGACGTCGACCCGGAGGTCCGCGAGGCGGCGCGGGGCATGGGCATGACCGGCCTGCAGCTGCTGCGCCGGGTCGAGCTGCCGCTGGCGCTGCCGCTGGTCGCCGCGGGGGTGCGCACGGCTGCCGTGCAGGTCGTCGCGACCGCGACCCTCGCCGCCTACGTCGGCGGCGGGGGGCTCGGCCGCTACATCGCGGACGGCGTCGGCCGGGCCGACCCGGCGATGTACACCGCGGGTGGTGTGCTGGTCGCCGCGCTCGCGCTGGTCGTCGAGGTGGCGCTCGCCGGGGTGCAGCGCGCGGTCACCCCGGGCCGGCGGCGGGCGGTCCGGCAGGCCCCGCCGGATCTCGTCACACCCCTCGCCTAGGCTGCTGGCTGCGGGACCTCACCCCGCCGGACACGCGGCGCACGTCGCCGGGACACAGGAGGCGGACATGACCGCTCGCTCACGCATGCTCACCCTCGCGCTCACCGGAGCGCTGGCCCTCACCGCCTGCGGCAGCAACAGCGCCGACAGCGGCGCCGACACCGGTGGCGGCGAGCCGGAGAAGGTCTCGAGCGCCGGCGAGGAGCTCGTCGTCCTGCAGGACGACAAGAAGCTGCAGACCGTCGACAACATCGTGCCGGTCGTCACCACGAAGGCCGTCACGCCCGCGCTGACGCAGGCGCTCGACAAGGTCAGCGCCGCCCTGACGACCGAGGACCTGGTGGGCCTCAACCGCCAGGTCGACATCGAGCGCAAGACGCCGCAGGCGGTCGCCAAGGCCTACGCCGAGGAGAAGCAGCTGGCCACCGGCGTCACCGGTGGCAGCGGCAAGGTCGTCGTCGCGGCGGCCGGCTTCAGCGAGAACCAGATCCTGGGCAACCTGTTCGAGCAGGTGCTGGACGCCGCCGGCTTCGACGCCTCGGTCAAGCCGGTCACCAACCGCGAGGTCTACGAGCCGGCGCTCGAGCGCGGCGAGGTGCAGGTCGCGGCGGAGTACGTCGGGACGCTGACCGAGTTCCTCAACAAGAAGGCCAACGGCCCGGACGCGCCGGCCAAGGCGACCGGTGACCTCGACGCCACCGTGACCGCGCTCAAGCCGCTGGCCCAGGCGCGCGGCCTGACCGTGCTGACCCCGGCCGAGGCGGCCGACCAGAACGCGTTCGCCGTCACCAAGGAGTTCGCCGAGGCCAACAACCTCACGACGCTGTCCGACCTGGCCGGCTACGAGGGCGAGCTCGTCCTCGGCGGCCCGGCCGAGTGCCCGACCCGGCCGTTCTGCCAGCCGGGCCTGGAGGAGAAGTACGGCATCGAGTTCGCCTCGTTCGTCTCCCTCGACGCCGGTGGCCCGCTGACCAAGACGGCGCTGAAGCAGGGGCGCGTCCAGCTCGGCCTGGTCTTCTCCAGCGACGGCTCCCTGACCCAGCGCTAACCGGGCAGCAGCTCCCCGACCTCGTACGGCAGGGCCAGCCCGTTGCCCGGCGGCGGCAGCGGGCAGGCCCACGCCTCGTCGTAGGCGCAGGACGGGTTGTAGAGGAAGTTCAGGTCGACGACGAGGCCGGGGCCGAGGTCGGCGCCCTTGACGGTGTCGTAGAGGTAGCGCCCGCCGCCGTACGCGCCGGTGCCGCCGCGCACCGGGACCCACAGCCCGCCGCCGTACGTCCCGAGCCACCAGGCGTCGAGCGGCCCCCACGGCGTCTCGAGCACGCCGATCCGGTCGAACGGCACCACGCCGTCGGTCGCCGTCGGCACCTCGATCCGCTGCGGTCCCGCGGGAGACAGCGGCACCACCGCGCGCAGCGCCGGGTCGTACGCCGCGACGCGCAGCACGGCCGACTGCCGCGGCGACTCCGGGTGGGTGGCGAACAGCGCGGCCCGGTCGGCGACCCAGCGGGCGTGACCCTCGGCGGGTGGCAGTGCCCGCACCGCGGCGTAGGAGGCGTGCACCTGCCGGCGCCAGTCGAGCAGGTCCAGCCCGCTCACTTGTCGACGTCGCCGACGACGAAGAACAGCGAGGCCAGCACCGTCACGAGGTCCTCCAGGTGGACGCCCGGCAGCAGTGCCGGCAGCGCGGAGACGTTGTTGAACGACGCGGTCCGCATGCCCAGGCGCCACGGGGTCTTCTCCCCGCGCGAGACCAGGTAGTAGCCCATCGCGCCGAGCGGGTTCTCCGTCCAGGCCCAGGTGTGGCCCTCCGGCGCCTTGACCGTCTTGGGCAGCTTGGTGTTGACCGCGCCGGAGGGCAGCCGGTCCAGGCACGCGTCGACGAGGTCGAGGGAGACCGCGACCTGGTCGAGCACGCAGGCGAAGCGGCTCCACGCGTCGCCGTCCGCGCGGACCACCACGGGGACGTCCAGCGCGGCGTAGGCGAGGTAGGGGTCGTCGCGCCGCAGGTCCATGTCGACGCCGGAGGCGCGGGCCACCGGACCGGTGACGCCGTACGCCGCGACGGTGTCGGCCGACAGGACCCCGACCCCGCGCGCGCGGTCGAAGCCGTCCACGAGCGCGCGCAGCCCGGGCAGCGCCTGGCGGACCTGCTCCACGGCCCGGTGCGCGCGTCCCGGCCAGCCGGCCGGGACGTCCTCCTTGAGCCCGCCGATCTGGGTCAGCATGTAGTGCAGCCGGCCGCCGGAGACCTCCTCCATCACCCGCTGCACGGCCTCCCGCTCGGCGAAGGCGTGGAAGGCGCGCTCCCCGGTGTAGGGCGTCGTGCCGAGGAACATCAGGTGGTTGAGCACCCGGTTCAGCTCGGCCAGCGCGGTGCGCAGCCAGGTCGCCCGCTCCGGCACCTCGAGCCCGAGCATCCGCTCGACCGCGAGGGCGATGCCGATCTCGTTGCTGAACGCCGACAGCCAGTCGTGCCGGTTCGCGAGCACGAGCACCTGGCGGTAGTCGCGGACCTCGAACAGCTTCTCCGCGCCGCGGTGCATCCAGCCGACCACCGGCTCGGCCCGCACGACGACGTCGCCGTCGAGGACGAGCGCGAGCCGCAGCGCGCCGTGGGTGGAGGGGTGGTGCGGGCCGAGGTCCAGCACCAGGTCGGCGGCGAGCAGCTCCGTGGCGCCGACGCCGACGGTCAGCTCGCGGGTCACCCGGTCGAGCCTAGGACCGGGTCGATGCCGACCTCCTGCACCAGCCAGCCGAAGCCGCCGAGACCCGCCGGGTCGAGCAGCGTCGCGGCCTGCGACGCCCGCTGCAGCGCGGTCGCGTAGCCGGGGCCGTACGCCGGCAGCGTCCCGTCCACCCCGAGCTGCCGCAGCGCCTCCCGCTGGGTCAGCAGCCGCGCGCCGGTCGCCGCCGCGCAGGAGTCGAGCGCGACGTGGGCGGTGAGGTCGCAGGAGCCGTCGGGCACGGGAGGCACCTGGCGGCCGGCGCGGTAGCCGGTGAGCGTCGGCCGCCGGGTGGCCAGCACGTGCCCGTAGTCGACGGCCACCGCCAGCCCGCGCCGGACCTGACCGACCGCGGCCGCCCAGGCCAGGTCCCGCGACAGCCCGACCTCGACCCGCCCGCCGCCCGGCCACCACCGCGTGCACCAGTCGTCGTACGGCGACGGCGGCCCGGGGACCTCCTCGCCGTCGCGGGAGACGAGCACCAGCCGGCCGTCCTCGACCACGTCGAGCGGGACGTCGTCGAGCCACTCGTTGGCGAGCAGGAGCCCCTCGACCGGCGGCACCTCGGGCAGCCAGCGCAGGCCCACGCCAGGGTCAGGTGTCAGTTCCACCGCGGTCAGCCGCCACCGCGCCGGCACGTCCGGCAGACCGAGCAGCAGCTCCCCGCGGCCCGCACCGACGTCCACGACGTCGAACGGGTCGGGGTGGCCGAGGGCGTCGTCGACGCGACCCGCCAGCTCGCGCACGGCGGACGCGTACAGGGGAGAGGCGGCGACGGAGGTGCGGAAGTGGTCGGCGGGGCGCTCGCGGACGAAGAAGCCGTCCTGGCCGTACAACGCCTGCCCCATGGCGGTGCGCCAGGGGACGTGGGACATGCTCCCGAGCATGGATCAGGAGCTGAAGCGGTTCGACGACAACCTGCGCACGGGCGTCCACCTCTGGACGACGCTGGGCTACGAGCGCATCTCCTGGAGCGAGGGCTCGACCGCCATCGCGTGGGAGGCGACGCCGGAGTACGGGTTCCCGACCGCGGGCGGTCCGGTCATCCAGGGCGGCCTGGTGACCGCGATCCTGGACGCGGCGATGGGCGGCGCCTGCTGGAGCGTGCTCGACGCCGACCAGGCGTTCCTCACCGCCGACCTGCGGGTCGAGTTCCTGCGCTCCACCCGGCCCGGGCGGGTCGTGGCCACCGGCTCCGTCGTCCGGCGGACCCGGCGGGTGGTCTTCTGCGCCGCCGAGCTGCACGACGGCGAGGGCGTCCTGCTGGCCACCAGCCGGTGCACCCAGGTGGTGCTGCCCAACGACGCGCAGGCCGGCCGCTACGTCGAGCCCAGCGCCGACGGCGCCCCGCCGGAGGACGCCCGCGGCTGACGAGGCCGCCGCCGCGACCGCCGGCTCGGCGCCGAGCCCCGCCGGCCGCGGGCCGACCGACGCCCGGCATGCACCGCGAAGCGTCCTTGCCTCGTCGACGAAGGTGTCCTCGGGTCAGAGCACCTGTTCGGCGGTCACCTGTCCGGCAAGCCGGACAGTTGTCGGGTCTTCCGGACAGGACGCGAGCGGACCAGGTCCCCGCGCCCGGCCGCGCGGCGTTGACCCGCGCAGGGGCGGGGGTCTTGGGTGACCCGTCCCGCAGGGGCGGTGTCCGCGATCCAGGACAGATGACCGGGATCCCGCACGCGGGTCGGGCCGACCGGGTCCGGTCAGCGCGGGGCCTCGGGCACAGCGCGGTCTCGGGCTCAGCCGCGGTGTGAGGCACGGCGCGGTCTGAGGCATGGGCGGTGTGCGGCGGGGCGCGGCCAGAGCCGCCCCGGCCCCCCGCCCGGTGATCCCGATCACAAGTGCTGGCGCTGTGCAACGCACGCGTTACCGTTCTCCGCAGCACCTCGTCCGGTACCCCTCGTAGGACTGGAACGCCGCCTGATGGCTCTCCCCTCACCTGCCCGCCTCGACGTGGGCGTGGTCGGCACCGGCCGGGTCGGGGCCGTCCTCGGCGCCGCGCTCGTGCGTGCCGGGCACCGCGTGGTCGCCGCCTCGGGCGTCTCGGACGACTCGCGCCGCCGCGCCGCGGCCCTGCTGCCGGGCGTGCCCCTGGTGCCCGCCGACGAGGTCGCCCGCGGGTCCGGCCTGGTCCTGCTCTGCGCGCCCGACGACGCCCTGCCCGAGCTGGTCTCCGGCCTGGCCGAGACCGGTGCGCTGCGCGCCGGCCAGCTCGTCGCCCACGTGAGCGGCCGGCACGGCCTGGCCGTCCTCGAGCCCGCCACCCGGCTCGGCGCGCTGCCGCTGGCGCTGCACCCCGTGCTGCCGTTCACCGGCACCCCGGTCGACCTGGCCCGCCTCTCCGGCGCGTCCTTCGGCGTGACCGCCCCGGAGGTCCTGCGGCCGGTCGGTGAGGCGCTCGTGCTCGAGATGGGCGGCGAGCCGGTCTGGGTCGAGGACGCGCTGCGGCCGCTGTGGCACGCCGCCCTCGCGCACGGCGCCAACCACCTCGTCACCCTCGTCGCCAGCGCCGCCGACCTGCTGCGCCAGGCCGGCGCGGAGGACCCCGCCGCGGTCCTGGGCCCGCTGCTCGGCGCGGCGCTCGACGGCGCCCTGCGCAGCGGCGGCGCGGCCCTGACCGGCCCGGTCGCCCGCGGCGACGCCGGCACGGTCGAGGCCCACCTGACCGCGCTGCCGGACGACGCGCGCCCCGCCTACGTCGCCCTGGCCCGGCTCACCGCCGACCGGGCGCTGTCCAGCGGCCGGCTCGCCCCCGAGAAGGCCGGCCCGCTGCTGCAGGTCCTGGGCAGCGTGACCACGTGATCGTCGCCCGTACGCGGGCCGAGCTCGACCAGGCCCGCTCCGCGCTGCCCGGCCGGGTGGCCGTCGTCATGACCATGGGCGCGCTGCACGAGGGGCACGCCGAGCTGGTCCGCCAGGCCCGCAAGGAGGCGGACGACGTCGTCGTCACGGTCTTCGTCAACCCGCTGCAGTTCGGCGCCGGCGAGGACCTCGACCGCTACCCGCGCACGCTCGAGGCCGACCTCGCGGTCTGCGAGCGCGAGGGCGCGACGCTCGTCTTCGCGCCGACGCCGGACGTCGTCTACCCCGAGGAGGCGCTGGTCCGGGTCAGCGCCGGCCCGCTCGGCGACGTGCTCGAGGGCGCCTCCCGCCCCGGTCACTTCGACGGGATGCTCACGGTCGTCCTCAAGCTGCTGCACCTCGTACGCCCCGACGTCGCGCTGTTCGGCCAGAAGGACGCCCAGCAGCTGGCCTGCATCCGCCGGATGGTGCGCGACCTCGACGTGCCGGTCGAGGTCGTCGGCGTCCCGACCGTGCGGGAGCCCGACGGGCTGGCGCTGTCCAGCCGCAACCGCTACCTGTCCTCGGACGAGCGCGCCACCGCGCTCGCAGCGCTCTCCAAGGCCCTGCGCACCGGCGACGTGGACGCGGCACGTACCGTCCTCGCGGCCGAGCCCGGCCTGACCCTCGACTACCTCGAGCGCGTGCGCAGCACGACGTTCGCGGTGGCGCCGGACGGAGACCTGCTCGTGGTCGCCGCCCGCGTCGGCACGACCCGCCTCATCGACAACACCCTCCTGGAGCGCTGACGCGTGTTCCGCACCATGATGAAGAGCAAGATCCACCGGGCGACCGTCACGCAGGCCGACCTGCACTACGTCGGCTCGGTCACCGTCGACGAGGACCTCATGGAGGCGGCCGACCTGCTCGAGGGGGAGCAGGTCGCGATCGTCGACGTGACCAACGGCGCCCGGCTCGAGACCTACGTGATCGCCGGCCCGCGCGGCAGCGGCATCATCGGGATCAACGGCGCGGCCGCCCGCCTGGTGCACCCGGGCGACCTGGTCATCCTCATCGCGTACGGGCAGATGGACGACGCCGAGGCGCGCACCTTCAAGCCGCGGGTCGTCTTCGTCGACGCCGACAACGGCATCCTGGCCACCGGCCACGACCCGGCCGAGGTGCTGGCCGGCACCGGCCTGCTGCGCGGCGACGTGCTCGACCCCCGCGTCCTGCCGGGCTCGCGCGACGACGACCCTGCCCTGGTCTGGTGAGCCGGCGGCGGCTCCTCGCGCCGGAGCCGGGATGGACCATCGCGGCGGACGTGGTCGTGGTCGGCTCGGGCGTCGCCGGGCTGACCGCTGCCCTGCACGCCGCCGAGGCCGGGTCGGTGCTGCTGGTCACCAAGGTGCTCGTCGGTGACGGGTCGACCCGCTGGGCGCAGGGCGGCGTCGCCGCGGCGCTCGCGCCGGACGACAGCCCCGAGGACCACCTGCAGGACACCCTCGTCGCCGGCGTCGGCCTCTGCGACGAGGACGCCGTACGCGTGCTGTGCACCGAGGGCCCGGGCCGGCTGCGCGAGCTGATCGCGCTGGGCGCCGCCTTCGACGTCGACGCCGCCGGGGAGCTGTCGCTGACCCGCGAGGGCGGCCACCACCGCGACCGGATCGTGCACGCCGGCGGCGACGCCACCGGCGCGGAGGTGCAGCGGGCGCTGGTCGCCGCCGTGCGCGCGCACCCGGGCATCCGCCTGGTCGAGCACGCGCTCGTCCTCGACCTGCTGCTCACCGCCGATGGCCGGGCCGCCGGCATCACCCTGCACGTGCTCGGCGAGGGCAGCGAGGACGGCGTCGGGGCCGTCCGCGCCCGGGCCGTCGTGCTGGCCACCGGCGGCATGGGTCAGGTCTTCGCGAGCACCACCAACCCGTCGGTCTCCACCGGCGACGGCGTCGCGCTCGCCCTGCGGGCCGGCGCGGAGGTGGCCGACCTGGAGTTCGTGCAGTTCCACCCGACCGCGCTCCACACCGGCCCGTCCGCGGGGCCAGCAGTCGCTGATCAGCGAGGCGGTCCGCGGCGAGGGGGCCTTCCTCGTCGACGCCTCCGGGACCCGGGTCATCACGACCGACGACCACCCGCTGGCGGACCTCGCCCCGCGCGACGTCGTCGCCAAGGCGATCCACCGGCGGATGCTCGAGCTCGGCGTCGACCACGTCTTCCTCGACGCCCGCGGGCTCGGCGAGGAGGTCCTGCTCCGCCGCTTCCCGACCATCGTGGCGCGCTGCCGCGAGGTCGGCGTCGACCCGGTCACCCAGCCGATCCCGGTCACCCCGGCCGCGCACTACGCCAGCGGCGGCGTGCGCACCGACCTGGCCGGCCGCACCAGCGTCCCCGGCCTGTACGCGTGCGGCGAGGTCGCCTGCACCGGCGTCCACGGGGCCAACCGGCTGGCCAGCAACAGCCTGCTCGAGGGCCTGGTGTTCGCGGCGCGCATCGGCGACGACCTGCTCCGCGGGCTGCCGGAGCCCGGCGAGCCGGCGCCGGTGGACGGCGACGAGGTCCTGCTCGACCCGTCGGTGCGGCCCGAGCTCGGCCGGGCGATGAGCGAGGGCGCGGGCGTCCTGCGCAGCGCCGCCTCCCTCGACGGCGCGGCCAAGGCGCTGGACGTCCTGGCCGGCCGGACGAGCACCTCCCCGAGCCCCGCCGCGTGGGAGGCGACCGACCTGCACGACGTCGCCTCCGCGCTGGTCGCCGCGGCCCGCCGCCGCGAGGAGACCCGCGGCGCCCACTGGCGCGAGGACTTCCCGGACGCCGCCGACGCCTGGCTCGGCCACCTGGTCACCACCACTGCCGGCACCGCAGTTCCGACCCCTGGAGAGCGCGTGACCCCCGAGACCCGCCGGGTGCTGCAGGACGCCGGCCTGGACGCCGACGCCGTGGCCGACCTCGCCCGCCGGACCGTCGCGGAGGACCTCGCCGGCGGCGTCGACGTGACCAGCGTCGCGACCGTGCCCGCGGACCTGCAGGGCGTCGCCGCGTTCGTGCCCCGCGCGCCGCGGCGTGGTCGCCGGCATCGGCGTGGCCATGGCCGTGGTCGACGAGGTGGGCGCGGTGGAGTGGCGGTCCGTCGGCACGGACGGCGCGACCGCCGTGCCCGGCGAGCCGGTCCTCGAGATGGCCGGCCCCGTACGCACCCTGCTCACCGCCGAGCGCAGCGCGCTCAACCTGCTGTGCCACCTGTCCGGCGTCGCGACGCTGACCCGGGCCTGGGCCGACGCGGTCGAGGGCACCGGCGCGCGCGATCCGCGACACCCGCAAGACCACGCCCGGCCTGCGCGCGCTGGAGAAGCACGCGGTGCGCATGGGCGGCGGCGCCAACCACCGGATGTCGCTGTCCGACGCCGCGCTGGTCAAGGACAACCACGTGGTCGCGGCCGGCGGGGTCGCGGCCGCCTTCGACGCGGTCCGCGCGTACGTTCCCGGGGCTGCCGGTCGAGGTCGAGTGCGACACCGTCGAGCAGGTGCGCGAGGTGCTCGAGGCCGGCGCCGACCTGGTGCTGCTCGACAACATGGGCGAGGACGACCTGCGCGCGGCCGTGGCACTGTGCCGCGAGCGCGGTGTGCTGACCGAGGCGTCCGGCGGGCTCTCGCTCGACGTGGCGCGCGCGGTCGCCGAGACCGGCGTCGACTTCCTCGCCGTCGGCGCGCTGACCCACAGCGCCCCCGTGCTCGACCTGGGACTGGACCTGAGGAGCGCCTAGACCATGCTGCTGGCGATCGACATCGGCAACACCAACACCGTCCTCGGCGTCTTCGAGGACGAGAAGATCGGCCAGACCTGGCGGATCAAGACCGACGCGCGGGCCACCGCCGACGAGCTGATGCTCGCCTTCAAGGGGCTGCTCGACGGCATCACCGTCACCGGCATCTCGCTGTGCTCGACGGTGCCGGCCGCGCTGCGCGAGATGCGCACCATGCTCGGCCGCTACTTCGCCGACGTGCCGACCGTGATCGTCGAGCCGGGCGTCAAGACCGGCGTGCCGCTGCTGTTCGACAACCCCAAGGAGGTCGGCGCCGACCGGGTCGTCAACACCCTTGCCGCCCACCACCTCTACGGCGGGCCGGTCGTCATCGTCGACTTCGGCACCTCGACCAACCTCGACGTCGTCAGCGCCAAGGGCGAGTTCCTCGGCGGCGCGCTCGCGCCCGGCATCGAGATCTCGGTCGAGGCGCTCGCCTCCCGCGCCGCCCAGCTGCGCAAGGTCGAGCTGGTCGCCCCGCGCAGCGCCATCGGCAAGAACACCGTCGAGGCGCTGCAGAGCGGGATCCTGTACGGCTTCGCCGGCCAGGTCGACGGGCTCGTGCGCCGGGTCGTCGCAGGAGCTCGGCGGGGAGGCCACCGTGGTGGCGACCGGCGGCCTGAGCAGCCTGGTGATCGAGCACTGCGAGACGGTCAGCCTGCACGAGCCGGACCTCACGCTGATCGGCCTGCGGCTGGTGTTCGAGAAGAACACCTGACCTACCCGAGCGCTCTCGCCTGCACGGACCGAGATGTCGGAGAGGGGCCTGTCCATTGACGCCCGGTGGGGCTGGCGCGGCGCGCCGGGCCGTGGTCCGGGGGATGCCCGGGAGATGGTCGGACGGTGCAGGTCGAGCTGACGTCGTCCCAGGTGACCAGAGCAGGCCGTACCCTGCGCCACTACATGCGCGGAGACCTCGTCGCGGACGACAGCCTCAATCACGCTCTCGAGGTCCTGCTGGCGTTCCGGGCGGCCCACCAGCAGCCGCTGGGCAAGGCGACGATGGGGCTGCGGTCCGTCGTCAAGACCGAGCAGTGCGAGCGGGTCGAGGTGTCGCAGCGCCTGAAGCGGGCCCCGACCATCGTCGACAAGCTCGTTCGCGAGCCGACGCTGCCGCTGGCAGCCATGCAGGACATCGGAGGTTGTCGCGCGGTCCTTGCCTCCATGGACGAGTTGAGGCGCGTCGAGAGCCGGTTCCGGAAGAACCGACCGCCGGTGAGTTCGGCGGACTACGTCGAGCGCCCGAGGGCTTCGGGTTACCGCGGCGTGCACTTGATCGTGCTTTACGACGGGCGCCGCATCGAGGTGCAGCTGCGGACCATGGTCATGCACGAGTGGGCGATCAGCGTCGAGCGGCTCTCGGGGAGGCTCGGGCAGAACCTCAAGGGAGACGGCTTGCACGTCGTGCAACGCCTGCTGGCGGTGATCTCCCAGGCGATGGCGCTTGAGGAGACGGGCCGAGTCGTCGATGCTTCACTGCTGCCGGAGATGCGCAGCCTGCGTGAGCAGGCGGCCCCGTACCTGGAGGAGGAGGTCCGCGGTGAACCAGATCAAGCACTTCCTGCTCGTCTTCGACCACGATCAGGGCCACCTGATCGAGGAGCAGCACTTCCAGGACGACTCGGAGGGCGCCCTGGCGGCCTACGCCGCCAAGGAGAAGGACTACCGGGGCAACCGGATGGTGGAGATCGTGCTCATCGGCTCGGACTCCATCGAGACCGTGCGGCTGACGCACGCCAACTACTACGACGGCACCGTGGCGGTCTCGAAGTACCTCGCGGGCATCTGACTCGACTGCGGGCAACCGCTCGCTGTTGAGGCGCCGGCGCCGGTTCACCTGACGCCAGCGTCAAGAAGTCGTTGACACGGCGCCCCGGCAGGCGGTGGGCTGCCGTCCCGGCCCCTCGGTGAGGAGGGAGCCCGACGACGGGAGCCCCGCATGCGGGAGCCGATGCTCAAGCCGGTCTCGTCCTACGAGGAGCTGGCGGCGCAGATCGACTGGCGCACCCGCGAGCTGCCCGAGGAGTTCAACCTCGGCGTCGGCTGCGTCGACGACCACGACCCGTCGGCCCGCGCGCTGACGCTGGTCCACGAGGACCGCAGCTCCGAGGACTTCACCTTCGGCGAGGTGAAGGAGGCGGCCAACCGGCTCGCCAACGGGCTGCTCGCCCTCGGCATCGGTCGCGGGGACGTCGTCGCGGTGGTCAACCCGGCGTCGTTCGAGACCGGCGTCGTCTACGTCGGGCTGTGGCGCATGGGGGCCATCGCGCTGCCCATGTCGTCGCTGTTCGGACCCGACGCGCTGCAGTACCGCATCAGCAACGCCGGCGCGAAGGCGGTCATCGTCTCCTCGGCCAACGCCCCGAAGGTGCGCGAGGCGGTCGCCGGCCGGGACGTGCAGCTCATCGTGATCGGCGACGACGTGCAGGCCGGCGAGCTGTCCTACGCCAGGTGCTCGCCGACGCGGGCACCGACTTCACGCCCGTGGTGACCAAGGCGGAGGACCCCGCCTTCCTCATCTACACGTCCGGCACCACGGGCAACGCCAAGGGTGCGCTGCACGCGCACCGCATCGTGTTCGGCGAGATCCCCGCGTTCGAGGCGATCTACGACTTCTACCCGCAGCCCGAGGACGTGCTGTGGTCGCCGGCCGACTGGGCCTGGATCGCCGGGCTCATGGACATCCTCGTGCCGGCCTGGTTCTACGGGCTGCCGGTCGTCGTCGACGAGGTCAGCGGCTTCAACCCCGAGCGGGCGATCTGGCTGATGCGCGAGTTCAAGGTGACGCTGACGCTGCTCCCGGCGACGGCGCTGCGGATGATCCGCTCCTCCGGGCTGCCGGGCGGCGGCTTCTCGTACCGCTCGGTCTGCTCCGGTGGCGAGGCGCTCGGCGCCGACCTGCTGGCCTGGAGCCTCGAGTTCTTCGGCGCGCCGGTGAACGAGGCCTACGGCCAGACCGAGCTCAACGGCATGTGCGGCAACAACGCCAAGGTCTTCCCGGTCAAGCCCGGGTCGCTGGGGCGGGCGCTGCCGGGCAGCGTCGTGGCGGTGCTCGACGACGACGGCAAGCCGGTCGTCGGCGAGGTGGGCGAGATCGCGGTCGACCGCCACCACCCGCTGACGATGCTCGAGTACTACAACAACCCCGAGGGCACGGCCGAGAAGTTCCTCGGCGACTGGCTGCTCAGCGGCGACCTCGGCCTGATGGACGAGGACGGCTACGTCTGGTTCCAGTCCCGCAAGGACGACGTCATCAGCTCCTACGGCTACCGCATCGGGCCCGGCGAGATCGAGGACTCGCTCGGCGGCCACCCGGCCGTCGCGCTGGCCGCCGTGATCGGCGTGCCGGACGAGCGCCGCGGCCAGGTGCCCAAGGCGTTCATCGTGCTGAACGCCGGCTTCGAGCCCTCCGACGCGCTCGCCGACGAGCTGCGCCAGCACGTGCGGACCCGGCTGGCGCCGCACGAGGTGCCGCGCGACGTGGCCTTCATCGACGACCTCCCGCGCACCACCACCGGGAAGATCATGCGGCGGGCGCTGCGCAACGACTAGCAGTTGACACGCGAGTCAACTCCGTGGTCCGCTCCGGCCAGAGCCGGCGCCGGGCGCGCCGTACGACAGGAGACCCTGCATGGACTTCGAACTGCCTCCGGACCTCGTCGCCTACCTCGCGGAGCTCGACGAGTTCATCGAGCGCGTGATCAAGCCGCTGGAGAACAAGGACGACAACATCCGCTTCTTCGACCACCGGCGGGAGGACGCGCGCACCGACTGGGACCGCGGCGGCCTGCCCAACGCCGAGTGGGAGGAGCTGCTCCACCAGGCCAAGCGGCTGGCCGACGAGGCGGGGCACTACCGCTACCCGCTGCCGGAGGAGTTCGGCGGCAAGAACGGCACCAACCTCGGCATGGCGGTCATCCGCGAGCACTTCGCCCGCAAGGGCCTCGGGCCTGCACAACGACCTGCAGAACGAGCACTCGATCGTCGGCAACAACGTCGGCCTGCTGCTGATGCTCAACTACGGCACCGAGGAGCAGAAGGCCGACTGGGTCGAGGACCTCATGCTCGGCAAGAAGGGCTTCGCCTTCGGCATCACCGAGCCCGACCACGGCTCGGACGCCACGTGCATGGAGACCACCGCCGTCCGCGACGGCGACGAGTGGGTCATCAACGGCGAGAAGACCTGGAACACCGGCATCCACAGCGCGCAGTACGACATGATCATGGCGCGCACGTCCGGCAAGCCGGGCGACGGCGACGGCATCACGGCGTTCCTCGTGCCGACGGACTCCCCGGGCTTCGAGGTCGAGGAGTTCCTCTGGACCTTCAACATGCCGACCGACCACGCCCACATCGGCCTCACCGACGTGCGCGTGCCCGCACAGCGTCGATCTTCGGCGGCGAGGGCCGCGGCCTGCAGGTCGTGCAGCACTTCTTCAACGAGAACCGCATCCGCCAGGCGGCGTCCAGCCTCGGCGCGGCGCAGTTCTGCATCGACGAGTCGATCGAGTACGCCAAGCAGCGCAAGCCCTTCGGCAAGGCGCTCGCCAGCAACCAGGGCATCCAGTTCCCGCTGGTCGAGCTGCAGACGCAGTGCGAGATGCTGCGCGCGCTGATCCACAAGACGGCGTGGGGCATGGACAAGTACGGCGTGTTCGAGGTCGTCCCAGCAGGTCTCCATGTGCAACTACTGGGCCAACCGGCTGTGCTGCGAGGCGGCGGACCGGGCGATGCAGGTCCACGGCGGCATGGGCTACTCGCGCCACAAGCCGTTCGAGCACATCTACCGCCACCACCGCCGCTACCGCATCACCGAGGGCGCGGAGGAGATCCAGATGCGCCGCGTGGCCGGCTACATGTTCGGGTTCATGGGCCAGCACGCCCCCAAGGGCGTCTCGAGCTGAGGCGTGCTCGGGCACCCGGCTAGCCTCGCCGGGTGCCCGAGACCCCCGCTGCCGACGACCTCCCCGAGCAGGTACGGGTCCGGCGCGAGAAGTACGACCGGCTCGTCGCGGCCGGGACCCCGCCCTACGCGCTCGGCTACCCGCGGACGACGTCGCTGGCCGAGCTGCGGTCCTCGTACGGCGAGCTGGAGCCGGACACGAGCACCGGCCAGGTCGTCGGGGTGACCGGACGGGTCGTCCTGTCGCGCACCGGCGGGAAGCTCTGCTTCGCCACGCTGCAGGAGGGCGAGTCCACCCTCCAGGTCATGATCAGTCTGGACGGCGTCGGCGAGGAGCGGCTCGCGGCCTGGAAGTCCGACGTCGACCTCGGTGACCACGTGGGCGTCACCGGCGAGGTCATCAGCAGCCGCCGCGGCGAGCTCAGCGTGCTGGCCTCGTCCTGGCAGCTGACCAGCAAGTCGCTGCGCCCGCTGCCCGACAAGCACCGCGGCCTGACCGACCCCGAGGTCCGGGTGCGCCAGCGCTACGTCGACCTCATCGCCAACGCCGACAGCCGGCAGATGGTCCGCGACCGGGCCGCTGCGGTCCGGGCCGTCCGCGACACGCTGCACGCGGCCGGGTTCGTCGAGGTCGAGACGCCGCAGCTGCAGGTCGTGCACGGCGGGGCGGCCGCGCGCCCGTACCGCACGCACGTCAACGCCTGGGACCTGGACGTCACCCTGCGGATCGCGCTCGAGCTCTACCTCAAGCGCGCCGTCGTCGGGGGCATCGACCGGGTCTTCGAGATCGGCAAGAACTTCCGCAACGAGGGCTGGGACAGCACCCACTCCAACGAGTTCACGATGCTCGAGTTCTACGAGGCGTACGGCGACTACGACACCGTGGCCGACCGCACCCGCGAGCTGGTGCTGGCCGCGGCCCGCGCCACCGGGCGCACCGTCGTGCCGGACGGCCGGGGCGGCGAGATCGACCTCGAGCTGCCCTGGCGCAGCGCGACCCTGCACGAGCTGGTCAGCGAGGCCGTCGGCGAGGACGTCACCCCCGACACCCCTCGCGCGCGCCTGCTCGAGATCGCCGCGCAGCGCGAGGTGGCCCTGCAGCCGACGTGGGACGAGGGCGAGGTCGTCCTCGAGCTGTACGAGCAGCTGGTCGAGGACGAGCTGCTCGCGCCGACGTTCGTGCGCGACTACCCGGTGTCCGTGCGGCCGCTGGCGCGCGACCACCGCGACGACCCGCGCCTGGCCGAGGCCTGGGACCTGGTCGTCGCCGGCACCGAGCTGGCCACCGGCTACTCCGAGCTGGTCGACCCGGTGGAGCAGCGCCGCCGCCTGGTCGAGCAGTCGCTGAAGGCGGCCGGCGGCGACCCCGAGGCGATGGCGCTCGACGAGGACTTCCTGCGCGCGCTCGAGCACGGCGCCCCGCCGATGGGTGGCCAGGGGATGGGCATCGACCGGCTGGTCATGCTGCTGACCGGGCAGAACGTCCGCGAGGTCATCCTCTTCCCGCTCGTGAAGCCCGAGGGGTAGCGCGCACCGTTCGTCGACGGCTTCCGGGAAAGCCGGCTCGTCACGAGGCAGTCCGCGCCCTAGCGACGCATTCCACCCCCGGAAAGGTGCCCGTCGTTTTGCTGTTCCCCCTTTCCTCTGCTTTCCTGTGATCGCACGGCGGAAATGCAGGGGCATTGTCGCTCCGCCCCGCCGTGCCCGCACTCCGCTCGGACAACAGGAAATGGGAAGAAACCATGGCGCAGAGGGTCCAGGTCCTGCTCGTGTGCGACCTGCACGACGAGGAGGTCGAGGGCTCGGAGACGGTCGCCTTCGGTCTCGACGGCAGCAGCTACGAGATCGACGTCTGCGACGACCACGCCGCGCAGCTGCGCGACGCGTTCGCGCCGTTCGTCGGCGCCGCCCGCCGGGCCGGCCGCGCGCCGGCCGCCCAGCGCCGCCCCTCGGGCAGCCGCGGGCCGGGCCGCACCGCCGCCACCGGCGACAAGAACAAGGTCTCCGAGATCCGCGAGTGGGCCCGCTCCCAGGGCCACGAGGTGAGCGAGCGCGGACGGATCGCCCAGACCGTGCTCGACGCGTACGAGGCCGCGCACTAGCTGCAGGTGGCGCCGGGGCGGCGTTCGCTCCCGGCGCAACGGCCCGCGTCCGTACGGGGAACGGTCCCCCGCGCGCGGCGGTTGGACCTCATGTCCGGCGGAGCACGCCGGGCACCTGCCGGCGACCACTCCACTGCGCGTGGGGGCTGCCGACGGGGGTAGCGTGCGGGAAGGCTGGTCCGGCCAGCGCCACCCGCCCCGTGAGGAGCGACAGCATGTTCGAGCGTTTCACCGACCGAGCCCGCCGCGTTGTCGTCCTGGCCCAAGAAGAGGCCCGGATGCTCAACCACAACTACATCGGCACCGAGCACATCCTGCTCGGGCTGATCCACGAGGGCGAGGGCGTCGCCGCCAAGGCGCTGGAGTCCCTCGGCATCTCCCTCGAGGGCGTCCGCAACCAGGTCGAGGAGATCATCGGCCAGGGCCAGCAGGCCCCGTCCGGGCACATCCCCTTCACCCCCCGGGCCAAGAAGGTGCTCGAGCTGAGCCTGCGCGAGGCGCTGCAGCTCGGCCACAACTACATCGGGACCGAGCACATCCTGCTCGGCCTCATCCGCGAGGGCGAGGGCGTCGCCGCCCAGGTCCTCGTCAAGCTCGGCGCCGACCTCAACCGGGTCCGCCAGCAGGTCATCCAGCTGCTCTCGGGCTACCAGGGCAAGGAGACCGCCGGCGCGTCCGGCGGCCCCGCCGAGGGCACCCCGTCGACGTCGCTGGTCCTCGACCAGTTCGGCCGCAACCTCACGCAGGCCGCCCGCGAGTCCAAGCTCGACCCGGTGATCGGGCGCGAGAAGGAGATCGAGCGGGTCATGCAGGTGCTGTCCCGCCGCACCAAGAACAACCCGGTGCTGATCGGCGAGCCCGGCGTCGGCAAGACCGCCGTCGTCGAGGGCCTGGCCCAGGCGATCGTCAAGGGCGAGGTGCCCGAGACGCTCAAGGACAAGCAGCTCTACACGCTCGACCTCGGCGCTCTCGTCGCCGGCTCCCGCTACCGCGGTGACTTCGAGGAGCGCCTGAAGAAGGTGCTCAAGGAGATCCGCACCCGCGGCGACATCATCCTGTTCATCGACGAGATCCACACCCTCGTCGGTGCGGGTGCCGCCGAGGGCGCGATCGACGCCGCCAGCATCCTCAAGCCGATGCTGGCCCGCGGTGAGCTGCAGACCATCGGCGCCACCACCCTCGACGAGTACCGCAAGCACCTGGAGAAGGACGCCGCGCTCGAGCGCCGCTTCCAGCCGATCCAGGTCGGTGAGCCCTCGCTGGCCCACACGATCGAGATCCTCAAGGGCCTGCGCGACCGCTACGAGGCCCACCACCGGGTGTCCATCACCGACGGCGCCCTGGTCGCGGCGGCCACGCTGGCCGACCGCTACATCTCCGACCGCTTCCTGCCCGACAAGGCGATCGACCTCATCGACGAGGCCGGCTCGCGCATGCGCATCCGCCGCATGACCGCGCCGCCGGACCTGCGCGAGTTCGACGAGCGCATCGCCAACGTCCGCCGCGAGAAGGAGAGCGCGATCGACGCGCAGGACTTCGAGAAGGCCGCGTCCCTCCGCGACAAGGAGAAGACGCTGCTCGGCGAGAAGGCGCAGCGCGAGAAGGAGTGGAAGGCCGGCGACATGGACGTCGTCGCCGAGGTCGGTGACGAGGAGATCGCCGAGGTCCTCGAGATCTGGACCGGCATCCCCGCCGTCCGCCTCACCGAGGCCGAGACCGCCCGCCTGCTGCGCATGGAGGACGAGCTGCACAAGCGCGTCATCGGCCAGCAGCAGGCGATCGTCGCGGTCTCCAAGGCCATCCGCCGCACCCGCGCCGGCCTCAAGGACCCCAAGCGCCCCGGTGGCTCGTTCATCTTCGCCGGCCCGTCCGGCGTCGGGAAGACCGAGCTCTCCAAGACGCTCGCGGAGTTCCTGTTCGGCGACGAGGACTCGCTCATCCTGCTCGACATGAGCGAGTACATGGAGAAGCACACCGTCTCCCGCCTCGTCGGCTCGCCTCCCGGCTACGTCGGCTACGAGGAGGGCGGCCAGCTCACCGAGAAGGTGCGCCGCAAGCCGTTCTCCGTGGTCCTGTTCGACGAGGTCGAGAAGGCCCACCCGGACGTGTTCAACACGCTGCTGCAGATCCTCGAGGACGGTCGCCTGACCGATTCCCAGGGCCGCGTCGTGGACTTCAAGAACACCGTCCTCATCATGACGTCCAACCTGGGCACCCGGGACATCTCCAAGGGCTTCAACCTCGGGTTCCAGAAGGACAACGACACCACCGGTGCCTACGAGCGGATGAAGACCAAGGTGCAGGAGGAGCTCAAGCAGCACTTCCGGCCCGAGTTCCTCAACCGCATCGACGACATCGTCGTGTTCACGCAGCTCTCCGAGTCGGAGATCCTGCAGATCGTGGACTTCATGCTGGCCCGCGTCGACGGCCAGCTGAAGAACAAGGACATGGGCCTGGAGCTCACGCAGGCGGCCAAGGAGCTGCTGGCGAAGAAGGGCTACGACCCGGTCCTCGGTGCCCGTCCGCTGCGCCGCACGATCCAGCGCGAGATCGAGGACGTGCTCTCCGAGCAGATCCTGTTCGGCACGCTGACCGCCGGCAACATCGTGGTGGTCGACGTCGAGGGCGAGGGCGACAGCGCGACGTTCAGCTTCCGCGGTGAGCCCAAGCCGAGCAGCGTCCCGGACTCCCCGCCGATCGACCTGGCCAAGGGCAGCTAGCAGTCCCCGCACTCCCGCCGAGGGCGGCTCCCCGCGAGGGGGGCCGCCCTCGGCGCGTGCGTGCCCGTTCTGCCCTAGCCTGTGCCCGTCATGGCTGACCCGCTGTTCGCGCTGACCTCCGACGCCGTCCTGCTGTACGAGGCCGGCCGGCTCGTCGAGGCCAACCCCGCCGCGCTGCGGCTGCTCGGGGACGCCGGACGCGCTGGCGGCGCACGTCGACCGCCTGCTCGCGCTGCCGGTCGACGGTCCGCCCGTCCGCACCGACATCCCCCCGTACGGGCTGCTGGAGGTCACCCGCCGCAGCGTCGACGGGCACGACGCCCTGCTGCTGCGGGAGGTGAGCGCCGACGTGCGTCGCGCCGACGGGCTGCGGCGGCTCGCGGTCATGGGCCGTGACCTGCTCGGCCAGCAGGTCGCGGTCGCCCCGATGCTCCAGGCGGTCTGCGGCGAGGCGCGGGCGCTGACCGGCGCGGCCTACAGCGCCGTCGTCGTGCTGCGCGAGGGCTCCCGGACCGAGACCCGGCTCTTCTTCTACGACGCGCCCCGGCGGGAGTTCCCCGCGAGCCTGCCCCGGGTCGGCGGGCTGCTCAAGGTGCCGCTGGACGAGCGCCGGTCGGTGCGGCTCGACGACGTGCGCCCGCACCTGACCGTCGGGCTGCCCGAGGTGCACCCTGCCGCTCGGCGCCCTGCTGGCGGTCCCGATGCTCGCCGGGGACGTCGCGCTGGGCGAGATCGCCGTGGCCAAGGCGCCCGACGGCGACCGCTTCGACGAGGTCGACCAGGCGCTGCTCGAGGAGCTGGCCGCGCACACCGTCGTGGCGCTGCGCTGGGCCGAGGAGGCCGAGCAGGGACGCGAGCGGGCTGCCCTGCGCCAGCAGGTCGTCGACACCGCGCGGCACGACATCCGCACGCCGATCGGCGCCGGCAAGGGCTTCGCCCAGCTGCTGCAGTCGCGCCGCGACCGGATGGCGCCCGAGCAGGTCGAGACCGCGCTCGCCGGCATCGTCGAGTCGTTCACGCGGATCGAGGCGTTCAGCACCCGGCTGCTGCTCGACGACCGCGCGCTCACCCCCGGCGTCGAGCCGCAGTGGGACGTCCTGCAGGTGGGGGACCTGCTCGAGGCGGTGCGCCGCGACGCCTGCGCCTCGGTCGGGCGCGACGACGCGGTCACCGTCCACTGCTCCGACGACGCCCCGGCGACCCTCGCCGGCGACGTCGAGATGGTGCGCCAGGTCCTCGACAACCTGGTCGGCAACGCGCTCAAGCACGCCGGCAGCGCCGCCGTCACCGCCCGGGCCGAGGGCGAGCAGGTCCGCTTCGACGTGCGCGACGAGGGCCCCGGCATCCCGGAGGAGCAGCAGGCCCGGCTGTTCGAGCGGTGGACGCGGGCCCCGGGCACCCGGGCCGACGGCTTCGGGCTGGGGCTCGCGATCGTGAAGCGGCTGGTGGTGGCCCACGGTGGCCTGCTGGGCATCAGCTCGCGGCCGGGCGAGGGCTCGACCTTCTGGGTGACCTTCCCGCGGACCGCCCCGACGGCCGTAGTCCGCGCCTCCCCTCGGCAGCACCTCTGCGGAGGCGCCCGAGCTGGCTCCGGCAGGGGACGTGCAGGCGCAGCGCGGCCGGTGGGCAGGGCGTACCGGCCGTCGGGCAGCGGGTCGACCAGGCCGTCGGCGACCAGGCCGTCCAGCGCCCGCGCCCGCTGCACCGGCTCGTCCCACACCTGGGCCAGCAGGTCCGCCTCGACCGGGTCGGTGCTGTCGCGCAGCACGCCGAGCAGCCTGCCGCGCACCTGCCGGTCCGTGCCCGCGTAGCCCTGCGCCTTGCGCACCGGCGCGTCCAGGGCCGGCCGCCCGGACAGGACCCAGGAGCAGCGGTCGAGCAGCGGGCAGTCCGGGCAGCGGGGCGCCCGGGCGGTGCAGACGAGCGCGCCGAGCTCCATGAACGCGATGGACGCCTGCGCCGCCGCCTCGTCGTCGTCCGGCAGCAGCCCCTCCACCAGCGCGAGGTCGCGGCGGGTCACCGGGGCGTCGGCGACCCCCTCGACGGCCCGGGCCACGACCCGCCGGACGTTGGTGTCGACGACCGCGTGCCGCTGGCGGTGCGCGAACGCCGCGACCGCCCGCGCCGTGTAGTCGCCGACCCCCGGCAGCTCGAGCAGCTCGGGCACCGAGGTGGGCAGCTCCCCGGCGTACCGCTCCGTGACGGCGACGGCCGCGGCGTGCAGCCGCAGCGCCCGGCGCGGGTAGCCCAGGCGGCCCCACCTCCGCACCGCCTCGCCCGGCTCGTCGGCCGCCAGCGCCGCCGGGGTCGGCCAGCGCTCCAGCCAGGCCGCGTACGCGGGGACGACCCGGGACACCGGCGTCTGCTGCAGCATCACCTCGCTGACCAGCACCGCCCACGGGCTCGTCCCCGGCGCGCGCCAGGGGAGGTCGCGGGCGGCGGTGGCGTACCAGTCGACGAGGACCTCGCTGATCGGCGGCGCGGGCGGCTCGGAGGCGGTCGGGCGGCGGTCGTCGGGCACGGCCGCGACGCTAGGCTGCGGCGGGATGGCACTGCACCTGCGACCGGTCGGGCCGCTGCCCGCGGCGACCTACTGGACGCGCCGGGCGGGCGTGCTCCTGGCGCTGCTGGTGCTGCTCCTGCTGCTCCGCGCCTGCGGCGGCGGGGACGACCCCTCCTCGCTCGAGCAGACCGGCGGCGCGTCGCCGAGCCCGTCGGCGACGGTGCGCGAGCCCGGCGCCGGTGAGCCCGTCGCCCAGTGCCCTGGTCAGCGCGAGCCCGGCCGTGCGCTGGCCTGCCCCGACGCGTCCATCGACGTGACCGCGGCGACGGCGCGGGAGAGCTACCCGGTCGGCGGCTCCCCGGTCCTGCAGCTGACCGTGACCAACACCGGCACCGTGGCGTGCACGCGGCCGCTCGGCCAGGGCGCCGTCGAGCTGACGGTGTTCTCGGGGTCCGACCGCATCTGGTCCAGCGACGACTGCACCCCCGGCGGGCCGCCCGGGCCGGTGCAGCTCGCGCCCGGTGAGGCCCGGACGACCACCCTCACGTGGTCCGGCCGCCGCTCCCGCCCCGGCTGCACCGGCGACAAGGAGCGCGGCGAGGCCGGGACCTACCGCCCTCGTCGCACCCCCCCCCCCCGCCCGGGCCGGTGCAGCTCGCGCCCGGCCAGGCCCGGACGATCACGCTCACGTGGTCCGGCCGCCGGTCCCGCCCCGGCTGCACGGGCGACAAGGAGCGCGGCGAGGCCGGGACCTACCGCGTGATCGGCCGGGCCGGCCAGGTCCGCAGCACCGGGGGTGCGTTCCGCCTGACCGCCTGAGCGAGGCGTCAGTCGTCGTCAAGCGGCCGCCAAGTACGTGCCAAGTGCTCCTCCGCACAGTGCCTGCACTCACCACCGCAGCACTGAGGAGAAGCCATGCACGCCGCCCCTGCACCACACGTCCCGAGGCGGGCGAGGCGCGTGTCGGTCGCCGCGGTCGCCGCCGCCGCCGTCGTCAGCACCTGCGTGGTGCTGCCTGCCGCAGCAGCGACGGCCGCCGCGCCGCCGCCCGACCTGCCACGGTCGTACGCCGTCGAGCGGGTCAGCGAGATGACCCGCACCGCGGACGCGCAGCTCCTGGCGCTGTCCGGTGACGGGACCTCGGCGGCCCACCTCGCGCGGCGCGCGGAGGACGATCCGCAGCTCGTCGTCACCCGGCTGACCGACGGTGCGTCGGCGACCGTCGGCATCTCACCTGCGGGCACGCCCGTGCAGGCCGAGTCCGTCGACCTCTCCGCGACCGGTGACCGGGTGGCCTTCGTCGCCCTCGGTGACTCCGCCCAGCAGCTGGGCCTGCCCGGCACGGCCGACCCCGACCTGCGCAGCGCCCTGATGGTGCGCGACCGCACGGCCGGCGCCACCAGCTGGGTGCCGGTGCCGCCGCTGGGGGTGCAGGCCTCCCTGCTGCCGCTGCGCGGCGCGCGCTTGAGCGCCGACGCCCGACGCGTCCTGGCCCGGATCGCGCTGAGGGAGCTGCCGCCCTACACGTCGCTGAACGACCCCTCCGGCGTGCTGCTCGCCACGCTCGCGGCCGACGGCACCCCGTCGGTGCAGGTGCTGCGGCCGGAGGCCTTCCTGCTCGCCGGGCAGACCCTGTCGAGCGCCGAGCCGCAGGTCCTCGACGCGGCGCTGTCCGCCGACGGCGCCGTGGCGGTCGTCGAGGTGCTGCTCGCGGACGTCGCGCACCTGCTCCGCTTCGACGCGGCCACGGGGACCCGGCTCGCCGGCGACCGGGTGCTGCCGCGCTCCGCCGCGGGCACCTGGGCGCCGCGGGTGGACCGGACCGGTCGCTACGCGGTCGTCCGGACCACCGCCGGCACGGCCGCCCTCGTCGTGGCGGACCTGACCGGGGCGACCCCGGACCGGGTGCTGCCGGCGACGGCGACGGCCCCGTTCGTGAGCGGTGACCGTCCGTTCGGCGCGGGAGAGCTGCCCACCGCGACGGCCCTGTCGGCCGACGGCGGCACCGCGCTCTTCCAGCGGGCTGCTGCCCTCTGGGCCCAGCCGGTGACCGCCGGCGCTCCCGCGCGCCTCGTCAGCTCCGGGCTGGACGGCCGGATCGCCGACCTGGCCGCCACCGAGGGCATCACCTACCCCGACCAGGTCGTGTCCGCCGGACTGTCCGACGACGGCGCGGTCGTGGCCCTGTCCTCGGCGTCCACGGCGTTCGTGTCTCCCCGCGTGCCGTACGACCCCGACGCCCCGGTGCAGCTCTACCGGGCGGTCCTGGCCGACACCCCGCCGCCGGCCTTCCCCAGCGGGGCAGCGCTGACGACCGAGGCCGGCGCCACCAGCGTCACCGTCGGCTGGCCCGCCGCCGAGCGCGCCGCCGACTACGTGCTCAGCGTCGACGGCGTCGCCCGTCCGGCCACGACCACGCGCTCAGCGCTCCTGACCGGCCTGACGCCCGGCAGCACCGTCGCGCTCGCCCTGGTCGCCCGGGACGCCCGCGTCGCGCCTCGTCCCCCCTGCGCGCCACCGTGACGCTGCCGGGTGACGTGCCGTCCGGCAGCGCCCCGCTGTCGGCGACAGCCGGACCCGGCGCCCAGGTGGCCCTGCAGTGGGCCGCCGCTCCCGTCGCCGGCCTGACCGGCTACCGCGTCCTGCGCGGCGGGTCCGCGCTGGCCGACGTCGCCGCCGGCACGACCTCGTACGAGGACCGCACCGCCCCGGCCGGGACCGACCAGACCTACGCGGTCGCCCTGCTGCGCGGCACCCAGCAGGTGCCGCTGACCCGGGACGTCACCGTGCGCACTCACCGCGCTCAGCGTGACCGAGCTCCGCTGGACCCTGCCCCGCGTGCCCGGCAGCACCACGGTCGCGCCGGCCACCGACGCGCGCTTCGTCCTGACCGCCGCCCCGGCTTCACCGCCCGGGCCACGGTCACCGTCCGCACCTCCGCGGGTGCGACCAGCACGGAGACGGTGCCCCTGCCGGAGCAGCCCGCCGGCACCTACGTCGGCACCTGGCGCGTCCCGCTCGGGGTCGCAGCCGTCCAGAGCGCGGTCGTCCGGCTCAGCGACGGCGCCGGCACGGCGCTCGACCGTCCGCTCGACGGGCTCCCGCTGCCGGTCGGCGGGCTGCTCCGCCTGGCCGTCGCAGTGCCCGGCGGCGACGTCACCGGCCTGCGCGCGCAGGTCTGGAGCGAGACCGCGGGCAGCGGCGCTGTCGTCCCGCTGCGCGCCGACGGCAGCCAGGACCTCCCCGTCGTCGCCGCTGGCGACCACGTCCTGACCCTGCGCCGCGCCGACGGCGTCGACGCCGCACCTCCCGTCCGTCGCGCGGTCGCCGCCAGGCAGGCCGTCGACCTCGCCCTGCGCACCTACGCGCCGGCGGCCCTGACCGTGCAGCTGCGCCGGCCCGGCGGAGCCGCCCTGGCCGACATCCCGGTCGAGCTGGCGACCCACACCGGCCCGCGGGCCGGCGTCACGGACGCCGCGGGCAACGCCCGGTTCGTCAACCTGACGCCGCGACGGACGTGACCGTCACCGCGAAGGTCCCGGTCGAGCTGCGGAGCGCGCTGGGGCTGCGCGAGGTGGCACCCAAGACCGCCACCCTTACGGCCGGCGCGAACACCGTGGCCGTGACGGCCGAGCCGCTGGGCAAGGTCCGGCTGTCCGGGACGGTCCGCGACGCCTCGGGCCGGCCGCTGTCGCCTCGGTCCTGGTCCGTCAGGTCGTCGGCGGAGCGGGTGTCACCTTCCGCACCACCGCGGCCGCCGACGGCACCTGTCGCTGGACGTCTGGTCCGGTCCCTCGGCCGTGGTGCGCGCCGAGCGCGCCGCTGCGTCGTCGCCGGAGGTCGAGGCCGCCACCGACGTCGTGCGACCGGTCGCGCTGGTCCTCCCGGCGTTCCGGGGCTACACGATCAACCCGGCGCTCGTCCTCGTCTCCCTCGACGGCTCGCGCAGCCGGGTGCCGGTCGACTGGGTGGCCCTCAACCGCTACAGCCTCTCGGTCATCGCTGACGGGCAGCGTCTGGCCGCCCTGCCGGGCACCGACGTGGACGTCGCGCCGGCACTCCCGTCTCGCTCTGCGCCGAGAGCACCTCCAGCGGCGCTGCGCGGGGCTGCGTGGAGACCGTGACGGGCACGGCGGTGACATCCCGCTGACGCTCGAGCTCCACGAGACCGGCCGCGTCCGCGGCACGGTCGTCGGCGCCGACGGCAAGCCGCTCGCCGCCAAGCTGAACGCCTCGCTGCACCGGCCAGGAGTACCGCGTCCACCAGTCCTTCGCGGACGGCAAGCTCCGCCTGCCGGTGCCCGAGCCGGGGACGTACTCCTGGCGATCTCCGGGCCCGGGTCGCTCCGGCGCACGGTCGTGGTCGGCGAGGGGCAGGACCTCGACCTGGCGCCCTGCGGCTCGTCGTCGGCGCCGGCCTGCTGGCCCCCACGAGCAGCCTGACGGCGGTGACCGACCAGGTCCTGCCCGGCGGCTGGCTCAGCTCCGCGCGGTCGTCGACTTCCCGGTGGCCCGGACCGGCTCGGCCCGGCTCGCCCTGCCGGCCGGCACCACGGTGCCGCAGGGCGAGGTCCTGCTGGACGGCGTCGTGGTGCCCTTCACCGTCGAGGCGGCGGACACCGGCTCCACGCTGGTGCTGCCCTTCCCTTCCGGGACGTCGCGGACGCTCCGGATCCACGTGACCACCCCGCAGCGGGCCGGCCAGTCCCTGCCCTTCGCGCTCACCGTCGCCACCGCAGGCAGCAGTGAGCCGCTGGGCACGGTGGTGGTGCGGGTCGGCATGGTCAGCCTCGAGGTGCCGGAGGCCAGCGCGGACGGCACGGTCGTGGTGAACGGGTTCGCCCCGGCCGGCGCCCGCGTGGAGGTCCGCGAGGCCGACCGCGTGGTCGTCGAGGCGGTGGCCGGTGTCGGCGGCCGCTGGCAGGCCACGGCCGACCTCGGCAGCCCCGGGGGCGACCGGGTCCGGCACTGGCTCTCCGCCCGGTCGACCGTCGGGTCGCTCGAGCTGCAGTCCGGGCTCCGCTCGGTGGTCGTCGACGCCTACGCCAGCCGGCTGGACTCGGTGACGATGCAGCTCGGCGGGGCCGTGCACACCTTCCGCACCGCGGACGGCGTCGCGCGCTTCCCCGCCGTCTGGAGCGCCGGCACCGCCGTGGTCGTCACGGCCCGCTTCACCGGCCCGGTGAGCGAGCCGAAGGCCCTGCTCGGCTCGCTCAGCACGGTGCTGACGCCGGTGGCCGGCCAGCCCGGCGCCTACCGCGGCTCGGTGTCGCCGAAGGCGGTCGAGACCGGTGACCTCACCATCACCTTCGAGCCCGAGCGGGACCGGCCGCCGCTGCCCGTCCCCCCGGCGCCCGCGCCCGAGGACTCGCTCATCGACCCGGCCACGCTCGTGGTGCTGCCGCCGCTCGTCACGGGCAGCGTCGTCGAGCAGACCTTCACCGCCTCGGCGCCGAAGCTGGGGCCGAAGGCCCGGATCACCGGGACGCTGGAGATCGAGCGGCTGCCGTTCTACACGCCGACGCCCGAGGAGCGGGCCCAGGCCGCCCGGTCCGGCGTCCTCGCGTACGGCTCGCTGATCAGCGGAGGCGACCCGCGCACCGCGACCAACGGCCGCTACAGCGCCGTCGCCGCCTCGATCGTCGACGCGGAGTGGCTGCGCTCGCAGGCCTCACCGGAGCTGCGCCGGACGCTGACGACGTTCGCCGCCGCCGACGCCGCGTTCCGCATCGGCTTCAAGTACGCCTTCGAGCTCGCGACGAACGCCGACCAGGTCTACTCGGTGTCGCAGTTCAAGGACAAGTACGACCTGGTCGCCGACCTGCAGAAGATGGCGCTCAACTGCAGCAGCAGTGACGCCTCTGCCGCCTACCAGAAGCGGGCCGAGACGCTCCTGCAGCAGGCCCTCGCCCTGGACGTGTTCACCGCGGTCTCGGCAGCGGCCGGCCTGGTCCTCGCGCCGGCGACCTTCGGGCTCGGCACCGTGGCGGTCTGGGCCGTGACCTGGGCCATGGGCAAGGCGCTCGAGCTCAAGCTCCAGGACAACATGGAGGCTCTGCAGCGGGCCCTCGTCAGCGACCCGGAGTGCCGCTACGAGGACAGCGACGGCCCGGCCCAGCGCGCCGACGACGGCCCGGCCGCCGAGCCGCCGGGCGGCGACGGCCCGACGGCCCAGCCGGAGTGGGTCTACGACCCCTCGGGCCGGGTGTACGAGGGGCTGCCGACCCGCCCGGTCGCCGGGGTCACGGCGACCGTGCTCCGGTCGACCAGCGCCGACGGCCCCTGGCAGGTCTGGGACGCCGCGCCGTACGACCAGCGCAACCCGCAGCTCACCGGCGACCGCGGCGGCTACGCCTGGGACGTCCCCCAGGGCTGGTGGAAGGTGCGCTGGGAAGGTGCCGGTTGGCTGCCGGCCGAGTCCCGGCCGCTGAAGGTGCTGCCGCCGCAGACCGACGTCGACCAGAGCCTGGTCCGCGCCGAGCTGGCCACCGTCGGCAGCGCGACGGCCGACCCGACCGGCATCACGGTCGGCTTCACCCAGCCGGTCCGGGTGTCCGTGGCCTCGCGGCCCGGGATGCTGTCGGCGGGGACGGCGACCGGGCGCTGGGAGCCGGTCGCGCCGCAGGTGGCGCCCGGTGGCGAGCAGCTGGCGCTGGCCTACCGCTTCGTCGCCGCGTCGCCGCTGTCCGGGTCCGTCCCGGTGCGGGTCGACGGGGCCGTCCAGGACCACGCCGGCCGCGCCCTCGCCGACGCCTGGTCGCAGTCGGTCACCGTCGGGCCGGCGCCCGCCGACCGCACGCCCCCCACCGTCACGGTGACCGGGGTGAAGGCCGGCGAGCGGTACGTGCTGGGCGCCGCCCCGGCGCCGGCCTGCCGCACCGTCGACGACGGCTCCGGGGTGCGTACGCCGGCCGCGCTGGCGGTCACCGGCGGCTCACCGGCCGGCGTGGGTCGCTACACCGCGACCTGCTCCGGCGCGGTCGACAAGGCGGGCAACGCGGCCACCGCGTCAGCGCGAGCTGGACGGTGGCGTACGCCTTCACCGGGCTCTGGTCCCCGGAGCGGCTGCAGTCGCTGCGCGGGGTCAAGGCCGGCTCGACGTGCCGCTGCTCTGGCGGATCACCGACGCGGCGGGCACGCCGGTGAAGGCCCTGGCGACGGCCGCCCTGTCCAGCCGCCCCTGCAGCGGCGGCGCCACCGTCGCTGAGGGCAGTCCCGGACGCTCCGGGCTGCAGTCGCTCGGCGACGGCGTCTACCAGCTCAACTGGGCCACGCCCAAGGCGTACGCCGGCACCTGCCGCGTGCTGCGCCTGGACCTCGGCGAGGGGCCGGACGTCGAGCGCACCGCGCAGGTGCAGCTCAGCTAGGCGGGAGCTGCGCGCACGCGGCCGCCGGGAGGATCCCTCCCGGCGGCCGTGCCGCGTGCGCACCCTGCCTGCGGCCCCGGGCCGCCGCGCGCTCGCGCCGCCGTGCCGCGGTGAGCCGCCGTGTCCGGGCCGGCCACGCCCCTATCTCAGCGGTCCCCCGTGGCCCTTACGCGGGACCGCTGATCATCGGGCGGCGGCGGGGGCGGCGCGCGGCGGCGCGGCGAGGCGGGCGACGGGCGGCGTGCACCAGCCCCCGCCGCCCGCTTCCGTCAGACGTAGCGCTCGAGGATGCTGGACTCGGCCAGCCGGGACAGGCCCTCGCGGACGCTGCGGGCGCGGGTGTCGCCGACGCCCTCGACCACCTGCAGGTCGTCGATGCTGGCGGCGAGCAGCTTCTGCAGGCCGCCGAAGTGCTCGACGAGCCGGTCGACGACCAGGCGGGGCAGGCGGGGGACCTTGGCGAGCAGGCGGTAGCCGCGCGGGCTGACCGGCACCTCGAGGGCGTCGAGCGAGGCGGGGAAGCCGACGGCCCGCGCCACGACGGTGAGGTCGAGCAGGTCGGCGGAGGCGAGGGTGTCGAGCTCCTCGAGGGCCTCCTCGGCCGTGCGGGCCTTGCGGCCGGAGCCGGAGACCAGGTAGTCGCGGACGATCAGCTCGCGCTCCCCCTCGACGCCGGCCATCAGCTCGTCGAGCTGGAGCGAGAGCAGTCGGCCGTCGGTGCCGAGCTCGACGACGTAGCCCTCGATCTCGGTGGCGATGCGGCGGACCATCTCCAGGCGCTGGCTGACCGCCATGGCGTCGCGGACCGTGACCAGGTCCTCGATCTCCAGCGCGGAGAGCGTGCCGGCCACCTCGTCGAGGCGCAGCTTGTAGCGCTCCAGCGTGGCGAGGGCCTGGTTGGCGCGGGACAGGATGGCGGCGCTGTCGTCGAGGACGTAGCGGCGGCCGCCGACGTAGAGCGCGATGATCCGCATCGACTGGCTGACGCTGACGACCGGGTAGCCGGTCTGCTTGGCGACCCGCTCCGCGGTGCGGTGACGGGTGCCGGTCTCCTCGGTCGGGATGTCGGGGTCGGGCACGAGCTGCACGCTGGCGCGCACGATCTTGGACAGGTCACCGGTGACGACGATCGCGCCGTCCATCTTGGACAGCTCGCGCAGCCGGGTGGCCGAGAAGTCGACGTCGAGGGCGAAGCCGCCGGTGCACAGGCTCTCGACCGCGCGGTCGTGGCCCAGCACGATCAGGGCGCCGGTGTTGCCGCGCAGGATGCGCTCCAGCCCGTCGCGCAGCGCCGTCCCGGGCGCAGCCGCGGCGAGCGTGGACCTGAGCAGGTCGTCCGTCGTCGGCACAGCGCCCCTCGTCCCTCGTGGCAGGGCCCCAGTCTAGGGATCGCCGCCGCGGCGCCGCGGGCACGACCCGCTCAGCCGCCCAGCGCGCCGAGGGCCATGGCCATGTCGGCGACCTGGACCGCCTTCATGCCGTCGGGGACGGGGCCGGGGTCGGGGGGCACGAGCGCCTGCCGGAAGCCCAGCCGGACCGCCTCCTCGAGCCGGCGCTGGAGCCCGGCGACCCGCCGGACCTCCCCGGACAGGCCCAGCTCGCCGAGCACCACGATGTCGGTCGGCAGCGGCTGGTCGAGGACCGCGCTGGCCACCGCCATCGCGATGGCGAGGTCGGCGGCCGGCTCCAGGACGCGGACACCGCCGACGGTCGCGGTGTAGACGTCCTGGTCGACGAGCTTGCAGCCGCCGCGCTTGTCGACGACCGCCAGCACCATCGCGACGCGGGCGCTGTCGAGGCCGGACACCGCCCGGCGCGGGTTGTGGTTGGGGTTGGGGGAGACCAGCGCCTGCACCTCGGCGGGCATCGGCCGGCGCCCCTCGACGGTGACGGTCACGCAGGTGCCGGCCACCGGGAAGCGGCGCCGGGTCAGGAACAGCCCGGACGGGTCGGGCAGCCCGCGGATGCCGGCGTCGCCGAGCTCGAAGCAGCCGACCTCGTCCGCGGCGCCGAAGCGGTTCTTCACGGCCCGCACGAGCCGCAGCGAGGAGTGCTTGTCGCCCTCGAAGTGCAGGACGACGTCGACGAGGTGCTCCAGCAGGCGCGGCCCGGCGATCGAGCCGTCCTTGGTGACGTGGCCGACGAGGACGGTGGCGATGCCGCGCTCCTTGGCCACTGCGATCAGCGCGGCGGTGACCGCGCGCACCTGGGTGACGCCGCCGGCGCCGCCCTCGACCTGGGTGCTGGCGATGGTCTGGACGCTGTCGACGACCAGCAGCCCGGGCCGGACCGCGTCGACGTGGGCCAGCACCGCGGCCAGGTCGGTCTCGGCGGCCAGCCACAGGTGCGGGTCGAGCGCGTCGGTGCGGCCGGCGCGCAGCCGCACCTGGGCGGCCGACTCCTCGCCGGTGACGTAGAGGGTGGGGGAGCCCTCGCGGGCGGCCCGGGCGGCCACCTCGAGCAGCAGCGTCGACTTGCCGACGCCCGGCTCGCCGGCGAGCAGCACGACGGCGCCGGGGACCAGGCCGCCCCCGAGCACCCGGTCGAGCTCGCCGACGCCGGTCGGCCGGGCCCGGGCCGCCTCGACGTCGACGTCGGCGATGCGCAGCGCGGGCGCGCTGACCGGCCCGGGCGCGAGCGCCACCCGGGTGGCGCCGACCTCGGTGATCGAGCCCCAGGCCTGGCACTCGGGGCACTGCCCCACCCACTTGCCCAGGGTCAGCCCGCACTCCGAGCAGCGGTGCTGGGGGCGGGCAGCAGCGGGGGACCGGGCCATGCCGGCGACGCTAGCCGCGCCCACCGACAGGACCGGTCAGGCGCTCACGCCTGGGGACGGCCGGTCAGCCCTCGGGCGGGGGCGTGGCGCCGCTCGCGCCACCGTTCTCGTCGCCGACCGGGTCGCTGCCGGTGTCGGGCACCGCGTCGCCGGCCGGGGCGTCGCCACCGTCGCTGTCGAGCTCGGGGCGGTCGGAGGAGCCCTCCTCGGCCGACTCCTCCTCGATGATCGCGCCGGTGCTGTCGGTCTCGGCGACCTCGTAGCCGCTGCGGCGGGGCGTCGGCTCCTTGGTCAGCGACACCGGGACGAGCAGCTCCTGGGTGCCGTTCTCCTGGAAGGTGAGCGACAGGTTGACGTACTCGCCGGGGCGCAGCGCGCGGGTCAGCCCGCGCAGGACCAGGCTGTAGCCCTTGGCGGTCGAGATCGGCGCGATGGTCAGCGTGGTGGCGCGGCCGTTGGGGCCGGCGACGGCGACGGAGGCGGCAGCATCGGTGCTCGCCTGCACCAGGCGGTCCGGCTCGGTGCCCTCGTTGATGATCGTGAGCAGGACGCGGGCGTCGTCGCCCACGGCGTAGGTGCCCGTGCCGCGGGGCGACTGCACGTGGACGTTGCGCAGCGCCAGCGCGCCGACCGCGTCGTTGGTCGCGTCGGCGACCGTGCGCTCCTGGTAGGTCTGGGCCTTGAGCCCCGCGCCGCAGCCGCTGAGCGCGAGGGCCAGCACCACGCCCAGGGCCGGGGCGGCACCTCGGGTCACCAGTGCGGTGCGACGGCCGAGCACGGGGCTCACGACTCCTCCTGGGCGTTGCTGGATGCGTTCTTGCGGGCGAGCAGGGGCAGGTCGGCGGCGATGTCCGCAGGCGTCACGCCGCCGGGGTAGACCACCGGAAGACGGTCCGAGGCGTCGTACGCGAAGATCACGTTGGCGTGGTCCACACCATATCCAAGGGGTCCGTCGTGGGTGTGGGGGGCTGTGCCGGGCTTGTGCGTGTGCTCGTTCGGCTTGCCCGGCAGCGTGGGGATCAGACCTCCCTTCTTCGAGACGGGGACGCCGACCGCCTCCTGCGCCGCGTCGACCTCGGCCTGCGAGCCGACCAGCCCGACGACGCGGGTCGAGAACTTCGCCAGCCACTGGCGCAGGACCGCGGGGGTGTCGCGGGCCGGGTCGGTGGTCACGAAGACGACGTCGAGGTCCTCGCGCGCCGCGTCGTCGGCCTGCCGCAGCGCGGCCGAGATGTCGGCCATCGCCGTCGGGCACTCGTCGGGGCAGTGCGTGTAGCCGAAGTACAGGAGCGTCGGGCGACCGGCCGTCTCCTGCCCGAAGTCGTAGCGGTTGCCGGCGGTGTCGCGCAGCACGAACGACGGCCGCGTGGGCACCGGCTCCGGCTCGACCCCGTGGTAGGCCGCACCGCTCGGCAGCGCGGCCGGCGAGCCGGCGGCGCTGCTGGTGCAGCCCGCGGCGAGCAGGGCCAGCCCGACGGCAGCCACCGTCCGAGCGAAGGTCATGCGCACATCGTCCCATCTGTCGAGGTGGCCCCCATCCTCTCAGCCCGCCACGAGGTCGGCACCGCGGGCGACGAGCAGCGCGACGTCGAGGGCCGCGACGACCAGCACCGCGCGGAAGGCGTCGCGAGACCCGGGCCGGCGCCCGCGCAGCAGCCCCGCCGCGGTGACCGCGACCGCCAGCGTCAGCGTCAGGGCGGCCAGCACCGACGGCCGCCCCGGCCCGAGCGCCAGCAGGGCGGTCGCGGCCAGCAGCAGCACGGCCGCGAGCGCGCTGCTCGCCGCCCGCCCCAGCCGGTGCGGCAGCCCGCGGATGCCGTCGCGCAGGTCGTCCTCGAGGTCGGGCAGCGCGTTGGCCAGGTGTGCCCCGACGCCGAGCAGCGCGCCCGAGGCGGTCGCCCACCAGGGCGCCCACGCGCCGACGCCGAGCGTGATGACCGAGGGCACCAGGCCGAACGACACGGCGTACGGCAGGAAGGACAGGGCCGTCGCCTTCAGCCTCAGGTTGTACGCCGCTGCCGACGCGACGGCGACCAGGTGCGCCAGGCCGGCCCGCAGGCCCATGGCCAGGGAGAACGGCACGCACAGCAGCGAGGCGACCAGGGCGGCCTGCCCGACGACCCGGGCGGGCAGCGCCCCGCGGGCGACCGGCTTGTCGGCCCGCCCGCTGGCGACGTCGCGGTCGCGGTCCAGCCAGTCGTTGGTCCAGCCGGTGGTGAGCTGGCCGGTGGCGAAGGCGGCGAGCACCCACCCCGTACGCGCCCCGACGGAGACCGACAGGGCCGTGGCGAGGAGCGTGACGGCGAGCGCCGGCTCCGGGTGCGAGGCGCGCAGCAGCGCGGCTGCCCTCGACGTCGTCACGCGGGAAGTCTGTCAGCGGGTCAGGATGGGCCGGTGACCGCAGCGGTGCGCCCCCTCAACGACCCGGGGCAGTACGACGACCTCGTCGCCGAGTGGTGGGACGAGCGCGGCGCCTTCGCGATGCTGCACTGGATCGCGGCCGCCCGGGCCCGCCTCGTGCCGCCGGCCGACCGCGCCGGCTCGGTGCTCGTCGACATCGCCTGCGGCGGCGGGCTGCTCGCGCCGCACGTCGCGGGCAAGGGCCACCGCCACGTCGGCGTCGAGCTGTCGGCGACCGCCGCTCAGGTGGCCAGGGAGCACGGCGTCACCGTCGTCAGGGGCGACGCGCTGCGGCTGCCGCTCGGCGACGCCTGCGCCGATGTCGTCGTCGCGGGGGAGGTGCTCGAGCACGTCACCGACCTGGCCGCGGCGGTGCGCGAGGCGTGCCGCGTCCTGCGCCCGGGCGGCACGCTGGTCGTCGACACGATCGCGGCCACCTGGTTCGGCCGGTTCTCCTCGATCACGGTCGGCGAGCGGGTCCCCGGCGGGCCGCCCAAGCGGCTCCACGACCCGGCGCTCTTCGTCGACCGCGCCGAGCTCGTGCGCCTCGCCGCCGACGCCGGCGTGGTGCTGAGCCTCACCGGCCTGCGACCGTCGGTCCCCGACTACCTCGCCTGGGTCACGGGCAGGAGACGGGCAGCGCGGATGGTGACGACGCGCTCGACAGCAGGGCTGTTCCAGGCCCACGGACGGAAGGCCACCTCATGACCGCGAGCCTGGTCGGCGCCGGCCACGCGCTGCCGGCGCCCATGGACCAGCAGCGTCTGTGGGACGGCTACTTCAAGGACCACTACGCCGACGCCCGCCTGGCCCGGAAGGTCTGGCAGCACTCGGCGATCACGACCCGCCGCGGTGTGGTCGACCCCACCTCGGAGGACATCTCCTCCTGGGGCACCGCCGCCCGGATGCAGCGCTTCCAGCAGGAGGCGCTGCCGCTCGGCAAGGAGGCGGTCGCCTCGGCGCTGGCCGACGCGGGACTCGCGCCGGCCGACGTCGGGCATGTTCACGGTGGTCTCGTGCACCGGCTACGCGACGCCCGGGCTCGACATCCTGCTGGCCCGCGACCTCGGCATGCCCGACACGGTGCAGCGCCTGCACGTCGGCCACATGGGCTGCTACGCCGCCCTGCCGGGGCTCGGCGCGGCGGCCGACTTCGTGACCGCGCGGCGCAAGCCGGCGGTCCTGCTCTGCGTCGAGCTGACCAGCCTGCACGTGCAGCCCACGACCGAGACGGCCCGCAGCGGCAAGCCGACCGACGGCGACCTGCAGCAGATGGTCGCCCACGCCCTGTTCAGCGACGCGGCCGCGGCCGTGGTCCTGCAGCCGGACGCGCCCGGCTTCGAGGTCGTCGACGTGGTCGCCCGCACCGACGTCTCGACCTCGGACCACATGACCTGGGACGTCACCGACCTGGGCTTCAAGATGGGCCTGTCGCCCAAGGTCCCGGACGTCCTCGCCCGGCACGCCCGCCCCGTGGTCGAGGACCTGCTCGCCCGGCACGACCTGGGCGTCGGCGACGTCGCCGGCTGGGCGATCCACCCCGGCGGCCGGCGGATCGTCGAGGTCGTCGGCGAGGCGCTGGACCTGGCCGAGGACGCGCTCACCCCGTCGTACGACGTGCTCCGCGACGTCGGCAACTGCTCCTCGAGCACGGTGCTGCTGGTCCTGGAGCGCGTGGTCGCCCGCGGCACCGTGCCGGAGGGCGGCCACGTCGTGGCGATGGCCTTCGGCCCGGGGCTGACCCTCTACGCCGCCCTCCTGCGCCGCCGCGGGTGAGGCTCCTGCTCCACGTCGTCGCGCTGGTCCTGGTGCTCTGGCTGTGCGTGGGGCAGCCGGTGTCCGGGGTCCTGCGCGGCCGGCGGGAGGTGCCGCTGCTGCGGCGCTACGCGACCGGCGCGGCCCGGCAGTGGGCGCTCGCCCTCGTCGCCGTCCTCGTGACGCTGGTGTGGGTCGGCGCGCCGCCGCAGGCGCTGGGGCTGGTGCCGGTCTGGCGCCGGGAGGTCGCGCTCGCGCCCCGGCTGGCGCAGGTCGTCCTGCTCGCCCTGCTGGCCGTCGTGCTGCTGCGCTGGGACCGCTCGCGCCGTCCGGGTCGCTCGGTGCTCGACGGGGCGCTGCGCCCGGTCGCCGCGCTGCTGCCGCGCACCCGCCGCGAGCGGCTGCGCCTTCGCCGGCGTCGCCGTCACCGCCGGCGTCACCGAGGAGCTGCTCTACCGCGGCTACCTGGTCTGGTTCCTCGCCCTCGTGACCCCGCTGTCGTACGCGTCGGTGCTGCTCGCCTCGTCCGTCGCCTTCGGCCTCGGGCACGCCTACCAGGGCGTGCGCGCCGTGCTGCTCACCGGTGCGATGGGCTGGCTGCTGGCCCAGCTGGCCTTCTCCACCGGCAGCCTGCTGTGGCCGGTGGTGCTGCACGTGCTGGTCGACCTGCGGGTGCTGCTCCTGCTGCCGCGGGCGCCCCGGCCGGTGCCCGTCCCGGCCCAGCTTCGCTAGCGCCCCTGCAGGACCGACAGCCGCGACTCGGTGCGGTCGCCCTGCCGCACGTCGCGGAGCACGTCGACGACCACGCCGTCGGCGGCGACGGCCAGCAGGGTGAGCCCGCGCGCGTCGTAGGCGCGGGCCAGCGCCCCGGCCGGGTCGACGGCTGCGCTGACCAGGCCGCGGGCGGGCCCGAGCCGCAGCCGCTCGGCCTCCCGGCTGGCCAGCCCGACGCCCTGCGAGCCGTCGACGACCACCCGGGCGCTGCGGACGAACTCGAGCGCCTGCGCCATCGCCTCGCCCACGAGCCGGTCGCAGCCGCAGCCGGGCGGCACGAGCAGCAGGACCCCCGGCCGGGCGGCGCGGCGGGCGGCGAGCGTGCCGGTGCGGACGGACAGCTCCACCTCGGGCAGCAGGCCCCCGACCTGGCCGGGCGGCACCGTGGGGCGGGCGAGGGGTGCGGCCTGCTGCTGGGTGCTCAGCCGCGGGGTCAGCAGGGAGAGCAGCGTCGCCGGCACCGCGACGAGCAGCAGGACGCCGAGGACCAGCGCCCCGGACAGCCCGGTGCGGCGGTAGCGGCCGGTGACCACGAACCGGCTCCAGCGGGCCCGGCGGGCCTGCGCGCGGCGCTCCCGGCGCAGCGCCTCGACGTCGCGGGCCAGGTCGCGGGCGTCGTCCGGGACGCGGACCGGCAGCTCGGGCAGCGGCCCGCCGTCGGGCCAGCGCTCGCTCCCGCCGTCCGACCCGCCGCCCGTCACCCGTCCATGGTGACCCACCTGTCGAGGGGCCGCCCGGTGGGCCCGACGCTGCACGTCCGCCCGACGTCCCTGGTCAGACGGTGCGCGGAGGCCCCCGCGGAGGCGCCCGGCGGCGGGGACATGCACGGCTCTCGACGTTCTGTCAAGACCCGCTCCGCTCGCCGTACCCCCTCTGACCTGCGACGATGGCCCGAGCAACGGCTCGGTGCCGTGTTACGCTGGAGTCCGGCGAGAGGGGTTCCCCACACATGACGTTCGCAGTCGGCGAGACGGTCGTCTACCCGCACCACGGTGCTGCACTGATCGAGGCCATCGAGACCCGCACCATCAAGGGCGTCGAGCGGATCTACCTGGTGCTCAAGGTCGCCCAGGGCGACCTGACCGTCCGGGTCCCGGCGGACAACGCCGAGATCGTGGGCGTGCGCGACGTGGTCGGCCAGGCCGGCCTCGACAAGGTCTTCGAGGTCCTCCGGGCCCCGGCCGTGGAGGAGCCGACCAACTGGTCGCGCCGCTACAAGGCCAACCTCGAGAAGCTCGCGTCGGGTGACATCAACAAGGTCGGCGAGGTCGTCCGCGACCTCTGGCGCCGCGACAAGGAGCGGGGCCTGTCGGCCGGCGAGAAGCGCATGCTCTCCAAGGCCCGCCAGATCCTGGTCAGCGAGCTGGCGCTCGCCGAGGGCACCAACGAGGACAAGGCCGAGGCCATCCTCGACGAGGTCCTCGCAAGCTGAGCAGCGTCCCACGAGCCCCGTCACGCGTCCGCGCGGGACGGGGCTCGTCGGCGTCCTGGTCCCGGCCGCGGGCCGGGGCGAGCGCCTCGGGCCCGGTGCGCCCAAGGCGCTGCGCGACCTGGCCGGCGAGCCGCTGCTCGTCCACGCGGTGCGCGGGCTGCGGGCGGCGCCCAGCGTCGGACCGGTCGTGGTGGCCGCGCCGGCCGCCGACGTGGCGGCGGTGACCGCGCTGCTCGCGGCGTACGACGTGCAGGTCGTCGCGGGCGGCCGTGAGCGGCAGGACTCCGTCGCGCTCGCGCTGGCCGCGCTGCCGCCCGAGGTCGAGCTGGTGCTGGTGCACGACGCGGCGCGGGCGCTGACGCCGGTCGCCGTGGTCGAGGCCGTCGTCGCCGCGCTGCGCGAGGGCGCCCCGGCGGTGGTCCCGGTGCTGCCGGTGGCCGACACGGTCAAGCAGGTCGACCCCGACGGCAGGGTGGCGGCGACCCTCGACCGGCAGTGGCTGCGTGCGGTGCAGACGCCGCAGGGCTTCGCCCGCGACGTCCTGGTCCGGGCCCACGCCGAGGTGGTGGCGGCCCACACCGACGACGCCGGGATGGTCGAGCGGCTGGGCGTCGCCGTGCACACGGTCCCCGGCGACGAGGAGGCGTTCAAGGTGACCCGTCCGCTGGACCTGCTGCTGGCCGAGGCGGTGCTGCGTGAGCGCTGACCTGCCCGCGTACGGGCATCGGGGTCGACGTGCACCCCGTCCAGGCGGGCCGCCCGTGCTGGGTCGCCGGCCTGCTGTGGGAGGGCGTCGACGGCTGCGAGGGGCACAGCGACGGCGACGTCGCCGCCCACGCGGCCTGCGACGCGCTGCTGTCCGCGGCCGGCCTCGGCGACCTCGGCAGCGTCTTCGGCACCTCCGACCCGCGCTGGGCCGGTGCCTCGGGGGCCGCCCTGCTCGGCGAGGTCGCCCGGCTGCTGGACGAGGGCGGCTGGCAGATCGGCAACGTCGTCGTCCAGGTGGTCGGCAACTCCCCCAAGGTCGGGCCCCGGCGGGCCGAGGCGGAGGCCGCGCTGTCGGCAGCTCTCGGCGGCGCCGCGGTGAGCGTCAGCGCCACCACGACGGACGGCCTCGGGCTGACCGGCCGGGGCGAGGGACGGGCCGCGATCGCGACGGCTCTGGTGGCGCGCCGCAGGTAGCGTGAGCGTGGTGACCCTGCGCCTGTACGACACCCTCAGCCGGGCCGTGCGCCCGCTGGAGCCGCTCGTCGCCGGTCGGGTCGGCGTCTACGTCTGCGGTCCGACCGTCCAGGCCGCGCCGCACGTCGGTCACCTGCGCAGCGCCGTCGCCCTCGACGTCCTCCACCGCTGGCTGCTCGAGAGCGGCCTCGACGTGGTCTTCGTCCGCAACGTCACCGACGTCGACGACAAGATCATCCACGACGCCGCGCACGAGGACGAGCCCTGGTGGGCGCTCGCGACCCGCATGCACCGGGCCTTCACCCAGGCGTACGACGCGGTGCAGGTCCTCCCGCCCACCGCCGAGCCGCGGGTCACCGGCCACCTGCCCGACATCGTCCGGCTGATCGAGACCATCGTCGAGCGCGGCCACGCCTACGAGTCCGGCGGCGACGTCTACCTCGCGGTCCGCACCGCGGAGGGCTACGGCGGGCTGTCCGGCCAGTCGCTCGACGCGCTGCGCACCAGCGAGAAGGCGGTGGCCCACGGCCACACCGGCGAGAAGCGCGACCCGCTCGACTTCGCGCTGTGGAAGGCCGCCAAGCCCGGCGAGCCGTCCTGGCCGTCCCCGTGGGGCCCGGGCCGCCCGGGCTGGCACATCGAGTGCTCGGCCATGGCCGTCGCCTACCTCGGTGAGGAGTTCGACCTGCACGCCGGCGGGCTCGACCTGGTCTTCCCGCACCACGAGAACGAGGTGGCGCAGTCGACCTGCGCCGGCCACCCGTTCGCCCGGACCTGGCTGCACCACGGCCTGGTCACCGGCCCCGGCGGCGGCGAGAAGATGAGCAAGAGCCTGGGCAACGCCACCGGCGTCGCCGAGGTGCTCACGCAGGTCCGCCCGGCCGTCCTGCGGTACGCCCTGGGCGCCGCCCACTACCGCTCGCCGCTCGAGTGGTCGCCGCAGGCGGTCAGCGATGCCGAGGCGGCGTACGGGCGGATCGAGACCTTCGTGCGCAACGCGACCGACGCGGTCGGGGAGACGCCGGTCGACGAGGCGCTGAGCAAGGCGTCCTGGGACGAGTTCGCCGACCGGCTGGACGACGACCTCGGCGTGCCGCAGGCGCTCGCGGTCGTGCACACCGGCGTCCGCGCCGGCAACGCGCTGCTGGCCTCGCGCGACCTGCCTGCGCTCGCGGCGACGCTCGCGACCGTGCGCCGCATGCTCGCCGTGCTGGCGCTCGACCCGGTCGCGCAGTGGCCGGCCACGGGCGGCGGCGAGCTGTCCGGCGTCGTCGACGCGCTCGTCGCGCTGGCCGTGGAGGCCCGCGCCGACGCGCGGGCCCGCAAGGACTGGGCCCAGGCGGACGCGCTGCGCGACCGCCTGGCCGCCTCGGGCATCGTGCTCGAGGACACCGCCGACGGGGTGCGCTGGCGCCTCGCGGCCCGATGAGGAGCTGACAGTGGCCGAGGGCAGCAAGCCCATCAAGGGCGGCGGGCAGGGCGGCCGGGCCGGCAAGCCCGGCTCGCACCGCAAGGGCGCGCCGGTCGGCTCCGGCGGCCAGGGCAAGAAGAAGCTGGCCGGGCGCAAGGCGACCCCGGCCGCGGTCGACCGCCCGCACCACCCGGCCGCCCGGAAGGCGCGGGCCGCCGCCAAGCGCGCCGCCACCAGCCAGGGCTCCGGCCGCAGCACCCGCGGCGACGCCCCGCGCACCCGGGCGACCGCCGACGCCGAGCTGTTCGGCTCGGCCGGCCGGGGCGCCGGCAAGCCGGTCCGCCCCGGCGGCCCGGACGCCCCCGAGACGGTGCTGGGCCGCAACCCGGTCGTCGAGGCGCTCCGCGCGAAGGTCCCGGCCAGCGCGCTCTACGTCGCGCTCGGCATGGACGCCGACGAGCGCGTGACCGAGGCCGTCTCGGTCGCGGGCAAGGCCGGGATCGCCCTCATGGAGGTCACCCGGCAGCAGATGGACCGGATGACCGGCGGCGCCCTGCACCAGGGGCTCGCGCTGCAGGTCCCGGCCTACACCTACCTGCACCCCGACGACCTGCTGGCCCGGGCCCTCGCCGCCCCGGCGCCGCTGCTCGTCGCCCTCGACGGCGTCACCGACCCGCGCAACCTGGGCGCCGTCGTGCGCTCGGCCGCGGCCTTCGGCGCCCAGGGCGTGCTGGTGCCGGAGCGCCGCGCCGCCGGCATGACCGCCTCGGCCTGGCGCACCTCGGCGGGGGCCGCCGCACGCCTGCCGGTCGCCCGGTGCACCAACCTGGCGCGCACGCTCACGTCGTACAAGGACGCCGGGATGTTCGTCGTGGGCCTCGCCGCCGGCGGCACCACCTCGCTGGACGACCTCGAGGTCGCCACCAGCCCGCTGGTGGTCGTCGTGGGCAGCGAGGGCGAGGGCCTCGGCCGGCTCGTCCAGGCCACCTGCGACCTGACCGTCTCGATCCCCATGGTCAACGACACCGAGTCGCTCAACGCCGGCATCGCCGCCGCCGTGACCATGGCCGAGGTCGCCCGGAGGCGTCGCGCCCGAAGGTGACCGATGTGGTGCACGTCACCAGGGGGTACAAAGGTGTCACCTCCCATCACCGGGAGGCCCGCGGCTCGTTGTGGTTCGCGAAAGCGTGAACGGCAACCGGCGGCACACGTACATTTCCCCCGCCGACGACCTCTGCGGGACCTGATGGACGACGAAGGGTGCGACGTGCGACTCGTGCGCGACCGCAGCGCCTCCCCGAAGACGCCTGCGTCGCGCGTGCCCGCCGCCCGTGAGCAGGTCGTGCCGCTCTCGCCGCCCCTCGAGCACGAGGAGGTCGTCGCCCTCGTCGAGCTGGTGGAGATCGCTGACCCCGAGGAGCTGGCTGCCGCCGAGATCGCGGCCGAGGTCGACGCGGAGATCGCTGGCGCTCCGACCGGCCTGCAGGCCGACATCGAGGAGGCCGAGCACCTCGTCGACGAGCTGGTCACCGAGGTCCGCGGCGCCGGGGTCAAGGACCGCTGGTCCGACACCAGGGCCGACGACGAGCTGGTCATGCTGGCCCGCACCGGCGACGACAACGCGCTCTGCGAGCTGCTCAACAAGTACCGCGCCTTCGCCCGGGTCAAGGCCCGGTCCTACTTCCTGGTCGGCGCCGACCGCGAGGACATCGTCCAGGAAGGCATGATCGGCCTCTACAAGGCCATCCGTGACTTCAACCCGGACATGCAGACCTCGTTCCGCGCCTTCGCCGAGCTCTGCGTCACCCGGCAGATCATCACCGCGATCAAGACCGCGACCCGGCAGAAGCACGGCCCGCTCAACAACTACGTGTCCTTCGAGCGCCCCGTCGGCGGCGACGACGAGGGCGACCGCGTGCTCGGCGACGTCATCCCGACCGTGGCCATCAGCGACCCGGCCGACCTGGTGATCTCCGCCGAGCGCATCCGCGCCCTGCAGATGCACTTCGACGAGGTGCTGTCCGACCTCGAGACCGAGGTCCTGCGCCTCTACGTCGAGGGCAAGAGCTACCAGGAGATCGCCGAGCGCCTCCAGCGCCACGTGAAGTCGATCGACAACGCGCTGCAGCGGATCAAGAAGAAGCTCGAGGGCCACCTGCAGGCCCGCGCGGTCGCCGACGCCGGATAGGCTCGCCGCCAGCACGACTGGCCGGCGTGGCGCAGCCCGGTAGCGCAACCGACTTGTAATCGGTAGGCCGTCGGTTCGAATCCGACCGCCGGCCCTCTCGTCCGCATGACATCCGCTCCGTTCCCGGGTCGGAGCCCTCCTGCGTCGCTACGCTCGGCCGGCCCGCGCCCCTCCACCGAGCCGGAGAGCCAGTGAAGACGGTCGTGGACTTCCGGAGCGTCTTCGGGCCTCCCGGCGAGCAGCCGGAGGTGGTCAGGGAGTACCTCCGCGACCTGCGGACCAACTGGGCGGGCTACGAGTCCTCGATCGCGCGCAGCTCCGGGCTGATGTTCGGGCTGGCGGCCGCCTTCCTGCTGCTGTCCGGCGGGAGCGTCGGGACGGTGTCGCTGGTCGGCGTCGAGCTCACCAGCCTGGAGATCATCCAGGCGTCCATCCCCGTGGTCATCGGCTACCTCGCCTTCGCGCTGGTCCAGGCGTCAGCGCTCAGCTGGCGGCTGGCAGACACGCACGACGAGCTCGTGGAGTACTCCTTCCCGTCCTTCTACGCCGCCGACCTGGAGCTGACGCTCCACCCGCCGGGAGCGTTCACGGCTCAGGCCCTGCTGCGGTTCTCGACGACGCGTCCGGGCCTGGGGCGCCTGGTCGGCAAGCTCGGCCTGCTGCGTTCTGCCGTGCAGCTGTTCGCGCCGCTGGTGTTCCTCGTCTACGCGGTCGTGGAGATGTGGGCCGACCGCGTGGCGTCGCCGGTGACCAGGTCGGTGTCCACGGTCCTGACGGTCGCCATGCTGGCGGCCGCCGTCCCGCACTTCCTGCACCTGGCCGAGACGGCACGCGGGCACCTGTCCTTCCGCTGAGGGGGTGGCGTCCACCTCCGCCGCAGGACGCGGACCCGCACTCCGCAGGGGCCGGCGGCCGGCGAGCTCCCGCGGGACGATCGTCGAGGCCGTTCCGGGCGGCTGGCCCAGGCGCTGTTGCACGGATGCCACCGCACCCGTACCGCGACGCCTGTCCCCGAACGGCGAGCCGCCGGCGCCCACCTGCGGCAGGCTGGAGGTCGCGACCGGACCCCGCACTCCCGTACGGTCTTGCGGTGTTCCAGCCCCACGTCGGCACCGCCCCGAGGAAGGCCGCCCGTGCGTGACCTGACCGCGCTGCAGGACGTCCTGGACAGCGCCGCGATCGACCCGGCCGTCCTGGCCCTGCGCCCGGACTACCGGGCGCTGCTGCTCGCCGTCGGCCGGCATCGAGCCCGGCCCGAGCGACGAGGCCAGCGAGCAGGTGCTCCAGCGCGCCGAGGCAGCCGCGCGGCAGGCGCTGGCCGAGCGGCCCGTCGAGGAGCTGCCGCACGTCGCGGCGTGGCGCGAGGCGTACCGCGGCTTCGGCGCCAAGCCGCAGCGCACCCGCAACAGCCTGGAGGCCCTGCTGCGACGCGTCGAGGGCGGCCTCCCGCGGGTGAACCGGCTGACCGACGTCTACAACGCCGTCTCGGTGCTGCACCAGCTCCCGGTCGGCGGCGAGGACCTCGACCGCTACGCCGGGGCGCCCCGTCTGATCCGCGCGACCGGACACGAGCCGTTCGACACGACAGCCGGCGGCGAGACCGTGGTCGAGCACCCCGACCCGGGCGAGGTCGTCTGGTGCGACGACGCCGGCGTCACCTGCCGCCGCTGGAACTGGCGCCAGGCCAGGCGCACCCAGCTCACCGACGGCACCACCTCGGCGCTGTTCATCCTCGACGCCCTCGACCCGCTGACCGAGACCGCTCTGCTCGCCGCCGGCGAGGACCTCGTCGCGCACCTGCGGCGGCTCGGCCCCGACGTCCGGCGTCGCTCGCCGGCTGGTCGGGCGGCCGTGAGCAGCACGAGTCGACCAGCACGCGCCCGGCACGGCTCCGGGCACCAGCGTCGTCCGCCGCGGACGCCGGCAGTCGGAGCAACGCTCTCCGTCCAGCTCGGGTCGGACCTGCCCCTCGCCCTGGAGCCCACGTGATCCACGTCGACCTGCCCGACGGCCCGGCCAGCCCGCTCGCCCGGGGCCTCGCCGCGTGCCTGTCCAGCGTCACCGAGGTCCCGCTCGCCGACCTGCCCGACCTCGGTGAGGCCCCGGCCGCGCACCTGCTCGGCGCGTACAGGAGCTGGCTCGCGGGACGCGGCTCCGGCCTGGTGCCGATCCTCGACCCGCGCAGCTTCCAGTGGGCTGGTTGGTGGTTCGCCGTGATCGACGGCAGCGACAGCCCGCTCGCCGACGGCCCGCAGCGCCAGGTCGCCGTCGCTGGCCTTCGGCACCCCGCCCGGCGTCGTCCTCAGTCCCCAGGACCCCGCCCTGCTCGGCCGCGCCACGGCCGACCTCGACATCAGCAGCGCCTACGCCGTCGCCTCCCTCGACCCCGTCCTGCCGCCGCTGCCCGACGGGCCGGCGCTGCGCGGCAGCGTCGAGCTCCTGGCCATCGCCCCCGCCGCCGAGGCGCCGATGCAGCTCGCCGACCAGGTCCGCGCCCTCGCCGGGCGCGGCCTCGAAGGCGACCGCTACGCCGCCGGCAGCGGCACCTTCAGCCCGCGCGGCGCACACCGGCCCGGCTACGAGCTCACGCTCATCGCCGCAGAGGTCGTGGAGGAGCTCACCGAGCCGCGACGCCCGGCTCGACTTCCTCAGCACCCGGCGCAACGTCCTGACCCGCGGCATCGACGTCAACGCCCTCGTCGGCCGCGAGTTCACCATCGGCGACGTCCGCTGCCGCGGCCTGCGCCTGGCCGAGCCGTGCGCGCACCTGGAGCGCATCGCCGGCCCCGGCCTGCTCCGACCGCTCATCCACCGCGGAGGCGTCCGCGTCGACATCCTCGACGACGGCGACATCCGGACCGGCGCGACGGTCAGCACCTGATCGTCGGCAGCGCCCATCGCGTCACCGACGGCGGACGCCGGCCAGACCCGGCCGGGCACCTCAGACCCGGCCGCGCAGGATGCGACGCCAGTAGAACGGCGGGAGGACGTACCGGTCGAGGAACCACAGCGAACGGCGGGGCTTGGCCAGGTCGAGCAACCGCGCTGCCGTGGGGACCCGGCCATCGCGGTCGGCCTCGGCGAGCATGAGCGTGTGACGACCGACGGTGACCGGCATGACGGTGTAGCCGTCGTAGTCGTCCAGCCGCCCGCCGTCGCGGGCAGCCGCGATGTTGTGCGACAGGATCTTGACCTGGTGCCGCAGGCCCCCACCTGAGGAGCGGGTGGCGAGGTCCGCGGCGTCGCCGATCCCCCAGACGGCCGCATGCCGGCGGTGGCGGAGCGTTCTCGGGTCGATGTCGACGAGCCCCGGTCTGCGCGTCGCGGCAAGACCGCTGTCCGCGATCCACTCCGGCGCGCGGTAGTGCGGGACGACATGAGCGACGTCGATGCCCTCCGCCACCTGACGGCCCGCCGGGGTCGTGACGGTGATCGAGCGACGCGTCGCGTCCACGGCCTCGACGCGTGCCTCGCGCAGGACCTCGATGCCGTACGAGGTGAAGACCCGCTCGAGCACGGCGTCCGCGTGCGCCACCCCGGTCGCGCCCCGCCCCGGCAGGACGAGGCGGACGTGGACGTCCTCGAGCACACCCTGACGACGCCAGTGGTCGCAGGCCATCAGCAGCGGCTTCAGCGCCGTCGGCGCACACGGCGCAGGTTCAGGCGGCACCGTGAAGACGGCTGACCCCGCCCTGAGCCCCGTGATGCGGGGCCACACCCGTGCCGTGCGTGCTCGGCACGTAGGTCGAGGCGGCCCAGCCGGCCTCGTAGGCCGACTGCAGGCCCGGCGTCGCGTCCCAGTCCTCGACCATGCCCGGGCACAGGACCAGCGTCGACCAGTGCAGTGTCAGGCCCCGGTGCGTCCGCACCGTGCGGGCCTGCGGGTCGACCGCGACGACCCGGTCCTGCACCCAGTCGCACCCCGGGGGCACCACGGTGCGCATCGGTCTCTCGAGGTCAGCCATGGACGCTTCGCCAGCGCCGACGTAGTTCAGCAGCGGCCGGTAGCGGTGCACCGGCTCGGGCGCCACGACGGCGACGTCGGAGAAGCCGTCGTGGAGCAGCCGTGCGGCGAGCGAGATGCCGGCATTGCCGCCACCGACGACCAGCACGTCATGGTGCTCCACAGCTGCTCCCACGTCTGACCCGGTTCCTCGGGAGCCCACTGTGGGTCGGACGCCCCCTGTCCGCCATCCGGGCACCCCCGCCACGACCGCCGACGGTGTCCCGGTTGCTGGCCGGTACGCAAGGTGCGACCGTGGCCCGGTCCAGGAAGGCCCGTGCCAGCCACGACCAGGAGGAGCCAGATGACGACCGCCATGACCGACGTGGACGCTGCGACCGGCAAGCGTGACATCAAGAGCCACGAGACGACCAGCTTCGCCGACCTCGGCAAGGAGATGTGGGCCTACCTCACCGGCAAGGGCGCCGCGATCAACTACGAGTTCGTGGACATGGTCGTCGAGGTCCCGCGTGAGACGGGTCCGGAGGCGCCGCGAGCCACCTGGCGCCTGAACGGCACCCTGCGGATCACGACCGCCGAGAACGCCAGCCGGGGTTGACCGCCCGGGGCGCGCACGTGCCGCGGGAGGAGCTGCACCTGTCCGGGCAGCTCTCGCTGGAAGTGGACGGCGCGCCCGTCCAGATCACCGGGAACGGCGCCGAGCTGCACGTGGTCGCCCGGGACGTCGCGTCGTTCGTCAACCGGGCGCGCGAGGCGGCGACCCGGGCTGACGGCGGGTTGCCCGGCCGCAGTGACCTCGGGAGGGTGGCCGACGAGCTCGCCCGGCGCGGGATCACCGCGCGGCTGGAGTCGCCCACCCGCCCGGTCCTGGTCCTCGGCGCCGGGGTCGACTCCGCCGTCGGGGGCCTCGTCCTGGGCACCCGTCGGGCCCGGCCGGGCGGCGTCGCCGCCCTGACAGCGACCGAGCAGGGACGCTGGGTCCTTGCCGGTGCGGTGGCCACGGTCGCTCGCGGCCCTGGCGCTCCTGGTGCGCCGGCTGCGCTGACTGCTGCCCCCTCGTGCTCGCTGCGGTCAGGCGAGCCCTCGCAGGGCGGCTACGTCAGGGACGGCGCGGCCTCGTGGGCCCGTACCCAGGCCTCCAGGGCGTCCGCCGGCATCGGCCGGCTGATGTGGAAGCCCTGCGCCTGGTCGCAGCCGTACCCGCGGAGCGTCTCGAGGACGTCCTCGTTCTCGACGCCCTCGGCGATGATCCGCAGGCCGAGGGTGTGCGCCAGGCCCACCGTCGAGCGGACGATGGCGGCGGCGAGCGGGTCGCTGTCCATGCCCAGGACGAACGAGCGGTCCAGCTTCAGGTCGTGGACCGGCAGGTCCTTGAGGTAGGCCAGCGAGGAGTAGCCGGTGCCGTAGTCGTCCACGGCCAGCCGTACGCCGAGAGCCCGGAGCTGGAGCAGCACCTGCATGGCCCGGGCGTGGTCCAGCAGCAGGATCGTCTCGGTGACCTCGACCTCGAGGGCCTCCGGCGCGAGGCCGTGCTGGTCGAGCAGGGCGGCCACCCGCTGCGGAAGGCTGGCGTCGAGCAGGTTGGACGGCGACAGGTTGACCGCGACGGGCAGGACCAGCCCGCGACCGGCCCACTCCCCGCTCTGCCGCAGCGCCTGGGCGAGCACGAGCTCGGTCAGCTCGCGCATCAGCCCGCTGTCCTCGGCGAGGGGGATGAACTCGTCCGGCGGCACGAGCCCGCGCTCGGGGTGCAGCCAGCGGCAGAGCGCCTCGACGCCGATCACCCGGCCGGACGTCAGGTCGACCTTGGGCTGGTAGTGCAGGAACAGCTGGCCGTCCGTCACGGCGGTGCGCAGCTCGGTGACCAGCTCCAGCCGCTCGCGGGTGTTGCGGTCGAGCGCACCTTCGTACGCACGGACGCCGCCGCGGGTGCTCTTGGCCGCGTACATGGCGACGTCGGCGCGCTGGAGCAGGGTGCTGCCGTCCTGGCCGTGCTCCGGTGCGGCGGCCACCCCGATGCTGGCGTCGACGTGCACCGCGATGCCGTCCAGGGCGAACGGGGCGGTCAGGGCTGCGCGGATCCGCTCGCCGCAGGCCAGGCCGGCGGCGGCGTCGCCGTCGGCCAGCAGGACCGCGAACTCGTCGCCGCCGAGCCGGGCCAGCACGTCGCCGCCCCGCGCACCGCTGCGCAGCCGCTCGGCGACGAGCACGAGGAGCTGGTCGCCGATCGCGTGGCCCAGCGAGTCGTTGACCTCCTTGAACCGGTCCAGGTCGATGAGCATCAGGGCCCACGGGGCGGTCCCGGGCTGGGCGGCGCGGCGCTCGACCGCCTCGGAGAACCGGCGGCGGTTCGCGAGACCGGTGAGGTCGTCGGTGCGCGCCTCCGCCCGCGACTGCGCGAGCGCGCCCACGGCACGGAAGGTCAGCAGGGTCCGCGCCACGGCGACCAGGACCGCGGCCAGGTAGAGCACCCCGGCGACCGGGTCGACGCTGTCGCGGCTCCCCCACCACAGCAGCAGCAGGCTCAGCGTCGCGCAGGCAGCCGGGACGAACAGCGCGCCGACGCCCCCGGGCTGGACGAGTCGGGGCGCCGGAGCCGGCCGTACCGCCGCTCCGGCGAGGCACACCAGCGCCAGAGGCCAGCCGGCGTCGGTCAGCCCGCCGTCGACGTAGGTGTCGTGAGCGGACAGCAGCAGGTACGCCGTGTCGCTCGCGATGAACAGCACGACGCCGGCGAGCAGGGCCCACCAGGCGCCGCCGGGCCGCCAGCCGAGCAGAGCAAGGACCCCGACGAGGAGCACGAGCAGGAGCAGGTCGGCGACCGGGTAGGCGAGGTTGGTCGCCACCTCGCGCAGCGAGCCGCCGGTCAGCTGCAGGACCGCCGTCAGCACGGTCTGCACCAGCACGGCGGCTGCGGTGAGGCCCCCGACCAGCCCGTCGAACCACACCGAGGCCTGCTGCCGCTGCACCCGGCTCCGGGCCAGCAGGACCAGGCCGGCGTACGCGAAGGGGTAGAAGCCCAGCCACAGCGCGTCGGCGTACGAGGGGTACGGCATCTCGCTGCGCAACCGCAGGTCGACGTTGTAGCCGAGGTCGCCCAGCCCGAACAGCGCGATGCCGACCCCGAGCAGGCACCAGGCCAGCGACTCCCGGTCCCGTCCGCCGCGCGCGCAGCAGGCACAGGGCCGCCGCGCCGAACTCGACCCCGCCGAGGACCCAGCCGTCCCACAGGTCGGAGAAGCCGTCCCCGCCGCGGCCGCTCGGCCGCAGGGTCGCGCAGTAGGCGAGGGCGAGCAGGGCCAGCACGGACCAGGCGCGGTGGAGGAGCGCCTGGCCCCGGTCCACCGTCGCCGAGGTCACGGGCGAGGTGCTCACGTGTCCCCTGTCGGCAGGGCCGGCCGTCTGTGGAGCCCGCTGCGCAGGCGTTCGGCGTACGGCACTGCGCCGTCCGGCCCAGCGCAGAGTTGCGCCGCAGGGAGGAGCGTGCGGGCCCGTCACGGGACGACAACCCTTGTGAGCCGGCGGACCGCCGGAACGCCCACACCCCAGGAGTCCCCATGCGCAACCGTGTCGCCGCCGCCCTCGCCTCCAGCGGCTCCCTCCTCCTCGTCGTCGCCACCGTCGTCGCCGGGGTGAAGTGGTCCTAGTCCTCCTCTCCCACACCGACCAGTAGAGGAGGGTCCATGGCCACGGCCACGGAGCAGCACTTCGGCGGCAAGTGGAACTAGCTCGTCGCCTCAGCAGGGCTCGGACGCGTCGGCGTCCGGGCCCTGCTGCACGTCACGACCCAGGACACCCCCGAACGGGTTGTCCAGAGGCACCAGCCGGTGTCGAACGACAGAGGGCAGGGCGGTGCTGACCGCCGGGACAGGAGGGGGGCGCGATGGCTCGGGGGAGTGAGCTCCGGCTGCGTGCCTTCGTCGGCGTCCTGACCCTGACGGCCGGTGCGGTGCTCGTCGCCGTGCTGCTGCAGACCGAGCTGGCCTGGCTCAGCGACCGTCCGGTGACCTACGGCGTGCTCTCGCTCATGGTCCTGGTCGGCGAGCTGCGCACCGTCCACGTCGCCCGCGGCGCCGGCTACGACGAGATCACCGTCAGCACCACCTTCTCGATGGCCCTGGCCCTGGTCGGGCCGCTGGCGCTGGTGCTCGTCGTGCAGGGCCTGGCCGTGGCGGTCGAGGACCTGCGGCAGGGCAAGTCGCCGCTCAAGATGCTCTTCAACGTCTCGCAGTACGTGCTGGTGCTGTTCTCCTCCACCGCCGTCTTCTGCGCCCTGACCGGCGAGCCGGTGCTGACCGGGTCGCACCTGGACGTCCCTGGCGACCTGCCGGCCGCGATGGCCGCCGGCGTCACGTTCTTCGCCGTCAACTGCCTGCTCGTCGGCGTCGTCACCGCGCTGGCCCGCCGCGAGGCCGTGCGGCAGCAGGTCGTCGCGGCGTTCCGCCTGCAGGCGGTCATCTCGGGCGTCCTGCTCGGGCTGGCCCCGGTCGTCGCCACGATCGCCGCGACGACGCTGTGGCTGCTCCCGCTGCTGCTGTCGCCGATCGTCGCGGTGCACCAGAGCGCGCTCATGGCGGCCCGGCGCGAGCGCGAGGCGCTGCACGACACGCTCACCGGCCTGCCCAACCGCTCGTTCTTCCGCCTGCGCACCGTGCAGGCGATGGAGGAGGCGAGCCGGCTGGGCGAGCAGGTCGCCGTGATGCTGGTCGACCTGGACCACTTCAAGGACATCAACGACACGCTCGGCCACCACGTCGGCGACGCGCTGCTCGTGCAGGTCGCCGAGCGACTGCAGACCGCGCTGCGCACGGAGGACGTCGTCGCCCGCTTCGGCGGTGACGAGTTCGCCGTCCTCGCGACCGGGCTCACCAGCACCGACGAGGCCGTGCTCGTGGCCCGACGGCTGCTCGAGGCGCTGGCCACGCCGATCATCAGCGACGGCGTCCGCCTCGACGTCCCGGCCAGCATCGGCATCGCCCTGCACCCCGAGCACGGCTCGGACGTCGACCTGCTCGTGCAGCGCGCCGACATCGCCCTCTACGCGGCGAAGGTCGAGCGCGGCACCTGGGCGGTGTACGAGACGTCTGCCGACGGCCACAGCCCCGAGCGCCTGCTGCTCGCCACCGAGGTGCGCGACGCGCTGCGCGAGGGCCAGCTGTTCTGCGCCTACCAGCCCAAGACCGACGCGGCGACCGGACGCGTGGTCGGCCTCGAGGCACTGGTGCGCTGGCTGCACCCGACCCGCGGCGTCGTCATGCCCGACGAGTTCCTGCCCGTCGTCGAGAACACCGGCCTGGCCGGTCCCCTGACCGAGCTGGTGCTGGGGCAGGCGCTCCAGGCGGTGGCCGGCTGGCGCGCCGCCGGCCACGACCTCAGCGTCGCCGTCAACCTGTCGGCCCGGTCACTGGGCGACCTGGGGCTCGTGCCGCTGGTGGCCGCCGCCCTGACCGAGCACGGCGTGCCGGCCTCCGCGCTGGTGCTCGAGGTGACCGAGACCGGGATCATGACCGACCCCACCCGGGCGGTGCAGGTCCTGGCCATGCTGCGCCAGCTCGGCGTCCAGCTGGCGGTCGACGACTTCGGCACCGGCTACTCCTCGCTGGCCTACCTGCGGCGGCTCGACGTCGACGAGCTGAAGATCGACAAGTCCTTCGTCATGGACCTCGCCAGCCAGGCGGAGGACGCCATGATCGTGCGCTCCACGGTCGAGCTCGGGCACAACCTGGGCCTGCGCGTCGTCGCCGAGGGCGTCGAGGACCAGGCGGCCACCGACATGCTCCGCGGCTGGGGCTGCGACGTGCTCCAGGGCTACCTCATCAGCCGCCCGCTCGCCGAGGGCGACGTCCTCGGCTTCCTCGGCGCCCCGGCGGTCACATCCGTGCCGCGGGCCGCCCCGCCGGTGCTCCCGGACGTGCCGGAGCTCAGCCGGGAGCAGGCGCTCCTGCTCGCCGAGGCCAGCTCGCTCGACGAGGTGCTGTCGGTCGCCGTCGCCCTCGTCACCTCATCCCCCCACCGTTCGGAGGCCTGATCGTGCTCGTCCTCGCCGCGCTCCTGGTGGCCCTGCTGGCCGTCCCGCTCCTCGGCGGCCGCTGGTCCGGGCTGGCCGACCTCACGCTCCGCCGCAAGTCGCTCGCGGTCTCCGCGCTGCTCGTGCAGGTGCTGGCCATCAGCATCGTCCCGACCTGGCCGCGCCCGCTCCTGGTCGCGCTGCACGCCGTCTCGTACGTCTTCGCCGCGGCCTTCCTGTGGGCGAACCGGCGGCTCCCCGGCATCCTGCTCGTCGGGCTCGGCGGCGGGCTCAACGCCGGCTGCATCGCGCTGAACGGCGGCACCCTGCCGGCCGACCCCGACGCCCTGCGCAAGGCCGGCCTGGTGCTGGACCGGGACGAGTTCGTCAACAGCGGGGTCGTCCACGACCCGGTGCTGCCGTGGCTCGGCGACGTCTTCGCCTCGCCGTCGTGGCTGCCGCTGCACAACGTCTACAGCGTCGGCGACCTCGTCATCCTGGCCGGAGCGCTGTGGGCGGTGAACCGGGCGTGCCGGACCGTGCTCGTCCGCGACCCGCGGCCCGCGCTCACCCGGGCGCTCGCCAGGCTGCTCACCACCGGCGGGCAGCCGGCCGGGCCGCTGCCCCGGCGTCGCGACCGCCGTGCTCTCGCGCGCTGAGACGGAGCACCGCCTCCCGCTCCAGGATCCTCGGGCCCGCCCGAGCTCATGAGCAACGCGATCCCGATCTAGCGTCCGACGCCTCAGATCGGAGGAACCGTCGTGGACCGAGTCCCTGCCAGCGCGTTCGCCCTGCCCCCGTCCCTGTCGGCCAAGGCCGACCCGGCGATGGTCGCGCGCGACGAGCGGCACTTCGCCGACATCGCGCAGAGCCTGGAGGAGGCGGTCGCCGAGCTGTCGGACCGGCTCGACGAGGTGCGCCGGGCGCCCGACCGCTCCGGTCAGGCGGCGATGGACCGCGACCTCGAGGTGCACCGGCTGACGGCCCGGCTGCGGACGCTGCGACGGTTCGGGCTGGACCTGTGCCTCGGTCACGTCGTCGCGGCGGACGACCCCGAGCCGGTCTACGTCGGGCGGCTCGGGCTGACCGACAGCACGGGGCGACGGCTCCTCGTCGACTGGCGCTCGCCGGCCGCCGGGCCCTTCTTCGGGGCGACCCACGCCCAGCCGATGGGCCTCGCGAGCCGCCGCCGCTACCGGTGGACCGGCGGCCGGATCACCGACTACTGGGACGAGGTGTTCACCGCCGACGGCTTCGCCGGTCACGCCGCGCTCGACGACCAGTCGGCCTTCCTCGCCAGCCTGGGCGCCGACCGGTCACCGCGGATGCGGGACGTCCTCAGCACCATCCAGGCCGACCAGGACGCCGTCATCCGGGCCGGGTCGCGGGGCGCCCTCGTCGTCGACGGCGGCCCCGGCACCGGCAAGACGGTCGTCGCGCTGCACCGCGCCGCGTACCTGCTCTACGCCGACCCGCGGCTCGGCCCTGGCCGCGGCCGGGTGCTCTTCGTCGGTCCGCACCAGCCCTACCTGGCGTACGTCTCCGAGGTCCTCCCGAGCCTCGGCGAGGAGGGCGTGCAGACCTGCACCCTGCGCGACCTGGTCGCCGAGGGGGCGGGCGCGCGGGAGGAGGGCGACCCCGAGGTGGCTGCCCTCAAGGCGTCTGCGGCGCTGGTCGGCGCGGTCGAGGCGGCCGTGCGCTTCTACGAGGAGCCACCGTCGCAGGCGACCACCGTCGTGACCCCCTGGGCGCAGGTGGTGCTGGAGCCGGAGGACTGGGCCGAGGCGTTCGGGGCGGCCGAGCCCGGCACGCCGCACAACGAGGCGCGCGACCAGGTCTGGCAGGAGCTGCTCGGCCTGCTCGTGGACAAGCACGACGGAGACGCGCCCGAGCCCCTGCTGCGCCGGGCGCTGCTGCAGGACCGGGACCTGCAGCGGGTCTTCAACGGCGCCTGGCCGCTGCTCGAGGCAGCGGACGTCGTCGGGGACCTGTGGTCGGTGCCGGCCTTCCTGCGCAGGTGCGCCCCCTGGCTGACCCGGGACGAGGTCCGCCTCCTGCAGCGCGCGGACGCGCAGGGCTGGACCGTCGCGGACCTGCCCCTGCTCGACGCCGCGCGCCAGCGCCTCGGCGACCCGGAGACGGCGCGCCGCCGTCGCCGCAACGACGTCGTGGCCGCCGCGGAGCGCGAGCGCATGGCCCTCGTCGTGGACGACCTGCTGGCGGCCGACGACGACGGCGAGGGCACCATCACGATGCTCGCGGTCCAGGACGTGCCGGTCGACGACACCGCGCTGCCCCTGCCCGACCCTGACCTGCTGGCCGGCCCGTTCGCCCACGTCGTCGTGGACGAGGCGCAGGAGCTGACCGACGCCGAGTGGCAGATGCTGCTGCTGCGCTGCCCGTCCCGCAGCCTGACCGTGGTCGGCGACCGGGCGCAGGCACGGCACGGCTTCCCCGAGTCGTGGCAGGAGCGGCTGCAGCGGCTCGGGCTGCCGCACGTGCAGCTCGCCTCGCTGAGCGTCAACTACCGCACGCCCGAGGAGGTCATGACCGAGGCCGAGCCGGTCATCCGGGCGGTGCTGCCGGACGCCAACGTGCCGACGTCGATCCGCCGCAGCGGGGTGCCGGTCCGGTACGGCTCGGTCACCGAGCTGCGCGACGTGCTCGACGGATGGGTCGCCGCGCACCCGGAGGGGACCGCCTGCGTCATCGGCGACGCGGGCTTCCTGCCGACCGCACGGGTGCGCTCGCTGCCACCCGTGCTGACCAAGGGCCTCGAGTTCGACCTGGTCGTGCTGGTGGACCCGGACGGCTTCGGGGACGGGATCGAGGGCGCTGTCGACCGCTATGTCGCGATGACCCGGGCGACGCAGCAGCTCGTCGTCCTGACCAGCGCCTGAGGGTCCTCAAGCACCCCCCGCCCGCGCCGACAACCGTCGTGGGGGAGCGCCCCCTCGTCGCCTGGTCCCGCGGGAGGAACCGTGCAGCTCAGCCCTGGGGAAGGCCCGCCGCACCCGCGGCGCGTCGGCCCGGGCTGCCCTGACCGGCGACGGGCGGGCGCCTCGTGAGCGGGCACGCGTCCCACCGGCTGACCCGCTTCAGGACGCTGATCACCCTGGCCGGACTGCCGCTCGCCGCCTGGGTCACCGGGCACGGGGTCGCCGGCGGCTGGCCGAGCGCGCAGGTGCTCCTGCTGGCGGCCGTCCTCGCCGTCGGCGAGCTGCTGCCCATCGAGGTCAGCCGGCGCGGACGCAGCAGCGACGAGATCACCATCTCCAGCACCTTCGCCCTGGCGCTGATCCTGGTCGCGCCGCTCGCCGTCGCGATCGGCGCGCAGGCGCTGCCGCTGGTGGTCGACGACCTGCGGCGTGGCAAGCACTGGGGCCGGCCGCTGTTCAACATCGCCCAGTACTCCCTGACCTTCGGCGTGACGCGGTCCGTCTACTGCCTGCTCAGCGGGCAGGACTTCCTGTCGCCGCAGCCGTTCCTGCAGCCCGAGCTGCTGCCCGCCTTCGCCGCCGGCGCGGCGTTCTTCCTCGTCAACCACACGCTGGTCGGGACGGCCGTCGCGCTCTGGTCCCACCAGCCGGTCCTGCCGCACCTGCTCGACGACGTCCGCTTCCAGCTGTCGACGTCCGGGCTCCTCGTCGCGCTGGCCCCGGCGGTCCTCGTGCTGTCGGACTTCAGCCTGCTCCTGGTCCCCGTGCTGCTGCTGCCCATCGCGGCCGTGCGACCAGCGCCAAGCTCGCCGTCCAGCGCGAGCACGACGCGCTGCACGACCCCCTGACCGGGCTGCCCAACCGGGCGCTGCTCCACATGCGAGATCGAGCGCGCGCTGGCGGTCAACGAGCGGGCCAGCGCGGCCGTCGCCGTCCTGCTCCTGGACCTCGACCACTTCAAGGAGATCAACGACACCCTCGGCCACAACGTCGGTGACCAGCTGCATCGTCGAGGTCAGCCAGCGCGCCTGCGCGCGCTCGCCGACGCCGACGTCCTGGTGTCCCGGCTCGGCGGGGACGAGTTCGCCGTGCTGGCCTCGCCGCAGGTCCCGCTGGCGGGGCTGCCGGCCTGGACCGAGCTGCTCGCCGTACGGCTGGCCGCCTCGCTGCGCGAGCCGATGACCCTGTCGGGCGTGCGGCTCGACGTGCAGGCGAGCATCGGCATCGCGTACGCCCCGGCGCACGGCGACCGGCATCGACGAGCTGATCAGCCGGGCCGACATCGCGATGTACACGGCCAAGCAGGACCGCGGCACGTGGGCGACCTACGACCCCGAGCAGGACGAGCACACGCCCGAACGGCTGGCGCTGCTCGCCGAGCTGCGCGACGGGCTCCGCCACCGGTCCAGCTCCTGCTGCACTTCCAGCCCAAGTGCGACGCGGTCACCGGCCAGGTCGTCGGCGCGGAGGCGCTGGTCCGCTGGCCGCACCCGACCCGCGGGCTGCTCTACCCGGACGACTTCATCCCGCTGGCGGAGAACACCGGGCTCATCACCGCAGCTCACGCTGCGAGGTCCTCGACCAGGCCCTCGAGCAGGCCGCCCGGTGGGCGGAGGCCGGCTCCCCGCTCGGCGTGGCCGTCAACCTGTCGGTGCGCCACCTGACCGACCTCGGGCTGCCCGCGGAGGTGGCCGCCAGCCTGGAGCGGCACGGGGTGCCGCCCTGACCGGCTGACCCTCGAGGTCACCGAGAGCACGATCATGAACGACCCGCACCGCGCCGTGCAGGTCCTCGCGCACGCTGCGCGCGCTGGGCGTACGGCTCGCCGTCGACGACTACGGCACCGGCTACAGCTCGCTGGCCTACCTCAAGCGGCTCGACGTCGACGAGCTCAAGATCGACAAGAGCTTCATCTCCGGGATGCTCCAGGACGACAGCGACGAGGTGATCGTCCGCTCCACCATCGAGCTCGGCCACAACCTCGGGCCTGCGCGATCGTCGCCGAGGGCGTCGAGGACGACGCGTCGTGGCGACCGGCTGCAGGAGCTGGGCTGCGACCTCGTCCAGGGCTACCGGATCAGCCGTCCGATGCCGTCCGAGCAGTTCCTGCCCTGGCTCGCCGGGTGGCCCGCCGGCCCCGCGACGACCACTGCGGTCCAGGCCGTGCTCGCCTCATGACCCCGATCCCTGAGAGGACCGCGACCGCCGTGCTGATGGGTCGTCCTCGCGCTGCTCGTCCTGGGCGGTGTCGCCGCGTCCGGTGGCGACCTGCGACGCCTCGCCGACCTGCGGCTGCACGCGATGGCGCTGCTGCCGCGTCGCGCTCGGGCTGCAGGTCCTCGTCATCACCGTCGTCGCCGGCTGCGGCAGGACCGACGGGTGCCGACTGCCGGCAGTTGAGCGCCCGGAGTTGCTCCGAGCGGAGCAACAGGGACCTCCGCCGCGAGGCCGATGCAGGTGAGGACACCGCAGCACCGAGAGGAGGTGTTCTTGACCCAGACCCTGTGGCGCGGCGCCCCGCTGCCGGCCACGTCGCTGCTCGCCGTCGGCGTGAAGTTCTGAGCCCGACCCCGTTCGCCGTCCGCCTCACCCCATGTCCCTGGAGGACACCATGAAGAACCTCAAGACCGCCGCGTTCGTCAAGGCCACGACCGCCGCCTGCGCCCTCACCACCATCGTCATGATCGTCGGAGCGGGTCGCAAGTTCTGACCTGCCCACGCCGTCAGCGGCCGGGCCCCTCCGGGGGACCCGGCCGCTGCCGTGCCTAGCCCCGTCCGAACTGCTCGCGCAGCGCGCCCTTGACCACCTTGCCGTGCCGCAGCGCCGACTTCACCACCTTCCCGCTGGCGTTGCGCGGGAGCTCGGGGACCAGCTCCACCTGCGTGGGCAGCTTGTACGAGGCCAGTCGCTCGCGCGCCCAGCTGCGCAGGTCCTCCACGGACAGCTGCTGGGCGGGATCGGTCAGTGCCACGACCGCGACCGGCGTCTCGCCCCAGCGCGGGTGCGGCCGCCCGACGACGCTGACCTCGCGGATCGCCGGGTGGGCGGCGAGCGCGTTCTCCACCTCGGCGCAGTAGATGTTCTCGCCGCCCGAGATGATCATGTCCTTGGCGCGGTCGACGACGTAGAAGAACCCCTCCTCGTCGACGCGGACGAGGTCGCCGGAGTGGAACCAGCCGCCGGCGAACGCCTCGGCCGTCGCCTCGGGGTTCTGCCAGTAGCCGAGCATCGTGGTCGGCCCGCGGTAGACGATCTCGCCGACCTCGCCCGGCGCGACGTCGCGCATCTCGGTGTCGACGACGCGCACGGCGACGGTGGTCACCGGCTTGCCGACCGAGCCGATCTTGCGCAGCGTGTCCTCCCCGTCGAGCACGCAGGTCACCGGCGACATCTCGGTCTGCCCGAAGGTCGCGACGTTGGTCGCCCCCGGGAAGACCTCGGCCATCCGCTGCAGCAGCGTCGTGGTGGCCGGCGCGGCGCCCCACGAGGTCGTGCGCAGCCGGGACAGGTCGCGGCTGGGGACCGACGGGTCCTCGCACAGCGCCTGCCACTGCGTCGGCACGAGGAAGACGCAGGTGATCCGCTCCTGCTCCATCACGTCGAGGTAGGTGGTCGAGCTGAAGGCGCCGCTGGGCTGGATGACGATCGTGCCGCCGACCAGCAGCATCGGCACCACCGAGCCGATCGCGCCGATGTGGAAGAGCGGCGCCGCGCAGAGGTTGACCTCGCCGTCGTCGAACAGCCGCCAGGCGCGCACCAGGTTGAGGGCCTGCACCTGCAGGTTGATGTGCGACAGGACCGCGCCCTTGGGGCGGCCGGTGGTGCCGGACGTGTACATGATCAGCGCCGGCTCGTCCTCGGCGACGTTCGTCAGCGGGTGCGGCTCGCCCGGCTCGGCGAGCAGGTCGTCGTACGCCTCGGCGTCCAGGCCGGCGGGGACGTCGCCGGCCACCACCATGCGCAGGTCCGGCCCGGGCGTGATCAGCCCGCTGCCGGCCGCGTCGACGACGGCGAGCAGGCAGCCGGCGTCCTGCAGGACGTAGGCCACCTCGTCGGCGGTGAGGCGGAAGTTGACCGGCACGGCGATCGCGCCCAGCCGGTTGACGGCCAGCACCGTCTCGAGGAACTCGGGCCGGTTGGACATGAGCACCGCCACCCGGTCGCCGGCGATGACGTTGCGACGGGCGAGCGCCCCGGCGAGGGTCGCCGTGCGGTCCCGCAGCTGCCGCCAGGTCGTCGTCGTGCCCTGGAAGCGCAGTGCTGCGCCGTCCGGCCGGGAGAAGGCGTGCCGCTCCACGTGCGTCACCCAGTGGTGGCGCCGCCACATCGCGTCCTCGTCGAGCCCCGGTCCGCCAGTCAGGTCCACCGTCATGCGCGGCACTCTGGCACGCGCCGCGCGCAGGGAGTGGTAGGCCGTACGCATGACCGATCTCGCGACCCGCGCCCAGGCCCTGCTCGCGCTGCACACCGCGCCGGAGGTCCTCGTGCTCCCGAACGTGTGGGACGTCGCCTCGGCGAAGGTGGTCGCGTCGACGCCCGGGGTGAAGGCCCTCGCGACGGCGAGCCACTCGATCGCCTCGACCTTCGGCTACGCCGACGGGGAGAACATCCCGCTGGAGCTGCACCTCGACATGGTCCGCCGCATCGTCGACGCCGTGGACCTGCCGGTCACCATGGACTTCGAGGCCGGGTACGGCGACGCCGGCAGCACGGCGGCCCGGGCCATCGAGGCCGGCGTGGTCGGCGGCAACCTGGAGGACCAGCTCAAGCCGCTCGACGAGGCGGTCGCCGCGGTGGAGGCCGTGCTGCGCGCCGGCCGCGACGCCGGGATCGACTTCGTGCTGAACGCCCGGACCGACGTCTTCGTACGGGCGGAGAAGGGCGCCGACCGCGGTGCCCTGGTCGCGGAGGCCGCCCGTCGCGGTCAGGCCTTCCTCCAGGCCGGCGCGCCGGTCGTCTTCGTGCCCGGGGCGGTGGCCCGTGACGAGATCGCGGCGCTGGTCGACGCCCTCGGCCGCAACCGGCTGACCGTCATCAGCGTGCCGGGCGCGTCGCTGCCGGTCCGCGAGCTGCAGGAGCTCGGCGTCGCCCGGGTGTCCTCCGGGCCGTTCACCCAGCGGGTCGCCCTGACCGCCCTGCAGGACGCGGCCGCGGAGCTCGTCGGCGGCGGCACCCTGCCCGAGGGCACCCGTGCGCTGAACTAGCCCGGACCGATGAGTCGGCGCCGGGTCGTCCGTCTTCTTCCCCAGGAGCCGGAAGCGGTCCGGCGGGAGCCAGGGAGCCCACCATGCTGCAGAAGATCGTCCCCAACCTGTGGTTCGACGCCAACGCCGAGCAGGCGGCCGAGTACTACTGCTCGGTCTTCCCCGACTCGCGCATCGTCAGCACGGCGCGCTACCCCGAGGGCGCGCCCGGCCCGGCGGGCACCGTCATGACGGTCGAGTTCGAGCTGGAGGGCCAGCGCTTCGTCGGCATCAACGGCGGGCCGATGTTCACGTTCAGCGAGGCCGTCTCGTTCCAGATCACCTGCAGCACCCAGGAGGAGCTCGACCACTACTGGGACCGGCTGACCGACGGCGGCCGCGAGTCGCAGTGCGGCTGGCTGGTCGACCGGTTCGGGCTGTCCTGGCAGGTCGTGCCGGAGGGCATGGACGAGGTGTTCAGCGACCCCGACCCGCAGCGGGCGCAGCGCGGCATGCAGGCCATGATGGGCATGACGAAGCTGGACATCGCGGCGCTGCGGGCGGCCGCGGACGGCGTGCCGGCCTGAGGGCTGAGACCCGCGTCACGTCCTGGCCGCTACACGGGCGCGGACCCGTCGACCTCGGGCGCGCACAACGCCTGGAACGCCCACCACTTCTCGGCCCGCTGCACCAGCGCCTTCTCGCTGCGGGGCGTCGGCGACGTCGTCGACCTCAGGAAGCGGGTCGGCCTGTCCCCGGTCGGCGACGGGGCCGGCGCGAACCGCGACAGCGTCGACTCCCGGCTGCCGGCAAGGCTCCCCTAGGGTCGGTGCGTGCTCGTGCTGCTCGACCTCGACGGCACGCTCACCGACCCGTACGACGGGATCTCCCGCTGCGTGGTGCACGCCCTCGAGCGGCTCGGGCTGCCGGTGCCCGGCGAGCAGGCGCTGCGCGACGTCGTCGGCCCGCCGCTGGAGGAGGGCTTCGCCGGGCTCGGCGTGCCGGCCGACCTGGTGGGCGAGGCGGTCGCGCTCTACCGCGAGCGCTTCACGGTGCGCGGGCTGTACGAGAACCGCGTCTACGACGGGATCCCTGCGGCCCTGCAGGTGCTGCAGGGCCGGGGGGACCGGCTGGCCGTCGCGACCTCGAAGCCAGAGCCGTTCGCCGTGCGGATCCTCGAGCACTTCGGGCTCGCGGAGTCCTTCGTGCTGGTCGGTGGAGCGACCCTCGACGGCTCCCGCCGGCACAAGGCCGACGTCGTCGGGCACGTGCTCGCGTCGCTCGGGGAGACCGAGGCGGTGATGGTCGGCGACCGCGCGCAGGACGTGCTGGGCGCGGCGGCGCACGGGCTGCCGTGCGTCGGGGTGTCCTGGGGCTACGCCCGCCCGGGCGAGCTCGCCGCCGCCGGCGCGCGCCTCGTGGTCGACGCGCCGGCCGAGCTGCCGGACGCGCTGGCCGGCTGAGCCAGCGCCGCCAGCAGCCGCGGCTGCTGCGCGAGGATGCAGGTGAGGTCGACGACGCGACGGGTGCCGGTCGACAGCTCGCCGACCGCGTCGTGAGGGCCAGACGGAGCAACGGGTCAGGGCAGGGCGTCCGCCGGCTCGTCGGTCAGCCACTGCACCAGGACCGTGGTGGCGTCGTCCTGCAGCTGCCCCTCCTGGTGGGCCAGGATCGCGTGGTTGAGCCGCCGCAGCGTCTCGGCGGCCGGCCGGCTCGACGCGGCCTGGCGGGACACCATCTCCACCAGGCGCTCGGTGCCGAAGAACTCGCCCTCGGCGTCGCGGGCCTCGATGACGCCGTCGGTGTAGAGGACCAGCCGGTCGCCCGGCTCCAGCCGCTCCTGTCCGACGGGTACCTCGTCGTCGAGCAGCTCGAGCCCGAGCGGAGCGGCCACGACGCTGTCGAGCACCTTGACCACCCGTCCGCCGCGCACCAGCAAGCTCGGGGGATGGCCGCAGGTGACCCAGCGCCACCAGCCCGTACGCGTGTCGAGCTCGCCCACGACCCCGGTGACGAAGCGGTCGGGGCCGAACTGGCCGGCGAGCGTGCTGTCGATCCGCCGGACCGTCGTGGCGAGGTCGTCCCCGCGCCGGCGGGAGCTGCGCAGCGCGCCGACCGCCACCGAGGCGAGCAGCGTGGCCTCGAGCCCGTGGCCCATCGCGTCGAACAGCGCGACGTGCAGGACGTCGTCGTTGAGCGCGTAGTCGAAGGAGTCGCCGGCCACCCCGTCGGCCGGGGCGAGCACCCCGGCCACCGCGGCCCGCGGCGACACGAAGGTCAGCGGCGGGAGCAGCCGCCACTGCAGCTCGGCCGGCAGCGACATCGGGCTGCGGCGGCGGGCCCGCTCGACCGCGTCGCCGTAGTGGGACCGGGTGACGACCAGCTCGGCCAGCAGCGTGACGACGTCGAGGCAGCCGGACCTCAGCTCGTCGTCGAGCAGGCGCCCCACCGGGAACGCCAGCTGCACCACGCCGAGCCGGTCGGTGCCGTCCAGGGCCGGCGTCCACAGGACGGGGCCCTCGTCGGACGTGGTGACGTGCTGGACCACGTCGCTGAAGGCCAGTCCGGCCAGGGTGCCGTCGACCGCCACCGGCTGCAGGTCCGCCCCGTCCCCCAGCGGGACCAGGGCGAGCTGCTCGTAGTCGACGAGGTAGAGCACCGCGCGCACCGCGCCGAGGTGGTGCCCGGCCAGGGTCACCAGCTCGGGCAGGTCGTCCGGACCCGCCAGGTGGCGGGCCTGCAGGACGGCCCGCAGCGCCGCGAGCGTGCCCTCGGACGTGCTCGGCACGCGGGCTCACGCTCCCAGGTCGGGTGACAGGGCGGCCAACGCTACGGCAGGCGAACCGGCCGGCGCCCGGGCGCGAAGGACAGGTGCTGACCGACGTTCCGGATGGCGGCCGCCGCCCCGCTGGTGGGCCTGACCGCGGCCTTCGTCTTCGCCGCCCAGGAGCTGGACGTCCGGGTCGCGGCCGGGACCAGCGGCCACCTGCTCGGCGGGGTGCTCGCCGCGGTGCTCGTGGGGCCCTGGACCGGCGCGACCCGCCTCGCCGTCGCGCCGCACCACCTGTCCTTCGGCCAGCGCCGCCGGGTCGCCGTGGCCACGCTCCTCGCGATGCGGCCGACGGTCCTGGTGCTCGACGAGCCGTCGTCCCACCTCGACCCGGCCAGCCGTCGGGAGCTCACCGACATCCTGCAGGGGCTCGACCTGACGGTGCTCATGGTCACCCACGACCTGCCGTGCGCCCTGGAGCTGTGCTCGCGCTCGGTCGTCCTCGACACCGGCCGCGTCGTCGCGGACGCTCAACCGGCGGGCTGCTGGCCGACGCCGACCTCGTGCGCGCCCACCGGCTCGAGCTCCCCTACGGCTTCGACCCGTCGTCGGTGGCCGGCCGCGCCTGACCGCTGTCCCGGCACCAGCCGGGCCACCAGCAGCACCAGGGCGGCGCCCGCCGCCAGGTCCACCAGCCAGTGGTTGCCGGTCACGACGACGGTGAACGTCGTCAGCAGCGGGTAGCCGGCCAGCACCCAGCCGGCCCGGCGGACCCGCAGCACGCCGGCGCTGTGCAGTGCCAGCGCGCACCAGGTCGCCCACGCCAGGTGCAGGCTCGGCATGGCGGCGAACGGGTCGCTGATGCGCTCGAGCACCCCGTGGTCGTACGACACCAGGCCGCCGACCTGGGCCAGCGTGTCCAGGGTGGCCTCGCCCGGCGGCATCAGCCGGGGCGGCGCGACCGGGTAGAGCACGAAGCACAGGACGGCGGCGAAGGTCGTCAGCGCGAGCACCCCGCCCCAGCGGTCGAACTGCCGCGGGCGGCGCACCGCCAGGAAGAGCAGCACGCCGACGGTGACCAGGAAGTGGGCGCTGCCGTAGAAGGCGCCGCAGGCGCGCACGAGCAGGTCCGAGGCCAGCAGCGGGCGCTGCAGGTCCGGCTCGGACGGGATGCCGACCGCCGCCTGCAGCCCGGCGACGTCGCGCGCGTGGGCCACGGCCGTGTCGTACGCCGCCGCGCCGCCGGACGCGCCGTGGAGGTCGCGGGCGTGCGCGTACAGCAGGTAGAGCACGACGGCGACGGCGAGCCGGAGCAGGACGCCGGCGCCGGAGCGGAGCACGCGGCGGGGGACGGCGGCGACCGGGACGGCTACCAGAGCGGGTCCCCGGTGCTCGCCCGGCCGATGGCCAGGGACTCCTCGAGCGACAGGTCGGGCACCTGCGCGGCGAGGACGACGTCGAGGCTGGGCAGCGCGTCCCGGTCGACGTGGCGGGTCGGGTCCCACAGCCGGCTGCGCACGAGCGCGCGGGGGCACTGGTAGAGCACCTCGACGACGTCGACGACCAGGGCGGTGGCCGGGGTGCGGCCGCGCACCGCGCCGAGCGCCAGCAGCTCCGGGTCGGTGCTGACCGTCGCGGTGCCGTTGACCCGGAGGGTGTGGCCGAGGCCCGGCACCAGGAAGATCAGGGCCACCCGCGGGTCGCCCAGCACGTTGAGCAGCGAGTCGACCCGGTTGTTGCCGGGGCGGTCCGGCAGCACCAGCCGGCCGTCCTCCAGCACGTGCACGAAGCCCGGGTCGTCGCCGCGCGGGGACACGTCGAGCAGCCCGTCCGCCGCGGAGGTCGCCAGCAGCAGGAACGGCGAGCGGGCCAGGAAGGCGCGGTCGTGCTCGTCCAGCCGGGGGTGCACCTTGCCGGCCGCGCGCTTGGGCACGTCGCCGTAGAGCGCCCGCAGGGCGTCCGGGTCGGTCACCCGGTGGGCGTCGTCGGTCGGCACCTGCGCATCGTGCCACCGGCCGCGCCCGGCAGGGATCCGCGCGACCGCTGCGTCGGCGACATGGCGCTCGAGACGACGCTCGCCCTGGTGGCCGGCCTGAAGCAGCGGTCAGTCGGGCAGCTTGCCCGACGTCGCGTGCTCGGCGTGCTGCCGGAAGAAGGCGCTGACGCGGTGCACGAAGTCGGCCGAGGCGGAGGTCAGCTCCTCGGTCAGGGCGCAGTCGTCGCAGCCGAGCACGACCCGGCGGTCGGTGTCCTGCGTGCCCGCGGCTGCGGTGCCCTCGTGGTCGGCGGCCATCGTCCGCCCAGCATCGCTGGCGGTGCCTACCGCCACCATGGCCCTCAGGGAGGGGCCGGTCGGCCGACAAGGACTAGTCGGAACGCCCAGACAGGCCATCTCGTCACCAGAGGGACGAGTCAGGCACATCGAGACCCCCGCTCACCCGTACGGGTGGTGGAGTCTGGCCCGTACGGGGTCGGTCCCGCGCGGAAACCCCTCGAGCAGCCGGCCCTGGCGTCCGAGGGACACCCGGAGGACGATCTCCGCACTCCCTCGCACCGCGTCCCACTCACCCGGCTCGGCCCTGGAGACACATGAGCATCGACACGGTCCCCGCGCAGTCTCCCGACGGGGCACTCGCCGATGGAGCGGCAGACCGTGACCTCACCGAGGTGCTGCACGCGCTCAACGCCATCGCGACCGGCGACTTCACCGTCCGCCTGGAGCCCCGCGCCGGCCTGGTCGGCCAGGTCGCCGACCGGCTCAACCAGGTGGCGTCGCTGAACGAGCGGCGTACGCGCGAGCTCGTCCGCGTCAGCCGCGTCATCGGCCGCGAGGGCCGCATGACCGAGCGCCTGGACGAGGTCGGCACGGACAGCGACTGGTCCGGCGACTGGTCGACCGCGGCGGCCGCGGTCAACAGCCTCATCGACGACCTCGTCCGCCCGACCACCGAGGTCGCCCGCGTGATCGCGGCCGTCGCCGAGGGCGACCTGACCCAGCAGATGGCGCTCGAGATCGCCGGCCAGCCGGTCAAGGGCGAGTTCCTGCGCATCGGCACGACCGTCAACACGATGGTCGACCAGCTGTCGTCGTTCGCCGACGAGGTCACCCGCGTGGCCCGCGAGGTCGGCACCGAGGGCAAGCTCGGCGGCCAGGCCCAGGTCCGCGGCGTCTCCGGCGTGTGGCGCGACCTGACGGAGTCGGTGAACTCCATGGCCGGCAACCTGACCAGCCAGGTCCGCAACATCGCCCAGGTGACCACCGCGGTCGCCCAGGGCGACCTGTCGCAGAAGATCACCGTCGACGCGCGCGGCGAGATCCTCGAGCTCAAGAGCACCGTCAACACCATGGTCGACCAGCTGTCGTCCTTCGCCGACGAGGTCACCCGCGTCGCCCGCGAGGTCGGCACCGACGGCCGCCTGGGTGGTCAGGCGCAGGTGCGCGGGCGTCTCCGGCACCTGGCGCGACCTCACCGACTCGGTCAACTCGATGGCCTCCAACCTGACCGACCAGGTCCGCAACATCGCCCAGGTCGCGACCGCCGTCGCCCGCGGTGACCTCTCGCAGAAGATCACCGTCGACGCGAAGGGCGAGGTCGCCGCCCTCGCCGACACGATCAACACCATGGTCGACCAGCTCTCGTCCTTCGCCGCGGAGGTCACCCGCGTGGCCCGCGAGGTCGGTACGGAGGGCAAGCTCGGCGGCCAGGCCGACGTGCCCGGGGTCGGCGGCACCTGGAAGGACCTCACCGACTCGGTGAACTCCATGGCCGGCAACCTGACCAGCCAGGTCCGCAACATCGCCCAGATCGTCACCGCCGTCGCCAAGGGCGACCTCACGCAGAAGATCACCGTCGACGCGGCCGGTGAGGTCGCGGCCCTCGCCGAGACGATCAACAGCCTGACCGACACGCTCCAGCTGTTCGCCGAGCAGGTCACCACCGTCGCGCGCGAGGTCGGCACCGAGGGCAAGCTCGGCGGCCAGGCCGACGTGCCCGGTGTGGCCGGCACCTGGAAGGACCTGACCGAGAACGTCAACGGCATGGCGGCCAACCTGACCGCCCAGGTGCGTGACATCGCGCAGGTCACCACCGCGGTCGCGCAGGGCGACCTGTCGCAGAAGGTGTCCGTCGACGTCAAGGGCGAGACGCTCGAGCTGAAGTCGACGATCAACACCATGGTCGACCAGCTGTCGTCCTTCGCCGCGGAGGTCACCCGCGTGGCCCGCGAGGTCGGCACCGAGGGCAAGCTCGGCGGCCAGGCGCAGGTGCGCGGCGTGTCCGGCACCTGGAAGGACCTCACCGACAACGTCAACGGCATGGCCGGCAACCTGACCAGCCAGGTCCGCAACATCGCCCAGGTCGCGACCGCGGTCGCCAAGGGCGACCTCAGCCAGAAGATCACCGTCGACGCGCAGGGCGAGATCCTCGAGCTGAAGTCGACCGTCAACACCATGGTCGACCAGCTGTCGTCGTTCGCGGACGAGGTCACCCGCGTGGCCCGCGAGGTCGGCACCGAGGGCAAGCTCGGCGGCCAGGCCCAGGTGAAGGGCGTGTCGGGCACCTGGCGCGACCTCACCGAGAACGTCAACGGCATGGCCGGCAACCTGACCAGCCAGGTCCGCAACATCGCCCAGGTGACCACCGCGGTCGCCCGGGGCGACCTGTCGCAGAAGATCACCGTCGACGCCAAGGGCGAGGTCGCCGCGCTCGCGCAGACCATCAACACCATGGTCGACCAGCTCTCGTCGTTCGCCGACGAGGTGACCCGCGTGGCCCGCGAGGTCGGCACGGAGGGCCGCCTCGGCGGGCAGGCCCAGGTGAAGGGCGTCTCGGGCACCTGGCGTGACCTCACCGACAACGTCAACTACATGGCCGCCAACCTGACCGGCCAGGTCCGCAACATCGCCTCGGTCGCGACCGCGGTCGCCAAGGGCGACCTGTCGCAGAAGATCACCGTCGACGCGCTCGGCGAGATCCTCGAGCTGAAGAACACGGTCAACACGATGGTCGACCAGCTGTCCTCGTTCGCCGACGAGGTCACCCGTGTGGCCCGCGAGGTCGGCACCGAGGGCAAGCTCGGCGGCCAGGCGCAGGTGAAGGGCGTCTCCGGCACCTGGCGCGACCTCACCGACTCGGTGAACTTCATGGCGTCCAACCTGACCAGCCAGGTCCGCAACATCGCCCTCGTGACGACCGCGGTGGCCCAGGGCGACCTCTCGCAGAAGATCACCGTCGACGCCCAGGGCGAGATCCTCGAGCTCAAGAGCACCGTCAACACCATGGTCGACCAGCTCTCGGCCTTCGCCGCGGAGGTCACCCGCGTGGCCCGCGAGGTCGGCACCGAGGGCAAGCTCGGCGGGCAGGCCGAGGTGGCCGGCGTGTCCGGCACCTGGCGCCACCTGACCGAGAACGTCAACCAGCTCGCCGGCAACCTGACCACCCAGGTGCGCGCGATCGCCGAGGTCTCCACCGCGGTGACCCGCGGTGACCTCACCCGGTCCATCACGGTCGAGGCGCAGGGCGAGGTCGCCGAGCTCTCCGACAACATCAACCAGATGATCTCCAACCTCAAGGAGACCACCGAGAAGAACGCCCAGCAGGACTGGCTCAAGAGCAACCTGGCCCGCATCGGCGGCCAGATGCAGGGCCAGCGCGACCTCTCCGCGGTCACGCCAGATGATCATGAGCGAGGTGACCCCGGTCGTCGAGGCGGTGCAGGGCGCCTTCTTCCTGGCCGAGCCGGGCGCGGAGGGTCCGGTCCTGCGCCGGGCCGCCAGCTACGGCCAGGCCCACGGCACCGGCGACGTCGTGTTCCACCTCGGCGAGAGCCTGGTCGGCCAGACCGCGCTGGAGAAGCGGCCGATGCGCGTCAAGCAGGTGCCGGCCGGCTACCTCGAGGTCAGCTCCGGCCTGGGCCGGGCCGAGCCGGCCGACCTGGTCGTCCTGCCGGTCCTGTTCGAGGAGCAGGTCCTCGGCGTCATCGAGCTGGCGTCCTTCCAGCGCTTCAACGACGTGCACACCGGCTTCCTCGAGCAGCTCGTCGAGACCATCGGCGTCGTGCTCAACACGATCATCGCCAACGTCCGCACCGAGGAGCTGCTCAGCCAGTCGCAGCGCCTGGCGCAGGAGCTGCAGATGCAGTCGATGGAGCTGCAGCGCACCAACGCCGAGCTCGAGGAGAAGGCGGCCCTGCTCGGGGAGCAGAACCGCAACATCGAGATCAAGAACCGCGAGATCGAGATGGCCCGCCTCGGCCTGGAGGAGAAGGCCGAGCAGCTGGCGCTGTCCTCGCAGTACAAGTCCGAGTTCCTCGCCAACATGAGCCACGAGCTCCGTACGCCCCTCAACAGCCTGCTGATCCTCGCGAAGCTGCTGGCCGAGAACCCCGAGCAGAACCTCACCGAGAAGCAGATCGAGTTCGCCCGGACGATCCACAGCGCCGGCTCGGACCTGCTCGCGCTGATCAACGACATCCTCGACCTGTCCAAGGTCGAGGCCGGCAAGATGGACGTCCACCCGGCGCCGGTCGTGCTCGCCGAGGTCTGCGACCTGGTCCGCGGCACCTTCGGCCCGCTGGCCGAGCAGCAGGGCCTCAACCTCATCGTCGACCTCGAGCCCGACCTGCCGGCCGCCGTCGTCACCGACGAGCAGCGCCTGCAGCAGGTGCTCAAGAACCTGCTGGCCAACGCCCTGAAGTTCACCGACATGGGCAGCGTCCGGCTGCGGGTGCACACCGCCGACCGCGGTCAGCTCTTCGCCAGCCCGACGCTCAACGACGCCGAGCAGGTGCTCGCCTTCAGCGTCACCGACACCGGCATCGGGGTGCCGCCGGACAAGCTCAAGCTGATCTTCGAGGCGTTCCAGCAGGCCGACGGCACGACGAGCCGCAAGTACGGCGGCACCGGCCTCGGCCTGTCGATCTCCCGCGAGATCGCCCGCCTGCTCGGCGGCGCGATCGCCGTGGAGAGCACCGCCGGCCGCGGCAGCACCTTCACCCTGTACGTCCCGGTGGTCTACCCGTTCGCCGAGCGCGAGGCGGCGGCGCTGCCGGCCCCGCCGGTGCACCTGGCGCTGCCGCACCAGGCCAGCCAGCCGCCGATGATCAGCGGCTCCGGCCCGTCGGTCGTCCCCGTGGCGTCGGGCACCGACCCGCTGGCCGGCGCGACGGTGCTGGTCGTCGACGACGACGTGCGCAACGTCTTCGCGCTCACCAGCGCCCTCGAGCTGCACGGGATGCAGGTGCTCTACGCCGACAACGGCAAGGACGGCATCCGCCTGCTGCAGGAGCACGAGGAGATCTCGCTGGTCCTGATGGATGTCATGATGCCGGACATGGACGGCAACGAGACGACGGCGGAGATCCGGCGCAACCCGGCCTTCGCCGAGCTCCCCGTGCTGTTCCTGACGGCCAAGGCGATGCCCGGCGACCGGGACAAGAGCCTGGCCGCCGGCGCCTCCGACTACATCACCAAGCCGGTCGACCTCGACCGCCTGCTGACCCTCATGCGCTCCTGGCTCGTCGGCCGCGGCGGGGACCCGGCCGGTCGATGACGTGAGGAGCGCCACCAGCGCCGCCAAGATCCTCATGGTCGACGACCGCCCGGAGAACCTGCTCGCGCTGGAGGCGATCCTGCAGGGCCTCGGCCACGAGCTGCTCCGCGCCGGCTCCGGCGAGGAGGCCCTCAAGCAGCTGCTGTCGCAGGACGTCGCGCTGATCCTGCTCGACGTCCAGATGCCGGGCATGGACGGCTTCGAGACGGCGGCGCACATCAAGCAGCGCGAGCGCACGCGTGACGTGCCGATCGTCTTCCTGACGGCGATCGACGGCGAGGCCCACCAGGCCTTCCGCGGCTACGCAGCCGGCGCGGTCGACTACCTGTCCAAGCCGTTCGACCCGTGGGTCCTGCGGGCCAAGGTCGGCGTCTTCGTGGAGCTGCACGAGCGGCGCCGCCAGCTGGCCGAGCAGGCCGACGAGCTCCATCGGCGGCGCAAGGAGCTCGACGCGCCGCGGCTCGCCGCCCTCGCCTCGGTCGTCGAGCAGGCGCTGACCCCGGACCACCCCGGCGCCCCCCTGCCGCAGACGGCCGTCGACACGGCCCTGCTGGCCGCCCGGGAGCTGCACGCGGCGCTGCTGGCGCCGGACCAGGCGTGACCGCCCGCCTGCGCGGTGCCCGCCGGGTCACCCTGCCGCCCGACAGCCGGTCGGCCCGGCTGGCCCGCCGCCACGTCACGAGCGCCTGCGAGGACGCCGGCCTGACCGACGTGCTCGACGACGCGCTGCTCATCGTCACCGAGCTCGTCACCAACGCGGTCGTGCACGCCGGCACCAACGTCGAGCTCTTCCTCGACACCAGCGGGCCCGGCCTGCGCGGCGAGGTGCTCGACCAGGGCGGCGGCACCCTGCCCGTCCTCGGCGGCGACGACCTCGACCCGGCCGAGGACACCCGCGAGGGCGGCCGCGGCCTGTTCCTGCTCGACGTGCTGGCCTCCTCCTGGGGCACCAACCACGGGCCGACCGGCAAGTCGGTCTGGTTCCGGCTGGACGGTGTCCCCGAGCTGCGCGCGCCGCTGCCCGAGGCAGCCGTCGAGCCGCCGTCCGTCCGCGCGACCGTCGCCGACCTCGGCTGGCTGGTCGAGCTGCCCGACCGCCTGCAGGAGCGGCTGGTCGCCGACCAGCTCGTCGGCGAGCTGCTGCACCGGCTGTGCGACGGGCTCGAGGTCGACCAGGCCGTCATCCTGTCGGCGGCCACCGAGGGCGACGAGTCCTGGGAGGCGATGACCCGCATCGGGACCGTCCCGGCCGAGCTCGAGGCCCGCGCCCAGGTGCTCGCCGTCGCCTCCGGCGCCCGCGTCGTCGCCGAGCCGGGGCTGCTCGTCCTGCCGCTGCAGGGCATCGCCGGGGCCACCGGAGCGGTGGTGCTGCGCACGCCCGACCGGGTCCCCGACCGCACTGACCAGACCCTCGCCCGCCTCGTCGCCGACCGGGTCGGCGTGGCGCTCGGCCAGGAGCGGCTGCGCGAGGCACGCCGCCGCAGCCGCGGCTCGCTGGCCCTGCTGGCCGAGGCGAGCGACATGTTCGCCGGCTCCCTCGACGTGACGCTGGCCGTCACCCTGCTCGGCCAGCTCGTCGTGCCGCGGTTCGGCCGCTGGGCCGCCGTCTACGACCTCACCGAGCAGTCCCCGCGCCTGCTGACCGTCGCCCACGAGGACGAGGACGAGGCGGCCACGCTGCGCGTCCTGCTGTCGTCGGGCGAGGGCCACCGGTCAGCCGAGTCCCTCGCCGAGCGGCTCGAGCCGCACCGCCCGACCCTGCTGCGCCCGGACCAGCTGCCGGCGGCCGTGGCCGGCGGCGGAGACGTCCTCGCCGTGCCGCTGGTGGCCCGCCGCCGACTGCTCGGCATGCTGCTGCTCTCGACCTCGGCCGCCGGGGCGAGCGACGAGGCCAGCCTGCTGCTCGACCTGGCCCGCCGCGCCGCGGTCGCCATCGACACCGCCCGCCTGTACGAGGAGCGCAACGCCGTCGCCCAGGCGCTGCAGGCGTCGCTCCTCCCGCCCGCGCTGCCCGACGTGCCCGACCTGCAGTTCGGCGCCCGCTACGCCGCGGCGGGCGAGGGCAACGAGGTCGGCGGCGACTTCTACGACGTCTTCCCGCTGGCCCCGGAGCACGGCGGCGGCTGGGCGGTCGCCATCGGCGACGTCTGCGGCAAGGGCGCGGAGGCGGCGGCGATCACCGGTCTGGCCCGCAACGTCCTGCGGCTGTTCAGCCAGGAGGGCCGCAGCCCGGAGCAGGTCTTCCGCCGGCTCAACGACGCGATCCTCGACCTCGGCGACCGCGGCCGCTTCTGCACCACCGCGCTCGCGGTGCTCCGGCCGTCGCCGTCAGGCGTGCAGGTCGAGGTGGCCAGCGCCGGCCACCCGCCCGCGGCGCTGCTGCGCGCCGACGGGAGCGTGCGGCTGCTCGGCAGCGGCGGCACCCTGCTGGGCGTGACGCCCGAGATCGAGGTGCTGGTCGAGCACCTGGTCCTCGCCCCCGGCGAGCACCTGGTCTTCTACACCGACGGGGTCACCGAGCGCCGCAACGGGGCGCTGTGGTTCGGCGAGGAGAACCTCGTCGACGTCCTGTCCGGCGCGGCCGGCCGGCCGGCCGACGTCGTGGCCGGGATCCTCGAGGAGTCGGTCCGCGCCTTCGCCGCCTCGGCGGCCAGCGACGACCTCGCCGTGCTGGTCGTCGGCCCGTCCGCGGTGCCCGCCGTCCCCGGCTCGGTCGGCGCCGGCGTCGCGCTCGCGCCCCTCCTGCTCAGCTGAGCGGGCCGACCGCGGGCTCGACCGTGAAGACCTTGCCGAGCCCGGTCAGCGCGACCAGGCGGCGCACCCGCGCGTCCGGCCCGCGCAGCACGAAGTCCGTGCCCTGACGCATCGCCTGCCGGTGCACGCCGAGCAGCGCGGCCAGGCCGCTGCCGTCCAGGAACGCGCAGCGGCTGAGGTCGACGACGAGGCGGGCCGGGCGCAGCCGCAGCGCGTCCTCCAGCCGCTCGCGGACGCGGGGCACGCTGGCGATGTCGAGCTCCTCGGCGACGACGATCTCGACGAGCGGGGTGGCCAGGGGGCGTTCGGCGGTCGTCACGGGTCCTCCTCGGGTGCGTCCTGGTCCGAGGGTGCGCGACCCGCATGGCGGGTGTCGTCCGGCTCCATGACGAGTGCATGACAGGACGCCGTCGCGCGACCGTCGTGCTCCGCGCCCGGCCGGGGACAGGCGAGGATGGTGCGGTGAGCAGCGTGCTGGTGGTGGAGGACGACGACCGGATCCGGCTCGCCCTGACGCTGGCGCTCGAGGACGAGGGCTACCGCACGGTCGGCGTCGGGACCGCCGAGGAGGGCCTGGCCCGGCAGCAGTCCGACCCGGCCGACACCGTCCTGGTCGACCTGATGCTGCCCGGCATGGACGGCTACGACCTGATCCGGCGGCTGCGCCGGCTCGGCGACGTGCCGATCGTCGTGGTCAGCGCCCGCGACGACACCCACGACATCGTGGCGGCGCTGGAGGCCGGCGCCGACGACTACCTGGTCAAGCCGGTCGCGGTGAAGGAGCTGGCCGCCCGGCTGCGCGCGCTGCGCCGGCGCGGCCGCAGCCCCGGCCCGGACTCCGACGCGGTGGTGCTCGACGACCTGGAGGTCCGCCCGCTGGCCGGGGAGGTCCTGCGCGACGGCGTCGTGCTGCCGCTCACGCGCACCGAGTTCCGGCTGGTCTGCGAGCTCGCCGCGGAGCTGGGCAAGGTGCTGTCGCGACAGCAGCTGCTGCAGCGGGTGTGGGAGTACGACTTCGGCGACGAGCGCCTGGTCGACGTCCACGTCGGCCGGCTGCGCCGCAAGATCGAGGCCGACCCCGCTCACCCGCGGCACCTGCTGACGGTGCGCGGACTGGGCTACAAGCTGCAGCGGTGACCGCCCTGCCGCGGGCCGGCCTGCAGACCCGCATCACGGCCCTGTTCGCCGGCGGCGCGCTGGTGCTGTCGGCCTCGCTGGCCGCCGCGACCTACCAGCTCACGCGGTCCTCGCTGGTCCAGGAGCGCGAGCGCACCGCGATCCGGTCGGCCTACTTCGACGCCGCGGCGGTGCAGGCGGGGCTGGCCGGCAGCGACCCCGACCTGGTCCGGGTGCTCAGCGTGCTCGACACCGGCACCGCCCGCCGCCCGGTCATCCGCCGGGAGGGCCAGTGGTACGCCCGCACCGCCGACGACGGCCTGACCCGGGCCATCCCGGCGACGCTGCAGCGCCTGGCGGAGGGCGACCGGCCGGGCGTCCAGCGCGTACGCCTGGAGGACGGGCCGGCGCTGATCGTGGCGGTGCCGCTGCCCGACGCCCGGGCGACCTACTACGAGGTCAACGACCAGAGCGAGCTGCAGCGCACGCTGCGCTCGCTGTCGGTCATCCTCGCGCTCGTCGCGCTGGGGACGGCGCTGGCCGGCGCGGCGCTCGGCGCCTGGGTGAGCCGTCGGGTGCTGCGGCCGTTGACCTCGGTCGCCGACGCCGCGACCAGCATCACGGCCGGCAACCTCGACGCGCGGCTCGACCCGGCGCGCGAGCCCGACGTGGCCCGGCTGGCCACCTCGTTCAACGCGATGGTGGACGAGCTGCAGGCCCGGCTGGAGCGTGACCGGCGCTTCGCTGCCGACGTCAGCCACGAGCTGCGCTCCCCGCTGCAGACGCTGTCCGCGGCGGCGGCCGTGCTGGACCGGCGGCGCGACGACCTCGACCCGCGGTCGGCGGCGGCGCTGGGGCTGCTCACCGGCGAGCTGGAGCGGTTCTCCCAGCTGGTCACCGACCTGCTCGAGCTGGCCCGCGGCGACCGCCCGGTGGAGCGCGCGCCGGTCGACGTCGCCGAGCTGCTCGACGGGCTGTGCCTGTCCCGCGGGCTGGTGCCGGAGGTGCCGCGTCCCCTGGTCGCCGACGTCGACCAGCGGCGGCTGCGCCAGGTGCTGGTCAACCTGCTCGACAACGCCGACCGGCACGGAGGTGGACCGGTCGCGGTGCGCGCCGGGCGCACCGACGGCCTGCTGTGGCTGGAGGTCGACGACGAGGGCCCCGGGGTGCCCGCCGACGAGCGGGAGCTGGTCTTCGGCCGGTTCGGGCGGGGGCGTACGGCCGGCGTGCGCGGCAGCGGCGACGGCACCGGGCTGGGGCTCGCGCTGGTGGCCCAGCACGTCGCGGCCCACGGCGGCCGGATCGAGGTGCAGGACCGCCCGGGTGGCGGGGCCCGGTTCCGGGTCGAGGTGCCGTCGTGAGGGCGGGTCTCGGCGGCGTGCTCGCGGCGCTGCTGCTCACCGGGTGCGGGCTGCCGGGCGAGCAGCAGGCGCGGCCGCTGGACCCGGCCGACGCGCCGTACCGGATCGGGGCCCCTGCCGCGACGGCGACTGCCGGCGGCACGGGCCGCGAGCGGCTCTACCTCGTGCGCAGCGGCGCGCTGGTCGCGGTGCCGCGGCCGGCCGCGGTCGGTCAGCGCGCAGAACGCGCTGACCGACCTGCTCGCCGGACCGACGGTCTCCGAGCGCACGCGCGGCCTCACCACCGCGCTGCCCGCCCGAGGCGGGGGTCGGCGAGGTGCGGGTGGAGGGCGGCATCGCGGTGGTCGAGCTGGCCGAGGAGGCGGTGGCGGGGGGCCGCAGCGACGAGGTCCTCGCGTACGCCCAGCTGGTCGCGACCCTGGACGCCTTCCCCGAGGTGAAGGCGGTGCAGTTCGTCCGCGACGGCGAGCCGCTGCCGGTCCCGGCCGGCGACGGTGTGCTGACCCGCCGGCCGGTGAGCCTGGCCGACTACCGCCAGCAGCTGGCGGGCAATACCGTGGGCCGGTGAGCGTCGGCCTGGTCGCGGGCAAGCGGCTGCTCGTCACCGGGGTGCTGACCGAGGCGTCCCTGGCCAGCGCGGTCGTGCGGCTCGCGCTCGAGCAGGGCGCCGAGGTGCTGCTGACCTCGCCGGTCTGCCGGGCCTACCGCGTCACCGCCCGGGTCGCCCCGCGGCTCGGTGTCGCCGCCGAGGTGCTCGAGCTCGACGTGCAGCTGCCCGAGGACCTGGCCGGGCTGGAGGCCGCCGTCCGCGGCGCCGGCTGGGACCGCGTCGACGGCGTGCTGCACGCCATCGCCTACCTGCCCGAGGCCGACCGCTCGGCCGGCTTCGCCGCCACCCCGTGGCCGGTCGTCGCCGAGACGGTGCAGACCGCCGCCTGGTCGCTGGCCGCCGTCACGCACGCCCTGCGGCCCCTGCTGCCCCGCGGGGCTGCCGTCGTCGGGCTCGAGCTCGACCCGTCGCGGGCGCTGCCCGGGCTCGACTGGCTGGGCGTCGCGCAGGCCGCCCTGGAGGCCACCACCCGCTACCTCGCCCGCGAGCTGGGCCCCGACGGCGTGCGCGTCAACGTGGTGGCCGCCGGTCCGCAGCGCACGATGCTGTCGAGGGCGCTGCCGGCGTACGACGCGCTGACCGCGCGCTGGGACGAGCAGGCGCCGCTGGGCTGGGACCCGGCGGACCCGACCGCGGTGGCGAAGGCCGCGCTGATGCTGCTCTCGGACTGGTTCCCGGCCACCACCGGGTCGGTCGTCCACGCGGACGGGGGCGTGCACGCCGTCGGCTGAGCGCCTAGCGTGCCGCCCATGCCCCCTGACGCCCTCCGGGCAGCCGCCGTCCTGGCCACCGAGCTGGCCACCGAGGCCGAGCAGCTCGAGCGCGACGGCGTGACGCGCGCGGTGGTCGACCGCATGGCGGCTGCCGGCCTGCTCGCGGTGCACGGCCCGCCCGAGCTCGGCGGCCTGCCGCTGCCGCAGCAGCGTGAGGTGGCCGAGCTGCTGGCCGGGGCCAGCCCCGACGCGTGGTTCGTGTGGTTCCAGCACGGCCCGGTCGTGCGCGCGCTCCACAACAGCGCCAACACCGAGCTGGCCGCGCGCCACCTGCCGGACCTGTGCTCGGGGCGGGCCCAGGGCGGGGTCGCCTTCAGCCACCTCCGCACGGCCACGCCGTCGGTCTTCGCCGACCGCGAGGGGCACGGCTGGCGGCTCACGGGCTTCCAGCCCTGGTGCACCGGCTGGGGCCTGACCGACCTGCTGCTCGCCGGCGCGGTCGTGCGCGGCACGGACGAGACGCTGCTGGCGATCGTGCCGGCCGGCGACCGGCCCGAGCTGCGCAGCGCCGGGGTGCTGCAGCTGGCCTCGATGAACGGCACCTCGACGCACGCGTTGCGCTTCGAGGGCCTCTACGTCGCCGACGAGGACGTCGTCCTCCTCCTGGACCGCGAGCCCTGGGAGGCCGCGGACACCGCCATGAACACCAACGTCCAGCCCTCGACCTTCGGGGTGGCGCTGGCGGCGCTGGACCTGCTGGCCGACCGCGCACCCGCCGTCGCCGCGTCGCTGCGAGCGCGGCTGCTGGAGGTGCGCACCCGGGCCTACCGCCTGCTCGACGAGGTGCCGCCGACCGAGCAGCTCGAGGAGCGGCTCGCGCTGCGGGCGCAGGCGCTGGTGCTGCAGCTCGAGGCCTGCACCGCGCTGCTCACCGCCCGCGGCGGCCAGGGCATGGGGCTGGCCGACCCGGCGCAGCGGCTGCTGCGCGCCGCGGCGTTCCAGGTCGTGCACAGCCAGGCGCCGCACATCCGCGAGGCCACCCTCGCCGCCCTGGTGGCGTGAGCTCCGCCCAGCTCGGCCCGGACGCGCTGGTCGACGAGGTCGTCCGCGGCGTCGCGCTGCGCTGCTACGCCACGCGCCCGCGCTCGGTGGTCGGGCTGCTCGAGGACGCGCTCCCCGCGCACGGGTCCTCGGCCCTGCTCATCGACCCGGCCCGCGGGAGCACCACGACCTACGACGAGTTCGCCGCCCTGGTCGAGGGAGCCGCGGCGGCGCTGCTGGCCCGGGTCGCGCCGGGTGACCGCGTGGCAGTCCTGGTCCGCAACGGGCTCGAGGCGGCGGTGGCCATCTGGGCCTGTGCCCGCGCCGGTGTCGTCCACGTCGGCCTGCCCGCCGGCGCGCCGGTCGCCCGGCTGCGCGCGCTGGTCGAGCTGACGGGCGCGTCGCTGCTGCTCGTGCAGCCGGACCTCGCCGTCGACCTGGGCATCCCCGCAGCAGATGCCGCGGAGGTGCTGCTCGGCGCACCCGAGCCGTGGCGCGCGGGGCAGCCGCTGCCGGACGAGGACGCGACGTACGCCCTGATCGCCACCAGCGGCACCACCGGCGGGCCCAAGGCGGTGCAGGTCACCGGCCGGATGCTCGGGCACGCGGCGGCCTTCTACGCGCGGACGCTCGGGCTCACGCCGGCGGACCGGACCGCGATCCACCTGCCGTTCGCGTGGGTCTCGGGGCACGTCACCCAGCTGGCGCCGGCCATGCTGTCCGGCGGGTCGGCGGTGACGATGGCGGAGTTCTCCGCGCCGCTGCTGGTGCAGGTCGCCGCCGAGCACGGCGTGACGTGGATCGACGTCGTCCCGAGCATCTGGGAGCTGCTGCTGCGGGCGCCGGCCTTCGGCTCCCTGACCGGGGTCCGGCTGGCGGTCTTCGGCGGCGCGCCGGCCCCGCCCGGCACGCTCGACCGCGTGCGCGAGCGCCTGCCCCAGCTGCGGCTGTTCGACGTCTACGCGCTGTCCGAGACCTGCGCGCCGGTGACCTGCCTGCCCGACGTCGAGGGGCTGCGCAAGCCGGGCAGCGTGGGGCGGCCGGCGCCGTACGTCGAGATCGAGCTCGTCGGGCCCTCCGGCGAGGTGGTGCCCCGCGGCGAGCCCGGCGAGGTGTGGGTGCGCTCGCCCGCGGTGACGCCCGGCTACTGGGGCGCCGAGCCGTCCCCGCTGACCGCCGACGGCTGGCTGCGCACCGGCGACGTCGGCCGGCTCGACGACGAGGGCTACCTGTCGGTCGGCGGCCGCGCGGTCGACCTGATCATCCGCGGCGGCGTCAACGTCTACCCGGCCGAGGTGGAGCGCGCGCTGCTGGCCAGCGGCCTGCTCTCCGACGCCGCCGTCGTCGGGGTCCCGTCCCGGGTGGCCGGGCAGACGGTGGCCGCCGCGGTGGTCGCGCTGCCGGGGGTCACGCCCGGGCTGCCGGCGCTGCAGGCCGCGGTCCGCGACGCGCTGGGGACCCACGCGGTCCCGCGACCGCTGCGGGTGGTCGACGAGCTGCCGCGCAACCGCAACGGCAAGGTCGACCGCGACGCCGTCCGCGCCCTGCTCCTGCCCCCCGCCTGACCCCCACCTGCCCCGCTCATCGCAGACCGGCGCGCGGTCGGGCTGGCGTGCGGCAGAGGACGGCGGTGTCGCTGCGGAGCCGCGTCCGAAGGACAGGACATCTGTGCGGTCCTGCGTACACCGCCGGGCGGCGGAGGTGTCCTCCCGCCGGGGCGGCCGAGCCGGGCCCGGTGTTCCGCGGGCCGGCACGCCGGTCGGAGGGTGCGGTGGCCCGCGTACGGTCCGTCCCGTGGCGAGCGCGCGGTGGGGGCAGCTGTCGCGGTCGACGTCGCGGCTGAGCACCAGCGCGGTGCGGGCGATGGAGGAGCTGCCCTGGTTCGCGGCGCTACGGCGCAGCAGCGGGCCGAGGCGGGGCTGGTGGTCCAGGGCGGCCTGGCGGCCTTCGCCCAGTGGGTGCGCGACCCGGCCCACGTCACGCTGCCGGGGCCCGAGCTGTTCGCGGTCGCGCCGCGCGAGCTGGCCCGGTCGATCAGCCTCAAGCAGACCGTCCAGCTCATCCGCATCGTCGTCGACGTGCTGGAGCAGTCGATCCCGACGCTCGCCGGCCCGGGCGACGAGGCCGCGCTGACCGAGGCCGTCCTGCGCTACTCCCGCGAGGTCGCCTTCGCCGCCGCCGAGGTCTACGCGGCGTCCGCGGAGGCCCGCGGCGCCTGGGACGCCCGGGTCGAGTCCGGGGTCGTCGAGGCGCTCGTACGCGGTCAGGTCGGCGAGCTGACCTTGTCGCGCGCGGCCGCCCTCGGCTGGTCGCGGCCGGAGTGGGTGGCGGTCCTCGTCTCCGGGCCGCAGGGCGCCGACAGCGGACCGGACGCGCTGCGCGCCGTCGCCCGGCACCTCGAGCTGTCGGTGCTCGCCGGCGAGGTCACCGGCGGCCTGCTGCTCGTCGTCGGTGGCGCCGGCGACCCGCGGCAGGCCCTGGAGCGGCTCGCTGAGGTGCTGCCCGACGGGCCGGTCGTGGTCGGCCCGATGGCTCCCGACCTCGCCTCGTCGGCGGGGCCGGTCGCCGAGGCGCTGTCGGGGCTCGCCGCCGCGCCTGCGTGGCCAGGCGCCCCGCGACCGGTACCGTCCGGCGCACTGCTGGTCGAGCGGGTCCTCCTCGGCGACGACACGGCGCGAGCCCGGCTGTTGGAGGAGGTCTACCAACCGCTGGCCGGCGCCGGCGGTGACCTGCTGCTGACCGTCGCGGCCTTCGTCGAGGGCGGCGGGTCGGTCGAGGGGACCGGCCGGACGTTGTTCCTGCACCCGAACACCGTGCGCTACAGGCTCAAGAAGGTGACCGACCTCATAGGGCTCGACCCGGGCGCGCCCCGCGACGCGCAGGCGCTCCGGGTAGCCCTGGCGCTGGGACGCACGTCCTCGCCCTGATCCCGTTGTAGGAACCCTCCAGAGTCGGGGGCCCTTCTCCGTCCGGCTACGACGCGGCGCTCCCCCGGTGGCCGGCCGCACCCTCGAAGCGTGCTCGTCCTCCTCGCGCCCGGTCAGGGTGCCCAGTCGCCCGGCATGCTGCTGCCCTGGCTCGACCTGCCCGGGGCCGCCGAGTCGCTCGACCGGCTGGTCCGTCCGCAGCGGCCTGGACCTGGCGGCACTGGGCACGACAGGGACCGCCGAGGAGCTCAAGGACACCGCGGTCGCCCAGCCGCTGCTGGTCGCGACGGCGCTGCTGTCCGCGCGGACCGTCCCCGAGGCCCCGGACGCGGTCTGCGGCCACAGCATCGGCGAGCTGGTGGCCGCCGCGCTGGCCGGCGTCCTGAGCGAGGACGACGCCGTCGGGCTGGCCGCCGAGCGGGGCGCCGCGATGGCCGAGGCGGCCGCGCTCGCCCCCACCGGGATGTCCGCGGTCCTCGGCGGCGACCGCGACGAGGTCGTCGCGGCCGGCGCCGCCCTCGGGCTCTCGGTGGCCACCGTCAACGTCGCCGGGCAGGTCGTCCTCGCCGGCCCGCTCGACGCGCTGGCGCAGCTGCAGGCCGACCCGCCGGCCGGTGGCCGGGTGCGGCCGCTGCAGGTCGCCGGGGCGTTCCACACCGCCGCCATGGCGCCCGCGCAGGAGCGGGTCGCCCGCGCCGTCGCGGCGCTGGTCCCCGGCACCCCGCGCTGCCCCGTCGTCGCGAACGCCGACGGCGCGCTGGTCACCGACGGCCGCGAGGTGCTCGACCGGCTGGTCGCGCAGCTCACCGGGCCGGTCCGCTTCGACCTCTGCCTCGCCGCGCTGTCCGACGCCACCCGCGTCGTCGAGCTGGCGCCCGCCGGCACGCTCGCCGCCCTGGTCAAGCGGGCGGTCCCCGGCGCCGAGATCGTCGCGCTCAAGGCCCCGGCGGTCGCCGCATGAGGGGCGCTGCCCTCGCCGGGCTCGGCGCCCACCGGCCCGCACGGCGTGAGGACAACACCGCCATCGCGGAGCGCACCGGCTCCACCGACGCCTGGATCCGCGAGCGCTCCGGCATCGTCACCCGCGGCGTCGCCGCCGAGGGCGAGGGCGTCGTCGAGATGGCCGTCAGCGCCGGCGGCAAGGCCCTCGCCGCCGCCGGGCTCGCGCCCTCCGACGTCGACCTGGTGCTCGTCGCCACCTGCACCCTGACCCAGCCGGTGCCCGGTGCGGCCGCCCGCGTCGCGGCCCGCCTGGGCACCGGCGGGTCGGGCGCGCTCGACCTCGGGGCGGCGTGCGCCGGCTTCACGTACGGCCTCTCGCTCGCGGCCGACACCGTGCGCGGCGGCACCGCCGACCACGTGCTGGTCATCGGCTCCGAGCGGTTCACCGACATCATCGACCCGTACGACCGGGGCACCGCCTTCCTGTTCGGCGACGGCGCCGGCGCGGGTGTCGTCAGCCTGTCCGAGGTCGACGGCATCTCGCCCGCGGTGTTCAGCAGCGACGGCGACTCCGCCGACGTGCTCAAGACCGTCGGGCACCCGCCCGTCCTGCAGATGGAGGGCCGGGCGGTCTACCGCTGGGCCACCGTCACCGCGCCGGGCCTGGCCCGGGCCGCCTGCGAGCGGGCCGGGATCGCGCCGGCCGACCTCGCGGCGTTCGTGCCGCACCAGGCCAACCTGCGCATCGTCGAGGCGGTGGCCCGGGCGCTGAAGCTGCCCGACTCGGTCGTCGTCGCCCGCGACGTCGTCGACAGCGGCAACACCAGCGCCGCCTCCGTCCCGCTCGCCCTCACCCGCCTGCTCGAGCAGGGGGAGGTGCGCCGGGGCGACCCGGTGCTGCTCCTCGGCTTCGGCGCAGGACTCACCGCCGCCGGACAGGTCGTCCGGTGTCCCTGACCTCCCAGAAGGAGAGCTCCATGACCACCACCGCCAGCACCGACGTCCTCACCGGCCTCGCCGAGATCCTCGACGAGGTCGCCGGCACGCCCGTCGACAAGGTCGTCCCCGAGGCCACCTTCGAGGAGCTCGAGGTCGACTCGCTCACCATGGTCGAGGTCGTCGTGGCCTGCGAGGAGCGCTTCGGCGTCCGCATCCCGGACGAGGCCCTCGAGGGCCTGCGCACCGTCGGCGACGCCGTGGCGCTCATCGGCGCCGCCCAGTGACAGCGCCTGCCGTCGCGATCACGGGCCTCGGCGCCCTCACCCCGCTCGGTCCCGACGTCGAGGCGCTGCGGACCGGGCTGCTCGAGGCGCGGTCGGGCGTGCGCCTGCTCGACGAGCCGGAGTTCGCCGAGCTGCCCGCCCGGCTCGCGGCCACCGTCGACGCCACCGGACGGCTGGAGCGGGTCGAGGCCCGCACCCTGGACCGGCGTGCAGCAGCTCGCGCTGATCGCGGCCCGCGAGGCCTGGTCCGACGCCGGCACGCCCGAGGTCGACCCCGAGCGGCTCGCCGTCGTGATCGGCTCCGGCATCGGCGGTGCGCTGACGATCCTCGGCCAGGCCGACGTGCTGCGCGAGAGCGGCCCGCGACGGGTCAGCCCGCACCTCATCCCGATGCTCATGCCCAACGGCCCGGCCGCCGCGGTCGGCCTGGAGCTCGGCGCCCGCGCCGGGGTCCACACCCCCGTCAGCGCCTGCGCGTCCGGCGCGGAGGCGCTCGCCTGGGCGCTGTTCCTGCTGCGCTCCGGCGCGGTCGACGTCGTCGTCGCCGGTGGCGCGGAGGCCTGCGTGCACCCGCTGCCGCTGGCCGGGTTCGCCCAGCTGCGCGCGCTGTCCAAGCGGCACGACGAGCCGGAGGCGGCCAGCCGCCCGTACGACAAGCAGCGCGACGGCTTCGTCCTCGGCGAGGGCGCCGGCGTGCTGGTGCTCGAGCGCGAGGAGTTCGCGAAGGCCCGCGGCGCGAAGGTGCACGCCCGCCTCGCCGGCGCCGGCATGGCCGCCGACGCCCACCACGTGACCGCTCCCGAGCCGACCGGCGAGGGTGCTGCCCGCAGCATCGCGCTGGCGCTCAAGGACGCCGGCCTCGAGCCGCAGGACGTCGGCCACGTCAACGCCCACGCGACGAGCACGCCGCTCGGCGACGTCGCCGAGGCCCGCGCCCTGGTCCGCTCGCTCGGCAGCCACCGTCCGCCGGTGCACCGCGACCAAGAGCTGCACCGGCCACCTGCTCGGCGCGGCCGGCGCGGTCGAGGCCATCGCCACGGTGCTCGCCGTGCGCGACGGCGTCGTGCCGCCGATCCGCAACCTCGACGACCAGGACGACGAGGCCGACGTCGACGCCGTGCGCATCACCCCGCGGGTGCACGCCCACGAGGCCGCGCTGTCCACGTCCTTCGGCTTCGGCGGCCACGACGTCGCGCTGGTGATCGCCAGGTGACGGTCGCCGACCGCGTCCACGCCGACACCGCGCCGCCGCCGGCCCTCGCGCTGGCCCGGCTGCGGACCCTGCTCGACGACGACCTCGTGCTGGTCGACGTCGCCGACGGCGTCGTCGTCGCGCGCGGGACCGTGCACGGCACGCCGTCGTCGCCTTCGCCACCGACTCGACGGTGCAGGGCGGCGCGCTCGGGATCGACAGCGCGACCGCGATCGCCGCGGCGACCGACCTCGGCCTCGCCATGAACGTCCCGGTCATCGGCATCTGGCACAGCGGTGGCGCCCGGCTGCGCGAGGGCGTCGCGTCGCTGCACGCCGTCGGCCAGCTCTTCGCCGCCGAGGTGCGCGCGAGCGGTCGCGTCCCGCAGATCTCCGTGGTGCTCGGCCCGGCGGCCGGCGGCGCGGCGTACGGCCCCGCGCTCACCGACGTCGTCGTCCTCGGCCCCGACGGCCGGGTCTTCGTGACCGGGCCGGACGTCGTCCGCTCGGTCACCGGCGAGGACGCCGACGCCGAGCGGCTCGGCGGCGGCCACACCCACGGCCGGGTCAGCGGCGTCGTCCACGTCGTCGCCGAGACCGACGAGCAGGCGCTGCGCCAGGCCGCCCGTCTCGCCGAGCTGCTCGGCCGGCCCGGCACCCTGGACCTCGCCACCACCCGCGGCCCCGACCCGGCGGTGCTCGTGCCGGGCGAGTCGCGCAAGTCCTACGACGTGCGCCCGGTGATCCGCACCGTGCTCGACCTCGGCAGCTTCGTCGAGCTGCACGCCGGCTGGGCCTCGAACGCCGTCACCGGCCTCGGCCGCCTCGGCGGGCGCACCGTCGGCGTCGTCGCCAACGACCCGCAGCGCCTGGCCGGCTGCCTCGACGCCGAGACCGGCGACAAGACCGGCCGCTTCGTGCAGATGTGCGACGCGCTCGGCGTCCCGCTGCTGTTCTTCGTCGACGTGCCGGGCTACCTGCCGGGCGTCGCGCAGGAGGACACCGGGGTGCTGCGCCGCGGCGCCAAGCTGCTGCACGCCTACGCCGCCGCCACCGTGCCGCGCCTGACGGTGGTGCTGCGCAAGGCCTTCGGCGGCGCGTTCATCGCGATGGGCAGCAAGGGCCTCGGCGCCGACGCCGTCTTCGCCTGGCCCGGCGCGCAGGTCGACGTCATGGGCGCCACCTCCGCGGTCGGCGTGCTGCACCGGCGCGAGCTCGCTGCCGAGAAGGACCCCGTACGCCGGGCCGCCCTCCAGGCCGGCCTCGCCGCCCACCACGAGGCGACGACGGGTGGGCTCGCGCGGGCGCTGGAGTGCGGCGCCGTCGACGAGGTCATCGAGCCCGGCGACACCCGCCGGGTGCTGGTCGAGGCGCTCTCCGCCTGCGGCCCGGTCGAGCGCGGCGCCCACCGCAACGGGCCGCTCTAGTGACCCTGCCGCTCCTGGAGCGCACCGGCCACGTCGGCGAGGTGGCGTACGAGGTCCTCGGCGAGGGCGGTCCGACGACCGTCTTCGTGCACGGCCTCGGCGGCACCCTCGCCGAGACCCGGCCGCTCGCGCTCGGCGTCCCGGGCACCCGGGTGCTGCTCGACCTGCGCGGCCACGGCGCCAGCGCGCTGCTCGACGACGGCTGGGACTACGACACCTGCGCCGACGACGTGCTGGCGGTGGCCGACGCGTTCGGCGCGGACCGCGCGGTCGGGCTCTCGCTCGGCGCCGGCGCGCTGCTGCGCGTGCTGCAGCGCGACCCGACCCGGTTCGCGAAGCTCGGGCTGGTCCTGCCCGCCGCCCTCGACGGGGCGCGCGCCGACGGCGCCACCCGCCGGCTGGACTCGCTCGGCGACGCCATCGACGCGGCCGACCCCGACGCCGTCCTCGCGCTGCTGCTCGCCGAGGTGCCGGCCGAGCTGGCCGAGCGCCGGGCCGTACGCCTGCTGCTCGGCCGACGCGCGGTCGACCTGGTGCGGCGGCCCGCGCCGCGGCCGCGACGTCCGGACCGCCCGGTCGTGCACCGCGACGTGCTGCTCGAGGTGACCGCCCCGGTGCTCGTCGCCGGGCAGCCGGACGACCCGCTGCACCCGCTGGACCTCGCCGCCGAGATCGCCGCCGTGCTGCCCGCCGGCGAGCTGCTGGTGCTGCCGGTCGGCGGCTTCCCCTGGACCGCGGCCAAGGCGCTGCGCACCGCCCTGGCCACCCACCTCGAGGAGAGCCCGTGAAGGCCGCACCACCGCTCGGCGCCCTGCAGGAGGTGCTCGACGACGCGCTCGAGCAGGCCCTCGAGCGGCACCTGTCGATGGCGAAGGAGTGGCTGCCGCACGAGCTCGTCCCCTGGGACCAGGGTCGCGACTTCGCCGTCGCTGCCCTACGAGGAGGCGCAGTCCCGGCTGTCCGAGCCGGTCCGCGCCGCGGTGCAGCTCAACCTGCTCACCGAGGACAACCTGCCCGGCTACCACGGCGAGATCTCCCGGCTGTTCGGCCGCGAGGACCCGTGGCGCACCTGGCTGGACCGCTGGACCGCCGAGGAGGGCCGGCACGCGATCGTGCTGCGCGACTACCTCACGGTGACCCGCGCGGTCGACCCGGTGCAGCTCGAGCGCGACCGGATGGCCACCGCGAGCGCCGGCTTCGACGCGGGCGAGAAGACCCCGCTGCGCACGCTGGCCTACGTCAGCTTCCAGGAGCTGGCCACCCGGGTCTCGCACCGCGGGACGGGGCGGCTGTCCGGCGACCCGGGCCTGGACGACGTGCTGGCCCGCATCTCGACCGACGAGAACCTGCACATGGTGCTCTACCGCGACCTCGTCGCCGCCGCTCTCGCGGTCGCCCCCGGACCCACGCTGCGGGCCATCACCGACGAGGTGGCCGGCTTCACGATGCCCGGCACGACCGTCCCCGGCTTCCTGCGCCGGGCCGCCATCGTGGCCCGGGCCGGCATCTACGACCTGCGCGTCCACCGCGACGACGTGGTCACCCCGCTGCTGCGCTGGTGGAAGGTCTTCTCCCTCGAGGGCCTCGACGGGCCGGCCGAGCAGGAGCGCGAGCGGCTCGCCGCCGTCTGCGCCGAGCTCGACGCCCGCGTCGAGAAGCAGGCCGCGCGCGAGCTGGCCCGGGCGTCCCGGTGACCGGGCTGCTCGAGGGCAAGCGGCTGCTCGTCACCGGCGTCCTGACCGACAAGTCGATCGCCTACTCGGTCGCCCGGCTCGCGGTCGAGCAGGGCGCCACCGTCGTGCTCAGCGGCTTCGGCCGCGGCCTGTCGCTCACCACGCGGATCGCCAAGCGGCTCCCCGGCGAGCTGCCGGTCATCGAGCTGGACGTCACCAGCGAGGAGCACCTCGCCCGGCTGCCCGAGCAGCTCTCCCCGTACGTCGACGGCCTCGACGGCGTGCTCCACGCCATCGGCTTCGCGCCGGCCGGGCGCTCGGCAACGGCGTCCTCGACACGTCCTGGGAGGACGTCGCGACGACGGTGCAGGTGTCGACCTGGTCGTACGCCGCCCTCGCCCGCGCCTGCTGCCCCCTGATGGGCCGCGGCGGGTCGATCGTCGGGCTGGACTTCGACGCGAGCGTCGCCTGGCCCGGCTACGACTGGATGGGCGTCGCGAAGGCGGGGCTCGAGTCCGCCAACCGCTACCTCGCCCGCGACCTCGGGCCGCACGGCATCCGGAGCAACCTGGTCGCCGCCGGCCCGATCCGCACGATGGCGGCGAAGAGCATCCCGAGCTTCGCGCAGTTCGAGGACGTCTGGGACGCCCGCGCGCCGCTCGGCTGGGACATCGCGCGACGCGGAGCCGGTCGCGCAGGCCTGCGTGGCGCTGCTGAGCGACTGGTTCCCGGCGACGACGGGGACGATCGTCCACGTCGACGGCGGGGCCCGCGCCGTCGGCGGCTAGCCCTCCCCGCCGTCGAAGACGGCGTCGGCCCGCTGCAGGTCCGCCGGCAGGTCGACGCCCTCGCGCTCGAGCGCGTCGGCGAGGCCCCCGACGCTGCCCGGGTCGTGGGCGGCGACCGTCCAGCCGGTGAGCGGGTCGGTCAGCTGCGCCGGGTCCGGCTGCACCGGGGCCGGGGCGGTGGGGGTCGACAGCCCCTTCGTGCGCTTGGACGCCGAGCCGATCGGCGTGCCCGCCGACAGGTCCTGCTCGCCGGGGTCGCCGCCGGGCAGGACGACCAGCGCGGTGCCGACGCCCCGCTCGTACCCGTCGGACGGGCGGCTGGCGCGCAGCCCGTTGAGGTACATCGCCGACGAGCCGCCGCCGTCGAGGTTGATGGCGTCGCGGGCGCCGAGGCGCTGCATGAGGTCGGCCAGCTCGGCGAGCGTCATGCCCGCGCTGTAGGTGCCCTGGCGGCCGTCCACGACCACGATGAGCATGCGGCCGTCAGCCGTGACGCCGACCGCCGTGCGCGGCTGGCGGGAGAAGAACGAGCCGGAGCCCGAGAGGTCCTGCGACTGCTGGACGCCCTCCTTCAGCAGCAGCGGGTTGCCGCCGAGCACGTCCACCGCGCCGGGGAAGCCGAGGTACTGCGTCATCGGCACGGGCAGCCCTGGCGACAGCGTGCGGATCGTCGTCTCGCCACCGGTCAGCGGCTGGCCGACCAGCACGGCGCCGTTGCCAGGGACGACGGGGGCAGGGCCGAAGCAGCGCGTGCCGGTGATGCTCAGGCTCGACTCGACGCCGCCGTCGGGACGCACGACCGCGCCCGGGGTGGTCGCCGCACCGGCGTAGCACTGGTCGGACGGGGGCGTGGACAGCCCGGCGCCCGGCGCGGTGAAGCCGGTGAGCTCGCTGCCGGACGGGCCGCCGGAGTTCCAGCGCGTGACGACGGTGCTCGTGCCCGGCGGCGTGCTGAGCACCACCCGGGTGTCGGGGAAGCCCATCTGCACCTTGGTGCCGGTCAGGTCCAGGCCGAACGCCCGGCCGAGCAGCTGCGGCGTCTGCAGCAGCCGCCCGTCGGCAGCCATCGCGTGCACCGGCCGGCCGCTGGACAGGAAGTAGTCGGCGTTGACCGACAGCACCGCGCCGGAGCGCCGCCCCATCGAGGTCGGCGTCTCCAGGCCCTTGAGGTCGCCGCCGGACAGCACCGCGTCGGGGCTCGAGGACGCGGACAGGTCGACGGTCGCGACGTGCACGGTCGAGGCGCCGTCGCGGATCACCCGGTGCGTGAGGCCGGGGGCCAGGCCGGGCGTGCGGCGGACCACCGGCCGGTCGCCGGCGCGGCCGAACGACGTCGTCTGGTAGCCGCCGAACCCGTTGCCGAGCTTGAAGTACCAGGTGCCGCTGCGGAACACGCCCGGGGTGTCGCGGCCGTCGTGGTCCCAGTCACCGGCGACCGGCAGGTCGCCGCTGTTGCCGAAGTCGAAGGTGCGCGAGCTCGGGCCGCTGCTCGCCGCGTCGCGCTGGTACCACTTCACGCCGCGGCGTACGGCGATGTCGTCCTGGCCGTCGGCGTCCCAGTCGCCGACGACGGGGGTGTCGCCGGGGATGCCGTAGCCGAAGACCGAGTACGGGACGGGGACGCCGGCGTTGGAGGAGCGCAGCAGCCAGCGGCCGCCGCGGAACAGGCCGATCGTGTCGACGCCGTCGCCGTCCCAGTCCCCGACGACCGGGACGTCGCCCTTCTGGCCGAAGCGCACCGTCCGGGACTCGCTGCCCTCGGCGTCGCTGAGCTGCCACACGCCGTCGCGGAACAGCGACACGGTGCCGGTCCCGTCGCCGTTGAGGTCGCCGGCCACGGGCTGCCAGCCGGGCGTGCGCTCGGCGTAGACGCGGGCGTCGCCGCCGTCGAGGGAGTCGCGCAGGCGCCAGGTGTCACCCCGGCGTACGCCGATCCGGTCGTAGCCGAGGTCAGGGGTCGCGGCGGCGGTCACGGGTGTCCCGGCGGCGGCCGGCGACGCGCTGAGCAGGGCTGGTGCGGCGGGCAGGAGCACGGCGACGAGGGCCGCACCGGTGGACAGGACGCGGGGGAGGGGCACGAGCGGGGTCCTCAGCGATCGGGAGCGGGACGGCGGGCGGGGGTCCTCTGTCGACCCGTACCGGGCGCCGGACCTCGACTGTGACACGGCCTCGGGCCCGTTGCCAGGTGCTGTGACCGGTTCGTCACGTCCGTGTCGCCGACCCCGCTGTGCTTTCATGGGCGTCGAACCACACGGGTGTGATTCACCGCAGACGAGCCGACCGGGAGGCCCCACGTGGACAGTGCCGCCGCCACCACCTCGCCGGGTGGTCCGCACTCCGCAGCGCTGGCCGAGCTCTCCGAGCGCGACCGCGCGGTCCTCGCCTTCGAGCGCCAGTGGTGGAAGTACGCCGGCGCCAAGGAGCAGGCGATCCGCGACCTGTTCGACATGAGCGCCACCCGCTACTACCAGCTGCTCAACGCGCTCATCGACCGGCCGGAGGCGCTCGTCGCCGACCCGATGCTGGTCAAGCGCCTGCGCCGCCTGCGCGCCACCCGCCAGCGCACCCGCTCGGCCCGCCGGCTCGGGATCGAGGTCTGACCGGCGCTCCCCGCGAGGGGGAGCCGGACGTCCCGCTCGCGGTCTCGGCCGCCCGCGCCGCTGCCGGCGCCGGGCTCGCCGTGGCCGGGGTCGGCCCTCGGGATCGGCGCCCTGCTCTGGGTGACCGACGAGCCGACCGGGTCGCCCACGGTCACCGACGTCACCGCCGTGGACGAGGTCGACGACACGGCGCGGCGACCCGCTGCCCGACGAGGTGCCGGACACGGGCGTCGACGGGACCGAGCTGGCGGTGCCGCCTGCGGCGTCTGCCTCCGGCCTGCTCCGTCGCGCACGCTCCCGCCTGCCGCCGCCGAGGCCGCCGCCGCCGCGCCGCTCTGCCGCCGCCGCCGCGCCGCCCGCTGCCTCGCCTGCCGCCGCTGCCCCGCCGCGGCCGGCCCGGGTCGCGGTCGCCGTGCTCAACAACTCGAAGGTCGACGGCCTCGCCGACGAGGCGGCCGCCCGCTTCGAGCGGGCCGGCTGGCCGGTCCGGCTGGTCGGCAACTTCCGCGGCCGCATCCGGGCGACCACCGTCTACTACGAGCCGGGCCAGCGGGCCGCGGCGCTCCGCTTCGCCAACACCTTCCGCGGCGTGCCGAGGGTGCTCCCCCGCCCGGACAACATCCCGGGCCCGCGCGGGATGACCGTCGTCGTCACCCGTGACTTCGCCTGAGCCGGCGGTGCAACCTCCGGCCGTCGCCGCACGTCGTACGGGCATGCGCACCCTCCTGCTGCTCGCGGTCGCCGCGGCGACCGTGACCGGCTGCGGGTCCGACGACGACGCGGCACGCTCGCCGCGGTGCCCGAGCCGGCCACCCGGCTGGTCGTCGAGGTGCGCGCCGACCCGGCCGCGGAGCCGCGCCGCTGGAGCCTGACCTGCGACCCGGCCGGCGGCGACCACCCCGACCCCGCCGCGGCCTGCGCCGTGCTCGCCGACGCCGCCGTCCTCGCCCCGCTGGCGAGCGACCGCATCTGCACCCAGCAGTACGGCGGGGCGCAGACCGCCACGCTCACCGGCCGCCACCGCGGCGAGGACGTCGACCTCCGCCTCTCGCGCGGCAACGGCTGCACGATCGCCCAGTGGGACGCCCTGGGAGCCGTCCTCCCAGACTGACGCGCGGCCTCAGCGGCCGCGCCTCGTGTGCGGGTCCCCGGACCGTCGGGCGTGTCGCGTACGGCGCACCCGGCGCTCGATGCGGACGGCATCGACCAGCAGAAGCCCCGTGATCGCGAGGCACCCTGCCGTGATCAGTAGCGGCCACCCGACCGGCAGCGCCGGGTTGCCGGAACGGGGGAACCAGCCCGCCAGCGTGATCCCCAGCGGCAGCACCGCGGCGGTGACCCGGGCCGATGCCCGACCGGACTGCATGCGGCCGCGCGCTACGTCGGCCGGCTGCCGTCCCGCTCCGGCTCGCGACCGGCGCACCGAACCGTCAGCCGGGCCGCCTCAGCTCGCGAGGGGGAGCTGGTCGGTCCAGCCGCTGTCGGTGATGAGGCGTCCGTCGCGCAGGCGCAGGGTGTGGTGGCCGTCGTGCACGTCGTGGTGGTGGTGCGGGCAGATCGGGATGAGGTCGGCGAGGCGGGTGCGGTGGGTCTTCCACCAGGGTTCGACGTGGTGCGGGACGGTGCCGGGTCGGTGGCAGCCGTTGACAGCGCAGCGGCTGCCCCATCTCGCCCGCAGGGTTCGTCGTTCTCGGCGGTGGCATGCCGGTGGTCGCCGGAGGCTCCGAGGGGGTTGCCGGCGGCGTCGAGCAGGACCGCGGTCAAGCGTGCGCCACAGCCGAGTCGGCGCAGCACGTCCAGGCTGAGGCTGGCCGGTCGCGGGCTGTCCTGCTGCGCGGGCAGCGCACCCGGGGTGCCGACCAGGGCGTCTACGGTCGCCACGATCGTCAGGGCGACGGGCTGCGGCCGTCCGCTGCCCGGCGCGATCGCGGTCAGGTCGGCCAGCAGCGTCGCGAGCGCGGACACGAGCCGCTGGCCGCGGGACAGCACCGGGGTGCCCTCGACAGGCGCGCCGCTGCCCCGGCGGGCCAGCGGCACCAGCGGCCGGCCCGAACCGACCGTCCCCCACTGCTCCGAGCTGTCAGCGGCCGTCGGCGCGTCGAGGCGGCGTCCGAGGCGGCGCTGTGGGCAGCGTCCGGGACGCCGCTGAGGTCTTCGGACGCGGCGGAGCTGTCGTGGTCGTCGCCATGCAGGTCCAGCGGGCCGGTGGGCTGCTCGGGGAGCCGGGCGTGCAGCGCGTCGTGGAGCTGCTGGCCGGTCTGGTCGTCCAGGTGGCCGCGCAACGACCAGCCCGACCCCGACCGCTGCTGCAGCGTCAACGACGCGTCCGACCAGGACTGGCGGGTGTCGTCGGCGAGCCGCTCGGGCAGCAGCGCGTCGACCAGGCCCCGCAGCTCCAGCGCCAGCGTGGTCGGCGGCAGGTGCCGGGCGAGCAGCACGCACGCCGGCTCCAGCCGGTCCGCGGTCGTCCCGACCGAGCCCAGCGCGTCGTCGACCAACGCGTGCAAGGCGTCGGTGTGGACGCCGCGGTCGGTCAGCAGCGCCGGGACCGCGTGCCGCAGGACCCCGGTCAACTGGTGCTCCTCCACGCGCTGCGGCAGCCGGGCCAGCAGCGCCGCGACGGTGTCAGCGGTCGCGGCCGAGACCTGCCCGGCTGCCACCGCGGCCCGCAGCAACGGCCGGGCCGCCAGCCGCGTCGCCTCGGCGGCCAGGCCGGTCCGCGCGACCGGCTGCTGCGCCAACCACGACCGGGTCGAGCCGGCGCCGTCCAGCGTGTAGAGCTGACGGCTGTCCAGGTCCGACACCGACCCCAGCGTCGCGGCCTCCAGCCGTTGCCGCTCCACCAGCAGCCCCCGGGTCAGCTCGAGCGCCTGACCAGGCGGCAGCAGGCACAGGTCCAGCGCCAGCACCGCATCGACCGCGGCACGCAACGCCGCGAGCTCAGCAGGCGGCTCGACCGGCACCGCCGGACGGGGCACGCCGGGGACGCAGAAGTCCGCTTCCGTGGGCCCCGCTCGACGTCTCGAACATGTGTTCGATGGTACGCCGGTACAATGGGTCTGGCAAGGCATCTCCGCAGGTCAGAGCCGGTGCGGAGGGTGCGCGCCCATGACGCGGTCATCCTCTGCTCGGGGGCCGCGAGTGTCGGGCTCAGCCCCGCGCCAAGCACGCTGGACGGGGCGTACCCCGACACTCGCGCCGACGTAGGCGGGCTGGCGACGAACACGACCGCCCGGCACATGTGCAGCCCTCGACTCGCAGACCGTGGCCGGCCGACCGCGACCTTCCGACGCTTGCGACCCGCCGGCCGCGACCCGTCGGCCGCCGCGACCGCGACCCGCCGGCGCTCGGGGCGGCCCCGCCCGCGGCGCCGCCAGGAGCGGCAGCCGACCGCGACAGCACCGGACCAGCCCCCATCCCTGCCCCCGCCCACTACCGTCCACCGCGTGCCGACCGAGCCCCGTACCGAGGCGGGCCGGGCCGGCCTCGCCGCCCTGCGCGCCGACCCGGCCAGAGCCCTGGTGGCGCTCGACTACGACGGCACCCTGGCCCCCGTCGTCGCCCGCCCCGAGGACGCCGTCCCGGCGGCCGGCGCGGTCGAGGCGCTGCAGGCCCTCGCCGCCCGGGTCGGCACCCTCGCGCTGATCACCGGCCGCCCCGCGGACGTCGTCGTCGAGCTCGCCGGCCTGGAACAGGTCGAGGGGCTCGTGGTCCTCGGCCAGTACGGCGTCCAGCGCTGGCACGCCGGCAGCCTCGAAGCAGCACCCCCGGCCGCCGGCCTCACCCCGACGCGGGCCGCCCTCGCGAAGCTGCCCGACGGCGCACGCGCTCGAGGACAAGGGCCTGTCGCTGGTCGTGCACACCCGCGGCACCGCCGACCCGGTCGCGGCGCAGCAGCGGCTGGTCGGTCCGCTCGGCGAGCTGGCCGCCGAGCACGGCCTCGAGCTGCACCTCGGCCGCATGGTGCTCGAGCTGCGCCCGCCCGGCCACGACAAGCGCACCGCGCTGCTGTCCCTCTGCGACCCGCTGCCCGGGTCGGTGCTGTTCGCCGGCGACGACGTCGGCGACCTCCCGGCGTACGACGCGGTCGACGAGCTGCGCCGGCGCGGCGTGCCGGGGCTGACCGTGGCGAGCGACAGCGAGGAGGGCCCGGAGGAGCTGCGCCGCCGGGCGGACGTGGTGGCCGACGGCCCGGCCGGGGTCGTGGCGCTGCTGCGAGGAGCTGCTGTGATCCGCGACCGAGCGGCTGCTGCTGCGGCGCTGGCGGCCCGAGGACCGCGAGCCGTTCGCGGCCCTGAACGCCGACCCGGTCGTCATGGAGCACTTCCCGGCGGCGCTGACCCGCGCGCAGAGCGACGCCCTCGTCGACCGCATCGAGGCGCGGCTTCGAGCAGCACGGCTTCGGGCTGTGGGCGGTCGAGGCCGACGGCGTGCTCGCCGGCTTCACCGGCCTGGCGGTCCCCTCCTTCGACCCCGCGCTGGTCGAGGTCGGCTGGCGGCTGGCCCGGCACGCGCTGGGGCCACGGCTGGGCCTCGAGGCGGCCCGGGCCGCGATCCGCCACGGCCGGCGAGCAGGGCGTCGGCGAGGTCGTGTCCTTCACGGCCGTCAGGAACGTGCGCAGCCGCGCGGTGATGGAGCGGCTCGGCATGACGCACGACCCGGCCGACGACTTCGACCACCCGGCGCTGCCGGAGGGGCACCGGCTGCGGCGGCACGTGCTCTACCGCCTGGCGGGGGAGCCCCGCTAGCGCTCGGCGGCGTACGCCTCGAGGGCCGCGACCTGCGCCGGGTCGAGCGAGGGCCGGACCACCGACAGCGCGGCCTCCACGTGCGCCGCGCGTGACCGCCCGGGCCTCCAGCGACTCGCGCATGCCGTCGAGCGCCGCCTCGCGCACCAGCGCGGCGCAGTCGGCGGCGGAGTAGCCCTCGGTCTGCGCCCCGAGCGCGGCCAGGTCGACGTCGTCGCGACAGCGGCACCCGCTTGGCCGACGCCTGCAGGATCGCGACGCGGGCGTCGGCGTCGGGCGGCGGGACGTAGACCAGCCGCTCCAGCCGCCCGGGCCGCAGCAGGGCGGGGTCGATGAGGTCCGGCCGGTTGGTCGCGCCGACCACGACGACGTCGCGCAGCGGCTCGATCCCGTCGAGCTCGGTGAGCAGCGCGGCCACCACCCGGTCGGTGGTGCCGCCGTCGGTGCCACCGGCCGCGGACGGGGGCGAGCGCGTCCACCTCGTCGAGGAACACCAGCGCCGGCGCGGCCTCGCGGGCCCGGCGGAACAGCTCGCGGACCGCCCGCTCGGACTCGCCGACCCACTTGGTCAGCAGCTCGGCGCCCTTGACCGGACAGCACGTTGGCCTCGCCGCTGCCGGCGACCGCGCGGACGAGGAAGGTCTTGCCGCAGCCGGGCGGGCCGTAGAGCAGCACCCCGCGCGGCGGCTGCGACCCCGAGCGGGGTGAAGGTGTCGGGGTAGCGCAGCGGCCAGAGCACCGTCTCGGTCAGCGCCGTCTTGACCTCGGCCATGTCGCCGACGTCGTCGAGGGTCAGCCCGCCGGTCTCCAGGGTGCCCTCGGCGGCGGTGGGCCGGACGACGTCGAGCGCCCCGTCGAGGTCCGCGGCGCGACAGCTGCGGCGTCGGCGACCTCGCGCTGCGCGGGCCGGCGGCGCGCAGTCCGGCGGCGCGCAGCAGGGCGAGCAGGTCGGCGGCGACGAACCCGGGGGTGCGCGCGGCCACGTCGTCGAGCCGGACGTCGCCGGCGAGCGGCAGCCCTGGGTCAGCGCGGCGAGCAGCGAGCGGCGCTGCGCCTTGTCGGGCAGCGGCACGACCAGCTCGTGGTCGAGCAGCCCCGGGCGGCGCAGCGCCCGGGTGCACCGCCTCGGGTCGCGCGGTCGTGCAGACGACCGCCACCCGGCCGGCGCCGACGGCGCCCTCGAGCAGCGCGAGCAGCGTCGGCAGCAGCGGCGAGGAGCCCTCCCGCGGCGCGACCGCCTCGACGTCCTCGAGCAGCAGCACGCCGCGGGCGCGCCGAGCAGCCGGTCGCGCAGCCGCTGCGGCCGCCGCGTCCGGCGCCAGCGCGGCCAGCTCCGGCCCGCGGCGACGGCCAGCGGCAGGCCGAGCTCGCCGGCGACGGCCGCGACCAGCGAGGCCTTGCCCGACCCGGCCGGGCCGCTGAGCAGCACGCCCATCTGCGGCCGGGTGCCGAGCCGCTCGAGCAGGTCGCGGTGGGAGAAGCCGAGGTCCAGCCACTCGCGCAGCCGGCCGGCCTGCGCCTCCAGCCCGGGCAGCTCCTCGACGCGCGCCGTCGGCACGGTCGCGGCCACCGGCGGCGTACGGGACGGCGGCTGCCCCGGGAGCTGCCTGCCCGCCGTCCCAGCGCACCGCGGTGCCGGCCCCGACCAGGACCGGACCGGCCGGCTCGACCGCGACGACGCTGAGCCGGACGGTCTGGGCCCGGAAGCTGAGCCGGTTCTGCAGGCTCTGCCGGGTGGCGGCGCGGTCCGGCGGGGCCACCTCGGGCAGGTCGTGCGGCAGCAGCGAGACGGCGTCGCCGGCGGTCAGCACCTTGCCGTGCAGCGCCGACCGCAGCAGCCCCGCGTCGACGACGGCGACCACCTCGGCCGGTCCGCGGACCACCACCGAGGTCGCGGCGACGACGGGGGTGAGCGAGGCCCGTACCGTCCCGCCGTCCGGGACGCCGAGGTTGGCCAGCAGCAGCTCGTCGCAGAGCAGCAGGTCAGAGGGGGTGCCGGGCGGGGCGGCCGCCACCAGCGCGCCCGTCGTCCTCGCCCCGTCCAGGCGCAGCAGGTCCAGGTGCTCGGCGCCGAGCGCGGCCCGCGCCTGCGCCCCCAGCCGGACGATCCCGCGGGACTGCTCCACGGTCGCCAGGCGCTGCACGGCGGTCAGGGACAGGACCGGGGGAGCCGACACGCTGGCGAGCGTAGGTCGGCGTCACCCGGAGGCGTGGCTCACACCGGGCTTGAGGTCCACGACCGGCCGCCGATGGAGGAGGGACGGTCGGTCGAGCAGCAGGGGGTGTCTGTCGTGCGGATGGTGCAGCGCGTGCCGCTGACCGTGCGCTTCGCCGTCCTGTCCTTCCTCCTCGTCGCCGGCGTCGCGCTCGTGCTGCAGGTCGCCCTGTCGGCGATGACCGCCGACCGGGCCCGGGCCGAGGCGGAGCGCAGCGCGCAGTTCGTCGCCGACGTCTCGCTCGAGCCGCTGCTGGCCGAGTCCCTCGCCGGTCGCGGCCTGGACGTCGTCGCCCACCACCGCCTCGACCGCGCCGCCAGGGCCGGGATCGAGAGCGACGTCATCGAGCGGCTCAAGGTCTACGACGCCGACGGCACCCTCGTGCACAGCGACCTGGGCACGGGGATCGGCCAGCGGCAGCTCGGGGAGGGCCTGCGCGGCGCGCTCGCCGGCCGCGTCATCAGCGAGCTCTCCGACGGGCACCACCACGAGGGCGAGCAGTCGCACGGCCGGGTCCTCGAGGTCTACGTCCCGCTGCACGGCATGGACGGCAACGGCATGCCGGCCGGTGTGGCGGAGCTCTACCTCCCGTACGAGCGCATCGCCGACTCCGTCGAGCACGACAGCGCGCGCCTGTCCCTCTACCTGATGATCGGGCTCGGCCTGCTCTGGCTGCTGCTGTACCGGCTGGTCGCCTCGGTGTCGACCCGGCTGCGTCGCGAGCTGGCCCGCAACGAGCACCAGGCCCTGCACGACGCCCTGACCGGGCTGCCCAACCGGACGCTGCTGTTCGACCGGACCGAGCGGGCGCTGGCCCACGGCCGCCGCTCCGGCGAGACCACCGCGGTGCTGCTGCTCGACCTCGACCGGTTCAAGGAGGTCAACGACACGCTCGGCCACCACAACGGCGACGCTGCTGCTCGGCGCGGTGGCCGGCCGGCTGGCCGGGGTCCTGCGCGAGTCGGACACCGTGGCGCGGCTCGGCGGCGACGAGTTCGCCGTCGTGCTGCTGGCCGACGTCGAGCCGGCGGCGAGGTCGACGGCCCGGCGGCTGCCGCGCGTCGCCCGTCGCCAGCCTGGCCGAGCCGTTCGAGGTCGACGGCATGCACGTCGCCGTGACCGCCAGCGTCGGCGTCGCCTGCGCCCCGGACGCACGGCGACACCGCGGAGCGGCTGCTGCAGCGCGCCGACGTCGCGATGTACGCCGCGAAGGGCAAGCACACCGGCGTGGAGGAGTACTCCGCCGACCAGGACACCTGCAGCCCCGACCGGCTGGCCCTGCTGGGCGAGCTGCGCTCCGCGCTGGCCGAGGGCCAGCTCGTCCTGCACTACCAGCCGAAGGCCGACGTCGGCGAGCCGCAGCGTCGTCGGCTTCGAGGCGCTCGTGCGCTGGCAGCACCCGACCCGCGGCATGGTCCCGCCGGACGAGTTCATCCCGCTGGCCGAGCACACCGGCCTGATGGGCGTGCTCACCCCGTACGTCCTGGAGCGCTCGCCTGCGCGCAGCCGTCCGCTGGCGACCGAGCCCCTGTCGCTGTCGGTCAACGTCTCGGTGCGCAACCTGGTCGACGACCAGTTCCCGCTGGTCGTCGCGACGCTGCTGCGCACGACCGGCTTCCCCGCGTCCCGGCTGGTCCTCGAGATCACCGAGAGCTCGCTGATGGCCGACCCCGAGACCGCGCTGGCCGTCCTGCGCCGGCTCAAGCGCCTCGGCGTCGGGCTGTCCATCGACGACTACGGCAGCGGCTACTCCTCGCTGGCCTACCTCCAGCAGCTGCCCGTCGACGAGCTCAAGATCGACCGCAGCTTCGTCCGCGACATCACCGACCAGCCGCGCAACCTGGCGATCGTGCGGTCCACCGTCGAGCTCGGCAAGAACCTGGGCCTCACCGTCGTCGCGGAGGGCGTCGAGGACGAGGGCGCCTGGGCCGCGCTCGACGAGCTCGGCTGCGACCTGCTGCAGGGCTACTTCCTGTCGCGCCCGGTCCCGGAGGACGCCGTCGGCGCCTGGGTCGAGGCGTACGAGGCGCGCCCGGTCCTCACGGCCTGACCCCGGGCAGCAGCGCGTCCTGCTGGGCCTGCAGCCAGGCGCTCGGCGGCAGCGCGGTCGCCGCCGTGGCCAGCCGCGCGGTGCGGGCGGCCCGCTCGGCCGGGTCCATGCACAGGGCCTCGTGCATCGCGTCGGCCGTCTGCGAGACGTCGAACGGGTTGACCAGCAGCGCGTCCCCGCCCAGCTCGTCGGCGGCGCCGGCCTCGCGCGACAGCACCAGCGCCACGCCGTCCCGCGACAGCACCGGCCCCTCCTTGGCGACCAGGTTCATCCCGTCGCGGACCGGGTTGACGACCAGCACGTCGGCGAGCAGGAAGGCCGCCAGTGACCGCGGGTAGTCGTCCTTGACCTCCAGGTGCACCGGCAGCCAGTCGGCCGTCGCGAACTCCTCGTTGACCTCGCGGGCCACCCGCTGCACCGCCGCGGTGTACTCGCGGTACTCCGGCAGGTCGTGCCGCGAGGGGTAGGCGAAGGCCAGGTGCACCACCCGCCCGCGGTGCTCGGGCCAGCGCTGCAGCAGCTCGCGGAAGGCCTCCAGCCCGCGCACGATGTTCTTGCTCAGCTCGGTGCGGTCGATCCGCAGGACCAGCTGCCGGTCGCCGACGGCGGCGCGTACGGCAGCCAGCCGAGCCTGCACGTCCGGCTCCGCGGCCCGGCGCCGCAGCTCCTCGCCGTCGACCCCGAGGGCGTGCACCGACAGCCGCGTACGCCGGCCCTCGTGGGTCACCGCCGTCCCGTCGTACGACGCGCCGAGGACCTCGACGCAGCACCGCGCGAAGGCCTGCGCCCAGCGCTGCGACAGGAAGCCGACCGCGTCGGCGCCGAGCATGCCCTCGAGCAGCCCGACCGCCATCTCGTCGGGCAGCAGGCGGAAGACCTCCGGCGGCGCCCACGGCGTGTGGCTGAAGTGGCTGATCAGCAGGTCCGGCCGGCGCACGCGCAGCTGCCGCGGCGTCAGCGACAGGTGGTAGTCCTGGACCAGGACGGTCGCGCCGGGAGCCGCCTCCTCGGCCAGCGCCTCGGCGAACGCGTCGTCGTACGCCCGGTAGGCCTCCCACTCGCGCCGGCTGCGCTCCCCGAACGACGGGGACGTGGCCAGCGGGTGCAGCAGGTGGCTGGTGAACCACAGCGAGCCGTTGGCGACCCGGTTGTAGGCCCGGTCGAAGGTCACCGGGTCGATGTCGAGCATCCGCACGCCGGTGGGCAGCAGCCCGGGCGTGCCCGCAGCCCGCCGGTCGGCCTCGTTGAGCGCCGCGCAGACCCAGACCGCACCGTCCAGGGGCCGCCCGCCGAGCGCGGAGACGAGCCCGCCGCCGCCCCGCCGGAGCTCGAGGCCGGCCGTCGCGCAGGGGTCGCTGCTGTCGGCGAAGCACACCGGCCCACGGTTGGAGGCGAGCAGCAGTCCGGCCCCCGTCACGATCAGGATCGTAGGAGCACTCGCCCGGGTGATGCAGTCCCCGGCCGGGTGGGACGAACCTTGTCACTGAGAGTGGTGAGACGGACATCGCCACATCGTGCATATCCGCAGCCCGACCGAGGACCGGTCGTGGGCCGCGGAGCCCGGAGAACACCACCATGCTGGTCACCTACGTCGACCGCTGTTCCGCCTGCTCCTGCTCCTCCCTCCGCGACGAGGCCGGCCGACGGCCCGTCCCCGGCCTCGGCGGCTGCGGCGAGTCGTGCCGCTGCCACAGCCTCACCACCCCGGCCGTCAAGCTGGCCCGGGTCGGCGCCGCCTCGCTGGCCGGCGACGCCGCGCGCTTCCGCTTCTGGCGGCGCAGCCGCACGGCGGCCCCCCTCGAGCGCCTGGTCCCGGTCGCCTCGCACTGAGCGCGTCGTACACTCGGCTCGCTCCACAACTGCATACGCACCGCTCATCCCGAGGGGCAGAGGGACACGGCCCGACGACGCCCCGGCAACCAGCGCGGAACCCCGTTCGCGGGGGCCTCGTGCCAGGTGCCAACTCCGTCCCGCGCACGTCGCGCGGGGAAGATGAGGAGAGGCCTCCACATGACTGCCCTGACCGTCCCTGCCGCGTTCGCCGGCTCGCCCGCCACCGGGCTGGTCTGCAAGGAGTGCGGCAACCAGGTGCCGCTCGCCCCGGTCCACGTGTGCGACCGGTGCTTCGCCCCGCTCGAGGTGGCGTACGACGAGGAGCGGCTCCGCCTCGTCACGCGCGCCTCGATCGAGGCCGGCCCGCAGACCATCTGGCGGTACGCCGGGCTGCTGCCCGCGGGGCAGGACCTGGCGACCCGGGTCGACCTCGGCGCCGGCATGACCCGGCTGCGGCCGGCCCCCCACCTGGCCCGCGCGCTGGGGATGCGGTCGCTGTACGTCAAGGACGACAGCGGCAACCCGACGCACTCCTTCAAGGACCGCGTCGTCTCGGTCGCGCTGTCGGCCGCCCGGGCGTTCGGCTACACCACGGTCTCCTGCGCCTCCACCGGCAACCTGGCCAACTCGGTCGCCGCCCACGCGACCCACGCCGGCCTGAAGTCGGTCGTCTTCATCCCGAGCGACCTCGAGCAGGGCAAGGTCGTGCAGACCGCGGTCTACGGCCAGACGCTCGTCGCGGTCGAGGGCACCTACGACGACGTCAACCGCCTCTGCAGCGAGATCGCGGAGAACGAGGACTGGGCGTTCGTCAACGTCAACGTCCGGCCCTACTACGCCGAGGGCTCCAAGACGCTCGGGTACGAGGTGGCCGAGCAGCTCGGCTGGCGCCTCCCGCAGCAGGTCGTCATCCCGATGGCGTCCGGCTCGCTGCTCACCAAGGTCGACAAGGCCTTCGGCGAGCTGACCCGGCTGGGGCTCGTCGAGCCGTCGGACTACCGCGTCTTCGGCGCGCAGGCCACCGGGTGCTCGCCCATCGCCACCGCCTTCGAGAACGGCTGGGACGTCGTCAAGCCGGTCAAGCCCGACACCATCGCCAAGTCGCTGGCCATCGGCAACCCCGCGGACGGCCCGTACGCCCTGGACGCCGTCCGCCGCACCGGCGGCGCGATGGGCCACGTCTCCGACGAGGAGGTCGTGGAGGGCATCCGCCTGCTCGCCTCGACCGAGGGCGTCTTCGCCGAGACCGCCGGCGGCGTCACGGTGGCGACGCTGCGGCAGCTGCTCGCGCGCCGGGCTGGTCGACCCGGACGCGGAGACGGTGCTCTACAACACCGGCGACGGGCTGAAGACCATCGACGCGGTGGCGGGGGTCGTGGGTCCGTCCGCGACGATCAAGCCGTCGTACTCCGCCTTCGCGAAGACCGGCCTGGCGGACTAGCGGCCTCGCGTCGGCCCGCCTGGCCGCGGAGTCCGCCCGCCGCCATGCCCGCCCGTGATCGTCAGCGGTCCCGTGGGGCCTTGACCACGCAGAACCGCAGATCATCGGCGTCGTCCCTCCCCGACCGTGGCGCTGCGCCCCGTCCCGGTCCTCAGGACCAACCGCACCGCTCCTCTCGGCGGCGTGACTCGCAGCGACGGCGGTCCCCCACCCGGGTGGCCGCCTCAGCGGCGTTCGTGCCCGCAAGGGAGGCATCACGGAAGATCGTCGGCGTCAGGACGCCGACCATCTTCCGCGTTCTCGTCGGTTCGGTGCACCTCGCGCAGCGGGGACCGTCCCCGCGCTCTGGCGGCGGGCAGGCGCGTCTCCATGGTGCCGCCGACCCGCGGCCGACGGCTGGCCCGGCCGCTTGTCTGCTGGTGTCGCGGTCCGGCTCGGCGTGTCGCTCGGACGCGAGCGGACAAGCGGCAGGGGGTGAGCGGCGAGGGGGTGGGACGGGAGCGACCTGTGGAGGAGACCCGGCGGAGCATGGCCGGGTCTCGTCGGGGTGTTCGGGCCACGGCGCCCAGCGGTTCAGCCGCGCAGGACGTCGACGTGCACGTGGTCCAGGTGCGCGCGCACCGCGGGGTCGCCACCGCCCGGGGGCACCCGGTAGACGCGCCACCCGTCGGACGGCCCGCGCCGAGGTCCAGATGCGCCGGTCGAAGATCACGGTGGCGAGGCCGAGCGAGGAGGCGTGCGCGACGGCCCACTGCGCGGCGACCCAGCCGTGCCGGCGGTTCTCCGCTGTGACCGGGCGGAAGAACACGTCGACCGCCCGCCCCTCGTAGTGCGCCGACCCGGGGACGTGGCCGCTGCGCACCCCGCCGGCGGCGAAGCCGCCCACGGGCGGGTCGCCGAAGACGAGGTCCACCTGACCGAGGACGGCGGCGGCCCGAGGCGTCAGCCCGGTGGCCCCCTCGGCCTGCGCGGACACCGACGGCTCGTCGGCCCGGCAGCTCAGCCGCGACGTGCCGTTGCCGAGCAGCGCCCGGGACAGCGCGCAGGTCCGCGGCGGCGGCCCGGGCCGAGGGCGGCACGGCCGCCAGCGCGTCGACGGCCCGCCCGTCCACCGACCCGTCCAGCGCGGTCCGCACCGCCACTGCCAGCCGCGGGGCCGGGATGCCGTCGCGCAGCGCCACCCCGGCGAGGGTCGTCAGGCGCTCGGCCTGCGGCCGGGTCAGCCCGACGGACGCGCCAGAGACGGTGAGGGAGCAGTCCGGGTCGCCTGAGGAAGCGCGTAGGGCCACAGCGGCGACCAGGACGAGACCGGCCAGCGCCACTGCTCCCACCCGACGCCGACGCACGAGAAGAGCAACCTCTGCAGGTCCCGCCGGGTTCCCGGATGAAACGTGGCGCACCGGCGCGAACCGGGTGGCGGCGCCGCCAGCAGCGTCTGGCGCGTCGGTGCGTTGACGGCGGGCACACCGCCGTCCGACACAGACGCGCCCCTCTACAGGGGCGCTCGATCGAGGAGACCACATGCGCAGAGCACTCGCTACCGCGGGCGTCGTCGGAGCGCTCGCTCTCACGCCCCTGTCCGTCGCCGGCGCGGCCCACGCGGCCGCACCGGCCGCCCCCGTCGTGGCGCAGCAGGACAGCGTCGACGTGGACGAGCCGCTCGCCGAGGACGGCAAGGACGACAGCGGCAAGTACGGCCTGATCGGGCTCTCCGGCCTGCTCGGCCTGTTCGGCTACAAGAAGTACAAGGAGCACCGCGCGGCGCAGAACGTCGGCGGCGTCGACACCGACGGCACCGGCTCCCGCCGCATCTGAGCTCGTCCTCCACCCCTCACCCGCCCAGACCTGAAGGAGCACCAGACATGCGCAAGACCCTGGCCGTCGTGGCCCTCACCACCGCCCTCACCGGCGGCACCGCTGCCCTGACCGCTCCGGCGTACGCCGCTCCCGTGACCACGGGCGCCGTCGCTGCCGAGCAGTCGACCACGGACAACGACGCTCCGGAGAGCGACAAGACCGGCCTGTGGGGCCTGCTCGGCCTGCTCGGCCTCGCCGGGTTGGCGAAGCGCAAGGAGCACACCGAGACGCGCACGGGCACCGCGCGCCGCTAGACCCCTCCGCTTCGAGGCCGGGACGCTCTGCGTCCCGGCCTCGCGGCGTTCCCGGCGCTTGCACTCTCCTGGGTCGAGTGCTAACAAGGACGTAGCACTCCGACGTGCAGAGTGCCAGTTCACTGGCACGTGCCAGGTCACAGGGTGAGGCCGGAAGTCCGGTCGTCCGTCGCGGGCACCCTGCCGGCCAGCACGCCCGACCGGGAGGATCCACCAGCATGGCCAAGACCATCGCCTTCGACGAAGAGGCCCGCCGCGGTCTCGAGCGCGGCATGAACCAGCTCGCTGACGCCGTCAAGGTCACCCTCGGCCCGAAGGGCCGCAACGTCGTCCTGGAGAAGAAGTGGGGCGCCCCCACGATCACCAACGACGGCGTCTCGATCGCCAAGGAGATCGAGCTCGAGGACCCGTACGAGAAGATCGGTGCCGAGCTCGTCAAGGAGGTCGCCAAGAAGACCGACGACGTCGCGGGTGACGGCACCACCACCGCCACCGTCCTGGCCCAGGCGCTCGTGCGCGAGGGCCTGCGCAACGTCGCCGCCGGCGCCAACCCGATGGGCCTGAAGAAGGGCATCGAGGCCGCTGTCGCCTCGGTCGTCGAGGCCATCGGCAACGCCGCCAAGGACGTCGAGACCAAGGAGCAGATCGCCGCGACCGCGTCGATCTCCGCTGCTGACACCACGGTCGGCGAGATCATCGCCGAGGCCATGGACAAGGTCGGCAAGGAGGGCGTGATCACGGTCGAGGAGAGCAACACCTTCGGCCTGGAGCTCGAGCTCACCGAGGGCATGCGCTTCGACAAGGGCTACATCAGCCCCTACTTCGTCACCGACCCGGAGCGGATGGAGGCGACCCTCGACGACCCGTACGTCCTGGTCGTCAACTCCAAGATCGGCTCCGTCAAGGACCTGCTGCCGCTGCTCGAGAAGGTCATGCAGAGCGGCCGTCCCCTGGCGATCATCGCCGAGGACGTCGAGGGCGAGGCCCTCGCGACCCTGGTCGTCAACAAGATCCGCGGCACCTTCAAGTCGGCGGCCGTCAAGGCCCCCGGCTTCGGCGACCGCCGCAAGGCCATGCTGCAGGACATCGCGATCCTGACCGGCGGCCAGGTCATCTCCGAGGAGGTCGGCCTCAAGCTCGACACCGCGGGCCTGGAGCTGCTCGGCCGCGCCCGCAAGGTCACCATCACCAAGGACGAGACGACCATCGTCGAGGGTGCGGGCGACGCCGACCAGATCGCCGGTCGCGTCAACCAGATCCGCGCCGAGATCGAGAAGTCGGACTCCGACTACGACCGCGAGAAGCTCCAGGAGCGCCTCGCCAAGCTGGCCGGTGGCGTCGCCGTCATCAAGGTCGGCGCGGCCACCGAGGTCGAGCTCAAGGAGCGCAAGCACCGCATCGAGGACGCCGTCCGCAACGCGAAGGCGGCCGTCGAGGAGGGCATCGTCGCCGGTGGTGGCGTCGCGCTGCTGCAGGCCAGCAAGACGGCCTTCGACAAGCTCGACCTGACCGGTGACGAGGCGACCGGCGCCAACATCGTGCGCCTGGCGCTCGAGGCCCCGATCAAGCAGATCGCGGTCAACGCCGGCCTCGAGGGCGGCGTCGTCGTGGAGAAGGTCCGCAACCTGGAGATCGGCCAGGGCCTCAACGCGGCCACCGGCGAGTACGTCGACATGATCGCCGCCGGCATCCTCGACCCGGCCAAGGTCACGCGCTCCGCGCTGCAGAACGCCGCCTCCATCGCGGCGCTCTTCCTCACCACCGAGGCCGTCATCGCCGACAAGCCCGAGAAGGCTCCGCGCCGGCGATGCCGGGTGGCGACGGCGGCATGGGCGGCATGGACTTCTAGTCCACGCACCCCACCTGCTCGTACGACGGGGCGGTCCTCCCACACGGGAGGGCCGCCCCGTCGGCGTTCCTGCCACCATGCGGGCGTGCTGCACCAGGCGCGGCTGACCGCGCAGCTGCTCTCCGGCGAGCCGGCCCGCGACCCGGTCGGCGTCGTCGACCGGCTGCTGGCCGTGCAGGCGCAGGACCTGCGCGGCGCCCGGCTGGCCGTACGGGTCCGCAGCACCGGCCTGCGCAGCAGCGACGTCGACCGGGCCCTGCAGGACCGCGACCTCGTCGTCGACTGGCTGAACCGGGGGACGCTGCACCTGGTCCGGGCGCAGGACCACGGCTGGCTGCACGCCCTGACGACCCCGGCCACCCGCACCGCCAACCTGCGCCGGTTGGCCCAGGAGGGCGTCTCGCCCGAGCAGGCCGAGACCGGGGTGGGCGTCGTCGAGCGGGCGGTGGCCGACGGCCCGCAGACCCGCGCTGGCCTGCGCGAGCGGATGGCCGCCGCCGGCGTCCCGGTCGCGGGTCAGGCTGGCGTGCACGTCCTGCTGCTGGCCAGCGTGCGCGGGCTGGTCGTGCGCGGGCCGGTCGTCGACGGCGAGCAGGCCTTCGTCCTGGCCCGCGACTGGCTCGGACCGCCGCCGGTGGTGGACCGGGACGCCGCCCTGCGCGAGCTGGCGCTGCGCTACGTCGCCGGGCACGGGCCGGCCGGCGACCGCGACCTGGCCCGCTGGGCCGGCATCGCGCTCGGCGAGGCCCGCCGGGGGCTGCGGGCAGCCGCCGACCGGCTGGTGGAGGTCGACGGCCTGCTGGACCTGCGCTCCCGCGCCGCCGCGGAGGAGCTGCCACCGCCCCGGCTGCTCGGGCCGTTCGACCCGCTGCTGCTCGGCTGGACCTCGCGCGAGGACGTGGTCGGCGGGCACGGCACCCTCGTCACGACCAACGGCATCTTCCGCCCGGTCGGGCTCGTCGGAGGACGCGCGGTGGCCACCTGGGGCCTGCCCGGCGGCCGGGTGCGGCTGCAGCCGCTGGAGCCGGTCGCGCCGGCGGACCTCGCCGCGCTGGAGGCCGAGGCGCGCGCCGTCGAGGAGTACCTGTCCGGTTGAGCCCGCCCGTGCCAGGATCGTCCCCCCTCGTCCGATCCCGGGAGCTGCTGGTGCTGCGCGAGTTCCGCGACTTCGTCACGCGCGGGTCCGTCGTCGAGCTGGCGGTGGCCGTCGTCGTGGCCGTGGCCCTGGTCGCCCTGCTCAAGTCGCTGGTCGTCGACATCGTCACGCCCCTGGTCGGCGTCGCCGGCGGTCTGGACTTCGGCGGCCTGTCGGTCACGCTGCGCGGGTCGCAGATCCGCTACGGCGCCTTCCTCAACGAGCTGCTGTCGTTCCTGCTCACGGCGGCTGCGGTGTTCTTCGGCGTCGTCAAGCCGCTCGCCGCCTACCAGCGGCGGCAGGGCGTCACCCGGGCCGCGGTGGCGACCTGCGGCCGCTGCCTGTCGACCGTGCCCGCCGCGGCCAGCCGCTGCCCCTTCTGCACCTCGGACCTCGAACCCGTCGACGCGCCGCGGTGACCCTGCAGGCGCAGCACTGGACGGCCCACCCCCGGGCAGCCCGCCTGCTCGGCGCGGCCGTGCTGGTGCTGCCGCTGGCCGCCGCGGTCGGCGCGGGCCTGCTGGCCGCCCGCCTGCTGGACGACGCGAGCCGGCCGTTGCGGTTCGTCGCCGTCCTCGCGGTCGCCCTGGCCGTGCTCACGGCGGGGGAGCGGGCGGCCCGCCGGCTGCTGCCGCTGGCGGCGCTGCTGTCGCTGTCGCTGGTGTTCCCCGACCGCGCGCCAGGGCGGTTCGCGCTCGCGCTGCGCGCCGGGTCGACCCGCGAGCTCGTCCAGCTGCGGCGCGCCGGCCCGCAGACCAGCGCGCAGGCGGCCGAGCAGGTGCTGGTCCTGCTCGCCTCGCTGGCCCGTCACGACCCCGGCTCCCGCCGGCACTCCGAGCGGGTACGGGCGTACGTCGACCTGCTGGCGGAGGCGCTGGCGCTGCCCGCGGAGGACCGCGACCGGCTGCGGTGGGCCTCCCTGCTGCACGACCTCGGCAAGACCTCGGTCGACGTCTCGGTGCTGCGCAAGCCGGCCCGGCTCGACGCGGACGAGTGGGAGCTGGTGCGCGGCCACCCTGCCGCGGGCGAGCAGCTGGCGGCGGGGCTGCGCGACTTCCTCGGCCCCTGGTTCGACGGCATCGGCCAGCACCACGAGCGCTGGGACGGGTCGGGCTACCCGCGCGGGCTCGCCGGCGAGCAGATCTCCTACGCAGGACGCATCGTCGCGGTCGCCGACGCCCTGGAGGTCATGACCGCGTCGCGGCCCTACCAGCGGCCGGTGGACCCGGGGGCGGCGCGGGCCGAGCTGGTCCGGTGCGGCGGGACGCAGTTCGACCCGGCGGTGGTGCGCGCGCTGCTCGGCGTCTCGATCCCGCGCCTGCGCCGGGTGCTGGGCCCGGTGGCGGCGCTCGGCCTGCTGCCCGCGGTCGCCGGCCGGGTGCCCGACCCCACCCACGTCGCCCACACCGGCAGCGACGCGCCGCTCCCGCTGCTGCCTCCGGCGCACGATCCCGACCCGGGCGGGATGCTCGTCGGCCTGCACCCGGTCACCGCCCTGCCGCCGGACGCCTCGGTGGCCGGCGGGGCGGTCCCCACCGGCCACGACGCCGGCGGGTCGGCCCACCACGCGTCGGCTGCGGGCGCCAAGGGCGGGGCGGCCGTCGACGCCGACCAGCGATGACGCAGGAGGCGTACGCCCAGCTCGAGCGCCGCGCGGAGGTGCCGTTCTCGACCCGGGTCTGGCGGGGCCAGGTGGGGCTGATCCTCGTGATGCTCATCGTCGCGCTGCTCGTGGGCATCACCGCCGCGGTCGACCTGCGCCGGCTGCAGACCCCCGTCGGGACCGCGCAGGCGTGGGTCGAGGCGACGGTCTTCGGCGACTGCGTGGCCTACCGCAAGCACTCCGTCGCGGTCGCCGGCCGGCAGGAGGTGCGCAGTGACCAGGAGGTCTGCCGGGCGCTGCGGGCCAAGGTCGCCGAGGGCGACCCCGAGCTCGTCAGGGTGCGCACCGTGCTGGTGCGGCGGTCCGGCCGTACGGCGCTCGTGTCCGCGGAGGTGACCCGCGGGCCGGTGACGACACCCGTGCAGCTCACGCTGCAGCGGCGGGGCGACGGGTGGGCGGTCGTGCGTGACGAGGAGGGCTGTCGGGTCGGCTGCGCCTGACGCTCAGACCGGGGACACCACGGCCAGGCGCTGCGCGGGCAGCGGCCCGGGCAGCGGGAAGCGGGCCCCGTCGGCCAGGAGCTGGTCGAACCGCTGCGCGTCGACGGCCCGGCTGAAGAGCCAGCCCTGGGCCAGGTCGCAGCCCATCGCCTGCAGCAGGCGCAGCTGCTCCGGGGTCTCGACGCCCTCGGCGATGGTCTGCAGGTCGAGCATCCGGGCCAGGTCGATGACCGAGCGGACCAGCTCCATGCTGCGGCCCTCGCCGGTCAGCTTCGCCACGAAGGAGCGGTCGATCTTCAGGACGTCGGCCTCGAAGCGGTCGAGGTAGCGCAGCGAGGAGTAGCCGGTGCCGAAGTCGTCGATCGCGACCGACAGCCCGGCGGTGCGCATCGCGCGCACGGCGGCGGCCGCGGCGTCGATGTCGCCGACGAGCGCCTGCTCGGTGATCTCGAGGACCAGCTGGTCGGCGGACGAGCCCGTGCCGGCGCAGGCCGGCGACCGCGTCCGGGAGCAGGCCGGCGTCGGTGAGCTGCACCGGGGAGACGTTCACGCCGGCGGCCAGCCGGTGCTGGGGGTAGCGCTCCTGCCAGCGGGCCAGGTCGGCGAGCGTCGTCGCCAGGACGTGCCGCCCCAGGATGCTGATCGAGCCGGCCTGCTCAGCGAGGTGGATGAACTCGTCCGGCGGGACGTCGCCCACCTCGGGCGAGTGCCAGCGCAGCAGGGCCTCGACACCGCGGACCACGCCGCTCTGCAGGTCGACGACGGGCTGGTAGACGACCGCGAAGTCCTCGAGCTGGGGGTGCGCGATGAGCTCGCGGACGCGGACCTTGCGGGCCGCCTGCGCCCGGTCGCCGCCGCGCACCACCGCGACGCGTCCCTTGCCGCCGTGCTTGGCGGTGTACATGGCGATGTCGGCGTGGGAGAGCAGCGTGCGGGCGGTCTCGCCGGCCGACTCCACCGCGACCAGGCCGACGCTCGCCGTCACGGTGAACCGCCGGCTGCCGACGACGACCGGGGTCGACAGCGCGGCCAGCACGGCGTCGGCCACGCCGTCGGGGTCCGCATGGCCGACCAGCAGCAGCGCGAACTCGTCACCGCCCAGGCGGGCGACGGTGTCGTCCGGTCCGCACAGGCCGGCCATCCGGCCGGCCACCTCGGTGAGGACCTGGTCGCCGGCGTCGTGGCCGTGGGTGTCGTTGATGAGCTTGAAGTCGTCGAGGTCGACGTAGAGGACGCACACCTCGGTGCCCGCGGCCCGGTCGCGCAGCGCGGCCTGCAGGCGCTCCAGCAGCAGCGTGCGGTTGGCCAGGCCGGTGAGCGGGTCCTCCAGGGCCTGCTGGCGCATGACGGCCTCGCGGGCGGCCAGCACCTGCAGCAGGTCGTCGTTCTCGAGCAGCGTGAACGCCTGGCGGGCGAAGGCCAGCACGACGAGCAGCATGGCCATCTGCACCTGGAGCTCGCCGGAGGCCTCGGTGGTCGTGAGGTCGTAGCCGCTCTTGGCCAGCGCCAGCGACACCGGCAGGTAGGGCAGCAGCAGGAGCGCCCGGCGCACGCGCCGGCCGGCGGACGGTGGGCGGCCGTCGACCAGGGAGGCGCCGATGGCCACGAGCAGCAGGCCGGCGAGGTAGGACACGTCGAGCGCGCCGCCCTCGACGTAGCCGCCGTCCCGCAGGCCGATGATGACCAGGTCGGTCCCGATGACGCCCAGCAGGCCGAGGCCGACGACCTGCAGGCGTCCGGTCATCACGCTGGCCCGCAGCACGAGCAGGGCCAGCACGACGGTGCCGGCCGCGACGTCCCCGGAGCCGAGCAGGAGCTGGCCGGTGGCCGGCAGGTCCGCCAGGGCCTCGCCGAGCGGCAGCGCAGCACCCAGCGCCACCACGGCCGCGACGAGCAGCACGGCGTCCAGGACCAGCACGACCGTCGGCCGGGTGCGGTCGCGGGACGCCTCCCGGCGCACCAGCAGGCACAGCGCGGGGACGCCGAGGGCCGGCAGCAGCCCGTAGCTGACCGCCTGGACCACCGCGGGCAGCCCGTTCTCGCCGAGCAGCAGCCCGACCGTCCAGGCGCCCTGCCCGAGGGCCCAGCCGCCGGCGCCGGTGGCGAGCATCAGCCACGGGACGCGCCGCCCGGCCGGCAGCCGGCCGGCCGCGGCGAGCGCGCACGCGCACGCGCCGACAGCGGCGAGGAGCAGGACGGCGCTGGACAGCCTGCCCGCGCAGCGCCGGCGACGGGCCGGGGAGCAGCAGCGCGGCGAGGTGCACCAGGACCAGCGCCCCGGCGGCGGGCAGCACGGGGACGCGGCGCGGCCGGGTGGCCGTGCCGTCGGGCGCGCTGCGGTGCGTGCTCATCGCTGCCCCATCGGCAGTCCGGCGACGCTCATGAAGGTCTCGTTCAGCGCGGTGCGCTCTCGCGCAGCGGCGCCCAGGCCCAGCCCGGGGTGGTCGCCCAGTCGTACGACGAGGTCCCGAGGCCGCCCTCGGCCCTGCAGGCCGCGCCGAAGCGGCGCAGGTCGGTGGCCGTGCTGGCGCCCGCGAGGCCGCCGGCGCAGTGGACGGGGACCCGCGCGCCGAGGTGCGCCCGGATCCGGCGGACGTCCTCGGTCGTGCTGCGCCCGGCGTCGCGCCAGGTCGGCCAGCGGCTGTAGGCGGTGTAGTAGCTCATCGGCACCCACACGTCGTACGACGTCCGCAGCGCCTGCCACGGGAAGCTGCCGCCCCAGTAGCCCGGGTGGACGACCTCGGTGAGCACCGGCGGCAGCACGATCGCGGCGACCGGCAGCCACGTACGCGCCTGCACCGCCTTGGACAGCGCGACCAGGCGGGCGTTGCGGGTGGCGACCGGGACCTTCGTGGACTCGATGTCCAGGCCCACGCCGTCGAAGTGGTGGCCCCGGACCTTGAACTGCATGATCGCGTCGAGCCGGCGCCAGTCGTGGGTCGGCCGGTCGAAGGTCGGCAGGTACCACGCGACGACCTTCATCCCCCGGGCGTGCGCGGCCAGCAGGATGGCGCCGAGGCGGTCGGGCGACAGCAGCGAGGCGGTCGTGCGCGGGGTGTCCTTGGCGGCCTGCAGGTAGATGGTGCGGACGCCGCGGCCGTGCATGGTGGCGACCGTCGCGGCGGTGACCGCGGGGGAGCTGGTCAGCTCGCGCGCGAAGTCGTAGCCGTCGACCCAGGTGCCGAGGCCGCGGAACGCGCTGAGGTCGGCGGGCGCGGCGGCGGCCGGCGAGGCCGGACCCGCGGTCAGGGCGACGAGCGCGCCGAGCAGGGACAGGACGAGCAGGCGCAGGCGCATGGGGACCTGATCGGCGCGGTGCGGCATGCGTGGAGTGTGTGCCGGGACATCACGTCCCGTCCGGCTTTCGGTCAGTCTCAGCCGGAGGCGACGAGGACGTCGGCGGACCGCAGGAACGGCTGGGCGACGACCAGCGCGGCGAAGTCGGTGGCGGGCACCGGCCGGCTGAAGGCGTAGCCCTGGCCGACGTCGTAGCCGAGGCGCCGCAGCGCGTCGGCCTGGTCGTGGTGCTCGATGCCCTCGGCGACCGTGCGCATGCGCAGGGCGCCCGCCAGCGAGGCGATGGCGCCGACCAGCGCCTCACCGGCCGGGTCGCCCAGGTCGTCCACGAAGGGCTTGCTCAGCTTGAGGACGTCGATCGGGAACGAGCGCAGGTAGGACAGCGACGAGTAGCCGGTGCCGAAGTCGTCCAGCGACAGGACCACGCCGAGCGCGGCCAGGGCGTGCAGGATGCGCAGCGCGGCGTCGACGTCGTCGAGGAAGATGCTCTCGGTGATCTCGAGGACCAGGCACGCGGGGCGCAGGCCGCTGTCGCGCAGCGCGGTCTCGACGTCCTCGAGCAGGCCGGGGTCGGCGAGCTGGCGGGCGGAGAGGTTCACCGAGACCTTCAGGTCGGCGGCGCCGGGCAGGTCGCGCTGCCAGGCGGCCAGCTGCGTCACGGCGGTCTGCAGCACCCAGCGCCCGATCGGCACGATCAGGCCGGTCTCCTCGGCCAGGCCGATGAACTCGATCGGCGGCACCATGCCGACCTCGGGGTTGTTCCAGCGGATCAGCGCCTCGGCGTCGGCGATGGCGCCGCTGTGCAGGTCGACCAGCGGCTGGTAGTGCAGGACGAACTCGTCGCGCTCCACCGCGCGCTGGAGCGAGCCGCGCAGGTCCAGCCGGCGGACCGCCTCCTCGTGCATGCTCTCCTCGAAGAGCCGGTAGCGGTTCTTGCCGGCCTCCTTCGCGCGGTACATCGCGGCGTCGGCGTTGCGCAGGACCTCGTTGTCGCCGCCGGTGCCGACCAGCTCGGCGATGCCGATGCTGGCGTGGACCATCGCCTCGCGGCCCTGCAGCACGACCGGCTGCTCCAGCGCGGCGAGCAGGCGGCCCGCCACGTCGACCGCGGCCTCCAGCCCGCTGGCGCCGCGCAGCAGGACGGCGAACTCGTCGCCGCCGAGGCGGGCCGCGACGTCGTCCTCGCGCAGGCAGCCCCGGATGCGGTCGGCGACCTCGATGAGCAGATGGTCACCGGCGGCGTGCCCGAGGCTGTCGTTGACCGTCTTGAAGTCGTCCAGGTCGAGCAGCATCACCGCGGCCGGGCGGCCCTCGTTGCGCAGCTCGACGAGCGCGTCGGCGATCTCGGTCGCCATCAGCGCGCGGTTGGCGAGGCCGGTCAGCGCGTCGTGGTAGGCGTCGTGGCGCAGCCGCTCCTTGAGCTGGCTGAGCTGGTCCAGGCTCTTCTCCAGGCGACCGTTCTCCAGCGCCATGCTGGCCTGGGTGCCGAGCGTGCGGAACAGCTGCAGGTCGGCGTCGTCGAAGGTGGCGACGTCGCCCAGGCGGTCGGCGACGACGAGCTGGCCGAGCACGCGGCCGTCGCTGACGAGCGCGACCGCCATGGCGTCCTTGTGGCGGGTCGGCCCGAAGTGGGCGGACATCCGCGCCGGGTCCGTGGGCGCCGGCAGGAAGACGGTGTCGGGCACCTCGACGTTGGCCGAGTCCGGCAGCGGGACCATGAGCTCCTGGTCGTCCCCGGGGCCGAGGCGGGTGCGCAGCCGCGGCTCGGTCGGGGTGGACGGCAGCAGCGTCAGCTCGGCGAACTCGGCGCGGAACATCGTCCGGATCTGCACGAGCAGGCCGCTGATCGCGGCCTCGAGCTCGGGCGCGGCCGCGACGGTCTGGGTGGCCCGGTAGAGGAAGTCCAGGCGCTCGTGGTTGTCGCGCTCGATCAGGTAGGCCTTGTACGCGGCGTAGAACAGCCCGACCGGCACGACGAGCAGGACCGGCGCGCCGACCGACTGCTCGAGCAGCAGCACGGCGATGAGCCCGAAGCTGCTGTTGGCGACCGACAGCAGGCCCGCGCCGGCCATCGCGGTGGCGATGCCCGCCAGCTGCAGCGACCCCTCCGCCAGCGACATGGCGACGAAGGTGAGCAGGGCGCTGCCGCAGGCGGCGAGCAGGACGGCGAGCAGCGCGGCGATCCACAGCCGCGGCCCGAGGTCGTCCCGGAAGGGGTGGATCCAGCCGAACAGCCGGCCGGCGAGCAGCGTGGTCAGCGCGAACTGCGCCAGGTTGAACGCCATCTTGTGCAGCGACTGGCGGCGGTGCAGCGCGAGCGCCAGGCCGACGCCGACGACCATGCAGAGCAGCAGCTGCCAGCGCGGCACCAGCACCAGCCCGACGACCAGGGCCACCTCGCTGAACGTGAACGAGTACGCGTTGCGCCTGAGCTGCAGGTGGAAGACGAAGACCTCGGCGACGCCGAAGCCGATCGCCAGCAGCCAGCCGAACAGGGCCGGTGGCGCCGAGACCGGTCCCCGCTCGCCGAGGACCAGCACCAGGTCGGCCAGCATCAGCACGCCGATCAGCAGCTGGATGCGCTGCTGCCCGTTGAGGCGGGGGCGCAGCGCCGTGACGCGGGCGAGCGGGCGCGGCGCGCCGCGGTGCAGCTCGCTCATCCCGCTCCTCGCCGTGCGCCGTGGCCGCTGCCGGTCGTCCCGCGAGCGCGGGGAACCGTGCGACCTCTTCCGGGGTCAGGGAGGACATCGGCTGGTGTTCACCTGTGGTGAAGCACTCGTCCCCACCTCCCTCGGGTGACCCTGCGCGTGGTCAGGAGTGGCCACACGACGACAGCCGGGACGGCCGGAGGCCGTGGTGCGCCTCCGGCCGTCCCGGCCAGGTCGTACGAGGTCGTGCGGGGGCTCAGCCCCAGCTGACGCCGGACCAGCCGACGCCGGACCAGCCGACGCCGCTCCAGCCGACGCCGGACCAGCCGACGCCGGACCAGCCGACGCCGGACCAGCCGACGCCGCTCCAGCCGACGCCGCTCCAGCCGACGCCGGACCAGCCGACGCCGGACCAGCCGACGCCGCTCCAGCCGACCAGCCGACGCCGGACCAGCCGACGCCGGACCAGCCGACGCCCTGCAGGCCGCCGGGCGGCGCCCACGCGGTGCCCGCGCTGCTCAGCGGCGCCCAGTCGCCGGCGGAGAAGGGACGGCCGAAGACGTCGACCTCGCCCTGCAGGACCTGGTCACCGGCCTGCAGGTGCATGGTGCCGCGGGCGCCCTCGAGGGTCCCGAGCCCGGTCGACGGCGCGAAGGTCTGCTTCGCCGCGGTGTTGGTCCGCGTGCCGAACGCCTGCATGAGGTTCAGCGCGCCGGCGCCCTGGGCCTTGACGTCCGCGACCGGCAGCTTGGTGGCCGTGCGCTTCATCAGGTCCTTGAGCTGGTCCGGCGTGATCGTCGGCCGCTGCTGGATGATCAGCGCCGCCGCGCCGGAGATGTACGCCGCGGCCTGGCTGGTGCCGCTGCCGCGGAAGAAGCGCTCGCCGACGCGGGCGCTCGGGTGGTCGGTGTCGGCCTCGGACCCGGGGACCCGCAGGCTGGTGACGGACTTGCCGGGAGCCACCAGGTCAGGCGTGCGGCTCGCCGTCCCGAAGCTGGAGAAGCCCGGGATGGTGTCGTCGTTGCGGCCCGGGGTGTTGTTGGTGTCCTCGGCGCCGACGGCCATGACGAAGGGGTTGATGGCCGGGTTCGTGAGCGTGTTCAGGCTGGTGCCGCGGTTGCCCGCGGACACGACGACGAAGATGCCCTTCTTCCACGCCGACTCGACGGCGTGCGAGAGCGGGTCGAGGACGTAGTCCTGGACGCCGTCGGTGCCGAACGACAGGTTCAGCACGCGGATGTTCATGCCGTTGGCGTTCTTGTGCTGCACGACCCAGTCGATGCCGGCCATGACCTGGCTGACGTCGGTCGCACCGGCCCGGTTGGAGGCCTTGACCGCGATGATGCGGGCGTCGGGAGCGGTGCCGACGAAGCTGGCGGACAGGTTCCGCAGGTCCAGGTCGGTGTCCTTGCCGGCGATGAGGCCGGCCAGGAACGTGCCGTGGCCGTTGGTGTCGACGGTGTTGCTCGCCGAGACGGCGGCCTCCTCCGACAGGTCCGGGCCCTGGACGACCTTGCCGGGCGCGTCCAGCCCCTCGACCGGCGTGACACCGGAGTCGATGATGGCGACGTCGACGCCCTTGCCGGTGATGCCGCTCTGGTAGTACCTGTGCGCTCCCATGGCGACCAGGGAGTTGTAGATCGAGTTCGGGTCCATGCTCGGGGCTGTAGCCGAGCGGCTTGCCCTGCAGCGTGACGGTGCTGTCCTGCGTGACGGCGGCGACGCCCGCTGCGGTGCGCAGCGTGGCCAGCGCCGACGACGGCACGGTGCCCGTGACGGTGTCGAGGGAGGCGAGCGACCGCTGCACGGTGCCGCCGGCGGCCCGCAGGCTCGCGGTGGCGTCGTCGAGGTGGCCGGGCAGCGCCCGGACCAGCACCGACGCGGTGCCCGACGTGGCGGCCGGAGCGGCCGGCGTGCTGGCCAGCGCGGCCGGGGCGGCGCCGAGGCCGCTGGCCAGCAGGCCGGTGAGGAGCGCGCCGACGACGGCGGGCCGTCGGTGGCGCTTCGAGTCGTTCCAGGTGACGCCCTGGAGCGAGAGCTTGTCGTTCCATGCGGTTCCTTCCGCGGCGAGTGGTGCTTCCTGCCGTGTGTCATCGGGCACACGCGGCACGCACCACACGTCCCTGCGGAGCAACCTGCTGGGCCGTTCGGCCCTGTCAGGGCAGCCGGCCCACCTCGGCGACCGGCAGCCCGGTGCGGTGGCACACCCAGAACGGGTCGGGGCCGAGGTCGGGCTCGACGAACAGCGCGTGGTCCTGGCAGCTCGGGCACAGCGGCCACAGCGGGTCGTGCCGGTCGTGGACGGCCTCCTGGACGTCCTGCGCGAGCAGCCCCGGCAGGTGCTCGTCGCCGTCCGGCCACTGCTCGACCCACCACTGCCGGTAGGGCAGGGCGGCCGCGAGCTCCTCGGCGTACCGGCCGTGCAGGTCGTGCCCGACGGCCGCGGCCGCGCCGGTCAGGCTCACCCGCCCGAGAGCACGTCGTCCGCGTCGACGATCGTGTAGGCGTAGCCCTGCTCGGCGAGGAAGCGCTGCCGGTGGGCGGCGTACTCCTGGTCGAGCGTGTCCCGGCTGACCACCGTGTAGAAGTGCGCGGTACGGCCGTCCTCCTTCGGGCGCAGCACCCGGCCGAGGCGCTGGGCCTCCTCCTGGCGGCTGCCGAAGGTGCCGCTGACCTGGATCGCCACCGTCGCCTCGGGCAGGTCGATGGAGAAGTTCGCCACCTTGGAGACGACGAGCCCCGGGATCTCCTTGCGGCGGAACAGGTCGAACAGGCGCTCGCGCTCGGCGTTCTTGGTCGACCCCTGGATGACGGGCATGTCGAGCGCCTCGCCGAGCTCCTCGAGCTGGTCGAGGTAGGCGCCGATGACGAGCACCTGGTCGTCGTGCCGCTCCACCAGGGCCTTCACCACGCGGATCTTCGTGTGGGCGGTCGCGCCGATCTTGTAGCGCTCCTCCGGCTCCGCCGTGGCGTACGTGAGCCGCTCGGCGTCCGTCATGGTGACGCGGACCTCGGTGCAGTCGGCCGGCGCGATGTAGCCCTGCGCCTCGATGTCCTTCCACGGCGCGTCGTAGCGCTTGGGCCCGATGAGGCTGAAGACGTCGCCCTCGCGGCCGTCCTCGCGCACGAGGGTCGCGGTGAGCCCGAGCCGCCGGCGCGACTGCAGGTCGGCGGTCATGCGGAAGACCGGGGCGGGCAGCAGGTGGACCTCGTCGTAGACGACGAGGCCCCAGTCACGCGCGCCGAACAGCTCGAGGTGGACGTACTCGCCCTTCCGGCGGGTCGTCATGACCTGGTAGGTGGCGATGGTGACCGGCTTGATCTCCTTCTTCTCGCCGGAGTACTCGCCGATCTCGTCCTCGGTCAGCGTGGTCCGCTTGAGCAGCTCGGACTTCCACTGCCGCCCGGAGACGGTGTTGGTCACCAGGATGAGCGTGGTCGCGCCGGCCCGGGCCATCGCGGCCGCGCCGACGATCGTCTTGCCGGCGCCGCAGGGCAGCACCACGACGCCGGAGCCGCCGTGCCAGAAGCCGTCGACGGCGAGCTGCTGGTAGTCGCGCAGCTGCCAGCCGTCCTCCTGCATGGCGATCGGGTGCGCCTCGCCGTCGACGTAGCCGGCGAGGTCCTCGGCCGGCCAGCCGACCTTGAGCAGGGCCTGCTTGAGCCGCCCGCGCTCGGAGGCGAAGGCCAGCACGGTGTCGGGGTCGAGGCGGGCGCCGAGCATCGGCGACACCTTCTTGCTGCGGGTGACCTCCTCGAGCACGGCCCGGTCGGTGGTGCGCAGGACCAGCCCGTGCACCGGGTCGTTCTCCAGCCGCAGCCGGCCGTACCGGTCCATCGTGTCGGCCACGTCGACCAGCAGCGCATGGGGCACGGCGTAGCGGCTGTAGCGGACGAGGGCGTCCACCACCTGCTCGGCGTCGTGGCCGGCGGCGCGGGCGTTCCACAGCCCGAGCGGCGTCAGGCGGTAGGTGTGCACGTGCTCGGGGCTGCGCTCGAGCTCGGCGAACGGGGCGATGGACTGCCGGCACTCGGCGGCGAGCGGGTGGTCGATCTCGAGGAGCAGGGTCTTGTCGGACTGCACGATCAGCGGGCCGTCGGGAGTCGTCACAGCAGGAGTCAACGCCCCTCGGGGTCGGAGCCTTCCTGCAGGTCCGCCACGCCGGTGATCCGGTGGACCGAGAAGGTCCGGTCCTCGTGGCGGAGGTGGTCGTACGCCGTGACGTAGCCGCCCTCCACGCTGCGCGGCTCGACCACCCGGCCGGTCGACCGGCCCTGGGCGTCGACGTAGCCGACCCAGACCTGCTTGCGCTCCCGGGCGGCGTCCTGCAGGAAGGCCAGCACGTCCGAGGGGGTCGTCCGGGTGGTGGTGACCGGCGCCCGCCGGGCCGCCCGGGCCGCGACGTCGCCGGCCCGCAGCGCCTTCACCGCCTCGGCGAGCTGCTCCTCGGCCAGCGACGGCTCGGTCCACCGGTTGGGCCGCGGCCGCAGCGCGGTGCGCCGTGCCTCGGGCCCGGTCAGCAGCAGCGCGCCGTCCGGGGCCTCGGGGGCGGGGGCGTAGCCGAGCGAGCGCAGCACCTCGAGCACCTGGTCGACGGGGGCGCTGCTGGTCACCACCGTCGGGGCGAGCCGGCGCAGCCGCAGGGGCGCCGCCTTCTTCTGGGCCAGCACCTCGGTGAGCATCGCCTCGTCGTCGCAGCGGACGTACGACGTGGCGGTGCCGACCCGCATCCGGCCGTGCCGCCGGGCGACGTCGTCGACCAGGTAGGTGAGCGACTGGGGGACGGGCGTGCGGCTGCGGCTGCGGAACAGCTCGTGCAGGTCGCTGGCGCTGCGGCCGAGGTCGAGCGCGCGCCGGACGCTGGCCTCGCTGACCCGGTAGACGGTCGCGCCGCCGGTCGACTCGACGTCGGCGACGACCTGCATCTCGCGGGCCAGGTCGCGCTGCAGCGGCCCGGGCGCGACGACCGTCAGGTCGGGCTGGACGAGCACGTGGTCGAGCGGGTCGGGCAGCAGGCCGCCGAGCGCCCGCGCGGCGCCGCGGTCGTCGCCGTCGAGCAGCAGGCGGCCGGCGGTGGACAGCCCGCCCCGGCCGGTCAGGCCCAGCTGCTCGGCCTCGTCGAGGGTCCAGCCCAGCGCCTTGTCGCGCAGCCGGCCGCCGCGGCGGGGCGCCCGCCAGACCAGCAGCGCGAGCAGGCTCTCCCGGGTCGGGACCTTGCCGGGGCCGGTCTCGGCCAGCGCCGACAGGACCCGCCGGCGCTCGGCCGGCGCGCCGGGGCGCTCCACCTCGGGGCCGAGCGGGGCGAGCACCTTGTCGCGGTCGTCGCGCTCCCCGACCAGCCCGGGCAGCCGGGTCATGCCCAGCCAGGCCCGGCCGAGGGCGGCCCAGCGCTGCTCGGGCGGCTGCGCCTGCCAGGTGTCGTACGCCGGGGTGGGCACCCAGGCCGGCTCGATCCCCGGCGTCTGGTCGACCAGCCCGGCGGCGACCGCCACCTCGACCAGCAGCGCGCAGACCGGCTCGGGCAGGTCGAGCGCCTTGGCGACCTTCTTCAGCTCGCGCACGCCGAGGCCACCGGCCCGCAGCACCGGGGCCGGCTCGGCCGCCCACAGCTCACCGAGGGCCTCGGTCCTCGTCACGAGGTCGGCGGCCGCCTGCGAGGCGGCGACGTCGACGTCCTTGACCGGGGTCGTCGCGACCGGCGGCGCGGTCGGTCGCACGTCGCCGAGCGGGCGGTCGTCACGCAGCAGCAGCCCGACCTCGCGGGGCAGCTCGACGGTGGACGGGTCGACCCCGACCAGCAGCCCGCGGGCCAGCGCCCGCCGCACCGGGTTGTCCTCGTCGCCCGGCGCCGGCGGTCGCAGCGCGTCGCGGACCTGGCCGATCGGCGGCCCGGCGGCCAGCTGCTGCAGCACCTGACGGGCCGGCTCGCCGGCCTGCTCGACCACCGCGGCCAGGCGCGCGCGGTCCTCGAAGACCCCGACGACGTCGGGCAGCGTGGCCTCGGCGCCGAGCCCGAGGGACTCGGCGATCGGCGCGAGCTGGCGACGGGTGTGCCGCGCGAGGCAGGCGGCCACCGGCCGGCCCAGCCCGGCGGGGGCGGTGCCGGCGACCTCGCGGACCGCGCCGACGAGGTGCAGCGCCTTCGGCGGTCCCCAGACCAGCGCCAGGTCGGCCAGCCGCTCCAGGCCGCGCGTCACCTGCGGGCCGCTCGCGGAGGCGCCGACCAGGGCCTTGAGCTGGGCGGTGCTGACCGGGTCCTCGGACAGGACCAGGGCGTCGAGCAGGGCCAGGCCGAAGGCGTCCAGGCGCTCGAGCGCCCGCAGCACCGACAGCCGCACGCCCGCGCGGGCGGCGAGCACGCCGACGTCCGGCGGCACGGGGGTGGCGAGGTCCGGGCGGTCGTGCAGCAGCCCGGCGAGCCGCTCGTCCGGCCACCCGCGCAGCCAGTCGGCGAGGCTGCGGGCGGGCGACTCCATCCGCACCACGGTAGTCGGCGCCGTGTCGGCCACGGGCGGCCTGGGCAGGGCAGGGGCATGAGCGGATCTCAGGACCTGGTGGCCGGCGAGGGCGTCGACGAGGGCTCGGCCGACGCGACGGCGGAGGCGGAGCAGCCGGCCGCGTCGCCGGCGGCCTCCCCCGGACCGTCCTCGGCGGGCACCCCCGCCCAGCAGGTGGGCGGCTCGGGAGGTGGGGGCGGCGACGTCCTCGGCGAGCCGCCGCACGGCGCCCCCGACGACGGCGCGCAGGCCGCGCCGCCCGACGACATGGAGACCGAGGAGTCGCGGGCTGCCCGCACGACCGCACCGGGCCAGCAGTACACCGTCGGCGAGGGCTGAGGCGGCCCGGCCGCCTGCACGACCGCGCCGGGCCAGCCAGGACACCGTCGGCGAGGGCTGAGGCCGGCCCGGCCGCCCGCACGACGGCGCCGGGCCAGCCAGGACATCGTCGGCGGGGGGAGCCCGGACCGGCTGTCCGCACGACCGCGCCGGGCCAGCAGGACACCGTCGGCGTAGGTTGATCCCTTGGGTCTGCGCACCCGCTGACCTGCCACGATGTCTTGTCAATGCCTCGGCTAGCGCGTAGACTCGAACACATGTTCGAGGCGTCGGAGGTCACCGGGAGCGGGGACTTCTGCGTCCCCGGGGTCCCCCGGCCGGCGCTGCCTGTGGAGCCGCCGCCGGCGCTGGTCGCGCTGCGCGCAGCGGTCGGCGCCGTGCTCGAGCTGGACGTGCACCTGCTGTCCTCGGGTGAGGCGCTCGAGCTGGCCCGCGGGCTGCTGGTCGAGCAGCAGCGGCTGCAGGCCGCGACCCTCGGGACGGTGTCCGAGCTCGACACCCGTCAGCTGTACGCGCTGGACGGCGCCGGCTCGACCCGCTCCTGGCTGGCCCAGCAGCCGGTGGCCGGGACGGGTCTGGCGGCGCAGGCGCAGCGGCTGGCAGCCCGGCCGCGGCTGCGCGCTGCGGTCGCCGCCGGGCTGGTGTCCGCTACGACCGCCGACACGATCGCCGGGCTGCTGGCCCGGCTGCCCGAGCGGGTCGAGGAGCACCAGCTGGTCGGGGTGCTGCGCCACGCGGTGCCGGCGCTGCTGGCGGACCGGCAGGTGACAGTCGAGGACCTGGAGTCGCTGGTCGCCGAGGCGACGGGCTCGCCGGGACGGCCGGGACGGTCGCGGACCGGCTGGAGCCGGCGTGCGTGCTGCTGGCCCAGCACCTGCCGCCCACCACCCTGGCGGTCGAGCTGCGCGGCCTGGTCGACGCGCTGCTGCCGGAGCAGCTCGCCGACGAGACCCGCCAGTGCTGGCGCGACGCGTCGCTGTCGCTGCAGCAGCGCTCCGGGTCGGGCTGGTCGCTGCGCGGGCAGCTGGACGACCAGACCGGGCAGCAGCTCCACGACGCCCTGCACGCCCGCCTGCCCAAGCAGCCCAGTCCCCCGGAGGACCTGCACGGCGACGACGCCGGGCGCCCCCGCTGACCAGCCGCCGCGCCGACGCCGACGCCGACGCCGACGCCGACGCCGACGCGGACGACTGGGGGACGGTCGGTCCCGGTCGGCTCACCCCGCTGGCGCAGTGGAGTCCGGACGCAGCGGTCGAGGGCACCCCGGCGCTGTCCCGCGGACAGCGGCTCGTCACCGCGCTGGCCACCCTGCTGGCCGACCTGACGGCCGTCGCGCCGGGCAGCGGCCGGCCCCAGCCGGTCGCCCTGACGATCGTGGCCACGCTGGACGCGCTGGCCGGCACCCCCGGTGCGCTGGCCGCCCAGCAGGACAGCCCCAGGCCCGTCGACCTCAGCCTCGACGCCCTGCGCCGGCTCGGCTGCGGCGCGACCCTGACCGCGGTGCTGCTGGACGCCGCCGGCAACCCCGTCGGGGCCTCCGGGGACCACCGGCACGCCACCCCCCGCGAACGACGCGCGCTGCGAGCCCGGTGGGGCAGTCGCTGCGCGGTCAACGGCTGCCACCGGCCGGGCCCGGTCCCGCACCACGTCGAACCCTGGTGGAAGACCCACCGCACCCGGCTCGCCGACCTCGTCCCGATCTGCGCGCACCACCACCACGACGTCCACGACGGCCACCGCACCCTGCGACTCCGGGACGGCAGGCTCATCGACGACCACGGCTGGACCGACCAGCTCCCCCTCGCCGTCTGAGCGTCGGGCGAGCCGGTACCACCGCCCCGCAGCGTCGCGGCTACGCGCCGCCGGCCAGGCGCGTCTGCCGGCGTTCCTCGTCCCATGCCGAGGCAGATCCAGGCGGCTCGGACGCCGGTACGTCCTCCGTCTGGTCCTGACGAGGCACGTGCACTGACCGCTCCAGGGCGGCCAGCGTCACGTCGAAGCGGCGATCACGGTCCTCGCTCATGTCGACAACCTGGCACCCGGAGCCGCCCCCGTCGAGGGCGATGACGGGACGGCCTCCGGGCAGCCGGGCCTAGCCTCCGGTCATGGAGACGGTGCTGCTGGACGACGTCGTCCAGACCGACTACGGGCAGTTCGATCTCGTGTGGGAAGACGTCGGCTTCGACGGCGATGTCGACAGGTTCTTCCACGGGCAGAGGAACGGTCTCGTGGGGGCGAGCAGCGGGCAAGGCGTGTACATCAACCTGGCTCGCCGTTCAGGAGGCTCCCGGGTTCGCATCGTCCTCGTCGACGACGAGCCGCCGCTCCTCCCGGAAGGCTTCGGCGACGTCGTCGAGGTCTCCCTCGAGGTGCCCGCTGGAGCCGACGTGCAGTGGTCGTCGTGGGCGGGTGAGTCGTCGGGGCCTGTCCAAGGACTCACGGCAGGGACGTACCGACTGCGAGTCAGCGCGCAAGGAAGGGACGCCGGCCGTGACGGCGAGTCCGTCGAAGGTGTCGTGGACGAGTACCGCCTGGAGCTGTGGCCCGGACCTGCCGCCCCGGACGCCATCCTCCGGGTCGGGAGCGACGACGCGCGCTACTGGCACAGCCAAGTAGCCGGCCCGCGCTGAGGCTCGGCAGGTAACCCCGCTCGAGCGGGTCCCTCCAACCGTCGACGGGGTAAGCGGCGACTCACGGGGAGGTCGGCCTCAGGCACAGCAGCGTCGGGCCGAGTGACCTCCGGGCCGTGGGGCGCTTGAGCCTGACAGTCAGCCCTGCCATCAGACCTCCGTCTCGTCGGGCGATGTCCGGGGCAGGTCGTCTGCAGCACTGTGGTGCTGCCTGAAGTGCTCCTGGAGCGCGGTCTGGAGCTCGGAGCGGATAGGGCGTCCGCGCCAGAAGCCGGTGGCGAGCCGGCGCAGGTAGTCATCGGCGGACTCGTCGTCGCGCCGGAGGTTCGGGTCCACGCGTGCGTCCGAGCGCCGGAGCCTCGCGAGAAGGGTCATGTCCTGGACTGTCCTCGCCGTCCCCGCTCAGCGGCGCCGGATGCGTCCTCGGGTGGGCGCGGCGGCCGGTCCGCTCCACCTGAGCGGCGGCAGGCGTCCCGCTAGGGTCGCCTCGTGGACCCCGACCTGGCGCAGCGGCTGACGGTGCTGGACGCCGCGTTGCGCGGGGCCGGGTCGCTGCTGGTGGCCTTCTCCGGCGGCGCCGACTCGGCCTTCCTGCTCGCCGCGGCGGTCCGCGCGCTCGGCACCGACCGGGTCGTCGCCGCCACCGCGGTGAGCCCGAGCCTCGCGGCCGACGAGCTGCCGGCGGCCCAGGCGTACGCCCTGGGGCTGGGGGTCCGGTGGCTCAGCCCGGCGACCGACGAGCTGGACCGCCCCGGCTACGTCGCCAACGGGGCGGACCGCTGCTTCCACTGCAAGGCCACGCTGCTCGACGTGCTCCGACCGCTGGCCGTCCGCGAGGGGCTGGCCGCGGTGGCGACCGGCACGAACGCCGACGACGCGGTCGCCGGCTTCCGGCCGGGCATCCGGGCGGCGGCCCAGCGCGGGGCGCTGACCCCGCTGCTGGACGCCGGGCTCACCAAGGCCGACGTCCGGGAGGCCTCGCGGGCCTGGGGCCTGGTCACCGCCGACAAGCCGGCGCTGGCCTGCCTCGCGAGCCGGCTGGCGTACGGCGTGCAGGTCACCCCGGCGCGCCTGGCCCGCGTCGACCGGGCCGAGACGGCGCTGCGGGCTGCGCTCGGGCCCCGCGACGTGCGGGTGCGCGACCTCGGCGAGGGCCGCGCGCGGGTCGAGCTCGACGCGCCGGCCCTGGCACGCTGGGACGACGCCGCGGCCGCCCTCGTGCGCGAGGAGGGCTTCGCGCAGGTGGAGGTAGCGGCCTTCAGGTCGGGGTCGATGAACGACGCGCTGCGCGCCGGCGCGCCCGCGCACCCCTGAGCAGGCCGAGCAGCGCGATCGCGAGGCCCAGCGGCAGCAGGACGCTGGTGGACACGACCAGCCAGGTCGGCGGCTCGCCGCGGCCCTGGTCGAGCAGGAACGGCACGAAGGTCGCGACCGCCGCCACCACGCCGACCAGGAAGACGACGGCGCCGACCGGCACCATCCGCTCACCGGGCAGCCGCTGCTCCGGCGCCGAGTGGCGCCCCGGGACGGTCACGCGACCCGCACCGTGACCGGCGCCGAGGTGGCCAGGCCGCCGCTGCCCTTCCAGACGGCTCGCCAGGTGGTTCGGCCCGGGGCCCGCGGCGTCCAGCGGTAGGACCAGGTCAGGTCCGGGATCAGGCCGGTGACCGGCGCGCTCGTGACGTTGCGCCAGCTGCCGTCCCGCTGCTGCACCTGCAGGGTGACGCTGCTGCCGGCCTGGCGCGGGCCGACGACGCCGCGCAGGCGCACCGGCTCGCCGACCGCGGCCCACCGCTGGGCGAGCGCCGTCACCGACACCTGCGGCCGGGGGAACGCCGGGGCGGTCTCCGGGGTCAGCGCCGCGGCGAGGAAGCGCAGGCTGTCGCCCCACACCGCGCTCTGGTAGCCGCGGCCGTGCACCGTGCCCGGCAGCACCACGACCCGGCTGGCGACCTTCGCCCGGGACAGCGCGCCGTCCAGCACCCAGGCCTGCCGCGGGTCGATGAGCTCGCGCTCGCTCACGACGGCGTACGTCGCCGGGCCCGTGGTCAGCCCGGCGGCCGGCGAGGCGTCGCGGTAGGCGCCGGGACAGCTCACCGGCAGGCAGCGCATGAGCTGCTCGGTCGCCTTGCGGGCCAGCCCGGTGTAGAGGCACGGCTCGACGGTGCAGCCGCCGGAGCGCGGCTGGGCGAGCAGGCCGGTCATGTCGCTGATCCCCGACCACGAGACGACGGCGCGGACCGGGACCAGGCCCGTCGTGGGGCGGCCGAGCAGCCCGGCCAGCTGCGCGCCGACCGAGTCGCCGAGGGCGCCGGTGCGCTGCACGTCGATGCCGAGGTTCGCGGCGTTGTCCTGCAGCCAGCCGAGGGCCAGCCGCACGTCCTGCAGCGGCGCCGGCCAGGGGGCGGTCGGGGTCCGGCGGTAGTTGACGCTGACCGCCGTCCAGCCGCGCTGGGCGATCTGGGTGGCCTCGGCGACCCACTCGACCTTGTCGCCGATCTCCCACGAGCCGCCGTGCAGGAACAGCACGGTCGGCCGGGGGCGCACCGGCTCGCGCGCCGGCAGGTAGACGTCGAGCTCGTGCTCGAGACCGAGCGGGCCGAAGGCGTGGGTCTGCCGCACGACGCCCGGCGCGACCGCCTCGCCGGTGGGCAGCGGAGCGGGGGCGGCGACCGTACGCGCCTCGGCGGCAGCGTCGCTCGGGAGCGCCCTCGGGAGCAGCAGGGTGACGAGCGCGGCGAGCAGCGCGACGACCGTGACGACGACGGGGCCGCGCGCAGCGGCCCACCCGTCGCGTCGCACCTGCCGGAGCCTATTCGGCGCGGGCCACGGGCGGGGGCGGGGATAGCCTGTGACCCCCGTTCGCGCCAGCAGGAAGAGGTCATCGTGCCCACCGGCAAGGTCAAGTTCTACGACCGCGAGAAGGGCTTCGGCTTCGTGTCGCGGGACGACGGTGGCGACGTCTTCGTGCCCAAGTCGGCCCTGCCGACCGGCACGGAGGAGCTCAAGGCCGGCTCGCGGATCGAGTTCGGCGTGGCCGAGGGCAAGCGCGGCGAGCAGGCGCTGTCGGTCCGGCTGCTCGACGCGCCGCAGACCCTCGCCGCCTCCCGCCGCCCCGCGGAGGAGCTGCAGGGCCTGGTCGAGGACATGATCAAGCTGCTGGAGAGCAAGGTGCAGCCGAGCCTGCGCCGCGGCAAGCACCCCGACCGGGAGACCGGCAAGCGGGTGGCGACCATCCTGCGCGCGGTGGCCACCGAGCTCGAGGGCTGAGCGGAGGCGCTACTCCGGCGCGAGGACGAAGCGCCAGACGCCGACGACCTGCGCGTCGTCGCGCGGGGCCGACAGGGCGCGGACGTCCAGCTCGATCGGCCCGCTCTCGAACTGCGGGTTGAACGTGAAGTAGTGCTCGTCGTCCTGGACCGGCGACGCCGACTCCTGGGCCTGCTCGCCACCGGTCTGCGGCCGGATGACCGCGATCCAGCCGTTCTCGGCCAGCGCCTTGTCGACGTCGATGCCGAGCTGGTCGCCCGGCCGGACCTTCAGCAGCTGGGGCGTGCGCTCGGTGAAGGTGCAGGCTCCATCGCTGCCGGGCTGCTTGCTCGGGTCCTGGTCGTCGAAGCACCAGGACGACGCCTCGGCCTTGACGAAGGTCCCGCCGCTGACCAGCGACACCAGCGGGGTCGGCTGCTCGCAGCCGGTCAGCACCAGCAGGGAGGCGGCGACGGCGGTGCCGACGGCGAGGGTGCGGCGGGCGGGCATGCGGGGCTCCGGTGCTGGATCTCGGGCCGGGGGCGGCCGGCGGCGGCGGCGTCTGCGACAGTCTTGGCGTGCCAGGAGTGCGACGCAGGCTGCGTGACGTGACGAGCAGGGTATCCGGGGTGCTCGGCGTCCTGACCGGCGAGGCCACCCCCGAGGCGGCCGAGCCGCCCTCCTACGAGGCGGCCCCGGCCGAGGCGGCCGACGCCGAGGCGGCGGTCCCCTCCTACGAGGCGGACCCCGCTGCCGCGGCCGAGCCGCCGCGCGAGGCCGACCTCGAGCCGGCCGAGCCGGGCGTCCCGTCGTACGAGGCCGACCCGGCTGCAGCGGCCGCCGCGGCGGACGGCAGCGATGATGGTGGGACCCCCGCGGGCGAGGCGCCCGCGGACGCGACCGCACCGGAGGACCCCCTGAGCACGTCCGCGCTGGAGGAGGCCGTCCTCGACGAGGCCTGCGTGACCGCCGTCGACCTCGCCCGGGCCGCCGCGCTCGAGGAGGCCGGTCCCGCCGTCGGCGCGCACCTCGGCGCTCAGGGCGAGCCGTTCCCGCTGGGCGCCGGCCTGGTGACCCACCTGTTCGCGACCACCGACCGCGCCTACTCGGGCTGGCGCTGGGCCGTCACGGTTGCCCGCGCCGAGGGCAGCGACGTCGTCACGGTCGACGAGGTCGTGCTCCTCCCGGGCCCCGACGCGCTGCTGCCGCCGGCCTGGGTCCCCTACAGCGAGCGCGTGCAGCCGGGCGACCTGAGCCCCGGCGACGTGCTGCCGCCGGCCCCCGACGACCTGCGCATCGTCCCGGCCCACGCCGACCCCGAGACCGAGCTCGACGCGGCGCTGCTCGACGAGGCGTTCCTCGAGCTGGGCCTCGGCCGGCCCCGGGTGATGTCCCGCGAGGGCCGGGCCGACGCGGCCGAGCGCTGGTGGAACGGCGACGCCGGCCCGCTCAGCCCGCTGGCCAAGGCCGCTCCCGCCGACTGCGGCACCTGCGCCTTCCTGGTCCCCCTGAGCGGCTCGCTGCGCGCGGCCTTCGGTGCCTGCGCCAACGAGTACGCCCCCGACGACGGCCGCGTGGTCGCCCTCACCCACGGCTGCGGTGCCCACAGCGAGGTGCCGTTCGAGCTGACCCACGTCGCCCAGAGCGGCATGGCGGTCGAGCACGAGGAGCTCGAGGTGGTCGTCAACGACCCGACCGAGACAGAGCCCGAGCCCGAGCCCGAGCACGTCCCCACGCCCGGTGACCCGTCGGACGAGGGGCTGTCGGAGGACGAGTCCGAGAGCCTCGGCCACAGCTGAGCGGTCCGCCTCCCAGCGGGTAGCAGGCGGCCATGGGCTTCCGCGAGCACGTCGCACTGCAGGTCGCCGACGACGGCCGGGTGGTGGTCGACGCCGGTGACGAGCACCTCAACCCGCACGGCACCGTCCACGGCGGGGTGCTCGCCACCATGCTCGACGTGGCCATGGGCACCGCGGTCGCCGAGGCGGGCGGCGAGGCGCCGGTCACCGTCTCGCTGACGGTGACCTACCTCGAGCCGGGCCGGCCCGGGCGGCTGGAGGCCACGGCGAAGGTCCGCAAGCGGGGCAAGCGCCTGCTGGTCGTCGAGGGCGAGGTGCTGCAGGGCGGCGACGTCGTGGCCGACGCGCTGGCGACCTTCTCGGTCAGACCGAGCTGACGCGGTCCCGCGCGATGGCCGCGCGGCGCCGCTGCGTGTAGCGCAGGCCGACCAGGCCGAGCACGATCCCGCAGGCGCACATCGCCAGCCACCAGTCGCGCACGTCCGCACCGGTCAGCCGGGCGATGCCGAGGACGACGAGCGCAGCGACCCACAGCCCCGTACCGGCCATCACGACCGTGACGTCGTCGTGCTCGAGCGGCTCCGGGTCGGGGTAGCGGGGGCGGGGAGGCACGGTCGAACGGTATCCCGGACACGGCCCGGCAACACGCGGTCTGGGACCCTGCCCGCCATGACGACGCTCGACTCCGCCCGCCGACCACCCGCCAACGACCTCGACCGCTACTTCCAGATCTCGCAGCGTGGCTCGTCCGTGCAGCGGGAGGTGCGCGGCGGGTTCGCCACCTTCTTCACGATGGCCTACATCGTGGTGCTCAACCCGCTCATCATCGGCACCGCCAAGGACGTCGACGGCAACATCCTCGGGGTGCCGCAGGTCGCCGCGGCCACCTGCATCGTGGCCGCGGTCATGACGATGCTCATGGGCGTCCTCGGCCGCTACCCGTTCGCGATCGCCACCGGTCTCGGGCTCAACGCCTTCGTGACGTTCTCCATCGCCAGCGAGATGAGCTGGCCGGACGCGATGGGCCTGGTCGTCCTGGAGGGCATCGTCATCACGGTGCTGGTGCTCACCGGCTTCCGCGTGGCCGTCTTCAACGCCATCCCGGTCCAGCTCAAGACCGCCATCAGCGTCGGCATCGGCCTGTTCATCGCGCTGATCGGCCTGGTCGACGCGGGCTTCGTCCGGCGTACGGAGAGCGGCAGCGTCCCGGTGCAGCTCGGTCAGGGCGGTGAGCTGAGCGGCTGGCCGACGGTCGTCTTCGTCTTCGGCCTGCTGCTGACCGCCGTGCTCGTGGCCCGGCGCACCCGTGGCGCGATCCTGATCGGCATCGTCGTCACCACGCTGGTGGCGATCGTCGTCGAGGCGGTGTTCGACGTCGGTGCGTCGTTCACCCCCGGGGACCCGCCGGTGGTGAACCCCAACGGCTGGCAGCTCAACCTGCCGAAGCTGCCCGACGACGTCGTCTCGGGGCCGGACCTGTCGCTGCTCGGCAACTTCTCGCTCTTCGGCAGCTTCGAGCGGGTCGGCGTCGTCGCGGCGCTGCTCCTCGTCTTCACGCTGATGCTGGCCGACTTCTTCGACACCATGGGCACCGTCGTCGGTGTCGGCGCCGAGGCCGGGCTGCTCGACGAGCAGGGCCGCCTGCCGGGTGTCGACCGCGTCCTGCTGGTCGACTCGGTGGCGGCGATCGCCGGCGGCGCGGCGTCCGCGTCGAGCAACACGACGTACATCGAGAGCGCCGCCGGCGTCGGCGAGGGAGCGCGTACGGGCCTCGCCTCGCTGGTCACCGGCGGCCTGTTCCTGCTGGCGCTGTTCTTCACGCCGCTGGTGACCGTGGTGCCCTTCGAGGCGGCTTCGCCCGCCCTCGTCATCGTCGGGTTCCTGCTCATCACCCAGGTGAAGAACATCGACTTCGACGACTACGCGATCGCCATCCCGGCGTTCCTCACCATCGTGATCATGCCGTTCACCTACTCGATCACGAACGGCATCGGGGCCGGCTTCGTCTCCTACGTGCTGCTCAAGACGACGCAGGGCCGCGTCCGCGACGTGCACCCGCTGCTGTGGGTCGTCGCCGCGCTGTTCGTCGTCTACTTCGCGATCGACCCGATCCAGGAGGCCCTGGTCGGCTGATGCCGGTCAGAGGGTGAAGCGGCTGACCAGCTCGCGCAGGTCGCCGCTCATGCCGGCGAGGGCGCCGGCGGCGCGCTGCGCGTCCTCGATGCCCTCGCTGGTGGCCTGCGTGGCCGCGGCGACCGTCTCGATGCTGCCGGCGATCTGACCGGTGCCGGCGGCCGCCTCGGCCACGCTGCGGCTCATCTCGTTGGTGACCGCGGTCTGCTCCTCGACCGCCGAGGCGATCGTGGTCTGGTAGTCGTCGATGCGCCCGATGACGTCCTGGATCCGCCCGATCGCGTCGGTGGTCGAGGCGGCGCTGACCTGCAGGGCGTCGACCCGCCGGGCGATGTCCTCGGTGGCGCGGGCCGTCTCGCGGGCCAGGTCCTTGACCTCGCCCGCGACGACGGCGAAGCCGCGGCCGGCGTCGCCCGCGCGGGCCGCCTCGATGGTCGCGTTGAGCGCCAGCAGGTTGGTCTGCTGGGCGATGCCGCTGATGACCGCGAGGACGGCGCTGATGGCGGCACTCGACTCGCCGAGCTCGGCGACGGCGGCGGAGGTCTGCACGGCGACCTCGACCGCGGAGCCCGCGACCGAGGCGGCCTCGGCGGCGTTGTGCGCGATCTCGCGGATGCTGGCGCCCATCTCCTCGGCGCCGGCGGCGGCCGACTGCACGCTGCGGGAGATCTCCGCGGCGGCGGAGGAGACGACGGCGGCCTGGGTGGACGACTGCTCGGCCGAGCCGGCGACGGCCTCGGCCGACACCGTCAGGTCGGCGCTGGAGGTGGCCAGCAGGCCGGCGGTCGTCGCCATCGCGGTCACCGCCTCCCGTACGCCCTGCTGCGCCCGCACCAGCGACTGCGCCATGCGACCGACCTCGTCGGCGGAGTCGACCTGCGGGTCGACCGTCAGGTCGCCAGTGGCCATCGCCTCGAGGCTGCGCGACACGGCGCCGAGCGGTCGGACGATGCTGCGCGTGACGGCCAGGCAGACCAGGCCGACGAGACCGACGCACACGAGGCCGACGAGCAGCAGCTGGCGCTGGGCGGCGGACCGCTCGTCGTCCACGACCTGCTGGGCCGCGACGACGCGGGCGGCGACGCCGTCGCTGACGACGGGCAGGGCGGTCTCGACGGCGCGGAAGGTGTCGAGGAAGGCGGGGTAGGCCGCGCGGGCCGCACGCGGGTCCTTGCCGGCGAGCGCGGTGAGGTCCGTGGCGGCCTTCACGTACGAGGCGACCTCGGTCGAGGCCGTGGCGACCGCGGCGTCCAGCTCGGCACCGAGGTGCGCGTCGCCGACGGCCTGCACGCCGTCGGACAGCGCGGCGCCGTGCTCGGCGACCGCGGAGACCGCGTCGTCGTACTCCGGTCCGGAGCGGAAGGACAGCGCCTGCAGGACATCGGCCCGGCCTGCGTCGTGCGCCATGTCGGCCTCGAGCGTGACGCGGGCCAGGCTGCCGAGGCGCGCGAGCTCGCCGGTGCGCTCCTGCAGGGAGGCGAGGACGCTGAACGACATCCAGCCGGAGGTCAGCAGCCCGAGTGCGGCCACGGTGGCGACCGTGGCGAGCTTGATGCTCAGGGGTCGGTCTCGCCAGGAGCGGGCGGCACTCATGGGGGCTCCAGGTGTCAGAGTGAGGTACGTCCCTGATCGACAACGTTCCTGGAACCTGTAGAGACGAGTCCTTAGCAAGACTCATGACCTAGACTAAGGACATGCCCGATCCCGCGCTCGCCAGCAGCCTGCGGCTGTCGGTGATGCGGCTCGCGCGGCGCATGCGCACCGAGCGGGCCGACACCTCCCTGTCGCTGTCGCAGCTGGCCGCCCTCGCCACCCTCGACCGGCACGGCTCGCTCTCGCCCGGCGAGCTCGCTGCTCACGAGCGCGTGCAGCCGCCCTCGATGACTCGGCTGGTCGCCTCGCTCGAGGCCGCCGGGCTGGTCACCCGCAGCCCGCACCCGACCGACGGGCGGCAGGTCCTGCTCGCGGTCGCTCCCGCCGGGTCCGCGCTGCTCGCGGAGGACCGCCGCCGCCGCGACGTCTGGCTCTCGGCCCAGCTGCGCAACCTCGACGCGGACGACCGCGCCGCCCTCAGCCGCGCCGTCGCGGTGCTCGACCGGCTGGCGTCCTCGTGAGCCCTGCGCTGTCGACCACCTTCCGCTCGCTCGAGGTCCGCAACTACCGCCTGTTCGCCGGCGGCCAGGTCGTCTCGCTGTCCGGCACCTGGGCGCAGCGCGTGGCCCAGGACTGGCTCGTGCTCGAGCTGTCCGGCAACAACGGCCTCGCGCTCGGCGTCGTCACCGGCCTGCAGTTCCTGCCCGTCCTGCTCTTCGGCCTGTACGGCGGGGTGCTCGCCGACCGCTACGACAAGCGCCGGCTGCTCGTCGGCGCGCAGGTGGTCATGGGCCTGCTCGCCCTCGTGCTCGCCGTGCTCGACCTGGCCGGCGTCGTCGCCCTGTGGCACGTCTACCTGCTCGCCGCGCTGCTCGGCTTCGCCGGCGTCGTCGACACCCCTGTCCGGCAGTCCTTCGTCAGCGAGCTGGTCGGGCCGGACCACCTGTCCAACGCGGTCGGCCTCAACAGCGCGACCTTCAACACCTCGCGCATCGTCGGGCCGGCCATCGCCGGCGTCGCCATCGGCAGCGTCGGCACCGGGTGGGTGTTCCTCGCGAACGCGATGTCCTACGTCGCGGTCGTCGTGGGCCTGTCGCTGATGCGGTCGTCCGAGCTGTTCCCCTCCAAGCGGGTCGCCCGTGCGAAGGGCCAGACCCGCGAGGGCCTGGCGTACGTCCGGTCCCGCCCCGACCTGCTCGTGCCGATCGTGCTGGTCGGCGTCGTCGGCATGTTCGGTCTGAACTTCCAGATCACCCTCGCGCTGGTGGCCAAGGAGGTCTTCGGCCGCGGCGCCGACTCCTACGGCCTGCTGCTGTCCTGCCTGGCCGTCGGGTCGCTGCTCGGTGCGCTCGCCAGCGCCCGCCGCACCGGCCCGCCGCGGATGCGCCGGCTGCTCGGGGCGGCGCTCGCCTTCGGCGTCCTCGAGGTGCTGGCCGGGCTCGCCCCGACGTACGAGGTGATGGCCCTGCTCCTCGTCCCGACCGGCGTTGCGGTCCTGACGTTCACGACCACGGCGAACACCACGGTGCAGCTCGGCGCCGACCCAGCGCTGCGCGGGCGCGTCATGGCCCTCTACGTGCTCGTGTTCCTCGGCGGAACCCCGATCGGCTCCCCACTGATCGGCGCCCTCGCCGAGGTGCTCGGGCCGAGGTCCAGCCTGCTCGTCGGTGGCGTGGTGACCGCGCTGGCGGCGGTCGTCGCGGGCTGGTGGCTGACCCGCTCGCGGCACCTGACCTACCAGGTGCACGCGCTGCGCCGGTCCCCGCACGTCCACGTCCGCACCCCGGGCTGACCGGTGCGCCTCTTCGTCGCGGTGCGGCCCGACGAGGCGGCGCTCGCCCACCTCGCCGCCGCGCTCGGCCGCGCCCCCGCACCGACCTGGCACATCACGCTGGCCTTCCTGGGGGAGGCGCCGGTGCCGGTGCTGGGGTCCGTCGCGGCGGCGCACCCCCCGCTGCGGCTGGCGCTGGCCGGCAGCGGCCGGTTCGGCCGGGCCGTCTGGGTCGGCGTCGCCGGCGACGTCGGTCGCCTCGCCGTTCTGGCCGCCGACGTGCAGGCCGCCTGCGGGCTGACCGACGACCGGCCCTACCGCCCGCACCTCACCATCGCCCGCAGCGGCCTCGACCCCGCGCCGCTGTCGGCGTACGCCGGCCCGCCCTTCGAGGTCGACCGGCTGCTCCTGGTGCAGAGCGTCCTCGGGCAGCGGGCGGTGCACACCGTCCTCGAGGAGCACCGGCTGACCGGCGAGCCCTGGTAGCAACGGACGCATGGACATCCGCTTCGAGGACACCCCTGCCGGCGCCCAGATCGTCATCGTGCTGACCGCCGAGGAGCTCGACCTGCTCAGCCGGGGCGAGCTCACCGTGACGCTGCCGGCCGGCACGACCGGCACCTCCGGCGTCGCCCAGGTCGTGCTCAGCGGCCCGTCCGCGCAGGGCTGAGTCCCGCGCGTCGGAGCATGCGGTGGTAGGCCACCGGCGCCACGGTGACGCCCGCGGCGAGCAGCGACTCACCAGGCGTACGCCTCGGGGGCGGGACCACCCGGCCCGGGGAAGATCTCGTCGAGCCGGGCCAGGGCCGCGGCGTCGAGGGTGATGTCGAGGGCGCGTACGGCGCTCTCCAGCTGCTCGAGCGTGCGCGGGCCGACGATCGGGGCGGTGACGCCGTCCTGGTGGAGCAGCCAGGCGAGGCCGACCTCGGCCGGCGGGGAGCCCAGCTCGTCGCAGAACGCCTCGTACGCCTCGAGGGCGGGGCGGGCCTTCTCCATCCGCTTCTGCGTGCGCTCGTCGGCCGCCCGGCCCTCCTTCTCCTTGCGCAGGATGCCGCCGAGCAGCCCGCCCTGCAGCGGCGACCAGGGGATGAGCCCGACGCCGTACGCCTGGCAGGCCGGCAGCACCTCGAGCTCGATGGTGCGGGCGAGCAGGTTGTAGAGGCTCTGCTCGCTGACCAGCCCGACGGAGGGCCGCCGCGCCGCCTGCTCGTTGGCCTGCACGATGCCCCAGCCGGGGAAGTTGCTGCTGCCGACGTACAGGACCTTGCCCTGCTGCTTGAGGACGTCGAACGCCTCCCACAGCTCGTCCCACGGCGCCGACCGGTCGATGTGGTGCATCTGGTAGAGGTCGATGTGGTCGGTCTGCAGCCGCTTCAGCGACGCGTCGCACTGCTGCCGGATGGCGAGCGCGGACAGGAAGGTCTGGTTGGGCCAGTCGCCCATCCCGCCGTACAGCTTGGTCGCGATGACCGTCTTCTCGCGCCGGCCGCCGCCCTGGGCGAACCACCGGCCGACGATCTGCTCGGTGACGCCCTCGCCCTTCTGCCAGCCGTAGACGTTGGCGGTGTCCATGAAGTTGATGCCGGCGTCCAGCGCGCGGTCGAGGATGACGTGGCTGTCGGCCTCGCTGGTCTGCGGCCCGAAGTTCATGGTGCCGAGGCAGAGCGGCGAGACGCGCAGTCCGGTGCGGCCGAGGTGGCGGTAGTCCATGCCCGGACACTGCCACCCGGCTGGTCGTAACACCACCCGTCCGCGACCGCAACATCCCTGACACGCAGGCGGAGCAGGGTGCGTCGCGTGCACCTCACGCCCCACGAGCAGGACCGCCTGATGGTCTCGTACGCCGCCGAGCTCGCCACCCGCCGCCGCGCCCGCGGGCTGCGGCTCAACCACCCGGAGGCGGTCGCCGTGCTGACGTCGTACGTGCTCGAGGGCGCGCGCGACGGGCGCAGCGTCGTCGACCTGATGGAGGCCGGCCGCGGCGTGCTGACCCGTGACGACGTGATGGACGGCGTGCCGGAGCTGGTCGACGAGGTGCAGGTCGAGGCGACGTTCCCCGACGGCACCAAGCTGGTCACCGTCCACCGGCCCATCCCGTGAGGCCGGGTGAGGTCCTGGTCGGCGAGGGCGCCGTGCCGCTCAACCCGGGCCGCGAGGTCACCGTGCTGCGGGTGGAGAACACCGGCGACCGGCCGGTGCAGGTCGGCAGCCACTACCACTTCGCGGTCGCCAACGACGCGCTCGCCTTCGACCGCGCGGCGGCCTGGGGGCTGCGGCTCGCCGTGCCCGCCGGCACCGCGGTGCGGTTCGAGCCGGGCATCGCGCAGGAGGTCGAGCTGGTCCCGCTGGGCGGCGCGCGCGTCGTGCCCGGGCTGCAGATCGGGACGGGCGGGCCGCTCGATGCGTGAGCTGAGCCGTGAGCGCTACGCGCTGCTGTACGGGCCGACGACCGGCGACCGCGTGCGGCTGGCCGACACCGACCTGCTGATCGAGGTCGAGCGCGACCTGTCCCGCGGCGACGGCGCCGGCGACGAGGTGGTCTTCGGCGGCGGCAAGGTCATCCGCGAGTCGATGGGGCAGTCGCGGGCGACCCGCGCGGAGGGCGCGCCGGACCTCGTCATCACCGGCGCGCTGGTCCTCGACCACTGGGGCGTCGTCAAGGCCGACGTCGGCGTGCGCGACGGGCGCATCGTCGGCATCGGCAAGGCCGGCAACCCCGACACGATGAGCGGCGTCGACCCCGCGCTGGTCATCGGGCCGTCGACGGAGGTGCTCGCCGGCAACGGCAAGATCCTCACCGCCGGGGCGGTCGACTGCCACGTGCACCTCATCGCGCCGCAGCAGGTCCCGGAGGCGCTCGGCGCCGGCGTCACGACGATCGTCGCCGGCGGCACCGGCCCGGTCGAGGGCACCAAGGCCACCACCGTCACGCCCGGCGCGTGGAACCTCGCGCGGATGCTCGAGGCGCTCGACGACTTCCCGCTCAACGTCGCGCTGCTCGGCAAGGGCAACACCATGTCGGGCGAGGCGATGTGGGAGCAGCTGCGTGGCGGCGCGAGCGGCTTCAAGCTGCACGAGGACTGGGGCACGACGCCGGCCGCGATCGACGCGTGCCTGACCGTCGCCGAGCGCGCCGGCGTGCAGGTGGCGCTGCACTCCGACACCCTGAACGAGGCCGGCTACGTCGAGTCGACGCTCGCCGCGATCGCCGGCCGGGGCATCCACGCGTACCACACCGAGGGTGCCGGAGGCGGTCACGCGCCGGACATCATCACCGTCGCCTCGCACCCGAACGTGCTGCCCAGCAGCACGAACCCGACCCGCCCGCACACGGTCAACACCCTCGACGAGCACCTCGACATGCTCATCGTCTGCCACCACCTGAACCCCGCGGTGCCGGAGGACCTGGCCTTCGCGGAGAGCCGGATCCGGCCGTCGACCATCGCGGCCGAGGACGTGCTGCACGACCTCGGCGCCATCTCGATGATCGGCTCGGACAGCCAGGCGATGGGCCGCATCGGCGAGGTCGTGCTGCGCACCTGGCAGACCGCGCACGTCATGAAGGTGCGCCGCGGGGCGCTGCCCGGGGACGGCGCGGCGGACAACCTGCGGGCCCGGCGCTACGTCGCGAAGTACACGATCTGCCCCGCCCGCGCGCACGGCCTCGACGGCGAGGTCGGCTCGGTCGAGGTCGGCAAGCTGGCCGACCTCGTCCTGTGGGAGCCCGCGCTTCTTCGGCGTCCGGCCGGCCACGGTGCTCAAGGGCGGCATCGTCGCCTGGGCGCAGATGGGCGACGCCAACGCCTCGATCCCGACGCCGCAGCCGGTGCTGCCGCGGCCGATGTGGGGCGCGCAGCCGACGGTCGCGTCCGCCACCAGCGTGCACTTCGTGGCGCCCGCCGCGCTCGAGGACGGGCTGGCCGACCGGCTGGCCGTACGCCGCCGGCTGGTCGCCGGTGCGCGACGTCCGGGCGGTGCGCAAGGCCGACCTGCCGCTGAACGACGCGACGCCCGACATCGCGGTCGACCCGCGCACGTTCGCCGTGCGCATCGACGGCGAGCTGGTCGAGTCCGCGCCCGCGGCGGTGCTGCCGATGGCCCAGCGCTACTTCCTGTTCTGATGGGCGTCCCTGCCGCGCTGCTGCTGCTCGCCGACTCCCGGCTGCCGGCCGGCGCGCACGCGCACAGCGGTGGCCTCGCCGCCGCCGTCGACGCGGGCACCGTCGGCGACCTGGACGCGCTGCGGCGCTTCCTCGAGGGACGGCTGCACACCGCCGGGCTCGTCGCCGCAGCCGTCGCCGCGCGGGCGGCGCGGTCGCGGGCGACCCCGTCGCGGTGCGGCTCCTGGAGGCGCAGGTCGACGCGCGCACGCCGTCGCCGGCGGCCCGCGCCGCCTCGCGCGCGCAGGGCCGCGGCCTGCTCCGCGTCGCCTCGCGCGTCCTGGCCGTCGCCGGTGCTGGCCGTGCTGCCGTCCGCACCGCACGCGGCCGTGGTCCTGGGCGCGGCGACCACCGCGGTCGGCGGCGACCCGGGCGACGCCGCGCAGCTGGCCGCCCTGTCCGCCGTCACCGGGCCCGCCTCCGCGGCGGTCCGGCTGCTCGGCCTCGACCCGTACGAGGTCGCCGCGCTGCTCGCCTCCCTCGGCGCCGTCGGTCGACGCGGTGGCGGCGCGGGCAGCCGCGCACCGACGAGCCGCTGCCGGCCGGCAGCGGACCCCTGCTGGACCTGCTCGCGCAGGCCCACACCCGCACGGAGGTGCGTCTCTTTGCATCGTGAGCCTCGCCACGACCTGCCCGTGCCCGATCACCGGCAGCGGCGGTCGGCGCTCCCTGCGCGTCGGCATCGGCGGGCCGGTGGGCAGCGGCAAGACCGCGCTGGTCGCCGCGCTGTGCCGCACCCTCGGACCGCAGCTGCAGCTGGCCGTCGTGACCAACGACATCTACACGACCGAGGACGCCGACTTCCTGCGCCGCTCGGGCGCGATCGCGCCCGAGCGGGTCGCCGCGGTCGAGACCGGCTGCTGCCCGCACACCGCCGTGCGCGACGACATCAGCGCCAACCTCGACGCGGTCGAGGACCTGGAGCACCGCTTCGCCCCGCTCGACCTGGTGCTCGTCGAGAGCGGCGGCGACAACCTGACGATGACGTTCAGCCGCGGGCTGGTCGACGTGCAGATGTTCGTCATCGACGTCGCCGGCGGCGACAAGGTGCCGCGCAAGGGCGGCCCCGGCGTGACGACGTCCGACCTGCTGGTCATCAACAAGACCGACCTGGCCGAGCGCGTCGGTGCCGACCTCGGCGTCATGGCGCGCGACGCCGAGCGCATGCGCAAGGGCGCGCCGGTGATGTTCACCAGCCTCACCGAGCAGCCGTCGGCGCCCGCGTGTCGCGGCCTGGGTCGAGACGGCGATGGCCCGGCGGTAGTGCCCCTGACCAGCCGGGCCCGGGCGGTCGCCGAGCACCGCGAGGGGCGCACCGTGCTGCGCACCCTGCGCTCGGAGGTCCCGCTGTCGCTGCGCCCCACCGCCGACGGGCTGACCGTGGTCGCGTCGGCGTTCGGGCCGCTCGGCGGCGACAGCACCGAGGTCGAGGTGGTGCTCGAGCCGGGCGCCCGCCTCGACGTCGGCTCGGCCGGCGCGCAGGTCGCCCAGCCCGGCGTCGCCTGCGCGGTGTCGCGCGCGTCGGTGGTGCTGCACGTCGGCGCGGGCGCCGACCTGCGCTGGCGACCGCAGCCGCTCGTCGTCTCGGCCGGGGCGGAGCACCGCGCGGACGTGGTGGCCGACGTGGACGAGGGCGGCCGGCTGCTGCTCGTCGAGACGGCGGTGCTGCGCCCGGGCGGCCGCTACCGGTCGCGCTGGCGCGTGGCGTACGCCGGGACGCCCCTGCTCGCCTCCGACCTCGACGTGGGTGAGGGTGCGCCCGCCGGCTGGGACGGGCCGGCCGTCGTCGGCGACGCGCGCGTGCTGGTCAACGCCCTGCTGGTCGGCCACGACGTGCCGACCGGCCCGTGCCCCGGCGGTGAGGTCTTCGCGCTGGCCGGTCCCGGGGCGCTGCTGCAGTGGGTCGGCGACGACCCGGTCGCCGCGGCCCGGGCGGTCGACGCGCTGGCAGCAACGCTCTCGTGACCCGCGCGGTCACGGCAACGCACCACCTCCGAGACGTGCGGTCCGTAGCGTCCGGTGTCGGAGCACCACCCCGACCGCCTGGAGCCAGCGATGACGACGACCGCCCGCGCGACCGACCTCGAGGCCCTCGCCGCGCCGCCGCACCCGCTCGAGCCGCTCACCGCCGACGAGGTGGCCCGCGCCGCGCTCGTCCTGCGCGCCGAGCGCGGCGCTGCCGCCGAGCACCCGCTTCGTCTTCGTCGAGCTGCGCGAGCCGCCGAAGGCGCTGGTGCTCGTCGTGGGACGCCCGGGCAGGAGTGGGACCGCCAGGCGTTCGCGGTGCTGCGCGACCGCGTCGGCGCGCGAGACGTACGAGGCCGTGGTGTCGCTGACCCGCGGCGAGGTCGTCAGCTGGACCCAGGTCGAGGGCGTGCAGCCGCCGATGTTGACCGAGGAGTTCCTGGCCTGCGAGGCGGCCGTGAAGGCCGACCCGCGCTGGCAGGCGGCGCTGCGCGCGCGCGGTGTCACCGACTCGTCGCTGGCCATGGTCGACCCGTGGTCGTCGGGCTACCTCGGCCCGCAGGACGACCCGGCCGTGCCGCCGGCTGGCCCGGCCGCTGACGTTCGTGCGCACCAGCCCCGAGGACAACGGCTACGCCCACCCGGTCGAGGGCCTGGTCGTGGAGTTCGACCTCGACACCATGACGGTGCTCGACGTGGTCGACACCGGCGTCGTCCCGCTCCCTGCCGCGCCGGGCAACTACTCCCCGAGCTGATGGTCGAGCCGGGCAACGTGCCGGCGTTCCCCGCGCAGCGCGAGCAGCCGCGCACCATCAGCATCACCCAGCCGGACGGCCCGTCGTTCACCGTCGACGGCCACGCCGTGCAGTGGCAGAACTGGCGGCTGCGCCTCGGCTTCACGCCGCGCGAGGGCCTGGTCCTGCACGACGTCCGCTACGTCGACCGCGGCACGGTGCGCCCGGTCCTCTACCGCGCGGCGCTGTCGGAGATGTACGTCCCCTACGGCGATCCCGGGCCGCTGCACAAGAACAAGAACGTCTTCGACGAGGGCGAGTACGGCATGGGCGATGATGGCCAACGCCCTCGAGCTCGGCTGCGACTGCCTCGGCGAGATCCGCTACTTCGACGCCGTCGTCAACGACGGCGACGGCAATGCCGGTCGTCATGCCCAACGCGATCTGCATGCACGAGGAGGACTGCTCGATCGGCTGGAAGCACACCGACTTCCGCACCGGCCGGGCCGAGGTGCGCCGCAACCGCCGCCTGGTCGATCTCGTTCATCTCCACCGTCGGCAACTACGAGTACGGCTTCTACTGGAACCTCTACCTGGACGGCTCGATCGAGTTCGAGGTGAAGCTGACCGGGATCATCTCGACCGGCGCGGTGCGAGCCGGGCGAGGAGCCGGCGCACGGCACGCTGGTCGCGCCCGGGGCTCTACGGCCCGAACCACCAGCACTTCTTCAACGTGCGCATGGACATGCGCGTCGACGGCGACCGCAACTCGCTGTTCGAGGTGCAGACGGAGTCGGTGCCGACCGGTCCGGACAACCCGCACGGCAACGCGTGGGTGCAGACCAAGCGGCAGCTGACCAGCGAGCTGGAGGCGCAGCGCGTCATCGACCCGCTGGCCGCCCGCTCCTGGCTCATCGCCAGCGCCGACACGGACCAACGGGCTCGGCGGCGCCGACCGGCGTACAAGCTCGAGCCCGGGCCGCAACGTCCTGCCGTTCTGGCAGCCCGGCTCGCAGCAGGCCGACCGCGGCGGGTTCGCCGAGAAGCACCTGTGGGCCACGCGCGTTCGAGCAGCGCGAGCGCTACGCCGCCGGGGAGTACGTCGCGCAGAACCCCGGCTTCGACGGCCTGGTCCGCTACACCGCGGGCGACCGCTCGCTGGACGCGACGCGACCTCGTCGTCTGGTACACCGCCGGCGCCCACCACGTCGTGCGCCCCGAGGACTGGCCGGTGATGCCGGTGTCGCGGGTGGGCTTCCACCTCAAGCCGGTCGGCTTCTTCGACGGCAACCCGATGCTCGACCTGCCGCCGCAGGCCGTCCGCCTGCCACGGCGCGGCGCCGCACGGCGTGCGGCGCGGGCTGCGGCTGCGGGTGCTCGTCGCGACCGCAGTCGGGTGCACCAGGGCGGCCTCGCCGCCGGGACGATGAGCGGCCCCGAGGTGCATGGCGCAGTCGGTCGCCGGCATCGCCCCGAGCGCGGTCATGGCGACCGGCCGGCGCTGGTCGCCGGCAGCGCCGGCGGCGGCGTGCTCTACGCCTACCTCGCGGCGACCGTCGTGCTGCTGCTCGTCGGCTGGTGCGTCTCGCAGTTCGCCAAGCGGCACACCGGCGCCGGCTCGCTCTACAGCTGGATCGGCATGGCCTTCGGCCCGGCGCAGCGGCTTCCTCGGCGGCATCGGGCCTGGTCATCGGCTACGCCTGCATCGCGATCGGCTCGCTCGCCGGCGCGGCGCTGTTCACTCGTCGCTGCTCGGCTCGGCCGGCGTCGACGCCACCGGCACGGGTGCGCCAGGTGCTGACGTACGTCCTGCTGGCCGCGGCCGCGGCGTGGTGCATGGTCCGCGGCATCCAGCTGTCGACCCGGGTCGGCATGGTGCTCGAGGTGCTGTCGATCGGCGCGATCCTCGCCGTCATCGCCGTCGTGCTCGGCAAGCAGGGGCTCGAGGTCGGCGCCGTTCTCGCCGGACGGGGCTCAGCGCTCGGACGCGTCGCGCTCGGCATGGTGCTGGCGATCCTCGGCTTCGTCGGCTTCGAGTCGGCCGCCTCGCTCGGCGTCGAGGCAAGCGAGCCGCGCCGCATGGTCCCGCGCGCCGTCCTGGGGAGCGCGGGGCTCGCCGGCCTGCTCTACGTCCTGTCGGCCTACACGCAGCTGGTCGGCTTCGGCGGCGACACGGCGGCGCTGTCCGGCAGCGCCTCGGCGCTCAACGAGCTGGCCGCCGCCGCCGGGGTCTCCACCGCTCGGCCACGTCATCGACGCCGGCGCCGCGCTGTCGTTCTTCGCCTGCATCACCGGCTCGCTCAACGCCGCCGGCCGCACCGTCTTCGAGATGGGCCGGGACGGCCTGCTCGGCCGCGCGCCTGGGCACCACGCACGCGGTGCACCACACGCCCGCACGTCGCGCTCTACTCGCCTCAGCGCGGTCTGTCGTGGTCGTGCCGGTCGTCCTGGCGCTGACCGGCCTGATCGCCGCTCGAGGTGCTCAGCTACGTCGGCACGGTCGGCACCTTCGGCTACATGCTCGCCTACCTGCTGGTCGTCGCTGGCCACGCCGGCGTTCCTGCGCCAGGTGCAGGCGCGCTGGCGGCTGGCGTCCGGTGATCGGCGGGCTCGCCGGCCGCCGGGATCGCTCTACGTCTTCTACCGCAGCGTGTGGCCGCGTCCGGCCGTCCCCGTACGACGTGCTGCCGTACGTCTTCGTCGCCCTGCTGCGTGCCGGCCGCGGTGCGCTACGCCGTCGTGCGCCGCCGCAGCGCTGCCCGGTGCCGACGGCGGACGTGAGCGCGGTCCCGGCGTGACCGTCTGCGCGCTGCCGCGGGCGCGGCGTGGGCACGGTCGCGGCGCCGGTCGCGGCCTGCTGGTCAGCGGGGTCACGCACCTGCCGCTGGCCCTCGCGCACGCGGCCACCGCCCGTCGCGGCCGTCGTCCTGCTGCTGCTGGCGGCCGGCTGCCTGCACTGCGCAGTCGCGCTGCGGGCCGGTCCGACGCGGGTCACCTGGCTGCTCGCCGGCGCCATGGCCGCCCTCATGCTGGGCATGCACGTCCCGGGCTCGCCGCTGGCGCACGCGCACCCCGGCACCTCACCGCTGCTGCCCGTGGTCGCCGGCGCGGCCGAGCTGCTGCTGCTCGGGCTCGCCGGCCGGGCCCTCTCTGCGGCGGTAACAGGAACGTCATCGCGCGGCCCCGGCGCGGACACGCGGGGCGGGTCAGATAGGCAGCGACCCACCCACGTGGTGGGGCGCACCTAGGGTTCCGCCGCCCCGCGCGGGTCTGGTCCGAGAGGTGCAGCGGGGCGCACGCCGCCCCGCCCACGGCGGGACAAAAGCCCGGGAGGACCGACCTCGGGCGCCGCCGTGCGCCCGGGCCGACTCCTCGGAGCCCCGTGACCGACCTCGTGCCCCCCGACCCTCGGCTCCCCGGCCTGTGGCGACGCTCGCTGCTGGTGCGGCCGGACGGCAGCCGCGACACGACGACCGAGGTGCGCTGGCTGCAGGCCGGCTCGCTCTACGTCGACGACCGCGGGTTCGCCGGCCGGCTCGAGCCCGACGGCCCGTGGACCTGCTGGCGGCGCGACGTCGACCTCCTGCCGCCCGGACCCGCTGACGAGGGCCGGCTCGTGCTGGACGGCGACGGCGACGTCCTCGTCGAGACCGGCCGGCACGAGGACTACACCGAGCACTGGCACCGCGAGCCGTTCGCCGCGTCGCCCGTCGCCGGCGTGCTGCTGCGCGACCCGGCGGGTGCGCACGCCGTGCTCGTCCGCGTCGGCCCGCACCTCGGGCTGGGCCGACGGCGACGGCGTCGTGCTGGCCACCTCGCTCGACGCCTGCCGCCCTGACCGCGCGCCCCTGGGAGGTCGTCCGCTCCGAGGGCGACCTCGCCGCCCTGCCCCTCCTCCGGACGGAGAGCCACGCATGAGCACCCTGACCGCCTTCTCGGCCGTCCCCGTCGTCGACGTCGCCGGCCTGCTCGGCGACGACCCGGCCGAGCAGCAGCGCGTCGCGGCCGAGCTCGGCACCGCCGCCCGCGAGGTCGGCTTCCTCTACGTCACCGGCACCGGTGTCGACCCGGCGCTGTTCGCCGCGCTGCTGCGGGCGACGAAGGAGTTCTTCGCGCTGCCGCACGAGGAGAAGATGCGGACCTGGATCGGCCGCTCGAGCAACCACCGCGGCTACGTCCCGGTCGGCGAGGAGGTCTTCGCCGGGGGGACGGCCGACCTCAAGGAGGCCTTCGACCTCGGCCGCGACCTGCCGCGGGACGACCCCGACTTCCTCGCCGGCACGCATGCTCGGCCCGAACCAGTGGCCCGACCTGCCCGGGTTCCGCGACGCCTGCACCGCCTACTACGACGCGATGATGCTGCTCGGCCGGGCGCTGCTGCGCGGGTTCGCGCTGGCCCTCGGCGAGGAGCCCGAGCTCTTCGACGCCGCGGTCACCAAGCCGCCGACGCAGCTGCGGCTCATCCACTACCCGTACGACCCGTCGGCCCGCGACGTCGTCGGCATCGGGGCCCACACCGACTACGAGTGCTTCACGATCCTCAAGCCGACCGCCCCGGGTCTCGAGGTGCTCAACGGCGCCGGCGAGTGGGTCGACGTCCCGCCCCGCGACGACGCCTTCGTGCTCAACATCGGCGACGTCCTCGAGACCTGGACCAACGGCACGTTCGTCGCCACCACGCACCGCGTCCGCAAGGTGACCGAGGAGCGGTGGTCCTTCCCGCTGTTCTTCAACGTCGACCACGACACCCGCATCGCGCCGCTGCCGCAGTTCGTCCGCCCGGGCGAGCCGGTCCGCCCCGCCCTCGTCGCCGGCGACCACCTGTTCGCCCAGACCGCGCAGAGCTTCGTCTACCTGCGCGACCGGATCGCCCGCGGCGAGCTGGTCCTGCCGGAGGGCTCCCTGGCCCTGGCCAGCTTCGGCCGGAGAGCTCGGCGGATGACGCGCTGGGACGAGCTGGCCTGGCCCGACCTGCAGGAGGTGCCTCGGCCGGCACGAGCACGACGTGGGCCTGGTCCCGGTCGGCGCCACCGAGCAGCACGGCCCGCACCTGCCGACCGGCACCGACACCCTCATCGCCACCGCGGTGTGCGAGCGCGCCGCCGCGCTCACCGGCGCGCTGGTGCTGCCCCCCGTCGCGGTCGGGGTCAGCTACGGCCACGGCACCGTGCTGCCGGGCACCCTCTCGCTCAGCCCGGCGCTGCTCGCCGAGGTGCTCAAGGCGTACGCCACCTGGGCCGCGGCCTCGGGCCTGCGCCGGCTGCTGCTGGTCAACGCGCACCTCGGCAACACCGCGACCATCGGCACGGCGACCGACTGGCTGCGGCTGCACGTCCCGGAGCTGCGCGTCGGCACCGTCGACTGGTGGGCGAGCGACCCGGCCGTGCTGGCCGAGGCGACCGCCGACGGCGACGACATCCACGCCAACCGCGCCGAGACCGCGATGGTCCTGGCGATCGCGCCGCACCTCGTGCACGCCGACCGCATCGCCGACGCCGACGACGAGGACCGCACCGACGGCCTCGTCTTCCGCTACACCGCCCCGTCGCTGTCGACCAACGGCGTCACCGGCAGCCCCTCCCTCGCCACGGCCGAGCTCGGCGAGCAGCTGCTCACCCGTACCGCCGCCTCTGTCGCGGAGCGCGTCGAGCGCGGCCGCACGGAGGAGCCCCCGCTCGGCGTCGCCGCCCGTCCCCCGTCCTACCTCTAGGAGACCGCACATGGACACCGTCCACGCCCTGTCCGACGACCACGCCCGCCTCGCCAAGGAGCTGCAGGACAAGGGCGTCAAGTACGCCGCCGGCGGCTGGGTCGACGTCAACGGCCGCACCAAGAGCAAGATCGTGCCGATCGACCACCTGCCCCAGCTGCTCGCCGGCTCGGAGCGCTACACGCCGCGCGGCATGGGCGACCTGGGCCAGATGAACCCGTACGAGGACGAGTGCGTCGCGCTCCCCGACCTCGACACGCTGCAGGTGCTGCCGTGGGACCGCCGCTTCGCGTGGATGGCCGCCGACCTCGCCGTACGGCGGCAGCGAGCCGTTCGCGCTGTGCCCGCGGTCGGCGCTGAAGAAGCAGGTCGCCCTGGCCGCGGACCAGGGACTGGTCGCCAACCTCGGTGTGGAGACGGAGTTCTACGTCTTCAAGCCGGTCGAGGACGTCACCGACGAGCTGGTCCCGATGGCGGCCAGCGGGCTGATGGACCCCACCCCGGCCTACGACCTCGAGAGCACGCTGGACGCGATGCCCTACCTCGACCGCATGGTCGACGCGATGAGCGAGCTGGGCTTCGGCGTCTACAGCTTCGACCACGAGGGCGGCGACGGGCAGTTCGAGTTCGACTTCGGCTACGCCCCGGCGCTCGAGACCGCCGACCGCATCTCGCTGTTCCGCCTGATGGCGCGGCAGGTCGCCAAGCAGTGCGGCCTGATGGCCACCTTCATGCCCAAGCCGATCACCGGTGGCTGGGGCAGCGGGCACCACTACAACATCAGCCTCGAGGACGCCGAGACCGGTCAGAACCTCTTCCAGGACGCCGACGACCCGTCCGGCAAGGGCTGGAGCAAGACGGCGTACGCCTTCACCGCGGGCATCCTGCGGCACGCCCCGGCGCTCGCCGCCCTGGCGACGCCGACGGTCAACTCCTACAAGCGGCTCGCGCCGCGCCTCGCCGACGGCTCCATCTCCTGGGCGCCGGTGTGGGCGGCGTACGGCCACAACAACCGCTCCTGCATGGTGCGCCTGCCGGCCAACCGCCCGGCCATCGAGAACCGCGGCGTCGACTCCGCCGCCAACACCTACCTGGCGTTCGCGCTGATGCTCGCCGCCGGGCTCGAGGGCGTCGCGCTCGGTCTCGACCCGGGCGACCCGGTCGAGGCGGCGACGTACGAGTGGAGCGCCGGTGCCGGCGACGCGGTGCACCTGCCCCGCACGCTGCTCGAGGCCGTCGAGGCGTTCGAGGCCGACCCGCTCGTCGGCGAGGTCTTCGCGCCGCAGTTCGTGTCGGAGTACGCCACGATGAAGCGCAACGAGTGGGACTCCTTCCACGCCGAGGTCACCGCCTGGGAGCGGCGCCGCTACCTGCGCGACCTGTGACGGTCCCCCCGGTCGGTCCGCCCGACGCGCGCGGAGCTGCCGCGCTTCGCCGGCCCCGACACCTTCGCCCGGCTGCCGCGGCTGACCGACGTCAGCCGCGCGGCCGTGGCGGTGCTGGGCGTGCCGTTCGACGGCGGCACGTCGTACCGGCCGGGGGCCCGCTCCGGCCCGCAGGCGCTGCGGGCCGGCTCCAAGCTGCTGCGGCCCTACCACCCGCAGCTCGACGTGCACCCCTGGCAGGTGCACCAGGTGGCCGACGCCGGGGACCTGGGCGTCAACCCGTTCGACCTGCGCGAGGCCATCGCGACCGTCGAGAGCGGCGCGCGCTCGGTGCTGACCCGGGCCGACCGGCTGCTCACCCTCGGCGGCGACCACACCATCGCGCTGCCGCTGCTGCGGGTGCTGGCCGAGCAGCACGGCCCGGTCGCGCTGGTCCACTTCGACGCCCACCTCGACACCTGGGACACCTACTTCGGCGCGCCGTACACGCACGGCACGCCGTTCCGCCGGGCCTCCGAGGAGGGCCTGCTGGCGCTGGACCGGTCGGCCCACGTGGGCATCCGCGGGCCGCTCTACGCGCAGTCCGACCTCGACCAGGACCGCGCGCTCGGGTTCGCCGCCATCACGACCGAGGAGGTGGCGCGCGCCGGTGTCGACGCCGTGGTCGACCGCGTCCGGGAGCGGGTCGGCGACCGGCCCGTCTACGTCAGCATCGACATCGACGTGCTCGACCCGGCGCACGCGCCGGGCACCGGGACGCCCGAGCCGGGCGGGCTGACGAGCCGCGAGCTGCAGATGCTGCTGCGCGGGCTGGACGGCCTGCACCTGGTCGGCGGCGACGTGGTCGAGGTCGCGCCGGCTTACGACCACGCGGAGCTCACGGCGCTGGCCGGCGCGGCGATGGCGTACGAGCTGCTGGCGCTGTTCGCGAAGCAGGCGCTGCGTGGCTGAGCGGCGCCTGGTGGACCTGTCGGTGCCGCTCGACGCACGCACCCAGGTCTACCCCGGCGACCCGGTGCTGCGCACCCGCCAGGCGACGACCACCGGCGCCGACGGCTTCAACGTCCTGCACGTCGAGATGGGGTCGCAGACCGGCACCCACGTCGACGCGCCGTTCCACGTGCGCGACGACGGCGCCCGCATCGACGAGCTGCCGCTGTCGCGCTTCGTCGCCCCGCTGGTGCTGGCCGACGTCCGCGGGCTGGCTCCGCGCACGCCGATCGGCTGGTCCGACCTCGGCCCGGTCGCCGGCCGCCTGCGACCCGGCGTGGCGCTGGTGCTGCACACGGGCTGGTCCTCGCGGTGGGGGACCGACGCCTACTTCGACCACCCCTACCTCGACCTGGAGGCGACCCGGCAGGTGCTGGCCCGCGGCGTGCGGACGATCGGCCTCGACGCGCCGAACCTCGACGAGACGGTGCTCGACGGCGGCCGTCCCGAGCTGCCCGCCCACCACCTCGTCGCGGCGGCGAACGGGGTCCTCGTGGAGAACCTCACCGGGCTCGCTGCCGTCGACCTCGCCGACCCCTGGCTGAGCATCCTGCCGCTGCGGCTCACCGGCGCCGACGGTGCGCCGTGCCGAGCCGTTGCGATGGAGCTCGCGGGGTGAGCGCACGCAGCCGTTGTTCACAGGAACGGAACACGGGTGAGAACCGCGGGTCACGCGCTGTGTGTGGACTGACGTCGACCCACTCAGGTGGGGCGTGCCTAGGGTTCCGCCGCCGGTCCACGGACCGGCGGGCCTGGTCCGAGAGGTGCAGGCGGGGCTTCGGCCCCGTTCCACGGCGGGACAAAAACCCGGGAGACAGTCGCCGCCGGCTGCTCCGTGGCCGGCACCGGTCCCACGGAGGAGCTCGATGACCCGCACCCTGATCGGACCGCCGCGGTGACGGCCGTCGTCGCCCCGCCGACGACCGGCCTGGTCGCCGAGATCTCCGACCTGCACGTCGGCTTCACCCGCAACGGCAAGCAGGTCCAGGCGGTCCGCGGGCTCGACCTGCAGATCCGCGCCGGTGAGATCCTCGGCCTCGTCGGGGAGTCCGGCTCCGGCAAGAGCGTGCTCGGCCTGTCGCTGCTCGGCCTGCTCCCCGAGGCCTCGCAGCCGCGCGACCAGCGGCGTCGTGCGCGTCGCCGGCACCGACATGCTGACCGCCTCGCCGGAGGTCCGCCGGCACGTGCGCCGCGACGCGATCGGCGCGGTCTTCCAGGACCCGATGACCTCGCTCAACCCGACGATGCGGGTCGGCCGCCAGGTCGCCGAGGCGGCCGGCGTCGCGGGGCCGAGGCGCTGCGCCTGCTCAAGCGCGGTCGGCATCCCCGAGCCCGAGCGGCGGCTCGCAGCTTCCCGCACGAGCTCTCCGGCGGCCTGCGCCAGCGCGTGATGATCGCGATGGCGATCGCCGGCGACCCGGTCGCTCGTCGTCGCCGACGAGCCGACCACGGCCCTCGACGTCACGGTGCAGGCCCAGGTGCTGCGCCCTGCTGCGCCGGCTGCGCGACGAGGTCGGCTGCAGCGTCGTGCTCATCACCCACGACCTCGGCGTCGCCGCGCAGGTCGCCGACCGGGTCGCCGTGCATGTACGCCGGCCGCCTCGCCGAGGTCGGCCCGACCGCGGCCGTCCTCGGCGCGCCGTCGCACCCGTACACCCTCGGCCTGCTGCGGTCGCGGCTGTCGCTGACGACCGACCGCACGCGTCCCGCTGCCGGCCCTGCCGGGCGGTGCGCCCGACCCGGCGGACGTGCCCGGCCGGCTGCGCGTTCGCCCCGCGCTGCCCGCTGGCGCACGGACGACGTGCACGCAGGCGCTGCCCGAGCCGGAGCCGGTCGGGCGCGTCGCAGCACCTGCGTGCCTGCATCGCCGAGCCGGCGCGGGTGCAGGACCTGCGAGCTCGGCAGGTCGCGCCGGTGCTGCCGCCCGACGGTCGTCCCGGAGCAGGCCGGCGGACGGCGGCTGGCGCGGCCGCGCACCGTCGCGGTCGAGAAGACGTTCCGCGTCAAGCGCCGGCTGCGGCCGCAAGGCGCGAGCTGTCAGGCGCTGCGCGGGTGTCGCCTCGACGTGGCCGCGAGGGCGAGTCGGTCGCGATCGTCGGCGAGAGCGGCTCGGGCAAGTCGACGCTGCTGCGGGTCGCTCGCCGGCCTCGAGTCGCACGAGCGGCGGCGAGGTCGTCCTCGGCGCCGGCGGCCGCGCCCCAGATGGTCTTCCAGGACGCCGGCGCCTCGCTCACCCCGTGGCTGACGGTCGGCGAGCTGATCGACGAGCGGCTGCGGACCGAGGGCCTGCCGAAGGCCGAGCGGCGCGACGCGCGTCGCTCGACGGCGCTGCGAGCAGGTCGGCCTGCCCGCCGAGGTCGCGCAAGGCCAGGGCCGGGCAGCTCTCCGGCGGGCAGCGGCAGCGGGTCGCGCTGGCGCGGGCCACCGTCGTGCCGCCCGAGGTGCTGCTCTGCGACGAGCCGACCAGCGCGCTCGACGTCGTCGCTGGCCGCGTCCGTGCTCAACCTGATCGGCGAGCTGCGCCGCGAGCTCGGCATGGCGGTGGTCTTCGTGACCCACGACCTGTCGGTCGCCCGCGTCGTCGCCGACCGCATCGCGGTGATGTACCTCGGCCGGATCGTCGAGATCGGCGACGCCGGACGAGGTCATCCGCCACCCCGCGCACCCGTACACGCAGGCGCTGGTCGACTGCGGTCCCCGACTTCGGGCGTCGCACCGCCGGCGCTCAAGGGCGAGCCGGCCAGCCCGCTGTCCCCGCCGACCGGCTGCGCGTTCCACCCGCGCTGCCCGCTCGCGGTCGACGCCTGCTCGCGGCGCCGACTCGACGTGCCGCTCGAGCGGCTGCGCGTCGGCGCCGACCTGCTCGCCGACGCCGACACGCGCCGGGTCGCCTGCATCCGCCCGAAGGAGCGCGACCGCCGATGGCCGTCGCCGAGGCCGTTCGTCCCGCACCGCGTCCGTGCGGACCCGCCGTCGCTCGCGACCGGCCCGCGCCGGGCACCGCCGGCTCAACCTGGCTGGCCGTCTCGCTGCTCGTCGCTCGTCACGCTCGATCGCGCTGGCCGCGCCGCTGCTCGCGCCGCACGATCCGCTGATGCCGGTCGGCATGCCGCTGCAGCCGCCCGGCACGAGCGGCTTCCTGCTCGGCACCGACAGCGTCGGCCGCGACATCCTCAGTCCGCGTGCTCTACGGCGCTGCGGTCCAGCTGGTTCGCCGCGCTGGTCGTGGTCGCCTTCGGGCTGCTGTTCGGCGGCCTGGTCGGGCTCGTCGCCGGCGCGCCGCGGCGGCTGGGTCGACACGCGTGCTGATGCGCATCACCGACGGCTTCCTGGCGCTGCCCGCGCCGGTGCTGGCCATCGCCGTGGTCGCCGCGCTCGGCCCGGGCTTCGTCCACACCCTGCTCGCGGTGTCGATCGTGTGGTGGCCGTTCTACGCCCGGCATCGTGCGCGGCGAGGTGCGCACGCTGGCCGCCCGTCCGCACGTCGAGGCCGCCCGGCTCGCCGGGGCGAGCCGCGTTCGGATCGCGCTCACGCCACCTGCTGCCCGGCGCCGTCCCCGCCGCGGTGGTCACCGCCAGCCTCGACATCGGCACCCTGGTCCTCACCCTGGCCGGCGCTGTCCTTCCTCGGCCTCGGCCAGTCGGCCCCGGCCCCCGAGCTCGGCGCCGACGCCGCCCGCAACCTGCAGCTACCTGCTGCAGCAGTGGTGGATCCCGGTGATGCCCGGGCTCGCCGTGCTGCTGCTGGCCCTCGTCGGCAACATCGCCGGCGACGGCATCCGCAACCTCATGGACGAGCCGCTGAGAGGAGCTGTCGTGCTCGTCCTTCGTCGCCAAGCGGCTCGCCGCGATGGTCGTGCGTCATCCTGCTCGCCCTGACCGGCGTGGTGTTCACCGCTGCAGCAGATCTCGCCGCTCGGACCCGGTCAAGGCGCAGCTCGGCGCCAGGCCTCGCCAGGCGCTGGTCGACGGCGAGCGCGCACGCGCTCGGGCTCGACGACCCGCTGCTGCGCGCAGTTCTGGCAGCTACCTCGACCGGCCTGCCGCACGGCGACCTCGGCACCTCGCTACCGCACCCGCCGCGCGGTGACGCACCGACCTCGGCGACGTTCCTGCCGGCCACCCTGGAGCTCGCGCTGTTCGGCCTCGCGCTCGCGCTGCGTGCTCGGCCGTCGCTGCTTGGCCTTCAGCGACGACGCTGCGGTGGCCCGGCGCGGGGCGTCCTGCGCTGCGTGCTGCTGGCCGGCGCGTCCGCGCCGGTGTTCCTGCTCGGCATCGTCGGGATCCTGATCGTCTTCTACCAGCAGCTCGGCTGGCTGCCGGCCAACGGCCGCACCGACCTGGTCGACGTCGCCGACCGGGCCGACCGGGCTGCTCACCGTCGACGGCCTGCTGCACGGCCGCTTCGACGTCTTCTGGCGACGCCCTCCAGCACCTGATCCTGCCGGCGCTGGCCATCGCGATCGGCCCGGCCGTCGCCGATCGGCCGGGTGCTGCGCTCCAGCCTGCTCGCGACGCTGCGCAGCGACTACGCCCGGACCGCCCGGGCCAAGGGCCTGCGCGAGGGCAGGATCCTGCGCCGGCCACGTGCTGCGCAACTCGATCGGCCCGGCGCTGTCGATGACCGGCCTGCAGGTCGGCCTGATGTTCGCCGGCGTGCTCGTCGTCGAGCAGATCTTCGGCTGGCCCGGCATCGGCCAGTACACCGCCCAGAGCATCCCGGTCGCCGACTTCCCGGCCATCGCCGGCGTGACCCTGCTGCTCGGCGTCGGCTACGTCGTCATCAACACCGTGGTCGACGTCCTCAGGCGATCGCGGACCCGCGCATCGCCGCTCGATTTTCCTTCTGCCCCAGAGGATCCGATGACCGAGTGCCCGCAGCCAGCTGAGCCGAGTTCACCGCACTTCACCGCCGACGCGAGCGCGGCCCGGACGCCGGGCCGATGGTCGTCAACCGGCCAGCCGCGAGCTCGGCCTGGACCGGCATCCAACAGCTTCATGAAGCTGCCGGTCTGCCTCACCCCGGAGGACCTGCCGGCCGGCGAGATCGACGTCGCGATCGGCGGTGCCCCGTGGGACGGCACCGTCACCGGCCGCTCCGGCACCCACCTGGGGCCGATGGCCATCCGCTCGATCGACTACATCGGCGGCTACGGCTCCTCGCTCCCGCACCTGGACGTCCGCGTCAACCCGCTCGAGCACCTGCGGGTGTGCGACTACGGCGACGCACCCGTGCTCGTCGGCAACACCCTCGGCACCTTCGACGCGGTCAAGGACTTCATCGCCGGCGTCCTCGGCGCGGGCGTCACGCCGCTCATCCTCGGCGGCGACCACTCCATCACCTGGCCGACCGCGACGGCGGTCGCCGACGCGTACGGCCACGGCAAGGTCGGCATCATCCACTTCGACGCGCACGCCGACACCGCACCGGACTCGCCCGGCTCGCTCGCCAGCCACGGCACCCCGATGCGCAAGCTCATCGAGAGCGGCGCCGTACCCGGGCAAGAACTTCGTCCAGGTCGGCCTGCGCGGCTACTGGCCGGACCGCCCGATCCTCGACTGGATGGAGGAGAACCAGCTCCGCACGCACTTCATGGCCGAGATCCGCCGGGACGGCTTCGACGCGTGCTGGAGAGGCGCTCGACGAGGCGCTCGACTCCGCCGACCACCTCTACATCTCGCTCGACGTCGACGTCTGCGACCCGGCGTACGCGCCCGGCACCGGCACGCCCGAGCCCGGCGGGATCACCAGCGCCGACGTGCTGCGCGTCGTCCGCCGGCTGGCGGCCGAGGTCGGCATCGTCGGCATGGACGTCGTCGAGGTCAGCCCGCCGTACGACCGGCAACAACGGCATCACCGCCCTGCTCGCGCACCGGGCGATGCCGCGAGGCGATGACCGGCATGGCGATGCGCACGCTCGGCCTCACCTCCGCCCGACTACGTCGACCCGCGGTCCGCGGGCACCGGCGCCGCCCGCACCCACCGGACCACCGCCGTGAGCCCCACCCAGAGGAGAACCGTGCAGCAGCCCATGATCGTCGGCAAGGTGGCCCTCGTCGTCGTCGACATCCAGGAGGCCGGCGACCATGCCGCGCCGACGTCGCCGGCATCGGATTCATGCCCGGCTCGAGGGCGCGCGTCGCCCGCGCCGAGCAGCTCGTCGCCGCAGCCCGCGAGGCGGGCCTGCCCATCGTCTTCTTCCAGGAGGTGCACCGCCCGAGCGGCGTCGACTTCGGTCGCGAGCTCGACGGGGCGGAGGGCGCGCACTGCGTGGACGGCCAGCCCGGCACCGACCTCTACCCGACGCTCGTCCCCGACCCGGCCGCCGACGACCGCGAGTTCCACATCGTCAAGCGGCGCTACTCCGGCTTCATCGGCACCGAGTTCGAGATCGTGCTGCGCGGCCTCGAGGTGCAGACGCTGGTCCTCATCGGCGGTCTCACCGACGTCTGCGTGCACTACACGTTCGCCGACGCCCACCAGCGCGACTTCTACGTCCGCGTCGTCGACGGACTGCGTCGGCGGGTCGGCGCAGGCCCGCCACGACGCGTCGCTGGACGCGATGGAGTACCTGCAGGCCGGTGCCCGCCGCACGCACCGACGAGATCGTCGCCGCCTTCGCGCGAGCTCGGCGCCCCTGACGCTCGCCGGGGTGAGCGCATGAACGGCACCCAACCGTCGCTCGCTGCGCTCACGACGCGCCGGGGCCCACCGGCCGCCTGCTGGCCCTGCCCGCGCTGCTCGCGCTGGCCCTCACCGCGTGCGGCGGCGGCGGCAGCGAGCAGCCCGAGGTCGCGAGCGACGCGCCCACCGACAAGGTCCTGCGGCTGTCGTTCCTGCAGGACCCGGGCCAGCCGCCGGACCCCGACATCTACTACGCCGGCCAGGGCCTGCTCCTGACGCACGAACCTCTACGAGGGGCTGCTGCCGTACAAGCGCGGGCACGGACAAGCCGGAGATCGTGGCGTCGCTGGCGACGAAGTGGAGCGCGTCGCCGGACAACAAGACGTTCACCCTCACCCTGCGCGACGGCGTGAACTTCCACGACGGCACGCCGTTCACGTCCGCCGCGGTCAAGCCGTCCTTCGACCGCCGCCTCGCCGTCAACCAGGGCCCGGCGTACATGGTCAGCGACGTCGCCTCGGTCGCGACACCGAGCCCGACTACGAGGTCGTCATCACCCTGAAGACGCCCAACTCGGCGTTCCTGGACTACCTGGCGTCGCCGTACAGCCCGAAGATGATGAGCCCGGCCGATCCTCAAGGCGCAGGCCAAGGACAACGCGCAGACCTACCTGCAGACGCACGACGCCGGCACCGGCCCGTACACGCTGACCAAGGCGCAGGTCGGGCCAGGGCTACGAGATGAAGAAGTACGCCGGGTAGTGGGGCGGTGAGACCGTACTTCGAGACGGTCGACCTGCCCGTCATCAGCGACCTGTCGACGCAGCAGCTGCTGCTCAACAAGGGCCAGCTGCACGGCATCCTGCACGACCTCAACGCGCCGGCCGTGAAGTCCTACCTGGGCAACGACGGGGTGGCGTCCTACTCGCTGCCGTCGTTCACGACGGAGCAGGCCTACGTGAACCCCAACGCCGGTCTGCTGAAGGACCCGGCGGCACGACGGGCCTTCCAGTCGGCGCTCGACGTCGAGACGCTGCGCAAGCAGGTGTTCGAGGGTCGCAGCGAGGCGGCCACCGGCAACTACCCGCCCGGGCTGATCCCCGCCGAGCTCGACAAGCAGGACGTCACCGCCGGCACCGAGGCGCTCGCCGCGATCGCCGCCAAGGCGTCGCGCTGCCGACAAGAAGATCGTGCTCGGGCTTCGACACCAGCCAGCCGGACGACCAGCAGCTGGCCAACCTGGTCGGCGCCAAGCTGCAGGGCCTCGGCCTGACGCCGGTCGTCCAGGGCTACCCGACGTCGCAGGTCTTCGGCTGGATCGGCAACCAGAAGGGCGCGCCCAACGTGCTCTTCAGCAGCTACTGGCCCGACGCGGCCGACCCGTACACCTCGGCGCACATCCTGTACGCCAAGGACGGCGGCCTGAACTACCTGGGCTGCTCGGACCCGGCGATCGACGCGGCGCTGCCCGGCGCGCTGGCCACCGGCGACGACGCGACGTACGCCAAGATCGGGGAGATGGCCACCGCCACCGGCTGCTGGACCAACATCGCCTACCGCAAGGACTTCATGGTCACGCAGAAGTGGCTGAAGGGCGTCGAGGCGTCGCACGACATCGCGGCGCCGATGGCACTGCACATCGCGGGCCTGTCCGCGTAGTCCCCGAGCTGCAGGAGGGCCGGCGCGCGTCCCGCGCCGGCCCTCCTGCCTGACCAGACGGAGCACCGTGTCCGGAGTACGCGAGATCGTCCTGCTCACCCTCGGCTGGGAGGACCTGCCCAAGAGCATCTCGGTGGAGGGGGCGCCGCCGGAGGAGCGGATGCGCGAGCCCGTCCCCGGCATCCTGCTGCTGTGCGACGGCGGCTGGCTGCTGCTCGACACCGGCTTCAACACCGCGCTGATGCGCGACGCGGCGCTGCGCCGCCGGTTCTACGGCGACCCGGTGCACAGCGCGATCCTGCCGGGGCCGGGCGAGCCGCTCGAGGAGGCGCTGGCCTTCGCCGGCATCGAGATGAGCGACGTGCACGCGGTCGGGCTCAGCCACCTGCACCTGGACCACGCCGGCGGGCTGCGGCACTTCACCGGGATCCCGGCGCACTGCCAGCGGGCGGAGCTCGAGTACGGGCTGACCCGGGAGGCCGAGCGGCACGCCATCTTCCGCATCGACTTCGACGACCCGAAGCACGACTGGCGGCTCGCCGACGGCGACGTCGAGATCGCGCCCGGGGTCACCGCCGTCCTGACGGCCGGTCACACACCGGGGCACCAGAGCTTCGTCGTCGACCTCGACGAGTCGGTGGGCGGCGGCGGGTTCGTCTTCGCCTTCGACGCCGCCGACCTCACCGAGAACATCGAGCAGGACGTCTCGATCGGCGGCCGCATCGGGGCGACGCCGGAGGAGTGCGTCGAGCAGGTGAAGCGGCTGAAGTCGATCGCCGCGCGCAAGGGCTACCCGCTCGTGCCGGGTCACGACCCGGTCGTCTGGCCCGCCCTGACCGGCGAGCTGGCCGGGCGCTTCGGTCGCACGGGCGCGCGCTGACCGTCGACCTGGCGGCGCGGCACCTCGGCGGCAGCGTCGTGGCCGCGAGCGACGAGTCGTTCGGGGCGAAGGAGCTGCTGCTGCAGGAGGGCCCGGTCGCCTTCGTGCCCGGCACCTACGACGTCCGTGGCGAGGTCGTCGACGGCTGGGAGACCCGCCGCCGGCGCACGCCCGGAGACGACTGGGTGGTCGTGCGGCTCGGCCTGCCCGGGGTGGTCGAGGAGGTGGAGGTCGACACCACCTCGTTCACGGGCAACGCCCCGGCGACCTGCCGGGTCGAGGCCTGCGCCGTCGACGGCCACCCGTCGCCGGCCGAGCTGACCGGCTGGCACCAGCTGGTCGCCACCTCGCCGCTGGTGCCCGACGCGCCGAACCTGCTCCCGGTCACGGACGGCCGGCGGTGGACGCACGTGCGGCTGTGGGCCTGTCCCGACGGCGGTGTCGGCCGGCTGCGCGTGCGCGGTCAGCCGGTCCTCGACCCGCGGCTGCTCGACGGCATGACCATCGACCTCGCCTCCGCGGAGCTGGGCGCCGAGGTCGTCGCCGTGCACCGACGAGGCCTACTCGCCGGCCAGCGCGCTGCTGCGTCCCGACCGGCCGCGGACCATGGGGGAGGGCTGGGAGGCGCGCCGGCTGCGCGGTCCCGGCCACGACAGCGTCGTCGTGCGGCTCGGCGTCGCCGGCCGGCCACGGCTGGTCGAGGTCGACACCACGTGCTTCGTGCACAACGCCTCCGCGGAGGTCGCCCTGTGGGGCTCGGCCGACGGCGCCACCTGGGAGCCGCTGCTGCCCCGCACCCGGCTGCAGCCCGACACCCGTCACCGCTTCCGCATCGACGCGCCGGTGGTCACGCACGTACGGCTGGACGCCCACCCCGACGGCGGGCTCGCGCGGCTGCGGGTGCACGGCGAGGTGGACGCCGCCACCCTGGCGGAGCTCACGCGCGCGGTGGTCCGCGCTGCTGCCTCAGGAGGACGCGGCGGTCCGACCCTGATGGACCTGGTCGTGGTCGGTGACCGCGTCGTGCTGCCGACCGGCACCGGCCCGGCCGCGGTCGGCGTGCACGACGGCCGCATCGTCTCGGTGACCACCGATGTCCCAGTAGCGAGGCACACGGTCCGGCTGGCCGACGACGAGGTGCTGCTGCCCGGGCTCGTCGACAGCCACGTGCACCTGCAGGACCCGGGCCGCACCGACTGGGAGGACGCCGCCGGGGCGACGGCGGCAGCCGCCCTCGGCGGCGTCACGACGCTGGTCGACATGCCGCTCGACGCCGACCCGGTCACGGTCGACCTGCCCTCGTTGGCCGCCAAGCGCGCGGCGCTGACCGGCCGGCTGCAGGTCGACGTCGGGCTGTGGGGCGGCGCGGTGCCGTCGCGCCTGGGCCGCCTCGGCGAGCTGCTCGACGGCCGGGGTGCTCGGCTTCAAGTGCTTCCTGTCGCCGAGCGGGCTCGACGACTTCCCGCCGCTCGACGAGGCCGGTCTGGTGCGCGCGCTGACGGAGCTGCGCGGCTCCGGTGTCCCGCTGCTCGTGCACGCCGAGGACGTGACGCACCTGCGGCCGCTCACCGGGCCGCGCTACGTCGACCTGCTGGCCAGCCGCCCGGCGCAGGTGGAGGAGGCGGCGGTCGCCACGGTGCTGCGCGCGGTCGAGACGACCGGTGGCCGCGCCCACGTCGTGCACGTGTCGACCGCCGGCGCCGTCGCGCAGCTGCGGGCCGCGAAGGAGCAGGGCCTGCCGGTCAGCGCGGAGACCTGCCCGCACTACCTCGCCGTCCCCTCGGTCGACGCGCACTCCGTCGCGCAGCCGCCGGTCCGCGGTGGCTCGCACACCGAGGCGCTGTGGGAGGGGCTGGGCGACGGCACGCTGGACCTCGTGGTGTCCGACCACTCGCCCTGCGCGCCGGGTGGCAAGGACACCGCAGACCTCGCGTCGACCGCGCCCGGGGTGGCCTCGCTCGAGCACCGCCTGCCGGTGCTGTGGACCGCCGCCCGCGCCCGCGGTCACTCCCTCGACGACCTGGTGCGCTGGACCTGCCGCGCACCGGCCGACCTCGCCGGGCTGCCGGCGAAGGGCCGCATCGCGGTCGGCGCCGACGCCGACCTGTGCGTGCTCGCCCCGGACCAGGCGCAGCGGCTGACCAGCCGACGGCAGCGGTCCCCGTACGACGGGCAGCTGCTGGCCGGGACCGTGCGCGCGACCTGGCTGCGCGGCGAGCCGGTGGGTCCGGCGCGCGGGCGACCGTCACCTCGACGCAACACCGCGGACCCGGCGCGGACACGACGGCTGCCTAACGTCGTCGACGACCCACCCCGGCGGTGGGGCGCCCCTAGGGTTCCGTCGTCGCGCTCCGGCGCGACGGGCCTGGTCCGAGAGGGGCAGGCGGGGCGCGCGACCGCCCCGTTCCACGGCGGGAGAAAAACCCGGGAGGCACGCCGACCGGGCGCTCGCGCGCCCGCCCGCCCCGGAGGGCTCCGTGTCCGTGCTGTCCCCGTCCCCCACCCCCGTGCTGTCCGAGGAGGTCCCGGGCGGCGCCGCCTGGAGCCTGGTGCTCCGCCGTGGCGAGGCGCTGCGGCTGTCGGCGCTCGCCGACGGCGCGAACGCGACGCTGCTGCTGCACGCCGTCGAGCGCCCCGTCGAGCGGCTCTGCCTGCCGGACACGCTCAAGGCGCAGATGTCGGCGCACGTGCGCGCCCCGATGGTCCTCATGTCAGACGCGGGCCGGGCGATGGTGTCGGTCACCGGCAGCTCGCTCGACTGGCACGACGCGCTCACCGGCTACAGCACCGACGCGCAGGTGCAGGCGACGTACGGCCCGTCGAGCTACGCCACCGACCGCAACGCCTGGCGGCAGTCGACGCGCACCGGCGTGCTCGACGAGCTGGCCAAGCACGGCCTGGGGGAGCGCGACCTCGCCGCGCCGGTCAACCTGTTCAGCAAGGTGTCGGTCGACGCGGACGGCCGGTTCGCCTGGGTGCCGGACCACGCGCAGGCCGGTGACTGGGTGGAGCTGCGGGTCGAGCTGGACGTGCTCGTGACGCTGTCCACCGCGCCGCACCCGCTCGACCCTCGGCCGGAGTGGGCACCCGTCGGGGCTCGCGGTGCAGGTGCGCCGGGTCGAGCCGCCGGGGGAGGACGACCCGTCGCGCACGTTCCGCCCCGAGTCGGCGCGCGCCCTCGCCGAGACCGAGCGCACCGTCCGGAGCGCCCGGTGACCGCCGTCGAGCAGCGCGCCGCGCTCGACGTCGTCGTCCCGGCGGGCGACGGCTGGATCGACGTCGTCCCCGCCGGCAGCCGCCTGCGCATCGTCGACCTCGACGGCAACCAGGCCGTCGACACGCTGCTCTACGACGCGCACGACCCAGCCAACCGCTACAGCGCCTTCGACACCGTGCGCGAGCAGGGCGGCCTCTACCTGACGACCGGCTCGGTGCTGATGAGCACCCGGCTCGACCCGCTGGCGACGATCGTCGACGACACGGTCGGCCGCCACGACACGGTCGGCGGCGCCTGCGCGCAGGAGAGCAACGTCGTCCGCTACGGCGCGCACACCCGGCACCTGCACTCGTGCCGGACGACGTTCGTGCGCAAGGGCCGCGAGCGCGGGCTCGAGCCGCGCGACCTGACCGCGAACATCAACTTCTTCATGAACGTACCGGTGACCCCTGCGGGAGCACTCAGCTTCGAGGAGGGGCTGTCCGCTCCCGGCAAGCACGTGGAGCTCCGTGCCGAGCGGGATCATCGTCGTGCTCATCTCCGGCTGCCCGCAGCTCAACAACCCCTGCAACGGCTGGGACCCGACGCCCGTCCGGCTGCTCCGGTTCGACGCGTGACCGCGCTGGTCGACGCCCCCGCGCCCTCCGCCACGACCGACCTCAGCGTCACGGTCGTCTCGCCCGGCGTGCAGACGTCGGTGCAGGACCTGCCGGGGCGTACGGGGCTGTGGTCGGTCGGCGTCCCGCCGTCCGGCGCGTGGGACGACCTGTCCGCGTCGCTCGCGAACCTGGCGGTCGGCAACGCCGCCGGGCGCGGCTTGCCTGGAGGCGGTCCTGCGCGGCCCGGTGCTGCGCTTCGCCCGCCGCACCCTCGTCTGCCTCACCGGCGCGGTCGCCGCCGCGACGCTCGACGGCCGGCCGCGTACGCGCGGGGCGGGTGCTCCTCGTGCCGGCCGGCGGCGTGCTCGACGTCGGCCCGCTGGACGGCCCCGGCATGCGCGGCTACGTCGCGGTGGCCGGCGGCTTCGACGTCGCGCCGGCGCTCGGCAGCCGCGCGACGTTCCTGCTCGGCGGCTTCGGCGGCCACGAGGGGCGGGCGCTGCGGGCCGGCGACGAGCTGGCGGTGTGCCGCGACGAGAACCGCTCCGCGCCGCTCGACGTCGACGCGCTGCTGCCGGTCATGACCGGCAGCTGGGAGGTGCGGGTCGTCCCCGGTCCGCACGGCGCGCCCGAGCACCTGACCGACGACGGCGTCGAGGCGCTGTTCGCGGCGACCTGGCGCATCGACCACCAGTCCGACCGCACCGGCGTGCGGCTGGTCGGTCCGGCGCCGCAGTTCGCCCGCGAGGACGGCGGCGAGGCCGGCCTGCACCCGAGCAACGTGCACGACAGCGCCTACCCGGTCGGCGCCGTCATGCTGTCCGGCGGCACCCCGGTCGTCGTCGGGCCGGACGGTCCGAGCCTCGGCGGCTTCGTCGTCCCGGCGGTCGTCGTGCAGGCCGACCGCTGGGTGTTCGGCGCAGGCGCGCCCCGGCGACGAGGTGCGGCTCGTGCCGGTCACGCCGGAGCAGGCCGACGCGGCGAACGCCGCGCGGCGCGCGGACCTCGCGGACGTGCGGTCGCTGGTCGCGCTGACCCAGCACCGCGCCGCCGGTCCGGCCGCCCGTCCCGCGCCGCTGCTGACGATCCCCGCGCAGGGGCTGCGCCCGGAGCTGGTCGTCCGCCGCGCCGGCGACTGCCACCTGCTCGTCGAGGCCGGCCCGCCGGTGCTCGACCTGGTGGTCCGGCTGCAGGTGCACCTGCTCGCCCGTGGCCTCGCCGAGCGCGCGGTGCCGGGCATCCGGGAGAGCGTCGAGGGGGTGCGCTCGCTGCTGCTGAAGGTCGACGAGACGGTGCTGTCGCTGCCCGACCTCGCCGACGAGGTGGCCCTCGCCTGGTCCGCGCTGCCCGACCCGGCCGACGTCGAGCTGCCGGTGCGCGAGGTCGTCCTGCCGATCGCCCTCGACGACCCGTCGGTGCACGAGGCGATGGCCCGCTACGCCGCGGTCCGTACGCCCAGACGCCCCCTGGTGCCCCGACAACGTGGAGTTCCTGCGACGGGTGAACGCCCTCGACGAGCGGGTCGACGTCTTCGACGTCGTGACGCAGGCGACCTACCTGGTGGTCGGTCTCGGCGACGTCTACCTCGGCGCGCCCGTCGCCGTCCCGCTCGACCCGGCGCACCGCCTGGTGTCCACGAAGTACGACCCGGCGCGCACCTGGACCCCGGAGAACGCCGTGGGCATCGGCGGCGTCTACCTCTGCGTCTACGGCATGGAGGGCCCCGGTGGCTACCAGCTGGTCGGCCGCACCGTCCCGGTCTGGCGCTACGCCCCCGACAGCGACGAGGAGCCCTGGTTGCTGCGGACCTTCGACCGGCTGCGCTTCCGGCCGGTCAGCAGCGAGGAGCTGCTCGCAGCTGCGGGCGGAGGTGCGCGCCGGCACGCGCGACCTCGACGTCCGGCCGGCGGTGCTGCGGCTCGCCGACCTGGTGCCGTCCGACGACCCCGTGGCGACCGCGTTCACCGCTCGGCCGCGACGAGGCCTTCGCCGCCGAGCGCGCCCGCTGGGCGGTGAGCGCATGACCGTCTTCACGCGGGTCTGACCGAGGAGGAGCAGGCCGGCCTGCGCCGCGGCAGCGGGCCGCTGGCCGGGCTGCCGTTCGCGGTCAAGGACAACATCGACGTCGCGGGCGTCCCGACCACGGGCGGCCTGCCCGGCGCTGACCGAGCCGGCGGCCCGCTCCGCCGGGGCGGTGCAGCGGCTGCTCGACGCCGGCGCCGTCCCGGTCGGCAAGACCAACCTCGACCAGTTCGCCACGGGCCTGGTCGGCACGCGCTCGCCGTACGGCACCCGACCTGCGTCGTCAGCGCGGACCACGTGTCGGGCGGCAGCAGCTCGGGCAGCGCGGTCGCTGTCGCGTCCGGCACGGTGCCGCTGGCGCTCGGCACCGACACCGCCGGGTCGGGGCGCGTGCCCGCGGCGTTCAACGGGCTCGTCGGCGTCAAGCCCACGAGGGGCCTGGTGTCGACCGCCGGCGTGCTGCCGGCCTGCCGGTCGCTGGACTGCGTCACCACCCTCACCCGCACCGTCGCCGAGGCGCGCGACGCGATGGCGGTGCTCGCGGCGTACGACGCCGACGACGCGTGGGCCCGCCGCCGGCCGGTGACCCTGCCGGAGGGGGTCGCGGCGGTGGCGCAGGTCGTCGCCGTCCCGTCCGGCCCGCTCGACCTCGACCCGCTGCACCGCGAGGCGTGGGAGCGCGCGGTCGCGCACGCCCGCGAGGTCGCGACCGTCGTCGAGGTCGACGTCGAGCCGTTCCTCGCTGCGGCCCGGCTGCTGTACGAGGGCCCCTGGCTGGCCGAGCGCTGGGCCGCCTTCGGCCACCTGCTCGAGCAGGACGGCCCGCACCTCGACCCGGTGGTCCGCCGGATCGTCCTGCCGGGGCGCGACCTCACCGCCTCCGACGCCTTCCGCGGGCTCGACCGGCTGGCGCAGCTGCGTCAGCGCAGCGAGGTCGTCTGGCCCGACATCGACGCGCTGCTGCTGCCGGTCACCCCGGGCCACCCGACGCTCGCCGAGGTGGCCGCCGACCCGGTCGGCGTCAACGCCCGGCTCGGGACCTACACCAACTTCGTCAACCTGCTCGACCTGTGCGCGGTCGCGGTGCCCTTCCGGCGCGCGCAGCGACGGCCTGCCGTTCGGCGTGCAGCTGGTGGCGCCGGCGTTCGCCGACGGGCCGCTGCTGGAGCTGGCCGCCCGCTGGTGCGGCGAGGCCGCTGCGCCGGCGGTCGCGGCCGCCGGTCGGACCCTCGTCGCGGTCGCCGGCGCGCACCTGTCCGGCCTGCCGCTCAACCCGCAGCTGGTCGGGCTCGGCGGCCGGCTGCACGCGCGGGCGCGGACCTCGGCGGCCTACCGGCTGCACGCGCTGCGCGGCCCGGGCGTCCCGCGTCCCGGCCTCGTCCGCTCCGGCGACGGGCCGGTGGGCGGCATCGCGCTCGAGGTGTGGGACCTCCCGCACCAGGGCGTCGGCCAGCTCGCCGACCTCATCCCGTCACCGCTGGGCCTCGGCACGGTCGAGCTGTCCGACGGCACCGGGGTGCTCGGCTTCCTCGCCGAGGCGTCCGGGCTCGACGGCGCGGTCGACGTCAGCGCGTCCGGCGGCTGGCGGGCCCACCTCGCGTCAGCCTGAGGTCACCGCCGCCAGCACCTGCGGGAAGACGAGGTCGGCGTACGCCCGCATCTCCTCGTCGGTGCGGTCCTGCACGGGGTGCGGCACGAGGACGTACGCGGCCGGGTAGCCGAGCGCTGTCGACTGCGCCTTCGCGGCCTCGTCGAAGACCTCACTGGCCAGGAACATCCCCACGACGCCACGGCGCTCGAGGTCGGCGATGTCGTGCACACTGCACGACGTGCACGAGCCTCAATCGGCGAGGGCCTCGATGACCACCTCGCACTGCTCGCTGATCTCGTGCCGCAGGTCGACCGGCGCCGGCCGGGTGAACGTCGGCTTGGTGTAGCGCTTCACCTGCGCCCCGCTGCCCTCGAGCAGCGCAGCCAGCCGGTCGAGGAAGACGTCGCCGCGCGGCTTGCTGATGTCGAGCAGCCCGACGGTCTTGCCGTCGAGGGAGGCCGGGCGGGGCAGCCGCGTGCGCTGCGCCGGGTCACGTTCCGAGGTCGGGTCGAGCAGGATCCTGGTCACGTGCGGACCTCCTGGCTGATCGGGACGGTGACGGGGCGGCTGCCGGCCTCGCCGGACATCCACCCGCCGATGATGGCGCTGAACAGGCCGGCGTCGCCACCGGCGTGGGCGATGAGCAGGCCGCCGTCGCGGAACTTGGGGAACGTCATGCTGGCGGCCTTCTCGGGGACGCCCTCCTCGATGCCGCCGGCGCCCCGGACCAGCTCGGTGCCCGGCAGCTGCAGCAGCGACGTCAGCTCGGCGACCAGCCGGTCGCGGTCCCAGCCGCCCTCGCGGAAGACCCGGCCGTGTTCGGGGGAGATGACGAGCAGGGCGTCGAAGCCGAGCGGCAGCTTCGGGTGGCCGACGACCCGCAGGCAGGCGGCGAAGGAGCGCGCGAGCGACTCCGGCGTCCGCGAGATCTGGTCGACCACCGGCTGCACGCCCGCGCCGGCGAAGACGGTGACCGCGTTGCCGGGCACGCCGCGCCACTCGCCGAGCGGTGTGAAGGGCGAGTCGTCCTCGCGCTCGGCGAAGCAGAACGTGTACTTGCCCGGGTTGCCGAGCGTCGCGCGGTCGACCTCGCCGGGGCGCCCGCCACCGACGTTGCGGACGACCAGCTGCAGCGCGCGGCCGATGGTGGCGTTCGCCCGGTTGCCCTGACCGAAGGCGTTGAGCCCGGCGTTCATGCCGACCTCCGCCGCGATCGGCCCGTTGACGAGCACGACGGGCCCGGAGAAGTACGTGGTGGCGAGCAGCCCGTGCAGGGTGAACGCCGGGGTGGTCGCCGCCTCGACCGCGGCGAGCACGACCGGGAAGTGCTCCGGGCGGCAGCCGGCCATGACGGCGTTGACCGCGACCTTCTCGACCGTGCAGTCGACGAGGTCGGGGGGCATCACCGCGACGACCTCGGCCGGGTCGCGGGTGGTGCCGCGCAGCATCCGCGCCACCCGCTCCTCGGTCGGCGGCACGACGGGAGCCCGTCGGTCCAGCCCCGGTCGAACAGCGCCTCGTGCTCGTCCTCGAGCTCGGCCAGCTCGACCCGCCGGCTGGTGAACGTGCGGCCGCCGAAGCGCCGCTCGAGCTCCTCCTCGACGCCCCACTCCACCGACTTGGAGCCGCAGCCGGGGCGGTGGTCGGGGAGCCCGTCGCCGAGGCCGGTCACCCCGGACAGCTGCTCCCACTGCGGGCGCAGCCAGCCGACGACCCGCTCGGTCTCCGTGCCGTCGACGACCCGCAGCAGCGTCGGGACGGTCTCGATGCCGAGCCGCCAGGACACCTCGAGCGAGGTGTCGTCGAGACCACCGGTGAACGCAGCCGGCTCGTCCTGCACGTAGACGGTGACCGACAGCTGCTCCAGGACCGGCGCGACCAGCTCGCACGTCGGGCAGTCGCGCTTCACGACCGCGACGAGTCCCTCTGGCAGCTGCACCCGGCCGACGCTAGCCTGCCGACGTGATCTCCGACACCCCGCAGGTGACCCTGCAGGCACTGGCCGACGCCACCGGCTGGGAGGTCAAGCCCGAAGGCGCCTGCAAGGACGTCCGCTGCGTGCCGCTCCCCGCGAACGCCCGCGCGGGCGAGCTGGTCGACCTGCCCGGGTTCGCCGACCACCTGCGGATGCCGCTGCTGCACGACGAGGAGCACGGGCTGTGGTCGCTCGGGCCGGAGTCGGGGGGCCGGGCGCTGTCCTCCGCGCAGGCCCCGGACCTGGTCCTGCCGACGCTCGACGGCGAGCCCTTCGCGCTGGAGTCCCTGCGCGGGCGCAAGGTCCTCATCGCCTCCTGGGCCAGCTGGTGAGGCTGCCGCTTCGACCTGCCGGTCTGGCAGGCACTGCGCACAGAGCTCGCCCCGCAGGGGTTCGAGCTGCTCAGCGTCGCGATGGACACCGCGGGGCCTGAGGCCGCCCGTCCCTTCGCGCAGGGCGTGGACTTCCCGGTCGTCGTCGACGTCGAGCACCGCCTCGGCGAGCTGTTCGGCGTCGTCAACGTGCCGCAGGGCATCTGGGTCGACGAGGACGGCGTGATCGTCCGCCCGCCGGAGACGGCCTACCCGAAGGCGCCGGCGTTCGCCGACATCGACGTCGACGACCCCGCCGTCGCGGCGACGTTGAGCGAGGGAGCGCTGCACCGGATGCGCACGATCGTGCCGGAGCTGAAGAAGATGCGCATCGACGCGGACGCCTACGTCGGTGCGCTCCGCGACTGGGTCGCCTGCGGCAGCGACAGCCCGTACGCCCTGTTGCCCGAGGAGGTCGTCGAGCGCTCGCTGCCGCGCCCGCCGGAGGAGGCGGAGGCGGCCGCGGCGTTCGCGCTCGGCCAGCACCTGCACCGGCACGGGCAGCCGGACGCCGCGGTCCGGTGGTTCCGCGAGAGCCACCGGCTGGCGCCGGACAACTGGACCTACCGCCGTCAGGCCTGGACCTTCGCCGACCCGGCGCAGGGCCCGCAACGACGTGTACGAGGGCAGCTGGCTGGCCGACGTGCAGCGCAGCGGCGCCGAGAACTACTACGCCCCGCTGGAGCTCAGCCCCCGAACGCCGCGTCCTTGACCACGAGCCGGCCGGGACCGCGCAGCAGGCGGTTCTCCCGGTAGACCAGCTCGACCAGCTCCGGCGCCGTGAAGCGGCGGGCCAGCTCGCCCAGCACGGCCCGCCCTTCGAGCCGGGCCAGCGGCGCCCCGATGCAGAAGTGGATGCCGCCGCCGAAGGACAGCGGCTGCGGGTAGTCGTCGGACTCGCTGCGGGTCTCGTCGAAGCGCAGCGGGTCGGGGTAGGCGGCCGGGTCCCGGTTGGCCGCCGCGACCAGCAGCACCGCGGTGGCACCGGTGCGCAGGGTCCCCTCGGGCAGCTCGATGTCCTCGGCGGCGGTGCGTGCGGTCAGCTGCACCGGCGGGTCGAGCCGCAGCACCTCCTCGACGACGCCGTTGATCCGCTGCGGCTCGGCCTTCACCCGCTCGAGCAGCCCGGGCTGGCGCAGCAGCGCCAGGGTGCCGTTGCCGATGAGGTTGACGGTCGTCTCGTGGCCGGCGATGAGCAGCAGCTGCGCGGTGGAGACCAGCTCGTCGGCGGACAGCCGGTCGCCCTCGTCCTCGGCGGCGACCAGCGCGCTGAGCAGGTCCTCACGCGGCTCCCGGCGACGCTGCTCGGCCAGGTCGGTGAAGTACTCACGGAAGTCGTCGGTGGCCTTCTGGCGTACGGCTGCGGACTCCTTCGAGCTGACCGTCATGAGCTCCTCGAGCCCCGCGGCGAGGGTGGCCGACCAGCCGGCGAAGACCTCGTGGTCCTCCAGCGGCACCCCGAGCATGTGGCTGATGACCGCGACCGGTAGCGGGTAGGCGATGTCCTCGACGACCTCCAGCCGGCCGCGCGCCGCCGCCTCGTCGAGCAGCTGGACGGCGAGCTGCTCGACGTACGGCTGAAGGCGCTCGACCGTGCGGGGCGTGAACGCCCGGCTGACCAGCTTGCGCAGCCGGGTGTGGATCGGCGGGTCGCGGAACAGGAACGTCGCGTTGCGCTCCAGCCGGGCCAGCTCGGCCTCGGACAGGTGCGGCTTGACGTCGTTGCGCCAGCGCGTGCTGGTGCGGAAGTCCGAGCTGACCTTCGGGCTGCGCAGCAGCTCGCCGCACTCCTCGTGGCGCGTGAGCATCGCGCCGCTGCCGTCCGGTGCGACCGTCGTGCCCGCGTCCGCGAGCGCCTGCCACAGCGGGTAGGGGTCGACGACGTCGATGCTGGCGAGCAGGTCGTTGACCGTGGGAGCGGGCGGGTCCTGCGTGGCAGTCATGCCGGGAGGCTAGAGACCGGCGGGGCCGCCGTCGAGGGAGGTCTAGCCCTGCCGGCGGGCCCGTGCGCGGCGAGCAGCCCGGCCGAGCGAGCCCGGTCGCAGCGCCGAGGCGAGGCACAGGACCACCAGCAGCAGGAACGGCAGGGCCAGCACCACGAGCGCGATGCGGGCCACCGTCGACCGGTCGTCGAAGGTCGTCACGATCGGCGACAGCACCAGCAGGAAGAACGCCGCGAGCGCCAGGTTGAGCACCCGCGGCACCCACGCCTGCGGGAGCGGCGGCTGGGTCAGAGCTGCTCCACGACGTGCTCGATGCAGGCGGTCAGCGCCTCCACGTCGGCCGGCTCGACGGCGGGGAACATCGCCACGCGCAGCTGGTTGCGGCCGAGCTTGCGGTAGGGCTCGACGTCGACCACGCCGTTGGCGCGCAGCACCTTGGCGACCTGCGCGGCGTCGACGGTGTCGTCGAAGTCGACCGTCCCGACGACCTGGCTCCGCAGCGAGGGGTCGGTGACGAACGGCGTCGTGTACGCCGTCTTCTCCGCCCAGCCGTAGAGCCGCGAGGAGGAGTCGGCCGTACGCGAGACGCACCAGTCCAGGCCGCCCTGGCCGAGCATCCACTCGACCTGGTCGGCGAGCAGGAGCAGCGTCGCGACCGCGGGGGTGTTGTAGGTCTGGTCCAGCCGGCTGTTGTCGACGGCGGTCTGCAGGTGCAGCGACGCCGGCGCCCAGCGGTCCTTGAGCTCGGCGGACCGCTCCAGCGCGGCCGGCGAGAGCAGAGCGAGCCACAGACCGCCGTCGGACGCGAAGTTCTTCTGCGGCGCGAAGTAGTAGACGTCGGTCTGGCCGACGTCGACCGGCAGGCCGCCGGCGGCGGAGGTGGCGTCGACGAGGTGCAGCCCGTCGGCGCCCGGCCGGACGACCGGTCGCGCCACGCCGGTCGAGGTCTCGTTGTGCGGGGTGGCGTAGACGTCGAACCCGGCCTCGGGCGCGAAGTCCGGGGCGCTGCCCGGGTCGGCCTTCAGCACGGACGGGTCGCCGAGGAACGGTGCGGCCGCGGTCGCCTCGGCGAACTTCCCGCCGAACTCGCCGAACACCAGGTGCTGCGCGCGCTCGCGCACCAGCCCGAAGGTGGCCACGTCCCAGAAGCAGGTAGCGCCGCCGTTGCCGAGCACGACCTCGTACCCGTCGGGCAGGCTGAACAGGTCGGCCAGCCCGGACCGGACCCGGCCGACCACCTGCTTGACCGGCGCCTGCCGGTGGGACGTGCCCATGATCCCGGCCGCGACCGGCCCGGAGAGGGCCTGCAGCTGCTCGACGCGGACCTTCGACGGGCCCGAGCCGAACCGCCCGTCGCCGGGGAGCAGCGCGGCCGGGATCGTGATGTCGGGCACTAGACCTGGTTGCCGGCGGGCAGCGTGCCGCTCTCGACCTCGGACACCGGGCGGGGCGCTGGGCCGACGTACTTGGCGGACGGGCGGATCAGCTTGTTGAGGCGCTTCTGCTCCAGGATGTGCGCGCTCCAGCCGGCGGTGCGGGCGCAGGTGAACATCGAGGTGAACATGTGCGGCGGCACCTCGGCGAAGTCGAGGACGACGGCCGACCAGAACTCGACGTTGGTGCGCAGCGGGCGGTCGGGGTAGCGCGCCGTGAGCTCCTCGATCGCGGCCTTCTCCAGCGCCTCGGCGACCTCGTAGCGGTGCGAGCCGAGCTCCTTGGCCGTACGGCGCAGGACGCGGGCGCGCGGGTCCTCGGCGCGGTAGACGCGGTGGCCGAAGCCCATGAGGCGCTCGCCGCGGTCCATCAGGTCCTTGACGTAGGCCTCCGGGCTCTTGGCCTTCTCGACGTCGTCGAGCATCGTCAGCACGCGGGAGGGCGCACCGCCGTGCAGCGGGCCCGAGAGCGCGCCGATGGCCCCGGAGATCGAGGCCGCGGCGTCTGCGCCGGTGGAGGCGATGACGCGGGCGGTGAACGTCGAGGCGTTCATGCCGTGCTCGGCGGCGGAGACGAAGTAGGCGTCGACGGCCTTGGTGTGGGCCGGGTCGGGCTCGCCCTTCCACCGGATCATGAAGCGCTCGACGATGGTCTTGGCCTTGTCGACCTCGCTCTGCGGGACCATCGGCTTGCCGAGGCCGCGGGCCGACTGCGCTACGAAGGCCATCGTCATGACCGACGTGCGGGCCAGGTCGGTGCGGATCTGGTCGACGTCGATGTCGAGCATCTGCTGCAGGCCCCAGGCCGGCGCCAGCATCGCGATCGCGGACTGCACGTCGACGCGGATGTCGCCGGAGTGGACCGGCAGCGGGAACGGCTCGGCCGGCGGCAGGCCGGGGTTGAACTTCCCGTCGACCAGCAGCCCCCAGACGTTGCCGAAGGAGACGTTGCCGACGAGGTCCTCGATGTCGACACCGCGGTAGCGGAGGGCGCTGCCCTCCTTGTCGGGCTCGGCGATCTCGGACTCGAAGGCGATGACGCCTTCCAGGCCGGGCTTGAAGAGGGTCTCGTCGGCCATGTCGCGGCTCCGGGGGTGTCGAGGTCCGGGGGCCCGCGGACCGGGTGCGGTCGCGGACCGGGTCAGGTCCTGAGTGCGTACGGGCATCTCACCATGCTCGGCCGCGGGCCGTGCGCGAGGCTGTCCGCGTGACGAGCCCCGCCGACCTGCGCCGTGACTACCGCCGCGCCGGCCTGACCGAGGCCGACCTCGCGGCCACCTGGCACGAGCAGTTCGCCCGCTGGTTCGCTGATGCCCAGGGAGTGACCGAGCCGAACGCCGTCGTGCTCGCCACGGCCAGCCCCGAGGGCGTGCCCAGCGCGCGGACCGTGCTGCTCAAGGGCTTCGACGAGCGCGGGCTGGTCGTCTTCACCAACCTGACCAGTCGCAAGGGCACGGAGGCGCTGGCCAACCCGGCCGCCTCGCTGGTCTTCCCGTGGGTCGACCTGGAGCGCCAGGTCGTCGTCTGCGGCGCGGTCGAGCAGGTGTCTCGGGAGGAGACGGCGGCCTACTTCCACTCGCGGCCGCGGGCGTCGCAGCTCGGGGCCTGGGCGTCCCGGCAGTCGACGGTGGTGCCGTCGCGCGAGGCGCTCGAGGCGCGCGAGGCGTCGCTCGCGGAGCGCTTCGCCGGGCAGGACGTCCCGGTGCCGGACTTCTGGGGCGGGCTGCGGGTGGTGCCGGAGACCGTGGAGTTCTGGCAGGGCCGGCCGAGCCGCCTGCACGACCGCCTGCGCTACCGGCGCACGGGCTCCTCCTGGCTGGTCGAGAGGCTCAGCCCGTGAGCCGTCCCACCTCCGAGGCCCGCGCCGGCCTGCTTGCACGGCTGCGCGGCGCCGCCCTCGACGTCGCGCCGCTGCGCGAGTCGCCGGCCTTCCGCCGCCTGCTCGCCGGCGACGCGGTCTCGGTGATCGGCACCCAGGTCACCACCGTCGCGGTCCCGATCCAGGTCTACGCGCAGACCCGCTCGCCGGCTGCCGTCGGCCTGGTCGGGCTGGCCGGTCTGGTCCCGCTCATCGTCTTCGGCCTGTACGGCGGGGCGATCGCCGACGCGGTCGACCGCCGCAAGCTGGTGCTGCTGACCACCGTCGGCCAGGCCGCGCTCGCCGTCGTCCTGGTCCTGCAGGCGGTGGCCGACCTGCGCCTGACCTGGCTCCTGTACGCGGTCGTCGCCGTGCAGGCTGGTCTGTTCGCCATCGACTCGCCCGCCCGGCAGGCGTTCGTGCCGCGCCTGCTGCGCACCGAGCTGCTCCCGGCGGCCAACGCGCTCAAGCAGGTCGAGTTCAACCTCGGCGTCACCGTCGGCCCGCTGCTCGCCGGCCTGGTGGTGGGGCAGTTCGGCTACGGCGCGGCGTACGGCCTGGACGCCGTGTCGTTCCTCGCGGCCCTGCTCGCGGTCGCGGGCCTGCCCCCCATGCCCCCGGCAGGTGGCGGCCGGCGCGCCGGGACCGCGTCGGTGCTCGAGGGGCTGGCGTTCCTGCGCACCCGGCAGGTGCTGCTCATGACGTTCGTCGTCGACCTCGTCGCGATGGTCTTCGCGATGCCGCGCGCGCTGTTCCCTGCGCTGGCCGAGCAGGTCTTCGGCGGCGGCGCGCAGACCGCCGGCGCGCTCTACTCCGCGCTCGCGGCGGGAGCGCTGGTGGGCGCGCTGTTCTCCGGCTGGTTCGGCCGGGTGCACCGGCAGGGGCTCGCGGTGCTCGTCGCGATCGGGGCCTGGGGCCTCGCGATCACGCTGTTCGGGATGACCGACCACCTGTGGCTGGCGCTGCTGTTCCTCGCCGCCGCCGGCACCGCGGACATGGTCTCTGCGGTCTTCCGGGTGGCGATCCTGCAGGCCGCCGCCCCGGACGAGATGCGCGGCCGGCTGGGCGGCGTCTTCATCGTCGTCGTGGCCGGCGGCCCGCGCCTCGGCGACGCCCGCGCGGGCGGCGGCGCCGAGCTGGTCGGCATCCAGGGCTCCTCGATCGCCGGCGGCCTCGCCGTCGTCGGCATCACCGCGGCGGTCGCGGCCGGCGCGACCCGCTTCCGCTCGTACGACGCCCGCGTCCCCCAGGACTGACGCTCCGTCCTGCGCCGATCATGGAGTCGTGACACGCCCTCCGCGCTCAGCGGGTGTGTCACAACTCCATGATCGCGCGCGATCCGTGGGACGCGGGGCCGGGGGCGGTCAGGCCAGCGCGTCGGCGGCGACCCTCAGGTCGCTGACCAGGCCGGCCAGCGCGGCGTCCTTGTCGTCGGCGCGCAGCACGGCGGAGGGGTGGATCGTGGCCAGGGCGAAGCCGCCGGCGGCGCCCTCCTCGACCGGGCCGGAGGGCGGCCAGGGCAGCAGCACGCCGCGGCTCTGGGTCACGCGGAACGACGACCCGAAGACCGCCTTGCCGGCCGTGGCGCCGAGCAGGACGACGACCTCGGGCTGCAGCAGCGCCAGCTCGGCCAGCAGCCACGGCTTGCAGGCGGCGACCTCGTACGTGTCGGGGCTGGCGTGGATCCGCCGCTTGGACGGGCCGGTCATCGTGAACTTGAAGTGCTTGACCGCGTTGGTGACGTAGGCGGTGCCGCGGTCGATGCCGGCCTCCTCGAGGGCCCGGTCGAGCAGCCGGCCGGCCGGGCCGACGAACGGCTCCCCGCGACGGTCCTCCTGGTCGCCCGGCTGCTCGCCGACGAGCACGACCCGCGCGCCGCGGGCGCCCTGGCCGAACACGGCCTGCGTCGCGTTCTCGTGCAGCGGGCAGCCGCGGCACCCCTGCGCCGCGGCGGCCAGCTCGGCCAGGTCGGCGGTGGAGGGCACGAACGGCGCCGCCGTCGGCCAGTCGGTGTCCCTGCGCGCTGCCACGGGGCGCCCCTACCCCTCTGCGGACGACTTCCCGCGCCGGACGACGAGCGCGGTCCCGACCACCGCGGCGAGCGCGCCGACGGCCAGGCCGACCGAGAAGGAGCCGCTGAAGCCGTCGTCGCGGGCGCGCAGCAGACCGGCCACCAGCACGAGCAGCAGCAGGGTGAACGGCACGAGCCGGGCCCGCAGCATCCGCTGCGGCTGGAGCATCTCGATCCCGAGCCGGGCCGCGTAGGCGAGGGTGAGCGCGGAGACGGTGCCGACCAGGGCGAGGGCCCCCTGGACGTACGGCACGGACGGGGTCCCGACCGTCCAGACCACGACGGTGGCCGCCAGCACCGAGCCCCACAGCATGAGCTGGAGGCCGAACGCCGACGCCTCGTTCCACACGTCGCGCTGGCGCTCCTCGGCGTAGAACGGGTTGCCGAAGTCGCCGACGACGCGGGCGGCACGGACGAACGGGTCTCGGCGGACAGAGGTCATCGGGGGTCTCCAGACGTGACGTGGTCGAACAGCTCCTCGACGGTGCTGCCGAGGTGGTGGGCGAGCGCGAGGGCGAGGTAGACGGACGGGGCGTAGTCGCCGGCCTCGACGGCGACGACGGTCTGCCGCGACACCCCGGCCGCGACGGCCAGCTCGGCCTGGGTCAGACCGGCCTGCTGACGCGCCGGGCGGACGCGGTTGGTGCGTCCGGAGGCGGGGGTGCGTCCCATGCCGACGAGTGTCAGGTCTACCTGACATCCTGTCAAGGGAACCAGACATCGCAGGTCCGGGCGGCAGACCTCCAGCGCGTGCGCGACCATGCGCGGACCTGGCTCGCGGGTAACGCCGGGCTCCCCCCAGCCGAAGGGCAGTGCATGCGCCTCCTCAGCACGGCCGTCGGAGCGGTCGGCGGCCTGGCCCGCGCCGTCCCCGGCCCCCGCCTCGCCCGTGACGTGTCCGCGTCCGGCAGCTCTCTGGTCACCCGCGCTGCCCAGTCCCTGCGCCCGGCCACCCAGGGGTGGACCGTCGTCGACCCGCCGGCGGTGTCGGACCCCGCCTTCGCCCGCCTGGTCGAGGCGCTCACCGACGCCCCGGTCACCCACGGCAACCGGGTGCGGGTGCTGCGCAACGGCGACGAGATCTTCCCGGCGATGCTCGAGGCGATCCGGTCGGCGGAGCAGACCGTGGACTTCGCCACGTACGTCTACTGGACCGGGACCATCGCCGAGGACGTGGTCGACGCGCTGTGCGACCGGGCCGGCGCGGGCGTCGAGGTCAACGTGCTGCTGGACGCGATCGGCGCGGCCAAGATGGAGCGCCACCTGGTGGACCGGCTGCGCGAGTGCGGCGCGACCGTGTCCTGGTTCCGGCCGCCGTGGCCCGGCTCGGTCAGCAAGCTCGACCACCGCACCCACCGCAAGATCCTGGTCGTCGACGGCCGCATCGGCTTCACCGGCGGCGTCGGCATCGCCCAGGAGTGGACCGGCGACGCCCAGGACCCCGACCACTGGCGCGACACGCACGTACGGGTCGAGGGCCCGGCCGTGCGCGGCCTGCTCGGCGGCTTCCAGGACAACTGGTCCGAGGCGACCCGGACCATCCTGACCGGCGCGCACCTGCCGGCCCTGGTGCCGTACGACGACGGCGTCCAGGCGCAGGTCACCCGCAGCTCGGCGACCAACGGCAGCGCCGAGGCCGAGGAGCTCTTCCACGTCGCGATCGCCGCCGCCCGCGAGCGGCTGTGGCTGACCACCGCCTACTTCGCGCCCCGCCCGTCGGTGGTCGAGGCGCTGACCGAGGCGGCCGGCCGCGGGGTCGACGTCCGGCTGCTCACCAACGGGCCGCACATCGACAAGCAGGTCGTCCGCCAGGCCGGGCGGCGCACCTACTCCGAGCTGATGGCCGGCGGCGTGCGGGTCTTCGAGTACCAGCGCACGATGCTGCACGCCAAGGTGCTCACCGTGGACGGCTGCTGGTCGACGCTGGGCTCCATCAACGTCGACAACCGGTCCTTCGCCCTCAACGACGAGCTGAACATCTCCTTCTCCGACGGCGGCGTGGCCGGCGTGCTGGACGCGCACTTCCTCGCCGACCTCGAGGACGCGACGGAGGTCACCGCCGACCGCTGGGTCGGCCGGTCGCCCCTCGCGCGCGGCAAGGAGCTGGTGGCGGGGGCGCTCCGGCGCGAGCTGTGACCGACGTCCTGCTCCTGGCCAGCGCCCACGCCGGCAGCACCGAGGACGACGCCGTCCAGGCCGCCTGCGCCGCCCTCGGCGGGCCGGAGCTGGTGGTCACGGGCACGCCCGAGGAGCTCGACGCCGCGCTGGACCGGCTGGACGGGCGGGTGCTGGTCGTGGCCGGCGGCGACGGCAGCCTGCACCTGGTCGTCCGCCGCCTGCACGCCCGCGGCGAGCTGGCCGGCACCGACCTGGGGCTGGTGCCCCTCGGCACCGGCAACGACCTCGCCCGCGCGCTCGGGCTGCCGCTCGACCCGGCCGAGGCGGCGCGGGTCGTGCTGGACGAGCCGCCGCGCCCGCTCGACCTGCTGCTCGGCGACGACGGCGGGATCGTCGTCAACGCGGTCCACGTCGGCGTCGGCGCCGACGCCGCGCAGGCGGCCGGCCGGCTCAAGTCCCGCCTCGGGCCGCTCGCCTACCCGCTCGGGGCGCTGGCCGCGGGCCTGCGCTCGCCCGGCTGGCGGCTGCGGGTCACGGTCGACGGCGAGCTCGTGTCGGACGACAAGACCCTCATGGTCGGCGTCGGCAACGGCCGGGGGATCGGCGGCGGCACGCCGCTGCTGCCGCACGCGCTGCCGGACGACGGGCTGCTCGACGTCGTCGTGTCGACGGCGACCGGGCCGCTGAGGCGGCTGCGCTACGGCACCGCGCTGTCCCGCGGCACCCACCTCGAGGCGCCGCAGGTCGTCGCGGCGCGCGGGCACGACGGTCACCGTCGAGGGGGAGCCGGTCGGCGCCAACGCCGACGGCGAGCTCGGCGACCCGGAACGCCGGCGGACCTGGACGGTGCAGCCCGGTGCCTGGCGGCTGCGTCGGCCGCCGACCCCGCGGCACGCGGGCTGACCTGCGCAGAAGCAGGGACGAAGCACCCGATCCGCCCGTAGTGTCCGGCGTGTGACCCCACTGCTCCGCCCCCTGCTCGCGCTCGCCGTCGCCCTCGGGGCTGCCGGGCTGCCGGCCCTCGCCGGGCCGGCGCAGGCCGCCGTCGAGCGCACCACGGACACGCCGCCGACCGCCGGCCAGGCGGTCTACGTGCCGCTGGACCCGGCCCGCCTGCTCGACACCCGCGAGGGGAGCACCCTGCGGGGCGACGGGGCGGTCCTCGACCTGACCGTCGTCGGCCGCGGCGGGGTGCCGGCCACCGCGACCGCGGTGGTCCTGACGGTGACGGCGGTCCGCGCGACCAGCAGCAGCGACGTGCGGGTCTACCCCAAGCCGGCCGACGGCTCGATGCCGGGCGCGAGCAACCTCAACGCGGTGCCGGCGAAGGTCATCGCCAACCTCGTGACCGTCAAGGTCGGGCAGGACGGCCAGGTCCGGCTGCGCAACAGCCGCGGCTCGGTGGACCTGATCGCCGACGTCTCGGGCTACTACGCCGAGGGCGTGCCCGGGTCGAGCTACGTCGGGGCGACGCCCACCCGGCTGCTCGACACGCGGGAGGGCGGCGGCACCTTCGGCCCGCAGGAGGTCCGCCGGCTGCAGGTCGCCGGGGGCTCCAGCGCCGCGCCCGCCGGTGCGACGGCGGTGGTCCTGAACATCACGGCCGTCGCGGCGACGAGCCAGACCGACATCCGCGCCTACCCGAGCCGCACCGGCCGCGAGCCGGCCCCGACCAGCGTGCTCGGCGCCGTCCCCGGCCCGCCGACCGCCTCGGCCGCGATCGTCACCGTCGGCGAGAACGGCTCGATCGACCTGCGCAACGGCGGCGGCCGCGTGCACCTCGTCGTCGACCTGGCCGGCTGGTACCTGCCCGGGACGGCCACCGGCCAGCCCGCCTCCGTGTTCCACCCGGTCGTGCCCTACCGCGTCCTCGACACCCGGGAGGCTCCGGCGAGCCCGGTCGGGGGCGAGGAGACGCGCGACGTCGTGCTGGCCGGCCGCGCGGTCGTCCCGGCGCCGGCCACCGCGCTGGTCCTCAACGTCACGGCGGTCGGCCGGGGCCGGACCACCGACGTCCGCGTCTACCCGACGCCGTCCGACAGCGCCGTCCCGGGCGCCAGCAACCTCAACGTCGCGCAGGGCCAGGTGGTCGCCAACGCGGTCCTCGCCGCGGTCGGGCGGGACGGCTCCGTGCGGCTGCGCAACACCGCCGGCTCGGTCGACCTCATCGTCGACGTCGCCGGCTGGTTCGGCCCGGCCGGTCGCGGCACCGACATCTCGTGGCCGCAGTGCACCTCGCGCGGGTCGACGACGAGCCGGCTGCCCGACGGCGGCGCGTTCGCGGTCGTGGGCCTCACCCGCAGCGGGCCGTTCACCGACAACGAGTGCTTCGCCGCGCAGTGGGCGTGGGCCAACACCCTGCCGGGCGAGCCGATGGTCTACCTGAACCTGGACGCCCCCGGCGTCCGCGACGGCAGCACCGAGGGGCAGCGGGTCTGGGCCGAGGTCTGCGGCACCGGCACGCCGACGAGCGCGTGCGGCCTGGCGTACGGCGAGCGCATCGGTCGCTACGCGCTCGACCGGCTGCCCCGCGTGACCCGCCACGGCGGCCGGCCGCAGGTGTGGATGGACGTCGAGGGCCCGTACGCGAACGGGCCGTTCTGGCAGACCGGCTACGCCGGCGCCGTGGCGGTGAACCGCAGCGTCATCCAGGGCGTCGTCAACGTGCTCCGGGCCGCGGGCTACCGCGTCGGGACCTACAGCGACCGGGCCAGCGTCGGCGCCGCCAACAACGACTGGAACCTCATCGTCGGCCAGTGGCAGCTGCTCGAGATGCAGAACTGGGTCTTCCGCTCGCCCGACGCCGACGGCCGGACCATCTGCGGTCCCGAGCACTCCTTCAGCGGCGGCCCGGTCGTGATGGCCCAGGTGCAGCCGGCGACCAACCCGGGTGCGGCGTACGACGTCGACGACCTGTGCTGAGGCCGTCAGCCCTTGACCGCGGCGTAGCGGCGCAGCGACTCGGCCCGCTCCGCGGCGTGGTCGACGACCCGCTCCGGGTAGCCGGCCGGCAGCCCGCCGGGCAGCTTCCACGGCTCGTGCACCGCGCCGCCCGGCACGTCGCGCAGCTCGGGCACCCAGCGCCGCACGTAGTCGCCGTCGGGGTCGTGGTCGAGCCCCTGCTTGACCGGGTTGAAGACCCGGAAGTACGGCGACGGGTCGGTGCCCGTGCCCGCGACCCACTGCCAGCCCTGCTGGTTGCTGGCGAGGTCGCCGTCGCGCAGGTGCTGCATGAAGTGGCGGGCGCCGCGCCGCCAGTGCAGGTGCAGGTCCTTGCAGAGGAACGACCCGACGGCCATGCGCACCCGGTTGTGCACCCACGCCTCGCCGAGCAGCTGGCGCATCCCGGCGTCGACGAACGGGTAGCCGGTGCGCCCCGTCGCCCAGGCCTCGAAGCGCGCGTCGGCGACTCGGCCCCTCGTCGTACTCGAGGGCCGACATCTGCGGCAGCAGCTCCGTGCGGGCGCTGTCGGGGCGGTGGTGCAGGACGTCGGCGTAGAAGTCGCGGAAGACGACCTCCCGGCGCACCGCGTCCGCGCCGGGCCCCTCGGGCAGCTCGGCGAGCAGCGTGCGGGGGTGGATGCAGCCGTACTTCAGGTAGACCGAGAGCCGGCTGGTCCCGTCGACGCCGGGGGTGTTGCGGCGGTCGCGGTAGGTCTCGCACCTGCTCCGCGAGGAACTCCCGCCAGCGCTGCTGGGCGGCCCGCTCGCCGGCCGGCGGCAGCTGCACGTCGCCGAGGTCGGGGTCCGGCGGGACGCCGTCGTCGGGCAGCCCGCCGTCGGTCCAGTGCACGACCCGGGGCGTGCAGGGCGGGCGAGTGGACACCGCGGGCCGCCCACGCCCGGGCGTACGGGCTGTAGACCCGGAACGGCGTCCCGTCGTCCTTCAGCAGCTGGCCCGGTGTCACGGCGTACGGCGAGCCGGTCGCGACCAGCGGCACCTCGCCGAGGGCGGCGCGGACCCGCTCGTCGCGCGCGCGGCCGTACGGCGCGTGGTCGCTGCTGAGGTGGACGCCGGTCGCGGCGACCTCGCGGGCGAGGCGCGGGACGACCTCCTCCGGCCGGCCGGCCACGACCCGCAGGCGGCCGTCGGTGCGCTCCTGGAGCTCGCGCAGGCAGCGGTGGAGGAAGGCCAGGCGCGGCGCGCCGGACGGGCGCGCGCAGGGCGTCGTCGAGGACGAACAGCGGCAGCACCTCGTCCGCGGCGTCGCGGGCGGCGAGCAGGGCGGGGGAGTCGGCGAGGCGCAGGTCGCGCCGGAACCAGAGCACGGCGACGGTCACGGGCAGGGACGCTAGGACCCGCGGTCCGGGACCGCCTCTCGAGGCCGGGGACAGTGCTCTGTCACCTTCTCGACGGTGATCCACCCCTTGACGAAGGGCACCCCGCTGCTGTCGCTACCGAGCGGTCACCGCCGCGAGGTCCGTCCCCGTCCGCGATCACGACGCCGCCCCGGGGGGACACCACGCGCAGCACCGAGGCAGCCGTGCCCCGGACCGCCTGCCCCTGCCTCCGGAGGAGACCCCGTGACCGCACCGCTCGCCCTCGACCTCGAGGGGCCCGTCACCGACGGCTTCCGCACCGTCGCCACCTTCATCCCGAAGCTCCTCGGCTTCCTGGTCATCCTGGTCGTCGGCTACTTCATCGCGAAGCTCATCTCCAAGCTCGTCGACAAGGCGCTCGAGAAGGCCGGCTTCGACCACGCCGTCGAGCGCGGCGGCATCAAGAAGGCCCTGGCGAAGAGCCAGTACGACGCCAGCGACATCGTCGCCAAGCTCGTCTTCTTCGCCATCTTCATCCCGGTGCTCTCCGCCGCCATCGACACCCTGGGCATCGAGGCGCTGCGGCAGCCGCTGGCCCAGTTCATCGCGCTGATCCCGCGGATCATCGTCGCGATCATCCTGGTCGTCATCGGCGCCGTCGTCGCCGGCGCGGTCAAGTCGCTCATCGAGAACACCCTGGGCGGCCTGTCGTACGGCAAGGTCCTCGCGAACGCCGCGAGCATCCTGATCCTGCTCGGCTTCGTGAAGTCCGCGCTCGACCAGGTCGGCATCGCCACGACGGTCACCGGCCCGCTGCTCTACACCGATCCTCGGCACCGTCGCCGGTGTGATCATCGTCGGCGCGGGTGGTGGCCTCATCAAGCCGATGCAGTCGCGCTGGGAGACCATGCTGAACAAGGCCGAGGCCGAGGCCGGCAACGTGAAGGCGCAGGCCCAGCCGTACCCCCGAGCGAGCGACCTACGCCGCTGCCGGCCACCCAGACCCTGGGCGACCCCGGGCAGCACCACGTACGGCCAGCAGTAGCCCGTCCCGCACGCTCCGGAGCCCGGTCCCCGAGAGGGGGGCCGGGCTCCGTCGTGCGTGCCCCCGGAGAGAATCGAACTCCCGACGCCCTCCTTAGGACGGAGGCGCTCTGTCCACTGAGCTACGGAGGCGGGACCCGGGCAGCGTAGCCGCGTGGCCCGTCCTGTCGGGGCGGTGCCGGTCCCCCGGTCTAGTCCTTCCTGGTCGTTCTGCGGGGTTGTGTCTCCCTCGCCCAGGGCGGTGGCAGACACTCGTCAGGTCTCCCCTGACCCGGGGCTGCCCGAGCGGGCCTCGACGCCGGCCCACCGGCGCGGTGCGCGGTCCGTACGGGCGCTGGTCGGCGGCCCCCGGGCCCTGCCAGCACTCCGGACGACGGCCCTGCGCGCGACCCGCGCGGCCGCCTCACGCACGAGCAACTGGACGAGGAACCGTGTCCCCTGGCCCCGCCGCAGCCCCCGACCGCGAGGCGGCATGACCGCCGACGCCCCGGGCCGGCCTGCTGGCAGCCCTGCTCGGGCAGGCGGCCGACGCCACCTGGCTGGCCGACGACCAGGGGGTCGTGCGGTGGGCCTCCGCGCCGTCGCTCGTCGGCAGCCCGGCCCGCGCGCTGGTCGACCCGGCGGACGCCGGCGCCTTCGACGCCTGCTGGGCCCGGGTCGCCGGCGGGGAGCAGCAGCAGGAGGTCGTCGAGCTCCGCGTACGGCAGGGCGAGCGGTCCTGCTGGTCGCGGCTGACCCTCGCCGACCGGCGCGCCGACCCGGCCGTGCGTGCGCTGGTCGGCACGGTCGTCGAGGTGCAGGACGCCGACGCCCGCCTGCGGGCGCGCTTCCACCAGTCGGGCATCCCGCAGTCCACCGTCGACATGGACGGCGTCCTCGTCGAGGTCAACGACGCCTACTGCGCGCTGCTCGGGCTGCCGCGCGAGGCCGTGCTCGGGATGCGGGTCGCCGACGTCGACCAGCGCCCCGAGCGGGGGCAGCCGGACGAGCAGCTGGCGTCCCTGCTGCGCGGGGAGAGCGCGCGGGTGCAGGTGGAGCGGCTGCTGCGCCGGCCGGACGGGACGAGCGTGCCGGTCCTCGTCGACGCCACGCTGCTGCGCGACCGCGACGGCCGCCCCGACGCGGTGGCCTGCTCGCTGCACGACCTGACCGCGCTGCGCGAGGCCGAGCGCGGTCGTCAGCGGGGGGAGGAGCTGCACTCCGCGCTCAGCCTGCGGGCCAGCGACCTCGCCCTGGTCACCGACGCGGACGGCACGGTCGTCTACGCCTCGGCAGGGTCAGCCACGTCTTCGGCTACGGCGTCGGACGACGTCGTGGGCGTCGTCGGCTACGACTTCGTGCACCCCGACGACGTCGCCGGCGTCCGCGAGCGCTTCGACGACGTCGTGCGCAACGGCGGCAGCGCCACCTTCCTGGCCCGCCTCCGCGCCGCGGACGGCAGCTGGCGGTGGGTCGAGGAGACGGTGACCAACCTGCTGCACACCGGCGTCGGCGGGATGGTCTGCAACCTGCAGGACGTCACCGAGCGGGTGCAGGTCGAGCAGGCCCTGCGCGACTCCGAGGCCCGCTACCGCGCCATCGCCGACACCGCGGAGGAGGGCATCTGGGTGGTGTCGCCGGAGGCTCGCACCACCTACGCCAACGCCCGGCTCGCCACCGTCCTGGGGCTGCCCCTGGCCGAGGTCTACGACCGCAGCCGCGACCACCCTGGTCGACCCGGACGGCACCCAGCGCATCGCCGAGCGGCTGCGGACCCGCGCCGCCCTCGGCCCCGAGCGCTACGAGATCGGCTACCTGCACCCGGACGGCGCCGAGCGGCGGCTGTGGATCGCGGCCTCCCCGCTGCGCACGGCCGACGGCGTCCTGCAGGGCTCGCTGGCGATGATCTCCGACGTCACCGACGCGCGGCGCAACGAGGAGCAGCTCGAGCACTCGGTGCTCCACGACGCGCTCACCGGGCTGCCCAACCGGGCGCTGCTGCACGACCGGCTCGAGCAGGCGCTGTCCCGCCCGGGCCGCTCGACCGCCGTGCTGTGCCTGGACCTCGACCAGTTCAAGCTCGTCAACGACTCCCGTGGCCACGACACCGGCGACCACCTGCTGCGCGCGGTCGCCGCCCGGCTGCGGACCGCGGCCCGGCCGCACGACACGGTGGCCCGGTTCGGCGGCGACGAGTTCGTCGTCGTCTGCGAGGACGCCGACGCCGCGCTCGGCGAGGAGCTCGGCCAGGAGCTGCTGCTCGCGCTGGACGAGCCGTTCGAGGTCGACGGCGCCCTCGTCCACGTCTCCGCCTCGGTCGGGGTGGTCGTGTCGCCGTCGGGCACCGGCTACGACCTGCTGCGGTTCGCCGACATGGCGATGTACTCCGCGAAGCAGGCCGGCCGCGGCCGGGTCCGGCTCTTCGACCGGAGCCTCGCCGACCAGGCCGAGCAGCACTACGCGCTCGGCGCCGACCTGCGCACCGCGCTCGCCGACGACCAGCTGACCCTGCACTACCAGCCCGTCGTGGACCTCGCGACGGGACGGGTGGCCGGCATGGAGGCGCTGGCCCGCTGGCGCCACCCGGTGCACGGCTTCGTGCCGCCGACGCAGTTCGTCGGCGTCGCCGAGCGCAGCGGGCTCATCTCGCAGCTGGACCGGTGGGCGCTGCGCCGCGCGCTGTCCGACGCCGGTCGCCTGCGGGCCGCCGGGTCGCTGCCCCGCGACGCGTACGTCGCCGTGAACCTCTCGGCCCACAACCTCGGCGACACCGAGCTCGACGACCTCATCGCCGGCTGGGCGCGCGAGGCCGGCCTGCCGCCCGAGCAGGTCGTCCTCGAGATCACCGAGACGGCGATCATGAACGACACGGACGTCGCGATCCCGCTGCTGCGCACGCTGCGGGCCCAGGGCTTCCTGGTGGCCGTCGACGACTTCGGCACCGGCCACAGCTCGCTGGCCTACCTGCGCGACCTGCCGGTGACCAGCCTGAAGATCGACCGGAGCTTCGTCGCGGACATCACCGGCGACCAGGGCGCTCGCTCCATCGTCACCTCGATCGTCGACCTGGCCAGGGCGGTGGGCGTCACGGCCGTGGCCGAGGGGGTCGAGACCCAGCGAGCAGGCGGCGCTGCTGCGGCGGCTGGGCTGCCAGCTCGGGCAGGGCTGGCTGTGGAGCGCCGCGGTCCCCGAGCCCGTCCTGCGCGACACCGCGGCCTGGACGCAGGGCTTCCCGGTCCCGCCGGGAGAGGACCTGCGGGTGGCGCGGGCCGGCACCGGCCGGCGCCGGCGCGACCCGGGCGAGCGCGACCGGAGCGACGACCAGGGGCCTCACCCGGTCGGAGCAACGCCCGCGACACGTGACTGACCCGCCGGGTACTGTTCCGCGCTCCGCTCACCACCCGGAGGTCCCCTCGTGCAGGTCTCGGACGTCATGACCCCGGCCACGGTCAGCGACCGGCCGGAGGAGAGCGTGCGTTCGGCCGCCTCGCGCATGTGGGGCCAGCGCACCGGCCCGCTCGTCGTGCTCGCCGACGGTCGGCTGCTCGGCACGCTGACCCACCTCGACGTCCTGTCGGCCGTCGCCCGCGGCTTCGACGTCGACACCACGCCGGTCAACGCCGTGATGACCACCCCGGCGCTGACGGTCGCCCCGGACCTGCCGCTGCGCGCGGCTGCCGCGCTGATGGCCCAGCACCAGGTGTCGGACCTGCCGGTGACGAGCGAGGGCACCGTGCGCGGGCTGCTGCGCCAGAGCGCCGTGCTCGCCGCGCTGCTCGAGGAGCCCGCCGCCGTCGACGGGGACGACGAGGAGCCGCACGTCCTGCTCGACCTCGACCGTGCGGTCGCCGAGCCCTACGCCGAGACCGTCGTGCTGCCGGCCGAGCCGGAGCGGGTCCGGGGACTCGCCTGACCGGCGCTCCCCGCCGCCGCCGGCGCGCCGTCGGCCCGGCCGGGGCCGTGCCGCCGGACCCCGAGGCCGAGCTGGTCGCCGCGCTCGAGCCGCCCGAGCGCCCCGAGCCCGCGGACCGCGACGACGAGCGGCTGCGCGCCGACCGGCCGCCGCACCACGACCAGGGCGTCTGAGCGGGTAGCAGGCCTGGTGTGGACCGCGCAGCGCTCGAGCAGGAGTACCTCGCCCTCGTACGCCGGGAGCTGCCCGCGGCGGCCCGGCGCGACGACTGGGTGCTGCGCCTCGACCACTGCTTCGGCCGGGTGCTGCTCGACGCCGCCGTGGGCGCGTGCTGGTACGACGTGCTCGACCGCCGGCGCCCCGCCTACCGCCAGCTGTCCGACGACCAGCTGGTCGCGGCGGTCGGCCTCGGCCGGCGGCTGCTCGAGGAAGGCGACCCGCTGCTGCGCGAGCTGGACGCGCAGTCGCTGACCTGGCGCGGCAAGCCGCAGAAGCGGCCGCGCCGGGTCAGCGGGGCAGCAGCACCCCGGGGTTGAGGACGCCGGCGGGGTCCACCGCGCGCTGGGCCGCGCGCAGGGCGCGGGCGAACGGCTCGGGACGCTGCCGGTCGTACCAGGGCCGGTGGTCGCGGCCGACCGCGTGGTGGTGCGTGATCGTGCCGCCCGCTGCGGCGAGCGCCTCGCTGGCCGCGGCCTTGACCTCGTCCCACTGCGCCACCTCCGAGCCGCGGCGGGCCGGGGCGAGGACGGTGAAGTACGGCGCCGCGCCGTCGGGGTAGACGTGGGTCAGCCGGCAGGTCACCCGGCCGCCGCCGCAGACCCGGCGCAGCGCGTCCTCGGTCGCCGCGGTGACCTGCGCGACCAGCGGCTCGAAGGCGTCCCAGGTGCAGGCCGTCTCGAAGGTCTCCACCAGCACGCCGAGCAGGACCAGCTGCTCGCGGGTGTAGGGCGCCCGGACGAAGGAGGACCGCCAGGCGTCGCCCGCCGCCCCGCGCACGCCCGACTCGACGACGCGCAGCCCGGCGTCGCGGCACAGCGCGAGGCACAGCTCTGCCTCCGCCTCGAGCGGCAGCGCCAGCGACTCGAGGCCGAGCACGAGCGCCGCCTCGCCGGTGGTCAGCGTCCCGGCCAGGGCGGCCTCGGCCGGGTCGATGAGCCGGCAGGTGGCCGGGGTGAGCCCGGACTGCAGCAGCAGGCGCACGGCGCGGGCGCCCGTCGCGAGGTCGGGGGCGCCCAGCGTGGCGGACCAGCGGTGCACGGGGCGGGGCTGCGCCCGCAGCCAGGCCTGCGTGATGACGCCGAGGGTGCCCTCGCTGCCGAGCAGCAGGCGGTCGGGGCTCGGGCCCGGCACCCGAGGCGGGCAGCCGGCGCGACTCCCAGGCGCCGGTCGGGGTGAGCGCCCGCACCGACTGCACCAGGTCGTCGACGTGGGTGGCCCGGGTCGAGAAGTGGCCGGCGGCCCGGGTCGCGACCCAGCCGCCGACCGAGGAGCGCTCGAAGGACTGCGGGTAGAAGCGCAGGGTCAGGCCGTGCGGCTTGAGCGCCGCCTCGGCGTCCGGGCCGAGGGTGCCGGCCCGCAGCAGGACTGCCCGCGAGGTGGTGTCGACCTCGGCCAGCCCGGCCATGAGCGACAGGTCGAGGCTGACCGGGGCGTCCAGCCCGACCGGCTCGACGCCGCCGACCACGCTGCTCCCGCCGCCGAACGGCACGAGCGGCACGCCGGCCCCGGTCGCCCAGTCGAGCGCGGCCTCGACGTCGTCCTCGGTGCGCGGGCGCAGCACCAGGTCGGCCGGCCAGGGCACCTGGCCGCGCAGCCCGCGGACGAGGTCGCGGTAGGAGCGGCCCAGCCCGTGCCGGGCCCGGTCGGCGGGCGTCGTCGCTGGCGAGCGGGCGCAGCGCCGGCGGCAGGTCGGCCAGCCGCCGCGACGGCGGCAGCTCCTGCACCGGCGCGGGCCGCTCGGGCGCCTGCGCCGGCACCCCGGTCGCGTCGGCGAGGAACGGCGCGAGCCCCTCCAGGTCGGAGGTCGACGGCTCGTCCTGCGGGCCGCCCCAGCCCCAGACGCGGTAGCCGCTCACCGGGCGCGCACCGTGACCGAGAGCCGGCTGCCGACCGCGGCGGCGGCCAGCCGGGCGGCCGTCGCCGGCGTGGTCGCGAGCACCACCAGCGCGCCCTCGACCTGCTCCACCTCGGTGGGGACCGCCAGCACCGTGACGCCGTCGGCGACCACCGGCGCCGTGGGGGCGGCCCCGTCGGCGGCCGCGGCCAGCACGTCGACGACGTCGCCGGCGGACAGCAGCGCGGCGCCGGCGGGGTCGGCGAGGCGCACCGGCGTCGCGACGGTGCCGGCCGGGTCGTCCAGCGCCGCCAGCAGGCCGGCGCCCAGCAGGCGCACGTCGGTCAGCGGCTCCCCGCGGCGCACCGGCCCGGCGACGAGCCGGCCCACGGCGGCGGCGGGCGCGTCGAGCACCCCGGCAGGCGCGAGCGCGGTCGGGACGGCCACCCGCACCAGGTCGGCCGCGCTGAGCACGGTGCCGGCCGGCAGGTCCCGGGCGGCGGCGAGCACCGAGCGCCCGGGCGGCGCGGGCGGGGCCAGCTGCGGCAGGGCCGTCGCGACAGCAGCGGCGACCAGGCCGCCGGCCAGCAGGGCGCGGCGCCGGTGGACGACCCGGGCCAGCTCCCGCACCGTGCCGCGCAGGTCGCCGCTCACGGCAGCTGCAGCACGGGGTCGAGGCCGTCGAGCGCCGACCCGCAGGCGCAGTCGCGGTCGAGCGGCAGGGCCCCCGCGACGTCCAGCAGCAGCGCGCGCAGTCGGGTCGTGTTCGCCGCGAAGAAGGAGAAGACCTCGGCCTGGCTGACCTCCTGGCCGCTCTCGACGCCGGCGTCGAGGTCGGTGACCAGGGCGATCGAGGTGTAGCAGAGGGCCAGCTCGCGGGCCAGGACGGCCTCCGGGTGGCCGGTCATGTTGACGACGGACCACCCCTGCGCCGAGAACCACCGGGACTCGGCCCGGGTGGAGAAGCGCGGTCCCTCGACGACGACCACGGTGCCGCCGTCGGTGACCGGCCAGCCGGTCTCGGCGGCCCGGGCCACGACGGCCCGCCGGCCGACCGGGCAGTAGGGGTCGGCGAAGGACACGTGCACCGCGCCCTCGTCGTGGAAGGTCTGCACGCGCCCGCGACGTGCGGTCGACCAGCTGGTCGGGCACCACCAGCGAGCCGGGCCCGAGCTCGGGCTGCAGGCCGCCGACGGCGCACGGGGCCAGGACCTGGCGCACCCCCAGGCTGCGCAGCGCCCAGAGGTTCGCCCGGTAGGGGATGCGGTGCGGCGGGAAGCGGTGGTCCGCGCCGTGCCGGGGGACGAACGCCACGGACCGGTCGCCCACGTGGCCGACGACGAGCGCGTCGCTCGGCGGGCCGTACGGCGTCTCGACCTCGACGGTCCGGGCGTCCTCGAGCAGGGCGTAGAGCCCCGACCCCCCGATGACCCCGATCTCGGCCTGCTGCTCGACAGCCTGCTGCACCACGCGTCCTCCTCGCTCCGGCGGCGACCCTAGGCCGCGGCGGAGCGGGGGGCGTGCAGCAGGGGCGCTGTCCCCAGGGCGGCGGACAGGCCTTGACCTGGAGGGGTCAGGCGGTCTTGGCGGCCGGCGTCGAGGAGCTGGAGGACCCGGCGCCCGAGGAGCCCGACGACGAGGACCCCGACGAGCTCGAGCCCGAGCCGGTCGACGCCGGCGTCGAGGTGCTGGCGGCCGGCGCGGAGCTGCTCTCCTTGGCCGGGCTGCTGCTGCCCCCGGAGGAGCTGCTCTTCTCGGCCTTGCGGCTGTCGGTCTTGTAGAAGCCGGAGCCCTTGAAGACCACGCCCACGGCGCCGTAGACCTTGCGCAGGGTGCCGCCGCAGCTGGGGCACTCGGTGAGCGGCGCGTCGGTGAACGACTGGACGGCCTCCAGCTCCTGCTGGCAGGCCGTGCACGCGTACTGGTAGGTCGGCACGGGCACTCCTGGCACTCGGGACGGTCGAGTGCCAATCATACGCGGTCCGGCGGAGCGCGGGAGGGAACCGGCCGCCCCGAGCGGAGTCGGCGGGCCTGCCGTCGAACCTGCCCGCGTGTCCGGACTCTCCCCGAGGCCTGCCCGCCTCCTGCTGCTGGCCGCCGCCGTCTCCCTCGGCGCGGCCGTGCCCGCCCTCGGCGCCTCCGCGCCCACGCCCGGAGCCCTTCGCCGGCGCGGCCGCCGGCTACGCCGGCACCCACTTCGGCGACGGCAACCTCCCGGCCGGCTGCATCCTCGACCGCGACGAGGCGAACCCGGACAACAGCTGCTTCCACATGAAGGTCGGCCTCAACGCGCTCGACTCGCCGGAGGTCAACGTCGCCGTGCTCGTCCCGGTGTCGCCCGACGGCTGAGCGCGACATGCGGCTCATGCGCCAGGCCGTGGAGATGTGGGACGGCGGCATCGCACCAGCTCGCCGAGCAGATGGACCTCGACTGGCTCGCCAAGGGCCTGAAGTTCAACGTCACCACCAAGCTGGTGCCGGTCGACGCCAACGGCCTCCCGACCCAGGCGATCAACCTGGTGAAGCCGAAGATCGTCGTCATCGCCACCAACCCGGCCGGCGGCATCGGCATCGGCATCGACCCGGTCGACTTCGCCAGCGCCGCTCGGCATCACCGGCTGACGACGGCGCGCCCGTGCGTGTCGATCCCGAACCCGTTCTCGATGATGGCCTGGCAGGCGCGGCCCGGCTTCGACGGCCACCACGGCGCCCTCGGCGGCATCGATGGTCCAGCAGTGCGACGGCCCCGGTGGCCAGGTCTGCTTCTCGGTCAACGGCGCGGTCGACCCGGTCCCCGGCAAGACCGACTTCTTCTCGCTCTACGACCTGGTCGCGCACGAGACCGGTCACTGCCTGACCCTCGGTCACGTGGGTGACGGCGCCGACGGCCCGTGGGGCCCGACGCCGACCAACGACATCATGGCCTACAGCTCCGACCCGGTGGACGTGGCGAAGTGCGTCTCCACGCTCGACGTCGAGGGCTTCGCGCTGCGATGAGCAACTTCCTCGACGTCAACGGCGACCAGAAGGTGACGCCAACGACGTCCTGCAGCCCGAACGACGTGGCCGGCGACGAGCTCCAACTCGCTTCCAGGTGCAGAACCCGCAAGGACCACTGGTACGCCTCGTCGACCGGTGATGCCGGAGGACTGCCCGCAGCCCGACTGGGGCACGCTGCCGCTGCGCCGAGGAGACCGACTGGCAGCCCGACGACGGTCGCCACCACCAAGCCGGCGCTGAGCGTCGCGCTCCGCGAAGGCGGCCGCCGGCCGGCTCAGCTGGACCGGCCACCGCCGGCTGGGTGGCCAAGCAGGCCGCGCCGACCGCGGCGCAGCGGCTCGCGTGCGCCGACCCGCCGGTGACGGCACGCTGCCGATGACCGACATCACCGGCCTCACCGCCACCGTCACCCCGACGGCCGTCAAGGCGACGCATCAAGGTCGACAGGCTGTGGCCGACCACCGACGGCGGCCGGGTCACCGGCTACGGCCTCTACGTCGGCGGCCGCAAGTTCGACTCGTTCGTGACCACGCAGGGCACCAGCAGCGACGTCCAGACCATCGACTCCGGCGGGCGCTTCATGATGCCGGCGGGCACCTCGACCTGGGACACCGAGGCGGGCACGGTCACCTTCACGATCCCGCGCAGCTACCTCGCGCAGCAGCGGATCCTGGCGCCGTACGCGATCTTCGCCGAGACCGGCGTGCACATCCGCACCAAGGACTGGGTGACCTCGCTCGACCGCGCGCCCGGCACGGGCGCCGTCCGCCTCGCGGCCCGGCCGATGGCCGGCGCGCCCGAAGGACGCCCCGATGGACACGCGGTCCACGACCCGCACGGTCAAGCTCCAGCACGAGGGCGGCAACACCTTCACGCCCGCGCGACACCTCGACCTACGGGCGTGCCGCTGGTGCCCGAGGTCGGCAACGTGCACCAGCCTCGCGGCTGCCGATCACCAAGCAGGCGACCGTCGACGGTCACCCTGACGTGGGACGACCCGGCCTCCGTCGCTCGGCCTCGCGGTCAAGGGCGGCTCCGGGCAGGTCGTCGACAGCAGCGGCGACGGCTCGGTCACCGTCACCGTGCCGTGGGCGCACCGCGACCTGACCGTCCAGGTCATCCCGTCGCAGATCCTCAGCTCCGCGGTGCACTACACGCGTGACCGCCAAGCTCACCGACCCTGACGGCCAACGCGGACGGCGACGGCGTGCCGGACGTCGCCGACCTGTGCCGGACGCCAGCGGGCCCGGTCGACTCGGCCGGCTGCCCCGACACCGACCGCGACGGCATCCTCGACCTCAAGCGACACGCTGCCCGAAGGTCGCCGGCGCTCGCCGCCAACGGCTGCGCCGACCGGCCGGCGACGAGCAAGGTCGTCGCGCTCCTCGACGGCAAGCGGGTCAGCAGCACCACCGTCATGACGCGGCACGGCCGCTACGACGTCAGCGGCTCGGTCGCGGCGCGCCGCGGCGAGCACACGCTGAAGCTGGTCTGGTACTCCGGCTCCGCGGTCGTGCAGCGGACCAGCCGCACCGTCACCGTCGGCCAGTCACGGCGTCCGTGACCGCTCGTCCGCGGTCGACTCGCAGGTCGTCGATCGTCGACTGCAGCGTGTCCAGGTGCGCGACGTCGTTGATCTGGTCGCTCATGTCGGCGTAGACGAGCGCGGCGAGGCCAGGCCGAGCGCCGCCGTGACGATGCCGACGAGGGCCAGCAGCCCGCCGGTGACGCGCGGCCGGCGCGCCATCGCGGCGCCGACCACGCCCAGGACGAGGGCGAGCGCGCCGAGGCGAGCGCCAGCGGCGCGAGGTGCCGGTGAGGGCGCAGAACAGGCAGGCCAGGCCGAAGACGAGCGCCAGCGTGGCCGCCGCGCTGGTCTTGCCGGCAGGACCTCGCGGCGGTCTGTCTCGACCCGCTCGGTCTCCACCGGGCCGTCCAGCTCGTCCCAGCGGCCGCTGCCCACGTGGTCGGACAGGTCGGTGCTGTCGGGGTGGTGCAGCGGCGTCCCCGTCATCGGCTGGTCACCTCGTGGCCGGTCGCCGTGCCGGCGGCCACCTGCTCCGGCTCCGCCGTACGGCTGCGCGCCGCGCGGCGGGTGCGCCTCGCCGGCGCCGCCACCCGGTCCTCGGCCGCGCTGGGCGCCAGCACCGTGCGGGAGGTCCGGCGCGGCTGCCCGTCGCTGGGCAGGCGGTCTCCTGGTCGTACAGGTCCTCGCGCATGTCCGTTCCTCCGCTGGGTCGGTCCGGTGGTGCTCGTGACCACCCCGTGCCCGCGTCGGCCCGTGGCCCAGCCGCTGCACCGCCCTGTCCTGCGCGTACGGGATGCAGGCGCCGGGCGCAGGTTCAGGACGCGTTGTGCGCCACGACACTGCTTGCTCCTGCTAGCACCGGGCAGAGGTCACGGCGTGACCACCGCGACCGCCGCCCGCTCGGCCTCCGACGCGTCCGCCCGCCGGGCGCCGCGCTCGGAGCCGGACACCGCCGCGACGCCGACCACGCCGCCGGGGCCCCGCCGGCCGCTGCTCGACCGCCGCCACCTGCTCGTCCTGACGGCGATCGGCCTGGTCCTGCTCACCGGCGTCGTCTGGCTCGTCGCCGGACCGGGCCGCGGGCTGCGTCAGGACATCCGCAGCGTCGCCGTCGACCTGGACACCTCGCGCCAGGGCATCGGCGGCACGCTCGAGGCGACCCGCGGCTCGCTGGGCACGGCCCGCGAGCAGCTGGCCGCCACGGAGACCTCGCTGGAGATCCAGCGCCAGGGCCTCACCGTGGCGAAGGAGACCGAGCGCACCGCGCAGGCCACCAGCGAGGACACCCAGCGCATCCTCGACCAGACCACCGAGGCGCTGCAGGCCGTGCGCGCCGCGCAGCAGGCCCTCGGCCCGCTCACCGAGCTGCGCGACGACGCCCGCCAGGCCCGCGCGGCGCTGCAGGCCGGCGTGCGCCTGGCCGAGAGCACGCTGGCGCTCGCCCGGCAGACCCTGGCCAACGGCCAGCGCGCGCTCGAGGTCGCCGAGGCCACCCTCGACACGCTGCGCGAGTCGCGCGACCTGCAGCGCCAGCTGCTCGTCACCGCGCGCCAGACGCTCGAGGAGACCCGCGAGATCAACCGGAAGATCCCCGGCGCGCCGGTCTTCCCGGCCGGCTAGTCCTCCGCGGGGATCGACACGTCGAGCCGGCCGGTGTGCACGTCGTAGACGGCGCCGAGCACGGGCAGGCCCTTCGGCAGGTACGGCGAGCTGCGCACCCGCTGCACGTCGTGCCGGAGCACGGCCTGCTGGTCGCTGATGGTCTGGAAGTCGACGCTGCGGCTGTCGATGCCGGTCTCCTCGGCGATGCGCTGGTGCACCTCGCCGTCGCTGGCCTTGGTCATCCCGCAGTCGGTGTGCGGCATGACCAGCACCCGGTCGACCCCGAGCAGGTGGTGCGCGAGCACCAGCGAGCGCAGCACGTCGTCGGTCACGCGGGCGCCGGCGGTGCGCAGGATCTTGGCGTCGCCCGGCAGCAGGCCGAGCAGCCGCAGCGGGTCGATGCGCGAGTCCATGCAGGTCACGACCGCGAGCCCGCGGGCGGCGCGCCCGGCCAGGCCGTCGTCGTGGAACTGCTCCTGGAAGAGCGCGTTGGCGTTGAGCACGTCGTCGAAGGACCCCACGCGGGCATCGTGCCAGCCCAGCTCCACCAGCCCGGTCGCGGGGGTGACCGCGGCGCGCACGGGCACGTCGTGCTCCTCGCGGGGGAGCGCCTCGAGCAGCTCCCCGTCGTACAGGCAGGCGACGGTGCGCGCGCTGGTGCGGGCCAGCGCCCGGTCGTACGACCCGCCGCCGCGCCCCAGCCGGGTGCCGGCCCGGTCGACGGCGAGCGCCGGCACCAGCACCAGGTCGCAGTCGGCCAGCGCGTCGACGCCGCGCCGCTCGCCGCTCGGCTCCAGCCCGCGGCGGCCCTGCACCAGCGGGCCGCTGGCCCAGTCGAGGTCGCCGTCGGGCAGCAGCACGGGCAGCAGCACGTCGTCGCGCAGCGCGTTCAGCGCCGCGGTGGAGGGCTCGGCGCCGAACGGGACGTACGACGCGACGCGGCGCGCGGCGCGTACGAGCGGCTCGAGCGCCTCGGTCAGCGCGGCCGAGGCGGCGGCGCGGTCGGCGTCGGAGCGGTCCTCGCGGGCCGCCAGCAGCGTGCGGCGGACGCTGTCCTTGTCGGCGGTCACCCGGGGAGTCTGCCGGTCGGGCGCCGGCGGAGGGACGTGAGCCTGGGCACACACCCGGCCGATAGGGTCCCGTCATGCCAGACCAGACCGTGACCAAGGCCGTGATCCCCGCCGCCGGCCTCGGCACCCGCTTCCTGCCGGCGACCAAGGCGTCGCCCAAGGAGATGCTGCCGGTCGTCGACAAGCCGGCCATCCAGTACGTCGTGGAGGAGGCCGTCCGGGCGGGCCTGGACGACGTGCTGATGGTGACGGGGCGCAACAAGCGGCCGCTCGAGGACCACTTCGACCGCAACGTCGAGCTCGAGCACGCGCTCGAGGCCAAGGGCGACCTCGCCAAGCTGGAGCTGGTGCAGGAGGCCAGCGAGCTGGCGACGGTGCACTACGTGCGGCAGGGCGACCCGAGGGGGCTCGGCCACGCGGTGCTGGCGGCGGCCCAGCACGTCGGCAACGAGCCGTTCGCGGTGCTGCTGGGCGACGACCTCATCGACGAGCGCGACCCCCTGCTGGAGCACATGATCGAGGTGCAGCAGGCCGAGGGCGGCAGCGTCGTGGCGCTCATGGAGGTGCCCGCGGAGTCGATCTCGCTCTACGGCTGCGCCGCCATCGACGGCCCGCCCGGCGACGTCGTGCGGATCACCGGGCTGGTCGAGAAGCCGCCGGTCGACGAGGCGCCGAGCAACCTGGCGATCATCGGGCGCTACGTCCTGTCGCCGACCGTCTTCGACGTCCTGCGCGAGACGCCGCCCGGCCGGGGCGGCGAGATCCAGCTGACCGACGCGATCCAGACGCTGATCGCCACCGAGCCGGTGCACGGCGTGGTCTTCCGCGGCCGGCGCTACGACACCGGCGACCGGCTCGACTACCTCAAGGCCGTGGTGCAGCTCGCCGCCGACCGCGACGACCTCGGGCCGCCCCTGCGTCGACTGGCTGCGGGAGTGGCTGGACGCGCGTGGCTGACGAGCTCATGTCGGTCGACGAGCACCTGGAGGACATCCTCTCGGTGGTCGGCCCGCTGAGCCCGCTCGACCTCGGCCTGCTCGACGCCCACGGCTGCGTGCTCGCCGAGGACGTCGTCGCGCCGGGCCCGCTGCCGAGCTTCGACAACAGCGGCATGGACGGCTACGCGGTGCGCGCGGCCGACGTGACGAAGGCCGGCACGGTGCTGCCGGTGGTCGGCGACGTCGCGGCCGGGCCGGCCAGCCCGCTGCGGGTGCAGCCCGGCCTGTGCGTGCGGATCATGACCGGCGCGGCGATGCCCGCCGGCGCCGACACGGTCGTCCCGGTCGAGCACACCGACGGCGGGGTCGCCTCCGTCCGCATCGACCGGGTCCCGGACCTCGGGGCGTACGTCCGCCGCGCCGGCGAGGACGTGAAGGCCGGCGAGCGGGTGCTCGAGAAGGGCAGCTGGCTGGGCTCCGCCCAGGTCGGCCTGGCCGCCGGGGTGGGGCGCTCGCGGGTGCTCGTGCGCCCGCGCCCGCGGGTCGTGGTGGTCTCGACCGGCAGCGAGCTGGTCGAGCCCGGCACGCCGCTCGGCCCGGGCCGCATCCCCGACAGCAACTCCCTCGCGCTGACCGCCGCCGCGCTCGAGGCGGGCGCGATCGCCTACCGCGTCGGCATCGTCCCGGACGACCCGCGCCGGCTGCTCGACACGCTCGAGGACCAGCTGGTGCGCGCCGACGTGCTGGTGACCAGCGGGGGCGTGTCCGTCGGCGCGTACGACGTCGTCAAGGAGGTGCTGAGCCGCCTCGGCACGGTGCGGTTCAGCAAGGTCGCCATGCAGCCCGGCATGCCGCAGGGCTTCGGCACCATCGGCCCCGACTCCACCCCGGTGTTCGGCCTGCCGGGCAACCCGGTCAGCGCGCTGGTGTCCTTCGAGGTCTTCGTCCGCCCCGCGCTCCGTCGCATGCTCGGCGCCGAGCCGCTCGCCCGCCCGCAGGTGTCGGCGCGCTCCACCGAGGAGCTGCGGTCGCCGAAGGGCAAGCGCACCTTCGTCCGCGTCCACCTGGACGTGAAGGCCGGCAGCTACAGCGTCACGCCGGTCTCCGGAGCGGGCTCGCACCTGCTCGCCGGCATGGCCAGGGCGAACGCCCTCGCGGTCGTGCCCGAGGGCGTGGAGAAGGTCAAGAAGGGCGACCAGGTGCAGGTCATGCTGCTGGAGAGGCGGAGCCGGTGAGCGGGTTCACGCACCTCGACGACGCGGGCGCGGCGCGCATGGTCGACGTCACCGGCAAGGACGTGACGGCCCGTACGGCGACCGCCACCGGCCGGGTCGACCTGTCGCCGGAGTGCGTCGCGCTGCTGCGCGGGGAGGGCGTGCCCAAGGGCGACGCGCTCGCGGTCGCCCGGATCGCCGGGATCATGGGCGCCAAGCGCACCCCCGACCTCGTCCCGCTGTGCCACCCGATCGGGCTGTCCGGCGTCACCGTCGACCTCGTCGTCGACGACGCGGGCGTGGCCGTGACGGCGCTGGCCAGGACCGCCGACCGGACGGGCGTCGAGATGGAGGCGCTGACCGCCGTCAGCGTCGCCTGCCTGGCGCTGGTCGACATGGTCAAGGCGGTCGACCCGCGCGCCGTCATCGGCGGCATCCGGGTCGAGGAGAAGACGGGCGGGAAGACGGGCTCGTGGCGGCGCTGACCGCGCTGGTCGTGACCGTCTCGGACCGGTCCGCCGCCGGCGTGCGCGAGGACACCTCCGGGCCGCTGCTGGCCGGCCTGCTGCGCGACCTCGGGCTCGAGGTCGGCGAGGTCGTCGTGGTCCCCGACGAGGTGGCCGCCGTCCAGGGCGCCCTGCGGGACGCCTTCGGCGCGTACGACCTGGTGGTCACCACCGGCGGCACCGGGCTCTCGCCGCGCGACGTGACCCCCGAGGCGACCCGGCCGCTGCTCGACCGGGAGCTGCCCGGCATCGCGGAGGCGCTGCGGGCGGACGCCCGGGACCGGGTGCCGACCTCGGTGCTGTCCCGCGGGCTGGCCGGCAGCGTCGGCACCACCCTGGTCGTCAACCTGCCCGGCTCGACCGGCGGTGTCCGCGACGGCGTCGCGGTGCTCGCCCCGGTCCTCGAGCACGCCCTCGCGCAGCTGCGGGGCGGCGACCACTGATGGCCGCGCCCGGCTGGCCGGCGGTGCTGGACGACGGTCCGGTACGGCTGCGCCCGCTCCGGGTGCGCGACGCGCTGGCCTGGTCGGAGGTGCGCACCACCAACGAGCAGTGGCTGTCGCCGTGGGAGGGCCGCCCGGAGAGCGCGCCGCCGGCCAGCTGGGCCGACCGGCACAGCCCCGCGGTGTTCGCGGCGATGCTGCGGACCCAGCGCCGGGAGGCCCGGGCCGGCCGCACGCTGCCCTTCGGGATCCTCCACGAGGGGCGCCTCGCCGGGCAGATCACCCTGGCCGGGGTGGTGCGCGGGGCGTTCGACAACGGCTACGTCGGCTACTGGGTCGACGGCCGCCTCGCCGGCCGCGGGATCGCGCCGACCGCCCTCGCGCTGCTCGTCGACCACGCCTTCGGCCCGGTCGGGCTGCACCGCGTCGAGGCCAACGTGCGGCCCGAGAACGCCGCGTCGCGCCGGGTCGTCGAGAAGCTCGGCTTCCGCGACGAGGGGCTGCAGCAGCGCTACCTGTTCATCGACGGCGCGTGGCGTGACCACCTGTCGTTCGCGGTCACCCGCGAGGACGTGCCCGAGGGCCTCCTGCGCAGGTGGCACGGCGTGTGACGGCGCGCCTCCCCGAACAGCGGTCGGGACCTCACTACGGTCCGCGGCGTGGGCAGCGGACTGATTCTCCTCCTGATCGTCGGAGCATGGCTCGCCGTGCTCGTCCCGATGGCCCTGCGGTCGCACGACGCGGGGTCCTCCTCGCGCGCGACCGAGCGGTTCGGTGATGCGATGCGCGTGCTGTCGAGGCGCTCGGCGTCCGCGCCGGTCGCCGCGCCGGGCGGGGCGCTCGGTGACTGCGACTCCTTCGGCGGCGAGTCGAGCCTGCTGACCGCCGAGCCGGAGCTGCCGCCGTTCGAGGCGATGCTCCGCTCCGAGCGCAACGCACCGCCCGCCCCGCTGACGCCGCTGCAGCGCCGCCGCCGCGTGCTGGCCGGCCTGGTCGGCGGCTCCGCCTTCTTCCTGCTCGCCTCCCTGCTCGTGGGCCCGATGCTCTGGGTCGGCCTGGTGCTGGTCGCGCTGACCGTCGCCGACGTCGCCTACCTGCGCCACCTCGCCCTGCAGCGCGAGGCCCGCCGCTGGGCGGCGTACGCCGCCGCCGAGCCGCTGGTCGAGCTCCCCGTCGTGCACGGCATCCCCGACCGCATGCCGGCCCGCCCGGCCCCGCTCATGGCGCCCGCCGCCCGTTGGGAGGAGGCCGTCGTGGCGCCCTCCCGCTGGGACGAGCCGCTGCCGGCCGCGGTCGGTGGCGAGTGGCAGCCGGTCCCCGTACCCCTGCCGGTCTACGCGACCAAGCCGGTCGCCCCGCCGCGCGCGCCGCGGGTCCTCGAGACCCCCGCGCCCGGCGTCTGGACCGCCTCCTCCGACCTCGAGCTGGACGGCGAGCCGGACGTCGAGCTCGACGAGATCCTCGAGCGGCGCAGGGCCGTCGGCGGCTGGTAGCCCGACGGGTCGCCCGGGCTGCCCGCTGGTAGTCTCGGCGACGGCCTCGGGGCTGTGGCGCAGTCCGGTAGCGCACCTCGTTCGCATCGAGGGGGTCAGGGGTTCGAATCCCCTCAGCTCCACCCAGGCACGTTGCTCACCAGGGCCCGGCGGTCACCGACCGCCGGGCCCTGGTGCGTCGTACGGGGGGGTTGCCGCGGCTGGCCGCCGTGGGGTCACCCCGCCGACCGCCGACCCGCCCGCGGATCACCGGCCGGGCGCCGGACGCGGCCCGAGCAGTGTCGCCGGCAGGCATGTCCCCTGCTGGCGGCTCATGCGCCTGGACGCATGAGCGGGGCGGGCACATGCCGCAGGGGGCATGGAGCGCCCGGAAGACATCGCCCCGGCTCAGGTCGGCCGGCAGGTCGTGGCGACTCCCGCTCTCCTGGGTTCAGGCCGCGCGGGAGCGCTGGCGATCACGAGAGCGTGGCGCCGGCGGGTCGCGGAGGATCCTCCGCACCGGGACGCCGAGGAACGTCCGCAGACGCCCGCGGCTGCACCGCGACGGGCTCCGGCAGCGGCACCGCCCGAGATCCGCGCCCGACCGCGCCACTGATGATCTGCGGTTTCCCGCACCCAGGGGTACGGGAAACCGCTGACGATCAAGGGCGAGGAAGGCCCCGGGACTAGATCCAGCTGGGGAAGAGCATGCGGCTGCGCCACTCGTCGTACGGGATCGTCTGCGCGGCGAGGACCGGGTAGAGGTAGATGAAGTTGATGACCACGATGGCGAGGTAGGCCCCGACGGCGACCGCGCCGCACTTGCGGCGCTTCGGGGTGGCGCCGGGCCCGCCGAGGACCCAGCCGGCGGCGAAGGAGAGCCCGAGGGCCATGAAGGGCACGGCGGGGAGCGCGTAGAAGATGAACATGGTGCGGTCGCGGAGGTCGTCGCGGATCCACGGGAGGATGCTCACCGCGATGGGCAGCAGGATCGCGGCGGCCCGCCAGTCGCGCTTGCCGAGCCAGCGGTAGAGCAGCGCGAAGACGAGCGGGATGGTCGCGAACCAGATGGCCGGCGTCCCGACGGCGAGGACCTCCCGAGAGCAGCTCTCCACGGCGCACTCGAAGGTCCCGTTGGAGATCGCGCCCGGGTAGTAGTAGGAGACCGGGCGCGCGAGCAGCAGCCAGCCCCACGGGTGCGACTGGTAGTTGTGCTTCTGCGACAGGTTGTCGTGGAAGCCGAAGATCTCCACGTGGTAGTGCCACAGGCTGCGCAGGCCGTCCGGCAGGAAGCCGAAGTGGGCGCTCGGGTTGGTCTTGGCCCAGTTGCGGTCCCAGCCGATGTCGCTGAGGAACCAGCCGGTCCAGGAGACGACGTAGAGCACCAGCGGCAGCAGCACCAGGCCGGCGAGCAGGGGGACGGCGCTGCGGCGCAGGGTGGCGCGCACGGGGCCGTGCAGGCCGGCCGTGCGGCGGGCGCCGACCTCCCAGACGAAGGCCAGCAGGAGCAGCGCCGCGATGAAGTACAGCGCGCTCCACTTGGTGGCGAGGGCGGCGCCGAGGCACGCGCCGGCGCCGAGCCGCCACGGGCGCACGCCGAGGCGCGGGCCGGCGCCGGACAGGTCGTCCGAGGCGGCCAGCCGCTCGCGGACCTCGTCGCGGTCGACGACCAGGCAGCCGAAGGCCGCGGTGGTCCACAGGACCAGGAAGATGTCGAGCATCGCGGCCCGGCTCTGCACGAAGTGCAGGCCGTCCAGCGACAGCAGGATGCCGGCGAGGCAGCCGAGCATCGTCGAGCCGGTCATGCGCCGGCCGATGCGCACGACGAGCAGGATCGTGACCGTGCCGGCGACCGCCGCGGCGAAGCGCCAGCCGAACTCGTGGGTGCCGAAGACCCTCATGCCGAGCGCGATGGCCCACTTGCCGAGCGGCGGGTGGGCGATGAAGGACCCGGTGCCCTCCGGGATGCACTGCGCGGCGACCGACGCGTCGTTGGGGTCCGAGCGGGTCGAGTGCTCCACGCCGAAGCGCAGGAAGCTCTCCGCGTCGCAGGCGTAGTAGATCTCGTCGAAGATCTTGCCCTCGGGCAGGTCGAGCCGCAGGAAGCGCAGCAGCCCGCCGAGCAGGACCACGGCCAGGGTGGCCAGCCAGCCGCCGTGCGCGGACACCAGCGGCATCAGGCGTGCACGCCAGGCGTCGCTGCGCGGGGGCGCGGGAGGAGGCGGCGCAGCCGCGACCGGGTCGTCGAGCGTCGCCGTCATGACGACCAGCCTAGGAGGCGGGTCGCGGGCGTGCGGGAGACTGGCCGCATGGTCCTCGTCCTCGCCGGTGCCCCGATCGGCCAGGCCGGCGACGCCAGCGGGCGCCTCGCCACCGAGCTGGCCACCGCCGACGTGGTGGCCGCGGAGGACACCCGTCGCCTGCACCGGCTCTGCGCCGACCTCGGGGTCAAGCCGACGGGGAGGGTCGTCAGCTGCTTCGAGGGCAACGAGCAGGAGCGGGTGCCGGAGCTGCTCGCCGCCGTACGAGAGGGCCGGCGCGTCCTGCTGGTCACCGACGCGGGGATGCCGACGGTGAGCGACCCGGGCTACCGGCTGGTGGCGGCCGCCGCGGCCGAGGACCTGCCGGTGACCTGCGTGCCCGGGCCGTCGGCGGTCACGACGGCGCTGGCGGTGAGCGGGCTGCCGAGCGACCGCTTCTGCTTCGAGGGCTTCCTGCCGCGCAAGGCCGGCGAGCGGCGCACCCGGCTGACCGGGCTGCTGGCCGAGCGGCGGACCGTCGTGCTCTTCGAGGCGCCGCACCGGCTGGCAGCCTCGCTCGCCGACATGGCCGAGGTGCTCGGCCCGGAGCGGCGGGCCGTCGTCTGCCGCGAGCTGACCAAGACGCACGAGGAGGTGCGCCGGGGGACGCTGGGCGAGCTCGCCGCCTGGGCCGCCGGCGGGGTGCTGGGTGAGGTCACGGTGGTGCTGGCCGGCGCCCCGGAGCCCGAGGTGGAGCAGACGCCGGCCGAGCTGGTGCGGCTCGTCGGGGTCCGCGAGCAGGCCGGCCTGACCCGCAAGGAGGCGCTGGCCGCGGTGGCCGCCGAGGCCGGGGTGCCGCGGCGCGAGGTCTACGACGCGGTGGTGGCGGCCAAGTCGGCCGGGGGATCCTGACCGGTACGCCCTCGACGACGCTGCGCCTCGGCATCGAGCCGAGGCGTCGAGGCCCGCCGCGGTGTGGGACGCCCGGATGCTGCCGGCCGTCGCCCGCCCGGTCGGTCCGCGCGCGGCGAACGCGGTGGCCGGCGCTCACTAGGCTCGGGGGCATGCCCCGCCCCGTCCTGACCGCGGTCGCCTGGCCCTACGCCAACGGCCCCCGCCACATCGGCCACGTCGCCGGCTTCGGCGTGCCGTCCGACGTGTTCTCGCGCTACCGCCGCATGCGCGGTGACCGGGTCCTGATGGTCAGCGGCACCGACGAGCACGGCACGCCGATCCAGGTGCAGGCCGACCGCGAGGGCGTCACCGCGCGCGAGCTCGCCGACCGCTACAACCGGGTCATCGCCCAGGACCTGCAGGGCCTCGGCCTGTCGTACGACCTGTTCACGCGCACGACGACGCGCAACCACTACGCGGTGGTGCAGGCGCTGTTCACGGCCCTGTTCGAGAACGGCTACGTCGTCGAGCGGCCGCAGCTGTCGGCGGTGTCGCCGAGCACCGGGCGCACGCTGCCCGACCGCTACATCGAGGGCACCTGCCCGATCTGCGGCTACGACAGCGCACGCGGCGACCAGTGCGACAACTGCGGCAACCAGCTCGACCCGCAGGACCTCAAGGACCCGCGCAGCCGCATCAACGGCGAGACCCCGCGCTTCGTCGAGTCGCCGCAGTTCTTCCTCGAGCTGCCGGCCTTCGCCGACGCACTCGGCTCGTGGCTGCAGTCCCGCGAGGGCTGGCGGCAGAACGTCCTCAACTTCAGCCAGAACCTGATCGAGGACCTCAAGCCGCGCGCCATCTCCCGGGACCTCGACTGGGGCGTGCCGATCCCGCTGCCGGACTGGCGCGACCGCGGCGACAAGCGGCTCTACGTCTGGTTCGACGCGGTCATCGGCTACCTGTCCGCCTCGGTCGAGTGGGCCCGCCGCACGGGCGACCCGGACGCCTGGCGACCGTTCTGGCAGGGCGAGGGCGCCACCTCCTACTACTTCATGGGCAAGGACAACGTCGTCTTCCACTCGGTCATCTGGCCGGCGATCCTGCTCGGCGCGAGCGGGCAGCCGGCCGGGACGCCCGGGGAGTACGGCGAGCTGGCGCTGCCGAGCGAGGTGGTGTCGAGCGAGTTCCTGACCATGGAGGGACGCAAGTTCTCCTCGTCGCGCTCGGTCGTGATCTACGTCAGGGACGTCCTCGAGCGGTACGGGCCGGACGCGCTGCGCTACTACCTGGCGGCCGCCGGGCCGGAGACGAGCGACACCGACTTCACCTGGGAGCAGTTCGTCACCCGCAACAACACCGAGCTGGTCGCAGGCTGGGGCAACCTGGTCAACCGCTCGCTGTCGCTGGTGCACAAGAACCTCGGCGCGATACCGCCGGCCGGCGCGCTGACCGAGGCCGACGAGGCGGCGCTCGCCGCCAGCCGGAGCGGCTTCGACAGCGTCGGCGACCTGCTGGGCCGCAACCAGCAGAAGGCCGCGCTTGCCGAGGCGATGCGGGTGGTCGGCGAGGCCAACCGCTACCTGTCCGACCAGGCGCCGTGGAAGCTCAAGGAGGACCTGCCGCGACGCGACACCGTGCTGCACGTCGCCCTGCAGCTCATCGACGACGCCAAGTCGCTGCTCACGCCCTTCCTGCCGCACAGCTCGCAGAAGGTCTACGAGCTCCTGGGAGGTACGGGTCAGTGGTCCGGGCTGCCCGAGCTGCGCGAGGTCGAGGACCTGGACGGCGGCCCGGGCTACCCGGTGCTGATGGGCGACTACGCCGCCGCCGAGGCGGTCTGGGAGTCGCAGCCGATCACGCCGGGGACGCCGATCGGCGCGCCGGTGCCGCTGTTCACCAAGCTCGACCCGTCGGTGGTCGACGAGGAGCTGGCCCGGCTGGCGGCCGAGGTCGAGCCGGCGCCCGACGCGTGAGCCGGGGAGCCGACGCCCGGGCCGCGACCCCCGCGCCCCCGCCCGAGCCGCTGGCCGTCCCGGTGCCGGACAGCCACTGCCACCTCGACATCGTGGGCACGCCGGTGCAGGACCAGCTGGCGGCCGCCCGCGAGGTCGGCATCGACGTCGTCGTGCAGGTCGGCGTCGACCTGGAGTCCTCGCGCTGGTCCGCCGACGTCGCGGCGCAGCACCGGAGCGTCTGGGCGGCGGTGGCGCTGCACCCCAACGAGGCGGGCGCCGGCGCGGCCACCGACGAGGCGCTGCGCGAGGTCGAGGCGCTCGCCGGCCGGCCCGAGGTCGTCGCCGTGGGGGAGACCGGCCTGGACCACTACCGCACGCCCGAGTCCGACGGGCAGCGCCGGCAGGAGGAGTCCTTCCGGGCCCACATCGCCATCGCCAAGCGCACCGGCACGGCGCTGGTCATCCACGACCGCGACGCCCACGACGACGTCGTCCGGGTGCTGCTCGAGGAGGGCGCCCCCGACCGGGTCGTCTTCCACTGCTTCTCCGGCGGCCCGGAGCTGGCCCGCACCTGCGCGGAGCACGGCTGGGCGATGAGCTTCGCCGGCCCGGTGACGTACAAGCCGAACGACGACCTGCGCGCGGCGGCCCGGGTCGCGCCCCGCGAGCTGCTGCTCGTGGAGACCGACGCGCCGTTCCTCACGCCGGTGCCGCACCGCGGCCGGCCCAACGCCTCCTACCTGGTCCCGGTGACCGTGCGGGCCCTCGCACAGGTCCGTGACGAGGACCTGGACGACCTGTGCTCAGCACTCTCCGTGAACGGCCGGCGGCTGTTCGGCTACTGACTGTGCTTGCAACTGCTAGCGCTGCGCTAGCAGTCACAAGTGGGAGGCGGGTCACAGCGCACGCTGCTGACCAGCGGTTTCGCCCCACTGGTCGTCCGTCCTGTGCCGCTGAAGGCAGCACTCTCCCCACCCTGCCCGACTTGTCCGAGTTAGCCTGCTAGCGATCAGCCGGTGCTCGGGACCCCTGTGTCTGCACCACGGCGACCCACCTCCCGCGGCCCCGGCTCGGAGGGTGGCTGTCCTGCCGTCGTCCCGGGGCCGGGAAGCTCGTCCATCGGAGTCCCGTGCTCAACCACACCTCGACCACCCCGCTCGCCCCGACCCTGCGCGGTCGCCTCTGGAAGCCGGCCGCCTGCGCCGCCCAGGGAGCCATCGCCCTCACGCTGCTCGCCGGCACCCCCGCCGCCTACGCCGCGGACGACATCACGCACGTCCCCGCTGAGCGCCAGACCACCGCTCCCGCCGCCACCGCAACCGCGTCGGGCGACGGCGTGCGCCACGCCCCGGCCGAGCAGCAGGTCAGCGGCAGCTCCGCGCAGGCGCCGACGGCGATCGACGTGGTGCAGAAGGTCCGCGTCCCGATCGCGTACAAGACCGTCCGCCGCGAGGACCCGAGCCACTACAAGGGCACCGAGCGCGTGGCCCAGCAGGGCGTCAAGGGCGTGCTCGAGCGGACGTACGCCGTCGTCTCCGCGGCCGGCACCGAGGTGAACCGCACCATGCTCAAGGAGGAGCGCACCCGCGAGCCGCGCACCCACGTCGTCGCCGTCGGCACCAAGCCGCGCCCGCGCCCGAAGGCCAAGGCCGTCGCGGACGGGCTCGACTGGCCGGCGCTGGCCCGCTGCGAGTCCGGCGGCAACCCGCGCGCGGTGTCGAGCAGCGGCAAGTACCGCGGGCTCTACCAGTTCGACCGCCCGCACCTGGAGCAGCGTCGGCGGCTCGGGCGACCCGGCCGCGGCCTCCGCGGACGAGCAGACCCTGCGCGCGCAGAAGCTCTACCAGCGCGCCGGTCGCTCGCCGTGGCCCGTGTGCGGTAAGCACCTGTAGGTGACGGACGGGGCAGCGCTCCTGCAGCGCTGCCGACATCCGCACGCTCGCGGCCCGGCTCGGGCTGCGCCCCACGAAGACGCTGGGGCAGAACTTCGTCATCGACCCGAACACCGTCCGGCGCCTCGTGCGCACGGCCGGTGTCCGGGTCGACGACGTCGTGGTGGAGGTCGGTCCCGGCCTCGGCTCGCTGACGCTCGGCCTGCTGGCCGCCGCGCAGCGCGTCGTCGCGGTCGAGATCGACCCGCTGCTCGCCGGCCTGCTGCCCGAGACGGTGGCGGAGAGGGCCCCCGGTCTGGTCGACCGCTTCGAGGTGGTCCTGCAGGACGCGCTCCTGCTGGAGGGCGTCCCGGGGCCGCCGCCGACCGCGTTCGTGGCCAACCTCCCGTACAACGTGGCCGTGCCGGTCCTGCTGCGGCTGCTGGACAAGCTGCCGTCGCTCGAGCGCGGCCTGGTGATGGTGCAGTCCGAGGTCGCCGACCGGCTCGCCGCGCCGCCGGGCAGCAGGACGTACGGCGTGCCGTCGGTGAAGGCCGCCTGGTACGCCTCGGTGACCCGGGCCGGCGCCATCGGTCGCAACGTGTTCTGGCCCGCGCCGAACGTGGACAGCGGGCTGGTGGCGTTCACGCGGCGCGAGCCGCCGCCGGGGGACCGGAGCAGACCTTCGCGGTGGTCGACGCGGCGTTCGCCCAGCGCCGCAAGACGCTGCGCGCGGCGCTGGCGACCTGGGCCGGCAGCCCGGCCGAGGCCGAGCGACGGCTGCGGGCGGCCGGCATCGACCCGCAGGCCCGCGGCGAGGTGCTGTCGGTGGACGACTTCGCCCGGCTGGCGGCCGTGACCTCCCTGTAGCCCGGTTCGTGTTCACTGCCGCCGTGATCGAGCCCGGCCCCGTGCGGCGCTTCCCCGCACTCGACCCCGAGCCCCCGCCGCCCGGCCTGCGGGAGCGCCTGCTGCGCCTCGGCGGCGTGCTGGGCGTCGTCGCGCTGGTCGCCGCGGCCGTCGTGCTGCTCCCGCGGCTCGGCGGCGGCAGCGCCCCGGCCGCCGCCGGACCGAGTCCCGCCCCGTCGCCCGCGGCCGCCGGGACGGTGCTCGTCCTGGACGGCCGCCACCTGTCCCGCGCCGGCACCGACGGCGCCCTGGACCGCGTGCTACGACCGACGCCGACCTCGAGCCCACGCTCGCCGACCTCGAGGTCGCGCCCGACGGCCGCCGGGCGCTGCTCGGCGTCGGGCCGGGGCTGGCCGGGGCCGGCCTGCTCGTCGACCTCACCGCCACGGCGCCTGCCGCGCCGGTCCCCGCCGTGTCGGCCGACCTGCTCGCGGGGGCCGCGCCGGCCGAGCAGCCGTGGGCCGACGCCGGCCGGTCGGTCCTGCTGGTGCGCGGGCCGCGCGCCGACGCGGCCGAGCTCGTCGGAGCGGACGGGAGCGTGCGCCCGCTCGGGCGGGGTGTCGCGGCCGCGGCCGACCCGACCGGTCCCGGCGCCGCCGTCGCCGCCGGAGGTCGACCGCTGCTGCCCGACCCGGAGTTCGGCCTGCCCCTGGACTCCGCCACGCGGGTGGAGCTGCGGGCCGTCGGGCGGCCCGCCGTCCCGCTGCTGACCGCCGACGCCTTCGCCCGGGCGGTCGGCCTGCCCGCCGGCACGCCGATGGTCATCGACCGGCTGCTGTTCTCCCCCGACGGCAGCAAGCTGCTCGTGTCGGGCTGGCCGGCCGCGGACCGGGACTCCGAGCAGCTGCGCGGCGGGCTGGTCGTCGTCGACCGCACGGGCGAGCAGCTGGCCGCGGTGCCCGCGCGTACGGGCGTGCAGAGCAACTGGGCCCGCTGGTCCCCCGACGGCGCGACGCTGGCCCTGGGGACCTACGTCTCCACCGCCACGATCCGCGACCCCGACCGGACGGTCGAGCTGTGGGACCTCACCGCCGCGCCCGCACGGGTGGACGCTGCCCGGGGCGCTGCGCAACGCCGCGCAGGAGCCGTGCGTCTGGTCGCCGACCGACCCGCTGCTGATGTGCGGTGACGACCGCGGCTGGTTCCAGGTCGACGCTCCCGCCCGCACCGCCCGCGCGATCAGCCCTGTCGTCGGGCGACCGGTCGCCTGGGTGACCTCGTGAGCGGCTGGCTCCCGGCGCTGGGCCTCGCGCTGCGCGCGCTGCGGGCCCGGCGCGGCGTCTCGCTGGCGGTCGTGGTCGTCGCCGTCTTCGTCGTCGCCGCGGCCACCGCGGGGCCGGTCTACCTGCGGGCCGCGGGTGAGTCGGTGCTGCAGGACGCCCTCGCCGAGGCCGGCCCGGTCAGCACCGGGCTCACCGCCACACTGGGCGGCTCGCGGCAGGGCGACCCCGACCGCACGCTGCGCGCCGCCACCGCCGCCGGCCTCGAGGGCACCGAGCGGTACGAGCCGCCGGTGCACGGGCTGGAGGCCCCCGTCCCGCTCCCGGCGGTCGGGCCGAGCGTCGTCCTGAGCCGGCTCGTGCTCCGTGACGGGGCCTGCGCGCACCTGGTGCTCGACGGCGCCTGCCCCGCCGCGGCCGGGGAGGTCGCCGTCTCCGTCAACGCGGCCGAGCGGTTGGGGGTCCGCCGGGGCAGCGCGCTGCGGTCCGTCGGCGGGCTGGCGCTGCGGGTGTCGGCGCTCTACCGCCTGCCCGACCCGGACGCCGTCTACTGGGCCGGCCGCAGCTTCACCGGCCCGCCCGGGCGGCTCGACCCGCCCGGGGTCAACGAGCTCGTCGACGTGCTCTTCACCGCCCCGCCCACGATGGCGCTGCTCACCCCGGACGCTCCGGTCACCGCGACCACCGACGTGCAGGCCCGGGTCTCGCGGCTGCGCCTCGCCGAGGCCGGCGCGGTGGAGAGCGAGGCGCAGGCGGTGCTGGCGCGGCTGCAGGCGCAGGCCCCGGACGCGGTCGTCGCCACCGGGCTGCCGCAGCTGCTGGACCGGGTCAGCCCAGCGCCGACCTGCTGCGCGCGCCCGTGCTGCTCGTCGTCCTGCAGCTGCTGGTGCTGTCGTGGCTCGTGCTGTTCGGCGTGGTGGCCGGCAGCGTCGACGCCCGCGGGCCCGAGATCGCCCTGGCCAAGCTGCGCGGGCTGTCCGAGCGGGCCACCGCCGGCTTCGGCCTGCTCGAGCCGCTGCTGCTGCTGCTGGTCGCGGTGCCGCCGGGCGTGCTGGCCGGGCTGCTCGCGGTGCGGGCGGTCGCCGGGGCCCAGCTCTCCGCGGACGCGCCGGTGACCCTGCCGCCGAGCGCCCTGGTCGCGGCCGCGGCATCGCGGTGCTGGGCGGCGGCGGTCGCCGCCGCCCTGGCGGCCCGCAGCACCCTGGCCCGGCCGGCGCTCGAGCAGTTCCGCCGCACCTCGCCCCGCGCGCGGCCGGCGCGGCTGGGCGGTCGACGCCGCCGTGCTCGTGCTGACCGCCGCCGGCCTCGTGCAGCTGCTCGTCTCCGGCGCGGTCTCGGGCGGCGAGGTCGACCCGGTCGCGCTGCTCACCCCCGGGCTGCTGTCGCTCGCCATGGCCCTGCTCGTCGCCCGCCTGCTCCCTGCCGCCAGCCGGGCGCTGACCGGGCCGACCCGCGGCCCGGTCGCGGCTCGGCCTGTTCCTCGCCGTCCGCCAGGTCGCGCGGCGGCCCGCCGGCGGACGCGGGCGTCGTCGTGCTGGTCGTCGCCTTCGGGCTGGCCAGCTTCTCCGTCTCCGGCTGGTCGGTGGCCCGCGACAACCGGGCCGACCGTCGCCCGCACCGTCGTCGGCGCGGAGCAGGTCGTCCCGGCGCCGTGCGCCCGCCGGCAAGGACCTGGGCGCCCTGGTCCGCCAGGCCGACCCGGACGGGCCGCTGGGCGATGGCCGTCGCGAGCTCGAGCAGCTCTCGTCGTCGCGGAGCGGCCGCCGCCTGCTCGGCGGTCGACACCTCCGCGGCTGGCCGCGGTCGGCTTCTGGCGCAGCGACTTCACCTCCGCCGGGCCGGCTGAGCTGGCCGGTCGGCTGCGCCCGCCCGCCGCCCCGCCGGTCGTGGTCACCGGGACCCGGCTCGTCGTCCGCACGCAGGTCGGCTCGCTGGGCGTCCAGGGCCTGCCCCGCGCGGCGGTGCACCTGTCGGCGGAGCTGCGCGACAGCGCGAGCCTGCTGCGCCGCATCGACCTCGGCCCGCTGCCGGACGGCGACGCGGCCCTCACCGCCGCGGTGCCGTGCCAGGCGGGCTGCCGGCTGTCCGGCCTGCGGGTCACCCGCGAGGGCTTCGCGACCGTGACCGGCGCGGTGGTCGTGACCGGCCTGGCGGTCGACGGCCGGGCCCTCGACGCCGGCCTGACCGACGCGGCCCGCTGGCGGCCGCTCGCCGACGAGGGCAACGTCCCGACGCTGCGCCCGGTGGCCAACGGCCTGTCGCTGGCCGTGGCCACCACCGAGTCCAGCGACCCCGGCGCCGCGCCGGCCGACGTGCCGCTGCCGCTGCCGGCCGTCCTCACGCCGTCGGTCGGCGAGCCGGGCGGCGCGCCCGTGCAGGTGGTCGGCCTGGACGCCACCCCGCTGCAGGTGCAGCCGGTCGCGTCGGCGGACGCCCTGCCCGCGCGGCCAGGCCGACGGCATCCTGGTCGACCGCGACTACGCCCTGCGGGCCCTCGGACCGGGCACGCCCCAGGGCGTCGACCAGGTCTGGCTCGGCGTCGCCGCACCCGCCGACGCGGTGCAGCGGCTCGCCGCCGCCGGCCTCGTGGTGGGCGAGGCGCAGCGGGCCGCCGACCTCGAGGAGCGGCTGTCGCGGCAGGGTCCGGCGCTCGCCCTGCTGCTGTTCCTGCTCGGCGCGATCGCGGCCGCGGTCCTCGCCGCCTCGCGGCACCGTCCTGACGCTCTACCTGCTCGGGCGACGGCGTACGGGCGAGCTCGCCGCGATCCGTGCCCTCGGCGTGACGCCGCGGGCGCTGCGCAGCAGCCTGCTGGTCGAGCAGCTGCTGCTCGTCGGCACGGGCGCGCTCGGCGGCGTCGTGGCCGGCCTGCTCGGCGCGCTGCTGGCGCTGCCGTCGGTGCCCGAGTTCGACCAGCTGCCCGAGGCGCCCGACCTGCTCTACGTCCCCGAGGTCGGCGTCGTCGGCGGCTTCGTCGCCCTCACGCTGCTGCTGCTCGCGCTGGCCGTCGTCGTCGCGGTCGTGGCGCTGGTCCGCGGGGCCCGGCTCGACCGCCTGCGCGAGGGCGCCGCGTGATCACCGCGGAGGGGCTCGTCCACATCCACCGGGTCGAGGGCGCCGAGGTCGTCGCGCTGCGCTCGGTCGACCTGCGGGTCGAGGAGGGCGAGACGGTCGCGCTGCTCGGCCCGTCCGGGGCGGGCAAGTCGACGCTGCTCACGCTGCTGGCCGGCCTGCAGCGGCCGACCGCCGGCACCCTGCTGGTGCACGGCCACGACATGGTCCGCATCGGCGAGCGCGAGCTGCTGTCCTTCCGGGCCCGCGAGGTGGGCGTCGTGCTGCAGGACCCGTCGCGCAACCTGCTCCCGTACGCCACTGCCGCCGGCAACGTGGACTTCGCCCAGCGGCCGACCCGGCGTACGCCTGCCGTGAAGCGCCGCCGCACCGCGGCGCTGCTCGAGGCGGTGCAGCTCGAGGAGCACGCGCGCACTCCCGTCTCCCGGCTCTCCGGCGGGCAGCAGCAGCGGCTCGCCATCGCGGTCGCGATGGCCAACGGGCCGTCGGTGCTGCTGGCCGACGAGCCGACCAGCCAGCTCGACGCGGAGTCCAGCGAGCTCGTCGTCGGGCTGCTCAAGGCGGCCAACGCCGACCTCGGGACGACCGTCGTCCTGGTCACGCACGACCCCGACGTCGGCAGCGCGCTCGGGCGCACGGTCACCATCCGCGACGGCCGGGTCGGGGCGGAGGGACGCGCGGGGGAGGAGTACGCCGTGGTCGGTCGTGACGGGACGGTGCAGCTGCCGCAGGACGTGCTCGACCTGCTGCCGCCCGGCTCGCTCGCGCAGGTGCTGCGCCGCGAGGGCGGCGTCGAGCTGCGCCGGACGGACGCGGACGCGGGGCAGGGGGCTGAGCGGCCTCTCCGCCCGCGGGGTCGTCGCGACCCGCGGCGGCCGGGTGGTCCTCGACGGCGTCGACCTCGACGTGCGCCCCGGCGAGCTGCTCGCGGTCACCGGCCGGTCCGGCGCGGGCAAGACGACGCTGCTGCTGTCGCTGGCGATGGTCGAGCCGCCGGACGGCGGCAGCGTCGCGCTCGACGGCTCCCCCGTGGTGGCCGGGTCGGCCCGGGTCGGCCTGGTGCCGCAGGACCTCGGCCTGGTCGCGCTGCTCACCGCGGCCGAGAACGTCGAGCTGGCCATGCAGGCCGCCCGTCGCCCGCGCAAGGAGATCCAGGGCGCGGCGCAGGACGCGCTCGTCGACGTCGGGCTGGCCAAGCGCACCGAGCACCTGGTCGACGAGCTCTCCGGCGGCGAGCAGCAGCGGGTGGCCGTGGCCCGCGCCCTGGCGCTCGCGCCGGACCTGCTGCTGGCCGACGAGCCGACCAGCCAGCTCGACGCCGAGAACCGCGCCCGCGTGCTCGACGCCCTGCACCGGGCGGCCCTGCGCGGCACGGCCGTCGTGCTGACGACCCACGACGACGACGTGGCCGCCCGGTGCGAGCGCGTCCTGCACCTGGAGGGCGGGCGGCTAGCCTGAGGTCCCGCCGTCCCGAGGAGAACTCCGCTGTCCACGCGCCGCCCGCACACGCATGTGACGGTCCGCGCACCCGCGAAGCTGAACCTGCACCTCTCGGTCGGCCCGCTGGGCGACGACGGCTACCACGACCTGACGACCGTCTTCCAGGCCGTCGGCCTCTACGACGAGCTGCAGGTCTGGCGCGCTGACGAGCAGGCCGTCGAGGTCACCGGCGAGGGCGCCGACCTCGTCCCGACCGACGCGCACAACCTGGCGCTGCGGGCGGTGCAGCTGCTCGCCGACACGACCGGCAACGACCCTGCTGTCGGGGTCCGCATCCACAAGGGCATCCCGGTCGCCGGGGGCTGCGCCGGCGGCTCGGCCGACGCGGCGGCAGCCCTGGTCGGCTGCGACGCGCTGTGGGGCACCGGCCTCGGCAAGGAGGAGCTCTCCGAGCTGGGCGCGGAGCTCGGCAGCGACGTGCCGTTCAGCCTGCACGGCGGCACGGCGCTCGGCACCGGCCGCGGCGAGCAGCTGACCCCGGTCCTGGGCCAGGGCTCGTACAGCTGGGTGCTCGCGCTCGCCGACGAGGGGCTCTCCACCCCCGAGGTCTACGACGAGCTCGACCGGCTGCGCGAGACCGGTCCCGTCGGCGTCGTCGCCGACCCGGCCGAGGTGCTGACCGCGCTGCGCAGCGGCGACCCCGTCCTGCTCGGCCGGGCGCTCACCAACGACCTGCAGGCCGCGGCCTTCTCGCTGCGGCCCTCGCTGCGCCGGCTCGCCGACACCGGCACCGAGCTCGGCGCCCTCGGTGCCGTCGTCTCCGGCTCCGGCCCGACCGTCGCGCTGCTCGCCCGCGACGAGGCCCAGTCGGTCGCGCTGGCCGCCTCGCTGGCCGGGCAGGGCGTGTGCCGCTCGGTCCGCCGGGCCGACGGACCCGTGCCCGGCGCGCGCGTGGTGGGGCTCGCCTGATGGCCGTCAACCTCATCAACCTGGAGCAGGTCAGCGTCAGCCACGGCAGCCGCCAGCTGCTCGACGCGGTCTCGCTGGGCGTCTCGGAGAACGACCGCATCGGCGTCGTCGGCCGCAACGGCGGCGGCAAGACCACGCTGCTGCGCACGCTCACCAAGGCCGAGGAGCCGCAGTCCGGCCGGGTCACCCACGCCGGCGGCCTGCGCGTGGGCGTGCTGACCCAGGACGTCCGCGTCTCCGAGACCCTCACCGCCCACCAGGCGATCCTCGGCGACGCCGCCGAGCACACCTGGGCCGGCGACGCCCGCGTCCGCGAGGTGCTCGACGGGCTCGGCCTGCACGACGTCGGCCTCGACGCGGTCGTCGGGACGATGTCCGGTGGCGAGCGCCGCCGCGTCGCGCTCGCCGCGCTGCTCATCGGCGAGTGGGACCTGCTCGTGCTCGACGAGCCCACCAACCACCTCGACGTCGAGGGCGTCGCCTGGCTGGCCGCCCACCTCAAGGGCCGCCGCGGGGCGCACCTCGTCGTCACCCACGACCGCTGGTTCCTCGACGAGGTCAACGAGACCACGTGGGAGGTCCACGACGGGGTCGTCGACTCCTACGACGGCGGCTACAGCGCGTACGTCCTGGCCCGCGCGGAGCGCGACCGGATGGCCTCGACGGCCGAGCAGAAGCGGCTGCAGCTGGCCAAGAAGGAGCTGGCCTGGCTGCGCCGCGGGCCGCCCGCGCGCACCAGCAAGCCCAAGTTCCGCATCGACGCGGCCAACGCCCTCATCGCCGACGAGCCGCCGGCGCGCGACGACATCGCGCTCCAGCGCTTCGCCACGGCCCGGCTCGGCCGGCAGGTCTACGACGCCGAGGGCATCTCCCTGGCGTACGACGGGCGCGTGCTGTTCGACGACGTCACCTGGCGGGTCGGCCCGGGCGACCGGGTCGGCATCGTCGGGGTCAACGGCGCCGGCAAGTCGACGCTGCTGCGGATGCTCGTCGGGCAGGTCGCTCCGACGTCCGGGACCGTGCGCATCGGGCAGACCGTCAAGCCCGCCTACCTCTCCCAGGAGGTGGCCGAGCTCGACCCGTCGCTCCGCGTGCTCGAGGCGGTCGAGCAGGTCGCGCGCTCGGTCGACCTCGGCGGCAAGCCGGTCGGCGCCTCCTCGCTCTGCGACCGCTTCGGCTTCACCGGCAACGCGCAGTGGACCCGCGTCGGCGACCTGTCCGGCGGCGAGCGCCGCCGGCTGCAGATCCTGCGGCTGCTCATGGGCGAGCCCAACGTGCTGCTGCTCGACGAGCCCACGAACGACCTCGACATCGACACGCTCAACGCGCTCGAGGACGTCCTCGACGGCTGGCCCGGCACGCTGATCGTGGTCAGCCACGACCGCTACTTCCTCGAGCGGGTCACCACCACCACCGCCTCGCTCATGGGCGACGGCACCGTGCTGGCGCTGCCGGGCGGCGTCGACGAGTACCTGCGCCGCAGGGTCCGCCGTACGGGCTCCGCCCCCGCCCCGACCGCCGCCCCGCGCACCGGCGGCGGCGACACCCGGGCGGCCAAGAAGGAGCTCAACCGGCTGGAGCGCGAGCTGTCCAAGCTCGACCAGCGCGAGCAGAAGCTGCTGGCCCAGATCGCCGAGCAGGCGGCCGACCACAGCGCGGTCCTGGCGCTCGACGCCGACCTGCGGTCCGTGCGCGCCGACAAGGCCGCCGTCGAGGACGCCTGGCTGGAGCTCTCCGAGCAGGTGTAGCCGCGCCCGCGCCGCCGCCCTGCCGCGGTCCCGACTTCCCCAGGCTTCGCGTACGCCCCGACCGGCGTGTCGCGTACCGGAACCCAGGGGAAGTCGCGGCGGGCCCGGCCGCACCGGCGCCGAGTCGGCACCGCCGCCCGGTCAGGCCTGCTGGACCTCGGGCAGCGGCAGGTCGACCGCCTCCGCCGCCGGGACCCGGCCGACCGTCCGCCCGCGCTCGCGGAGCAACCGGGCGAGCGCGACCCCGTCGCGCAGGGCCGCGCCGCCCGGGTCGTTGTTCGTGTAGACGTACACGTCCTCGTCGTCGTCCCAGGTCTCGCAGAGGCGGTCGGCCCAGGTGGTGAGCACCTGCTCGTCGTACGGCCAGACGTCGTCCCCACCGCCGAGGTGCAGGCGCAGGTAGCCCCAGGAGGCGGTGCGCCACAGCGGCGCGACCGGCTGCGACGCCTTGTCGGCCCAGCACAGCGCGGCGCCGCGGTCGACGAGGACGTCGCGCAGGTCAGCCGTCCACCAGGTGTCGTGCCGCGGCTCGACGACCACGCGGGTGCCGCTCGGGAAGCAGGCCAGGCAGGCGTCGAGCAGCCCAGGGTCGGCCTGCAGCGTCGGCGGCAGCTGCAGCAGGACCGCGCCGACCTTGGCGCCGAGCCCGGCGACCCGGTCCATCAGCCGGGCGACCGGCTCCTCCGGCTCCCGCAGCCGCTTGATGTGGCTGAGGAAGCGGCTGGCCTTGACCGTGACGACGTAGTCGTCGGGCGTACGGGCGGCCCACGCCTCGAAGACCTCGCGCTGCGGCAGCCGGTAGAAGGCGTTGTTGACCTCGACGGTCTGCCAGCCGGCGCTGTGGTGCTCGAGCCAGAGCCGCTTCGGCAGCCGTTGCGGGTAGTAGCGGCCGCGCCAGGAGTCGTACTGCCACCCGGACGTGCCGACGAGGACGGGCATGCGCGGGGCCTACCCCGCGGTGGTCAGGAGACGCTGCGCCAGTACTCGTTCAGCGCGCCGTTGGTCTTGACCCACCACACCAGCGGCAGGACGAGCAGGAACGCGCCCGGGAAGACCCACAGGCCGGTCAGGGCGGTGACCGGGGGCTCCTGGCCGCGCCGCTCGTACAGCTGCCCGACCTCGTGGCTGGACAGGAACGGCGAGGCGACGCCGACGAGCACGGCGATGAGCAGCGCGATGCCGCCGCCGAGGCCCTGACCGGAGTGCTTCTTCATCTCCTCGGAGGTGGCGTAGAACCAGTACCAGCTGTAGAGGCCGAACGTGATGATGAACATCAGGATGCCGAAGCCGGTGCCGCGCACCTTGCCGGGCGGCCCCCACTGCGCCTGCTGCTCGAACTGGCCGTACGCGGGCGGCGCGCCGTAGGACGGGGTCGCCGTCGGGTCGGTGCTCCAGGGGTCGGTGGTCATGGGCGCAACGTACGCCCGCGGCTACAGGACCGGGGACGTCTCCAGGCGGGACAACCCGTTCCACGCCAGGTTGACCAGGTGCGCGGCGACGACGTCGCGCTCGGGCTCCTCGTGCTCCAGCCACCACTGGCCGACGAGGGCGACCTGGCCGACCAGGGCCTGGCTGTAGAGCGGCGCGAGCCCGGCGTCGTACCCCCGGCTGCTGAACTCGGCGGCCAGGATGTGCTCCACCCGGCTGGCCACGTGGCTGATGATCGTGGCGAAGCCGCCGGAGGTCTCGAGCCCGACGGGGGACTCGCGGACCAGGATCCGGAACCCGTCGGGGCGCTCCTCGACGTAGGTCAGCAGCGCCAGCGTCGCCTGCTCGAGCAGCGCGCGGGGCGCGTCCCCGGACAGGGCCCCGTTGAAGTCGGCGAGCAGGCGCTGCACCTCGCGGTCGACGACGACCGCGTAGAGCCCCTCCTTGCCGCCGAAGTGCTCGTACACGACGGGCTTGGAGACGCCGGCCCGCAGCGCGATCTCCTCGACGGAGGTGCCGTCGTAGCCGCGCTGCGCGAACAGCGTGCAGCCGACCTCGAGCAGCTGCTCACGACGCTCGCTGCCGGTCATCCGCCTCCGCCGCGGGCGCGGCGGAGGGCTCGGCGCTCAGGACGCGCGGGCCACGCGGCGGGCGTCGAGCCGCTCGCGGCTGGGCCAGCGGACGTCGGTCGCGAGGCCCAGCTTCTCCAGGCCGCGGATGAGCTCGGCGCTGGTGTCGATCTGCCAGCGGTCGACGCCGTGGCGGGCCGCGGTCGGGTCGGCGTGGTGCAGGTTGTGCCAGCTCTCGCCCATGCTGATCAGCGCCAGCGGCCAGACGTTGGTCGCCTTGTCGCGGGTCTTGAACGGGTCGCTCGCCGAGCGTGTGGCAGATCGAGTTGATCGACCAGGTGGCGTGGTGCAGGACGGCCATGCGCACGACGCTGGCCCAGAAGAACGCGGTCAGCGCGCCCTGCCAGGAGCCGGCCCACAGGCCGCCGACCAGCGGGGGCAGGCCCAGGCTCAGCAGCACCCAGAGCGGGAAGAGCTTGTTGACCAGGTCGACGTCGCGGTCGGCCTTCAGGTCCGGCGCGAAGCGGTGCTGGTCGGTCTGCTCGACGTCGAACAGCCAGCCGATGTGGGCGTGCCACAGGCCCTTGCACAGCGCCGGGAAGCTCTCGCCGTAGCGCCAGGGGCTGTGCGGGTCGCCCTCCTTGTCGCTGTACGCGTGGTGGCGCCGGTGGTCGGCGACCCAGCGCGTCACCGGGCCCTCGACCGCCATGCTGCCGGCGATCGCCAGCAGGACCTTCACGGTGCGGCCCGCCTTGAACGACCCGTGGGTGAAGTAGCGGTGGAAGCCGACGGTGATCCCGTGCCCGGTGATGGCGTACGCCACGAAGCTGATGACGACGTCGCGCCACGAGAGCCAGCCGCCCCACGCGACCCAGCCGGCCACGGCGACGCAGGCCAGCGGCACGACGATGAACGCGGCGAGCGCGACCTGCTCGGCCCGCGCCCGCAGCCGCGACTTGGGGATCGCCTGCAGTGGACGCTCGACGTCCTCACGGAAGTCGACGGTGGTGTTCGGGGCGTCCATCAGCTCGGTCACAGGCGTCCTCAGTGCAGGGGTCAGGGGCTACGGAACCGTAACCTACGACTGCGTAACCAGGCCTGTCGTGCTGGTGAGGAACGCCTGCCCATTGTCCCGCGCCCGGCGGAGGTTCCTCGCCTCAGGCCGGTTCACGTTCTTCGTCGCCGCAGCGGCGACGTCGCGCACCTCGGCCGGGTGGAGCCGCGGGCGGCTGACCGTCATCCACTGAGCGCGTGCAGCTCCTCGGCCGTGACCAGGTCGTGGCTGACCAGCAGGTCCTCGAGGGCGGCCGTCCAGCTCTCCCAGTACGGCCGGTCCTGGTCGGCCGCCACCGCGGCGACGAGCCGCGTGCGGAACGGCTCCCAGTCGCGGCCGAAGCGGGTCTCGACCAGGGCCGCCGCCATGCCGAAGGCCCGCGTCTGCCACGGCGCGTCGAAGGCCAGCTCGCCGTTGCGGCGCGGGACGCCGACGTCCTCCAGACCGCTCACAGCCGGGCGACGCCGATCATCGCGTCCCGCGTGACGAGCTCGGCCAGCTCCTCCTCGGACAGCCCGTCGGTGCCGGCCGGCCGCTGCGGCAGCACGAGGTAGCGCTGCTCGGCGGAGGAGTCCCACACCGCGATCTCGACGTCCTCGTCGACCCGGCAGCCCATCTCGGCGAGCAGCACGCGCGGCTCGCGGACCATCCGGGCGCGGTAGGGCGCGTCCTTGTACCAGGCCGGCGGCAGCCCGAGCACCGGCCACGGGTAGCAGGAGCAGAGCGTGCAGACGACGACGTTGTGCACCGCGTCGGTGTTCTCGACGACCTGCATGTGCTCGCCCTCGTTGCCGCCGTAGCCGAGCTCGCCGATGGCGGCGGTGCTGTCGGTGAGCAGCCGCTGCCGGTACGCCGGGTCGGTCCAGGCCCGGGCCACGACCTTGGCGCCGTTGCGCGGGCCGATGTCCTCCTCGTACGCCCTGTTCACCTCGTCGACGAACCCGGCCGGCACCAGGCCGCGCTCGGTCAGCAGCTCCTCGAGCGCCGCGACCCGCCGCTCGACGGCCGCCGGCTCCGGCGGGTGGTGGTGGTCGCTGCTCATGCCGGCTCCAGGTAGCTGTCCCACAGGTCCACGTGCACCGTCGACCGCCCGTCCGCGTCGTCCCACAGGTCGCGCGCCACGAACTGCACGCCGTACGTCCCCTCGACCACGCGCCGCGGCGAGTGCGCCTCGACGTCGGGCAGGCTGAAGCGGTCGTCGACGCGGACGACCGTCCCGATCCGGCCGCGGACGTACGCCGGGCAGCGGCTGTGGCCGGCGTGCTCCGGGGCGACGACGCGGACCCGGTCGCCGACGGCGAAGCGCTGGGCGCCGCTGCCCTGCTGCTCCGGCTCCACCGGCGGGCGGGACAGCGGGAAGGCGCCGCCGGCGCGCTGCTCGAGCTCCTCGGGCGTGACCGCGCCGCTCTCGACCGCCAGGGAGGCGGCGGCGGTCAGCCAGTGCTCGTAGTAGCTGCTGCCCAGGTAGTGCGCCGGCTCCATCCGCTCGATCGCGTGGCGGAAGGTCGAGGTCGTCGGGTTGGGGTGGCTCATCATCGCGGAGTAGACGAGCGCGCGGGCCGTCCGCTCCCAGGGCTCGTGGAAGACCGGCTCGTCCGCCTCCACCTCGACCGCGCCGAGGCCGGTCCGCCCGCCGAGGTCGTGCACCTGGTCCACGCCCGCGAACCTGCCACGGCCGGCTCGCCGGGTCCACAGCCGGTCACTCCCGGACACAGCCTGATCCACTCCTGGCCGGGCTGGGCGTGGGCACGCCCCGCAAGCGATCAGGCTGTGTCCGCCCGTGACCGGTGGAGCGCCCGCGCGACCGGGACTGTCGGACCCGGGTGCCAGGATCCGCGTGGGGGTCGAGCCTGAGGAGCAACAGGGGGCTCCGCCGTGGGACGACACCGGACAGCGCAGGAGAAGGTCGACCTGGGCGAGGCGGCGCGAGCGCTGCGCGCGCAAGGCCGGTCGCGGGCGCAGATCGTGACCGAGCTGCACGTCGGCGACGACCTGCTGACCCAGCTGCTTGCGGGCAGTGAGCTGCCCGACGGGCTGCGCCGGCCGCGGGCCAAGGACGACGCGCGGGAGGCGGCCCGGGCGCTGCGGCGTCAGGGCCGGACGTACGACGAGATCGCGCTCGAGCTGGGGGTGAGCAAGAGCAGCTGCTCCCTGTGGCTGCGCGACCTGCCGCACCCGGCCGAGGTCGTGCTCGCTGCGGACACCCCCGTCGCCGAGGTGAGCCGCGACCGCGAGCGCGCCCGAGAGCTGCGCCGCGACGGCGCCCTGCTCAGCGAGATCGCGGCCGAGCTGGGGGTGTCCGTGACGGCAGTCCACCGCTGGTGCCGCGACCTGCCCGTGCCACCACGAGCACGGCACGGGGGCGACCCCGAGCACATGACGATGATGCGACGTCGCTACTGGGACCGCGTCCTCGCCGAGCGCGAGCAGGAGCGGGCGCACGTGCAGCGCACCGCGGCGGCAGTCGTGGGGCAGTTGAGCAGCCGCGAGCTGCGCCTGGTGGCGACGACTGCCTACTGGGCCGAGGGCTCGAAGAGCAAGCCGCACCGCCGGCAGGAGCGCGTCTCCTTCATCAACAGCGATCCGGGCATGGTGCTGCTCTGGCTGGCCTACCTGGACGACATCGACGTCCCGCACGAGCACCGCCGCTACACGGTGGCGATCCACGAGACGGCGGACGTCCTCGCGGCGCAGCGGTGGTGGTCCGACCTGATCGGTGTCCCGGCAGACCGCTTCTCCCGGCCCAACATCAAGAAGCACAACCCGCGGACGGTCCGGCACAACACGGGTGAGGACTACCGAGGCTGCCTGGTGGTCAGGTTGGTGCAGTGCCGGACCATCTACCAGCAGATCGAGGGCACCTGGCAGGGCATCATGGCGGGCATGCAGCCGTCGAGCACGGCTCCATCCCGGGTCGTCTAGGGGCAGGACGAGGGACTTTGAATCCCTGAACGGAGGTTCGATTCCTCCCCCGGGAGCCGGTGGGGCCGGCGACGGCCGAGGGCCCGACGGGCGCCGGTAGAGTCCACCCGCCGGGTTCTCCGGCGCTCCTCTCGCCCGACCGTCCCGCCAGGAGTCCCTGTGACCGTCGTGCGCCCTGCGGCCGTCGTCGTCCTCGCCGCGGGTGAAGGCACCCGCATGCGCAGCACGACGACCCCCAAGGTCCTGCACCGCCTCGGCGGGCGCAGCATGCTCGGCCACGTCGTCGCGGCGGCCCGGGCCCTCGACCCCGAGCACCTGGTGGTCGTCGTGGGCCACGCGCGCGAGCAGGTCACGGCCCACCTCGCCGAGCTCGACGCCGGCGCCCGCGCCGTCGTGCAGGAGCAGCAGAACGGCACGGGTCACGCCGTGCGCGTCGCGCTCGAGTCCCTGGAGCACCTCGAGGGCACGGTCGTCGTCGTCCCGGGCGACGCCCCGCTGCTCACCGCGGAGACCCTGCAGGCGCTGGTCGCGGGTCACCAGGAGGCCGCAGCCAGCACCACGCTGCTCACCGCACGCCTCGGCGACCCCACCGGCTACGGCCGCGTCGTCCGCGACGACGCGGGAACCGTCACCGCCGTGGTCGAGCACAAGGACGCCGACGAGCAGACCCGCCGCATCGACGAGGTCGCCACCAGCGTCTACGCCTTCGACGCCGGACCCCTGCGCGAGGCGCTCGGCCGGCTGTCGACGGACAACGCGCAGGGCGAGGAGTACCTCACCGACGTGGTCGGGCTGCACACCGCGGCCGGGCTGGGCGTGGGCGCCCACCTCGCGGTCGACGCCCCGGAGACCAGCGGCGTCAACGACCGCGCCCAGCTGGCCGACGCCGCCCGGGTGCTGCGCGACCGCATCGTCCGCCGCCACCTGCTGGCCGGCGTGGCGGTGCTCGACCCGCAGACGACGTGGATCGACGCCGACGTGGTGCTCGAGCCGGACAGCACGGTGCGACCCGGGACGCAGCTGCACGGCCGCACCGTCGTCCGGCGCGGCGCCGAGGTCGGCCCCGACACGACGCTGACCGACTGCGAGGTCGGCGAGGGCGCGAAGGTCGTCCGCACACACGCCGACGGCGCGGTGATCGGCGAGCGCGCGACGGTCGGCCCGTGGACCTACCTGCGGCCCGGCACCGTGCTCGGCGTGGGCAGCAAGGCCGGCGCGTACGTCGAGATCAAGGCGAGCACGGTCGGCGACGGCAGCAAGGTGCCCCACCTGGCCTACGTCGGCGACGCGACGATCGGCGAGCGCAGCAACATCGGCGCCGGGACGATCGTCGTGAACTACGACGGCGTGGCCAAGCACCGCACCGTGGTCGGCGACGACGTGCGCGTCGGCAGCAACAACTCCCTCGTGGCGCCGGTGACGGTCCACGACGGGGCCTACACGGCGGCCGGGTCGGGCATCACCTCGGACGTGCCGCCCGGCGCGCTCGGGGTCGGCCGCGCCCGGCAGCGCAACATCGAAGGATGGGTCGACCGCAAGCGCGGCGCTCACAGCGACGGGGAGCAGCACGCATGACCGGTCTCAAGGTCGACAGCAGCAAGAACCTCATGCTCTTCACCGGCCGCGCCTACCCGGAGCTGGCCGCCGAGGTGGCCGTCGCCCTGGGCGTCGCGCCGGTGCCGACGAGCGCCTACGACTTCGCCAACGGCGAGATCTTCGTCCGCTTCGAGGAGTCGGTGCGCGGCTGCGACGCGTTCGTGCTGCAGAGCCACACCGCCCCGATCAACACCTGGGTGATGGAGCAGCTGCTCATGGTCGACGCCCTCAAGCGGGCGTCGGCGAAGCGGATCACGGTCGTCATGCCGTTCTACCCGTACGCCCGGCAGGACAAGAAGCACCGCGGCCGCGAGCCCATCAGCGCCCGGCTCATGGCCGACCTGTTCAAGACCGCGGGGGCGGACCGGCTCATGACGGTCGACCTGCACACCGCGCAGATCCAGGGCTTCTTCGACGGGCCGGTCGACCACCTGTTCGCGCTGCCGCTGCTCGCCGACCACGTGCAGCAGGAGTGGGGCGACCGCGACCTGGTCGTCGTCAGCCCCGACGCCGGCCGCGTCCGCGTCGCCGAGCGCTGGACCGACCGCCTGGGCTGCGGCCTGGCGATCATCCACAAGCGCCGCGACCCCAACGTGCCCAACGAGGTCAAGGTCGGCGAGGTCGTCGGTGAGGTGCGCGGCAAGACCTGCATCCTCGTCGACGACATGATCGACACCGGCGGCACGATCACGAAGGCCGCCGACCTGCTCTTCGAGAACGGCGCCGCGGACGTCATCGTCACCGCCACCCACGGCGTGCTGTCCGGCCCGGCGACCGACCGGCTGAAGAACAGCCGGGTCAGCGACGTCGTCACGACCAACACGCTGCCGATCGAGGACGCCAAGCGCTTCGACAAGCTGACCGTGCTCTCGATCGCCCCGCTGATCGCCCGCGCGGTGCGCGAGGTGTTCGAGGACGGGTCGGTCACCAGCCTGTTCGACGGGGCCGCTTAGCCCACCGCCGCAGCGGCTAGACTCGGCCGCTGCGCCGCGCTCACGCGCGCCCCCGTCCTGAGAACCACCCCTGCTTGAGGAGAACGTCGTCGTGTCCGAGGTCCGCATCGTCGCCGAGCCCCGCACCGAGTTCGGCAAGGGCGCCGCACGCCGCGTCCGCCGGGCCCACAAGGTGCCGGCGGTCCTGTACGGCCACGGCGACGCCCCCCGCCACTTCTCGCTGCCGGGCCACGAGCTGCTGCTCGCCCTGCGCAACGACCCCAACGTGCTGCTGACGCTGCAGACCGACCAGGGCGAGCAGCTCGCGCTGCCCAAGGTCGTCGTCCGCGACCCGATCAAGCGCACCCTGGAGCACATCGACCTGGTCGCGGTCCGCCGCGGCGAGAAGGTCACCGTCGACATCCCGGTCACGCTGACCGGTGAGACCACGGCCGACGTCCTCGTCGACCTGCAGATGACCACGCTGTCCGTCGAGGCCGACGCGACCCAGCTGCCCGACGGCGTCGAGATCAGCATCGACGGCCTGGCCGTCGGCGCGCACATCACCGCCGGCGACGTGCAGCTCCCGGCCGGCACCACGCTGGTCGCCGCTCCCGAGGCGATCGTCGTGCAGGGCCTCGCCGCCCCGACCGCCGCCGAGGTCGAGGCCGAGATCGCCGCCTCCGACGAGGAGACCGGCGCCGGCCAGATCGTCACCGACCCGGAGGCCGAGACCCAGGCCAGCGACACCGACGCGGGCGAGGGCACCGGCGACGTCGTGCCCGAGACCGACGGCCCGGCCGAGACCGCGCCCGAGGCGTAGTCCCAGCACCTGCTCGACCGGCCCGGGGAGTGCTCAGTGGCTGACGACCTGTTCCTCGTCGTCGGCCTCGGCAACCCCGGGCCGTCGTACGCCGGGAACCGGCACAACGCCGGCTTCCTCGTCACCGACCTGCTCGCCGAGCGGGTCGGTGGCCGCTTCAAGGCGCACAAGGGCCGCGCCGACGTGGTCGAGGGCCGCCTCGCCGGCACGCGGGTCGTGCTGTGCAAGCCCAAGTCGTACATGAACGAGTCCGGCGGGCCGGTGGCCAGCGTGATGGGCTTCTTCAAGGTCCCGGTCGAGCGGCTGGTCGTGGTCCACGACGAGCTCGACATCCCGTACGGGTCGGTGCGCCTGAAGCGGGGCGGCGGTGACGGTGGGCACAACGGCCTGAAGTCGATCACCCGCTCGATCGGCAGCAAGGAGTACCTGCGCGTGCGGTTCGGCATCAGCCGGCCGCCCGGGCGGCAGGACCCGGCCGACTACGTCCTCAAGGACTTCGGGACGGTCGAGAAGAAGGAGCTGCCCTTCCACGTCGACCGCGCGGCCGACGCGGTCGAGGCGCTGCTCGGCGAGCCGCTCGAGGCGGCGCAGAACCGCTTCCACGCCGACCTGCCCGCCTGACCCCGCCCCTCGCGGCGACTTCCCCAGGCTTCCCGTACGGCGACACGCCGTGCGGGCGTCCCGGAACCCTGGGGAAGTGGAGCCCGGGGCAGGGCGCGCCGGCGGCGCCGTCGGCGCGGAGCGGCGGCTGTCGGAGGGCGCTCGTAGACTGAGGCCTCACCCCCCGGCACCGCGCCGCGCGGGGTCGCACGTGCTGCCTGGAGGCCCCCGCCCGTGTCCTCGTCCGGATCCGCGACCGGATCTCTTGCCGGACTGCTCGACGTCGTCCTCGGCGACCCCTCGCTCTCCCGCGCCCTCGAGGCGCCCGAGGCGCCCACCCTCGACCTGACCGCGCCGAGCGGGCTGCGGCCCTTCGTCATCGCCGGGCTCGTCCGGGCCGGCCGCACCGTGCTGGCCGTGACCGCGACCGGCCGCGAGGCCGAGGACCTGGTCAGCGCCCTGGGCTGCCTGGTCGACCCCGACGTCGTCGCGCTCTACCCGAGCTGGGAGACGCTGCCGCACGAGCGGCTGAGCCCGCGGGCCGACACCGTCGGGCGCCGCCTCGCCGTGCTGCGCCGCCTCGCCCACCCGAGCACCGACGACCCGTCGACCGGTCCCGTGAAGGTCGTCGTGTGCCCCGTCCGCAGCGTGCTGCAGCCGCAGGTGCCCGGGCTCGGCGACCTCGAGCCGGTGCAGATGGTGCAGGGCGAGGACGTCGCCGGCGGGCTCGACGCGATCGTCGAGCGGCTGGTCGACATCTCCTACGGCCGGGTCGACCTGGTGGAGAAGCGCGGGGAGTTCGCCGTGCGCGGCGGCATCCTCGACGTCTTCCCGCCGACCGAGGAGCACCCGGTCCGCGTCGAGCTGTGGGGCGACACGGTCGAGGAGGTCCGCTACTTCAAGGTCGCCGACCAGCGCTCGCTCGAGGTCGCGGCGCACGGCCTGTGGGCCCCGCCCTGCCGCGAGCTGCTGCTGACCCCGGAGGTCCGTGCCCGCGCCAAGGCGCTGTCGGCCAGCCACCCCGAGCTGCGCGAGATCACCGAGAAGATCGCCGACGGCACCCCGGTCGAGGGCATGGAGGCGCTCGCGCCGGTGCTCGTCGACGACCTGCAGCTGCTGGTCGACGAGCTGCCCGCCGACACCAGCGTGGTCGTCTGCGACCCGGAGAAGGTCCGCACCCGCGCCCACGACCTGGTGCGCACCAGCCAGGAGTTCCTCGAGGCCTCGTGGTCGACGGCGGCCGTCGGCGGGGCAGCGCCCGTCGACCTCGGCGCCGCGGCGTACAAGACGCTGGTCGAGGTGCGCGAGCACGCCGCCGCGAAGGGCATCCCGTGGTGGACGGTCACGCCGTTCACCAGCGACGAGGAGCTCGAGGACGCCTCCGTCGTGCTGGCGGCCAAGCAGCCGACGGCCTACCGCGGCGAGACCGAGCGGGCGATGGCCGACGTCAAGCAGCTGGCCGCCGACGGCTGGCGGGTCGTGCTGACCAGCGAGGGCCACGGCACCGCAGAGCGCATGCTCGAGGTGCTCAAGGGCCAGGACATCGCCGCCCGCCTGGACGAGGGGGGCATCCCGACCGCGCCCGAGCCCGGCCTCGTGCACATCGCGACCGGCTGCCTCGGCACCGGCTTCTCCAGCGACCTGCTGCGCACCGTCGTGCTGACCGAGTCCGACCTGACCGGCACCCGCGGCACGGGGGGCAAGGACACCAGCAAGCGCATGCCGGTGCGCCGGCGCAACGTCGTCGACCCGCTGCAGCTGCGCCCCGGCGACCCGGTGGTGCACGAGCAGCACGGCGTCGGCCGCTACGTCGAGATGATCCAGCGGACCGTCGCCGGCGCGACCCGCGAGTACCTCATCATCGAGTACGCCCCCAGCAAGAAGGGCCACCCCGGCGACCGGCTGTTCGTGCCGACCGACCAGCTCGAGCTGGTCACCCGCTACGTCGGCGGCGAGGCGCCGAGCCTGGACAAGATGGGCGGCGGCGACTGGGCCAAGCGCAAGGGCCGGGCCAAGAAGGCGGTCAAGGAGATCGCCGCCGGCCTCATCCAGCTCTACAGCGCGCGCATGGCCGCGCCCGGTCACGCCTTCGGCGCGGACACCCCCTGGCAGCGCGAGCTCGAGGACGCCTTCCCGTACGTCGAGACGCCCGACCAGCTCGAGGCGATCGAGGAGGTGAAGGCCGACATGGAGAAGCCGCAGCCCATGGACCGCGTGATCATGGGCGACGTCGGCTACGGCAAGACCGAGATCGCGGTCCGCGCGGCGTTCAAGGCCGTCCAGGACGGCAAGCAGGTGGCGGTGCTGGTGCCGACGACGCTGCTCGTGCAGCAGCACTACAACACCTTCCGCGACCGCTTCGCGCAGTTCCCCGTGACGGTCCGCGCGACCTCCCGCTTCAACTCCGACAAGGAGCAGAAGGAGGTCCTGACCGGCCTGCGCGAGGGCACCGTCGACGTCGTCATCGGCACCCACCGGCTGCTGTCCAAGAACACCGAGTTCAAGGACCTCGGCCTGGTGATCGTCGACGAGGAGCAGCGCTTCGGCGTCGAGCACAAGGAGCACCTCAAGCAGATGCGCACCGCGGTGGACGTGCTGACCATGTCGGCCACGCCCATCCCGCGCACGCTCGAGATGAGCCTCACCGGCATCCGCGAGATGTCGACCATCCTCACCCCGCCGGAGGAGCGGCACCCCGTGCTGACCTTCGTCGGCCCGTACGACGAGAAGCAGGTGGCCGCCGCGATCCGCCGCGAGCTGCTCCGCGAGGGGCAGGTGTTCTACCTGCACAACCGGGTCGAGTCGATCGACCGCGCGGCCAAGCGCCTGGCCGAGCTGGTGCCCGAGGCGCGCATCGCCACCGGTCACGGGCAGATGACCGAGGAGGCGCTCGAGCAGGTGATGGTGGGGTTCTGGGAGAAGCAGTACGACGTGCTCGTCTCGACCACCATCGTCGAGTCCGGGCTGGACATCCCCAACGCCAACACGCTGATCGTCGAGCGCGCCGACGCCTTCGGGCTCTCCCAGCTGCACCAGATCCGCGGCCGCGTCGGCCGCGGGCGCGAGCGGGCGTACGCCTACTTCACCTATCCCCCCGAGAAGCCGCTGACCGAGCTGGCCCACGACCGGCTGGCGACCATCGCGCAGAACACCGAGATCGGCGCCGGCATGGCGGTCGCCATGAAGGACCTCGAGATCCGCGGCGCCGGCAACCTGCTCGGCGGCGAGCAGGCCGGTCACATCGCGAGCGTCGGCTTCGACCTCTACATGCGCCTGGTCGGCGAGGCGGTGTCGGACTTCAAGACCGGTCACGTCGACGGCGAGGAGCCGGTCGTCGAGACCAAGGTCGACCTGCCGGTCGACGCGCACCTGCCGCACGAGTACGTCCCGGGCGAGCGCCTGCGCCTGGAGGCCTACCGCCGGATCGCCGCCGCCTCGTCCGACGAGCAGATCGCCGCCGTCCGCGCCGAGCTGGCCGACCGCTACGGCCCGCTGCCGACGCCGGTCGAGAACCTGCTGGCGGTGGCGTCGTTCCGGGTGGTCTGCAAGCGGTACGGCCTCGCCGAGGTCGCCGTGCAGGGCACCTCCATCCGGTTCGCCCCGATGGCGCTGCGCGAGTCGCAGGAGCTGCGGCTGCAGCGGCTCTACCCCCGCTCCCTGGTCAAGCCGGCCGTCGGCACCGTGCTGGTGCCCAAGCCCATGACCGCGCGCATCGGCGGCCAGCCGGTGCGCGACGTCCCGCTGCTCGACTGGGCCCGCGACCTGCTCGAGGCCGTGCTCGGCGACTCCGTCGCGGCGGCCGCGTCGGCGAGCGCGCGTTGAGCGCCCAGCCCGCCGTGGGAGCCTGTCCGCCGACTCCACCGTCCCGGAAGGACACTGCGACCGTGAACCGCCCCCTCCGCCGTCGTGCGGCCGCCCTCGCCGGCGGGCTCGCTGCCGTCCTCGTGCTGTCCGGGTGCGGTGACAGCCCCGTCCGCACCGGCGCGGCCGCCACCGTCGGCCCGGACCGCATCACGACGACCACGCTCCAGCAGATGGTCGACCGCGGCCTGTCCGACCCGCAGGCCGAGCAGCAGCTCGGCGCCGACCGGGCCGCCTTCCAGCGCCAGGTCCTGTCGCGGCTGATCAACAGCAGGGTGCTCGCGTCGGCCGCCGAGGCGGAGGAGGTCACGGTCAGCAACGGCCAGGTCGACGCCCGGGTCGCGCAGTTCGCCGCGCAGCTCGGCGGCCAGGACCAGCTCGAGCAGCAGGCCGCGCAGAGCGGCATCGCGCCGCAGGACCTGCGGTCCTTCATCCGTGACCTGACGCTCAACGACGCGCTGGGCGACAAGCTGACGACCGGGGCGTCCGTCACCCAGCAGCAGCTGCAGGCGCTCTACCAGCAGAACATCGCGCAGTACGACCAGGTCGTCGCGCGGCACATCCTGCTCGGCGACCGCGCCCAGGCCCAGCAGGTGCTGGCGCAGGTGCAGGCCGACCCGGCGAAGTTCGCCGCCCTGGCGTCGGAGCTGTCGCTCGACGAGGGCAGCAAGGCCCGCGGCGGCGAGCTCGACCCGTCCGGCCGCGGGGCGTTCGTGAAGCCGTTCGAGGACGCGCTGTTCTCGATGCGCCCGGGCGAGCTGCGCCTCGTGCAGACCGAGTTCGGCTTCCACGTCATCCAGCTGCTCGAGCGCCGGACCACGACGCTGGCCCAGGCCACCCCCGACCTGCGCCGCCAGGTGCTGCAGCCGCAGCGCGAGGCAGCGGTCGGCACGGCCCTGCGCGAGGAGTCCGAGGACCTCGGCGTGAAGGTCAACCCGCGGTTCGGCCGCTGGGACGCCGAGCAGGGCACGGTCGTCGCGACCACCGGCAACGAGCTGTCCAGCCCTGCCCCGGAGGAGCCGGCCGACGAGGTGCTGGCGCCCGAGGAGGGCGCTGACCCGAACGCGCCGGCGGACCCGGGCGCTCCCGCTCCCGCTGACCCGAACGCGCCCGTCGAGGGCGCCGACCCGAACGCGCCGCCGGTCGACCCCGGCACGGCGCCCCAGGCGCCCGCCGAGGAGGTGCCGGCCGAGCCGGCCGCGCCGGTGCCGCCGGCCCCCACGCCCCAGTGACGGCCGGGGGCGCCTCGTCGTCGTCGCGACGTCGCCGCGCACCCCGCCGGGCCTGCTGTCCTGGCCGGCCTGGGAGGTGCTCCGCGGCGGCCCGGTGCACCTCGGCGACCCCGCCTCCCCGCACGTGCCGTTCCTGCGCGACGCGGGGGTCGACGTGCAGCCGCTCGACCGGCCGCCGCCGCCGGCGTCGCTCGCGCTGGCCGGCCCCGTGCACCCGGCCGACCTCGCCCTGGCCCGCCGGCTGGTGGAGCGGGCCGTCGCAGGAGAGCGGGTCGTCTGGCTGGCCGACGCGGACGCCGACGCCGGCCTCGTGTCGGCGCTCAGCGAGCTGGTGGCGCGCGACCGCACGGTCGAGCTCGAGCTGGTCTACGGCGCGTACGACCCGCCCGGCGCCCGCCTGCTCGACGTCGTCGCGGTGATGGACCGGCTGCGCAGCCCGGGCGGGTGCCCGTGGGACGCCGCGCAGACGCACGCCTCGCTCGCGCCGTACCTCATCGAGGAGGCCTACGAGGCCTACCAGGCGCTCGAGGACGACGACCCGGTCGCGCTCCGCGAGGAGCTCGGCGACGTGCTGCTGCAGGTCGCGTTCCACGCCCGGCTGGCGCAGGAGCTGCCGGAGCCGTGGACGATCGACGACGTCGCCGGTGACCTGGTGGCCAAGCTGGTGCGCCGGCACCCGCACGTCTTCGCCGGGCGGCTCCGCCGACGACCTCGAGGGCAGCTGGGACGCGCTGAAGAAGGCCGAGAAGGGCCGCAGCTCGGTCACCGAGGGCGTGCCCCTGAGCCAGCCCGCGCTCGCGCTCGCCGCGAAGCTGCAGAAGCGGGCAGGCAAGCTCGGGGCGCCCGTCCCGGCGTACGAGGGGCTCGGCGGGCAGCTGTGGGAGGCCGTGCGCGCCTGCCGCGAGGCCGGCGAGGACCCGGAGGCGGCGCTGCGCGCGGTCGCCCGGCAGTTCCGCGACCGGCTGGCCGAGGTGGAGCGCGACGTCCTGCGGGAGGGCGCCGACCCGGCGGAGCTCAGCGCGGAGCAGTGGGCGGCCCGGTGGTGAGCCGTCCGTGGTCTCGTCCGTGGTGTGCTGCGTCCGTGCCCCTCCGCGTCCTGCTGCTCGCGCTGCCGCTGCTCCTGCTGACCGCCTGCGGGGACGAGGAGCCGCCGGGCTCGCCGCGCCCTCCGCGTCGGCCGCCGCGGCTTCCCCGTCCGTCGAGCCCGTCCGTGGCCGAGCCGCTCGAGGTCGTCCTGCGGGCCGACGGGCTCGAGGTCGGCGCCGACGCGACGGCGCAGCGGCTGCAGCTCGCCCGTACGCCGCAGGACGAGGTGACCAAGGCGCTGCAGGACGCCCTCGGCACGCCGGGCCAGGCGAGCGACCTGCCCGACTGCGGGCAGGGGCCGCGCAGCGCGGTCCGGTTCGAGGGGCTGAGCGTGCTCTTCGACGGCGACACGTTCGTCGGCTGGACCGACGAGGGCTCGCCCGAGCGCAACTCGACGACGCCCGAGGGGCTCGGGATCCAGAGCAGCCTCGCCGACCTGCGCTCCGTGCTGCCGGGCGTGCAGGTCTCGAGCGTCGAGCCTCGGCGTGGAGTGGGCGGCGCCGGGCGACGGCGGCTTCTCCGGGCTGCTCGACGGCACGGCCGCGACCAGCAGCGTGACCTCGCTGTCCGCCGGCGAGACCTGCGTGTTCCGGTGACCGTCCTCGGCACGGTGGTCCGCCTGCAGGTCCAGCGCTCGCCGCTCAAGCCCGGGCCGGCGGGCGAGCGGGTGTACGACCCCTCGCCGCTGCTCGAGGTGCCGTCGCTGGAGGTCGGCCCGCGGGGCGTCCGCGGGCTGCTGCCTGACGGCCCGGTGCTCGACGCGCACCACGCCGACCACCCGCAGACGCGCAACGTCCGGCTCGTCAACGGGCTGTCCGTGCTGCCGCGCGCCCACTACGACGCGCTGCGGGCGCGCTTCGGGCCGCAGGTGGTCGACGGCTCGGCCGGCGAGAGCCTGCTGCTCGACACCGACGGCCCGCTCACCGAGGACGACCTGCGCGGCCCGCTGCTCCTCGACGCGGTCGACGGCGACCCGCTGCCGCTCGAGCTGGTGGCCGCCGCCCCGCCCTGCGTCGAGTTCAGCCGCTGGTGCCTGGGCCGCGGGGTCGGCGAGGTCGACGACGAGGTCAAGGCCGCGCTCGCCTGGCTCGGCGACGGCCGCCGTGGCTTCTACCTGCGGACCGAGGGCACCGCGCGGATCACTCGCGGCGCGAGGCTCGTCAGGCTCTAGCCCGCTGCGCCACCCGACCGCGCCGAGAGTCGCAGTACGCCCCGCTTGCCGGCCAGCAAGCGGGGCGCAACGCGACTCTCGCGGGCCAGGAGGCGCCACCGCCCCCGCCCCGGCTCAGTCGAGCAGGGACATCGCCGTGCGGACGACGACGACGGTGACGAACAGGACCACCGCGGGCATCCAGGTGAGCCGGCAGCGCGGCCGGAACCGGTACGCGACGACGCCGACCACGGCGAGCAGCACGAGCAGCCGGAGGGTCACAGCACGAGGCTAGGGTCCGCGCGTGAGCAGCGACGTGACGCAGACCTGGCGGCGGCTGGCCGAGGACACCGTCGACGACCTGCTGCGGCTGTGGCCCGAGCAGGCGACCGGGCTCGGTGACCACACCCACGACGCCCGGCTCGACGACCTGACCGACAGCGGCCGCGCCGAGCAGCGCGCAGTGCTCAGCCGCCGGCGCGACCAGCTCGACGACCTCGACCGGGAGGCGCTCGGCGTCGACGACGCGGTCGACGCCGAGATGCTGACCGCGGCCCTCGACCGCCGGGCGTTCGGTCTCGACGTGCTGCGCGAGCACACCTGGAACCCGCTCGTCTGGCTGCCCGGCGAGGCGCTGCACCCGCTGCTGGCCCGTGACGTGCTGCCTGCGGCGGAGCGGCTGCAGTCGCTGGCTGCCCGGCTCGCGCAGGTCCCGGACCGGCTGGCCGAGGCCGAGCGGCAGCTGACCGGCATGCCCGCGGTCCACCGCGACACGGCGGTGCAGCAGTCCGCGGGGGCGCTGACGCTGGTCCGCCAGGAGGTCGGCCGGCTGCTCGCGCAGGAGCCGTCGCTGGAGACCGAGGTCCGCCCGGCGCAGGAGGCCGCCGCGGCCGCCGTGGAGCGCTACGCCGGCTGGCTGCGCACGCAGCCCGCGGAGGGAGACCCGCGGCTCGGCGCGGAGGTCTTCGCCGCCAAGCTGCACCTCGTCCTGGACGCCGGCCTGTCCGGCGGCGACGTCGTCCGCGCCGCGCGGGAGAACCTCGACGCCGTCACCGAGCAGCTGCAGCGGGTGGCCCGCGACTGGGTCGGCGACGTCGAGGACCCGGTGCGCACGGCGCTCGACCGGGTCGCGGCCGAGACGCCCGACGACGACAGCATCGTGCCGCTGGCCCGCCAGACCCTGGCCGAGACGACCGAGGTGGTCCGCCGGACGGGGCTGGCCACGGTCCCGGACGTGCTCTGCGAGGTGCAGGTCATGCCGGAGTTCCGGCGCGGCGTGGCCGTCGCCTACTGCGACGCCCCCGGCCCGCTGGAGCAGGGCGGCACGACGTTCTACGCGATCAGCCCCACGCCGGCCGACTGGAGCCGGGAGCGCGTCGCGAGCTTCTACCGGGAGTACAACACCGCGATGCTCACCGAGCTGAGCGTCCACGAGGCCATGCCGGGCCACGTCCTGCAGCTCGGCCACGAGCGCCAGCACCGCTCCGCGACGCGGGTCCGGCGGGTGCTGCGCAGCGGCTCGTTCGTCGAGGGCTGGGCGGTGCACGCCGAGCGGCTGATGGTCGAGACCGGCCACGGCGGCGTGCCGGTCCTGCTCCAGCAGCTGAAGATGCAGCTGCGCATGACCATCAACGCGCTGCTCGACGCCGGCGTCCACACCGGCAGCCTCGACGAGGCCGAGGCGCTCGACCTCATGGTCCGCCGCGGCTACCAGGAGGAGGGTGAGGCGGTCGGCAAGTGGACCCGCGCGCTGCTGACCAGCGCCCAGCTGTCCACCTACTTCGTCGGCTACCACGAGCTGGCGCCGCTGCTGGCCGGCCGCTCGTCGTACGACGAGGTGCTCGCCCACGGCAGCCCGCCCCCGCGTCACCTGGCCACACTGCTGCGCGCCTGACGGGTCCCTGCAACGCCCCTGGGTACGCTCGCGGCCGTCCCAGCTCCCAGCGCACCAGGAGAACCGTGCCCTCCATCGAGGACGTCGGCGCCCGCGAGATCCTCGACTCGCGCGGCAACCCCACCGTCGAGGTCGAGGTCCAGCTCGACGACGGGACGACTGCCCGCGCGGCGGTCCCCAGCGGCGCGAGCACCGGGCAGTACGAGGCGGTGGAGCTCCGGGACGGTGACGACAGCCGCTACGGCGGCAAGGGCGTGCGCAAGGCCGTCGAGGCGGTGCTGGACACCATCGGCCCCGAGATCATGGGCATCGAGGTCAGCGAGCAGCGGATCATCGACCAGGCGCTGATCGAGCTGGACGGCACGCCCGACAAGAGCAACCTCGGCGCCAACGCGATGCTCGGGGTCAGCCTGGCGGTCGCCCGGGCGAGCGCGGAGTCGACCGGCCTGCCGCTGTTCCGCTACCTCGGCGGCCCGAACGCCCACCTGCTCCCGGTCCCGATGCTGAACATCCTCAACGGCGGCGCGCACGCCGACACCAACGTCGACGTGCAGGAGTTCATGATCGCGCCGATCGGCGCGCCCACGTTCTCCGAGGCCCTGCGCTGGGGCGCCGAGACCTACCACGCGCTCAAGAGCGTGCTCAAGCAGCGCGGCCTGGCCACCAGCGTCGGCGACGAGGGCGGCTTCGCCCCCGATCTGCCCAGCAACCGCGACGCGCTCGACCTGATCCTCGAGGCGATCACCAAGGTCGGGCTGACCCCGGGCCGCGACATCGCGCTCGCCCTGGACGTCGCCGCGAGCGAGTTCCACTCCGACGCGGGCTACGCCTTCGAGGGCGGCACCAAGACCGCCGAGCAGATGGCGGCCTACTACGAGGAGCTGGTCGGGGCCTACCCGATGGTCTCCATCGAGGACCCGCTCGACGAGAGCGACTGGGAGGGCTGGGTGGCCCTCACCGAGCGCCTCGGCAGCCGGGTGCAGCTGGTCGGCGACGACCTGTTCGTCACCAACCCGCAGCGCCTCGGCGACGGCATCGCCCGCGGCGCGGCCAACGCCCTGCTGGTCAAGGTCAACCAGATCGGCACGCTCACCGAGACCCTCGACGCGGTCGCGCTGGCCCACCGCAGCGGCTACCGCTGCATGATGAGCCACCGCTCCGGCGAGACCGAGGACACCACGATCGCCGACCTCGCCGTCGCCACCGACTGCGGGCAGATCAAGACCGGCGCCCCGGCTCGCAGCGAGCGCGTCGCCAAGTACAACCAGCTGCTCCGCATCGAGGAGGAGCTGGACGAGGCAGGTCGCTACGCCGGTGCCGCCGCCTTCCCGCGCTTCACGGCGGCCGGATAGCCCGTGCCGTCCTCCCGCCGCCTCCCCGGCCGGCCGTCTGCCCGGCAGCGGGTGACCCGCGACTCGCTCCGGACCGCCGCCACGCGGTCCTCGAACCGGTTCACCACCCGCGCGGCCGTGCTGGCCCTCGTGCTCTGCGCGATGGTCCTCACGGCGGCGGTGCCGGCGCGCGAGTTCCTGGCGCAGCGCGGGGAGATCAGTGAGCTGGAGTCCGGGCAGGTGGCCCAGCGCGAGCGGGTCGCTGCCCTCGAGGAGCAGCGCACGCTGCTCCAGGACCCGGAGCACGTACGCCGGCTGGCCCGCGAGCGGCTGCACTTCGTGCTGCCGGGCGAGACGGCGTACGAGGTGCTCCGCCCCGCCCCTGCTGCCGAGGCGGAGCCCGGCGAGGGCCCGGTGCCCGCCGAGGGCGGCGACGCCCCGTGGTGGTCGCAGCTGTGGTCCAGCGTCGAGACGGCCGACCGCGGGTGACCGGACCGGAACCGCTGCTCGACCCCCGCGACCGCACCGCGGTCGGCCTGCAGCTGGGCCGTACGCCCCGGGCCATGCGCTCGGTCGCCCACCGCTGCCCGTGCGGGCTGCCCGACGTCGTCGAGACGGCGCCGCGGCTGGAGGACGGCTCGCCGTTCCCCACGCTCTACTACCTGACCTGCCCGCGGCTGGCGTCGCGGATCGGCACCCTCGAGTCCGACGGGATGATGCGCGAGATGACCGCGCGGCTGGCCGACGACCCGGAGCTGCGCGAGCGGTACGAAGCCGCCGCTGCCGACTACGTCGCCCGGCGCGACCAGCAGGAGGTGCTCGAGGGCGTCCCCGCCCAGGGCGGCATGCCGGTGCGGGTGAAGTGCCTGCACGTCCTCGTGGCCCACAGCCTGGCGGTCGGCGAGGGCGTCAACCCGTTCGGCGACGAGGCGCTCGAGGCGCTGCCCGAGTGGTGGGCGGCCGGCCCGTGCGTCGACCCCGATGACCCGGACGCCCGGCCCGGCAAGCGGACCCGCGCGTGACCCGCGTCGGCGCCGTCGACTGCGGCACCAACTCGATCCGCCTGCTCGTCGCCGACGTGCACGGCACCACCAAGGACGACCTGCACCGCGAGATGCGCGTCGTCCGGCTCGGCCAGGGCGTCGACCGCACCGGCGAGCTGGCGCCCGAGGCGCTGGCCCGTACGCGGGAGGCGCTCGAGGCCTACGCCGCCACCTGCCGGGCGCTGCAGGTGCAGGCCACCCGCATGGTGGCCACCAGCGCGACCCGGGACGCCGGCAACCGCGACGTCTTCGTGGAGATGGTGCGCGAGGTGCTCGGCACCGAGCCCGAGGTGGCCAGCGGCGACGAGGAGGCCGCGCTCTCCTTCGACGGGGCGACCCGCGGCCTGACCGGCGTCGAGCAGCCCTACCTGGTCATGGACATCGGCGGCGGCTCCACCGAGCTGGTCCTCGGCAGCGACCGCGTGCAGGCGGCCCGCTCCATGGACGTCGGCTGCGTACGCCTCACCGAGCGCCACCTGACCGACGACCCCCCGACCGCGGCGCAGGTCGCCGCCGCCGAGGCCGACGTCGACGCGGCGATCGACTGGGCCCGCGAGGTCGTGCCGACCGAGCAGGCGCGCACCGCCGTCGGGCTGGCCGGGTCGGTGACGACGGTCGCGGCGTTGGCGCTCGGCCTGACGTCGTACGACGCCTCGGCGATCCACCTGTCCCGGCTGAGCGCCGACGCCGTGCGCGAGGTGACCGCCCGGCTGCTGGCGATGTCCCGCGAGGAGCGGGCCGCCCTGCCGGTCATGCACCCGGGGCGCGTCGACGTCATCGGCGCGGGCGCGCTGGTGCTGCGCCGCCTGGTGGACCGTCTGGACCTGACCGAGGTGCTGGTGAGCGAGGCGGACATCCTCGACGGCATCGCCTGGAGCGCAGCGAGCAGAGGAGTGGCATGAGCAAGGCCGACTGGGTCAGCGCGGTGCGCCGCGTCGACAAGCCGTGGGGCCACGAGGAGCTCTTCGCGCTCGTCGACGGCAAGTTCTGCGGCAAGGCGATCCACGTGACCGAGGGTCACGCGCTGTCGCTGCAGTACCACGAGCGCAAGGAGGAGACGATCTCCGTGCAGTCGGGCCGGCTGCACGTCGAGGTCGGCCTGTCCGAGGACGACCTGGAGGAGTTCGACCTCGAGCCGGGGGAGAGCATCCACCTGCGGCCCGGGACCCGGCACCGGGTCACGGCCCTGGTCGACACCGTGATGCTCGAGGCGTCGACCACGGAGCTGGACGACGTCGTCCGGCTCGAGGACCGCTACGGCCGCCAGGGCACGAGCGCCCCCTAGGTCCCGTGCCCATCGCTCCCGGCTCCGGCTTCCCGACCGACCGCGCCCGCCCCTCGACGCCGGTCGCCCGCGACCGGGCCGAGGTCGAGCGGCTCGCCGGCAACGCCCCGACGCTGGCGCACCTGGACGGCCGTTCCTCGGTCTGCCGGGCCTGCCCGCGGCTGGTCGCCTGGCGCGAGCAGGTCGCGGAGGAGAAGCGGGCGTCGTTCGCCAGCGAGACCTACTGGGGCCGCCCGGTCACCGGCTGGGGGGTCGAGAAGCCGCGTGTCGTCGTGGTCGGCCTCGCGCCCGCTGCGCACGGCGGCAACCGGACCGGGCGCATCTTCACCGGCGACCGCAGCGGCGACTGGCTCGTCGCCTCGCTGCACCGCAACGGCCTGGCCAACCAGCCGACGTCGGTGCACGCCCGCGACGGTCTGGAGCTGCTGCACACCCGGATCACCCTGCCGGTCCGCTGCGCCCCGCCGGCCAACAAGCCGACCGTGGCCGAGCGCGACACCTGCAGCACCTGGCTGGCGGCTGAGCTGCGCTTCCTGCTGCCGACGACGAAGGCGGTCGTCGTGCTGGGCGCCTTCGGGTGGGCGTCGCTGTGGCCGGTGCTGCGGGCGGCCGGCGTGGCGGTGCCGACGCCCGTACCCGCCTTCGGGCACGGTGCGGAGGTGGCGCTCGAGGGCGGCCCGACCGTGCTGGGCTGCTACCACGTGAGCCAGCAGAACACCTTCACCGGGCGGCTCACCGAGACGATGCTCGACGCCGTCTTCGACCGCGCGGCGGTCCTCGCCGGCCTGCGCTGAGCCCACCGGCCGCGGCCTGCAGCCCGCCCCAGCCGGGGTATCGGCACCCTGCGTACGAACTTGACGTCTCCGGGTGACGAAATTGTGCCCGTTGGCTCCCGAGACACCCGGAGATGTCCGTGTCGTCCTGGTCGGCGAATCGGTGGAGGACGCCTATCGTCGTGCTCCAGGGCCGTACGGGTGAACGTCCGGTCCGCTCCGCTCGGTGGCCGCCCCCCTCCGCCGCCGACCGGTCCGACGTGGCGTGCGCAGGACCGGGAGGTCCGGCACGAGACGGCGGGCCACGACCTGAAACGTCTCCGTCGTCCAGGACGACATCTGTGAGGGAGGTCACCGTGCGCGGGAACGCCTGGGGCTAGGGCCCACCGAACGGCACCGACGGCAGACGAGGAGATCGCGATGCGCGGCAACGCCTGGGGCTAGAGCAGACCGACCGGTCACGACGGCAGACGAGGAGATCGCGATGCGCGGCAACGCCTGGGGCTAGAGGACACCGACCGACCGCCCGGACGACGGACGAGGAGAACGCGATGCGCGGCAACGCCTGGGGCTAGAGACGGAACGGACCGCAGCGCCCTCAGCGGCGCGCGTCCATCCGCCTGTCCAACCACGAACCGATCTCCGCGACCGGCATCGGCCGAGCGTGCAGGTAGCCCTGCGCCTCGTCGACGCCGAGCCGCCGCAGCACGTCGAGCTGGGCGTCGTCCTGGACGCCCTCCGCGACCACGCGCAGGCCCAGGGTGTGGGCGATGCCCACCACCGAGCTGACCACGGCCTGGTCGGCCCGGTCCTCCACCAGGTCGTGCACGAACGCCTTGTCGACCTTCACCTCGGCCACCGGCAGGCCCTTGAGGTAGGTCAGCGAGCTGTAGCCGGTCCCGAAGTCGTCGACCGACAGGCGCAGGCCGAGCGCCTGCAGCTCCCCCATGCGCTCCCGCGCCAGCTCGGCGTCGGCCAGCAGGACCGACTCGGTGAGCTCGAGCGTCAGCAGGCCGGCGTCTGCCCCGGTCAGCGTGAGCAGCGAGGCGACCTCGGTGACGAAGACCGGGTCGAGCACCGTGTCGGCGCTGACGTTGACCGCCACCCCGACGCCGGGCGCGCGGTCCTGCCACCCGCGGCAGGCGGTCAGCGCCTGCCGCAGCGCGGTGCTGGTCAGCTGCTGCATCAGCCCGCTGGCCTCGGCCAGCGGCACGAACTCGTCCGGGCCGATCTCGCCGAGCGCCGGGTGCGCCCAGCGGGCGAGCGCCTCGACGCCGGTGACCCGGCCGGTGGCCACCTCCACCTTGGGCTGGAAGGCCATGCTGACCGATCCGCCCGCCAGTGCCTCGCGCAGCGCGCTGACGACGGCGAGGCGACGCTGCCCGCGCACCTCGTACGCCGGCTCCCACATGACCGGTCCGCCGCCAGCGGAGCGGGCGCCGTTCATGGCGGTCTCGGCCCGGCGCAGCAGCGTCTCGGCCTCGCGGCCGTGCACCGGGGCCTCGACGACGCCGACGACGAGGCGGACGTGGGTGCTGACCGCGCCGAGCTGCGCCGGTCCCTCGACCGAGGTGCGCAGCCCGAGCCCGACCATCTCGGCACCGGCCCCGGCGTGCACCGACGGCAGGGCGACCGCGAACCGGCCGCCGCCGATCCGGCCGACGACCGCGCCGGGGGAGCAGGCGAGCAGGCGGGCAGCCACCTCGCGCAGGAGGTCGTCGCCGATCTGGTGCCCGAGGGTGTCGTTGACCTCGCGGAACGACTCCACCGTCAGCGCCGCCAGCACGATGCCGCTGGGGTGGGCCGCGAGCAGGTCGCGCACCTGGCGCGTGGTCGAGGCGAGGTTCGGCAGGCCGGTCAGCGCGTCGGTGGTGGCCGCCCGGCCGAGGTCGGCCAGCAGCCGGCCGCGCTCCAGGGCGGTGCCGAGGGCTGCCGAGACCGCCTCGAGCAGGCGCAGGTCCTGCATGTCGAAGCCGCGGCTCGTGCCCAGCCGGTCGGTGACCGTCAGCACGCCGAGCAGGCCGCCGCCGCCCACCAGCGGGGTGGCCATGCGGTCGCGCGTGCTGCCCCTGCGGTGCTGCAGGACGGGCGCGCCGGTCGCGGCGACCCGCTCGGCGAGGGCCGGCAGCTGGTCACCGGGGTCGAAGGCCTCGTCGCGGCGGGCGGCGTCCTCCACGCTGATCAGGTGGCGCCAGAGGCCGGTGCCCGGCTCGCAGACGGCCAGGTCCAGCTCGCCAGCGTGCAGCAGGTCGCGGACGCTGTCGACGACCGCGCGGGCCTGCGGCCGGTCGAGGTCGAGCGGGCCCAGCTCCTTGACGAGGTCGTACAGCTGCTCGGTGGTGCGGTGGCGGGAGATGAGGCGCCGGTGACCGCGGTAGCCCAGGCTGAGCCCGCCGGCCAGCAGCAGGATCACGGCCGCGACCAGGGGGTCGGTCCACAGGGCCGACACGGAGACGACGCCGACGCAGCCGAACAGCGCGGTCGTGACCAGGGAGGTGCCCAGCGCGCCCCACCGCTCGCGGGCGTCGACCGCGATGCCCAGCACCACGAACAGCAGGCTCAGCACGGCGTAGCCGGCCAGCTCGCTGATCAGCAGCCCGCCGAGCAGGGCCGCCCACAGGCGCAGGCCGGGGTCGCTGCCGGGCCCCAGGGCGCCGAAGACGAGCTCGGCGACCCCGACCTCCAGCAGCGCCAGCCCGGTGTTGAACAGCTTCTTCACCAGCGGTTGCTTGCGGACGAAGAACAGCTCGAGCAGGCGCGCGCCGGCGCGGGCGGCGAGGTGCGTCCACGGCCCGACGAAGACGATCCCGAGCGCCAGCGGCAGCTGGGTGAGCACGACCAGCCGGGTCTGGTCGCGGAAGTCGATGTCGACCGTGAGGCGGCTCGAGACCAGGTAGCCGGGCACCAGCAGGAGCCACGGCACGACGAACGGCGGCTCGGGGAGCTCGAGGGCGCCGGCCTGCCAGGTGGTGACGAGGCCGACGACGGCGGCCGCGATCGCCAGCAGCATGATCGAGACCGTGGTCCGGCGGGGGAAGGCCGCCTCGTGCTGGCTCATGCCGGCTGCACCAGACGTGGGCTCGTGCGCAGCACCAGCGGCAGCACGACCAGCCCGGCGCCGGCGACCAGGGCGACCGCCGTCCGGGGTCCGACGGCCTCCGACAGCGCACCGGCGCCCAGCAGCGACAGGCCCTGGCCGGCGGCGAGGGTCGTGCCCGCCACCCCGTACGCCCGGCTGCGCAGCTCGGGAGGGGTGCTGGCGACGTACACCGCGCTGGCGACGACCTGCAGCGACCCGCCGGCGCCCGCGACCAGCCAGAGCGCGGCGACGGCCGGCAGGCTGGACGCCCAGGGGGTGAGCACCAGCGGCGCGAGCGTCAGGACGGCGAGGCCCGGCAGCAGCCCGAGCCGCTGGGCGGGCTCGCGGCTGAGCACCAGGCTGGCCCCCACGACGAAGCCCATCGGCACGCACGCCGTCAGCAGGCCCGCGCCGACGGCGCCGTGCCCGAACTCCGCGCTGACGCCGACGGCCAGGCCCTCCGGGGCGATGCTGGCGGCAGCGGTGAGCCCGGCCACGGCGAGCAGGTAGCGCAGCTGCGGCGTGTGCAGGACCGCGCCGATGCCGCGCGCCGTGTCCTGCAGCAGCCCGCGCTGGTCAGCGGCCTGCTGGGCCGCGGGCCGGAACGTCACGGCGAGCCGGACGACCAGCGCGCTGAGCGTGAACGTCGCGATGTCGACGAGCAGCGCGCCGCGGCTCCCGATCGCCGCGACCAGCACGCCGCCGACCAGGAAGCCGAGGACCTGCCCGAGCTGGATCGCGCTGTTGATCAGGCCGTTGCCGACCAGGTAGGCGTCGCCGGGCAGCACCTCGGGGAAGGTCGCGCTGCGGGCGCTGTCGAAGGGCGGCGCCAGCAGGCCGACGCAGACCAGGACGGCGAACACGGCGGGCAGCGGCAGGGCCGGCACCAGCAGCAGTGCGACGAGGCCCGCCCGGGCGACGTCGCAGGTGATCATGACCGTGCGGCGCGGGTGGCGGTCCGACAGGGCCGCCAGCACCGGTCCGCCTACCAGCCAGGTGAGGTAGGAGCAGGCGTACGTCGCCGCCGCCGCGAAGCTGGACCCGCTGCGGTCGAAGACGAGCAGGGCCACGGCGATGCGGGTGACCTGGTCGCCGACGATGCTCAGCAGCTGCGACAGGAAGAGGGCGCGGAACTCCGGCACGGCGAGGACGGCGCGGTACGTCACGCGTCGACCGGGCGCAGCGCTCACCTCGCAGACTATCCACTACCTGCTCCGGGCGTCGCAGGACAACCCGCCCCGTATCCTCGGGCCGCACCTGCCCGGGTGGCGGAGCTGGCATACGCACCTGTCTTAAAAACAGGGGCCCGAGAGGGATCGCGGGTTCGAGTCCCGCTCCGGGCACTCGTGATCCACAGATCGCGCGTCACGGGCACACGAGCGGGCAGATGCGCGTTGAGATGAGTGCGACGCCCCGTCCGTGGGTCGTGCAGAGGAGCAGCGCCTGATGGCACGCCAGTCCAGCAACCCCGTGTTCCAGCGGAGCACCCCGCTCCACGAGAGCCTTCGCGGCACGGGGCAGTACGCGCCGAGCGCCGACGAGGTCGCCGGCATCTACAACACGCCTGCGCGGCTGACCTACGACGACATCGTCGTCAAGACCGGTCTGCTGCTCGGGATCATCGTCGTCACCGGCACTGCCGCCTGGGTGCTCGACCTGGGCATGGGCGTCGGCGCCCTGGCCGGCATCGTCGGCTTCGTCCTCGCCCTGGTGAACATCTTCAAGCGGCAGGTCAGCCCGCCGCTCGTGCTCGCCTACGCCGCGCTCGAGGGCGTGTTCCTCGGCGCGATCAGCCACGTCTACAACGACGCCTTCGGCGGCGGCATCGTCGCCCAGGCCGTCATCGGCACCGCCGCGGTCTTCGGTGCCGTGCTCCTCGCCTACAAGAGCGGCCGGCTGCGGGCGACGCCCCGCTTCAGGAAGGTCATCACGACCGCCTTCCTGGGCCTGTTCGGGCTGCTGGTCGTCAACCTGCTGGTCGGCCTGTTCGGCGACGGCGACGCGCTCGGCATCCGCGGTGACAACCTGTTCTTCTCGGTCATCTTCAGCCTGGCGTTCATCACGTTCGGCGCGCTGACCTTCGTGCTCGACTTCGACCAGGCCGAGCGCATGGTCGAGGCCGGTGTCGACGGCCGCGAGTCCTGGCGCATCGCCTTCGGCCTCGTGGTCGGCATGGTCTGGCTCTACCTCGAGGTGCTCCGCCTGCTCAGCTACCTGCAGGGCCGCGACTAGCAGCCCCAGCACGACCCGACGGCCGGTCGCCCCCCGGGGGCGGCCGGCCGTCGGCCTGTCCGGCCGGCGGTCGGCCGGCGCCGTCCTGGGTACGGGGTGCGCACCGCCCCTCGCCCCGGAGACCCTCGTGACCACACCCCCGACGTTCTCGACCGCACCGCGCGGCTACGACCGCGCGGAGGTCGACGAGCACGTCGCGCGCAGCGCCGCCGCCCTGGTGGCCGCGCAGGCCCGGGCGGACGAGCTGGAGAAGGCGCTGCAGGAGTTCCGCGGGGAGCTGGAGGCGGAGCGGGCCCGGGTGCACGAGCTCGCCGAGCGGGTCGACCGGACGCCGCCGCCCGCCGCTGCCCCTGCCGCGGCTGCCCCTGCCGCGGCTGCCCCGGCTGCCCCTGCCGCGGCTGCCCCGGCTGCCGCGGTCGTCGGCGGGCCGTTGCGCCCGCTCACCGCGCCGTCGACACCCCGGGCGCTCGCACCGCCGCTGCTCACCCCGCCACCGCTCGTCCCGCCGACCTCAGCCCGTCGGGACCGGGACGGGGACCGAGCCCGGCTGCTGCCGCTGGGAGCCGGGCTGCTCGCTGGGGCGCTGCTCGGCGGGGGCGCCGTGGCGGCGGTCGACCGCGACCCGGCGCCCGCGCGGGGACCGGCCGTGGCGGGCGCGCCGAGCGCCCGCCCGTCGCCGAGCGCGACCCCGGCCGCAGCTCGCTCGGGAGCCGCCTCGCCCGCCGCCTCTACCGTCGCCGCGCCGCCCGCCGCGCCGACCGCCGTGCCGGCCGCCCTCGCCGCGCCCGCCGCCCTGCCGCGCGGCTGGAAGCGGGTGCAGTCGGGGGACGGCACCTGGTCGATCGGGGTCCCGCCCGGCTGGCGCTCGGTCGGCACCGGGCCGACCCGCCGCTTCGTCAGCGCGTCCGGCCTGACGACCATGACGGTGCGCAGCGGGCCGGTCAGCGGCGACGTCACCGCGGCGGCCATCCGCCAGCAGCAGCGGGCCGACGCCACCGCCTACCGCGGCTACCGGCAGCTCGCGACGCGCCTGCTGCCGTTCCGCGGCCGGCCGGCCGGCTTCTGGGACTTCACCTACGGCTCGGGCGCAGCGAGCCAGCGGGTCAGCGACATGGCCCTGGTCGTCGGACAACGCGGCTACCGGGTCCACGTCCAGTCGCGCGCGTCGGCCTGGCGCTTCGCGGCGCCGCTGGTGCGGGGCTTCCGGGAGACCCTGGCCGTCGGCGGCTGAGCTCAGCCGGCGCTCGGGACCTGCTCGTCCTCGGGCAGGGCCGGGGCGTGCTCGGGGTTGGTCTCGTCCTCGACCTCGCCGACGAACTGCTCCACGACGTCCTCGAGGGCGATGACGCCGATCGCCGAGCCGGCGTCGTCGACGACCTGGCCGAGGTGGCTCTTGTTGCGCTGCAGCGCGGTCAGCACCTCCGACAGCGGCATGTCGGCGCGCAGGCGCGGCATGGTGCGCAACCGGCGGGCGGCCAGCGGCTCGGCGCGCTGCGTGGAGGACAGGCCGAGCACGTCCTTGACGTGCACGAAGCCCAGGAGCCCGCCTTCCACCTGCGGCCTCTCCGGGTCGTCGGAGACCGAGCGCACCGGGAAGCGCGAGAAGCCGGTGATGACGACCAGCTCCTCGAGCTCGTCGGCCGTCACGGTGTCGGGGACGGTCACGACCCGGTCCAGCGGCAGCATGACCGTGCTGGCCGGCTGCTGGCGCAGCTGCAGCGCGGTCGAGAGCCGCTCGTGCTCCTCCTCGTCGAGCAGGCCCTCCTCGCGGGAGTGGGCGATGATCCCGGCCAGCTCGTCCGGCGAGAACGACGAGGCCAGCTCGTCCTTCGGCTCGACCTTGAACAGCCGCAGCACGGTGTTGCCGATCGCGTTGAGGGCGGTGAGCAGCGGGCGCACGACCCGCACGTAGGCCACCAGCGGCGGGACCAGCACGAGCGCGGCCTTCTCGGGGAGCGCGATCGAGATGTTCTTGGGCACCATCTCGCCGAGCACCATGTGCAGGAAGACCACGATCGTCAGCGCGATGGCGAACGCGATCGGGTGCAGCAGCTGCTCGGGGACGTGCGCGGTGTGCAGCGCGTCCTCGAGCAGGTGGGCGACGGCGGGCTCGGCGACGGCGCCCAGGCCGAGTGAGCACAGGGTGATGCCGAGCTGGCAGCCGGCGAGCATGAGCGAGAGGTGTCGCAGGGCGTAGAGGACCGTGCGGGCGCGGCGGCTGCCGGACTCGAGCGGCTCGATCTGGCTGCGCCGGACGCTGATGACGGAGAACTCCGCGCCGACGAAGAACGCGTTGCCGAGCAGCAGCAGCACGGCCGCGAGCAGGGCCAGGGTGCTCATGCGCCGTCCTCGTCCGGGGCGGCCTCGGGCGGCGGCGTGAGCTGCACCCGGTCGACGCGGCGGCCGTCGAGCTCGAGGACGGTGAGGGTCCAGCCGTCGACGTCGCAGGCGTCGCCGCGGCGGGGGATGCGGCCGAGGCGGGCCATGACCAGGCCACCGAGGGTGTCGTACGGCCCCTCGGGCAGCTCGAAGTCCGACACCTCGGCGACCTGGTCGTCGCGGAGCAGGCCGGACAGCACGAGCAGGTCGCCGCGCTCCTCGACGTCGGGGCGGCTCGGGGCGTCGTGCTCGTCGTCGACCTCGCCGACCAGCTCCTCGACCAGGTCCTCGAGGGTGACGACGCCGGCGGTGCCGCCGTACTCGTCGATGACCACGGCCATCTGCAGCCCGGGCTCGCGCAGCGTGTGCAGCAGGTCGTCCAGGTGCACCGTCTCGGGGACGCGGGCCACCGGGCCCATGATCTGGCTGATCCGGGTGCGCCGGCGCTCGTCGCGCGGCACCGCGAAGGCGCGCTTGACGTGCACCACCCCGACGACGTCGTCGATGCCGTCGTTGCCCTCGACCGGGAAGCGCGAGTGGCCGCTCTCGAGGGCCCGGTCCAGGAGCGTCGCGACGGAGTCGCCCTGCTCCAGGGTGGTCATCTGCATGCGCGGCGTCATGACGTCGCCGGCGTTGCGGTCGCCGAAGGCCAGCGAGCGGGTGAGCATCGTGGCGGTCTGCTCGGTGAGCGTCCCCTCCTCGGCGGAGCTGCGCACCAGGCTGCCGAGCTCGGACGCCGACCGCGCCGAGCGCAGCTCCTCCTGGGGCTCGATGCCGAGCCGGCGCACGACCGCGTTGGCGCTGCCGTTGCACGCCGCGATGAGCGGCCGCAGCGTGGCGCTCGAGACGCGCAGCGGACCCGCGACGGCGCGGGCGGTCGGGAAGGGCTGGGCGATGGCGAGGTTCTTGGGGACCAGCTCGCCGAAGACCATCTGCAGCACGGTCGCGACCAGCAGCGCGCCGGCGACGCCGAGGACGTGGGACAGCCCCTCGGGCAGCCCGATCGCCTCGAGCGGCGGGCGGAAGAAGGCGGCGAACGACGGCTCGGCGATGAAGCCGACCACCAGGGTGGTCAGCGTGATGCCGAGCTGCGCGCCGGACAGCTGGAACGACAGGGTCCGCACGGCAGCCAGGACGCGGCGCGCCCCCGGGTCGCCGCGCTTCTCGGCCGCCTCCAGCCCCGGCCGCTCGACCGCGACGAGGGAGAACTCCGCGGCGACGAACAGGGCGGTGCCGGCGGTCAGCAGCAGGACGGCCAGGACGCCGAGCAGGGCGCCGATCATGCGGGGCAGGGTCTGGCAGGCGTCACGACGGTGGTCCTGCCCGCCGGCGGGGTGGTCGAACAGCGGCGGTGCTCACAGGGCCCCGACCTCCTTGAGCTCGGCGAGCGCCGCGGGCAGGTGGCGCAGCGACGCCTCGACGTCGGCGGGTCGGGTCAGCGTGTGCGCGTTGCGCGCGACGTGGCAGCGCAGCGCCCGGTCCATCGCCGCGGCGCCCACCGCGCGCCGCGCGCGCAGCAGGGCGACGGCTCCCTGCACGTACACCGACCGGTAGTAGGAGCTGCGCCCGTCCCAGTAGGTCATCGGCGCGCCGGTGCGGCCGCGGCCGTCCGCCGGGACGGTCATGCGCTCGTACGTCCCGCCCGTACCGCGGTCGAGCGCCTCGGCGTAGGTGGCGAAGGCCTCGTCCAGCCAGGGGTCGCGGGCCTGGTCGTCGCCGACCAGGGAGTACCACCACTGGTGCGCCACCTCGTGGCTCGCGGTCGGGTCGCCCGACGCCTGGCCCTTCCCGAGCAGGACCATGCCCGGCATCTCGATGCCACCCGTCAGGTCGGGCACGACGGCCGAGACGAGCCGCTCGTGCGGGTACGGGCCGAAGCGCGCCGCGTGGCTCCGCACCGCCCGGGCCAGCTCTGCGGCCACCTTCGCCGGGTCGTCGGGAACCCCTGGCGCCACGCCGACGACGACCGGCACGCTGCCCGCAGTGGTCCGCGCGGTGCGGAACCGCCCGACCGCCACCGACGCGTCGCGCACCGACGCGCTGCGGAACACCGCCGTCCGGCCGTCGTCGGACACCGGCGTGCCGGCGGACAGGACCGTGAGGCCGGCGGGGCGCGTCACGGCCAGCCGGTCCAGCCGCACCGACTCGCTGGTCACCGCCTCGGCGAAGCTGCGCGTCTCGGGCTCGGTCGCCCACCCGCGGCCGCGCTCCCACGCCAGGAGCGGCAGGCCACCGGCCAGCCAGCTGACCCCGTTGCGGGCCCCGAAGCGCTCGTTCGCCCCGACCGGCAGGCGTACGACGCTGTCCACGTCGATCGTCATCGCCCTGCCGACGGTCGCCCGCCCGGCCAGCGGGACGCGCAGCAGCGTCGGCGCCGGCCGGCGAGTCGCCCGCGCCACGCCGTTGATGACGACCCGGCTGACCGTCACCGCGCCGCCGGCGCCTCGCGACCGCGGCCCGGCCGCCCACAGCCGCAGGACGACCTCGCCGGTCGCGAGGTCGGGCGTGAACACGAAGCGCTGCCGGCTGCGCACCGTCCGGCCGTCGACGGTCAGGTCCGCGGTGAGGACGGGCCGGGAGGGGTCCGGCGCGGCGTACCGGGTCGGGCACGGCAGCGCGGCGGGTGCGGCGGCTGCTGCCAGCGCGACCCTGGCCTGCTGGGCCGGCGCGGCCGGAGCCGGCCCCGGCTCCGCGGTGCCGCAGGCGGCCAGCGCCAGGCCGAGCAGTCCCGCCGCGGCGCGCCCGCCAGCTCCAGGCATGCGCTGACGGTACCTGCGTTCGACCCGCGCCTCCCCCAGACGCTGCCTCGAGCCGGGCCTAAGGTCTCGCCGTGCCTGCCGACGTCCTCGCCCGCGAGGCCCGGCTGCTGGTCGAGCGGCTGCGGCTGTGGACCCCGGCCCGCTGGGCGGCCCGGGTGGGCGACAGCGCGCTCGACCCGCAGGCGACCGGGTGGCTCAGCCGGGGCGACCTCGTGCACCACCTGGCCGCGTCGTACGCCCGGCTCGTCGACGCCCCCTTGGCGCTGCCGCGCCTGGACAGCGACCTCGCCCTGCCCGACCAGCTCGCCGTCACCGCCGATGACCTCGTCCGCAGCGCCCCCTCCGCCGACGAGGCGCGGGCCGCGACGGCGCACCTGCTCCTGCACCGCTTCGAGCTGCTGGGCGACCCCGTGCCGCCGGGCCTCGCCGAGGCGCTCGCCCTGCCCGACGTCCTCGCTGCCGGCCGCGCCGCCTGCTCGCTCTGGACCGCCCGGCCCCCGTGACCGCCTGACCTGCGTCGACAGCGACGGCCGGCCCCCCACCAGGGAGCCGGCCGTCGCGGACGTGCGGGGAGGACTAGCTCAGGCGCTCGAGCACCATGGCCATGCCCATGCCGCCGCCGACGCACATGCTCTCGACGCCGAAGCGGCCGTCGCGGGCGTTGAGCCCGTTGAGCAGCGTGCCGGTGATGCGGGCGCCGGTCATGCCGAACGGGTGGCCGACGGCGATGGCGCCACCGTGGACGTTGAGCTTGTCCAGGGGGATGCCCACGTCCTTGTAGGACGGGATGACCTGGGCCGCGAAGGCCTCGTTGATCTCGAACAGGTCGATGTCGGCGACGGTCTTGCCGGCCCGCTTGAGCGCGAGCTGGATCGCCTCGGCCGGGCCGTAGCCCATGATCTCCGGCGACAGGCCGGTGACCGCGGTGGAGACGATGCGGGCGAGCGGGGTGATGCCCAGCTCGGCGGCCTTGGTGTCGCTCATGATGATCACGGCGGCGGCGCCGTCGTTGAGCGGGCAGGCGTTGCCGGCGGTGATGAGGCCGTTCGGCAGGATCGGCTTGAGGCCGCTGATGCCCTCGACGGTGGTGCCGGCGCGGGGGCCGTCGTCCTTGGTGACCACGGTGCCGTTCGGCGCCGTGATCGAGGTGATCTCCCGCTCCCAGAAGCCGTCAGCGATGGCCTTCTCCGTCAGCTGCTGGCTGCGGGCGCCGAACTCGTCCATCTCCGCGCGGCTGACGCCCTTGAGGCGCGCCAGGTTCTCCGCGGTCTGGAGCATCGGGATGTAGACGTCGGGGACGTCGCCCGACTCGCGCGGGTCGGTCCAGGACTCGATGCCCTCGGCGCCGCGCTGGGCGCTGCGCGCCTCGGCGTCGGCGAAGAACGGGTTCTTCGTGTCCGGCAGCGAGTCGCTGTTGCCCTTGACGAAGCGGGAGACCATCTCGACGCCGGCGGAGATGTACGCGTCGCCCTCGCCGGCCTTGATCGCGTGGAAGGCCATCCGCGTGGTCTGCAGCGACGAGGAGCAGTAGCGCGTGATCGTCGTGCCGGGCAGGAAGTCGTAGCCCATGCGCACCGCGACAGCGCGACCCATGTTGTAGCCCTGCTCGCCGCCGGGGAGGCCGCAGCCGAGCATGAGGTCGTCGATGTCGCGCGGGTCGAGGCCGGGGACCTTGTCGAGGGCGGCCTGGACGATGGTCGCGGCCAGGTCGTCGGGGCGGAGGTCGACGAGCGACCCCTTGAAGGCGCGCCCGATCGGCGAGCGCGCGGTGGAGACGATCACTGCCTCAGGCACGAGGACTCCTTCGGATCAGAACGGGATCCGGTCAACGCTAACGCCGCGGACACCCGAGAACAGCAGCAGGTGCTCAACCGGCCTCGAGCGGCTCGTCGGCGGGCGGCTCCTCGCCGTCGGGCGTACGGGCCTCGGGCGCGCCGCGGCCCACGAGCGGCAGGCGACGGCGCAGGCGTACGAGGCGACCCGGCCCCTCGCTGGCTGCGCCCTCGACCCCCGGGACCGTCTCGACGACGAGCCCTGGCTCGCGGGCGGCGACCGCGGCGGCGACCGCGACGTCCTGGACGCTCTCGGTGACCGGCACGCTGACCGGGACCTCGACGCCGGACGGCTCGAGCAGCGAGGGCAGCAGCGCGTCGACGACCCGTCGGTAGCCGTCGGCCGACGGGTGGAACCGGTCCGCCGACCACAGGTGCGGGTGCTCGTGGAACTCCTGGGCCAGCAGGTCGCCGAGCGAGACCGCCACGCCGCCGGCCTCGACGACCGCCACGAACTGCGCCTGGGCGAGGCGCCGGCTCAGGACCCGGGCGGCCGTGCGCAGCGGCTGCAGCAGCGGCTTGACCGTCCCGAGGTCGGGGCAGGTGCCGACGACCACGGTGGCGCCGGCGGCCCGCAGGGTCCGCACCGCGCGAGCCAGGTCGCGCACCGCCGTGGCGATGGGGGTGCGGTGGGTGACGTCGTTGGCGCCGATCATGATCACGGCGATGTCCACCGGGTGGCGCAGCGCCTTGCCGACCTGGACGTCCAGCGCGGCCGTCCGCGCGCCGGTCACCGCGACGACGTCCAGCACGACCCGGCGCCCCAGGTCGCGGGCCAGCCCGCCGGCCAGCAGCGCGCCCGGGGTCTGGTCGGCCCGCTCGACGCCGAGCCCGGCGGCGCTCGAGTCGCCGATGACCGCCAGGTGCAGCGGCTTGCTGCCGCGCCGGCCCCGCCCGTACGACCCGGTCGGGTCCGGGGCCTTCTCGGTCGGCTCGCCGATGGTCCGGCGGGCCAGCTTGGCCTCGACCCGCAGCAGCGCGAAGCCGGAGACGACGACGCCGGCCGCGGTCGGGAGCCCGTACGCCGCGGTGGTCGCGGCCCGGCGACCCGGGCGGGGGACGTCGAGCCTCATGACGGGCGCCCGGCGACGAACGCGCGCACCGCCTCGCGCGCGCCGGAGGAGACGTGCGTGCCGTGGGTGAAGACGGCGACGCCGAACTCCTGGTCGGCGAGCCGGGCGGCGGTCTCGTGGGTCAGCCGGACGTCGGTGCAGAGCATCGACGGCGGGTAGCGCAGGCCGCGCACGTTGAACACCGCGTCGCCGGTGAACAGCACCCCGGTCGGCTCGTGGACCAGCGAGACGTGGCCGGGGGAGTGCCCCGGCGTGTGGACCACCCGCAGGCCGCCGTCGAGCAGCTCGCCGTCGGTGAAGGTCCGGGCGACGTCGACCTTGCCGAAGGTGCCGCCCGGCAGGCGGTTGAGCAGCCGGCCGCCGAAGGTCGCGGTGTCGCTGCGCGGGGCGCGCCCGTCGCGCAGGTAGACCGCCTCGCGGTCGTGCGCGAGGACCGAGCCGCCGGTTGCCTCCTTGACGGCAGCCAGCCCGCCGGCGTGGTCGGGGTGGGCGTGGGTCAGCACGAGCCGGGTGACGTCGCTCGGGCTTGCGGCCGAGGCCGTCGAGCGCAGCGAGGATCTTCGTCGACGCGCTCTTCGTCCCTGCGTCGACGAGCGTCAGGGTGCCGTCGGCGTCCTCGAGCAGCAGGCTGTTGACCAGGTCCTGCGGCGCGGTCGGCACCCGCCAGACGCCGTCCGCCACCTGCACCGCCGTGCTCACGCCCTGCACCTCCTCCGCCGCCGGTCGTCTCGCCGGTCACGCCTGCGAGCGACCCTACGCGGCCTAGGCTGGGCTCCTCGTCCGACAGGAAGGCCCCCCGTGCAGGTCAGCGACTCGCTCATCGACCTGGTCGGCGACACGCCGCTGGTCCGCCTCGGCCGGATGGCCGCCGGCCTGCGCCCGCAGGTCCTCGCCAAGGTGGAGTACTTCAACCCCGGCGGCTCGGTGAAGGACCGCATCGCGCTCGCCATGGTCGAGGCCGCCGAGGCCGACGGCCTGATCGGGCCCGGCGGCACCATCGTGGAGCCGACCAGCGGCAACACCGGCGTGGGTCTCGCCATCGTGGCCAACACCCGCGGCTACAAGTGCGTCTTCGTCATGCCCGACAAGATGAGCGCGGAGAAGATCGCGGTCCTGCGGGCGTACGGCGCGGAGGTCGTGGTCTGCCCGACCGCCGTGGCGCCGGAGCACCCCGACTCCTACTACTCGGTCAGCAAGCGGCTGGCCAGGGAGATCCCGGGCGCCTGGAACCCCGACCAGTACGCCAACCCGCTGAACCCGGCCGCCCACTACGCCAGCACCGGCCCGGAGGTGTGGCGGCAGACCGACGGCCGCGTCACGCACTTCGTCGCGGGAGTCGGCACCGGCGGGACGATCAGCGGCACCGGCCGCTACCTCAAGGAGGTCAGCGGCGGGAAGGTCCAGGTCGTCGGGGCCGACCCCGAGGGCTCGGTCTACTCCGGCGGCAGCGGCCGGCCGTACCTCGTCGAGGGCGTGGGCGAGGACTTCTGGCCGGAGACCTACGACCGGACGATCGCCGACCGGATCATCGCCGTCAGCGACCGCGACTCGTTCCTGACGACCCGCCGGCTGGCCCGCGAGGAGGCGCTGCTCGTCGGCGGCTCGTGCGGCCTGGCCGCGGCGGCCGCGCTGCGGCTGGCCGAGGAGCTCACCGAGGACGACGTGGTCGTCGTGCTGCTGCCCGACTCCGGCCGCGGCTACCTGTCCAAGATCTACAACGACGAGTGGATGGCCGACTACGGCTTCCTGACCCCGGACGACAGCCAGCCGACGGTCGGCGACGTGCTGCGGGCGCAAGGGCGCCGACCTCCCCGAGCTCGTCCACGTCCACCCGGAGGAGACCGTCGGGTCGGCCATCTCGATCCTGCGGGAGTACGGCGTCTCGCAGATGCCCGTCGTCAAGGAGGAGCCGCCGGTCATGGCGGCGGAGGTCGTCGGCTCGGTCGTGGAGCGCGACCTGCTCGACGCGGTCTTCGCCGACCGCGCCGCCCTCGACCACCCGCTCGGCGACCACATGAGCCGCGCCCTGCCGACCGTCGGCGCCGGCGAGCAGCTCGCGGTCGCCATGTCGGCGCTGGAGGGCGACTCGGCGCTGCTCGTCCTCGACGACGGCAAGCCGGTCGGCATCATCACCCGCTCCGACCTGCTCGGCTTCCTCTCGCACGGCTGACCGCCAGCCGCGGGCTCCGCTCCCCCGGACCTGGCCGCTCCACCGCCCGGGAACCGACTCCGGCCGGGACCTGCCCGCCGGGCGCGGGTGCCGGTGCTCGGGGACTCCCGTCCGGTCTTCCGGGCCTTCGTGCGGTTGCCCGGACACGCCCCGGCCGGCGACTGACCCCCGGAGTGCGGGGCGACGGTGCTCGCAGGGATGCGCGTCTGGTCTTCCGCACGTCTGTGCGATCGCCCGGACACGAGCCCGCCGGACCCCTGACCGCTGGCCGGGAGCCCGACGCGCCTGTGGACGGCGGTTGCGGCGGTCCACAGACCTCGACATGGGTCGGGGACGCCCGGGCGGGACGGCGCAGGGTGGGGCATGGACGCAGCCGGGCTGGTGCGGGACGCGCAGGGTCTGGCGGGGTTGAGCGACACGGAGCTGGCGCGCGCGGCCGGCGTCTCACGGTCGACGCTGCACGCGCTGCGGACCGGCGGGCAGTCACCGACGCTGCGGACGCTGGACCGGGTCCTCGCCGCCTGCGGCCGCCAGCTGCGCGGTGTGCTGGAGCCGCTCGGCGCAGAGCTCGACGCCCGGATCGACGCAGCGCTCGCGCGCTCGCGGGCCGTCGACCGGGACGCGGGCCGGGATCGGGACAGTGACGAGGACGGTGACGAGGGTGGCGGCGAGGAGTCCTTCCCGGGCGCGGGCGTCCTGCGCTTCGCCGCCTCGCTGGACGAGCGGCGCGTGCGCTGGGCCGTTGACGGGCCCACGGCGGTGGCGCTGCAGGGGCTCGCGTTGGAGCACAGCTGGGTCTGCCTGGCGGTGGTGGACGAGGAGGGCACCCGCGCGTGGCTCCGGCACGTCTGGGCGATGGGGCACGACCGGCACGGCTTCGCGTTCCGGCCGGCCTGGGACGAGTCGCCGGAGGAGGTGCGCGTGTTCGTGCGGGACGTCGTGCACACCCAGGTCGGGTTCGTGCGGCTGAGGTTCGTCGAAGAGCTGGCCGAGCCGGTACGGGTGCTGGTCGAGGGCCGCGCCGTGCCGGTGCTCTCCCTGCTCGAGGTGGAGCAGTCGCACGGCGACCTGGCCGAGCTGCTCGAGCGCTTCCGCCTGCGCGGGCGGGCCGGCCCCCGTCGTACGGTCAAGCTCATGACCGAGCCGAGCGACGTGCGCGACCAGGGGAGCCGGGACTTCGGCAGCGAGGTGCACGGCGACACCGCCGGCGACCGGTGGGCGCAGGGGTCCTACGGCTTCGAGACCCTCGCCATCCACGCCGGCCAGGACCCCGACCCGACGACCGGCGCCGTGGTCGTGCCGATCTACCAGACCAGCACCTACGTGCAGTCCGAGGTCGGGCAGCACCAGGGGTACGAGTACAGCCGCTCCGGCAACCCGACCCGTACCGCGCTGGAGACCTGCCTCGCGGCGCTCGAGGGCGGGCGCACCGGGCTGGCGTTCGCCTCCGGGCTGGCCGCCGAGGACTGCCTGCGTGCGCACCGTCGCCAAGCCGGGCGCGCACGTCGTCGTGCCGGACGACGCGTACGGCGGCACCTACCGGCTGTTCGCGCAGGTGCTGTCCCGGTGGGGCGTCGAGCACACGCCGGTGCCGCTCGGCGACCTCGCCGCGGTGCGCGCGGCCGTGCGCCCGGAGACGGTGCTGGTCTGGTGCGAGACGCCGACCAACCCGCTGCTGCGGGTCGCCGACATCGCCGGCCTCGCCGCGGTGGCCCACGACGCGGGCGCGCTGCTGGTCGTCGACAACACCTTCGCCAGCCCCTACCTGCAGCAGCCGATCGCGCTCGGGGCCGACGTCGTCGTGCACTCCACGACGAAGTACCTCGGCGGCCACTCCGACGTCGTCGGCGGTGCGCTCGTCGCCGCCGACGCCGCGCTCGGCGAGCAGCTCGCCTACCACCAGAACGCGATGGGCGCGGTGCCCGGCGCCTTCGACAGCTGGCTGGTCCTGCGCGGGGCCAAGACCCTGGGCGTGCGCATGGACCGCCACTGCGCCAACGCGGCGCGCGTGGTCGACCTGCTGACCCGGCACCGCGCGGTCGACCGCGTCCTCTACCCCGGCCTGCCGGACGCGCCGGGGCACGAGGTGGCCGCGAAGCAGATGTCGCAGTTCGGCGGGATGGTCAGCTTCACCCTGGCCGGCGGCGAGGCCGCCGCCCTCGAGGTCTGCCGTCGCACGAAGGTCTTCACGCTCGGGGAGTCGCTCGGCGGCGTCGAGTCGCTGATCGAGCACCCCGGCCGCATGACCCACGCCTCGGTCGCGGGCTCGCAGCTCGAGGTGCCGGCCGACCTGGTGCGCCTCTCGGTCGGCATCGAGACGGTCGAGGACCTGCTCCACGACCTGGAGCAAGCCCTGTCCGCTTGACTCCTGACCCGCTCGTCCCGGTCCGCACCCTGAGGGCATGACCCGGCCCCCGTCACGCCGGTCGGTGGCCGCCACCGGCTGGGCCGCCGCGCTGGTGCTGGCCGGCGGGCTGGCCGTCGTGGGGCGTGTCCGGCGAGGAGCCGGCCCCGCGGGCGCAGGCCGTCGCGGTGGCCCCGCCGTCACCCAGCCCTGTCGCCGACGGTCCAGGCCCCGCCGCCGCCGGTCACGCCGAGCCCGACGCCGGTGGCCCCGAAGCCGCGCGACCAGGAAGGCGCGCACCGCCGATCCCGTGGCGGCCGAGCTCGGCGCGCCGCCCGGGCCGCAGGTCGACACCCGCCCTGCGCAGACGGCCGCGCCGGAGGACCGCTACGCCTTCCTCGTCGGCGTGCAGGACTACCGCCGGCCCACGCGTCGACACCATCGGCAGCGCCAAGGACGTCCGGTTCATCGCCGAGCAGCTGCGCGCGGCGGGCTGGCTGCCGCAGAACATCCGGGTGGTCGTCGACGGGCAGGCGACCGGTGCGGCCGTGCGCGAGGGGATGGCCTGGCTGGCCGCGAAGGGGCGGCCGGGGACCTTCAGCCTCTTCCACTACTCCGGCCACGTGAAGCAGCTCGGCGGCGGCACCGAGGCGCTCTGGCCGGTCGACCGCGACTTCGTCCGCGACACCGCCGTCACCGCGGCGCTCACGCAGGTCCAGGGCCGGCTCTGGGTCGACATCGCCGGGTGCGAGGCCGGCAGCTTCCTGCCCGGCCTGCCGAGCGAGCGGGTGCTGGTCACGGCCAGCAGCAAGGGCAGCGAGAAGTCCTACGAGTACCCCGAGTGGGCCATGTCGGTCTGGACCGGCCTGCTGTTCGACCTCGGCACGCGGCAGGCGATGGCCGACGCCGACCAGGACGGCCGGGTCACCATGGGCGAGGCCACCCGCTACGCCACCTACTACGCGCAGGTCATCACGCTGAGCCAGCGCCCGCACGGCCGGCAGACGCCGCAGGTCGAGGGCGACCCCGTACGCGGCTGGACCCTGGCGGACCCGCCGGCCTGATCAGGTGCCGGGCTTGTAGACCATCAGCACGACGACGACCGCCCACAGCAGGGCGCTGACCCCGGCGAGCGCCGTCACCCGGCCGACGGCCCGGGACGCGTCGCCGCCCACCTCGAGGGCCTCGGCGGCGCGCAGCTGGCCCGGGACGACGGCGCCGTGCAGCAGCGCGACCCCGAGGAGCCACAGGACGAGCGAGGCCGACACCCACGGGTCGCCCATCGACCACTCGGCCGCGCCGGAGTCCCCGCCGGACAGCGACACCAGCCCGATGCCCAGCACCACGGTCAGCACGGTCGCGGAGCTGAGCACGCGGGTGGTGCGGGCCGCCTCGCGCAGTGCGTCGGCGCGGCCGGCCCGGACCAGACGGGGAGTGCTCATCGCGGCCAGCGCGGCCGGTCCGACGAGGAAGACCACCGAGAGCAGGTGCAGGGCGAGGACCAGGGCGTACGCGCCGTCGTAGACCACGCGGACGAACCTAGCGGGGCACCGCGTCCGGTCACCGGCCCCGGCGGCCGCGGCGGGCCCGCAGGTAGTCGCTGACGACGTACTCGCCGAGCCGCGACGGGTCGGGCTGGAACACCCGGCCGCCGTTGCGCTGGGCGATGCCCTCCACGAACTCCACCAGGCGCGGCTCGTCGTCCAGCAGGAAGACGTTGATCGTCGCGCCGCGCCGGGTGATGCGCTCGACCTCGGCCATGGTCAGCTCGAGCGTCTCGGCCAGCGGCGGCCAGGAGAAGTACGCGTAGCCGTCGCGCGTCAGGTGGGCGGTCGGCTCGCCGTCGGTCACGACCAGCACGACCGGCTCGCTGTCGGGGTGCTTGCCGAGGAAGCGGCCGGCCATCATCAGCGCGTGCTGCAGGTTGGTGCCCTGCACCCGCTGGGCGTCGAGCCCGGCCAGCTGCTCGGGCTGCAGCACCTGCGCGTAGTCGCTGAACCCGATGACCTCGATGGCGTCCTGCGGGAACTGCGTCGAGACCAGCGCGTGCAGCGCCATCGCGGTCTGCTTGGCCACGCCCCAGGTGCCGCGCAGCTCCATCGAGAACGACAGGTCGACCAGCAGCGCGACCGCCGCGGTGGTGCGCCGCTCGGTCTCGACGACCTCGAAGTCCTCGACCTTGAGGCGCACGGCCCCCGGCCCGCTGCGCAGCACCGCGTTGCGGACGGTGCGGACGACGTCGAGCGGCTGCTCGTCGCCGAACTCCCAGGCCCGGCTCGCGCCGGTGCGGTCGCCGGCGGCCCCGGCGTCCTGCACGTCGTGGGCACCGCGGCCGCGGGACTCCAGCGAGGTGAAGACCCGGCGCAGCGCGGTGGCGCCGAGCCGGCGGACCGCGCGGGGCGAGAGCTCGAGCCGGCCGTAGGAGTCGCGGACGAGGTAGCCCTGCTCCATCAGCTCCTTCTCGATCCGGCGCAGCGCCGCGACGTCGTCGACAGCCCCGCGGCCGAGCGCGCGCTGGACGGCGTCCTCGTCGACGTCGTCGAGGGACGCACCGGGGTAGTCCTGGCCGAGGGCAGCCTCGAGGTCGTCGAGGTCGGCCAGCTCCTCGAGCGCGCTGGTCGCGTCGCCCATGCCGAGCCCCTGCTCGCCCTTCATCCGCTCCTTGCCGCCCCACGGCAGGTCGGGCCGGGCGTTGCGCAGGGCGTCGCCGAGCTGGGACATCTGCGCCTGCATGTCCATGTCCATCGCGCCCTGCATCAGCTCGCCGAGCTCCTGGCGCTGCTGCGGGGTGAGGCTGTCCATCAGCCGCTGCTGCGCGGCGGCCCGGCGGGCCAGGTCGTCGACGAGCTCCTCGAGGGTCTCGGGGTTGCTCGGGAAGAACTCCCCGTGCTCGGCCATGAACTGGTCGAAGGCCTCCTGGGTGTGCTCACCCCGGGCGTCGGCCTCGAGCATGCGGTTGAGGTCGGCGAGCATGTCCTTGACCGCCTGCATGTCCTCGGGCGTGGCGTTCTCCAGCGCGTCCTTCATCCCGCGGAACTGGCTGTCGAGCACCTCCCGCCGCAGCAGGTCCTCGATCTGGTCGTACGCCGCCTTCGCCTCGGGGCTCTTCCACTGGTACGGCTTGAGCTCCTGCACCGCGCGGGCCGTGTCGCGCGGCAGCGTGTCGAGCTCCATCTCGGCCATCCGCGCCGCGTCGGACGGGTCGGGGAACAGCGCCTGCTTCTCCAGCTCGACCGCCTGCTCGAGCAGCTCGCGCACCTCCTGCAGCGTGCCGTCGAGCTGGCCCTTCTGCCGGGCCTCGCGCTGGCGGCGGGCGACGTCGCGGCGCAGGTCGTCCAGGCCGCGCAGCTTGTCGGCGCCGCGCCGCATCAGCTCGCGCAGCGCCTGCGTCGGGCTCTGCCCGGCGAGCACCCGGTCGCCGATCTCGTCGAGCGCGGACGCCACGTCGTACGGCGGCTCGAGCGGGTCACGCCCGCCGGACCACTCGCCGTAGCGGTAGCGGGGCCTCACGGCTGCTCCTGCTGCTCGCGCTCGTGCAGGAACGCCTGGTAGGCGAGGCGCCGGCGCAGCCCGACGGCCTCGCGGACCGGGCGCATCAGCGGCCGGACCACGACGACGTAGAGCAGGACGGCCACGACGAGCAGCCAGGCGTCGGAGACGCCGAGCTGCACCAGGACGTAGGCCGCCGCGACGAACAGCACGAACGACACGACACGGCGGCCAGCAGCACCCGGCGGCGCAGCGCCCCGGTGTCGAGCAGGAGGGGTTCGGGTCCGGTCATCGGCTGCCGTAGACCGCGCGGCCGCCCACCGCGTCCTTGGCGAGGCGGCGGTTGAGGTAGAGCCCCTCGAGCGCGAACTCGAGCGCCGCGGCGGCGAGGCCCGGCGACTCCTCCTCGACGCCGAGCCGGCCGAGCAGCGCCGACAGGCCGGGGACGTTGCCGAGCCGGCCGAGCAGGTCGGCGGCCGGGACGAGGTCGCCGGTCTCGACGGTCACGCCGGCGGCGAAGCGGTCCTGCAGGCCGGACAGGTCGAGCCCGGCGAGCAGCGCGCGGAACGTGTCGGCGGTGGCCTTGCGCAGCAGGTGCTCGAGCACCTCGGCCTCGCGGCCCTCCTCGGCGGCCTCGAACTCGACCTTGCCGCGCGAGGCCGGCACGACGCCGGGCAGGTCGCAGACGCGGGCCACCGCGGTCGCCTCGCCGGTGATGGCGGCGCGGCGGGCGGCGGAGGCTGCGACGGTCTCGGCGGCGGCGACGGCGAGGCGGGCCGAGACGCCGGAGCGCTGGTCGACCTGCGGGCTGTCGCGGACCAGGCGGGTGTAGCGGGCGACGACCTCGACCAGGTGGTCGGGCACGACGACCGGCGTGCCGGGCCAGGACAGCACGGCCTCCTGCAGCACGACCCGTACCTCGTCCTCGAGCCGCAGCGGGTAGTGCGTGCGGACCTCGGTGCCGAAGCGGTCCTTCAGCGGCGTGATGATGCGGCCGCGGTTGGTGTAGTCCTCGGGGTTGGCGCTGGCCACCACGAGCAGGTCGAGCGGCAGCCGCAGCACGTAGCCGCGGACCTGCACGTCGCGCTCCTCGAGCACGTTGAGCAGCGCCACCTGGATGCGCTCGGCGAGGTCGGGCAGCTCGTTGACGCTGAAGATGCCGCGGTTGGTGCGGGGCACCAGGCCGTAGTGGACGGTCTCCGGGTCGCCGAGGGTGCGCCCCTCGGCCACCTTGATCGGGTCGACGTCGCCGATCAGGTCGCCGACGCTGGTGTCGGGCGTCGCCAGCTTCTCGCCGTAGCGGTCGCTGCGGTGCTTCCAGGTGACCGGCAGGTCGTCGCCCAGCTCGGCCAGCAGCGCCGTGCAGCGGCCGCAGACCGGGGCGTACGGGTGGTCGTTGATCTCGCAGCCCTCGATGACCGGCGTCCACTCGTCGAGCAGGCCGATCAGGGTGCGCGACGAGGCGGGTCTTGCCCTGGCCGCGCTCGCCGAGCAGCACGATGTCGTGGCCGGCGAGCAGCGCCCGCTCGACCTCGGGCAGCACGGTGTCCTCGAAGCCCAGCAGGCCGGGGAAGGTGTCCTCGCCGGCGGCCAGGCGGGCCACCAGGTTGCGGCGGACCTCGGCCTTGACGGACTCGTGCTCGTGGCCGCTCGCGCGGAGCGCGCCGGCAGTGGTGGGGGCAGGGCGAGCGGTGGAGGGCTGCGTCACTCCCCGACGGTACGGCGCTGTCGGCCCCCGGGCCAGCCCTGACGGCAGGATGCCCGGCATGCCGGTCCTCGCGCTCGACGTCGGTGGCACCAAGCTGGCCGCCGGCCTGGTCGACGACGACGGGCAGGTGCTGCGCAGCGAGCGGGTGCCGACTCCCGCCGACCCGTGGCCGGCGGTCGAGGCGCTGCTGGCGCGGGTGCGCGGCGACACCGCGGTCGACGGCGCGGGCATCGGCTGCGGCGGCCCGATGGACTGGCCCGCCGGAGCGGTGTCGCCGCTGAACATCCCGGCCTGGCGCGGCTTCCCGCTGCGCGACCGGGTGGCCGGCCTGCTCGGCGGCGCCCCGGTGCGCCTGCACAACGACGCGCTGTGCCTGGCCGCCGCGGAGCACTGGCGCGGCGCCGGCCGGGGCACCGACGACCTGCTCGCCATGGTCGTGTCGACCGGCGTCGGCGGCGGGCTGGTGCTCGGCGGGCGGCTGCTCGACGGCCCCACCGGCAACGCCGGCCACGTCGGCCACGTGGTCGCCGAGCCGGACGGCCCGGACTGCCCGTGCGGCGGGCGGGGGTGCCTGGAGGCGGTCGCCCGTGGGCCGGCAGTGGTGGCGCGGGCGCGGGCCGCGGGGTCGACCGCCCGGGACGGCCGCGAGCTGGCCGCGCTGGCAGCAGGCGGCGACCCGGTGGCGGTCCGCGAGCTGGCCCGGGCCGGCCGGGCCGTCGGCACGGTCGTCGCCGGGGTGGCCGCCCTGCTCGACCTGCGCCTGGTCGTCCTCGGCGGTGGCCTCGCGTCGTCCGGGGAGCCGCTCTGGGCGCCGCTGCGCGCGGCCCTCGACGACCACGCCCGGATCGCGTTCACCGCCGGACTGCGGGTCGTGCCGCCGGGCGCCGGGCCGGAGGCCGGGCTGGTCGGGGCGGCCGCGCTGCTGCTGGCCGGGGACGCCTACTGGAGCCCGGCCCGTGGGACCGTGCCGCGGTGACCCCTCTGGTCGGGCTGGACGACGTGCGCGCCGCACGCGCGCTGCTCGCCGGGGTCGCCCGGACCACCCCGCTGGAGGGCTCGCGGCCGCTGTCGCGCGCCGTCGGCGGACCGGTCTCGCTGAAGTGCGAGAACCTCCAGCGCACCGGGTCGTTCAAGATCCGCGGGGCGTACGTGCGGATCGCCCGGCTGACCCCGGAGCAGCGCGCTCCGGGCGTCGTCGCGGCGAGCGCCGGCAACCACGCGCAGGGCGTCGCGCTGGCCGCGTCGCTGCTCGGCTGCCGCAGCACCGTCTTCATGCCCGAGGCCGCGCCGCTGCCGAAGGTCGCGGCCACGGCGGCGTACGGGGCGCAGGTGCGCCTCGCCGGGCTCACCGTCGACGAGGCGCTGGTGCACGCGGTGGCCTTCGCCGAGCAGACCGGGGCCGTGCTGGTCCACCCGTTCGACCACCCCGACGTCATCGCCGGCCAGGGCACCGTCGGCCTGGAGCTGCTCGAGCAGTGCCCCGAGGTGCGCACCGTCGTGGTCTGCACCGGCGGCGGGGGCCTGGTGTCCGGGATCGCGGTGGCGGTGAAGGCGCTGCGGCCCGACGTCGAGGTGGTCGCGGTGCAGGCCGGCGCCGCGGCGGCGTTCCCGGCCTCGCTGCAGGCCGGCCGCCCCGTACCGCTGGCGAGCATGGCCACGATCGCCGACGGCATCGCCGTCGGCTGCCCCGGCGAGCACACGCTGCGGCACGTGCGCGAGCTCGTCGACCGGGTCGTCACCGTCGACGAGGACGCGCTGTCCCGGGCGCTGCTGCTGTGCCTGGAGCGGGCCAAGCTGGTCGTGGAGCCGGCCGGGGCCGCGGCCGTCGCGGCGCTGCTGGCGGACCCGACGGCGTTCCGGCCGCCGGTCGTCGCGGTGCTGTCCGGCGGCAACATCGACCCGCTGCTGCTCGGCAAGGTCATCCACCACGGCCTGCTCGCGGCCGGGCGCTACCTGCAGCTGCGGGTGCGCATCCCGGACCGGCCGGGCGAGCTGGCCCGGCTGCTGCACGTGCTCGCCGACGCCTCGGCCAACGTGCTGGAGGTGGAGCACTCCCGCACGGAGCGGACCCTGCACCTGGACGAGGTCGAGGTGCACCTCCAGCTCGAGACGCGGGGCCGCGACCACAGCGACGAGGTGGTCGGGCTGCTGCGCGCCGCGGCGTACACGGTCTTCGGCGATCAGCCGGCGTAGGGCTCCACCGCGACGACCGTCACGCTGATGCTGCGCGGACCGAAGGTGATGGTGTCGCCGGTCCGGTGGCCGGCCAGCGCCTGCCCGATGGGCGACTCGGGGGAGTAGACGTCGAGGTCGCCGATCTTGCCGCCCTCGTCGGTCGCGTTCTCCCGGTTGGCGAACAGGAAGCGCTCCACGTCGCCGTCGCCGTAGTCGACGCTCACCACGACGCCCTCCTCGACGGTCTCGCCGCTGGGCTTCTCGCCCACCCGGACGTCGCGGAGCAGCTGGGTCAGCTGGCGGATGCGGGCCTCGAGCTTGCCCTGCTCCTCCTTGGCCGCGTGGTAGCCGCCGTTCTCCTTGAGGTCGCCCTCCTCGCGGGCCGCCTCGATCTTCGCGACGATCTCCGCGCGGGTGGCGCCCTTGAGCCGCTCGAGGGTCTCCGTCAGCCGGGTGTGCGCCTCCTGGGTGAGCCAGGTGGTCGCGTGCCCGGTGGCAGCGCTCGTCTCGGTCACAGCGGTGGACTCCTCGGTGCGGGGGCGCAGTCGTGCTGCGATGTCGGTCACACCGATGCTAGGCGAGGTCAGGACGGGTCCGGGGCCGTCCCGCTCTCGCAGCCGACCAGCTCGCCGGTGCCGGGCCGGGCCGTGGTCGGCACCTCGAACGCCACCACCACGCTCCGCTTCTGCGACACCGGGACCTGCACCTGGCGGCGCCCGACCTCGTTGCCGTCGTCGTCGCGCGCCCGCAGCACGCACCACGCCTGCTCGCCCGGCTCGCGGGCGATCTGCACGTCGATCCGCACTGCGCGGTCGGAGACCACCTCGTAGCCGCGGACCTGGGCGGTGACGTCGGTGCCCGGGCCGAACCGGGCGAACAGCGCGACCGCGAAGGCCAGCCCGACCAGCCCGCCGAGGACGGCCAGGACGAGCTGGGAGCGGTTGTCGGTCAGTCGCACGGGACTCCCTGAGCGGGGCGGGGTGTTGGCTGTTCTGGGACCATCGTCCCAGGAGATCGGGGAGGCAGCGTGGCGGAGAGCGACCAGCAGGACCAGCTGAGGCTGATGTGCGTGCACGCGCACCCTGACGACGAGTCGAGCAAGGGCGCGGCCACCATGGCCCGCTACGCCCACGAGGGCGTCGACGTGCTGGTCGTGACGCTGACCGACGGATCGCGCGGGTCGGTCCTCAACCCGGCGATGGACCGTCCCGAGATCGCGGACAACATCACCGAGGTGCGCCGCCTGGAGATGGACAAGGCCCGCCAGATCCTCGGCGTGCGGCAGGTCTTCATGGGCTGGGTCGACAGCGGCCTGCCCGAGGGCGATCCGCTGCCCCCGCTGCCGGAGGGCTGCTTCGCGCTCGGCGACCTCGAGGAGCACACCCGCGCGCTGGTCGAGGTGGTGCGGCGCGAGCGCCCGCACGTCATGACGACGTACGACGAGAACGGCGGCTACCCGCACCCCGACCACATCCGCTGCCACCAGGTCGCGGTCGCGGCCTTCGAGGCGGCCGGCGACCCGGAGCGCTTCCCCGACGCGGGCGAGCCCTGGCAGCCGCTGAAGCTCTACTACAACCTCACCGTTCCACAAGGACCGGCTGGTCGCGCTGCACGAGGCGATGCTCGGCCGCGGGATCGAGTCGCCGTACGGCGAGTGGCTCGACAAGTGGGAGGACAAGCCCGAGGACCAGGGCCGCCTCACCACGAAGGTGCCGTGCTCGGAGTGGTTCCCGACCCGCGACCAGGCGCTGATCGCGCACGCGACCCAGGTCGACCCGAACGGGCGCTGGTTCACCTGCCCGATCGACCTGCAGCAGCAGGTGTGGCCGACCGAGGACTTCCAGCTCGCCCGCTCGCTCGTCGACACGACCCTGCCGGAGGACGACCTGTTCGCCGGCGTGCGCCAGGAGGTGACCGCGTGACCCTGCTCGCTTCCGTCACGACCGACGAGGGCGGCTCCGCCGGCCCGCTGTCGCTGCTGATCATCGTGCTGCTGTTCCTCGTCACGATCCTGCTGATCCGCAACATGAGCATGCGGCTCAAGCGGCTGCCGAAGTCGTTCGACGAGCAGCCGCCGGCTCCCACGCCCTCGCGGGACGAGGCGCCCTAGCCCCGATCGCGTCCGGGGAGGGCAGGTCGCGCGCGCGGCCTCGGCGAGCGCCCGAGCCGGCGTGCGTCAGTCGTCACCGGTGCTCCGGCGGTGCTTCTTCACCTGCGACCGCAGCTTCTTGCCGGCCAGCCGGCGCTCCTTGGAGCCGCGGGTCGGCCGGGTCGGCCGGCGGGTCGGCGGCGGCGGGGCGAGGCCCTCGCGCAGCAGCTGGGCCAGCCGGCGCTCGGCCGCCTCGCGGTTCTGCAGCTGGCTGCGCTCCTCCTGCGCCGCGATGGTCACCACCCCGTCGACCAGCCGGCCGGCGAGCCGCTGCAGCAGCCGCTCGCGCTGGTGCTCGGTCAGCGTCGGCGACCCGGCGACGTCGAAGGACAGCTCGGCCCGGCTGTCCGTCGTGTTGACCGACTGGCCGCCCGGGCCGGAGGAGCGGGAGAAGCGCCAGGACAGCTCGGACTCGGGCAGCAGCAGGCTGCTGGTCACCTGCACGGGCCCGGGCACGCGGGCCAGTGTGCCGCCCGGGCGCTACCGCTTGCCGAGCAGCCGCAGCACGCGCAGCCGGGTGTAGGCGCTGCCCGCGTCCTGCACCACGTCGACCACCTCGGCCGAGGTCATCGTCCCGCCGGCCTTGAGCGCCTCGATCTTCGTCCGCGACCGGCTGAGCGTGTAGACGATGCCCACGGCCGCGCTGGCCACCGCGGCGAGCGCCGCGACGCGGGTGTCCTTGCTGATGGCCAGCACCGGCGTCGCGGTCGTCGCCGCGGTCAGCCAGAACTCGGTGGTCCGCACGCCGCTGCGGGGCTGCGCCACGGGGGTGGGGGTGGGGGTGGGGGTGGGGCTGCTCTCCGTGGCCGGGGCCGGCTGGCCCTGCACCTCGATGCTGATCGCGTGGGCGACGCCGTCCGGGCCGCTCCAGCGCAGGGTGTAGTCGCCGGGTCCGGGCAGGACGAGGTTGGCCTCGAGGGTGGCGGCGGCCGGCGCGGCGGGGGTGGGCACGCGGCTGCGGGCTCGCGGCGGCCTTGCGGACCGCGACGGCGGCGGGGCGGCGCCGTCCTGGTGGGTCGCCGACGGGCACAGCGGCCTTCCGTGCCGAGGTCACGTGCCGGAGGCTAGACCGGGCGCAGACCTCCCTGCACCTGCTTCTCGCGCGCCCGGAGCGCGCGCCACCGCGACTGCGCGTCCGGAGACGGTTCCGCGTCGATCCGCGGTCCCGCGCTGGCCCGTGTGGCGGCCCCGCAGCAGCGCTGACGATCACGGGGCGCGCGGTCGTGGGGTGCGACGCAGCGGCGGGTGATGTTGGTCGGCGCGTCGGGAACAGGGCGGCGCCGCCGTGTGCTGGAGTGCAGTGACAGAGCTGCGTCACCGTCCGACGGCGCAGCAGCGACGCGCAGCACGTGCCTCGCTCCCCGTCGGACCGTGCAGCTCGCGCCCCACCGTGCGGCGCGAACCCCCGAGCGTTGAGGACTCCCATGACCAGCCCCACCCCGCCGCGCGCGCGTCGTCGCGCCAGCCGCCCGACCGGCGCGCAGCCGGCCGCCACGACCGTCTACAGCTCCACCACCGGCAGCGTGCCCGTCGAGACCCCGACCGGAGCAGCGCCCGAGCCGCGGTCGTCGCGGCCGCGGCCGCAGCGGCTCGGCCACCCCGAGCACCCCTGCCCGCAGCGGCTCGGCCGCCCCCAGCACCCCCGCCCCGCAGGCGGAGCGCGCCCCTCGCCGCCCGGTCCAGGTCGAGTCCGGAGCCGCCGAGCAGGCCCCCCGCCGCGACCGCCAGCGCGAGACGCCGCGCCCCGCGGCCCAGCCCACCCCCGTCTGCGCCGACCATCAGCACCGACCTGGTGTCCCCGGCCCGGCGTGACCTTCGCCGACCTCGGCGTCCCCGCCCCCCTGGTCGCCTCGCTGGCCCGCGAGGGCAAGACCGCGCCGTTCCCGATCCAGCTCGCGACGCTGCCGGACACCCTGGCCGGCCGGGACGTGCTGGGCCGCGGCCGTACCGGCTCCGGCAAGACCCTCGCCTTCAGCCTGCCGCTGGTCGCCCGCCTGATCGGCGGCGCGCGCCGGCCGCGGCAGGTGCGCGCGCTGGTCCTCGTCCCGACCCGGGAGCTGGCCAACCAGGTCCTCGCCGTCGTCGACCCGCTGGCCCGCGCCGCCGGGCTGACCAGCACCGTCGTCTTCGGCGGCGTCGGGCAGAACCCGCAGGTCAAGGCGCTCGCCCCCGGCGTCGACGTGCTCATCGCCTGCCCCGGCCGGCTCGAGGACCTCATCGGCCAGGGCTTCTGCGACCTGTCGGCCGTCGAGATCACCGTGCTCGACGAGGCCGACCACATGGCCGACCTCGGCTTCCTGCCCGCCGTGAAGCGGCTGCTCGACAAGACCCCGCAGCGCGGCCAGCGGATGCTCTTCTCCGCCACGCTGGACAACGGCGTCGACGTGCTGGTCAAGCGCTACCTCGACAGCCCGACGACGCACTCGGTCGACCCGGCCGTCTCGCCGGTGTCGACGATGACGCACCACGTCTTCGCGGTGAACGCCGCCGACAAGGCCGACGTCGTCCGCGAGCTCGCGTCGGGGCAGGAGCGCAGCCTGCTGTTCATGCGCACCAAGCACACCGCCAAGAAGCTGGCCAAGCAGCTGACCGCGGCCGGTGTGCCCGCCGTCGAGCTGCACGGCAACCTCAGCCAGGGCGCCCGCGAGCGCAACCTGTCGGCGTTCACCGACGGCAGCACCCGCGTGCTCGTCGCGACCGACATCGCCGCCCGCGGCATCCACGTCGACGACGTCGCGCTGGTCGTGCACGTCGACCCGCCGACGGAGCACAAGGCCTACCTGCACCGCTCCGGGCGCACGGCCCGCGCCGGCGCCGGCGGCACCGTCGTCACGCTCGCGACGCCGGACCAGGCCGGCGAGGTGCGCACGCTCACCAAGCAGGCCGGCATCCGCCCGACCACGTCGTCCGTGCGTCCCGGCAGCCCGGAGATCGCCGCGCTCACCGGGCCTCCGGCGGAGTACGTCGCACCGCCGCCGGTCGAGGCCGAGCCGGCGCGCGCCCCCCGCGCCTCCGGCGCAGGCCGTACGCGCACCGCCGCCCCGAAGGCCGCCTCGACCGGCGGCCGCGGCCGCAGCGGCGGCAGCAGCGCGGGCCCCGCGCGCACCCGCGCCGAGCTGGCTGCCCGCGCCGGCCAGGCCCCCGCGGCGCCCCGCCGCAGCCGCGCCCGCTAGCCCTTGGTAGCGGCGATCATGCACTTCGTGATCATCACCACGCGGGACGGACCAGCAACACCCGCATGATCGCGCGGGGGGTCGGGTCAGCGGCGAGCAGGTGATGGCGCAGGCTGGCGAGCGGGCGGGGTCGGCTCCGGCTGCTGCTGCTGCGCCGCCTGCTCGCGCCGAGCCGTGACGAGCAGTCGGCGCCGCAGGCGGGCCAGCCGGCGGGCCCGCTCCCGGGCCTCGGGCGTCATGCCGCGACCCGCCGGCCGTGGCCGGGCAGCCGGCTCCGGGTGCTCAGCGCAGCGACGGCGCCCGCGAGCAGCGGCAGCAGCACGACCAGGCCGGTGATGAGCAGCCACGGCACGTCGACGCGACCGAGCGGGGACGGGGCGTCCGTCCCGTACGTCATGGAGCCGTACCCGTACCGCGTCACGGCCACGGCGGCCGCCACCCCGGGCACGAGGCCCGCCACCGTCCCCAGCAGGGCGCCGGCGAGAGCGAGCACCAGCGCGTACGCGCCGGCGATCGTGCGGCGGGTCCGCGGCGGCGCGCCGACCGAGCCGAGGGTGACCAGGTCGGGGCGGGCCTCGGTGAGCGCCAGCGAGCTGGCGGCCAGGGTGCCGAGCAGGACGAGCAGCCCGGCGGCGAGGCCGAGGAGCAGGACGACGGTGCCGCTCGTCGTGGACGGGCCGCGCTCGACCGACACCGAGACCCGGCTGTCGACCAGCGACAGCGCGTCGCGCAGCTGCGACTCCTGCGCGCCGGTCAGGCCGTCGCCGACGACGAGCCCGACGGTGCCGACCGTGCCGAGCCGGGCGGCGACCTGCTCGCTGACGACCGCCTGCGCCGGCGCGATGCCCTGGCGGGGCAGGAGGCCTGCCGTCGGCCCGGAGGCCCTGGCGACCAGCCGCGCCGTCTCCTGGCCGCCCTCGGGCGCCGGCCTCACGACGACGCGGCGCAGCTCGACCCGGCTGCCGCCGGGGGCGCCGGCCACGGCAACCCCTCCCTCGGCGAGGACGCGACGGGCGGCGGCCAGTGCTCCGGGGTCGAGCAGCGGCGCCAGGACGTCGAGGGAGCCGGCGCCGACCGGCAGGCTGTTGCCGAACGCGCTGTTCCAGCTCGCCGGGAACCCGCTGCAGCTGACCGCGGCCGGCTCCTCCGGGCGGCAGAGCTGGACGGTCTCGTACGACGACGGCGACTCCTGCGGCTGGCCGAGCCGCAGGCCGCGGACCTCCGTGACCGGCTCGCCCGGCAGCGCGGTGCGCGCCGCGGCGGCCAGCGCCGCCCAGTCGGGGACGCCGTCGTAGCTCATCACGACGGCGGTGCCGGGGGGTCCGGACGGCGTGTAGGACTCGCGCCGCTCCGTCAGGTCGCTGCCTGCGGAGGTCCCGAGGGCGACGACCGCGGCGACGGTGGCGGCGATCGCGGCGACCGCCGGGGCGGTGCGCCCGCGCTGGCGGTCGGCGTCCCGGACGGCGTAGCGCAGGGGCAGCGGCAGCCGGCCGGCCAGGCGACCGGCGCCGGCCAGCAGCAGCGGGGCGAGCAGTACGGCGCCGATCACGGTGGGGAGCGCCGAGAAGGCGATCCACAGCTCGGGGAAGCCCTCGTCGAGCGAGGCCGCGCACATCAGCACGCCGAGCACGAGCAGGACGCTGCCCGCGACGGTCGGCACCGCGGCGCGGGCGGCCACCACCCGGCGCCCCTGCAGCGCGGCCACGACCGGCTGGCGACCGGCGACGAGCGCGGGCACCAGCGCGGCCAGCACCGCGGTGCCGGCGCCGAGCAGGCAGACCAGCGCGACGTCGCGCTCGCTCACGTCGAACGGGCCCCACGTCGCGTCGGCCCAGCGGGTCAGCGGCGACCGGGCGAGCGCGGCGAGGGCGATGCCCAGCGGGGCGCCCACGACCACGGCGACGAGCCCGACCAGCAGCCCCTGCGCCAGCACCACCCGGCGGACGTGGCGGGGCTCGGCGCCCCCGGCCGCCATGAGCGCCAGGGCGCGGCGCTGGCGGCGGGCGCCGACCGCGAAGGCCGGGCCGGCCAGCAGCACGACCTCCAGCACCGCCATGACCACGATCAGCCCGAGGATCGCGGCCGTGGTGGCGAGGTCGTCGTAGGACGGCAGGTCCGGGACCCGGTCGCCGGACGGCGGGTCCAGCACCACGGAGCGCGACAGGACCGCGGCGCCGAGGGCGTTGAGCTCCAGCACGTCGTCCCAGGTGACCGGCGGTCCGCTGACGAAGAAGCGCGTGATCGGCGTGCTGGCCGGCAGACCGAGGGCGGCCGGCAGGCCGAGCACCGACGCCGTCGAGCCGTAGCTGCGCGGGTAGAGCACGGTGCCCGTGACGGTGCGCTCGGCCCCGTCGGGCAGCACCAGCGTCGAGCCGGCGGTGAAGCCGAACCGCTCCAGCCGCGGGGTCACGGCGACCTCGAGGTCGGTGGCCGGCGCCCGGCCGCGCAGCACCGTGTAGGGCCCGCGGACCGCCTCGTCGCGCAGGTCGGCGCCGACCAGCGAGGCGCGGGCGACCCGTCCGTCCGGCGTGCGGACGCCGCGGTCCTGGTTGCTCTCGCGCAGCGCGAGCAGGCGCGCCCCCTGGGGGAGCAGCGCCGCGACCTGGGCCTCGGTGAGCCGGGTCGGGACGTTCGAGCTGCCGTCGCTCTGGCTCCGGGAGAGGTCAGGGTTCTGGCGGACGGACCCGCCGTACTGCGGGTCGATCCGCGCCTGCGCGCCACCGAGGTCGCGGGGCAGGCCCTCGACCACGCTGATGTCGCCGGTGCGCAGCAGGGTGTCGAGCCCGACGACGGCCGTCACCGGCAGCAGCACCATCAGCAGGACGAGCAGGGTGCGGCCGGGGGCGCGCCGCAGCTCGCGCCGGGCCACGCGCAGCGCAGGGGCCCAGCCGGAGCTCGTGCCGCGCCGCACCGGCGGCGTCTCGGTCCGCTCCAGGACGGCGGTCACACCGCCGCCCGAGCCTCGTCGGCGACCAGGCCGTCGCGCAGGAAGACGACGCGGTCGGCCCAGCCGGCGTGCCGCGCCTCGTGGGTGACCAGCAGGCCGCCGGCACCGGCGTCGACGCGGGCCCGCAGCAGCTCGAGGACCGCCTCGCCGGTGACCGAGTCGAGCGCTCCGGTCGGCTCGTCGGCGAGCACCAGCCGGCGGTCGCCGACCAGGGCGCGCGCGATGGCGACGCGCTGCTGCTCACCGCCCGACAGCTGGTCGGGGAAGCGTCCGGCGGCGCCCGCCAGGCCGATCTCGTCGAGGGCGCGCAGGGCCAGGGACCGGGCGTCGCGACCGCGTACGCCGTCCAGCTCGAGCGGGAGCGCGACGTTCTCGGCGGCCGTGAGCGCGGGCAGCAGGTTGAGGTCCTGGAAGACGTAGCCGACCGAGCGGCGCCGCAGCGCGGCCAGCCCGGCGCCGTCGAGGCCGGACAGCGGGACGCCCTCGACGAGCACCTCGCCGGAGCTCGCCGTGTCCAGGCCGCCGGCGAGGGTCAGCAGCGTCGACTTGCCCGAGCCGGACGGGCCCATGACCGCGACGAGCTCGCCCGGCGCGACGGTCAGGTCGACGCCGCGCAGCGCGTGCACGGCGGTCTCACCGCTGCCGTGCACCCGGGTGGCGCCGCGCAGCTCGAGGACGGGGTTCATGCACGGGCTCCGTTCAGACGGGTCGCCCGGACGAGCCGGGCCTCGCAGTGGTCGAGCCAGCGGACCTCGGCCTCGGCGGCGAAGACGAGGGACTCGAGGACGAGCGCGGCGGCGGTGCTCTCGCCACCGAGCGCCTTCTTGCGGCGGGTGTGGGCCTGCAGCGCGCGCACCGTCGCGGTGCGCTGGCGCTGCAGCACGCCCAGCACGTCGACCCCCGGGACGGTCAGGGCCAGGGCCAGCTTGATGGCCAGCTCGTCGCGGGGTGGCGCCTCGCGCTCGACCTCGCTGTCCCACCAGCCCTGCACCTCGCGGCGGCCCGCGTCGGTGAGCCGGTAGTGCACGTGGCCCTCGGCGTCCTCGCTGTCGCGCTCGACCTGGCCGTCGCGCTCGAGCCGGGCGAGGGTCGTGTAGACCTGCCCGACGTTGAGCGGCCAGGCCTCGCCGGTGCGCGCCTCGAACGCCGCCTTCAGCTCGTAGCCGTAGCGGGGGCCCTCGCACAGCAGCGCGAGGAGTCCGTGCTTGACCGACACCTTGCCTCACCTCCTCGCCCTACCGGGTATGGATACCGCGTAGGCAGGGACAGTACGGAGTATGCAGCGGCAGTGCAAGCGTCGGCGTGTCGGCAGCGGGCAGGCTGCCGGTCATGCCGAACCGCCTCGCCGCCAGCACCAGCCCGTACCTGCTCCAGCACCGGGACAACCCGGTGGACTGGTGGGAGTGGTCGCCGGAGGCCTTCGCCGAGGCCGAGCGGCGCGGGCTGCCGGTGCTGCTGAGCGTCGGCTACGCCGCCTGCCACTGGTGCCACGTCATGGCCCACGAGTCGTTCGAGGACGAGCAGACCGCGGCGTTCATGAACGAGCACTTCGTCAACATCAAGGTCGACCGCGAGGAGCGGCCGGACGTCGACGCCGTCTACATGGAGGCCGTGCAGGCGATGACCGGCCACGGCGGCTGGCCGATGACCAGCTTCCTGACCGCTGCCGGCGAGCCGTTCTTCTGCGGCACCTACTGGCCGCGCGAGCGCAAGCACGGGATGCCGTCCTTCCTCGAGGTCCTGTCGTCGGTGTCGCAGACCTGGCAGACCCGCCGCGACGAGGTGCTGCAGGCCGGCGCCGACGTCGTCGCCCGGCTGTCCCGCGCGCCGGAGGGCACCACCGCCGACGTCACGCCGGCGCTGCTCGACCAGGCGGCGGCCGGCCTGCGCTCCTCGTACGACGGGGTCCACGGCGGGTTCGGCAGCGCGCCGAAGTTCCCGCCGTCGATGGTGCTGGAGTTCCTGCTGCGCCGGGCCGCGCGCACCGGCGGCGAGGACCTCGGGCTGGTCGAGCACACCTGCAGGGCGATGGCCTCCGGCGGGATGTACGACCAGCTCGGCGGCGGCTTCGCGCGCTACTCGGTCGACGCGTCGTGGACGGTGCCCCACTTCGAGAAGATGCTGTACGACAACGCGCTGCTGCTGCGCGTCTACGTCCACCTCTGGCGCGCGACCGGGTCCGCGATGGCCCGGCGGGTGGCGCTGGAGACCGGCGAGTTCCTGCTGCGCGACCTGCGCACGCCGGAGGGCGGCTTCGCCAGCGCGCTCGACGCCGACACCGACGGGGTCGAGGGGCTGACCTACGTCTGGACGCCGACGGAGCTGGTCGAGGTCCTCGGCGAGGACGACGGCCGCTGGGCCGCCGAGCAGTTCGACGTCACCCCGGGCGGGACGTTCGAGGAGGGCGCGAGCGTCCTGCAGCGCCTGCAGGAGCCGGACGACCTCGAGCGCTACGAGCGGGTGCGCGCCGCGCTGCTCGCCGCCCGCGACAGCCGGCCGCAGCCCGGCCGCGACGACAAGGTGGTCGCCGCGTGGAACGGCCTGGCCATCGCGGCGCTGGCCGAGGGCGGCGCGCTGCTCGACCAGCCGCACTGGGTCGAGGCGGCGGACGTCTGCGCCGACCTGCTGCTGCGCGTCCACTGGGTGACGGCCGACCAGCGGCTGCGGCGGGTGTCGCGCGACGGCGTCGTCGGCGCGCACGCCGGCGTGCTGGAGGACTACGCCGACTTCGCCGAGGGCGTCCTCGCGCTGCACCAGGTGACCGGTGACCCGGGCCGGCTGTCCGGCGCCGAGCACCTGCTGCGGGTCGTGCTGGAGCAGTTCCCGGACGGCACCGGCGGCTTCTACGACACCGCCGCGGACGCCGAGCAGCTGGTGCGCCGGCCGCAGGACCCGACCGACAACGCGACCCCGTCCGGTGCCGCGGCGGCCGCGCAGGCGCTGCTGACCTGCGCCGCGCTGACCGGCTCGGACGAGCTGCGCACCGCCGCGGAGCGGGCGCTCGCGGTGCAGGCGCCACTGCTCGGCAAGTACGCCCGGTTCGCCGGCTGGGCGGCTGCGACCGCCGAGGCGCTGCTCGCCGGGCCGGCCGAGGTCGCCGTCGTGGACCGCCCCGACCTGCTCGCGGTGGCCCGTCGCGCCACCTCGCCGGGCGCCGTCGTGGTCGCGGCCGGCCCGCTGGTGAGGACCGCCCGTCAGGGGCGGCGTACGTCTGCCGGCAGTTCGTCTGCGAGGCGCCGACGACCGACGAGGCGCGGCTGCGCGAGCAGCTGCAGGTGGTGGTCTAGACGGCGTCGGCGGAGAAGGCGGCCCGCAGGTCCTCGGGCACCTCGACCGGCCGGTAGGTCTCCCGGTCGACGAGGACGTAGGTCGTGCGCACCGTGCAGCAGGCCCGCTCGCCGACCCGCAGCACCAGCTGCACGACCCAGCTGGTGCGGCCGACCTTCTCGCAGGCGACGTCGCCGGTGACGGTGTCGCCCCACTTCACCGGCGCGGCCCACTCGAGCGCGGTCGCCTTGACCATCATGTCGAGGCCGCGGTCGAGCATCACCCCGTACGCGTAGCCGCTGCGGCCGAACCAGGCCGTGATCGCCTCGTCGGCGTAGGTCAGGTAGTGGGCGTTGAACACCACGCCCTGCTGGTCGCACTCCCCGTAGCGCACCGGCGCACTCCACACGTCCCGCATCCGCGGACCCTGTCACGGGCAGCTGGTGGCCACGAGGGCGGCCAGGCCGATCGACAGGTCCGGCTCCACCAGCGGGTCGACCTGCTGGCTGTCGACGCGCAGCGCGTACGGCGACAGCTCACCGGTCGGGGCCCTCGGCACCGACGGGCAGTCGCCCACCCCGACGTCGACGACGAGGCGCCCGCCGGTCTCGCCGAGCACCAGGGGCAGCGCGGTCACGTTGTCGAGGTCGAGCCCCGGCAGCGGCACCAGCCCGTCGATGCGCAGCGGCCCGCGCAGGGTGAGCAGCGTCCGCACGCGACCCGGCGGCGCGCCGGAGGCCCCGCGCAGGACGAGGTCGTTGAGCAGCAGCCGCTGGAACGGGTCGGGCGTGCCGCAGCGCCGCCGCACCGCGTCGCCGAGCGGTCCGAGCGCGGGCAGCGGCGTGGTGACCTCGTGGCGCTCGCCCGAGGCCGGGACGACGGTGGCCGAGACGGTGCCGCGGCCGAGCCCGTCGACCGCGGCCGGGCAGTCCGGCGTGACCTGCACGCTGAGCCGCACCTGCCGGTCGGCGCCGAACCGGTCCGGCGGCGGCTGCACGCCGACCCGGCTGCCGGGCAGCCGCACCGAGACGTCGCGCAGCCGCGAGCCGGGCGAGCCGCTGTCGGTGAGCCCGACGGTCACCAGCAGCGAGGGGTAGCGGTCGGCGTCCTGCGCGCCGAGGACCGCGGCGGTGACCCGGACGGCGTCGTCGCGGCGGCCCTGCTCCTGGCGGTCGCGCCAGGCGCCGGCCCCGGCCACCCCGCCCGCGACGACCGCGACCAGCGCCGCGACCGCGACCAGCGCCCGGCGCACGCCGGGACGCGGCGGCCGCTCGGGCCCCTGCTCCAGCAGCTCCGCCACGAGGACGACGCTAAGCCCTGGCGCTCTGACGATTCTCGTGCAACGCTGTAATCACGTAATCAGAGGAGACGGACATGAGGCACCACAGCACCGACAAGCAGCACCGCATGGGCCCGCGCGGAGGCGGCGGTCGCCGCGACGAGCGCGAGCTGCCCTCCGCCGACGGCATCGCCGGCTGGTTCGCCGGCCGGGTGCCGGACGGCTGGTTCGAGGGCGCCCCCGAGGTCGTCGTCGACCGCGACGAGGTCCTGGTCGTCGGCCGGCTCGCCCCGCCCGACGTGCCCGAGGGCAGCGGCGAGGCCGCCGTCGCGGCCGCGCAGGCCGGCCGGGTCCAGCGCTTCCGCGAGGAGACCCGCGAGCACCGCATGCGCCTGGCCGACGAGGCCGAGCACCGCTACGCCCGCAAGGTCGCCTGGGGCGCGCAGATCGGCGACACCCGGCACGTCTTCACCAACCTGTCCGTGCCGGTCATGACCCGGCTTCGGCAGCAGGACCGCCTCGTCCTCGACACCCTCGTCGACGCCGGTGTCGCCCGGTCGCGGTCGGACGCGCTGGCCTGGTGCGTACGCCTCGTCGGCCGCAACGCCGACGCGTGGCTGACCGAGCTGCGCTCGGCGATGGAGGCGGTCGAGAAGGTCCGCGAGCAGGGCCCCGGCTGACGCTGCGCAGCCGACCGGGCACCGACGGCGAATGGCTCGGGAGCCGCCTGTTGGGGCCATGTCGGCCTACCCCGCACAGGGCCAGCATCGACAACCACACCGTCCGCTCCGGACGACGCGTGGCCTCGGAGGATGCCATGGTCCTGCTCCGTGCGCGGCGACCTCTGCGGGTCGCGCTCGTCCTGCTCGCCACGACCTCGACGGTCCTGTCCTCCGGTGGGACGGCCGCCACCGCGGCGGGCGCCGTCACCGCCGAGGACGACAGCGTCACCCTCGTCGGCGAGGACGCCTTCGACGTCCTCGGCAACGACGCGGACAGCGCGCACCTCGCGCTCACGCTGACCGCGCACACGGCGCCGGAGCACGGCACGGTCGCCTGCGAGCCGACGGGCGCCTGCACGTACGCGGCGACCGGTCGCCTTCGCCGGGGTGCGACCGCCTTCACCTACACGGCGAGCAACGCCCTCGGCGAGACGGACGACGCGACCGTGCGTGTCACCGTCGACGCCGCGGAGGCGAAGAACGCGCCACCGACGCCGGTCCCCGACGAGGCCGTCACGACCGCCGGGGCGCCCGTGGAGCTCCACGTGCTGGCCAACGACAGCACGGCGGCCGGGGCGCGCGTGGTCAAGGCGGTCGGGCCCACCCACGGCACCGCGACGTGCACCGAGGCGGGCACCTGCACCTACACCCCGACGCCCGGCTTCACCGGCTTCGACGGCTTCGGCTACGACGTGACCGACGACGTCGGCACCTCGCGCGGGACGGCGCTGCTGACGGTCGTGCCGAGCGGCGCGGGCTTCGAGGCGGCGGCCAGCGGTCGCCCCACGGGCGCGCCGCCCGGGACGACCGCGCTCAGCCAGGGCGAGTCGGCCTCGTGGGCGGTCTCGTCGTCGTCCGTGCCGGAGGGCCTGCCGCAGCAGTACGCCGCCGTCCCGCCCGGGCCCACCACCGTCACGCTGACCGGCCCGCACGCCGTGGACCCCGCCTCCGTCGCCCTCGCGCCGGGATGGGTGGGCACGGCGAACGGCAGCGGCCTGACGCTGACCCCGCGCCCGGGCTCGCTGCTGGGCGAGTCGACCAGCACGCCGCTGCCGCCCCCGCTGCCGCCGATCAGCCAGGGGACCGGCGGCGACGGCCACGTGCCGATCCTGGTCGGCGGCCGGATCTTCGCCTTCTTCCACCACTCGCAACCGACCTCCGTGACCTGCATCGACCGCGACACCGGGCGCCTGTGCCCCGGCTACCCGCACCGGCTCGTCGTCAGCTCGTCGAACGTCATCGGTCCCGGGGCGGTGGTCGGCAGCCGCATCTGGGTCCACGCGCTGCCCGACTCGTCCTACGCCGACCGCGCGCCCCTCGCGCTGTACTGCTGGGACACCGCCACCGACCGGACCTGCGGGTTGCAGGTGCTCGACCGAGTCGTCGGGACCAGCAACCCGGCGGCCTCGGCCCCGCGGGTCGTGGACGGCCAGATCTACCTGGCCGCCGATGGCGGCAAGGTCTACTGCCTCGACCCGGCCACGAACCAGCCCTGCCCGGGCGGCCCCATCAGCGACGGGCTGCCGGTGACGGCCGCCGACCGCTACGACGCCGTCGCGCACGGCACCCGGCTCTACGTCTCCAAGCTCGACGGCTCCGGCTGGGGGCCGGCCCAGGTCGCCTGCGTGGACGTCGCCGCCCGCGCCACCTGCCCCGGGTGGACCGCCTCGCAGACCTTGACCAGCGGCGACCTGGTGAACCGGCACTCCCCGTCCGGCGTTCCCGACGGGGTCTGCGGCGTCGCGCCCGAGGACGCGACGGCCGGTCCGGAGTGCGTCGGCGACGACAGCCCGGCCAGCCGCCAGGCCATCGGGTCGTGGCCGCTCGCCGACAGCTACTACTCCATCTACGAGGAGGCCGAGTTCCCGACCCGCACGTTGTTCGCCACCGGGCTCGGCGGACAGGGCATGGGGTGCTGGGACTGGAGCACCGGCGCGTTGTGCACCGGCGGGCGGTGGAAGGGCGGCACGGTCACCGAGGACCCGAAGATCGACCCGAAGACGGACGACCCGAGTCTCCCGACCGCGTACGGGGCCTCGTCCGACGGCACCTGCGCCGTCGGGCTCGGCGACCCGGGGCTCGCGTTCACGGTCGACCAGGCGGGCGCCACCCCGTGCACCAGCCTCAGCTCGGGCAAGGTCCGCCGGGTGCTGGACCTGCGCGACCAGCGCTGCGCCGGCACCGGCGTCGGGGCGGCCCGGTGGGTCTCGGCCCGCGTGCTGGAGGCCGACCTGCGGACCGGCGGCGACTTCGCCTCGCTCAAGGTGGTGGTCACAGACCCCACGACGAGGCAGGTGCTGGCCAGCAGGGAGATGGTCGGCACCGATGGGCTGCTGCCACTGAGCGCCATCGACCCTGCGCTGCACCCCGCCCTCGACCTCGACGCGACCGCCGACAGCGCGGACGGCAAGGACGCCTGGGCGAGCGGGAACCCGCCTCGGCTCGTCCTCACCTGGCACGCCGACCCGCTCCAGGCCTGCTTCCACACGACGACGTCGATCGACTGCGCGCGGACGTCGACGACGCCGATCGGGATGACCGCGGCACCGGCCGTGGGAGCGGCGGTCAGCGCCTCCCTGACCCTGCGACCGACGCAGTGCCGCACCCTGACGGTCGTCGCCTCAGGGAGCGGCGGAGGCGTCGTGACCAGCAGCCCGCCGGGGAGCACGTGCACGAGCACGTGCCGCTACCACCACCCGCCCGGCACGTCCGTCCGCCTCACCGCCGCGGCCTCCAGCGGCTCTGCGTTCGTCGGCTGGTCCGGCGGAGGCTGCCCGGCCACCGGTCCGTGCACGGTGTCCCTGACGGGGGACACCACCGTGACGGCCGCGTTCAGGGCACTGGCCTCACCGACACCCAGCGCCTCGCCGCCGCCGCCACCCGCGCCGCCGGCGGACGTCCCCGTCGTCGTGCCCACCCTCGCCAGCCCGCCCGAGGCCGGGGAGGCGCCGCCCCCTCCGTCGCCCACTCCCTCGCCCACTCCGTCGCGCACTCCCTCGCCCAGTCCGTCGCCCAGTCCGTCGTCCCGTCCGACCACGCCGCCGTCCCCCTCGCCGGCCTGTGCACAGCTCACCCTCACGACCGGTCCTGCCGTCCTCACGTCGGGCGGCCGCGCGCTGGCCAGCGTCGGTGGCGCACCCGGCACCGACGTGCAGCTCTGGGCCGCCGAGCAGCCCGGTGGTCGCTACCGGGTCGTCCGCACCGGCACCCTCGGGGCCGCCGGGTTCCTCGACTGGCAGCTGCTGCTGCCGACCACCACCGGCCTCTACGCGCAGCCCGTGGGGTGTCCTCCCACGCAGACCAGCGTCCTCTCGGTGCGCCGTGGCATCTCCTTGACCGGTACGCCGACCAGTCGTCGCACGTACCGCTTCACCGGGCAGGTGTGGCCGCGCGAGCGTCAGCGGATCTCGCTCTTCCGGATCGGCCCGACCGGTCCGGTCCTCACCGCGGTGACCGAGACCGCAGACGACGGGAGCTTCCGCGTCGACCGTGCCTTCCTGGGCCGCGGGCGCTTCGAGCTCTTCGCCGCCACCGGCCCTGGACCGCACAACCTCCGCGGTGAGAGCCTGCCGGTGCCGGTGGTGCTGCGTTGAAGCGCCCTGGCCTCAGACCGTCGGGGCGCTGTAGGTCGCGACGCTCACCGCGACGTAGTGCGCGACGAAGGCGACCACCGTGAAGGCGTGGAACACCTCGTGGAAGCCGAACCAGCGCGGTGAGGGGTCGGGCCGCTGCAGCGCGTAGACGACCGCGCCGGCGCTGTAGAAGGCGCCGCCCAGCAGCAGCAGCGTGATGACGACCCACCCGCCGTTGCGCGCGAGCTGCGGCATGAAGGCCAGGGCGACCCAGCCGAGCGCGAGGTAGAGGCCGACGAACAGCCACCGGGCCGGCCGGCGGATGACGTTGCGCAGCACGACACCGGTGAGGGCGCCGCCCCAGACGATGCCGAGCGCCGTCCAGCGGGCGGCGCCGTGCAGGAGCAGCAGCGCGAACGGCGTGTAGGTGCCGGCGATGAGCACGAAGATCATCGAGTGGTCGAGCCGGGCCATCAGCGAGTGGGCGCGGGGCGACCAGGTGCCGCGGTGGTAGGCCGCGGACGTGCCGAACAGCAGGGCGACGGAGGCGGCGTAGACGGCGGCGGCCGTGCGCTCCCGGCCGCCCTCGGCGAGGCAGACGAGCACGGTCCCGGTGATGAGGGACACGGCGAAGGCGGCCTCGTGGAGCACGCCCCGCAGCCGTGGCTTGAGGGCGGCCACGAGGGCCTCGGTCATGTGCCCGACCGTGTCGCTGACGCTCTCCTGCACGAGTCCTCCTCTCCCTCTCTTCGGCGCCCGAGGGGCGCTTGCCTTGCCCTCGTACGGGTGCCCTACCTCACAGGCCTGGGAACAGTGCCCGCGGGTATCTTTCGCCGTAACCCCCGTTCCGGCGTGAGCATCGCCCGTGCTGGACGACCTCAATGGAGAGGATCCCATGACCACCACGGCTCCTGGTGCCGCGAGCACCATCCCCGGCCTGGACAAGGCACCCACGAAGAACCAGAAGCTCCTGGCCTGGGTCCGGGAGATCGCGGAGCTCACCACCCCGGACCGGGTGGAGTGGTCGGACGGCTCCGAGGAGGAGTGGCACCGCCTCACGCAGCTGCTCGTCGACAACGGCACGTTCACCAAGCTCGACGAGGCCAAGCGCCCCAACAGCTTCTACGCGAAGTCCGACCCGACCGACGTCGCCCGGGTCGAGGACCGCACCTTCATCTGCTCCGAGAACGAGGTCGACGCGGGCCCCACCAACAACTGGATGGCCCCCGACGAGATGCGGCAGACGCTGCAGCCGCTGTTCGCCGGCTCCATGAAGGGCCGGACGATGTACGTCGTCCCGTTCTGCATGGGCCCCCTGGGCGGTCGCATCAGCCAGTACGGCGTCGAGATCACCGACAGCCCCTACGTCGTCACCAACATGAAGATCATGACGCGCATGGGCACCCAGGCGCTCGAGCAGATCGGCGAGGACGGCTTCTTCGTCCCGGCCGTGCACACCGTGGGCGCCCCGCTCGAGGCCGGCCAGCAGGACGTCCCGTGGCCGTGCAGCGACACCAAGTACATCGTCCACTTCCCGGAGACCCGCGAGATCTGGTCCTACGGCTCCGGCTACGGCGGCAACGCGCTGCTCGGCAAGAAGTGCTTCGCGCTGCGCATCGCGTCGGTCATGGCCCGCGACGAGGGCTGGATGGCCGAGCACATGCTCGTCCTCAAGCTCACCCCGCCGACCGGTGAGGCGAAGTACGTCACCGCCGCCTTCCCGAGCGCCTGCGGCAAGACCAACCTCGCGATGCTCCAGCCGACCATCCCCGGCTGGGAGGTCGAGACCGTCGGCGACGACATCGCCTGGATGCGCTTCGGCGAGGACGGCCGCCTCTACGCGATCAACCCCGAGGCCGGCTTCTTCGGCGTCGCGCCCGGCACCGGCGAGGACACCAACGCCAACGCCGTCAAGACCTTCTACGGCAACTCGATCTTCACCAACGTCGCGCTGACCGACGACGGCGACGTCTGGTGGGAGGGCCTGACCGACGAGCCGCCGGCCCACCTGACCGACTGGAAGGGCAACGACTGGACGCCCGCGTCCGAGACGCCGGCCGCCCACCCCAACGCCCGCTTCACCACCCCGGCCGGGCAGTGCCCGACCATCGCGCCCGAGTGGGAGAACCCCGAGGGCGTGCCGATCTCGGCGATCCTGTTCGGCGGCCGCCGCGCCAGCGCGGTCCCGCTGGTCACCGAGTCCTTCGACTGGCAGCACGGCGTCTTCCTCGGCGCCTCGGTCTCCTCCGAGACCACCGCCGCCGCCGCCGGTGCCATCGGCCAGCTGCGCCGCGACCCGTTCGCCATGCTGCCGTTCTGCGGCTACAACATGGGCGACTACATGAAGCACTGGCTCGAGATCGGCGAGGCCACCGACGCCGACAAGCTGCCGAAGCTCTACTACGTCAACTGGTTCCGCAAGGACGACGACGGCAAGTGGCTGTGGCCCGGCTTCGGGGAGAACTCCCGCGTCCTGAAGTGGATCGTCGCCCGCATCGAGGGCCACGGCACCGGCGTCAAGACCCCGATCGGGATCCTGCCGACCAAGGACGCCCTCGACCTGGACGGCCTCGACGTCCCGGAGCGCGACCTCGACCTGCTGCTCAGCGTCGACACCGAGGTCTGGAAGCAGGAGGCCGACCTCATGCCGGAGTACTTCGGCCAGTTCGGCGACCGCCTCCCGGCCGCCATCACCGAGGAGCACCAGGCGCTCGTCCGTCGCCTGAACGCCTAGCCCCACCCCGTACGCCCGGAGCCCGTCACCCCGCTGGGGTGGCGGGCTCCGCCGCGTCCGCGTGGCAGATTGCCCCGCATGACCGCCGCGCTGCTCCGGGGACCTGACGACCTGACGACCTCCTGGCTGCAGGAGGTGCTGGGCACCGGACCGGTCGCCTCCTTCACGGTCGAGCCGGTCGGCACCGGCCAGATGAGCGAGAGCTACCGGGTCACGCCGACCTACGCCGACGGCGGCACCGGGCCCGGCGACCGTGGTCCTCAAGGTGGCGGCCTCCGACCCGACGAGCCGGCAGACGGGGGTCGGCCTCGGGGCGTACGCCCGGGAGGTCGCGTTCTACGAGGAGGTCGCGCCCCGCATCGTCGACGGGCCGCTCGCCCGCTGCCTCGGGACCTGGATCGACCGCGAGGAGGGGTGGTTCACCCTGGTCCTCGAGGACGTCGCCCCCGCCGTGCAGGGCGACCAGGTCGCCGGCTGCTCGGTCGAGCAGGCCCGCCTCGCCGTCACCGAGCTGGCCCGGGTGCACGCGCCGGTGCTCGGCGACCCTGCGCTCGCCGCCAGCGAGTGGCTGAACCAGACCGGGCTGCTCAACCAGGGGCTGCTCGACCATGCTGTGGCCGGGCTTCCTGGAGCGGTACGGCGAGCGCGTCACCCCGGAGCACCAGGCGCTGTGCGAGCGCTTCCTCGCCTCGCTGGACGCCTGGGCGGACGAGCGCCCCGCAGCCGCACGGGCTGGTGCACGGCGACTACCGGCTCGACAACCTGCTGTTCGGCGAGCCCGCCAGCCCGCAGCCGTTCACGGTCGTCGACTGGCAGACGGTCGGCTGGGGGCCGGTCATGTCCGACGTCGCGTACTTCCTCGGCGGCGGCCTCGCGGTCGAGGACCGCCGGGCCCACGAGGAGGAGCTCGTACGGGCCTACTACGACGCGCTGGTCGCCGCCGGCGTCGAGGGCTTCTCCTGGGAGCAGTGCTGGACGGGCTACCGCCGGCAGGCCTTCGGCGGCATCCTCATGGCGGTCGCGGCGCCCATGCTCGTCGCCCGCACCGACCGGGGCGACGACATGTTCATGGCCATGGTGGCCCGGCACGCCCAGCAGGCGATCGACCTGGGCAGCGTCTCGCTGCTGCCGGCCCCGTCGCTGCCGGAGCCGCTGGTGCCCGCCGCCGCGGACGAGGGGACGCACGAGCCCGGCGCGGAGGAGCTGTGGGGCGAGAGCTGGTACTACGACGCCGTCTCCGACGACGGGAGCGTCGGTGCGTACGTCCGGCTCGGGCTCTACCCGAACCTCGGCGTCGCCTGGTACACCGCCTTCGTCTGCGGGCCCTCGCGCCCCTCGGTCGCGGTGGTGGACTTCACCGCCCCGCTGCCGACCTCGGGGCTGGCCTCCGCGACCGCTGCCGGACCGGCCGACCACGTCGTCACCGAGCCGCTCGCCTCGACGAGGGTCACCTTCGAGGGCACCGGCGCGTCGTACGACGACCCGGCCGGCGTGCTGCGCCGCGAGCCGGGGACCCCCGTGCCGGTCGCCCTGGACCTGGTGTGGGAGACGGACGGGACGCCTTACCAGTACCGCATCGCCACCCGCTACGAGATCCCCTGCCGGGTCAGCGGGACCATCACCGTCGACGGCGAGGAGCTGCGCTTCTCCGGCCCCGGCCAGCGCGACCACTCCTGGGGCCCGCGCGACTGGTGGGCCATCGACTGGGTGTGGAGCGCCGGCCGGCTGGACGACGGCACCCGCTTCCACGCCGTCGACCTGCGCCTGCCCGAGGGCCAGCGGCTGGGCGTGGGCTACGTGCAGGCCGACGGCTCGCTCACCGAGCTCGACGCGGTCGACGCCACCGAGGAGGTCGGCGCCGACGGGCTGCCCACCTCGGCCTGCTGAGGCTGTCGCCGGCGGACCTGGTCCTCGACGTCGTGCCCCGCGCCTTCGGCCCGCTCCTGCTCGACGCCCCGGACGGCCGGGTGTCGCACTTCCCGCGGGCGATGTGCGACGTCACGACGTCGGACGGCCGGCGCGGCACCGCCTGGGTGGAGTGGAACCTGAACCAGCGGTAGCAGCAGATCGCTGGTGTCGGTCCCGCTGCGGCGGACAGGATGGGGCCGTGGCGGAGGTGCGGTGCGCGAACGGGTGTCGGCTCGGGGTCCTGCCCGTGCCGGTCCTGGACCGCGACGGCGTCCCGTACGAGGTGACGCTGTCGCTCATCCTCGACGGCGCACCCTTCGGGGCGGTCGGTGAGCGCTGCGGCTACTTCCTGGCGGCCGCCGCCGCCCGGGTCCGGGCAGCCCGCGAGGCAGGCGAGGCCTTCCCGCCCAGCACCCTGGAGGCCGGCCTGCGGGCCTGGGCCGACGACGAGGGCGGCGACGCCGACGCCGTCTGGCGGGTGCTCCAGCGCTACGTCCCGCGCGACCGGGAGCTCTTCTGCTTCCACGCCCGCGACCCCGACGACCCCTCCGCCGCCGGCCAGCTGCGCGCCTTCCTGCAGCACCACCGGCGGTGGACCGACGCAGGCTGGGTGGTGCAGTCGCACGCCGTCCTGGACGCCTGGGGTGACGACGGCACCGGCGTGCGGGCCGTGCTCGACAGCGACCAGCTGCTCGTCCTGCTCGAGCAGCTGGTGCAGGACTGCGCCGCCGTCGGCGTGGAGTACGACGGGACCGACGACGGCGCGGCCCTGCAGCTGCGGCGCCCGGCCGGGTGATGCAGGACGAAGAGGATCGGCCGTAGCATCGTTAACCTGTCGCCTGTGCTCAACCGTGACCGCGGCAGCGGCGTAAGCAGAGTCCCGGAGCGACGAGTCGTCCGTGGATCGGACGACCCGGGACGGGGAAGGGCGGCGGTTGACTCCGTCCGCGAGGCGGCGACACTTCCGCTGGACACGTTGAGCCACTCGGAGTTCCGCGCCCAACGCTACTTCCCCGCTCTGGACGGCGTGCGGGCGATCGCGGTGCTTCTCGTGTTCAAGGTGCACATCCAGTACCAGCCGGCCTGGAGCGACTACGTCGGCGGCAACGGCGTCACGGTGTTCTTCGTGCTCAGCGGCCTCCTGATCACCACGCTCGCCCTCCGTGAGGAGTCCCTCTTCGGCCGGCTGAGCTTGCGCTCCTTCTACGTGCGCCGGCTGTTCCGGATCTACCCGACCTACTTCGCCGTGCTCGGCCTGTACTGCGTGCTGACGTACGTCGTCCACCTGCAACCGGAGCGGAGGGCGCTGTTCAGTTCACAACTGCCCTACTACGTGCTCGGGCTGCCGGAGTACCGCTACTTCGAGCGGGAGACGACCGGCTCGACGCCACCGTTCTCCGGGGCCTGGAGCATCGGGATCGAGGAGAAGTTCTACCTGCTCTGGCCACTCCTGGCCTTCGTGGTGTTGGCCGCCTTGGCGAGCCGGCGGGCGCGGTTGCGGGCGCGGATGGCGCTCTGCCTGGTCGTCGCCGTCATCAGTGCGATCGCCCCTGTGGCGCTGGACTCCGGTGACTACCTCGGTCCTTACCTGTTCATCGTCCTCGGCTGTCTCGGCGCGCTCCTGCTCCACGAGGAAGCGCTGTACGAGCGCCTCCGGGTGCTTGGGCGCGGCCGCGTGCTGAACCTGCTGGTGCTCGCTCTCGTTGTCCTGCAGCTCGGTGGGAGGGGGTGCGGCAGTGGGCCTGCGCGACCTCGCCTACGACCTCTACGAGCGCCGCCTCGCCGCCGGCCTCGCCCGGAGCAAGGCGCCCGTGCCGCGCCACGTCGGCGTCATCCTCGACGGCAACCGGCGGTGGGCCAAGGCGGTCGGCGCCTCCAGCGTCAACGACGGCCACCAGCGGGGCGCGGACAAGATCGTCGACCTGCTGCGCTGGTGCGACGAGGCCGGGGTCGAGGTCGTCACGCTGTGGCTGCTCTCCACCGACAACCTGTCCCGGCCCGAGCCGGAGCTGGCTCCGCTGCTGCGCATCATCGAGGGCGTCGTCGTCGACCTCGCCGCGGCCGGCAACCAGTGGACGCTCAACGTCGTGGGCGCGCTGGACCTGCTGCCGGCCGACACGGCGCGGCTGCTCAAGGAGACCGCGGCCGGCACGGGCGGGCGGCCAGGGGTGCACGTCAACGTCGCGGTCGGCTACGGCGGTCGTCGCGAGATCGCCGACGCGGTGCGCGCGATGCTGCAGGCCCACGCGGCGAGCGGGTCGACGCTCGAGGAGGTCGCCGAGTTCCTCGACGTCGAGCACATCGCCGAGCACCTCTACACCCGCGGCCAGCCCGACCCCGACCTCGTCATCCGCACCAGCGGCGAGCAGCGGCTGTCGGGCTTCCTGCTCTGGCAGAGCGCCCACAGCGAGTTCTACTTCTGCGACGCCTACTGGCCCGACTTCCGCCGCGTCGACTTCCTCCGGGCCCTCCGGGCCTACGCCGCGCGGACCAGCGGTACGGCACGTGAGCCGCGCCGCGCGCACCGCCGGTACGGCACCTGACCGAGCTCGCCAGGGCGTACGTCGAGCTCGCCCTGCAGGTGCAGCGCCTGGCGCCCGAGCTGGTCGAGGGCGACGGCCGGCCGGAGGGCGACCCACCGAGCTGGCGACAGCTCGCCGACCGGGCCCGCGGCCTGGCCGCCGACACCGACGACCCCTGGTACGCCGGGCAGCTCCGCGGCATCGAGACCACCTGCCGGGTCCGCGCCGGCGAGCAGCTGCCCTGGCTGGAGCAGGTCGAGCGCTGCCACGACGTGCGCCCCGAGCTCGGCGACGTCGAGGCCTACGCCGCCGCGCACGCCGACCTGGACGACCTGCTGCCCGGCACCGGCGACCTGGTCACCCGCCTGGCCGCGCACCGGGCCGGCACCGCGGTCCCGCCGCACCGCCTGCACGCCGCGCTGACCGACCTCACGTCGCTGCTCCGCGCCGCCACGCCGGGCCGCCCTGCCGGCGAGTCGGTGCAGACGGGCCTGGTCGACGACGCCCCGTGGTCGGGGCTGTGCCGGCGCACCGGGCCGCTGCGCAGCAGCGTCGCCGTGTCCCGGAGCCGCCCCTGGCCGGCGGCCAGCCTGGTCGCCCTCGCCGCGCACGAGACCTACCCCGGCCACCACCACGAGCGGTGCCGCCGCGAGCACCGGCCGGAGCGGCAGGTGGCCGTCCTCGGCACCCCGGAGTGCGTCGTCACCGAGGGGCTGGGCGAGACCGCGCTGCGCGCCAGCGGCGTACGCCTGGAGGAGTGCGGCGGGGTCCTCGGCCTGGACCTGCGGCTCGCCGCCGCGGTCGCCGACGCGGCCGCGCCGCTCGCCCGGGTCAAGCAGGACGCGGCGCTGCTGCTGCACAGCGCCGGCCCGCAGGCGGCCCGGGACCACCTCGTCCGCTGGGGCCTGCACGACGCGCGGCGGGCGGACGCGCAGGTGGCCTTCGCGCAGCACCCGCGCTGGCAGGTGCACGCCACGGCGTACGGCGAGGGCGCCCGCCTCGTCGGCGGCTGGCTGGACCGCGGCGGGTCGTACGACGCCCTGCTCGACGCCCCGGTCACCCCGCAGCTGCTCCGCGACGGCCCGCGTGTCGCGCGGCCCCCGGAGCCGGGCGCGTCCTAGCGTCCGCGGCAGCGGCCTCGGCACCCGCCGGACCGCTCGGGAGGCCTCGTTGCGGATGCACCGGAGGGCCGGACCCCGGCCTCCGGCGCCCCCGGACAGGCCCGGTCCCGGACCCGTCTGAGCCGCTGGGGCGCGCGAATGACTCTCACCACGTACGTGCTCGACACCTCCGTCCTGCTGTCCGACCCGGGTGCGCTCGGCCGGTTCGACGAGCACGAGGTCGTCCTCCCGCTGGTGGTGGTGAGCGAGCTGGAGGCCAAGCGCGACCACCCGGAGCTCGGCTGGTTCGCCCGCCAGGCGCTGCGGCTGCTGGACGACCTGCGCGTGCGCCACGGCCGCCTCGACCAGCCCATCCCGGTCGGCAGCGGCACGCTGCGGGTCGAGCTCAACCACGTCGACGCCTCGGCGCTGCCCAGCGGCATCCGGGACTCCAGCGGCGACGCGCGCATCCTGGCCGTCGCCGCCAACCTCGCGGCCGAGGGCGCCGACGTCGTGCTCGTCAGCAAGGACCTGCCGCTGCGGGTCAAGGCGGCCGCGATCGGGCTGGCCGCGCAGGAGTACCGCGCCGAGCTCGCCGTCTCCACCGGCTGGACCGGCATGGAGGAGCTGTCCGTCGCCTCGGCCGACCTCGACGCCCTCTACGGCGAGGGTCGCGTCGACCTGCCCGAGGCGGCCGAGCTGCCGACCCACACCGGGCTCGTCCTGCTGTCCGCCGCGCGGCTCCGGTCTCGGCCGGGTCGCGCCCGACAAGTCGGTCCGGCTCGTCCGCGGCGACCGCGACGCCTTCGGCCTGCACGGCCGCAGCGCCGAGCAGCGCGTCGCGCTCGACCTGCTGCTCGACCCCGACGTCGGCATCGTGTCCCTCGGCGGCCGGGCCGGCACCGGCAAGTCGGCGCTCGCGCTGTGCGCCGGTCTCGACGCGGTCCTGGAGCGCCGGGCGCACAAGAAGGTCGTCGTCTTCCGCCCCCTGTACGCCGTCGGCGGCCAGGAGCTCGGCTACCTGCCTGGCGACTCCGGCGAGAAGATGGCCCCCTGGGCGCAGGCCGTCTTCGACACCCTCGGCGCGGTGGTCGCCCCGGAGGTCGTCGACGAGGTGCTCGCCCGCGGCCTGCTCGAGGTGCTGCCCCTGACCCACATCCGCGGCCGCTCGCTGCACGACGCGTTCGTCATCGTCGACGAGGCGCAGTCGCTCGAGCGCGGCGTCCTGCTGACCGTGCTGTCGCGGCTCGGCCAGGGCTCGCGGGTCGTGCTCACCCACGACGTCGCGCAGCGCGACAACCTCCGCGTCGGCCGGCACGACGGCGTGACCGCGGTCATCGAGGCGCTCAAGGGCCACCCGCTGTTCGCCCACGTGACGCTGACCCGCTCCGAGCGCTCGCCGATCGCCGCGCTCGTCACCGAGATGCTGGAGGACCTGCCCCTCTAGGGTCGGCGGATGCCGATCGACCCGGAGCTCGCGCCCTTCCTCGAGCTGTTCAACAGCCTGGACACGACGCCGGTGTCGGCCATGACGCCGGAGCAGAACCGCGAGCAGTACGCCAAGGTCGTCGCCATGCGCCGCGGCGAGGGCTACGTCGCGGAGGACGTCGGCTCCGTTCGCGGACGTGTCGGCGGGCGGGGTCCCGGCGCGGCTGTACCGGCCGGCCTCTGCGTCGCGGGACGGCGTGCTCGTCTACCTCCACGGCGGCGGCTGGGTGGTCGGCGGCCTCGACTCGCACGACGCGGTCGCCCGCGCGCTGTGCCGGCGCGGCGCCCTGAGCGTCCTGTCGGTCGACTACCGCCTGGCGCCCGAGCACCCGTTCCCCGCCCCGTACGAGGACTGCCTCGCCGCCACCCGCTGGGCGCTGTCCTCGCTCGACGGCCCGGTGGTCGTCGGCGGCGACTCGGCCGGCGGCAACCTGGCGGCCGCGGTCGCGCTGACGCTCGGCTCGTCGCTGGCGGGTCAGCTGCTGGTCTACCCGGCGCTGGACGGGGCGGGCTCCCACCCGTCGCACTCCGCGCTGGCCTCGGGCTGGTTCCTCGAGCTCGAGGACATGCAGTGGTACTGGGCGCAGTACGCCGGGACGACCCCCCGTACGGAGCCCCTGCTGTCCCCGCTGCTCGCCCCCTCGCTCGCCGGTCTGGCGCCCGCGGTGGTGGTGACCGCGGAGTACGACCTGCTCCGCGACGAGGGCGACGCCTACGCCGCGCGGCTCGCTTCGGCGGGGGTGCCCGTGCGGCACTGGGTCGAGGCCGGCCTGACGCACGGCTTCCTCGGCAACGGCGCGACCGTGAAGGCGGCCGACGAGGCGGTCACCGAGGTCGCGCTCGCCGTGACCGCCCTGCTCGACGACGCCGCCACCCCCGCCTGACGCGGGGCGCCCGCCGGCCGGGGCCGGGCCGCCGACCGTAGCGGTACGCCCCACCGGCGCCCCCGGACCGGAGTGTCGGGCTGCGCCCCGCCCGGACCGGCGCCACCGCCCCGCGCCGGCCCGAGCCCCGGTCGCAACGCCCCGGAGAAGATCTTCGCGACAGCGCGCGAGGTCTGGCGCGGTGCTCCGTAGTAGGGGGCGAAGGGCGACGACGGGTCGCCCACAGCACAAGGAGCACTCCACATGGTCAAGCGCCTCGTCGCCGTCGCTGCCCTCGCTCTCGCCATCGGCGGTGTCGCCGCGGCCCCCGCCAGCGCCGACGCCTGCCTCACCACCGACATCACGATCAACGGCACCGCGTCGCCGCTCAACGGCACGAACTGCCTGCCGGCTCTGCCCGGCCTGCCTGCCTAGTCCGCAGCAGCCCCTGGTTGTCCGAGGGCCCGTCTCCCCTGCTGGGTGGGGAGTGCGGGCCCTCGGCGCGTCCGGGGTCGGGTCGCGCCAGTGGCGTGTCCGGAAGACACGGCAGATGTGCGGAGTTCCGGACGGTTGCTGGAGCGACAGGTGCCCGCGGCGGCAGAGGGCGGCCCGCGGCGACGGGCGGGCGGCCCGCGGCGGCAGGCGGGCGGCCCGGCAGGACGCGTCGCCGCGCCGCGGACGGGCGCCCGACTAGGCCTGCGGCGGCCGGGTCATCGACAGCACGTCGAGCGCCGCGTCCAGCTGCTCCACCGTCAGGTCGCCCCTTGTCGACGTAGCCGCCCTCGAGCACCACCTGGCGGATCGTCTTGCGCTCCTTGAGCGCCTGCTTGGCGACCTTGGCCGCCGCCTCGTACCCGATGTACTTGTTCAGCGGCGTGACGATCGACGGCGAGGACTCGGCCAGCTCGCGGCAGCGGTCCTCGTCGGCGACGACGCCGTCGACGCACCTGTCGGCGAGCAGCCGGCTGACGTTGGCGAGCAGGCGGATCGACTCGAGCAGGTTGCGCGCGAGCACCGGCAGCATGACGTTGAGCTCGAAGTTGCCGGCCGCGCCGGCGAACGCGATGGTCGCGTCGTTGCCGATGACCTGCGCGCAGACCATGCAGAGTCGCCTCGGGGATGACCGGGTTGACCTTGCCCGGCATGATCGAGGAGCCGGGCTGCAGGTCGGGCAGCAGGATCTCGCCGAGGCCGGCGCGCGGACCGGAGCCCATCCAGCGCAGGTCGTTGCTGATCTTGTACAGCCCCACCGCGATGGTCCGCAGCTGCCCCGAGGCCTCGACGAGCGCGTCCCGGGCGCCCTGCGCCTCGAAGTGGTCGCGGGCCTCGGTGAGCGGCAGCCCGGTGGCCGAGGCGACCTCGGCGATCACGGCCGCGCGAGAAGCCGGGCGGGGTGTTGATGCCGGTGCCGACGGCGGTGCCGCCCAGCGGCAGCTCGGCCAGCCGGCCGAGGGAGGACTGCAGGCGCTCGATGCCGTAGCCGGACCTGCGCGGCGTAGCCGCCGAACTCCTGCCCGAGCGTGACCGGGCGTGGCGTCCATGAGGTGCGTGCGCCCGCTCTTCACCACGGTCGCGAACTCGCGCGGCCTTGCCGCGACAGCGACGCCTGCAGGTGCTCGCAGCGCCGGCACCAGGTCGTTGACGACGGCGGACGTCGCCGCGACGTGGATCGACGACGGGAAGACGTCGTTGGAGGACTGCGAGGCGTTGACGTGGTCGTTGGGGTGCACGGGCGACCCGAGCTTCTCGGTCGCCAGCGTCGCGAGCACCTCGTTGGTGTTCATGTTGGACGAGGTGCCGGAGCCGGTCTGGAAGACGTCGAGCGGGAAGTGCTCGTCCCACTGCCCGTCGGCCACCTCGGCGGCCGCCTCCTGGATCGCGGTCGGCCATGTCGGCGTCGAGCACGCCGAGCGAGGCGTTGACCTTCGCGGCCGCCGCCTTGATGCGGGCGAGCGCCTCGATGTGGGCCCGCTCGATGCGCTGGCCCGAGATGGGGAAGTTCTCGACCGCGCGCTGGGTCTGCGCGCGGTACTTCGCCTCGGCGGGGACCTGGATCTCGCCCATGGAGTCGTGCTCGGTGCGCCACTGCTGCGTCGGGGTCGTCATGCCCCGCATCCTGCCGCGTCGCCGGGGGACGGTCCGGCCACCCCTAGGCTGCCCCGGTGACCCTCGTCGACGTCGGCCGCACGAAGGTCGACGTGGCGGTCCAGCGCGTCCGCGACTCGGCCTGGTCGGTCGGGCAGTGCGCGATCGCGGCGGCCACCGCGTGGGCCCTGGCGTCGGCGCTGCTGGGCCACCCGCGCCCGTTCTTCGCCTGCGTCGCGGCCGTGGTCTGCCTGGGCGTACGCGCTGCGCAGCGGCTGCGCCGGGTCGCCGAGCTCGCCGTCGGGGTGACCATCGGCGTGGCCGTGGGCGACCTGCTGGTCACCGTGATCGGGGCCGGGGCGTGGCAGATCGGGCTGGTCGTCGGCGTCGCGCTGCTGCTGGCCGTCGCCCTGGACGGCGGCCCGCTGCTGGTCGCCCAGACCGGGCTGCAGGCGGTCTTCGTGGTCGCCCTGCCCCGTACGCCGGGCAGCGGGCTGGCCCGCTGGGAGGACGCTCTCATCGGTGGGGCCTGCGCGCTGCTCATCGCGGCCCTGCTGCCGGCCGACCCGTGGCGGTCGGCCCGCCGTCGCGCGGTGCGCACGCTGACCGAGCTGGCCGAGGCGGTGCGCTGCTGCGCCCGGGCGCTCGAGGACGGCGACGCGGGCGAGGCGGCCGAGGCGCTGGCGGGGTCACGGGCGACGCAGGCCGGCCTGGACGCCTGGGCCGAGGCGCTGGTCACGGGCCGCGACATCAGCCGGCTGTCGCCGATGCGCCGGGACGGCGGCCAGACCCACGGCCGCCTGGTCGACCTGCACGCCGGCATCGACCGGGCCACCCGCAACCTGCGGGTGCTGGCGCGACGCGTCGTCTTCTCGCTCGAGACCGGCGAGGTGCTGCCCGCGGGGCTCGCGGTCGAGCTGCGCCGCCTGGCGGACGTGATCGACCTCGTCCGCGAGGACCCGGAGGGGCAGGCCCCTCCCGAGCTGCTCCGCCTGGCCGCCGAGCTCGACCCGGAGGCGCTCGGCACGGCCGGCCTCAGCGCCAGCGTGGTCGTCGCCCAGCTGCGCTCCGCCGTGGTGGACCTGCTGGTCGCGACGGGGGTCCCGATGGCGCAGGCGCGTACGGCCCTGCCGCCCCTGCACTAGACGCGGACGCGGGCCCTCCGGTCCGCGACCACGTGCGCGGCCGCACCGGTCGCGGCGGCGACCGTCAGCACCGCCGGCCAGGCCCCGATCTGCTTGGCCAGCGGGTGCGAGGCGCCGAAGGCGGCGAGGTAGGTGCCGAGCAGCAGCGCGGCCTTGCCCCCGCCCACCTCGTCGCGCCAGAGCTTCGTGCAGAGCGCGCCGCCGGCGGCCAGCACGACACCGGCGAGCGGCCGCTGACCGGTGGCGACACCGGTGCCGTAGCCCACGATCAGCGAGCCGGCGGACAGGACCGAGGTGGGGAGCGCCATGTCGCGAGCCTAGAAGGTGACGTCGGCGACCAGCGGGGCGTGGTCGGAGGCGCCCTTGCCCTTGCGCGCCTCGCGGTCGACCCACGCGTCGGTCACCGTGACCGCCCGGGTCGCGAGGACGTAGTCGATCCGCATGCCGAGGTTCTTGTGCATCATCCCGGCGCGGTAGTCCCAGTACGTGTACGGCACGTCGCCCTTGCCCGGCCGCGCCTCGACGTCGACCAGCCCCCAGTCGAGCAGCTCCTGCACGGCCGACCGCTCGGCCGGCGTGACGTGGGTCGAGCCGACGAACAGCGACGGGTCCCACACGTCGCGGTCGGTCAGCGCCACGTTGAAGTCGCCCATGAGCACCAGCGGCTGGGCCGGGTCGAAGCGGTCCAGCCGGGCCCGCAGGTCCTTGAGCCAGGCGAGCTTGTACGTGTAGTGCGGGTCGTCCAGGCTGCGGCCGTTCGGGACGTAGACGCTGGTCACGTGCAGCGGGCCGCACTGGGCTGAGGCCAGCCGGGGCTCCGGGTGCCCGTCGTGCACGAGCTCGACGTCCTCGAGGCCGACCCGGGACAGGACGGCCACGCCGTTCCAGCGGCCGTCGCCGGCGTGCGCGACCTCGTACCCGAGCGCCTGCACGTCCGCGACCGGGAACGTCGCCGTCTTGGTCTCCTGCAGGGCGACGACGTCCGGCGCGTTCTCCTCCAGCCACGGCAGCAGGCGGGGGAGCCGCGCCCCGACGGAGTTCACGTTCCAGGTGACGATGCGCACGCGCCCACCGTGTCAGAGCCAGCCGCGGCGCGCCGCCTCCACCCCCGCCTGGAAGCGGGTGCCGGCGCCCAGCTCCTCCATGAGGCGGGCCGCGTCCCGGCGCACCGTCCGCAGCCCGACCCCGAGCTGGCGCGACACCGCCTCGTCCTGCATCCCGGTCGCGAGCAGCTCGAGCAGCCGCCGGTCGCGCGGCGGGAGCGGGTCGTCCGGCGCGGCGACCTTCGGGCTGAACAGCGGCTCGGCGGACGCCCACGCCAGCTCGAACAGCGTGGTGAACGCCGCGACGATGGCCGGCGACCACACGACGTGGCCGCCCCGGCCCAGGTTGCCCTGGTCGATGGGCACCACGCCGACCCGGCCGTCGATGACGACCAGCGTCATGGGCGGCTGCTCCAGCACGCGGTACTCGTCGTTCTGGGCCGACCCCTCCAGCGCGTACGCCATGAGGTGCGGCGCCTGGCGCATCGCGGCCGGCTCGATCGTGCGGCTGCGCGCGCCCCGGGCCCAGGACTGCCGGTCGCGCTCGCGCAGGGCCGGCACGTCCTCCGGCTCGTACGGTCACCGACACGCTGATGGTCAGCAGCTCCTGCGTCGCGGTCGCGCTCAGCTCGTCGAGCCGGGCCACCAGGGCGGCGCCGCCCTCGATCCGCTCCACCTCGACCGGGGCGCTGCGGTGCGCGAGGCCGTCGGCGTACATCTCGACGAGGTCGGTGAGCTCGCGGCGGGTCCGCTCCAGGCGCTCCCGGCGGGCGTGGACCTCGCGCTCCTCGGCCGCGAGCAGGGCTGCCGTGACGGCGTCCGGGCGCTCGGCGACGTGCCCGCCGGTGTCCGGCCGGCGGCGCACCAGACCGGCGCTGACCAGGCTCTCGAGGGCCGCCTGCAGCTCCGGCGAGGGGTCCTGCTCGGGGACGTCCTCGGGGTGGCGCAGCAGGCGCCGGTAGACGGCCAGCGTCGGGTCGTCGAGCCCCAGCAGCTCCACGGCGGCACCTCCCCTCGGTCACGGACCGCGTCGTCTTGAGCACTCTAGGTGGCAACTTGCTGCCATGGCACAGAGTTCCGACTCAATCACCTGCGGTCACCCTTTCGAGGCATCAAGGTCAGTCCCAGCAGGGAGCGGAGCAGAGCCGGTACCGCCAGACGCGCGGTCGCCGGCCCCGGGCCCGGGCAGACGGAGCAGCCCCCACGAGGCGAGAGGAGGCAGGACATGCGCGGTCGCAGCTGGACCTAGACGGCACGGGACACCGACGGACACGAGCGGAGAGGAGAGCGAGATGCGCGGTCGCAGCTGGACCTAGACGGCACGGCACCACCGGGGACGAGCAGGGAGGAGAGCGAGATGCGCGGTCGGGCCTGGCTCTAGGCGGCACGGCACCACGGGACACGAGCAGGGAGGAGAGCGAGATGCGCGGCAGCAGCTGGACCTGAGACGGCAGGCACCACCGGACACGAGCAGGGAGGAGAGCGAGATGCGCGGCAGCAGCTGGACCTAGGACACGAGAGCACGGACCGGGGACGGACCCCCGGGAGCGGTGAGGGCAGGGGCGGGGACCACGGAGGTCGACCCGCCCCGCCGCACGTACGGACCACGGAGCAGGACACACGCCGAGGAGACGCAGTGGAGCAGCAGGCAGGGTTCGCGCAGGTGGTGCGCCACCGCGAGGTGCGCGCGCTGGCGCTGTCGGCCGTGCTCTCCGGGCTCGGCGACCAGGTCGCCCGGGTCGCGCTGTCGGTCGCGGTGCTCCACCGCACCGGCTCGGTGCTGCTGACGTCCTGCGTCTACGCCGTGTCCTACCTGCCCTGGGTGCTCGGCGGCCCGGTGCTGTCGACCCTCGCCGACCGGCTGCCCGTACGCCGCGTGCTGGTCGGGTCCGACGTCTTCCGCGCGGTCATGGTCGCGCTCATGCTCGTCCCGCAGCTGCCCGTCTGGGTGCTGCTGCTCCTGCTCTTCCTCACCGAGCTGGCCGCGCCGCCCTTCGACGCCGGCCGCTCCGCGCTGCTGCCCGAGCTGCTCGAGGGCGACCTCTACGTCGCCGGCGCGGCGCTGATGAACGCGCTGCGGCAGGGCTGCCTGTTCGCCGGGGTGGCGCTGGGCGGCGCGCTGCTCACGGTCGTCGGCCCGTCGACCGCGCTCGCGCTGGACGCCGCGACCTTCCTGGCCTCGGCGCTGCTGCTGCAGCGCGGGCTGGTCGCCCGCGCGGCGACCGGCGCCGGCCCGCTGTCCTGGCGCGCCGACAGCCTGGACGGGCTGCGTGCCGTCTTCGGCCACGTGCGGACCCGTCGCCTGGTGCTCGGCGCCTGGATCGCCTGCGCCGTCGCGGTGCTCCCCGAGGGCCTCGCCGTCGCCTACGCCACCGCGCTGGACGCCCCGTCGTACGCCGTCGCGCTGCTGCTGGCCGCCGAGCCGGCCGGCGCGGCCCTGTGCGGGCTGGCCGTGGCCCGCCTGGTGGCGCCGCACCGCCGTGGCCCGGCTGCTGTGGCCGCTGCTCGTCGCGGGCAGCGTGCCGCTGCTCGGCATGCTGGCCGGCCCCGGCATGGTCGGCGCCGCGCTGCTGCTGTTCCTGTCCGGCACCAGCAGCGCGGGGCTGCTGCTGGTCTCGACGACCGTCGGCCGCACGGTCGACCCGGCGGTCCGGGCCCGCGTCTTCGGCATCGCCGCCAGCGGCCTGATGGTCGCCCAGGGCGTGGCCCTGCTGGCCGGCGGCGCGCTGGCCGAGCTCCTGCCGCTGCACCAGGTGATGGCGCTGGCCGGTGTGGTCGGCGTCGTCGCGGTGCTGCCGCTGGCGGTGCGCGACCTGCGTACGCCGCACGTGGTCGTCCTGCCCGTCGCCCCGGCGACGATCGACCTCGCCGCCGCCGAGCGGGAGACCGTGCCGGCCTAGACGGGTCCTCTAGCGGGTGTGGTGCTCGAAGTCGACCGAGGAGTAGGCCCGGAGCTTGGACAGCCGGTGCTGGCTGCTCACCTTGCGGATCGTGCCGGACTTGCTGCGCATCACCAGCGACTCGGTCGAGGCGCCGCCGGCGCGGTAGCGCACGCCCTTGACCAGCTCGCCGTCGGTGATGCCGGTGGCGACGAAGAAGACGTTGTCGCTGCGGACGAGGTCGTTGCAGTGCAGGACGGCGTCGAGGTCCAGGCCGGCGGCGGCGGCGTTGACGAACTCGCTCTTCTTCTGCGGCCAGAGCTTGCCCTGGATGGAGCCGCCGAGGCACTTCACGGCGCAGGCCGCGATGATCCCCTCGGGGGTGCCGCCGATGCCGAGCAGCAGGTCGACGCCGGTGCCCTCGCTGGCGGCCATGACCGCGCCCGCGACGTCGCCGTCGGAGATGAACTTGATGCGGGCCCCGGCCTCGCGGACCTCGCGGACCAGGTCCTCGTGGCGCGGGCGGTCCAGGATGCAGACCGTGACGTCCTCGACGTTGCCGCCCTTGGCCTTCGCGACCGCCTGCACGTTGTGCTTGACCGGCGCGGTGATGTCGACGACGTCGGCGGCCTCGGGGCCGGTGACCAGCTTCTCCATGTAGAAGACGGAGGACGGGTCGTACATGGTGCCGCGCTCGGCGACCGCCATCACGGCGATGGCGTTGGGCATGCCCTTGGCCATCAGCGTGGTGCCGTCGATGGGGTCGACCGCGACGTCGCAGTCGGGGCCGTTGCCGTCGCCGACCTCCTCGCCGTTGAACAGCATCGGGGCCTCGTCCTTCTCGCCCTCCCCGATGACGACCACGCCGTTCATCGACACGCTGCCGATGAGCTGGCGCATCGCGTCGACGGCCGCGCCGTCGCCGCCGTTCTTGTCGCCGCGACCGACCCAGCGCCCGGCGGCCATGGCGGCGGCCTCGGTGACCCGCACCAGCTCCAGCGCGAGGTTGCGGTCGGGCGCCTCGAAGGAGCTCTGACCAGGGCGGGAAGCGTCGCTCATGCGGCCGGACCCTACTGCGTCGTCATCGCGCCACCAGGCGGACCTCGGTCGCCTTGACCGAGGCCCAGACCGTGCCGCCCGACGCCAGGTCCAGCGCGGCCGCGGCCGGCACCGTCACCTCGGCGACGACGGGCGGCGTGCTGGCCACCTCGACCCGCACGCGGCTGCCCAGCGCGGTGGTCGCCCGCACCGGTCCGGACAGCACCGTGCGCGGGCTGCCCTCCGGCGGGCGCCGGTGCAGGGCGACGGCCGCCGGCGCCGCGAGCGCGAGGGCGGCGGTGCCCGCGGGCAGGCCCTCGGCCGCGGCGACGTGCCCGCCGCCGTCGACGTCCAGGCCACCGGCCACCGCGGTCCCGGACCAGGCGTTGAGCCCGAGCAGGCCCGCCGCCCAGGCCGACCGCGGGGCGGCGGCGACCTCGGCGGTCGGCCCGTCCTGCACGACCCGGCCGGCCTCGAGCACCACGACGCGGTCGGCCAGCACCAGCGCGTCGACCGGGTCGTGGGTCACGACGACCGCGGGAGCGGGCCCGCCGGACAGCTCGGTGCGCAGCAGCCGCCGGACGTCCTCGCGGGTGGCGGCGTCCAGGGCGGCGAGCGGCTCGTCGAGCAGCACCAGCGCCGGGTCGACGGCGAGCGCGCGGGCCAGCGCGACCCGCGAGGCCTGCCCGCCGGACAGCGCCGCGGGACGCGCGCCGGCCAGGTCGCCGACGCCGAGCCGGTCCAGCCAGCCCCGGGCGGCGGCCCGCGCCTCGCGGCGGCCCACCCCGCGGCAGCGCGGGCCGTACGCCGCGTTGTCCAGCGCGCTCAGGTGCGGGAAGAGCAGCCCGGCCTGCGGCACCCAGCCGACCCCGCGCCGCTCCGGCGGCAGGCCCGAGCACGTCCCGCCCGCCGAGCTCGAAGGAGCCGGTCGCCGGGACCAGGCCGGCCAGGGCGCGCAGGAGCGTGGTCTTGCCGGCGCCGTTCGGGCCGAGGAGCGCGACGACCTCACCCGGCTCGGCGGCCAGCGCCGCGACCACCTCGAAGGCGCCGGCGCGCGCCCGCAGGTCGGCCCTCACCGGGGCAGCCGGGCGCGCAGCGCCAGCACCAGCGCGACGCTGACGACCAGCAGCAGCGCGCTCACGGCGTAGGCCGCGGGCGGGTCGTCGGCCAGCAGCTCGTAGACCGACAGCGGCAGCGTCTGCGTCGTGCCCGGCAGCGAGCCGGCGAAGGTGATGGTCGCCCCGAACTCGCCGAGCGCCCGGGCCCAGGCCAGCGCCGCGCCGGCCGCCAGCGACGGCCCGACGAGCGGGACGGTCACGGTGAGGAACGCCCGCAGCGGCCCGGCGCCGAGGCGTCGCGGCGGTCTCCTCGTGCGCCCGGTCCAGCCCCGCGAGCGCCCCCTCGACCGACGAGCACGAGGAACGGCAGGGCGACGAAGGTCTCGGCGAGCACCACCCCGTACGGCGTGAAGGCCGGCACGGCGCCGGCCTCGACCAGCAGCGGGCCGAGCAGCCCGCGGCGCCCGAAGGCCAGCAGCAGGGCCACGCCGCCGACCACCGGCGGCAGGACGAGCGGCACGGTGACCAGCGCGCGGAGCAGCCGTCGTCCGGGCAGGTCGGCGCGGGCCAGCAGCCAGGCCAGCGGGACGCCGAGCAGCACCGACAGCGCGAGCGCCGCCGAGGGAGCAGCGCAGCGACAGCCAGAGCGCCTGCTGCACGCGCTCCTGCCCGAGCAGCTCGGGCAGCCGGGTCCACGGCGTGCGGGCCGAGCAGTGCGGCGAGCGGGAGCAGGACGAGCGCCGCCGCGAGCAGCGCCGGCGTGACCAGCGCGACCGGCAGGCGGCGGCTCACGGCGGCAGGAACCCGAAGCGGTCGAGCACCGCGCGGCCGTCCGGCCCCGCGACGTAGTCCAGGAAGGTCCGGGCGGCGACCGGCTGGGCGGCCGCTGCCAGCACGCCGCCGGGGTAGGCGTTGGTGATCCCTGGCAGCTCCGTGCCGCTGACCGACGAGCCGGCGGCGCGCAGGTCGGTCACGTAGGCGATCCCGGCGTCGGCCTCGCCGAGGCGGACCTTGCTGACGACGGCCTTGACGTCCGGCTCCTCCGACACCGGCCGGACCGTGACGCCGGCAGCCGCGAGCGCTGCGCGGGCCGCCTTCCCGGCCGGGACGGAGGCCTGGGCCAGCACCACCTTCACGCCGGGCCGGGCGAGGTCGGCCAGCGTGCTGAGGTGCTCCGGGTCGCCGGGCTCGGTGAGGATCGCCAGCCGGTTGCGCGCCAGCACGACCGGGCGGGCCCGTCCAGCTCGGCCGCGAGCGCGGCTGCCGTCTTCTCGTCCGCGGTGACGACGACGTCGGCGGGCGCGCCCGGCCTGCAGCTGCGCGACGAGCGACGAGCTGCCGGCGAAGGAGAAGCGCACCTCGGCGCCCGGGTGGGAGGCCTCGAAGCCCTTGCCCAGCTCGGTGAACGACTCGGTCAGGGAGGCCGCGGCGAAGACGGTGAGCGGGACGGCCGCGGGGTCGCTGCCGCCGGTCTCGCCGGAGCCGCCGCAGGCCGTCAGCAGCAGCAGCCCGGCCAGCAGCCACCTCATGCGCGCTCCACCACGACGCTGAGCGCCTTCACCGACGCGACCGCCAGGACGCCCGGCGCCAGGCCGAGGTCGTCGACCGACTCGGTCGTCACGACCGAGACCAGCCGGTGCGGGCCGGCTTGGACCTCGACCTGCGAGACGACGTCACCGCGCACGACCCGGGTCACCAGCCCGGTGAAGCGGTTGCGGGCCGAGCTGCCGGTCGAGCCGGTCGGGTCGCCGGCGAGGGTGACGGCGAACGCGGCCAGCTCGGCCCCGTCCAGCGTGCGGCGCCCGTCCGGGCCCTGGGAGACGGGCAGCCGGCCGGCGTCGACCCAGCGCCGCAGGGTGTCGTCGCTGACGCCGAGCAGCCGGGCGGCGTCGGTCAGGCGGTAGTCAGGCACGTGCGGCACCGTAGTGGGTCGTCGTGCCGCACGCACGGCGGACTCCCGGCTCGGCACGCCGCAGCTGCGGCCTCAGCGGGGCGCCCGCGGGCCGGGTGAGAGGCTGGGGACGTGACCGACACCTCCGACCTGTCCCGCCGGCGGACCTACGACCCGGCCGCGCTCGGCCCGGCGGGCATGTACCCGCTGCTCAACAGCGTGGTCGTGCCCCGCCCGATCGCCTGGGTGTCCACGACCAGCGGCGACGGGGTGGACAACCTGGCGCCGCACTCGTTCTTCACGGTCTCCGGCATCACGCCGCCGATGGTGCAGTTCACCTCGATCGGCGAGAAGGACTCCCTGCGCAACGCCCGCGAGACCGGCGAGTTCGTCGTCGCGCTGTGCCCGGAGCCGCTGCTCGAGCAGGTCAACCTGACCGGCACCGACTACCCGCCGGACGTCGACGAGTTCTCCGCGGTGGGCCTGACCCGCGAGCCGAGCGAGAAGGTGCGGCCGCCGCGGGTCGCCGAGTCGCCGGTGGCGCTGGAGTGCCGGGTCGTGCAGATCGTGGAGTTCGGGATCTCCGCGGTCGTGTTCGGCGAGGTCGTCTGGGCGGTCGTGTCCGAGGCGGCCCTGCGCGACGACCGCCCCGAGATCGAGCTGCTCCGGCCGCTGGCCCGCCTCGGTGCGAACGAGTGGAGCACCATCGGCGAGGTCTCCAGCCACCGCCGGATCCCCTACGCCGAGATCTCCGGGTGAGCGCACCGCGCCGCGCGGCCGGCACCCGGGACGCGCTGCTCACCTCCGCCCGCGACGTGTTCACCTCCTCCGGCTTCGCCGAGGCGTCCATCGCCGACCTGGTCGCCGGGGCCGGCGCCAGCGTCGGCAGCCTCTACCACCACTTCGGCGGCAAGGCCGACCTCTACCTCGCGCTGTTCGAGGCCTACTCCGAGCGGCAGGAGGCGCGCGCCGCAGAGGCCGTACGGCTGGCCCGGGCCGACGGCGAGCGCGACCCGCTGCGGCTCTTCCTCGCCGGTGCCCGCGGCTACCTGGACGGCTGCTGGGCCGAGCGCGACCTGGCCCGGCTGTTCCTCGCCGGCGGCGGGCCGCCCGGCTTCGAGCTGGTCGCCCGGCGGCGCTACCGCGAGTGGACGCTGCTCAACGCGACCCTGCTGCGCACCGACGCCGACGAGCCCTGGGGCGACGCCCTCGTGCTGGTGCTGACCACCGTCATCAGCGAGGCCGGCCACGAGGTCGCGGTCTGCGACGACGAGAAGGACGCCGACCGGCTGGCGGCCGACGTGCTCGCCCTCATCGCGAAGATCGGCGCGCCGTGACCGCCCACGAGGACCTGCTCGCGCGGCGCGCGGACTACCCGGTGCTGTCGACGAAGACCTACCTCGCCAGCCACACGCTCGGGGCGATGCACCGGCGGACCCCGGAGCGGCTGGCGGAGTTCGCGGCCCTCTGGGCCGAGCAGGGCGTCGTCGCGTGGGAGACCTGGGCACCCGAGGTCGAGCGGGTCGCCGACGTCGTCGGCTCGCTGGTCGGCGCGCCGCCCGGCACCACGGTGATGCGCCAGAACGTGGCGGACCTGCTCGGCGACGTCATCAGCTGCCTCGACTGGCGCGGCACCCGCAACCGGGTCGTCACGTCGTCGCTGGAGTGGCCCGGCAGCCTCAACACCTGGTCGCAGGTCGACCGGCTCGGCGGCTCCGCCGTGGTCGTGCCGGGGTCTGCGGACGGCGTGCACGTCGACCTCGAGCGCATGGTCGAGGCCATCGACGAGCGCACCCTGCTGGTCGAGTGCTCGCACGTGCTCTTCCGCACCTCGACGCTGGTCGACGTCCGGCCGCTGGTCGCCCGCGCCCACGAGGTCGGCGCGCTGGTCATGGTCGACGGCTACCAGGCGGCCGGGACGGTGCCCGTCGACGTGGTCGACCTCGGCGTCGACCTCTACGTCGGCGGCTCGGTGAAGTACCTCTCGGGCGGCCCCGGCAACGGCTGGATGTACGCCGCGCCGCACGCCGTCGAGCAGCTGCGCCCGGTGACCACGGGCTGGTTCGGCACCGCGTCGCCGTTCGCCTTCGACCCCGAGCTGTCGTACGCCCCCGGCGTCACCCGCTTCGCCGGCGGCACCCCGGGCGTCCCGGCCGCCTACGCCGCGGCGCCCGCGTACGAGGCGCTCGCCGAGATCGGCATGCAGCGCGTGCGGGAACGGTCGCAGTCGATGACGCAGCCGCTGCTCGAGTCGGCGCTGGAGCGCGGGTTCACCGTCCGCAGCCCGTACGACCCGGCGCAGCGCGGCGGCCACGTGACCATCGACCCGGGTGACAGCGAGCGCGTGCACGACGAGCTGCACCGTCGCGGCTTCGTCGTCGACCACCGGCCCGGCGTCGGCATCCGGGTGTCGCCGCACTTCTACAACACCCTCGACGAGGCGATGGCGGTGCTCGACGCGATGCAGGACGCGCGCTGAGCAGCGACACTGGAGGGGTGACGACCATGACGCCCGCGGCCCCGCCGAAGAAGCAGCGCGGTCGCGAGACCGTGCGCGACATGGTGCTGTCCCTCGGGCTGGTGCTGGCCTGCGTGGTGGTCGTGTGGTTCTTCGCCCGCCCCGACCCGCGGACGACCGAGAAGGCGCTGCGCGAGGTCGACACCGGCGGCGACCTGCGCGCGGTCAGCCAGAGCATCCCGGGGGTCCCCGTGCCGCTCGGCCTGCCCGAGGGCTGGCGGGCCACCTCCTCGACCCCGGAGGACGGCGGCCTGCGCATCGGCTACGTCACGCCGCAGGACCAGTACGTCGAGTACGCCGTGCGCGGGTCCGACCCCGGCACCTTCGTCGTCGACCAGACCGGGCGGGGCACGCGGGGCGGGTCCCTGCGGATCGGCGACCGCACCTGGGAGGTCTGGTCCGACGCCGACGGCCACACCTCGCTGGTGCTCCCCGGCACCGGGTCGACGGTCGTCCTCGGCGGCCTGCGCGAGACGGCCGAGGACGACGAGCTCTCCGAGCTGGCCGCCTCGCTCCAGCCGTAGTCCGGGGGCCGGGACCGTTCCTGTGCCGGCGCGTATGTCCGCTGCCCGCCACCGGCGGGCAGCGGACATACGGTCGATCGGGACAGGGTGACGCCGAGGTCCTGAACGGCGTGGCTGGACCCACCGGCCTCGCACCGAGGGCGGCGCAGTCTGCTCGCCGAGCGCAGCGGTACGCCCCGCGGCGCGGCCGCGAGCGGGGCGCAGCGCTCCGTTCGCAGCCCCGCGGTGTCCGTGGCGGACACGACGTGATCGTTCCGGAGCTCGCTCACGCTCACGCCGCCGCCGGAGTGGATCAGGCTGTGTCCGGGAGTGACCCGGGTGGCGCGTCAGGTCTCGTCGGCGAGGGCGGCGTCGAGGCGCGCGCGGGCGCCGTCGAGCCAGCCCTGGCAGGCCTTCGCCAGCTCCTCGCCGCGCTCCCACAGGGCGAGCGACTCCTCGAGCGTGGCGCCGCCGGCCTCGAGGCGCCGCACCACGTCGGCGAGCTCCTCGCGCGCGGCCTCGTACGAGGCCGGCGCCGCGGGCTGCGTGGCAGGATCGGTCACGTGGCGACCCTACGACGGGCCGTGGCCGCCGACGCGGCGGCGCTGACCCGGCTGCGCGCCCTGATGCACGCGGCGATGGGCAGCGACGTCGACGCCCCCGGGTGGGCAGCGGCGTCGGAGGCGGCCTTCGCGCGCCGGCTGGCCGACGACCCGGGCTTCGTCGCCTTCGTCGTGGAGGACGGCGGCGAGGTCGTGTCCGGCGGCGTCGGCTTCCTCGTCGAGCACCTGCCGAGCCCCAGCCAGCTGGACGGCCGCCGCGGCCACATCTCGTCCATGAGCACCGACCCGGCCCACCGCCGCCGCGGCCACGCGGCCGAGGTGCTCGACGCGCTGCTGGGGTGGTTCACCGCCGAGGGCGTGCCGCGCGTCGACCTGCGGGCGACTCCCGACGGGCTGCCGCTCTACCGGCAGCGGGGCTTCCGCGAGCTCGGCGGCGCCACCATGGCCTGGACCGTCGGCGACACCGCCCCCGGTCTCGGGTTCAGCGGACGCTGACGCCCAGCTCGCCCTCGGCGAGCCGCACCCGCAGCCGCTCGCCCACGACGACCTGCGCCGGGTCGCGCAGCACCGAGCCGTCCGGCAGCTGCACCACGGCGTAGCCGCGGGCCAAGGTCGCCTGCGGCGAGAGCGCGGCGACCCGCGCCCGGTTGGCGAGCAGCTCGTGCTCGGCCCGGTCCAGCTGCGCGCCGGTGCACCGGCGCGCGCGCGTCACCAGCGCGGCGACCTCGGCGGCCCGGGCGTCGACGAGGACGTGCGGCGCGGCGAGGAGCGGCCGGCTGCGCACGTGCTCCAGCCGGCTCTGCTCCCGGTCGACGGTGCCGGTCATGACCCGCCGCCCGCGGTCGCGCAGCTGGCGCACCCGCGCGGCCTCCTCGGCGACGTCGGGCACGACCCGCTTGGCCGCGTCGGTCGGCGTCGAGCAGCGCAGGTCGGCGACCAGGTCGAGCAGCGGGCTGTCCGGCTCGTGACCGATGGCGCTGACGACCGGGGTGCGGCAGGCGGCGACGGCGCGCAGCAGCGCCTCGTCGCTGAAGGGCAGCAGGTCCTCGACGCTGCCGCCCCCGCGCGCGACGACGATCACGTCGCACGCCCCGTCCAGGGAGCGCAGCGCGCCGACCACCTGCTCGACGGCGAGGTGTCCCTGCACGGCGACGTTGCGCACCTCGAACCGGACCGCCGGCCACCGCCGGCGGGCGTTGTCCAGGACGTCGCGCTCCGCCGCGCTGGCCCGTCCGGTGACCAGCCCGACGACCGCCGGCAGGAACGGCAGCGGCTTCTTGCGGCTCTCCGCGAACAGCCCCTCCGACGCCAGCAGGTGCTTGAGCCGCTCGATCCGCGCGAGCAGCTCGCCGACGCCGACCGGCCGGATCTCGTACGCGGTGAGGCTCAGCGTGCCGCGGCTGAGGTAGAAGTCGGGCTTGCCGTGGACGACGACCCGGGCACCCTCGGCCAGCGGCGGCTGCACGGCCTCGAGGACGGCGCGAGGGCAGGTGACCGTGAGGCTGACGTCGGCGACCGGGTCGCGCAGGGTGAGGAAGACCGTGCCCGGCCGGCGGCTGACCTGGGTCACCTGCCCCTCGACCCAGATGCGGCCGAGCCGGGCGACCCAGTCGCCGATGGAGCGGGCCACGGTGCGCACGGGCAGCGGCTGCTCGGCGGAGCTGGACAGGGCCATGGCGCCCGACCCTAGACGCGCCGGAGGCCGGCCCCGCGGGTGCGGGACCGGCCTCCGGGCGCGGGGATCAGGACGAGGTGGCGGGCTGCGCGCTGCCCGTGCCGCTGCTGCGCGGCTGGGCGGGGTTGGTCGGGTCGCCGCCGTTCGGGCTGTTGACCTTCGGGCCGCTGGTCGCCGGCGACACGAGCGAGCCGGTCTGCGCGGGCTGCTTGCCGGCCGGGTCGGGGTGGGTGTTGCCGGTCGGCTGCGTGCTCGCGTCGGTCGTCAGCTTGGCGATCCGGTTGTCCAGCATGGTCACGACGGGCAGGCGGTCGGCCTTGGCCTTCTCGTACGCCCGGACCTGCACGAGCTGCTCGACGGTCAGGCTGCGCAGCCGGCCGCGCAGCGACCCCAGCGTCATGTGGTCGTAGTCCGGCAGCGGCAGCGCGTCGTGGTCGGGCACCTCGACGCCGGCAGCGACCGCCTCGACCGTCTGCTGCACCGAGGCGGTGGCTGCGGTGTCGACCCGGGTGCTGTCGGGCTGGGTCGCCTTCGGGGTCGGCGCGTCCTTGGGCTGCTCGGCGGCCGGCAGCTCCTCCTGGACGGGCGTCGCGACGCGGGGCGCGGCGGTCGCGCCGTTGGTCGCCTCGGCGCCGGCCGTGCGGACGGCGCGGCTGGCGGTGCCGGTGACCGAGCGGAGCGCGGCACCGGCGCCCTCGGTCAGGTCCTCGGCGGCGTCCTCGACGGCGTCGTAGAAGCCGGCGACGGGCGTGCCCTCGAGGGCCTCCTCGACGCGGTCCTCGACCTCGTCGAAGGAGACGCCGCGCAGGCGGGCGATGAGGCGCTCGCCGCGCTCGGCCAGGTCGTCGTAGCCCTGGCGGGTCACCTCGAGCGTCGACAGCGCGGAGCTGACGGCGAGGACCGGCAGCTGGACGGCCCGGGACACCGCGCGCGCAGGCAGCGTGCGCACGCCGTCGAGGACGGCGGGCACGAGGCCGAGGGCGGCGGCCAGCGGGGTCGGTACGGAGCTGGGCATGCGAGTGGTCCTCCAGGTCGTGGGGCTTGTCCCGAGGCTTGCCCGCGTCTGCAGGGACCGAACCTGTGACCCTGCGCGCTCGCGCAGCCGGACGTACCATGGAGGCATGACTCCCGCCCCCTCGACCCCGGCCGGCACGTCGTCCAAGCGCGTCCTGCTGGCCCGTCCGCGGGGCTACTGCGCCGGTGTCGACCGGGCCGTGCTGACGGTCGAGAAGGCCCTGGAGCTGTACGGCCCGCCGGTCTACGTCCGCAAGCAGATCGTGCACAACGCCCACGTGGTGCGCACGCTCGAGTCGCAGGGCGCCGTGTTCGTCGAGGAGACCGACGAGGTCCCCGAGGACGCGACCGTCGTGTTCAGCGCCCACGGCGTCGCCCCGACCGTGCACGCCGAGGCCAAGGTGCGCCGCCTGCGCACGATCGACGCGACCTGCCCGCTGGTCACCAAGGTGCACCTCGAGGCCAAGCGCTTCGCCAAGGACGACCTCGACATCGTGCTCATCGGGCACGAGGGCCACGAGGAGGTCGTCGGGACCACCGGCCAGGCTCCCGAGCACATCCACCTGGTCGACGGCATCGAGGAGGCCGCGGCCGTGCAGGTGCGCGACCCCGCGAAGGTCGCCTACCTGTCGCAGACCACGCTCTCGGTCGACGAGACCAACGTGACCGTCGATGCGCTGCGCCAGCGCTTCCCGCTGCTGCAGGGCCCGCCGTCGGCCGACATCTGCTACGCCACGCAGAACCGCCAGGTCGCCGTCAAGGAGATCGCCGCGGAGTCCGAGCTGGTGCTGGTGGTCGGGTCGCGCAACTCCTCCAACTCGGTCCGCCTGGTCGAGGTGGCGCTCGACGCGGGCGCCGACGCCTCCTACCTGGTCGACGACGCGAGCGAGATCGACGAGGCCTGGCTCGAGGGCGTGACCACGGTCGGCCTGACCAGCGGGGCCTCGGTGCCCGAGACGCTGGTGACCGAGGTCGCGCAGTGGCTGGCCGCCCGTGGCTACGGCGAGGTCCAGGAGGTCACCTCCGCGGAGGAGCACCTGCTCTTCGCCCTGCCGCCCGAGCTGCGCCGCGACCTGCGCGCCGCCGGGCTCCCGGACAGCGGCGTCGCGGAGGCCTAGTAGTCGGCCGGCACCCGCTCCGGCTGGGGCGCCGGGGCGTACGCCGGGGTGCGGCTCGTCGCCAGCCGCACCAGCGCGACGACCAGCGCCGCGGCCGTACCGGTCAGCAGCGCCGGCGCCTGCAGTACGAGGGCGGTCAGCAGGTCGAGCGCCTGGCGCATGACCCACGAGCCGACGGCGCCGGTGCCGCGCACCGTCCCTGCGACGACGGCCACCGCGACGTACACCAGCGGGAGCAGGACCACGGTCTTCAGGAGCTCGCGCCGACGGGCGACCAGCGCGGCGAGGACGCAGCCGGCGACGAAGCAGACCGCGAAGACGGCGCGCAGCCCGGGGCCCGTGAAGACGTCGAAGAACGCCCCGGCGAGGGACAGCAGCAGCGCCAGCACGACCGCGCCGGCGGCGGTGACGCCGCGGGCGGAAGGGGTCACGCGCCTGCTGCTCACGGAGGCGACCGTACCGTCGCGGGTCCGGCGGCCCTAGCGTGTCGAGGGTGTCGCAGCCCATACCGCCCGAGCCCGCGCCCCGGCTACGACGCCGCGGCCGTCGCCGCAGCGGCCCAGCGGGCCGATCCGGGGCTGCCGCCCGAGACCGCGGAGCTGCTGGCCGCCGAGGCCGGGACCCACCTCGGCGGGTCGGGCGCGCTCGACGCCCCCGAGCTCGCCCGGCTGCTCCTCGCCGACCACCCCGAGTCGGGCGCGAGCGCCGCGGCGGTGGTCGCCCGGGCTGCCGTCGAGCGCGGGGCCGACGAGGACTGATCCCCGGTAGCGTCGTACGGCGTGAGCCTCAGCATCGGGATCGTCGGCCTGCCCAACGTCGGCAAGAGCACGCTGTTCAACGCGCTGACGAAGAACGACGTGCTCGCGGCCAACTACCCCTTCGCCACGATCGAGCCCAACGTCGGCGTCGTCGGCGTGCCGGACGAGCGCATCGCCAAGCTGGCCGAGGTCTTCGACTCGCAGAAGCAGATCCCCGCCACGGTCGACTTCGTCGACATCGCCGGCATCGTCCAGGGCGCCAGCGAGGGCGAGGGTCTGGGCAACAAGTTCCTCGCCAACATCCGCGACACCGACGCGATCTGCCAGGTCATCCGGGTGTTCAAGGACGAGAACGTCGTCCACGTCGCCGGGCGGGTCTCGCCGAAGGACGACATCGAGACCATCAACACCGAGCTGATCCTCGCCGACATGCAGACGCTCGAGAAGGCGATCCCGCGGCTGGAGAAGGAGGCGCGGATCAAGAAGGACCTCGCGCCGCAGCTCGAGGCCGTGCGCGAGGCGCAGAAGGTGCTCGACGCCGGCCAGACCGTCTTCCAGGCAGGCCTGGACCGCGGCCCGCTGCGCGAGCTGCACCTGCTGACCGCCAAGCCGTTCCTCTACGTGTTCAACCTCGACGAGGACGAGCTCGCCGACCCGGCCCTGCGTGCCTCGCTCGCCGAGCTCGTCGCGCCGGCCGAGGCGGTCTTCCTCGACGCCCAGGTCGAGTCGGAGCTGATCGAGATGAGCGACGAGGACGCCCTCGAGCTGCTCCAGTCGATGGGCCAGGAGGAGTCCGGCCTGTCCCAGCTGGCCCGCATCGGCTTCGACACCCTCGGGCTGCAGACCTACCTGACGGCCGGGCCGAAGGAGGCCCGCGCCTGGACGATCAAGAAGGGCGCGACCGCCCCCGAGGCGGCCGGCGTCATCCACACCGACTTCCAGCGCGGCTTCATCAAGGCCGAGGTCATCGGCTTCGACGACCTCATGGAGACCCGTTCGGTGGCCGCCGCCCGCGCCGCCGGCAAGGCGCGCATGGAGGGCAAGGACTACGTCATGCAGGACGGCGACGTCGTGGAGAGGAGTTCCGCTTCAACGTCTGAGCCGTACCTGCCTGCGGCGAGCAGGCGGTTCTCGCCGGCGCGCCGCTCCAGGACGGCGCGTTCGCCGCTGTTGCGGGTGGCCAGCGCGGCCTCGGTGAAGGCGGCGGCGGCGTCGTCGTGGCGACCGGCCCGTTCGTACAGGTCGCCGCGGACGCTGGGGACGAGCGGCGAGTCGCCGAGGCCGGCGGCGTCCACGCCGTCGAGGACCGACAGCCCCGCGGCCGCGCCGTACGCGCGTCCGTGGGCCACCGCCCGGTTGACCTCGACCACCGGTCCCGGAGCAGCCTCGGCGAGCACGTCGTAGAGGGCGGCGATCCGCCGCCAGTCCGTGTCCTCGGCGCGCGCGGCTCGGGCGTGCTCGCGCGGCGATCGAGGCCTGGAGGAAGTACGGCCCGACGGGAGTGCCGCGGGCGGCCAGGACCTGCGCCTGGTGGAGCGCTGCCAGCCCGCGCCTGACCAGCAGCTGGTCCCAGCGGGAGCGGTCCTGCTGCTCGAGCAGCACCGGCGCGCCCGCGTCGTCCAGCCGGGCCGGGATCCGCGACCCCTGGATCTCCAGGAGCGCCTGCAGCCCGAGCACCTCCGGCTCGTCCGGCGCCAGCCCGCTCAGCAGCCGCGCCAGCCTGATGCCCTCGTACGCCAGGTCGGGCCGCATCCAGTCCTCGCCCGCGGTCGCGGCGTAGCCCTCGTTGAAGACGAGGTAGACGACCGCCATCACGTCGTCGAGCCGACGGGTGCGGTCCGCGCCGGTCGGCAGCTCCAGCTCCGCACGCGCCTCGCTCAACGTCCGCTTCGCCCGGGAGATCCGCTGACGCATCGTCGACTCGGTGGTCAGGAACCCGCGGGCGATCTCCGTCGTGGTCAGGCCGGCGACGAGTCGCAGGGTCAGCGCGGCCCGCGACTCCGGGCTGAGCAGGGGTGGCAGCACAGGAAGACGAGCCGCAGGACGTCGTCCTCGATCGCGTCGACCTGGGAGTCGAGGTCGGGCACGCCGTCCTCCTCCCGAAGGTCCTGGCCGAGCTCCTCGACCTTGCGGCGCAGCGTCTCCGCGCGCCGGAACTGGTCGACGGCACGGCGCTTGGCGGTCGTCATCAGCCACGCGCCCGGGTTGCTCGGGATGCCGGCGCCGGGCCACTGCTCCAGCGCGGCGACCAGGGCGTCCTGGGCGAGGTCCTCGGCGAGGCCGACGTCGCGGGTCATCCTCGTGAGCGCGCCCACCAGCCGGGCCGACTCCTCGCGCCAGGTGGCGGTGATCGTGGCGACGGTGGTGGGCTCGGCCGGCACCGCGCCAGCCTAGAGCCCCACCACCCCGCCGTCCGACCGCTCCGGACGTCAGTCGCCGGCGGGCTGGTCCGGGCCGTCGGAGACCTGCCGCAGCGTGGAGACCACCTCGACCTCGGGCCAGTACGTCGCGTGCAGCTGGGCGAACGTCTCGCAGTCGGCGACCGCGTCCTCGAGGGAGTCGTACTGCAGGAGCGACCAGCCGCCGACCACCTCCTTGCCCTCGGCGTACGGGCCGTCGACCCGGGTCACCTCGCCCTTGCGGACGACGAAGTTCACGGCGTCCTCGGTGCCGAACAGGCCACCGCCGTCGAGGAAGACGCCCGACGCCGCCCGCTCGCCGATGTAGTCGTCCATCGCCTTGAACAGGGCCTCCGGCGGCGTGCCGACGCCCTCCTGCATCCTCACGAAACCCATGAACCGCGGCATTGCTCTCTCCTTGCCCTCGGGCCCCGCTCGTCGGTGACCTCACCCGTACGTCGAACGAGACGGCGCGTCTGCGACACGGTCGCGGAACTCTCTTCCGCTGCCTACCCTCTCCTGGGTGTCCCGGCGACCCGTGTTCGTGCTCCACGAGCACGACCGGCCCCGGCACCACTTCGACCTGCGCCTGGAGGAGGACGGCGTCCTGCGCTCGTGGGCCGTCCCGAAGGGGCTGCCCGAGGACGACGCGCACGACCGGCTCGCCGTGCCGGTCGAGGACCACGCGCTCGAGCACGCCACGTACGAGGACGACACCAAGCGCATCGCTGACACGGGCTGGTGGGAGCTCGAGAGCCGCACCGACCGTCGGTCCGTCCTCGTCCTGCACGGCCGGGAGGGGGCCCGTCGCTATGCGCTCATCGACACCGGCGGGCAGGCCCTGCTGCACCTGACCCGCCGTCAGCCCGGGTCCGACGCCTAGTCCTGCCGCGGGTCAGCCGTCGTGGTCGGTGCTGCGGCTGACGGACTCCCACGCGTCGACGTCCGCCCGCAGCGCGTCCAGCGCGGCCCGGAACGCGTCGGTCGCGTCGTTGCCGAGCAGGAGCATGAACGGCGCGTCGCCGGAGTCGACGGCCTGCAGGAGCGCGGCGGCGGCCTTCGCCGGGTCACCGGGCTGCCTGCCGTGCGCGGTGTCGTTCTCCTTGCGGCGGCGGCCGGCGGTCTCGGCGTAGTCGCCGAGGGGCTCGGCGGCCTGGGTCAGCGAGCGCCCGGCGAAGTCGGTCCGGAAGCCGCCGGGCTCGACCACCATCGCGGTGATCCCCAGGGGCGCCACCTCCTTGCGCAGGGAGAGGGTGAGCGCCTCGAGCGCGGCCTTGACGGCCGAGTAGTAGCCGGACCCCACCGGGGAGATGCGGGCGCCGATCGAGGAGATGTTGACGATGGTGCCGCTGCGGCGGGCCCGCATGCCGGGCAGCACGGCCTTGGTCGTGCGCACGGGGCCGAACACGTGCGTCTCGAACAGCTGCCGGACGGCCTCGTCCTCGCCCTCCTCGACGGCGGCGCGGTAGCCGTAGCCGGCGTTGTTGACGAGCACGTCGATGCCGCCGAAGCGCTCCTGCGCCGCCGCCACGGCCGTCGAGACCTGGTCGTCGTCGGTGACGTCGACGGCCAGCGCGAGGGCGGTGCCGGGGTGGGCCTCGGCGAGGTCCTGGACCGCGCGGACGTCGCGCGCGGTCACGACGGCGTTGTCGCCGCGCGCCAGGACGGCCTGCGCGAAGGCCCGGCCGAGGCCGGTCGAGCAGCCGGTGATGAACCAGGTCGACATGGTGCTCCCGTCGGGTCGCCCCGCGCCCGGCGCGGGGAGGTCCCATCCTGCCGCTGCCGCGGGGTCGGCAGAGTGCGGGTCACAGGGCCCGGGGCGCTCCGGCAGAGTGAGGGTGCATCGGTCAGCCTGTGGAGGCGCCGCGCTGGACTTCCCACTCCGGCGCGCGCGGCCCCACTATGACGACCCCGACGGACCTGGAGATCGCGATGCTCGACGTGCAGGACCTCGGCCTCTCCGACGACGAGAGCGCGATCGTCGAGCTGGTGCGCGCCTTCGTCGACCGCGACGTGCGGCCGGTCGTCCAGGAGCTCGAGCACGCCAACACCTACCCCGAGCAGCTCATCGACACGATGAAGGAGCTCGGCATCTTCGGGCTGGCCGTCCCCGAGCCGTGGGGCGAGGTCAGCGTGTCGGCGGCCTGCTACGCCGCGGTCACCGAGGAGCTGGCCCGCGGCTGGATGAGCCTGGCCGGGGCGATGGGCGGCCACACCGTCGTCGCCAAGCTGCTCGTCGCCTTCGGCACCGACGAGCAGCAGGACCGCTACCTGCCCCGCATGGCCACCGGCGAGGTCCGCGCGACGATGGCGCTGACCGAGCCGGGCGGCGGCTCGGACCTGCAGGCCATGCGCACGACCGCTCTGCCGTGACGGCGACGACTACGTCGTCAACGGCTCCAAGACCTGGATCACCAACGCCCGCCGCTCCGGCCTGATCGCGCTGCTGTGCAAGACCGACCCGGCCGCGCAGCCGGCGCACAAGGGCGTCAGCATCCTGCTGGTCGAGCACGGGCCCGGGTTCTGACCGTCTCCCGCGACCTGCCCAAGCTCGGCTACAAGGGCGTCGAGACCTGCGAGCTGTCCTTCGACGGCTTCCGCACCCCCGCCGACGCCTGCTCGGCGGGGAGGAGGGCCGCGGCTTCGCGCAGATGATGAGCGGCCTCGAGACCGGCCGCATCCAGGTCGCCTGCCGGGCGCTCGGCGTCGGCCGGGCCGCGCTCGAGGACGCGCTGCGCTACGCCCAGGAGCGGGAGTCGTTCGGCCAGCCGATCTGGAAGCACCAGTCGATCGGCAACTACCTCGCCGACATGGCCACCAAGCTCGCCGCCGCCCGCGCAGCTCGTGCTGCACGCGGCCCGGCGCGTACGACGCCGGGCAGCGCGCCGACATGGAGGCCGGCATGGCCAAGCTGTTCGCCTCCGAGGCGGCGATGAAGATCGCGCTCGACGCGGTGCGCATCCACGGCGGCTACGGCTACTCCACCGAGTTCGACGTCGAGCGCTACTTCCGCGACGCCCCGCTGATGATCGTCGGCGAGGGCACCAACGAGATCCAGCGCAACGTCATCGCCAAGGAGCTCGTGCGGCGCTGGCCCGCCGACCGATGAGCGGAGCCGGCGCGCCGGGGACCACCTGGCTGTTCGTCCCGGGCAACCGCCCGGACCGGTTCGACAAGGCCGCGGCGGCCGGCGCCGACCAGGTCATCCTCGACCTGGAGGACGCCGTCGCCCCGCAGGACAAGGCCGCCGCGCGCAGCGCCGTCGCCGAGTGGCTGGCACCGGGCGACCGGGTCGGCTGGGTGCGGGTCAACGCCGCCCGGGACCCCTTGGCACGACGACGACCTCGCCGCGCTCCGGGACGCTGCCGGCCTGCGCGGCGTGGTGGTCCCGAAGGCCGAGGACGTCGAGCAGGTACGCGCCGCCGCCGCCGGCACCTCCGACCGCGTCGGGCTGCTCGCCCTGGTGGAGACGGCCCGCGGGATCCAGCGCGCTGCCGCGCTGGCCGACTCGGGCCACGTGGACCGGCTCGCGCTCGGGACGGTCGACCTCTCCCTCGACCTGGGCAGCGACGAGAGCGACGAGGCGATGCTGCTCGCGCGGTCGACCCTCGTCGTGGCGTCCCGGGCAGCCGGCCTGCCCGGGCCGGTCGACGGCGCGACCACGGTCGTGGACGACCCGGCGGCCGTCGTCGCGGCCGCCCGGCGGGCCCGGTCGCTCGGCCTCGGCGGCAAGCTGTGCATCCACCCGCGCCAGGTCGCCTCCGTCGCGGAGGCGTTCGCGCCGTCGGCGCAGGAGGTGGCCTGGGCGGAGCGCGTGCAGGCCGCCGTCTCGGAGCAGCCGGACGCCGGGGTCTTCGCCCTGGACGGTCAGATGGTCGACCGCCCGGTCGTCGAGCGCGCCCTCGCCCTGCTCGCGCGGCGTCGCTGAGGTGCTCCCGCTCGAAGGCATGACCGTCGTGGCGCTCGAGCACGCCGTCGCCGCGCCGCTGACCACCCGGCACCTCGCCGACCTCGGTGCCCGGGTCATCAAGGTGGAGCGCCCCGAGGTCGGGGACTTCGCCCGGCACTACGACACCAGCGTCCACGGCCTGGCCAGCTACTTCGTGTGGCTCAACCGCGGCAAGGAGAGCGTCGAGCTCGACCTCAAGGACCCTGCCGACCGCGACCTGCTGCTGGCCGTCATCGACACCGCCGACGTCGTCGTGCAGAACCTGCTGCCCGGCGCGGTGGAGCGGCTCGGCCTGGACGCCGCGACGCTGCGCGCCCGCCGGCCCGAGCTCGTGCACTGCTCCATCTCCGGCTACGGCCCGGACGGCCCGTACGCGCGCAAGAAGGCGTACGACCTGCTGGTGCAGTGCGAGGCCGGCCTGCTGTCGGTGACCGGGTCGCCGGAGGAGCCGGCGAAGGTCGGGATCTCCGCGGTCGACATCGCGACCGGCGTCTACGCGTACTCCGGGATCCTCAGCGCCCTGCTGCGCGCGGGCTCGCACCGGCGAGGGCGCGACCCTCGAGGTCGCGATGCTCGACGCGATCGGTGAGTGGATGATGCAGCCGACCTACGTGAGCGTCTACGGCGAGCGCCGTTCGCGCGGACCGGGGCGCGGCACGCCTCGATCGCGCCGTACGGGCCGTTCCGCGCAGCCGACGGCGTGGTCTTCCTCGGCGTGCAGAACGACCGCGAGTGGGCGGTGCTGTGCACCAGCGTGCTCGACCGGCCGGAGCTGGTCGACGACCCGCGGTACGCGCGCAACACCGGGCGGATCCAGCACGAGGCGGAGCTCAAGGCGATCGTCGAGGACCGCCTGGCGAGCCTGTCCGCCGACGAGGTCCTCGCCGACCTCGAGGCGAAGGGCATCGCCTGCGCCCGGATGCGCACGCCGCAGGAGTTCTTCGAGCACCCGCAGCTGGCGGCCCGGGACCGCTGGCGCGAGGTGGGGACCACCGCGGGCCCGGTGAGCGCGCTGCTGCCGCCCGTCGTCATGGTCGGTGAGCCCGCCCGCATGGGGGACGTGCCGGCGCTGGGCCAGCACACCGCCGCGCTGCGCCGGGAGTTCGCCGTGGGAGCAGCGGAGTGAGCGTCCGCGAGGTCAGCGGCCCGCTCCTGCCCTGGCCGGCCGAGGCGCTCGCCGCCCTCCTCGGCGTCCCGCTGCCCGACCTGGCCGGTGCCGGGCTGCCGCTCGGGTGGCACTGGCTGCACCTGCTCGAGCACCCGCTCCAGGAGGACCTCGGCCCGGACGGGCACCCGGTCCGCGGCGCCTTCCCGAGCCCGCCGGCGCCCGGGCTGCGGCGGATGTGGGCCGGCGGCGCGCTGACGAGCCTGCTGCCGCTGCGGGTCGGGGAGGACGCCGTGCGCCGCAGCCGGGTCGCGGACACCCGCGTCAAGACCGGGCGCAGCGGGACCCTGACGTTCGTCACGGTCGAGCACGAGTGGCTCCAGCGCGGGCAGGTCGCCCTGCGCGAGCAGCAGGACGTCGTCTACCGCGAGGCCGCGCCCGCGGGGCCACCGACGACGCCGGCCGAGGGGGTGGCTGCGCTCGCGCCCGGCGACTGGGAGCTCCCGGTCTCCTCGACCCTGCTCTTCCGCTTCTCGGCCCTGACCTACAACGCGCACCGCATCCACTACGACCGCGACTACGCGCCGCACCGTCGAGGGCTACCCCGGCCTGGTGACGCACGGGCCGCTGCAGGTGCTGGCCATGGCGGAGAGCCTGCGGGCCCACCCCGCCGTCGACACCTCGGGCCCCGGGACCTTCGACTACCGCCTGGTGTCGCCGCTGTTCGACGCCGAGGGACTGGTGGTGCGGACGGACCCGGACGGCGAGGGGTGGGCCACCTCGGCGCGGGCCCGCTCCGGGGCGGTCTCCGCCCGCGGGACCTACCGGCCCGGGGTCACAGCTCGCCCTTGAGGACGAAGTACGAGCCGCGGATGGTGCCGGCGAGCTTGCGACTTCTGGCGGGCGAACTTGAAGGCGCCGAGCTCCTCCGGGACCTCCATGCCTTCCGAGAGCTTGAAGCCGACCGCCCGCTTGCCACCTGGCTCGAGCGTCCACAGCACGTTGACCGACGAGGCCGGACTCGTAGAAGACGTAGGACCAGCGGACGCCCTCGACCTCGAACTCGGTCGCCTGCAGCGGCGGCGAGGCGAGGACGATGTCGCGCTGCGCCAGCGCGCGCTGGACCCGCTCGACGACGTGCGCTGCCTCGGCCGCCGGCTGCACCGTGAGGTCGTGGTCGTGCTTGTTCTTGAAGTAGCGCGCCTCGTTGGCGCGCAGCCCGGCCAGCGCGGCGGCGACGGGGGACGACTCGAGGCCGTCGGTGGACACCTGGGCGAAGTCGACAGCAGTGGTCACGGTGCCTCCCGAGCGGTTGCGGTGTGGCCCGGACGCTAGTGCCTGCACGGTCCCCGGGGGCTTCTCCAGAACTGCTCAGGCCGCGACGGCGTCCGCGACAGGTCCGGGCGGCCCGGCGGGGGAGCCGCTCGTGGATCCACTGGCGCGAGGCAGTCGCGGGCGAAGAGCTGGTCGGCGACCAGGAACGCGGCGCCGAGCAGGCCGGCGCGGTCACCGAGCGGCGAGGTCTTGATGCGCAGGTCGCGGGCGCGCCAGCGCGGTGGAGCGGCCGTAGACCGTGCGGCGCAGCTCGCCGAGGAACATGTCCTCGCCGGCGCTGACCTGCCCGCCCATGACGATGAGCGAGGGGTTGTAGAAGTTCACCAGCGTCGCGAGGACCCGGCCGACCAGGCGCCCGGAGCGGGTCAGCAGCGCCAGGCTCGCCGGGTCGCCGCGCGCCGGCGGCGGCCGTGACGTCGCGGGCGGTGACCGTGGCCGGTGTCCGCCAGCACCTCGCGCCAGCGCGGTGCTGCGGCCGGCCGAGCGCGCGGCCAGCCCGTCGCGCGCGAGGGCGTAGCCCGCCGGCCAGGGCCTCGAGGCAGCCGGTGTTGCCGCAGCGGCACAGGACGCTGTCGTCGTCGAGCACCGAGACGTGCCCGATGTCGCCGGCGGCGCCCTGGGCGCCCCGGTGCAGCCGGCCCGCCGGACACCAGCCCGGCGCCGATGCCGGTGCCGACCTTGACGTAGAGCAGCTCGCCGCTCGCCGCGGCCGATGCCGGCGCGCAGCTCGCCGAGCGCCATGACGTTGACGTCGTTGTCGACCCACGCCGGGACCTGGAAGCGGGCGGAGAGCCGGTCGCGCACCGGGTAGCCGTCCCACCCGGGCATGATCGGCGGCGCGATCGGGCGGCCCTGGGAGAACTCGACCGGGCCCGGGCAGCCCGAGGCCGACGCCCCACAGCGGCGGCGCGCTGCGGGTGCTCGGCGAGCAGCTCGTCGAAGAGCTGCTCCAGCCGGGCCAGCGTCCGCTCCGGGCCGGTGGCGACGTCGCAGCGCTCGGTGCGCTGGGCGAGCAGCCGCCCGTCTGAGGTCGCTGAGGCCGACCTGCAGGTCGGTCGCGCCGAGCTCGGCGACCAGCAGGCAGCCGGCCTCGGACGCGGAACCGCAGCTCGCGCGAGGGCCGGCCGCCGGTGGAGCGGCGCCAGGCTGCCCTCGTCGAGCAGGCCCAGCTCGATCAGCTGGCCGACCCGCTGGCTGACGAGGTTGCGGCCGAGGCCGAGGTCGCGCACCAGCTCGGGCCGGGTCCGCACGTCCGCCGCTGCGCACGGCGGCGAGGACGGCGGCGAGCGTGTCGACCTGGTCGGCGGCGAGCGCCGTCACGGGTGCGTGCGCCGGTCAACGCGCCCCTCCTCTCGTCGCTGCGCCGTCGTGCGACCGCGCGACAGAGCGGAGCCTACGACGCGCTGGAGGCGCAAGTCGGACACCAGGACTGCTCGGAAGGACCATCGCCGTGACTACTTCTGCTTGTGGAGCGTTGACTTCCGCCCGCTGCGTGCAATAGTCCTGCAACAGCCGCTGTGGCGCACGCCACTGCCGAGAACGCTCGAGGCGACGGAGGACCGACGATGACGACCGCGACTCCGGGCGGCGATCGTCGGGGACCGGCTTCATCGCCGAGGTGCACGCGCACGCCGTGCGGGCCGCCGGCGGCGAGGTCGTCGCCGTGCTGGGCAGCAGCCCCGCGCGCACCGCCGAGGGCGTCGACGCGCTGCACGCCCGGCCGCGGCGCCGCGGACCTCGCCGAGCTGCTGGCGGCCGACGACGTCGACGTCGTGCACATCTGCACGCCCAACGCCACGCACCTGGCCATGGCGCGAGGCCGCGCTCGCCGCGGGCAAGCACGTGTCTGCGAGAAGCCGCTGGCCACCTCCGTCGCGGACGCGCAGCGCCTGGTCGAACTCGCCGCGGCGGGCCGCGCCGCGGTGGCCAGCGTGCCGTTCGTCTACCGCTTCTACGCCTCCGTGCGCGAGGCCCGCGAGCGGATCGCCCGCGACACGGTCGCCCCGCTGTGGCTGCTGCACGGCACCTACCTGCAGGACTGGCTGTCCTCGCGCCGACCTCACCAACTGGCGGGTCGACCCGGCGCAGGGCGGCGCCTCCCGCGCCTTCGCCGACATCGGCGTGCACTGGTGCGACCTCATGGAGTTCACGACCGGCCACCGGATCGTGCGGCTGTCGGCCCGGATGGGCAGGCGTTCCCGCAGCGGCGGTCGGGGACCGAGCTGGCCGACGTGCACACCGAGGACGGCGCGGTCGTCGTCTTCGAGACCGACCAGGGCGCGATCGGCTCGCGTGGTCGTCTCCCAGGTGACGTCCGGGCCGCAAGAACCGCGTCTGGTTCTCCTTCGACGGCCCCGACGCCTCGTACTCCTTCGACCAGGAGGTGCCCGAGGCGCTCTGGGTCGGCACCCGGGCGCAGAACCTCGTCGTCCTGCGCGGCACGGACGAGCTTCGGCAAGGCCGCCTCGACCTACTCGCGCCTGCCGGCCGGTCACCCGCAGGGCTACCAGGACGCGTTCAACGCCTACGTCGAGGACGTCTACGCCGCCATCGCCGGCGGATGCCCGGACGGGCTGCCGACCTTCGCCGACGGGCTGCGCGCCGCGGTCCTCACCCAGGCGGTCGTGGACGCCGCGGCGTCCGCAGACCTGGGTGGAGGTGCCGGCATGACCGAGACGCCGTGACCTCGAGCGGCCGACGCCGCTGCTGCGGCTCAAGGGCATCGTCAAGACCTTCCCCGGCGTCCGGGCGCTCGACGGCGTCGAGCTGGAGGTGCTGGCGGGCGAGGTGCACTGCCTGCTCGGGCAGAACGGCGCCGGCAAGTCGACCCTGATCAAGGTGCTCGCGGGCGTGCACCGCCCGGACGCCGGCTCGCTGCTCTGGCACGGCGAGGAGGTCTCCTTCAGCGGGCCGCAGGCCGCCACGCAGGGCCGGCATCGCGACGATCTACCAGGAGCTCGACCTCGTCGACGACCTCACGGTCGCCGAGAACATCTTCCTCGGCCACGAGCAGTCCGCCGGCCGGCTTCGTCCGCCGGCGGCCGGATGCGGGCCGAGGCCACCGCCGTCCTCGACCGGCTGGGCCACGGCGACATCCCGGTGACCCGCCGGGTCGGCCGGCTGCCCGCCGCCGCCAAGCAGATCGTCAGCATGGGCCGCGCGCTGTCGCCACGACGCGCAGCTGCTCGTCATGGACGAGCCCAGCGCGGTCCTCGCGCACGACGAGGTGGCGAACCTGTTCCGCGTCATCCGCGAGCTGACCTCGCGCGGCATCGCCGTCATCTACATCTCGCACCGGCTCGAGGAGATCCGCGAGATCGGCGACCGCGTCACGGTCCTCAAGGACGGGCGCACGTCGGCGGTCAACCTGCCGGCGCGCACCACGACGACCGACGACCTCGTGACCCGGATGACCGGACGCACCATCGAGTACGTCTTCCCGCGCGCGCACCGAGCGGCCGAGTCGCCGCGGACAGCCGGCGCCGGCGCTGCTCGAGGTGACCGGGCTGACCCGGGCCGGCGAGTTCGCCGACGTGTCGCTGTCGGTGCGCGCCGGGCGAGATCGTCGGGATCGCCGGGCTGGTCGGCTCCGGGCGCTCGGAGCTGCTGGAGACCATCTACGGCGCCCGCACGTCCGCAGGCCGGCGAGGTGCGCCTGGACGGCCGCCGCCTCCCGCCGGGCCGCGTGACCAGCGCCGTGCGGGCCGGCCTCGGCCTGGCCCCGGAGGAGCGCAAGAGCCAGGCGCTGATCCTCGAGGACCCGATCTACCGCAACGTCACCCTGGCGACCTTCGCGCGCTACGCGACCGGCGGGCTCACCCGCGCCGGCCGCCGAGCGGCGCCGCGGCCCGAGCCATCGCCGACGCGCTGGCGCTGCAGCCCGCGGGGCGTGGCGCGGCCGGTGAAGACGCTGTCCGGCGGCAACCAGCAGAAGGTCGTCCTCGGCCGCTGGCTGCTCGACCCGTCGAGCCGCTCAGGGCCGGCGACGACCCGCGCGACCCGGCCTGCTGCTGCTGGACGAGCCGACCCGCGGCGTCGACGTCGGCGCGCGCGCCGACCTGTACCGGGTCATCCGCCGCCTGGCCGACGACGGCCTGGGCGTGCTCATGGTCTCCAGCGAGGTGCCCGAGGTGCTGGGGCTGGCCGACCGGGTGCTCGTCATGCGCGAGGGCCGCGTCGTGCGCGAGGCGCCGGCCGCAGCGAGCTGGACGAGGAGACCGTGCTCGATCTCGTCATGGCGGGATCGCTACTGGAAGTGGACAGCCCATGACCGAACACGTCGACGTCACCGCAGGCCGACCGCGCCGGCTCACCGACCGCCGAGGCGCCCGCGCCGGGCCGGTCGCTCGGCCGACGCTGGTTCCGCGACCGACGCCAGCGAGCCGGTGCGCCGCAACCTCGGCCTGGTCGCGGTGCTGGTCGTCCTGTACGCGATCGGCGCGTGGAGCCGGCCGGACATCTTCCTGCACGCTCGACCGGCTGTGGAGCAACGAGCTGACCGTGCTCACGCTCGCCTCGAGCATCGGCGTCGTCGCGATCGGGATGACCTTCGTCATCATCAGCGGCGGCATCGACCTGTCGGTCGGCGCGCTGCTGGCGCTGGCCAGCGTCTGGTCGACGACGCTGGCGACCCAGTCCTACGGCGCGCGCGACGATGGTCTTCGTCGCGCTGCTCGTCGGCACGCTGGCCGGCCTGGTCAACGGCGTCGCTCATCGCCTACGGCCGGATGGCGCCGTTCATCGCGACCCTGGCGATGATGGTCGCGGCCCGCGGCCTGGCGCAGAAGATCTCCGGCAAGTCGACCCAGGTGGTCGAGCGTCAACGGCATCACCGACATCGCGCAGCGCAAGTTCCTCGGCCTGCCGTGGCTGGTCATCATGTTCGCCGCTGGTCGCCGTCGCTGGCCTGGGTGCTGCTCAACCGGACCACCTTCGGCCGGCGCAGCGCGGCGATCGGCGGCAACGGCGAGGCCGCGCGGCTGGCCGGCATCAGCGTCCGCCGTACCCAGGTGCTCATCTACGCGCTGTCCGGCCTCTGCTGCGGCATCGCCGCGCTGATGGTGACCGCGCAGGCCAACTCCGGCTCGTCCGACCACGGCAACCTCTACGAGCTGCAGGCGATCGCCGCGGTGATCATCGGCGGCACCGCGCTGGCCGGCGGCCGCGGCACCATCGTCGGCTCGGTGCTGGGCGTGCTCGTCTTCACCCAGATCACCAACCTGTTCATCGTCAACAACCTGGCGATCGAGTACCAGCTGATCGCGCAGGGCGTGATCATCGTCGCCGCGGTCCTCATCCAGCAGTTCCGCGTCGGCTCCCTGCGGCGGCGAGCCCTGCACCGCATCGACCATCCAGACGCCGACGCTCGCTCGACCCAGCACACCCATCGACCCTGGAGGATGCAGTGAACCATCGCACGAACCAGCACGTACGGCGGCACGCGGCGGCGTCGGCTGCTGATCGTCGGTCGCCGCCGTCGCCGCGGGCGTGCTGCTGACCAGCTGCACCGGCGAACACGGCCGAGAGCCGACGACGACACCAGCAGCATCGCAGCCGCGGCTGCGGCCGCCGCGACCGGCGGCGCTCGGCACCCGGGCAAGAAGGTGCGGATCATGTTCTCCGGCCCGGTCGCCGACCACGGCTTCCTCGCGGCCATCAACTCGCTTCGCCAAGGAGCAGGCCGCGAAGTACCCCGACGTCACCTTCACGCGCGCTCGAGGCCGCCGCCGACGCGCCCGTCCCAGATCGCCGCGGTGCAGACCGCCATCGCCGAGAAGCCCGACGCGCTGATCATCTTCCCGCAGGACGGCGACCAGCTCACCGGCGTCGGCAAGGCGGCCACCGCCGCCGGCATCCCGGTCGATCAACCTGGACCGCCAGTTCAACGACGCCGAGCGCCTACCGGATGTTCCTCGCCGGCGACAACTACAAGGTCGGCTTCAACGCCGGCACCTACATCGGCAGAAGCTCAAGGAGCAACAAGGCCGCCGTCATCGGCGAGATCACCGGCATCGCGACCCTGGCCCTGACCCAGGAGCGCTCGCGAGGGCTTCAAGGACGCCCTCGGCAATCTACGGCCTCAAGGTGCTCGCGCCAGGTCAACGCCCGTTCACCGTGCAGTCGGGCCAGCAGGCGATGGCCAACCTGCTCGCCGCCGCGCCGAAGCTCGACGCGGTCTTCAACCACGACGACGACCAGAACATCGGCTCGGAGGCCGCCGCCGCCCAGGCCAACCGCAAGGAGTTCTTCATCGTCGGCAACGCCGCGTCGAACACGATGCTCAAGCACATCAAGGACGGCGACGCCCGCATCGAGGCCGACGTCACCTTCACGCCGGCGATCTCCGCGACCGCCGTGTCGATGGCCCGGCTGATCGCGCAGGGCCGCTCCTGGACGACCTCGCCGGCCTGCCGCTGCCCAGCAACATGCTCATCGACTCGGAGCTGGTCACCAAGGACAACGTCGCCCAGTACGAGAAGTTCGGCTGGGACTAGATGCGCCGGCCGATCACCCTGTTCACCGGCCAGTGGGCCGACCTGCCCTTCGAGGAGGTAGCCCGGCTCGCCGGCGAGCTGGGGGTACGACGGGCTGGAGATCGCCTGCTGGGGCGACCACCTCGACGTCGCCCGCGCGGTCGCCGACGACGCGTACCTGCAGACCCGGCGCGACATCCTCGACGCGCAACGGGCTGCAGGTCTACGCCATCTCCAACCACCTGGCCGGGCAGGCGGTGTGCGACGACCCGATCGACGCCCGCCACCGCGACATGCTGCTGCCGGCGCATCTGGGGCGACGGCGACCCCGAGGGCGTGCGGCAGCGCGCCGCGCAGGCGCTCAAGGACACCGCGGTCGTCGCCGCCGAAGCTCGGCGTGCAGACACGGTCGTCGGGTTCACCGGGTCGGCGGCGTGGAAGTACGTCGCGATGTTCCCGCCCGTGTCAGCGAGGCGCTGATGGACGCGGCCTACCAGGACTTCGCCGACCGGTGGAACCCGATCCTCGACGTGTTCGACGCGCGAGGGCGTCCGCTTCGCCCACGAGGTGCACCCGAGCGAGATCGCCTACGACTACTACACGACCGAGCGGGCGCTCGAGGCGATCGGGCACCGGCCGGCCTTCGGGCTGAACTGGGACCCGAGCCACTTGATCTGGCAGGCGCTCGACCCGGTCATGTTCCTCTGGGACTTCCGCGACCGGATCTACCACGTCGACTGCAAGGACACCCGGCTGCGCACCGGCGAACGGCCGGCGGGGGTCCTCGGCTCGCACCTGCCGTGGGCCGATCCGCGGCGGGCTGGGACTTCGTGTCCACCGGCCACGGCGACGTGCCGTGGGAGGACTGCTTCCGGATGCTCAACACGATCGGCTACGACGGCCCGCATCTCCATCGAGTGGGAGGACGCCGGCATGGACCGCCTGGTCGGCGCCGCCGGAGGCCCGCGCGGTTCGTCGTCCGGCCTGCTCTTCGACCCGCCGTCCGCCTCCTTCGACGCGGCCTTCGCCAGCGACCGCGGCTGAGCGCCCCCCGGGTGGGAGGCGCCCGGCCTGGGCAGGAGGCCGGTCATGGACGACGCCGGCTCCGCCTACGACCTGTCCCGGATCATCGGCTACGTGCTCATCGGCGTGGTGGCGGCGCTCGTCGCGGCGCTCGTCCAGCAGCGCCGCCGGCGGCCGGGGCTGCTCGTCCCGGTCCTCGTCGGCACCGTCGTGACGGTGCTCGCGGTCTTCACCAGCGTGCTCGGCAACGGCGAGGAGCCGGTCGCGCTGACCCTGCTTCGCTGACTCCGTGCCTGACCACCGGTGAGCACGACCGCGGCGCCGGTCGCGCCGTCGCCGGTCGCGCCGTCGCCGGTCGCGCCGTCGGTTGCGCCGTCGCCGGTCGCGACGCCCACCGCCACCGCGAGCGTTGCGCCGGTCGCGTCGCCGCCGACCGCGACGCCCACCGCGACGGCCCGGCCGTCCGCGCCGGCGGTGCTGCGCGCCGGCGACCGCGGGCCCGCCGTGCCCGCACTGCAGCACCGACTGTCCGTGCTGCACTACTGGCTCGGCACCCCGGACGGGACCTTCGGCGCGCTCACCACCCAGGCCGTGCTCGCCGTGCAGGGTGCGGCCGGGCTGCCCCGGGACGGGGTCGTCGGTCCGCGCACCCGCTCCGCCCTGGACGACGGTGTGCAGCCGCCGGTGCGGACCAGGTCAGGACAGGCGACCGAGATCGACCGTGACCGGGGTCTGGTCGTCTTCGCCGCCGACGGCGCTCTGGTGCAGGTGCTGCACACCTCCACCGGGACCTTCGAGGAGTACCAGTACGACGGCCGTCCGGCCGTCGCCGACACCCCCAGCGGTCGCTTCTCCGTGTCCTGGGCCGTCGACGGCTGGCGTGATGGCGCGCTCGGGGAGCCCTACCGTCCCCGCTACTTCCACCCGGACGGGATCGCGGTGCACGGCTACCCCGTCGTCCCTGCCTATCCCGCCTCGCACGGCTGCGCCCGTGTCAGCCTGGCGGGCATGGACATGGTGTGGTCACACGGGCTCTTGCCACGGGGGAGCACGGTCCTCGTGCGGTGACGTCGTCGGAGGTCTGCGCCCGCCGCGGTCGGCAGCCGCAGGACATGACCGACGTCGACGAGGGAAGGTCCTCGACATGAGCGACGACACGCAGCAGGTCATCGTGGTGGGTCATGACGGTCGCGCCGGAGGGCGGGCGGCGGTGCAGGAGGCCGCCGACCTGGCCCGCCAGCTCGGCGCGAGGCTCGTCGTGCTGGAGGCCGTCGAGCCGGTCATGCCGGTGGCCGGCAGCGCCCTGCCGCTGGGCGGTGTGCCGCCGCTGGCCGACCCCGGAGACGACGTGCGCGCCGCTCAGGTCGTGCAGGAGCGGGGACGCGAGCAGGTACAGGAGGTGCTCGCCGGTCGCGACGTGGCGTGGGAGTTCGAGGCCGTGACCGGTCACGCGGCCCAGGTGCTCGAGGAGCGGGCCGCCGCGCTCGACGCCCGCCTGCTGGTGATCGGCATGCCGGAGACGGGCGTCGGGCACGCCGTGCAGTCGCTGCTGCAGGGCTCGACCAGCCGGCGGCTCAGCCACAGCCGGGTCTGCCCGGTCCTGCTCGCCTCCTGGGGCGAGCAGTAGCGCGGCGCAGGACCTGACCTGCCGTTTCGGCGGCGCCCGCCACGGGGAGGGCACGCGCATGGACGTCGACCTTCTGGGCCTGCGCACCGACGACCGGGCGGCACTGCTCCTCGTCGCCCTTCGCGGCGACTTCTGACCCTACTGCTGTGGCCAGGCGGTCCGTCTGGCAGAGGAGCTCCCTGAGCTGACGCGGCGCGGAGCCGAGGTGGTGCTGGCCTCGGTCGACCCGCCCGCGGCGCAGCTCGCGATGAACCGGACCTGGCAGCTGCCGTTCCGGTGGGTCAGCGACCCCGGCGGTGAGGCTCTGGCCCGTCCGTTGGACAGCTGGAACGCCGACGAGCGCGGTGGCCTCTTCCACCCGTTGGTGCTGCTGGTGGCGCCGGACGGCGAGCGCCTCGTCGAGCACCGGTCGCGCGACTTCGCCGACCGGGACGACGACAGCGACGTCCTGGCGGCGCTCGACCGCCTGGGCCTGCCACCTCGGGACGAGCCGGCGCCCTGGGACCCCGGGGTCGAGCCGCAGCCGACGCCCAACGCGTTCCGGCCGGACGCCTTCGGGCCGTACTTCCGGGGGATCCGCTTCATGAGCCTCGCGCTCGCCGGCCGGATGCGGGAGCCGGACGACCAGGAGGAGCTGCGCCGCACGGAGCGGATGGCCGCCTCCTTCCTCGACGCGCGCAAGCACCGCCAAGCGTCCTCCGGTTGAGCAGTCGGGTGCCGGGCCGCGCCTGGTGCAGGCTGCGGTCATGACGCACCCGCTCCGCAGCGCCAAGGGGCTCGCGCTGCTCGGCGCGCTCACCGGCCTGACGCCCCTCGCGATCGACGCCTACCTCCCGGCGCTGCCGTCGATGGCCCGCGACCTGGAGGCCACCGACAGCGCGGTGCAGCTGAGCCTGACCGCCCTGCTCGTCGGACTGGCCCTCGGCCAGGTCGTCGCCGGCCCGGTCAGCGACGCCGTCGGGCGACGCCTGCCGGTGCTCGTCGGCCTGGTCGGGTTCACCGTCGCCAGCCTGGCCTGCGTCGTCGCGCCCAACGTCGAGACGCTGGTCGCGCTGCGCCTGCTGCAGGGGGTGACCGGCGCGGCCGGGGTGGTGTGCAGCCGGGCCATCGTGCGTGACCTGTACGAGGGCGTCGACCTCGCCCGCGCCTTCGCCCGGCTGCTGCTGGTGATGGGGGCCGCGCCGGTGCTCGCGCCGGTGCTGGGCGCGCAGGTGCTGCGGGCGACGAGCTGGCGCGGGGTCTTCGTCGTCCTCGCGGTGACCGGTGCGCTGCTGCTGGCGCTGAGCGTCGTGCTGCTCAAGGAGACGCTGCCCCCGGCCGCGCGCCACCCGGCCGGCCCGCGCACCGTGGCGCGGACCTTCGCCCGCCTGCTGCGGGACCGGCCGTTCGTCCTGCACGGCCTCGCCGGCGGCCTGGGGTTCAGCGCGATGTTCGCCTACATCGCCGGGTCGTCCTTCGTGCTCCAGGAGGTGTACGGCCTGAGCCCGCTCGCGTTCTCGGCCGCCTTCGCCCTCAACGCGGGGAGCTTCGTGGTCGTCAGCCAGCTAGGCGCCCGGCTGGTGCGCCGCTTCGGGTCGCGCCGGCTGCTGCTCTGGGGCGGTGGGCAGCAGGTGACCGGCGCGGTCCTGCTGACGGTGGCCGTGCTCAGCGACGCGCCGCTCTGGCTGGTGATGGTCGGCCTCGTGGTCGCCGTGTCCGGTGTCGGCTTCATCGGCCCGAACGCCACCGCGCTGGCCCTCGCCGACCACGGTCAGGTCGCCGGCGCGGCCTCGGCCCTCACCGGGATGGCGTCCTTCGTCCTCGGCGGTGTGACCGCCCCCCTCACCGGGGTCGGCGACCGGCCGGCGGTGAGCATGGCGGTGGTGGTCCTCGGCGCGGCCGTCCTGGGGCTGGCGTGCGCGGTCGGCGCCGGCGCCCGCCGCCGCGACCCGCACCAGGTCGCCGTGGACACCGCGGTGGCCTGACGGGTCAGGGCACGAGACCTGGTGAGCGATCCTTGACCGGTTGACGTCACTCGGTTGACGGTTGACACTCCGTGATGGGCGATCCCCTCGGGCTGCTGTACGAAGCCTTCGCGGAGCGCATCAACGCGTCCTCGCTCGTCCAGCACCTCCATGAGGACGAGGCCGCCGCTCTCGGCCGTCAGGCCGCTGAGGCGGTGATCGGTCCTCTGCTCTGGCGTGAGCTCCTGGGCGCTGACCGCCTCGATACGACGCAGGTCGCCCGTCTCCTCGCCGTCAGCCGGCAGGCCGTCCACAAGCGGACGCAGGTCGGTGCGACTCCTGGGCGTCCCGGGTCGTGGGACCACGTGGTTCCCCGCCTGGCAGTTCGACTTCCAACGGGCCCGGGTGAGGGACGTCGTCAAGCCCGTCCTGGAGGCGTGGCGTCGAAGCGGGGACCGGACCGACCGACGCGCTGAGTGTCCTCTCGTGGTCCAAGACGCCCCAACCCGAGCTCGAGGGGCTGACTCCGGAGGAGTGGATCCTCGACCAGCGGCGACACCGAAGCCCGTGCTTGCCGCTGCCCGTCAGGCCGCGTCGGCTCTCGCGTCGTGAGCGGCCTGCCTGAGCCGCCCGAGACCTGGAGCGGTTGCGCGGCTTCCCGGCCTTGACCTGGGCGTCCCAGCAGCCCCTGTGGCGCATCCATCGGGCCGAGCACGCCTCCGTGCACTTCGCGACGCGCTTCCTGGGTGGGCGCTTCAACCCGCCGGACGGCGGCCTCGGCTTCGGCACGTGGTACCTCGCCACCCACCCGCGAGGCGCCTTCGCCGAGGTCTTCGGCCGGGCTCAGGTCGTCGAGCGGCGCCAGATCGACGCACGCGTGCTGGCTCAGGCCTTCCTGCCTTCGGACGCGCGCGCTGGCTGACCTGACCCACCCGACGGTGCTCGGCCAGTACGGCCTCACAGCGGAGCTGAGCACCGCGGGCGAGAGCGTCTACGGGCTGGCGTCCCGCTGGGCTGCTGCGCTGTGGACCGCCGGCTTCTCGGGGCTGCACTACGCCAGCCGCCACGATCCCGAGCTGGCGAGCCGCAGCGTGGCGCTCTTCGGCAAGGCGGGTGACGAGTCGTCGCTCGAGGAGGGTGTCGTCCTGCAACCGCTCACCGAGGTGGCTGACGACATGGCTGACCACTTCGGCTACAGCATCGTGAGCGGCAGGCCCCTTTGACGGGTCAGGGCACCAGCACCAGGCGGCCGTCCACCTCGCCGCGGTGCAGCCGCTCGAAGGCCTCGAGGCCCTGCTCCAGCGGGACCGCCTCGACGTGCACCGCGATGGCGCCGGACCGCGCGAGGGCGACCACCTCCTGCAGGTCCTGCCGGCTGCCGCCGTACGCCCGGGTGACCGAGACGCCCCACGGCAGCACCGAGGCGTCGCCGCTGGCCGGGTAGGCCAGCGTGCCGCCGCCGAGGCCGACGACGCGGATGGCCCCGCCGGGCGCGACGCAGGCGGCGGCCAGGTCGAGGGTGGCCTGCACGCCGGTGAAGTCGAAGACGACCTCGGCGCCCGCGCCGTCGGTCAGGTCGAGGACCTGCGCGGCCGTGCCGGCGTCCGACAGCAGCGCCTCGTGTGCGCCGACGGCGGTCGCGGTGTCGAGCCGTCGCTGGTCGAGGTCGACGGCCACGATGCGGGCCGCCGACAGGGCGCGCAGGACCTGCACGCCCATGTGGCCGAGGCCGCCGACGCCGATCACCACGGCGGTCGAGCCGGGCCGCAGGCGGTGCAGCTCACCGGCGATCGCGTGGTACGGCGTGAGCGCCGCGTCGGCCAGCGGCGCGGCCGCCACCGGGTCCAGCCCCTCGATGTCGACGAGGGAGGACACGGGCGCGACCGCGTACTCCGCCATGCCGCCCTGCGGGCCCAGGCCCGGCGACATCGGCGCGACGTGGCGGCCGAGGGCGGTGCACACGCTGTCGCGGCCGGAGATGCACGCGCGGCAGCGGCCGCAGCCCCACACCAGGTGGACCAGGACCGGCCGGCCGTCGACGTGCCCGGCGACCTCGTGACCCAGGGTCAGCGGCAGCGGGAAGACCGCGACCGGGATGTCGCGCACGTGCAGGTCGCTGTGGCACAGGCCGGCGCCGCCGACCTCGACCAGCACCTCGCCCGGGCCGGGCTCGGGCACCGGCACGTCGCACAGCTCGAGCACGGTCGGGGCGGTCAGGCGGAGTGCGCGCATGCGCGGACCGTAGACCCGCCCGGTGCCATGCTGCCGCGATGACCGTGACCGTGCACCAGTCCGACGGCGTGCTGCACCTGCTGCTCGACCGGCCGGACAAGCTCAACGCCCTGCGCAGCGAGGACATCGCCACCGTCCGGGACGCCCTCGACGCCGACGTGCGGGCCGTCGTCTTCCGCGGCGCCGGTGGGCGGGCGTTCAGCGCGGGCGTCGACGTGACGGAGTTCCTGTCCCTGACGCCGGAGACGGCCCGCGCCTTCATCTCCGGCCTGCGCGACATGCTGGCCCGGGTGCGCACGGCGCCGGTGGTCACGGTGTGCGCGGTCGACGGCTACTGCATCGGCGGGGCGTTCGAGCTGGCCCTCGCGTGCGACCTGCGCGTCGTCACGACCCGGGCCAGCTTCGGGCTGCCCGAGATCAAGCTCGGGATCCCGTCGGTCATCGACGCGGCGCTGCTGCAGCAGCACGTCGGCCTCGGCATCGCCAAGGAGATGGTCCTGACCGGCGACCTGTACGCCGCCACCGACCGCAAGGTGGCCGCGCTGTGCAACGCGCTGGTCGAGCCGGGCGACCTGGAGCCGGCCGTCGACGCGCTGCTGGCCAAGGTGGTCGGCCACACGGCGACGGTGGTGGCGTCGCAGAAGCGGCTCTTCGAGACCTGGCAGAACGCCGGGCTGACCACCGCGATCGAGGTGAGCGTCGGGGAGTTCGCCGCCGCCTTCGCCGCCGCGGACACCGCTGCGGCGCTGGCCCGCTACGCCGCCGAGCTGGGCGTCGGCCGCGGGTAGCGGACTACCAGAGGCCGAGCGGGTAGCCGGCGCCGAGCGCAGCCGTGACCAGCGTGCACAGGGTCAGCGCGATCTTGTCGAGCCGGGTGTACAGCGGCGTCTGCATGCCTGCCACATCGCCCGTACGGGAGTCGTGCTGAGCGTTGTGGTCGCAGATGCTCCGTCCGGGCCAACCGCCCTCGTCACAACGGGTCTGGGCCCAGGTCAGGGCCGGCCGGACCAGAAGCCGATGACCTGCCAGCCGGTGTCGGGGAACCCGGTGGCCCGGGCCGTCCGGGCGGAGGCCTCGTTGTCGGGGGCGTGCAGGTAGAGCGCGGCGCAGCCCGCGGCGAGGACGGACCGGGCGGCCTGCGCGACGAGCCGGGTGGCCAGCCCGCGCCCGCGGGCCCGCTCGTCGGTGACCACGGCGAGCTCGCGCACGTCGTCGGTGTGCCGCTTCAGCCCGACACCGGCGAGGTAGCGGCCGTCGTCGTCCAGGGCCACCAGCACGTCGCCGCCGAAGGGCCGCAGCCACTCCGCGACGCGCACGTCCGAGCCGGCCAGGTCGGCGGGCAGCCAGACCCCGGCGTCGGGGACCCGCTCGGGCCCCGGCACGTCCTGCGCCCAGCGCAGCACCCCGGCGCCCGCCGTCCCGGGACGGCCGACCGCGCCGGGCAGCGCCGCCAGCAGCGCGGCGAGGCCGGGCAGCGGCTCGGTCAGCCGGCCGGCGACCTCGGCCGGCACGCGGACGACGCACCGCCCGTCGGCGTCGACCACACCGGTGACCCCGCGGGGGGCGCCGTCCCAGCCGGGCTCGCCCTCGCGCGGGTCCGCGACGACGTGGACCGGCAGGGCCGGCGGCCACCCGCCGACCCAGCTGGCCAGGTGCTGCTCGGGCACGTCCACCAGGCCATCCTCCCGCACGCGGAATGGTTGACGTATCACCGTCGGAGGGTCACCGGATGACGGCCCGGACCGTCCCGCTGACACCGGGGGCGTTGACGACGGTGCGCCCCGTGCGGCCAGCAGCGTGTAGGTGCCCGTCCCGGTGAACCGGTGGCGGACCCGCCACGTCCCGCTGCTGTCGGTCCGGGCCTGCTCCAGGATCACCTCGCGGCTGCCGGACCGGCGGTAGACCGTGATCAGCTGGCCACCCCGGCGGGGCAGGTTGCGGCCCTGCAGCGTGTAGTCGCGGACGCCGTTGCGCACCACGCTCAGGCTCACCACCGCGCGCACCTCGAGCACCCGGGAGACGCTCGAGCTGGTGCTGTCGGCCGCCCCGGAGGGCACCGCGCAGCTGGCGAACAGGCGCGTGTTGGTGCCCGGCGTGACGCTGAAGCTCGTCCTGCCGCCCCCGTCGAGGACCGCCCGGCGCACGACGCGGTAGGTGGTGCTCGGCCGGCTGTAGGCACGCAGCTCCACGGGCGCCCCGGCCGGCCCGGCCACCGTCACGCCGGCGCGCTCACCCGGGACGATGGAGGTCCGCTCGAGCGCCAGGTCAGCGGGCTGCTGCAGTCGGCCGCCGGCGCGGTCGAGCCCGGGACCGGCGAGGGCGTCCCCGTCGTCGAGCTGGACGGCGACGGGCTGCGCCCCGGAGGTGCTGGGCGTCGGTCCAGGGGCGCCGGTCGCCGACGGGAGGCGCTGGTGCCCGGGACGCGCTGGTGCCCGGCTCGCCGAGGTCCCCGCCGACGCGCTGCCCGAGGACGGCCGTGGTGCGCAGGACCGCGTCGAAGGTGTCGTCGCGTCGACCGTCCGCCCGAGGTCGGCGAAGGTCGTCTCGTCGGCCTCCAGCGGACCGGCGGTGGCGAAGCCGGTGGCGCTGTAGAGGGTGTCGCCGGCCTTCACGCCGTACGCGGTGGCCGGTGCCTTGAGCACGAGCGTGCTGCCCTCGACCGTCGACGTGACCGGGAAGCCGGCGTCGGTGTGGTAGCCGGCGCCCACCAGCGAGGTGCCGTTGGTGAGCCCGTCGTTGGCGTCCAGCTTCCCGCCGAAGAAGCGGCGGACTGCCGGCTGCCGTCTGCTCGAAGGACAGGTGGAAGACGTCGCCGGCGCGGCCGTTGGCGACGTTGTCGCGGTTGGTCGCGAAGCGCACGACGTACTGCAGCCGCTGCGCCGGTGGTCGGTGACGTCTGCGTCCGGGCGTTGAAGGTGGCGATGTCAGCGGTCATGGCCGCCGCCTCGGCCGTCGCCAGCGGGATCCGCGCGACGAGCTGGTCGCCCTCGAGGCCGAGGCTGACGCCCCAGCTCGTCCAGGCTGGGCAGCAGAGCGCCGTCCTTGCGGTTGAGCCAGGTGGCGTCGCCGGCCGGGTCGGTGACGGGCGCCGGTCGGCACCGTGCACCGCGATCGGCGTGCTGCTGACCAGCGAGGGGCCGGACACCTGCTTGGCGAAGAGCACGAACGGGCGTCTTGCGCGGCCCGGCGCCCTCGGGGTCGTCCGCGGCGCTGGCCTGCTGCAGCGCGCTGTTGTTGTCGGTGAAGACGACACCGACGCGGCCGTCCTTGTCGAGGCCGATGTCGATCAGGTCGAGCAGCGACCGGTCCTTCTCCGGCACGTCGCCGCGCAGGTCGTCCCGCTCGTGCAGATGTTGCCGGTGTGGATGATCCGGTGGCTGACCTTGCCGGTGCGGATCCGGAGCGGGCCGTCGGTGGACAGGGCGTTGTCGACCATGGCGACGTAGGTGTGCCAGCGGTGTTCGGCGGGGCCCCGTCGGTGACGCCGCTGTAGTCCGAGGTGCCGTCGAAGGCGATGGCGATCTTACCCGGGTCGCCGGCGACGACCTCAGGGAAGATCGCGGAGCCGATGCCGACCGGCGTGATGACCTGCTCGGGGACCACTTCGTGCCGGGCCGCCCGCCCGCCGCCGGGTTGTTGGCCGCGTCGTCGATCAGCATGTAGCTGTAGTAGAGCTTGCCGCTTGCCGACCCAGACGGCGTAGACGTTGCCCGGGTGTCCAGCGCCAGCCACGGGAAGACGTCGAGCTCGGTCTCGGCGTTGCCCACCGGTGTTGACCTTCCACCCGGCGCTGGTCGGCGTAGTCGCTGCGCCTTCGCCGTCGCCACCTGGTAGCCGCCGGTGCCGGTACGGCTGGTAGATCCAGCCGCGCCCCGGCCCGTTGGTGTTGTCGACGCGGACCTGTCCGCTCTGCTCACGCTGGTGATCTGCGGGGACAGCCTGCGGCATCGGCACGCCCTCGTCCGTGATGCCCACGATGTACTCCCGGCCAGCGGCACGTGGTAGGTGTAGAACGCCTGCGATCCGCTGGCCGCCCACGCTCAGTGATCGCCGGGTGCGATCGGCGCCAGCCACTGCCGGTCGACGCCGTGGCGCGGCGACTGGCCAGCCGAACGCTGCCGATCGCGGAACGTGTCGCCCTGGTCGTTGGACGTCGCCAGCGCCTCCTGCGCCAGCACCTCCTGGTCGCCGAAGAGCACGTGGCCGGTGACCGGGTTGACCTCGTTCTCGGTGTCACCACCGCCGCCGGTGTTGCAGTTGGGCCGGCTGCGCGACGCGCACAGCGGGTCGAAGATCAGCCGGAAGGTGTCGCCGCCGTCCTGCGAGCGGTTGAGCGATGCCGGTCATGAGCCCGCGACTGACAGCGGCCAGTCGACGAGGACCGCCTTCGGGTCCACCACGCCCGCGGCGACACCGGCCACCGGCCGGGCGATCGTGGTCTGCGGCTCGCCGCCCAGCAGGTGGCCGAGACGACCGTCGACGGGGCGAAGGCGGGGACGCCGTCGGTGAGTTCTGCACGTTGAGGACGTCGGCACAGCCAGCCCGGCGGCCGGTCGGTGCTCTCGAGGGCCACGGTGCCGTCGTACGGCTGCGCCTGCGCGTTCACGTAGCCGCAGGCGGTGATCGTGTAGGTCCCGGGCGCCGGGTCGACCGTGTGACCGTCTCGACCGGCGTGCTGCCATCGCTGTCGCCGATGACCGTCCCGTCCGGGCCGGTGACGGTGAGGACCTCGTCGCTCGTCTGCGCGGCGCTGACCGGCGTCCACGTGATCGTGAACGTGGCCACCGTCTTACCTTGTCGTACGTGCCGGCCGGGACCGTGATCGCGACGGTGTTGACCGAGGTGGCCACCGACTCGTTCAGGAGCTGGTCGGCCGGTGCCCGCGGTGGTCCCGGAGAAGGTGGCGGTGGCCCGGCCGCCGGCCGCCGGCACCGCGAGGGAGGACGGCGTGGTGGCCAGCGCCGGCAGGGTCAGCAGCCCTCCGACGAGGACGACGGCGGCGAGCGGGCGGAGCAGCGAGCGCGGTCGGACCATGCGGCACCTCGAGGGCAGCGGCTGAGGCCCCGGGCTGGGGGTGCCGGAAAGGTAGACCTGCCGGGCCGCCCGTGGTGGACAGGTGGTCCTGGCCGGAATGGTTGACGTGTCACCGTCGTTCCTCCCACCATGAAGACCGCTACCACCTCCGTCCCCGTCCACCCGCTGCTCGCCGAGCGCTGGAGCCCCCGCGGCTTCGACACGGTGCACGCGCTGCGCGAGGACGACCTGACCGCGCTGCTCGAGGCGGCGCGCTGGGCCCCGTCGGCGAACAACAGCCAGCCGTGGCGGTTCCTCGTGACCCACCGGGGCGAGGAGGCGTTCGACCGGCTGGCCGAGCTGCTCGCGCCCGGCAACCGCGCCTGGGCCCCGTCCGCCAGCGCGCTGGTGCTGGTCGCCGCCGAGACGGCCGACGACACCGGCCAGCCGCGGCCGTGGGCGCTGTACGACACCGGGCAGGCCGTCGCGGCGCTGACCGTGCAGGCCGAGGCCACCGGGCTGCACACCCACCAGATGGGCGGCTTCGACGCCGAGGGCGCCCGGGCGGCGTTCGACCTCGACGACACGCTGACCCCGGTGGTCGTCCTCGCGGTCGGCCGGCGCGACGCGGCCGCCGAGCTGCCCGAGCCGCTGGCCGCCCGCGAGCAGGCCCCGCGCACCCGCGAGCCGCTCGAGGCGCTGCTGCTCAGCGCCCCGGTCGCCGACCGCCGGGTGGCCTGACCCACCGGTCTGGCAGCGTGCAGGGCGTGAACGTCCTGTCGATCCAGTCCCACGTCGTCTACGGCCACGTCGGCAACGCCAGCGCCGTCTTCGCGCTGCAGCGCCTCGGCCTCGAGGTGTGGCCGCTGCACACCGTCCAGTTCTCCAACCACACCGGGTACGGCAGCTGGCGCGGCCGCGTCTTCGACGGCCAGAGCGTCGACGAGCTGCTCGAGGGCGTCGCCGACCGCGGCGTCCTCGGCAGCTGCGACGCGGTGCTGTCGGGCTACCTCGGCTCGGCCGACGTCGGCCACGCGGTCGTCGGGGCGGTGGCGAGGGTCCGGGAGGCCAACCCGGACGCCGTCTGGTGCTGCGACCCGGTGATGGGCGACGTGGGGCGCGGGGTCTTCGTGCGGCCGGGCATCCCCGAGCTGATGGCCGAGGTGGCCGTCCCGGCTGCCGACCTGGTGACGCCCAACCACTTCGAGCTCGACCTGCTGGCCGGCGAGCAGACCCGCACGCTCGCGGCCGTGAAGGACGCCGTCGCCGCGGTGCAGGCGATGGGCCCGCGGACGGTGCTGACCACCTCGCTGGTGGTCGAGGACACCCCCGACGACGCCGTCGACCTGCTCGCCTCGCAGGACGGCCGCCACGTCCGGGTGCGCACCCCGCGGCTCGGCCTGTCGGTCAACGGCGCGGGCGACGCGATCGCCGCGCTCTTCCTCGCCCACTGGCTGCCCTCGCGCGACGCCGGCGTGGCCCTCGGTGCGGCGGCCGCCGCGGTGTTCGGCCTGCTCGCCCGTACGGAGGCTGCCGGCTCCCGCGAGCTGCTGCTCGTCGCCGCCCAGGACGAGCTGGTCAGCCCCAGCCGCACGTTCGTCGTCGAGGAGGTCTGACGGTGCTGATCCCGCTGCCCGGGCGCGTGCCGGAGGTCGACCCCGAGGCGTGGGTGGCCCCGACCGCCACCGTCGTCGGCGCCGTGCGGCTCGGGCCGGGCGCCAGCGCCTGGTACGGCGCGGTGCTGCGCGGGGACGGCGACACCATCACGATCGGTGCGCGGAGCAACGTGCAGGACGGCTGCGCGGTGCACGCCGACCCCGGCTTCCCGGTGGTCATCGGCGAGGGCGTGTCGATCGGGCACAACGCCGTCGTCCACGGCTGCACCGTCGAGGACGACGTGCTGATCGGCATGGGTGCGATCGTCATGAACGGCTGCCGCATCGGCGCCGGCTCCATGGTCGGCGCCGGGGCGCTGCTGCCGGCCGGCACCGTCGTGCCGCCCGGCTCGCTGGTCGTCGGCGCCCCCGGCAAGGTCCGCCGCGAGACGACCGCGGAGGAGCGCGAGCTGATCGGCCTCAACGCCGCGATGTACCTCGACGGGCTCGCGGTGCACCGGGCGGCTCAGTAGACGAGCGTGTTCCTCACCGGCGACTGCCCGGCCAGGTTGGTCCGGCTGCCGCTCACGCCGACGTAGAAGTCGTACCTGCCTGGCGAGGCGAAGTAGCGGCCCAGGAAGTACGTCCCGTCGTCGTCGACCCGTCGCTGCGCGGTGATGACCGGGCCCTGCGGCGTCACGCGGTAGAGCGTCGCGGTCTGCTGCCGGCCGGGCAGCACCCGCCCGGTGAAGACGTACTCCCGGGTGCCGACGCGCCGGGCCGAGATCGAGATCGCCGGCTCGACGTAGAGCCGCAGCGGGTTCGACACGCAGGTGTACTGGCCGGAGACCGTCGAGCGCACCCGCACGACGCTGTTCTCGTTCGGCCGCAGCGTCCAGACGGTGCGCGGCCCGCTGCCGCTGCGCAGGGGGCTCGTGTACGGCGACAGGATCTCGAGCCGGTAGGTCGACGCCGGGTCGGAGGACGTGACGACCACGTCGAGCGGCGAGTTGACCCGGGTGGCCGTGTTGCCGGCCTCGTCGGGGTCGCCCTCGAGCCGCAGCGTCGGGCAGGTGGTCGCGGCCGGCGAGGGCGACTGGGCCAGTGCCGGGGCGGCGGGCAGCAGCGCGGCGAGGAGGGCGGCGAGGGCAGTGGTCCGGAGCACGCGTCCTGTCTAGTCGACGCCCCGAGAGCCGAGACAACGAGAGCAGTGCTCTTGACAACGGGGGCGGGCAGGTCCATCGTCCACGGCAGACGAGAGCACCGCTCTCGCAACGCGAGGAGACGCCATGACGACGACCGTCCGCTACCTGGAGCCTGGCTGGTTCACCAGGAACGTGATGAACCGGGCGGTCCGCCGCCTCACCCGCTGGGGCGTCAGCGTCGCCGGGTCGCGCGAGCTGCGCGTGCGGGGTCGTACGACCGGGGAGTGGCGCTCGACGCCGGTCAACGTGCTGGACCACGACGGCGCCCGCTACCTCGTCGCGCCGCGCGGTGTCGCCCAGTGGGTGCGCAACCTGCGCGTCGCCGGCAGCGGCGAGCTGCGGGTCGGGCGGCGGACGGAGGAGTTCGCGGCGGTCGAGCTCGCCGGCGACGAGAAGGTGACCGTGATCCGCGAGTACCTGCGCCGCTGGGCCTGGGAGGTCGGCGCCTTCTTCGACGGGATCAGCAAGGACTCGACCGACGAGGAGCTGGCCGCGGTCGCCGACGGGTTCCCGGTCTTCCGGCTCGCCTGACGGAATCCCTGGCGCCCGGTCCTTGCTGGGACAAGCATGAGCACCAGGCGGATCGGGTTCCTGTCCTTCGGGCACTGGCAGCAGGTGCCGGGGTCGAAGGTGACCACGGCGCGCGAGGCGCTCCTGCAGAGCGTCGAGCTGGCGGTCGCCGCCGAGGAGATCGGCCTGGACGGGGCGTACGTCCGGGTGCACCACTTCGCCCGCCAGCTCGCCTCGCCGTTCCCGCTGCTGGCCGCGATGGCCGCGCGCACCGACCGGATCGAGGTCGGCACCGGCGTGGTCGACATGCGCTACGAGAACCCGCTGTACATGGCCGAGGAGGCCGCGGCGACCGACCTGCTCAGCGGGGGCCGGCTGCAGCTCGGCGTGAGCCGGGGGTCGCCCGAGACCGCGCTGCGTGGGGCGGAGGCGTTCGGCTACGTCCCCGTCGACGGCGCGAGCGACGGCGACCTGGCCCGCGAGAAGACGCAGCTCTTCCTCGCCGCCGTCGACGGCGCGACCGTCGTCGAGGCCGACCCGCGGAGGGGCGCCTCCGGACGGCTCGCCGTCCAGCCGCAGTCGGCCGGCCTGCGCCGCCGGATCTGGTGGGGCGCGGGCACCCGGGCGACCGCCGAGTGGGCGGCCGCGCAGGGCATGAACCTCATGAGCTCGACGCTGCTCAGCGAGGACACCGGCGTCCCCTTCGACGAGCTGCAGGCCGAGCAGATCACCCGCTACCGCGCCGCCTGGGCCGCCGCCGGCTGGGGCCACGCGCCGCGCGTCTCGGTCAGCCGCAGCGTCCTGCCCATCACCTCGGCGCAGGACCGGCAGTACTTCGGCGGCGAGCAGGGCAGCACCGACCAGGTCGGGCTGCTGGAGGGCGTGCGCTCCCGCTTCGGCAAGACCTACGCCGGCGAGCCGGACCGGCTGGCCGAGGAGCTGGCCAAGGACGCCGCCGTCCGCGAGGCCGACACCCTGCTGCTCACCGTCCCGAACATGCTCGGCGTGGAGTACAACGCCCGGCTGCTGGAGACCGTCGTCGAGCAGGTGGCCCCGGCGATCGGCTGGGTGCACCCGGACCGCCGGTCGTGAGCCGGGTCCCGTCCCGCGCCCTGGTCCTGCTGCTGGCGGTGTCCTGCGGGCTCGCCGTCGCCAACATCTACTACGCCCAGCCGCTGCTCGACGTCCTCGCCCGCGAGTTCGACGTCAGCGAGGGGCGGGCGTCGCTGGTCGTCACGCTGACCCAGGTCGGCTACGCCGCCGGGCTGGTCCTGCTGGTCCCGCTCGGCGACCTGCTGGAGAACCGCCGGCTCGTCACCACCGTGCTCGGCGCGACCGCCGCCTCGCTCCTGCTCGCCGCCGTCGCGCCCACGCTGTCGGTGTTCCTCGTCGCCGCGCTCGCCATCGGTGCGACGTCCGTCGTGGCCCAGGTCCTCGTCCCGTACGCCGCGGCGCTCGCCCCCGACGCGGTCCGCGGCGCGGTGGTCGGCCGGGTGATGAGCGGCCTGCTGCTCGGCATCCTGCTGGCCCGCACGCTGTCCAGCCTGGTCGCCGCGGCCCTCGGCTGGCGCGCCGTCTACGTCGGCTCGGCCCTGCTCATGGTCCTGCTCGCGCTCGTCCTGACCCGGGCGCTGCCGGCCCGCCGTCCCGAGGCGCCGGTGCCGTACGGCGCGCTGCTGCGCTCGCTCGCGGCCCTGGTCCGGGAGGAGCCGGTGCTGCGCAGCCGGGCGGCGTACCAGGCCCTGATGTTCGGGGCGTTCAGCGTCTTCTGGACCTCGATCGCCTACGAGCTGACCAGCGAGCACGGCCTCGGCACCGGCGCGATCGGCGTCTTCGCCCTCGTCGGGGCGGCCGGCGCCCTGGCCGCGCCGCTGGCCGGCCGGCTCGGCGACGCGGGCCACGTGCGCGCCGGCACGGGCGCCGGGCTCGCGCTCGCGGTCGTCGGCGGGCTGGTCGCCCTGCTCGGCCACGGCTCGCTGGTGCTGCTGGGCGTCGCCGCGGTCCTGCTCGACGTCGGCGTGCAGCTGACCATGGTCCTCGGCCAGCGCGAGGTCTACAGCAGCCGGCCGGAGGCCCGGGCCCGCATGAACACCGTCTACATCGCCAGCTTCTTCGCCGCCGGCGCGGCCGCCTCGGCGGCGTCCGGGGCGCTCTACGCGGCGTACGGCTGGGACGGCGTGGCGGTGCTCGCGAGCCTCCTGCCCCTGGTCGGGCTGGTCGGCTGGGCGCTGTCCAGCCGCCGGTCGCTCGTGGCCGCCTGAGCGGTCAGGGCAGCCGCCGTCGCCCCGGGAACCCGAGGTCGGCGCGGTGGTACCACGCGAGCTCCCCGTCGCCCTCGAGCCAGCACAGCAGGACCGGCACGCCGTCGAGGACGGCCGGGAAGTCGAGCAGGAGCGGCGCCCAGCCCTTGAGCTCGACGCCCTGCTCCTGCACCTGCTGCATCAGCTCGTCCAGCCGGGCCTGCGCCGCCTTGAGCTCGGGCAGGCCGCCGAGCGCCGTCGGCGGCCCGCCCTGCAGGGACGCCGCCAGCTCGGCGGCGTCGGCCCGCAGCGCGACCAGGTCGGCGAGCACCGGCCGGAGGGCGTCGAGCGCGGCCCGCGCCTCCGCGACCGTGAAGTCCACTCAGACCTTCAGGACCAGCTTGCCGACGTTCTCGCCCTTGAAGAGCTTCAGCAGCGCGTCGGGGAAGGACCGGATGCCGCCCTCGACGACCGTCTCCCGCGACTGCAGCGAGCCGTCGGCCAGCCAGCCGGCCATCTCGGTGAGCGCCTCGCCGTAGCGGTCGGCGTAGTCGAAGACCACGAAGCCCTCCATGCGGGCCCGGTTGACCAGCAGGTTCATGTAGTTGGACGGGCCCTGCATCTTGCCGCCGTCGGCGTTGTACTGGCTGATCGCGCCGCAGAGCACGATCCGGCCCTTCATCGCCATGCCGGGCAGCACGGTGTCGAGCACCTCGCCGCCGACGTTGTCGAAGTAGATGTTGATCCGGTTCGGCGCCTCGCGGCGCAGGCCGGCCTTGAGGTCGCCGCTCTTGTAGTCCAGGCACGCGTCGAAGCCGAGCTCCTCGACGACGGTGCGGCACTTGTCCTCGCCGCCGGCGATGCCGACGACGCGGCAGCCCTTGATCTTGGCGATCTGCCCGGCGACGCTCCCGGTCGCGCCGGCCGCGCCGGAGACGACGACGGTGTCGCCGGCCTTGGGCTCGCCGACGTCGAGCAGGCCGAAGTACGCGGTGAGGCCGGTCATGCCCAGGGTGCCCAGGTAGGTCGGCAGCGGGGCGTCGCCCGGCACGACGGTCACGCCCTTGCCGTCGCTGACCGCGTACTCCTGCGCGCCCGTGGTGGCGACGACGTGCGCGCCCTCGGCGAAGTCGGGGTGGCGGCTGGCGACGACCTGGCCGACCACGCCGGCCCGCATCACCTCGCCGATCTGCACCGGCGGGATGTAGGAGCGGCCCTCGTTCATCCAGCCGCGCATGGCGGGGTCGAGCGACACGTACTCCGTGCGGAGCACGAACTGCCCCTCGGCGGGCTCGGGGACCGGCTCGGTCGTGATCTCCCAGACCTCGTCGGTCGGGAGGCCCTGCGGACGGCGGGCCAGGCGTACCTGCGTGTTGTCGGTCATGGCAGCGACCCTCCCAGGTCTCAGGCGAGCGCGTCGAGCCCGGTGAGCTCAGCGGTCCAGGTCCAGACCCGGGCGGCCTGCTCGCGGTCGACGGCGTGCGGGTCGACCCCGCGGATGCGGGCCGTGGGGCCGGGCTCGGTCGGGGCGGCGACGTCGACGTCCTCGCAGTAGACGCCGCCCTGGCCCTCGAGCGCCGGTGACGCGGCCGCCCACACCGAGGTCGCGGCGCCCTGCTCGGGCGTCTTGAAGCGCGCGTCCGGGGTGCCGTCCTCGCTCATCCAGCCGGCCGCGACCATCTCCTCGCGCGGCAGGTGGCGCTGCAGCGGCGTCATGATCCCGCCCGGGTGGACGGCGAAGGCGCGTACGCCGTGCGCCTGCCCCAGCCCGTCGAGGTGGACGGCGAACAGGCTGTTGGCGGTCTTGGCCTGGCCGTACGCCTTCCACTTGTCGTAGCCGGTGTCGAACTGCGGGTCCTCGAAGCGGAACGGCGACATCTTGTGGCCGGTGCTCGACAGCGCGACCACCCGCGCGCCGCCGTCGGCGAGCAGCGGCCACAGGTGGTTGGTCAGGGCGTAGTGCCCGACGTGGTTGGTCGCCAGCTGCGCCTCCCAGCCCGGGCCGACGCGGGTCTCCGGGCAGGCCATGACCGCGGCGTTGTTGATGAGCGCGTCGATCGGCCGGCCGGCTGCGTTGAGGGCCTTCCCGCAGGCCTCGACCGAGGCGAGGTCGCCGAGGTCCAGCGCGGTGACCTCGACCTGCGCCAGCCCCTCGCCGTCGAGGACGCCCCGCGCGTGCTCCGGCCGCCGGGCCGGCACGACGACCGACGCGCCGGCGCCCACCAGGGCCCGGGTGGTCTCGAGGCCGAGGCCGGAGTAGCCGCCGGTCACGACGACGTGCTTGCCGGTGAGGTCGACGCCGGCGAGCACCTCCTGGGCGGTGGTGCGTGCGCCGAAGCCGGAGCCGAGCGGTGCCTGGATGGTGGTCATGATCGGACCGTAGACCTGTGCCAGGGTGCGGGCATGTCGGATGCTCCCTGGCTCGTCGGCTGTGGCAGTGCGGACGTCACGGGGGAGCCCTGGGACGCCGGGATGATGGGCTACGGGATGCGCCACCAGCGCACCCGCGGGCTGCACCTGCGCCAGCGCTCCCGGGCCTTCGCCGTCGGCGACCCGGCCACCGGACGCCGCGTCGTGCTCGTGGTGGCCGACATCGGGATGTTCTTCGCCAACGTGCGCGCGGAGGTCCTGGCCCGGCTCGGCCCTGCGGTGCGCCCGGAGGACCTGCTGCTGACGGCCACCCACACGCATGCCGGGCCGGGTGGCTTCTCGGGCTACCGGATGTACAACACGACCAACGGCGGGCTGCGTGCGCACACCCTCGCCGCCGTCGTCGACGGGGTGGTCGCGTCCGTCGAGCAGGCCCTGGCCGACCTGGCTCCCGGCCGGCTGGTGCTCGGCCGCGGCGAGCTGCACGACGCCAGCGTCAACCGCTCGCCGCAGTCCTTCGCCCGCAACCCGGCCGCCGACCGCGACCACTTCCCCGGGGCGGTCGACCCGACGACCACCGTCCTGCGGCTCGAGCGCGACGGTCGGCTGGTCGGCGTCGTCAACTGGTTCGCCACGCACGGCACGTCGCTGACCAACCGCAACAAGCTCATCTCCGGCGACAACAAGGGCTTCGCCGCGCACACCTGGGAGGCGCTCGCTCCTGGTGGGTTGCTCGCCGCCTTCGCGCAGACCAACTCCGGCGACATGTCGCCCAACGTCCCGGACGCCACGCTCGGACCGACCCCGGACGACGTCGAGAACACCCGGATCATCGGCCAGCGCCAGCTCGACGCGGCCCAGGCGCTGTGCGCGGAGCCGGGGGTCGAGGTCGAGGGGCCGCTCGAGACCCGGTTGTCGTACGTCGACCTGGCCGGCCTGCGGGTCTCCGCCGGCTTCGCCCCGGACGGGCGGCCGCACCGGCTGTCGCGCGCGGTGCTCGGCGCCGCCTTCGCGGCCGGCACCAAGGAGGGCCGCGGCGTCCCGTGGTGCCACGAGGGCGTCGACGGCAACCCGGTGCTGTCGGCCTGCAGCGCGCTGGCCTACCGCCTGCGCCCCGCCGTGGGCGACGCGCAGTCGCCCAAGGCGATGATGCTGCCGATGGGTGCGCTCGGCTGGGTCGCCGACCGGGTCCCGGTCCAGCTGGTCCGCATCGGCCCGCTGGTGCTCATCGGGCTGGCCCAGGAGGTCACCGTCGTCGCCGGCCTGCGCCTGCGCCGCGCGGTCGCCGCCGTCCTCGACGTGCCGCTCGAGTCGGTCCTCGTGCAGGGCTACGCCAACGACTACGCCGGCTACGTCACCACTCCCGAGGAGTACGACGAGCAGCGCTACGAGGGCGGCCACACCATGTACGGGCGGTGGCAGCTGCCGGCCTACCTGCAGGAGGTCACCCGGGTCGCGACCGACCTGCGCGAGGGGCGCCCGTCGGCTTCCAGCGGGCTGCCGCGGCCGAAGCCGGTGCCGCCCGCGCCGCCTGCTGCGCCGGACGCGGCGGCGGTGGTGACGGGGGTGCGGGTGGTGTCCTCGGCTGGGGCTCTGGTCCTCGAGGTGGACGGGGACGACCCGCGCGGGCCGGCGCGGGCGGCCTACGTCCGGGTCGAGCAGCAGGTCGCCGGCTCCTGGCGGGTCGTCGCACGGGACGGCGACTGGGCCGTGACGGTCCGCTGGCGGCGCGAGGACGACGGGCGGTGGGTCGTGACCGTGACCTGGCGGCCGGGGGACGCGGTCGGCGTGCACCGGGTGGTCTGGCTGGACCGGCTGGGCGCCGAGCACGTGGGTCCTGAGGTCGCGCTGGGCTGACGGTGTGGCGCGGTCCTCCGGCCCGCGCCTCGCCGGGACCGGCACGATCTGCGGCGACGCGACCGTCCGCGCGCTGGCGTTCTGGCTGGGGCCGAGCCGTGTCGAGTGCTGGCCGGAGATCGCGCCGCGTCCCGGCCTCGGCCGGCGGGTGCTCGTGACTGGACCACGCCGCCCTCGCAGCCCGCGCCGCGCTCGGCTCCCAGCCGGCTCGCTGGCCGCGCCGCGTCGGCCTCGGTGCCCTGGAGCCCTCGGTAGCCCTCGGCAGCCCTCGGTGCCCTCGCCGCCCTCGCAGCCCTCGGAGCCCGCGCAGCCCTCGGTGCCCTCGCAGCCCTCGGTGCCCGTGCCGCCTCGCTGCCCGCGCCGGCCTCGGCCCTCGCCGCCCTCGCCGCCTCGCTGCCCCCGCCGCCCCGTGCCCGCGCCGCTCGCCGGCCCTCGCGTGCCCGCGTCGCCCTTGCCGGCCTCGGTGCCCGCGCCGCCCTTGCCGGCCACGCCGCCCGAGCCGCGCAGCGCCGCTCGGCCGCTCCGTCAGTCGGACTGGTGCTCGACCTGGGTCATCCACGCCTCGGCGCCGGGGTCGTGTCCGTCGAGCAGTGCTGTGACGGTGGCGGCGAGCGCTGCGGGTGTGGGGAGTCGGGTGCCGGCGGGGATGCGGGGTGGTGGTGCCCATCGCGGGTGGGTGCGGTAGGTCCGGGTCGCCGGGCTGGTCCAGGTGGTGGTGCCGTCGGGCTGCTGAACGACGGTCCAGCCCTTGTGCTTGGCGTGGTGGCAGCGCTGGCTGCGGGCCTTGAGGTTGGCGGCGTTGGTCGGGCCGTCGGGCCAGGGCTGGTGGTGGTCGAGCTCGCAGCGGCTGGCCGGGACCGAGCAGCCGATGCCGTCGCAGCCGCGGTCGCGCAGCCGGACGAGCCGGGCGAGCGCTGCGGACGGGTCGTGCTGCGGCTCGGGCTGGTCCTGCGGTGCGGGCACGGCGGTGAGGGCCAGGGTGGTGAGCAGCGCCCGCAGCTCGTCAGGAGTCAGCGCGGCGGAGTCGTCGGCGACGGCAGTCCCGGATGAGTCGGCGACGACGGCGCTCCTGGTCGGGTCGGCGGGGCTGGTGGCGGGTGCGGTGCGTTCGGTGCCGCGTCGGCGCTTGCGCTTGCGGCTGCTGCTTCGGCGTGGCGGGTGTCGGTCGGTGGAGCGGTTGGGTGGGGGTGGCCAGGGGCCGGCCGGTGGTGGCGTCGACGAACAGCGCGCGGATCTCGGCGGTCGGCAGGAGCTGGTGGACCTGCGCGGCGGGCAGCAGCGCCCCGCCGGGTTCGAGCTGTCCGGGGGCGTCGCTGACACCGAGGGCGGTCGCGAGCGGGACGTGCACGACGACCTGCGGTGGCCGCACGACCACGGTCGTGCGAGGACCCGGCGAGCGCAGCCGCAGCGCTGCCGCAGGTCAGGCACGGCGGCGGTGGCGGCGGTGCTGCCTGTGGCGCGGCCGCCCGGTCCGGTGCTGGGTCCTGGTGCTGGGCCTGGCGCTGGGCCTGGCGCTGGGCCTGGCGCCTGGTGCTGGGCCTGGTGCTGGGCCTGGTGCGTCGGCGGTGGTGTCGTCGATGGCGTCGGAGCCGTCGGGCGGTGACCTCGCCGGTGCCGTCGGTGGTCGCGCCGGTGCCGTCGGTGGTGGCGGCCGTGGCCGGGGTGGGGTCGGTGACCTCGCCGGTGGCCAGGTCGCACGCCGGCGCGCAGGTGGGCTCGTCGGAGACCGGGGCCGCGTCGGAGGTCGAGGGCTGCGCGGGCTCGCCAGTCCGGCGGGGCGGGCTGCGCGGCCACCGTTGTCCGGGTCGGTGGGCGGCTGGTCCCACGGCGGGTCTTCGACCAGGACCGGTGCCGGGGTCGTCGTGGCGCCGGTTGCGGGTGGCAGGTCGGGGCCGGTGGGGGCGATGCGCCGGCCGGTCAGGAGCTCGGTGACCAGGTCGGCGCGGAGCTGCTCGATGGTGCGGGGGTCACCGGCGGTGTGCAGGGCGTGGGCCTGCTCGGTCAGGCTGAGCTGGACCGCGGCGACGTGCTCGGCGGGCAGCAACGCGACGAGCAGGCTCATGCCGTCCTCGGTGGCGTGCCGGGTCCAGACCTTGCGGTCGGCCCGGGCGCGGGCGGCGCGGCGGGCGGCTTCAGCGGCGTCCAGCGTCAGGACGAGCCGGCGGACCCGGTCCCGCAGCCGGCCCGGTGGCAGCTCGGCCGCGACCAGCAGGACCCGCTTCTCGACCTGGGAGCAGGTCAGCGCGTCCAGCTGCCGGGTCTCGCTGATCAGCACCCGGGCCTGCGGGACGCCCAGGGTGCCGGCCTGGAGCCGCCCGAGCGTCTCGGGCAGGAGCGTGACGAGGTGCTGGGCGTCGGCGAGCCGGGCGCCGGCGCTCTGCTGCCCGATGACGCAGGTCCCGGCGACCTCGAGCAGCACCGAGTCGAACGGGGCGCTGCCCCGCCACCCGTCATGGGTCGCGCCCTCGGTCAGCTCGACCAGGACCCGGGCCTCCGCGGCGAACGTCCGGGCCGCGCGTCGCCTGCAGCGCGGCGAGCTGGTCCAGCCCGGCCGTGTAGGCCGGATCAGAGAACCACGACGACTCGCTCACAGGACGAACCTAACCGGCACCACCGACAGAAACGCGCAGGTCAGGCGGGTTGTGGACGGTCAGAGTCGCAGTGGAGAAGCGCCGGAACTGTCGGTGCCGAATGCTCGCGCGGGGCGCGGCGAGACGGGGCGGCGGCGGGCACGGGGCGCGGGGCGCGGGCGGCGCGGCGGACGGGGCGCGCCGGGCGCGGCGTGCCGGGTGCGGCGTCCAGACGAGGCGCGGGGCGCACGGCTGCCCCTCAGCCCAGCCGGGTCAGCTCCGGGCGCTTCGGCAGGACGTCGTCGCCGGACGACTTCCCGCGCAGCCGGCGTACCAGCCAGGGCGTGAAGTGCGTGCGGACCCACGCCAGCTCGGCCGCGACGACGTCCCGGCGGGTGCGGGGGTCGGCCGGCGGCAGCGGGTCGGCCCAAGACCGGTCGGTGCCGGGAAGGCCGAGCGCCTCCGCGAGCGCGGCGGCGATGCGCTCGTGGCCGAGGGAGTTCGCGTGCAGGCGGTCCGCGCTCCACAGCCGCGGATCGCCGGCGACGGGAGCGACGCCCACGTCGACGACGACGGCGCCGGTCGAGGCGGCGACCCGGCGGACGGTGGCGTTCAGGGCGGCGATGCGCGGGGCGAGGCGCCGGGCGATCGGCATGACGCGGGTCGGGTCGGGCGCGGTGATCGTGAGGACGGTCGCGCCGGCGTCGACCAGCCGGCCGAACATGACCTCGAGGTCGGTGGCCACGCCGGCCAGGTCGAAGGACGGCCGGAGCACGTCGTTGACGCCGGCGAAGACGGTGGCGAGGTCGGGCCGCAGCGCGAGCGCGGGCTCCAGCTGCTCGGCGCGCACCTGCGCGGTGACGCGGCCGCGTACGGCGAGGTTGGCGTACTGCAGGTCGGGGTTGACCGCGGCGACCGCGGTCGCCAGCCGGTCGGCCCAGCCGCGGTAGCCACCGCTGCCGTCCGGGTCGTCGAGCCCCTCGGTCGAGCTGTCGCCCAGGGCGACGTACCTGTCGAACACGCCGCCATGCTGCCAGGGGCCCGGCGCAGCCGCGCCGGCGCGCCCGTCAGGCAGGCTGTCCCCGGCGGACCTCCCGCCCGGAGACGGAGCCCCATGACCCAGCCCATGCCGCGCGAGCCCCACGACGGGATCAAGGCCGACGCAGGGGACGAGGTCCAGCAGGCCGAGCGGACGTCGAGCCCCGGCCTCTCGCGGGCCGGCTCCAGCGGCGCCGTCGACACCGGCCCGGCGCCGGGCGACGAGCAGCCGGACCAGGCCAAGACCGGCGGGACCGCCAGCGGCGACGTGCTGTCCGGCGTGACCGCCACCGCCGAGGACGTCGAGGACGCCGTCAGCGGCGACACCGGCCCGGAGCACCCAGGCACCCGCAGCTAGAAGTCCAGCGCGCTCAGCCCGGGCTCCCAGCGCAGGGACCGGCTCGCGGGCCTCCAGCCACGTCTCGCGGCCGGAGGGCCCGGCCGGCTCCACGACCGTGCGCGGGGACCAGGCCGCGGCGACCTCGTCCTCGTCGCGCCACAGGCCGACGGCCATGCCGGCGAGGAAGCCGGCGCCGAGGGTGGTGGCCTCGAGGACCGGCGAGACCTCGACCGGACGGGACGTGGCGTCGGCCAGCGCCTGCAGGAACGTCGCGTTGGCGGTCATGCCGCCGTCGACGCGCAGCGACGACAGGGTCAGCCCGCTGTCGGCCTCGGCGGCCTCGACCAGGTCGGCGCCCCGGTGCGCGACGCCCTCGAGCACGGCGCGCACGACCTGCGCCCGCCCGACGCCGCGGCTGAGCCCGAGCAGGGCGCCGCGCGCGCCGAAGTCCCAGAGCGGCGTGCCCATGCCGTTCAGCGCCGGGACGAACGCCGCTCCGCCCGTGGAGCTGCACGAGGCGGCGACCGCGTCGGACTCCTCGACGGAGGACAGCAGCCCCATCTCGTCGCGCAGCCACTCCACGCAGGTGCCGGCCGACAGCATCAGCCCCTCGAGCGCCCACACCAGCCGGCCGTCCCGGCGCCAGGCCGGCAGCGGCAGCGAGCCGGCCTCGCCGCGGCCGTCGACGGCCGGCTTCCCCGGTCCGGTGCAGACGTCGAGCATCCCGCCGGTGCCGAAGGTGATCTTCGCCGAGCCGGGGGAGGTGCAGCCCTGCCCGATGAGCGAGGCCTGCTGGTCGCCGGCGAGCCCGGCGAGGACCGGTGCGCCCGGCAGCAGCGTGGCCGGCCCCAGCACGCCGCTGCTGTCGACGATGCGGGGCAGCACCGCCGGCCGGGATGCCGAGCGCCTCCAGCAGGGACCCCGACCAGTCGCTGCCGTCCGGCTTCAGCATCCCGGACGCGCCGGCGTTGTGACGTCGGTGACGTGCAGCGCGCCCTCCGACAGCACCCACGCCAGCCACGTGTCGACGGTGCCGAAGCACAGGTCGCGGCTGCGCGACGGGTCGTGGGCGTCGAGCAGGTGGACCAGCTTGGTCGCGGAGGCGTTCGGCGAGGTGCGCACGCCACGGCCCTGCAGCGCCAGGCAGTCCATCACCGTGCGCAGGTCCTGCCACCCGATCGCCGGCCCGACCGGCTCTCCGGTCGCGCGGTCCCAGACGACGGTGGACGCGCGCTGGTTCGCGATGCCCACGGCCTGCACCGGGCCGCCGTCGGCGAGGGCGCGGCGGGCCAGGTCGACGGCCACGTCGGCGAGCGCCCGCGCGTCGAACTCGACCAGCCCGCCGGCCGGCGAGTCGGGCGGCGTGCGCTGCGCGTGGGCGTGCTCGACGGTCGCGTCGGGGCGGACGACGGCCGCCCGCACGCTGCTGGTGCCGACGTCGATGACCAGGACGCTCACGCGCTCAGCCCCACGCCGGGTCGCCGAAGGGCGACGGCAGCCCGAGCTTGCCCGGGTTGAGGATCCCCGCCGGGTCGAGCGCGTCCTTGACGGTGCGCAGGACGTCGAACCCGCCGCCCAGCGCCTCGGCCAGGAAGCGGCCGCGGTTCACGCCGATGCCGTGGTGGTGCGCGACCGCCCCGCCGTGCCGGCGGGTGATCCCGCAGATGAGGTCCCACGCCTGCCGGTACGACGCGTCGCCGTCCGGCACCTCCGGCCCGAAGGCGTACGTGAAGTACAGGCAGGCGCCGTCGCCGTACGCGTGGGACTGGTGCGCGGTGGCCGACAGCACGCCGGGGATGCCCTGGAGCGCGGCGACCACCTCGTCGTACAGCGCGGGCAGGACCGACCAGCGGGCGGCGATCTCGGTGGTGTCGACGACGTACCCGCGCGACGTCAGCGCGGGCAGGCCGCTGACGTCGTTGCGGTGGGCCAGCCAGCGGTCGAGCAGTGCGTCGTCCAGGCGCTCCGCCGCGCTGCACTCCTCGCCGACGACGTGCAGCACCGCGTCGGCGATCCGCGGGTCGGCCTCGTCGAGGACGATGAGCACGTTGCTCGCGACGTCGAAGTGGCGCTTGCTCTCCGGTACGTCGTAGAGGCGCAGCACCGCCGGTGTCGCCCCGCGGCGCAGGACGCGGCGGCAGGCGTCCAGCCCCTCGGCGAACGACGCGAAGCCCCACGCGCCCCGGCGCGACGCGGTCGGCACCGGGTGCAGCCGCAGCTGGGCCGACGTGATGACGCCGAGCGTGCCCTCGCTGCCGACGAAGAGCTGGGTCAGGTCCGGCCCCATCGAGGCGCGCGGCCCGTGACCGCCGGTGCGGACGACCGAGCCGTCGGCCAGCACGGCCTCCAGGCCGACGACCATGTCCTCGATCTTGCCGTAGCGGGTGGAGTACTGGCCGGCCGAGCGGCAGGCCAGCCAGCCGCCGACCGTCGACAGCGCCATCGACTGCGGCCAGTGGCCGAGCGTCAGCCCCTGCGCCCGCAGGTCGCGCTCGAGGTCGTCGCCGAAGGTGCCGGCGCGCACGTCGAGCAGCAGCGAGTCGTCGTCGACCGCAGTGATCCCGGTCAGCCCCGTGACGTCCAGGACGACGCCGCCGAAGACCGGGACGCTGCTCCCGCACACCCCGCTCCGGCCGGCCGCCGTCGTCAGCGGCACCCCGGAGGACCGGCACAGCCGGACGACCTCGACCACCTCCTCCACGCTGCCGGGCGAGGCGACCGCGCCGGCCCGCGCCGGGGCCTCGCCGCGGGAGGCCCAGGTCATGGTGAGCGGCCACCAGTCGCGCCCGGCCTCGAGCCGGCTGCGCTCGTCGGTGGCGACGGTCGCGCAGGCTCCGGCGAGGCGGGACAGGAACGCGTCCGGCAGGTCGCCGCTGGGCCAGCGGACCGTGGGGTCGGCGGGCAGGGGTGCCGGGTTCTCCGGTGCGCGACGGGTCACGGGGCGGACCCTTCCACGGCCGGCGCGGCGACCCAGTCCGGGTCGGCGGCGGGGTCCTGCGGCGGGCCCTGAGCGCCCCGCGTCCCGCTCCCGCCGGACCAGCTCGCGGAAGGCCGCCACCTCCTGCGACACCCGCTCCGGCGTCCCAGCCCAGCTCCGGCGCGAGCAGCCGCGCGACGTCCTCCGCCACCTCCGCAGTGGCGTCCCGGGCGAGCAGCAGCGCGCGAGTGCGCCGGCTCAGCACGTCGGTCAGGGTGCGGGCCATCTCGGCGCGCACGGCGTACACGGCCTCTGCCCGCAGGTACGGCAGGCCGGCCACCAGCGGCTCCCCGAGCGAGGGGTCGGCGGCGACGAGGTCGAGCACCGCGACGGCCTCCGCGCCGTACCGGCCGAGCAGGTGGGCGCTGGTGCCGGCCGAACGGGCAGCAGCCAGACCCCGCGCCCCGCGCAGGGCGAGCCGCTTCGTCGGGGAGGCGCTCCGCGCCCGACCCAGCCCGCGCAGCACCGCGTCGACGGTGTCCTGCGCCATCTTGCGGTAGGTCGTGAGCTTGCCGCCGGTGATGGTGACCAGGCCGCTCGGGCTGACCAGCACCGCGTGCCGGCGGGACAGGTCCGCGGTCCGCTCCGAGGACGCGACCTGCACCAGCGGTCGCAGGCCGGCCCAGCTCCCGACGACGTCGTCCGGGGTGAGCGGCGAGGTGACCAGCGCGTTCACGGCGTCCAGGACGTACGCGACGTCCTCCGGCGTGACCTGCGGGTCGTCCAGCGGGCCGGTGTAGTCGGTGTCGGTCGTGCCCAGGTAGGTGCGGTCCTCCCACGGCACCGCGAAGACCGAGCGCCGCCCCTTGCGCACCGGCAGGACGGTGGCGATGCCTGCGGGCAGCTTGTCCCGCGGGACGGTGAGGTGGATGCCCTTGGCCGGCCGGATCGACTGCGGGTCGCTGCCCTCGTCGAGCGCCCGCACCTCGTCGGACCAGACGCCGGCGGCGTTGACGACCACGCCGGCGGCGACCCGGCTGCCGTCCGCCAGCAGGACGCCGTCCACCCGGCCTGAGGCGTCCTTGCTCAGCCCGGTGACCGGGCAGTGGTTGACGGCGACGGCCCCGTGGTCCAGGACCGCGGTGCGCACGATCTCGAGGGTCAGGCGGGCGTCGTCGGCGGCGGCGTCCCAGTAGAGGAAGCCCGGCCGCGACCAGCTCCCGGCGCAGGGTCGGCAGGTGGCCGACGACCTGGTCGACCGTCAGGCGGCTGTAGCGCTTGCCGATGCGCAGTCCGCCGGTCAGGTCGTAGAGCCGCAGCGAGGTGGCGTACGCCTTGGCGACCGTCTTGTCGACGATCCCGCCCTTGCCGAACAGCGGGATGAGGAACGGCAGCGGGGTGACGAGGTGCGGCGCGTTCGTCAGCAGGCGCTGGCGCTCGGCGAGGTTCTCGTAGACGAGCCGGTACTCCTTCTGCTGCAGGTAGCGCAGCCCGCCGTGCACCATCTTGGAGCTCTTCGAGGACGTGCCGCTGGCCCAGTCGTCGCGCTCGAGGACGGCCGTGCGCAGGCCGCGGGCCGCCGCGTCCAGGGCCACCCCTGCGCCGGTGATCCCGCCGCCGACGACGACCACGTCGAAGCCGCCGGCCGCCAGCCGGGCCAGCTGGTCGTCCCGGTCGAAGCTCACGCGGGCCGCAGCTCGAGCCGCACGCCGGCGACGACCTCGGTGCGGGCCGTCTCCTCCCGGCACGTCGATCGTCGCGGCGACCACGCCGGCCTGCGCGCGGTCGGGCTCGGCCACGAACCGCACGGTCTGCGCCCCGCCGTCCAGGGTGAGCAGGTCGCCGCCCTCGTACGGCAGGCCGATCAGCGCGGCCCAGCGGCGGGCGACGGTGGCCGGCTCGTCGACCGCGACGACGACCTCGCGCAGACCACCCGTGGTGTCCGGCGTCGTGCCCTCCCAGGCCGCCCCGCCCCAGCACCACGCGCCGGGCGGCGTCATGGCGTCGAGGGCGAGCAGCGTGCCGCCGACGTCGCGCGGGTGCAGGTGCAGGTCGACCGCGTCGTCGCGCAGCCCCTCGTGGACGAGCCGCACGCCCTGCTCGGCGATGCGCGACCGGGCCGCGTCCGCGTCGTCGACCTCGGCCATGAGCATGTAGCCGCCGGGGCCGCCGCGGCGCTCCAGGAAGCGGCCGACGGCGGTGCCCTCCTGCTAGGGGGCGATCACCTCGACGAACGACGACCCGACGTTGAGCACCGCGTTGACCAGCCCGAAGCGGGCGATGCCCTCGTCGCGGAACGGCTCGGGCGCGGCGAGCAGCTCCTGCAGGTGGCCGACGCCGGAGAGGTCGGCGTCGGCCAGCACCAGCTGGCGCAGGCGGGGCAGAGGTCCGTACGGGGTGCTCACGCCCCGCAGGCTCGCACGCCCTGACCAGTAGCGTCGCCCCATGTTCGACGTGATCAGCCGGGCGCTCGACGTGCCGGCGCCGGTGGCGTACGCGCTGGTGTTCCTGCTCGTGTTCGGCGAGGCGGCCGTGTTCGTCGGCTTCGTGCTGCCGGGGGAGACCGCGGTCGTGCTCGGCGGGGTGCTGGCCAGCCGGGGCACGCTGTCGCTCGCCCTGCTGCTGGTCGTCGTGGTCGTGGCCGCGATCAGCGGCGACAGCGTCGGCTACGAGGTCGGCCGGCGGTGGGGCCCGCGGGTGCTGGCGCTGCCCGTGCTGCAGCGGCACGCCGGCAAGATCTCCGGCGCGCAGGCGTTCCTGCGCGAGCGCGGCGGGGTCGCCGTGCTGCTCGGACGGTTCACGGCGTTCCTGCGCGCGGTCGTGCCGGGGCTGTCCGGGCTGAGCGGCATGCCGTACCGGCGCTTCCTGGTCTGGAACGCCGTCGGCGGGGTGGTGTGGGGCGGCGGGTTCACGCTGCTCGGCTTCTTCGCCGGTGCGTCGCTGGACCGGCTGGAGAAGGCTGCCGGGCGCGGCAGCCTCGTCCTGACCGTCGTCCTGCTCGTCGGCCTGGTGCTGCTGCACCGCCGCTCGAAGGCGCGCGCGGAGTGCTAGACCTGCTGCAGCGCGCGGGTGCGGACCGGCAGCGCCTCCCAGCCGCGCAGCACCCGGGTGGTGCGCCGGCGACCGGGACCGGCCAGCGCGAGGTCGGGGTAGCGGTCGAACAGCGAGCGCAGCCCGACCTCGCCCTCGAGGCGGGCCAGCGCGGCGCCGACGCAGACGTGCCGGCCGGCCGAGAAGGTCATGTGGTCGCGGGCGTTCTCGCGGAGGACGTCGAAGCGGGTCGGGTCGGGGAAGACGTCGGGGTCGCGGTTGGCCCCGGCGAGGTAGGTGATGACCAGGCTGCCCTTCTTCATGGCCTGGCCGGCCAGCACGGTGTCGCGCTCGGCGAAGCGGCCGGTCATCTGCACCGGACCCTCCAGGCGCAGGGACTCCTCCACCGCGTTGGACCACAGCGACGGGTCCTCGCGCAGCAGCGCCAGCTGGTCGGGGCGCTCCAGCAGCATCACCGTGGCGCTGCCGAGCAGGTTGACCGTCGTCTCGAAGCCGGCCGCCAGCAGCAGCCCGGCCGTGGCGCGCAGCTCGACGTCGTCGAGGCGCTGCCCCTCGTCCTCGAGCTGCACGAGCCGGCTGAGCAGGTTGTCGCCGGGGTTGCGCCGCAGCCGCTCGAGGTGCTGGCCGAGCCAGTCCTGGAAGCCGCGGATCGCGGTGTCGACCTTGCGGTAGTCGCGGTAGGTCAGGCCGACGTCGAGGCTGGGCGCGCCCTCGTGCCCGAAGCGCAGGACGGTCGCGTGGTCCTCCGGCGGGACGCCGAGCACCTCGCTGATGACGGCGACGGGCAGCAGCGTGGCGTAGGACTGCACCAGGTCGACCGGGTCGTGGCCCGCCATCCGGTCGAGCAGGTCGTCGGCGATCTCCTGGGTCCGGACGCGCAGCCCCTCCACCGCCTTGGGGGTGAAGACCTTGCTGACGAGCCGGCGGTACTTGGTGTGCACCGGCGGGTTGACCGCCAGCATCGACGGCGGGTCGATCGGGCCGAGCGCCTTCGGGTCGCGCGCCCACGCGACGATCCGCCCGATCTGCGCCGGCAGCACGTCCTCGTCCGGGCCGACGCGGAAGTCCTCGCTGCGCAGCACCTCCTGGCACACGTCGTACGACGCGCTGAGGTTGGCCAGCCGACCCTGGACGAGCGAGCCCTGCGCGCGGACCTGCTCGTAGAACGGGAACGGGTCGACGCGGTAGCTGTCGTCGTTCATGAAGGTCGCGTGCAGGTCGCCCTTCTTGGCCGCCCGCGCCCCGGCGACGCGCACGACGCCGTGCATCAGGGCCCAGCGGGTCAGCCGGCGCACGGGAACGTCCTCGGGTCGGTCATGACGGGCTCCTCGGGACGGGGGTGATACCGACGGTAACCCCCACCGGCCCGTCTCCGCGCCCATGGTCTGAGCGCGCTAGCGACCCGCGATGACCTTGCGGAAGAAGTCCACCAGACCGTCGACGTGGGCGTCGAAGGTGAAGTCGGCCCGCTGCGACCAGACGCTCTGGCGCAGCCCGTCCATGAGCTCGCGGTCGCGCAGCTGCGCGACCAGGTGCTGCGGGTCGCGCCACAGGACGCCGAGCCGCCGCTCGAGGCTCTGCGTCTGCGTCGCGACGACCGACCCGGTGTTGTCGCGCTGGATGCTCGGCACCCCGGCCGCCGCCAGGGTGGCGATGCGCGCGGGGTAGTTGAGGTCGTCCCAGGTGGCCGCGTGCAGGTCGCCGAGGTTGTCGCTGGTGAAGTCGTGCAGCCAGCCCGCGTCGTACTGCGACAGCTCGCGCACCCAGTCCTGCTGGGCGACCTGCGGGTGCAGGTGGAAGCGGTCGCCCATCGCCGCGCGCACGGCGGTCACCCAGTCGCGCATCTGCGCGGCCGCCTTCTCGCCGTAGAGGTGCAGGTGCACGCCGGAGCGGGCGAGCTCGCCGAGCACCTCCGGCGGCGGGCCGAGCGGCCGGCCGGGCAGGACGGTGTGCAGCTCGCCGTCGCCGTCGGACAGCAGCGGTGACCGCTCGCCGGTCAGCCACTCCGCCTTCGGCAGGTCGCCGTCCAGCACGTGCCGCAGCCCGCCGGCCGACTCCGGCACGGTCAGCGCGAACCAGTCGCGCAGCTCGGGGCTCGAGTAGACCTGGCCGTCGGTGCGGGTGTGCAGGTCGACCAGCAGCGGCCAGTGGCCGTGCAGGAACGAGAACGACGGCCCCTCCTTGAAGTGCCACACGAACGGCACGCCGAGGTCGGCGCTCAGCACCTCGTGCACGAACGGCACGGCCTGCCAGTTGAGCAGCCCGTAGACGACGTCGGGCTGCAGCTCCCGGACGGCCTCGCGCCAGCGGTCTCGCGGCACCTCGGCGACGTGGCCGAAGGGCAGCGGCCCCACCGTGTTGAACCACACCGGGGTGTCGGTCCAGAGGCCGTGCAGCTCGTGACCGCGCTCGGCCAGGGCGAGGATGCGCTCGGGGTTGTGGGCCAGCTCGCCCACCAGCAGGACCCGCAGCCCGTCGGGCGACCGCGGCACCGCAGGACGCTCGCGGAACCGCGCGTAGTGCTCCACCTCGTCGTGCAGCGAGCCGACCGTCGACTGCAGCCGCAGCGGCTGCTGCACGCGGTAGCGGGCGCGGTAGGGGTTGAGCCCGCCCCACGGCTCCCGCAGCACCGCCGACCGCTGCCCCTTGTGGTGGCGCCAGGTCGCGGTGACCAGCCCGGTGCGCACGGGCTCCCGGCCGTCGAGCAGCCGGTCCCACAGCATCCGGTCGAGGTCGTCGGTGGTGAGCTCGTCGCGCTCCAGGAAGCGCAGGTCGGTGCGCCGGTGCATCACCTGCACCAGCTGCAGGGGCTCGCCGGGGATGCGGTCCGGCGCGGTGCGGTTGACGTCGGAGAAGCGCACGCCCGAGACGGCCAGCGGCGCGCCGGGGTCGGCGTCCAGGGCGGCCACCAGCGTCGCGAGGTGGTCCTTGCGGACCACGTCGTCGCTCGGCAGGTAGGCGACCAGCTCCCCGCGGGCCAGGTCCAGCCCGGTGTTGAGCGCCGCGCCGAGCCCCCGGTTGCCCTCGTGGCGCTCGAGCCGCACCCGGGGGTCCTCCAGCGCCGCGCCGAGCGCCGCGGCCACGTCGCCGGGCGAGCCGTCGTCGACGACCACCAGCTCCCAGTCCTGGTACGCCTGGCGCAGCAGCGCGTCGACCGCCCCGGGGAGGAACGCCTCCTGGTCGTAGGTCGGCATCACCACGGTGACGCGCGGAGAGGGGCTCATGTCCCGCTCGCTACCCCTGCGCGGGCGGCTGCACCGTCAGGGCAGGGCGACGACCGCGGTGTCGGTGAGGTCGAGCACGAGCGACTCCGGGAGCTGCGCCGCGCCGTAGAGGTAGCCCTGGGCGGTCGCCGCACCCCCAGGCGGCGAGCGCGTCCGCGGCCTCAGCCGTCTCGACGCCCTCCGCGACGACCCGCAGGCCGAGCTCGCGGGCCAGCGCCACCGTGGAGCGGACGACGACCAGGTCGGCCCGGCCGGTGAGCATGCCCAGGACGAAGCTCTTGTCGATCTTCAGCTCGTCGACCGGCAGGGTCGTCAGGTAGGCCAGCGAGGCGTAGCCGGTGCCGTAGTCGTCGAGCGACAGCCCGACCTGCAGCTCGCGCAGGTCGGCCATGACCCGTCGGCAGCGGTCGGGGTCGGACATGACCGCGGTCTCGGTCAGCTCGATGACCAGGCCGCTGCTCGGCACGCCCCACACCGCCAGCCGCCGCGCGATGTCCGACGGCAGGTCGCGGTCCTGCAGCACGCTGGCCGAGACGTTGACCGACACGGTCGCCGTGCAGCCGCGGGCCCGCCACTCCGCCGCCCGGCGCAGCGCCTCGTCGAGGACGTAGTCGGTGACCTGCTTCATCATCCCGGCGTGCTCGGCGAGGGCGACGAACTCGTCCGGCGGGATGGTGCCGAGGGTCGGGTGCTCCCAGCGCAGCAGCGCCTCGTACCCGGTGACCCGACGGCTGACCAGGTCGACCTGCGGCTGGAAGTGGACGGTCATCTCCCGGCGGCGCAGCGCCGGGCCGAGGCCGCGCAGCACGGCGAGCCGCCGCTCGGTGAAGTCGTTGCGCTCGGCGCTGTAGATCTCCAGCCCGCTGCGGGTGCGCCGGGCGACGTCCCTCGCGACCTCGCCGTGCTGCACGAGGTGCTCGGGGTCGGTGCCGTGCAGCGGCGAGACGGTCAGCCCGACGCTGGCGCGCAGGGCGAAGGCCGAGTCGGCGAAGGCGTACGGGTCGCCGAACTGCGCCAGCAGCGCCTGCGCGCAGGTGCTGGCCTCCCACGGCGAGGTGAGCCCGCCGACCGCGATGAGGAAGGTGCCGGCGTCCAGGCGGGCCAGCGCGGCGCCCGCCGGCACGGCGGTGCGCAGGCGGTCGGCGACCTGACGCAGCAGGTCGTCGCCGGCGGCGTGCCCGAGGGTGTGGTTGACGTCGCTGAAGTGGTCGAGGCTGAGCACCATGACCGCGACGTGCTGCTCGGTGGCGGCGGCCTCGTCGAGCTGCTGCGACCAGGCGCTCCCGGAAGCCCTGGGAGTTGGGCAGCCCGGTCAGCAGGTCGTGCTGCTGGAGGTGGTCGCGCTCGAGGGCCGAGACGGCGCCCCGGCGGACCGCGACCACGGGGACCAGCAGCAGCAGGACGAGCCAGAGGCTGACGTCGGCGACGGTGATGACCAGCGGCGCCATGGCGACGACGACGCCGTTGACCGACAGCTGGAAGGGCAGCTCCTCGAGCAGCGACGGCAGCAGCGGGGCGCGCTCGTTCAGGGCGAAGGCCACCCCGGGCAGCACCGTGTTGACCGCGAAGAAGGTGAGGCAGCCGGCGGTGGCGGCCAGGGCCCCGACCGGCGTCCGTCCGTCCGGGTGCCCGCCGAGCGCCTCGAGGACCAGGCCGGCCGCCGCCGAGGGCCACGGTGTACTGCCCGACGTTGAAGGCGGTCTTCCACCAGGCCCGCTGCCGGCGCGCGTCGTCGACGACCGAGGCCACCGCCTGCACGAGGACGACGAGGGTCCAGTCGTACTGCAGCAGCAGCGCGCAGGCGAACGCCGCCGACAGGTTGACCGAGTCGGCACCGCCGCGGCGGTGGATGGTGACCGGGACCAGCTCGGCCAGGACCAGCAGCGCGGCGACCAGCACGAACGGCCGCCCGACGGTGTCGAGGGCCTCGGGCAGCCGCCGGGCGACGCCCGCCACGAGCAGCGTGTAGCCGACGGCGGCGACCGCCGCGACGAACACGAGGCAGGGCAGCGGCGGCCGGTGCGGGTCCTGGTCACGGGGCGGTCACGGGCTGGTCATGGGCCTGAGCCGGACCGGCTGCTAGCCGAACTTCCGGCCGAGCCCGTCGGTGTTGACCGGCGCGTGCATGCTGGCCGCCGACGTGTCCGGCAGGTACGGCCCGAAGACCGGCCCGTTCCCGGGCTTGCCGCCGGCGGAGGCGCCGGTGGCGAGCAGGACGGCCGTGGCGGCGGAGGCGAGCGAGACGGCTGCCACGCGGAGGAGCGGACGACGGTGCACGGTGACCTCGGATCTGGGGGCCGGCGCGGGCGGCGGCGCGAGAGGGTTGACGGTGCAACGGTCGAGGGCGGACGGCCGAACGGCAATGGTCACTAAGGGTGGCCGAGGGACTACTCGCCGTGGGGCTCCATCTGGCTATGGGCGGCACAGCAAGGCGCACCTACCGTCCGAGACACCCCCCGACCCGCAGGAGCACGCGTGCCGCACCGAGCTCGGACCGTCCGGCGCGCGGCAGCGTCCGTGCTGTGCGTCCTGCCCCTGGCGCTGTCCGCCGCCGGCGCCTCCGCGGCCACGCTCTCGTCGCCCGCGTCGCTGCGGGTGGCCCAGAGCGGGGCGGGCGCCGACGCCCAGCACCCGCTCGACCTCGCCGTGCTCGGCCGCACCCCGACCGCGGAGCCGCTCGTCACCTCCACCGTCGCGACCGGCTACACCCCGGCCCAGGTCCGGGCCTACCTCGGGCTCACCGGCACCGGGGCAGGGCAGACGGTCGCGGTCGTCACGGCGTACGACGCGCCCAACGTCGTCGCGGACCTCGGCGTGTTCAACGCGACGTTCGGTCTGCCGCCCGTCCCGTCGTTCCGCAAGGTCAACCAGACCGGGGGGACCAAGCTGCCGGCGCTCGACGCCGGGTGGGCGCTCGAGACGGCGCTCGACGTCCAGTGGGTGCACGCGGTGGCGCCCGCGGCGTCGATCCTGCTCGTCGAGGCCTCCTCCAGCGCCCTGACCAACCTGCTGACCGCCGTCACCTGGGCCGCCAAGCAGCCCGGTGTCACCGTCGTCAGCAACAGCTGGGGCGGGGCGGAGTTCAGCAAGCAGGTGGCCGAGGACTACCGCTGCAAGCTCACGACCGGGGTGTGCGTGGTCGCCTCGGGCGACAAGGGCAACCCCGGCACCTACCCGGCGACGAACCCGTGGGTCCTCGCCGTCGGCGGCACGACGCTCGGCCTCGACGCCGACCGGCACGGTCACCTCGGAGACCGCCTGGAGCGGGCTCGGGCGGTGGCGTCAGCCTGTACGCGCCCAAGCCCGCCTACCAGGTCGGCGTCACGACGGCGGCCCGCCGCACCTCCCCGGACGTCGCCTACGACGCCGACCCGGCGACGGGGGTCGCCGTCTACAGCAGCACGCTCGTACCTCAAGCAGTCCGGCTGGTTCCGGATGGGCGGGACCAGCGCGGGGGCCCCGCAGTGGGCCGGCGTCCTCGCCGCCGCCAACCAGCTCCGCAAGGCCGTCGGCAAGGGTCCGCTCACCGCGACCGACGCCGCCGGCGGCACGCCGCTGCACACCGCGCTCTACCGCGCGGGCGGGCTGTCCGACGTGGTCACCGGCGGCAACGGCACCTGCGGGGCGCTGTGCACGGCCGGCGCCGGCTACGACGCGGTGACCGGGCTCGGCTCTCCGGCGAAGGGGCTCGACGCCCGCCTGCGCGACGCGCGTGCTGAGCTCAGGCCGGGTCGGGGACCGGCACGGCCAGCGGTGCCGGCAGCTCGACCGGGACGGGCCGTGCGGCCGCCCCACAGCGCGAGCAGGCCGGCGAGCAGGAACGCGCTGAGCGCGAGCACCGCGCCGCCGCGGGTCGGCGAGACCGCGTCGCCCGTGACCCCGCCGAGCACGGCGACGAGGCCGGCGACGCCGAGGACCGCGCCGAGCTGGCGGGCCATGTTGAGCAGCCCGCTGCCGGTGCCGAACTGCGCCGGCGGCAGGCTGCCGGCGCCGAGCCCGAGCAGCGACGGGATGACGAGCCCGACGCCGGCGCCCCCGATGAGCTGCGGGACGAGCATCGTCGCGGCGTACGCGGGCGTGTCCTGCACCAGGCTGAGGAACAGCAGCCTGCGCCGTGACGCCGAGCAGGCAGCCGAGGGCCGCGACGCGGGCCGGGCCGCCGAGGCGGGGCGCGAGGCGCGGCGCGACCTGGCGGGCGAAGGGCAGGACCATGAACGGCCCGGGTGCGATGGCCAGGCCGGCGCGGATGGGGGAGTAGCCCCAGACCTCGGTGAGGTACTGGACCATGTTCAGCAGGAAGGCCGAGAAGCCGGTGTAGTAGGCCAGCGAGGCCAGCATCGCGGCGGCGAAGGCGGGGCTGCGCAGCAGCGTCATCTCGACGACCGGCGAGGGGTGGCTGCGCGAGCGGCCGAGCACCAGCGCCAGGCCGGCGGCGGCCAGCAGCACCAGCAGCGGCGTGCGGGGGGCGGTCCAGCCGACGTCGGGGGCCTGCACGAGGGCCAGGGCGAGCAGCCCGACCGCGCCGGCGAGCACGACCGCGCCGAGCAGGTCGGGGCGGTGGGTCGCGTCGGGGTCACGGCTCTCCACCAGCACCCGCGAGGTCATGGCGAGGGCGACCAGGCCGACCGGCACGTTGACCCAGAAGACCAGCCGCCAGTCGACCTGCACGAGCAGCCCGCCGACGACCGGTCCGAGCACGGCCGCGAGGCCCCCGATCGCGGCCCAGGTCCCGATGGCCTTGGCCCGGCCGGCGGCCGGCACGGAGGCCAGCAGGAGCGACAGCGACGTCGGCACCATCAGCCCGGCGCCGCCCGCCTGCAGGACGCGGGCCGCGACGAGCAGCGGGACGTCGGGCGCCAGCGCGCACAGCGCCGACCCGAGCGTGAAGATCGCGAGGCCCAGCGAGAACAGCCGCCGCCGGCCGACCCGGTCGGCCCAGCGCCCTGCCGGCACGAGCGCCGCGGCGAAGACCACCGTGTAGGCGTTGAGCACCCACGACAGCGTCGCGAGGCTGGTCTCGGGGTGGTCCTCGGCGATCGACGGGAACGCCAGGTTGACGATGAACAGGTCGAGGCTGGCCATGAACACCCCCAGCGAGAGCACGACGATCGCCGCCGTCCCCGCTCCCTTGACCGGCTGCTCCACCACGTCCTGCGCCATGCGCGCTCCCACCCCGCCCGGTCGCGACCCTTGTAGGTCCGACTTCCGGACCGACCGTAACCGAGTCAGTCCGAGAAGTCGACCCACTCGGGTAGGCTGGCGCCATGAGTCCCCGCGAGTGCTCCGTCGCGCGCACCCTCGACGTCGTCGGCGAGAAGTGGGCGCTGCTCGTCGTGCGCGAGGTCTTCCTCGGCGTACGGCGCTTCGACGAGATGGTCGCCAACACCGGCGCCCCCCGCGACACCCTCACCAACCGGCTGCGCACGCTGGTCGAGCAGGGCGTGCTGGAGAAGCGGCAGTACTCCGAGCGCCCGCCGCGGTACGAGTACGTCCTGACGCCCGCCGGGCGCGCGCTCCACCCGGTGATCCTCGCGCTGAAGCAGTGGGGCGACACCCACCGCGTCGGCCCGGACGGCCCGCCGCTCGTGCTGGAGCACGCCTGCGGTCACGTCCTCGACCCGGCCATGACCTGCCGCAGCTGCGGCGACGAGGTCCGCGCCCGCGAGGTCCGCCGGGTCCCGGCCTCGCTGTCGCGCTAGCGGCGGGGCAGGCCGGTCAGCACCAGCTCCGACATCCACCGCGGCGCCCAGGTGAAGAGCATGAACGGCGTGTTGCGCCGCGGCACGACGACGTGGGCGCCGCCTGCCTCGACCTGGTCGCAGGTCGCCCGCGCCACCTCCTGCGGCTCGACCTCGCGGGTGAGCCGCAGGCGGACGAGCCGGCGCAGCGCTGCGCCGGACAGCGGCTCGGCCTGGATGTCGGCGTACATGCCGGTCTTCACCGGGCCCGGCTCGACCAGGGTGAGCCCGACGCCGCTGCCCTTGAGCTCGGTGCGCAGGACGCCGGCGAGCTGGGCAGGCCGCCCTTGCTGGCGCAGTAGGCCGCCAGGCCCGGCGCCACGACGGTCGAGAAGCCGGAGGAGAAGACGACGACGTGGCCCGAGCCGCGGGCCACCATCGCCGGCAGCACCTGGCGGGTCAGCTCCGCGCCGGCCGTCAGGTTGACGGTCAGCAGCTCCTCGAGGGTGTCCGCGTCGAGCGCCAGGAACGACCCGGCGGCGTCCAGGCTGGCGACGTTGACCAGCACGTCGACGGTGCCGTTCAGCGCCTCGGCCCGGGCGACGAGCCCGCGGCGGGTGTCCCGGTCGCCGAGGTCCGCGGGCAGCGCGGTCCCGCCGGTCTCGGCGGCCAGCGCCTCGAGCGGCGCGGCGCTGCGGGCGACGAGGGTGAGCCGGGCGCCGCGGCGGGCCGCCTCGCGGGCCACCTCGGCGCCGATCCCGCGGGAGGCGCCGGTGACCAGGACGTGCGTGCCGGACAGCTGCAACGGGGCTCCTCGGTAGGGGTGCTCGAGGTCCTGCCCCGCGGCCGTTGCCCCGACCCCTGCCCGCGCCCCAGACCCCTGCCCGCGCCCCCTGCCCGCGCCCCGACCCCTGCCCGCGCCCCGGCCCCGCCGGCTCCCCGGCCCCGCCCCGGCTCCCCGGCCCGCGATCATGCAGGTGGTGCGGTCGCGTCCCGCGTGGTGATCAGCACGAGTCCATGATCGCGGCGCGCAGAGGGGCGGCGGGCGTGGCGGGTCAGGCCCGCAGGCGGCGGGCGTAGGCGCTGTCGAGCACGAGCAGCGCCAGCCCCTGCACCACCACGGCCAGGCCGTCGCCGCGCAGGTCGGCGCCGCGCCAGGTGCCGCCGCGGCGGGCCAGGGCGGCGCCGCCGAGCACGTACGCCACGTCGAGCCCGGCGTTGACCAGCAGGACCCGGCGCAGCCGCGCGGGGTCGGTCGGGCCGCGCGAGCGGCGGCGCAGCGCCCCGACGGCCGCGATCGCGCCGTCGACCTCGCCCCACAGCGCCGTCTGCCGCCCGAAGCCGCGCACCAGCGGTGAGGACGACCGGCGCAGCAGCAGCCCGCCGGCGACGTCGACGGCGGCGAGCACCGACAGCGAGCGGGTCAGCCGGGTCTCGACGGAGCTCACGCGCCGCGCTCCAGCGCGAGCAGCCACTGCTTGCGCTCGACCCCGCCGGCGTAGCCCGTGAGCGAGCCGTCCGCCCCGACGACGCGGTGGCACGGCACGACCAGGCAGACCGGGTTGCGCCCGTTCGCGGCGCCGACCGCACGCACCGCCGTCGGACGCCCGATCGCGGCGGCGAGCTCGGCGTAGGTGCAGGTCGCGCCGTACGGCACGTCGCGCAGCGCCGCCCACACGCTCGCCTGGAACGGGCGTGCCGCCGGTGGCCAGCGGCAGGTCGAACTCCTTCAGGTCGCGGGCGAAGTACGCCGCCAGCTGCTCGCGCACGTCCGGCAGCACGTCGTCGTCGCGCGACCCGAAGGCGGCGGGCGGCGGGCAGGTGCCGCTGCCCGTCCATGTAGAGGCCCGGCGAGCGCGTCGTCCTGCGCGACGAGGGTCAGCGGCCCGACCGGGCTGTCGACGACGGTGTGGGTCCTGCTCATGCGTCCTCCTCGGGGAGCGGTGCCTGGAAGTCGGTTGATCGGCGTGGTCGCCGACCGCCCACAGGTGCTGGACGGCGTAGGCGCGGTAGGGCGCCCACCGCTCGGCGTGCTGCAGCAGCGCGGCGCCCTCGCCGAGCCCGAGCGCCCGGGCGGCGAGGACGACCCCGAGGTCGGTGGGCAGGAAGGCGTCCGGGTCGCCGAGGCCGCGCATCGCGACGACCTCGACGGTCCAGGGCCCGATGCCGGGCAGGGCCAGCAGGTCGGCGCGGGCCGCGGCCCGGTCGGCGCCGGGGGCGAGGTCGACGGAGCCGTCCGCCAGCGCCCGGGCCAGCCCGAGCAGCGTGCGGCGCCGGGCGTGCGGCAGGGCGAGCAGCGCGGGGTCGTACGCCGCGACCGCGGCCGCCGTCGGGAACAGGTGCGTCAGCCCGCCTGCCGGGTCCTCGACCGGCTCGCCGAGGGCGAGGACCAGCCGGGCGGCGTGCGTCCGGGCTGCGGCCGTGCTGACCTGCTGGCCCGAGCACCGCGCGCAGCGCCAGCTCCGCCTCGTCGACCGTGCGCGGGACCCGCCGGCCGGGGGCCTTGGCGACCCAGGGCGCCAGCACCTCGTCCTGCGCGAGCAGGCCGTCCACGGCGTACCGGGTCGGCGTCCAGGTCGAGCAGCCGCCGGCAGCGGGCGACGGCGGGAGCGAGGTCGCGCAGGTCGGCGAGGGTCAGCCGGCAGGCGACGTGGTCGGGCTGCGGGGTGAGCGCGACGATCCCGGCGCCGTGCGGGAGGCGGAGCGTGCGGCGGTAGGCCCCGCCGCGCCACTCCTCGACGCCGGGGACGCCGGTCGCCACGAGGTGGCCGAAGAGCTGGTCGGGGAAGAGCGGCGCGCGGAACGGCAGCCGCAGCGAGACCGTCCCGGGGGCGGCGTCGTCGCGCCGGCCGCGGCGCGCGCAGCTCGCCGGGCGTCGCGGCGAAGACCTCGCGCACCGTGTCGTTGAACTGCCGGACGCTGCCGAAGCCGGCGGCGAACGCGACGTCGGCGAACGGCAGCCCGGTGGTCTCGACCAGCGTGCGGGCGGTCTGCGCCCGCTGCGCCCGGGCCAGCGCGAGCGGCCCGGCGCCGAGCTCGGCGAGCAGCGCGCGCTCGACCTGGCGCCGGCTGTAGCCGAGCCGGGCGGACAGCCCGGGCACGCCCTCGCGGTCGACCACCCCGTCGGCGATCAGGCGCACGGCGCGCGCCGCGAGGTCGCTGCGGCCGTCCCACTCGGGCGAGCCCGGCGAGGCGTCCGGACGGCAGCGCTTGCAGGCCCGGAAGCCGGCCGCCTGCGCCGAAGCGGCGGAGGGGTGGAAGCGGACGTTCTCCCGCTTCGGCGTCCGCGCCGGGCAGCTCGGCCGGCAGTAGATGCCCGTGCTGGTCACCCCCAGGACGAACCAGCCGTCGAAGCGCGGGTCCTGCCCCTGCACCGCGCGCCACTGCTGCTCCTCGTCCACGCGTCCATCGTGCGGGCTGCACCGGTCGTTGTCTGGCGGGATCGCGACACGGCTAGCGTCGGCGCATGACGACCCTGCTCGTGGTGCAGCACGAGGCCACCTGCCCCCTCGACCGCTTCGGCCCCTGGCTCGAGCAGGCCGGCGTCGAGCTCGCCCTCTGCCGCCCGTACGAGGGGGACGCCGTCCCCGAGCGCGTCACGCAGGACGGGCTGCTGGTCCTCGGTGGCTCGATGGGCGCGAACGACGACGACCGGGTGGCCTGGCTGCCCGCGGTGCGGGCGCTGCTGGTCAGCGCGGTCGAGGACGCGGTGCCGACCCTCGGCATCTGCCTCGGCGCGCAGCTGCTCGGCAAGGCGTGCGGCGGCCGGGTCGAGGTCGGCGCCGGCGGCATCGAGGCCGGGGTGGTCGACGTCCGCTGGCGCGCGGAGGCGGCCGTCGACCCGCTGGTGGGCGGCCTGCCCGACCCCTTCGCCGGCCCCAGCATGCACCGCGACGCGGTCGTCGAGCTGCCGCCGGGCGCGGTCTGGCTGGCCGAGACCGGCGCGTACCCGCACCAGGCGTTCCGCGTCGGCGCGGCCGCCTGGGGCGTGCAGTTCCACCCCGAGGTGTCGCTGCCGACGTACGAGACCTGGGCCTCCCTGCACGCCGGCGACTGGCAGCGGTGGGGCATCGACGGCCGCGACGTCGTCGACCAGCTGGTGCGCCGGTCCGACGAGGTCACCCGCGGCGCCGAGGCCCTGGCCGGCCGGTTCGCCGCCCTGCTGGAGCGTGCCCGGGTCTAGCCCCTGCGGCGCAGCGCCCTGAAGGCCACGCCCACCAGGCCGCTGACGAGCAGCGAGCTGCTCGTGAGACCGCCGCCGGCCGGCAGCACCGGTCCGTGCGTGTGGGTGTCGAGCGCCGCGGCGTCGGCGAGCAGCCGGGCAGCGGTCGCCGGCGGGCGTGGCGGTGAGGCTGCCCGCGCGACCGGCCGCGTCGAAGACCACCGAGACCACGGTGCCGTGGCCCTCGGCGTCGACGGCGCAGTAGACGTACGCCGCGCCGTCCCGGTCGGACGGCTGCCCGACCGCCCGCAGGAAGCCCTCGAGGTCCAGGCCCAGCGCCGCGTGCAGGTCCTCGACCTGCGGCTGGGAGCCGTCCGTGACGCAGGAGTTGCTGCCGTAGACCGACCGCTCCCAGAGCCCGAGGTAGGTCTCGGCGCCGTTGAGCATGTCGCGGGTGATCGCGGCACCGCCGCCGAGCGCCTTCTGCCGCTCGTCGGCGGCCAGCGCCAGCTCGCGGAACCAGTCGGCGAACAGCCCGTAGTGCGCGACGCCGTCCTTGTTGATGTCGTAGGTGTGCACGCCGCTGCGCTGCTGGCGCAGGGTCACCCCGCCGATCGGCGCCTTCCAGCCGGCCTTGGTGTAGGTCAGCGGGACCTTGGGCTTGGTACGCGGGCCGGGCTGGCCGCCCAGGCCGTTGGTGTCGGCGCCGTAGCCCATCCCGAAGTCGTAGCCAGCGGGGGCGTTGTCGGCGGCGAAGCGGCGGTGCTGGGCCCAGCGGTCGGCGAAGGCGCCGGCGTCGGCCGTGCGCGGCGCGACGACGCCGTCCAGGCCGTAGATGCGCTGGTAGACGGTGTCGTTGGCCCAGCTGTGGCTGGACATGACCGCCGGCAGCACCGCCGGACGACCGGCCTTCTTGGCCGCGGCCAGCTCGGCCGGGACGAGCTCGTGCTCGACCATGTCGAGCGCCTGGCGCTGCGCGAGCGCGCTCATGTGGTCGGGGTCGAAGATCATGCCCTTGCTGATCATCTTCTTGACCAGGTGCGTGCCGAGCGTGCTCAGGCCGCGGCTGTTGCAGTGCGGACCCGCCGGGTAGGCGGGCGCGACGTAGCCCTTCGTGGCTCCGCCGAACTGGTCGAGCACCCGGCCGGCGAGCGCGTCGATGCCCTCCGGAGCCTCCTCCGCGAGGTTGGGCTGGGTCTTGTCGTGCTGGCCGCCGTCGCCGTGGTCGTGCGCCGGCTCGGTCGGGCAGGTGCGCATGTCCCAGAAGTGGCCGGTGACGTACTTGTTGCCGGTGTTGACGACGACACCGGTGCTGCCGCTGTCGCCGGTCACGCCGGACAGCGCGTTGTCGAACTTGTTGACCAGCTCCATCTGGCGCACGCCCATGTCGAACACCTCCTGCAGGCGCTGGTCGATCTGCGCCTCGGTGCACTGCGGGACGTCGAGCACCTCGCCGCAGTCGAACAGCACCGAGACCTCGATGCCCATGACGATCGCCAGCCGGCCGGCGTTGATGGTCTGCCGCGCCTGGGTCGGGTTGGTGACGATCCGCAGCCAGCCCTCGCCGGGGCCGCCGGACTGGGCGTCGACGTAGTCCTGCAGCTCGTGCAGCCGCTGGGCCTGCAGGCGCACGCCGTCCATCTCGTTGCAGGAGTTCTTCTTGACGGGGAAGAGCTGGCACAGGGCCGTGTTGTCGACCAGCAGGTTGGTCGTCAGCCGCAGCCCGCCGAGGTAGGCCCGCTCCAGCCAGCGCCAGTAGTACTGCTCGTGCGTCAGCGTGTCGTGCTGCGGCCAGTAGCCGAAGGTCGGCCAGCCGACCGGGTCGTACTTCCCGACCGGGTCCGACGGGCTCTTGCCGGCCAGGCCGACCTCGAGGGCGCCGTTGTAGACGTTGCCGGTCTTGCGGCAGTCGCCGAGGGCGTACTCCACGCCGTACGGGTGCCACGGCTGCCCGCAGCGGACCTTGCCGCCGAGGAACTCGTACGCCATGCCGTGCACGTGGGCCTCGAAGAAGCCCTTCACCGGCTGCGCGGGGCTGCCCTTGACCGGCGTCGGCGTGCCGGTCGCGCCGGTCTCGATCTCGGGCCAGGTCGCGCACGCCGTGCCGTTGGGGTCGCTGTCCTTGGGGTTGTCGTCCTTGACGTGGCGCAGCGCCAGCGGCGTCCCCCCGCCCAGGGTCAGCACGCCCCCGGCGCCGACGGTCAGGGAGCCGCCGCGCGACGGCAGCGACAGGACGTACGCCTGGCCGCTGCGCTTGGCCTCCGGCTTCGCCCCGGCCGCGACGACCCGCCACTCGGCCGCCGCGCTCGGCGCGCTGGCCACCGACACCTGCCCGCCGGTGACCGGCGTGGCCAGCCGCGTGCCGGCGACGTAGCCGCGCACGTCCCACCAGGCGCCCTTGACGCGGGTGTCGCGGCCCTCGTTGGTCGCGAGGAGGTACTCGCCGAGCCGCGTCGCCTGGAAGTGGAACGGCACGCGCCTTGCCCTTGCCCACGCGCAGCGCCGCCCCGTCGCGCACGACCACGCCCTTGCCGGGCGCCTCCAGCGTGTAGCAGCCGCCGGCCAGGGCGTAGCGGTCCTCCGGCTGCGGCAGCCGGTCGTCGACGTCCCTGTCCTCCACGAGCGCGAACGGCGTGGTCTTCGCCCGGTCCGTCGCCGGGGCCGGTGCGGGGGTCGGCGACGCGGCCAGCGCGCCCGTCCCGGCGACCGTCAGGCCCAGCGCCGCGATGGCGAGCAGCGCGCGCAGGGCGGTCGTACGGGGACGAGCGGTCATGGGTGCTCCAGGGCCGGGAGGTGTTGCGCACCGGTTTCGACGCCGGTGACCCGGATCCTGCCCCGGACGCCGCCGTCCCGGTCCCGAACAGCGGGACCGGGACGACCCGCTAACGCAGCGTGATGCTCCGGACCGGCCCGTTGCCGGCCACCGCGACGAGCCCGTTGCCGGTCCGGGCGACGAACGACCAGCGCCCGCCGCCGAGGAAGCGCCGGCGGATGACGTAGGCACCGGAGGCGTCGGTGACGCCCTGGGCGGTGATCACCTCGCCCCGGGTCGTGCGGCGGTAGAGCGTGACCACGACCCCGGCCGGGCCGGCTTGACCGTCCCGGTGAAGGTCCAGGTCCGGCCGCCGCCGACCGCCCGCATGCTCATCACCGGGCGGACGAGGACCACGATGCTGTCGCTGTCCACGCCGTCGGCCCGGACGAACAGCCGGGTGTTGGTGCCCGGGTAGAGGAACGTACGGAAGGTCCCGTCCGGCGTCGCCGTCAGCTGCCGCACGGCGTAGTAGGTCGTGTTCGGCCGGCTGTAGGCCCAGACCACCACGCGGCTGCCCGGCGGTGCCGTGCCGCTGAGCAGCACCGGCTGCCCGGCGACGATCTGGCCGGCGCTGAGCCGGACCGTGGGACGTGCGCCCGGGGGCCGCTGGGTCGCGCTCGGCGACGCGGACGGGCTGGCGCTGGACGGCGAGGGCGAGCGCGAGGGCGAGGCGGACGGGGACACCTGGCCGGCGCTGCCGCTCGAGCTCGTCGACGGGACGGGCACGACCCCGCCGTCACCACCGCCGGCCGGGGCCGCCGTGGGCGACGGGCTGGCCGAGGCGCTGCGGGTGGGGCTCGCGGTGGGGCTCGGGCTGGGGACGAGGCGGCGTGGAGTGGGGTCGGCGAGGCGTGGGCGTCGGGTCGCCGGGCTGCGCCGACGAGCACCGTCGGACTCGGCGCGTGAAGTTCACGGCCCTTGTTGTTGTCGACCGTGACGTTGCCGGCCGTGTCGACCGCCTGGACGTAGAACTGGTCGACGTCCGTGGTGCCTGCGGGCACGAGCGCCGGCCCGTCCAGGTCGCCGCCGCGCCCTTGGCCAGCTCGAGCTTGCTCCAGGTGCGGGCGGTGCCGGCCGGGACGCCGCCGCGTCGGTGAGGTACAGCGCGAACACCCGGTCGGTGTCGCTCGTCCGGGGCAGCCGTCGACGCTGATCGCGCAGCAGGCGCTGGCCGGGTCGACCCCGCCGTGCACCTCGACGACGCCGCGGAGGGTCGAAGTCGCGCCGAGTCGGACCAGTGGACCCGGACGTCGGTCGCGGTCACCAGGCGCTGGGTGCCGGGGACCGCGCTGCCGAGCGGCATGTCCCGGAACTGGCCCGGCACGAGCACCGAGGACGTCCTCGGCGCTGCCCTGCCGGGCGTCGTCCGCGTGACGATCTGCTGCAGGGTGCACGGGAAGAACGCCTGGGCCGACCGGCGGCTCGGGCTGCAGGTCGCTGTCGTCGACGATCGGGCACGGCGATGACCGGGTCGATGCCCACCTCGTCGTCGTCAGCGACTCGAGGGTCGCGCCGTGCGCGACCAGCCCGTCCGGCCGCGGCGGCCAGGGGCGTCGACGCTGCGGCTGGATCGGCCGGTAGGCCGTGACCTGCGGGTGCTCCGGCGTCCCGGTCTCGTCCTTCGTGACGAAGTAGTCACCGCGCGGGGCCGCCGACCCGGCAGGGTGTCCGGCGCGAACCTCGGCAGTGCGGAGATCATGACGAGCGGGTTCGGCCGCGGCGAGCGGCGGGCGGCAGCACGGTCGAGGCGACCGCACCGTCGGTGCCCACGCGCCACTGCGGCAGGCCGTAGTAGTGGCCTCCTGCAGCGCCTTGTGGTCGTACACGCCGAAGGCCGCGCTCTCCAGGTACTGCTGCTTGGCGAACTGCAGCGCCTGGCCGACCGTCATCGACCCGTCGAGGTTGCTGGCGAAGCCGGCCATGCAGCTTCTCGCTGTAGGAGATCGCGGCGCTGTCGCCGTAGCCGAAGCCGGTGTTGGCGATGAAGACGCCCTTGGCGGCGCTGACCCGCTGGGCCCAGTCGTCGGTCCGGGCCAGGTCCTTGGCGGACGCGGCGTCCGGCCGTCCGTGGTCGCAGCAGCAGGTTGCGACAGGTTGACGCCGGCGTTGCAGCCGACGGTCGCGAGGATGCCGTGCCAGCTGTCGGCAGGTCGGCTCGGAGCCGGCTGCAGGTCGCGAGGTCGCTCGGCCGACAGCAGCTGCGTCCTGCATGCCGAGCGCGTTCTGGTCGGCGGGCAGGGCGCGGTTGTTGTCGTAGTGGCCGTTGACCGACGTGAAGCCGTGCGCGTTGTCGCTGACCGCCTGCTGGCGTCGGCCTCTGCGTCCAGTCGTCGCTGTTGTCGGCGTCGTCTTGGTCAGTCGGTGCGCCTGCCGCCGATCGTCGCGGCAGGGCGTCGAGCTCTGGCCGAGGTCGATGCAGGAAGTCGTACGACGCGGTGTAGGCGCCGGTGAGGTTGCGGACGCCGTCCGCGGCCAGGAACTCCTCGATGAGGCCTCGGATCTGCGGCCGGGGTCTCGACCAGCCGGCCGACGGCGAGGTCCGGGACGAAGAGCTGGGTGTCGAGGAAGGCGCTCGGGGCCGAGCGCGCCGTACGGGTCGTCGGACAGCAGGTAGCGCTCGGCGAACGAGCGGGAGACCGCGTTGTCCTCGTCGCCAGCACGCCGTCCGAGTGCAGCGGCGATGCGCGAGGCGGGCGCGTACTCGCCCTGGTTGGCCGACGTCGGTCGAGGTCCGGGACGCGCCCCATCGGGATGGCGTCGTCGTTGCCGATGAGGGTGATGAAGCGCAGCTCGCCGGCCGCCGTCCGCACCCGTCGACCAGCGCGTTGATCGCGGTCACGACCGCGTTGATCGGCGGCACCGAGCACGGGTCGCGGTCCATCGCGGTGTACGCCTCGCGCACGTCGTCGTCGCGGGCCGACGTCGACGGGTGCTCCGCCGTGACGTCCAGGACGGTGCCGCGCACGTCGGCTCAGCGCGGTCCACACAGCTCGGCCGCAGTCGGGGTCGGCCCGTAGAGCTTGTCCATCCGGTCGGCTGGTGACCAGGATCAGCGACTGCGTCGTCGCGGTCACCGTCGCGGCGGTCGCCGGGTCGGCACCGCGCGCGGTCCGGGCCCCGGCGTCAGAACCGTGCGGGTCGACGCAGCTCGACCGGCGTCGGGGTCCGCCTCACCCGGCTCGTCAGGACGTACGGCAGCGGCGACGGGCGCCGTTGTAGGGTGCGACCGCGACGAGCAGAGTCGCCCGTCGCCTTGCCCTCGTCGAGGTCACCGCGCACGGTCCGCAGGTGGAGGACCTCGTCGTCCAGTGCCCCGCCCGGTCGACGCGGCGCGGATGCGCTTGTCGAGCAGCGGCACGCCCTGCGGCCCTCCGGCAGCGACCGTCGGGTTCTCGGCGGCGTCCCGGCTGGTGTCGGGCCCGGAGTCGTCCACCGGCGAGTGCCGGATGGGCGACTGCCGGATCGGGGACTGGCGGATCGGGCGACCGCGCCGGCGCGTTCGGCAGGGCAGGCCGTCCTGCCCGTCCGGAGTGCGGTCGGCCTGTCGTCGTAGACGATCAGGTCGTAGTCCGCCGGCAGGTGGCTCAGCGAAGGTCGACCTCGCTGCGGTCGCGGACCTCCAGTCGGTAGAGGTCGGCGTTGCCGGACGCGCCGAGCCAGCCGAGGGACAGCAGGTCGAGGGTCGGATCCAGAGTGGTGCTTTCGGGGCCGCGACTCGGCCGGCCGGCGGAGTCGGCGCCCCCTCGTTGTGCGGGTCGGTGATCAGCACCGACCGCTGCGGGGACGTCAGGTCGAGCGACGTGGCCTTGGCCGCCGCCGTGGCCTTGAGCAGCTCCAGCCGCCGGGCGGCCTGCACGCGCAGGTTCAGGACGATCCGGGTGATGCCGGTGCACGCGGCGATCTGCGGCTGGTAGCTCGCAACGGTGCCGGACGGGCTGGATGCCACCACGACCGGCTCGCTGTCCCCACCCGGTGAGCCCGTCGTCGTCGGCCCTGCGGGACGACTGACAGGCTGTTGACGCGGTCCTGCCCGAGGACCTGGACGTCGCCGCCACGGACCAGGCTGCCCGCAGGCAGGCGCAGCTCCATCCGGAGTCCGCCGACGTCGCCGCACGGGGCGTTGAGGGTGCTGGTGAACTGGATCTGCGACTGCGAGCCGGGCTGGTAGGCGTCGAGCAGCGGGTCCAGGCCGACGCTCTCCAGCGGCAGGTCCTCGGGCGCGAGCAGCCCGAGGGTGAGCGCCGTCAGGCTCAGGGTGCGGTCGAGCGAGTCGTCGGTGAAGCCCGCCTTGAGCAGGGCCTGCAGGGAGTCCTTGCCGGGCTCTCGACGGGGTCCGCCGGCGGCGCCGTCGACTTCGGCAGGTTCAGCGAGCGGAGAGGGGTCTCGTTGTCGGCGTCGGTGCAGGCCGGGCAGATGTCCTTGCGGATGCTCTCCTTGAGCTGCTCCAGCGTGACGTTGCCGAGGGCGATGCGCCCGAGGGCGAGGTCGGCGACGCGGACGAAGGCCAGCGGGGCGTCGACCAGGTCACTCCCGATGAGCGCCCCGTCCTCGGCGTAGTAGTCGGTCAAGGCGACGCCAGCCAGCTCGACCAGCATCAGGCTGGCTTTGCCGATGAGCGCCTGGCTGGCATCGCACCGCGGCGAGGTGCTGGTGCCGTGCGACGCGAGGTACGCGCACCAGCGGTCCTTGGTCGACCCCGCGCCTGTCGGCGCGGGCAGCGCCGTCAGTGGTGTATCCCCCAGGAGGAAGGAGCCGAGTCCGACTTCACCGAGTGAGGTGTCCGAGAAGTCGATGTTCCCGAGGATCAGCTTGCGAATCTCGGCGTACTTGCTGTCCCGGCTGTCTGCGGCCGTAAGCACCTGGCTGATCAGGACGGTCTGGAGCGGCAGGCCCTCGAACTCGGTGCCTTGAAGGACGGTGGTCCAGTCCAGCGGGGGCGTCAGCGGGACCTGAGCCAGCGTGATCGCCGCCGTACCTGTCAGGGCGTTCGCGTCGTCCAGAGGCGACTGGCGGATGGGTGACTGGCGGATCGGTGACTGGCGGATGGGGGATTGCCGGATGGGGGATTGCCGGATCGGGGACTGCCGGATCGGCGCCGACTGCACCTGCGCCGCGGCGTCCGTCAGCTTGTCCCGGTCCAACAGCGGGAGCCGGACCTGCGACGGCGTCGCGTCGAGCTCGGTCAGGCCGTTCACCAGCCCGGCCGAGGGCGTGCCCTCGCCGGCCGTTCGTACGGAGGGGCCTGCAGGGTCAGGCCGGTCGGCGCCGTGTAGTCCCCGAGCAGGCGCATGAGGACGGCGTCGCCGTCGCACACGCCCGAGACGAGGATGCGGCTGTCCGCGGGGAGGTGCCGGACGTGGTCGAAGCGGCCGGGGCACTCGTCGCCGGCCCCGTCCACGGCGAAGCGCTCGGTCCCGTCCTGCGGGCCATGTGTGGTGAAACGGCCGAAGCGCTTGTCGAAGGTGCCGGTAGGGGTGAGGCGCGCGAGCCCGGGGAAGCTCGTGCCCTCGTCGTCGTCACCCTCGCCCGCCACCAGCACGCGCCCGGATTCGTCGACGTCCACGTCGAGGGCAGACTGCGACGCGAGCCCTCGTAGTCGATCCGGACGACGCCGTCCTGACCGAAGGCGGTGTCCAGAGCCCCGGCCGCGGTCAGCCGGGCCGCGAAGGCCACGTCCGGGAACGGCGGCGAGCTGTCCCGCCCTGGATCGGGCGCCGTCGCGCCGACGACGGTGACGACTCCGGTCGACGAGAGGTGCAAGGCGTACGCCGTCTCGTCCGCGGTGGCCTGGCCGGTCTCGTCAGGGCTCAGCGTCGGGGCGGCAGCGTCGAAGCTGCGGTAGCCGACGGCGTAGCGGTCGCTGTTCACGTAGCCCCAGCCCGCGTCACCCGGGTCGGTGCCGTTGGGCGGGGTCGTCGTGTCCAGGCCGCGGCCGTCTGCCTCGAGCCGGCCGACGGCGACGTCCGAGTCGCTGCCCTCGCCCAGGTTGAGCCGGCCGGCGACGTACACGCGCGACGCGCTGTCCACGGCCACGTCCTCAGCGACAGCGCTGTCGCCCGGGTTCACGTCGACAGCCCCGTGTGCCGGGAGGCTGGCTCTCGGGTGACGATCTCGCCCCACGTCGTGTCCAGACGGCCGGGCTTGATGCCCGTGGCCCCGCGGTCAGCGACGGCGAGCGCGACGAAGCTCCAGGTGGAGTTGCCGTTGCCCTCCACTGCGACGACGAGCCGCGTGCCGGCGGGGTCCAGCACCAGCGCGGCCGGGGCGCCCAGGGCCGGGGTGCCTGCGACGCCGGCGTCGCCGAAGGTGGCATCCCGTCCGCCGTCGGCCAGGAGTGCTGGACGTCACCCGCCTCTCCCACCGCTGGGTTCCCGTCCGGGTCGGTCACCGGGTAGTCCTTGGTGCCGGCGACGTAGATGCCGCCGGAGCCGTCCGACACCACGTTCTTGCGGCCTCGGGCGACTGACTCGCGGACGCTGGTCGGCGGGTCCGTGTAGCTGCCCGTCCACCGCGCGCCGGCCGTGGTGAACCGCTGCACCGCGTAGGCGCCCGGACTGGTGCGGCTGCCTGGGGCAGCGTCACCGTGGTGAACGGGTCGCCGTCCGGTCCTCCACGAAGACGGGCGCGCCGACCGGGTCGCTCGCTGCCGGTCGCGCGCGGCCTCAAGGTAGGCCGTGCCGTCCCCGCTGAAGCTCGTGTCGAAGGCGCCGCCCTGCGGCGGCTGGGCGGGTCGGCCAGCGCGCCGGGCGCCACCAGCGAGCCCAGCGGCACGCCGAGCCCGGCGAGCAGCACCATGACGACACCGGCGGTACGAGCCCGCCGCCAGCTGGTACGGGCCTGCCGCGTCCCCCCGGACGCGGGCATGCCTGAGTCGTTCTGCATGTGTGTCCCCCCTCGGCCCCACCCAAGAAGGGCCAGGCTCATTGACACAGCGACGCGTCTCGGCGACAAGGGCACGAACGGGCTAGTCCCTTCGCACGTCGGGACCAGACGGGCACTCGTGCGACCCGGCTCGGGTGCGTCTGTCCGGGTTCCGAGGGGCCGCCCTGCCGCGCCCGGACGTACGGTCGGCGCGTGCCGCTCCCACGCCCTGCCCTCGTGGCCGCGCCACCGCTGCTCGTCGGGGCGCTGGGGCTGCTGCACCCGGTGTTCCTGACCCCGGACACGGCGGACCGCTGGATGCTGGCGCACCTGCTGC
>CAVXMC010000001.1:0-331590 GCA_963762795.1 uncultured Actinomycetota bacterium | reverse complement strand
CCCCTCGATGACGTGCAGCTCCCACGGCGGCTTGTACAGGTCGAGGTGGCTGGCGTGCAGCCGCGCGACCAGGATTGCCGAGCTCGCGCTCGTCACCCGGGGCGGGGACGGCAGTGCGGCGTACGTGGTAGTCGTAGTCGAAGTCCTTGTCCTCGACCCGCGTGTGCAGCGGGTTGTACTGCAGCCCGGCGTGGCGAGCTCCGGTTCCAGGGCGTGGCGACGGGCAGCCCGTCGCGGAGCTCCTGCAGCAGGTTGCGCAGGTAGTCCGGCGGCGAGCCCTCCGGCGCCCGGAAGCGCATCAGGCTGCCGATGTGCTGCGCAGACTCGCGCGTTCGGCGTAGAGTTCGCGCGTCCGCCGGAGGGACCGTTCGAGGCAGTGCGATGGATTCTCCTTGCGCAGCGGCGAGGTGGTCTAGGACGGGAGAGCTCGTACACCGGACGCAGCCAGGGCGGCGGCCGGAAGGGCGAGGTGTCGCCGAGGGGGAGCGCGAGGCGGTCGGCGACGAGGTGGACGACGAGCGGGTGGTGGGCCAACCCGCTGTGGCTGCCCGGACGCCGACGCTCTGGGCCAGGTCCGTGTCGGGCTCGCGGCACGAGCCGGGCGGCACGATGCCGTCGGTGCGCGTGTAGACGGAGGTCGTCGGCACCTGCAGCGGGCGCGCGGCCGGCCCACTGCCCGCAGGCGGCATCTCGGCGTGCGTGTGAGCACGGCGGCGGTAGGCGCGGTCGACGTTGACCTGGTCCGGTCGGTCAGACGGTAGGGGCTGCCATCGTGATGACGCGCCGCACCTCGTCCGGGCGCGCCGCGGCGGCTGCCGCGCGAAGATGCCGCCGAGGCTCATGCCGACCAGGCTCACCGGCGCGCCGTGCCGGTCGGCGACGGTCGACAGCAGCCGCTCCAGTCCGGCGAGCACGGCCCGCGTCGGGCCGAGGTTGCGCCCGAGGCCCCATCCCACGACGTCGTGACCGAGCCCGCGCAGGACGGCGCGCAGGCTGGTCGTCGAGCTGTCGCCGGCGGTGAAGCCCGGCAGCACGACGACCGGCGAGCCGTCGCCCCTCGGCGCCAGGGCCAGCAGGCCGCCGACGCTGAGCAGCGCGCCGAGCTCGGCGAAGGACCGAGGCCCCTCCAGCGCTGCCAGGAGCACGCTCGGGCGCGCGTCCAGGTCGGTGACACCCCAGGCGGTCACGTCCGGCACTCTGTCACGTCCTTCGATCGGCCAACAGGGCGTCGAGGCGGCCGGTCCGGGACCGACCGCCTCGAGGCAGGGCAGGAGCTGTCAGGCGCTGGCGGCGGCCTTGGCCTTGGTGGCGGTGGCCTGCGCCGGCACGACCACCGTGGGCTCCACCGCGGGGACCAGCTTCAGCGCGAAGGCCTTCTGGGCCGCCACCACGCGCTCGACGGCGTCGAGGTGGGCCGACACGACCTCGTGCGGGGTCGGCAGGGAGCCGAGCGCGGGGATGCTCGGGGTGGGCAGCTTCGAGGACAGCGTGGACACGCCGTCGAGCACCTTCGTCACGACACCCTCGACGGCCTTGCCGGCCTCGAGGTAGGTCGTGGTGGCGTCGTCGACGAGCTTGGCGTACGCGGACATGCGGGGCTCCTTGGCCAGGTGGAGGGGCGTTCCCCCCGATGCGCCCAGTAGACCAAGCACTTGCTTGGTGTGTCAAGCAGCGGTCGCCAGTACCGTCCTGGCCGTGCACCGTGCCGAGGAGTGGGCCGACGTCGCCGAGCTGCTGCGTGCCCAGCGCCAGGTCGCGCGGCTGTCCCTGCGCTCGCTGGCCCGGCTCACGAAGGTCTCCGACTCCTACCTCAGCCAGGTCGAGCGGGGGCTGCACCAGCCCTCGCCGGAGATCCTCAAGGTCTGGGCCGGCGCGCTGGGCATCCCCGCGAGCACGCTGTACGAGCGCCTCGGCTGGCTGGAGGACGAGGACCCGGCGCGGAGCGCCGAGCAGGACGCCGAGCAGGACGGCGGCGTCGAGGCGGCGATCGCCCGCGACGGCCGGCTGACCGACGGGCAGAAGAAGGCGCTGGTCGGGATGTACCGGACCCTCGTCGGCGAGGAGTAGCGGGGCGGCCCTGCTCGAGCCGGGACACCTCGGGTCAGCGAGCTGGCTCGCCGCGCGGCGGCGTCCGGGTCCGCGGTCCGCCGTACCGGCTCTGACCTGCGGGTTCTGTGTGGGCGATACAGGACTTGAACCTGTGACCTCTTCCGTGTCAAGGAAGCGCGCTACCAGACTGCGCCAATCGCCCGAGCATGTGGAGTTGTGGACCTCGGAGAGGCCGGGGCGGGAATCGAACCCGCGTACAGGGCTTTGCAGGCCCTTGCCTAAGCCACTCGGCCACCCGGCCACGACCGGCGTGACCGGTCGCGCGGCCGACGCCGGAAGGCGTCTCCGAGCGGACGACGGGATTCGAACCCGCGACCCCAACCTTGGCAAGGTTGTGCTCTACCAACTGAGCCACGTCCGCACTGCGGCGAAGGCGCACCAGCGCCTGTTGCCGGGTCAGAACCTAGCAGAACCCGAGAACGGGTCTAGGTGCCGGGCTCGGCCCAGAGCAGGAGGGCGAGCTCGGCATCGACGTCGACGTGGTCGCCCTCGCAGCCGGTGGGCACGGCCTCGTAGGTCTGGGCGAGGAACTGGGCCAGCTCACCGAGCGGCACCTCGAACAGCGCCTTGCCCGACGGGGAGGACAGCGACAGGCACACGACCGAGGAGCCGGCGCTCGTCGACGGCCACACCTGGACGTCGCCGTCCCCGGCCGGCGAGGTCAGGCCGTCGCTGAGCAGGCTGCGCGCGAAGGTCCACTCGACGGTGTCGGCGTGGGCACCGCTGCCGGTGTGGAACGCCACCTGCAGCGCGTACGGGTCGGACACGTCGTAGCGCAGGCCGGCGCGCACGGGCAGCGAGGCCGCCCCGGGCACGACCAGGCGCAGCTGCATCTCCGAGCTCACGCAGGTGGGGCGGCCGGCCATGGCTTGTCCTTCCGATCACCGGGCCCGCCGAGCAGGACCCTGAGGCCCCTGTCGTCCCCGGTAGACGCAGTTCTGAACCGCGGCGGACGCCGACCACCCGGCTGGCCCAGCGGGGGACGGCCCCGCGGCGTACGTTCTGCCCGGCGGGCTCTGTGCCGGCCACGGGACGAACCCATCCGGAGCAGCGCCCGGCGCGAAGTGCAGGTGTGAGGACAGCCGTGATCCTGCCGAGGAGCCGTGCCGCCGGTCGTGCACCGGCGCCGCCCTCCGCTGCGCCTGCCGGCCACGAGGGCCTGGACGACCGGGCGCTGATCGGCCTGGTCTCCGAGGGCGACGGTGTCGCGCTCGAGGCGCTGTTCGGCCGCTACAGCCGGCCCTGCTACTCCCTGGCCCGCCGGATCCTCGCCGACGAGCAGTTCGCCCAGGACGTCGTGCAGGAGGTCTTCCTCACGCTGTGGCGCGACGCCGGCCGCTTCGACGCCAGCCGCGGCGGCTTCTCCAGCTGGCTCCTCTCGATGACGCACCACAAGGCGGTCGACGCCGTCCGCCGGGAGGAGAACGTCCGCAAGCGCCGTACGTCCGCCGAAGCGCTCGAGTTCCGCGAGGACGACGGGCCGCGGGTCGAGGACGAGGTCTGGTCCGGCCTGCGGCGGGAGCGGCTGCGCGAGGCGCTGCAGACGCTGCCCGACGTGCAGCGCGAGGCGCTCGCGCTCGCCTACTTCGGCGGCCACACCCAGCGCGAGATCGCCATCCTCACCGACACGCCGCTCGGCACCGTCAAGACCCGCATGCTGGCCGGCATGCGCAAGATGCGGGACAGCCTCGAGGGCCTGCAGGACGGCACTCCGGCTCCCGGCCAGCGCCGACCGGGGGTGCGGCCGTGACCACGCCCCGTCGCCGCGACGAGCACGAGGACTACGAGGAGCTGGCTGCCGGCCACGCCCTCGGTGCCCTCGAGCCCCAGGACGAGCAGCGCTTCCTGGCCCACCTGCCCGGCTGCGCACGCTGCGAGCGGGCCCTGGCCGAGCACCTCGACACCGCCGCACAGCTGGCCTACGCCGCGGAGCCCGTCGACGTCCCCGCGGGCCTGCTCGAGGGCCTGCGCGCCCAGCTGCAGGCCGACGCGCGGCCCCCGGTCGCCCCGGTCCTGCCGGTCGGTGACCTGGCCGCGGCCCGCTCCCGCCGCCGCCGGCTGCCGCAGGACCGCCGCGTCCTGAGCGCCGCTGCTGCGCTGCTGGTCGTCCTCGTCGGGCTGGTCGGCTGGAACGCCAGCCTGCAGCGGGTGAACCAGCAGCAGGACGCCTGGAGCGACCAGCTGAGCCAGGCCGTGCGGGCCATGACCGACGAGCCGAGCCGCAGCGTCCCGCTGCACGGCAAGGGCAACGCGGTCACGGCCGTCGCCGTCCTGGCCTCGGACCACGTCTCGCTCGTCGTCGACGGGCTGGCGCCCAACGACGCGGCGGGCACGACGTACGTGCTGTGGGAGAAGGGCCGGTTCGGCGACGTGCGCGCCGTCGGCACCTTCGACGTGCGCCCCGGCCACATGGAGGTCGTCCGTGACCTGCCGCTCAACAGCCAGGCCGGGGACGTCACGGGGCTGGCCGTGACGCACGAGCAGGGCAACGAGGCGCCGGACCGTCCGACCCAGGACCCGGTGGCGTCCGGCACGGTCGACGAGGCCTGACCGCGCCCGGCTCGGTGCAGGATGGGGGCATGTCCGCAGCGCTCCCTGACCAGCAGGACGACGGGCCGCTGGAGCCAGGTGGCCGGGCCGCGCGCAAGGGCGACTCCGGCTGGCGGGCCCGCCTGCGGCGCACGCCGGGTGGCGCGCTGGCACTCAAGGCGGGCGCCCTGGTCCTGGGCGGGCTGTTCATCGCCCTCGGCGCGGCAGCGATCGTGCTGCCCGGGCCGCTGACGATCCCGCCGATGCTGCTGGGGCTCTACGTCCTCGCCAGCGAGTTCGACTGGGCCGACCGGCTGCTCCAGCGGGCGAAGCACAGCGCCGAGGAGGCCTGGGCGACGGCGAAGAAGCGTCCGGTCCTCTCGACGATCACCACGGTCGGCGGCCTGGTCCTGGCGGGGCTCGCGATCTGGGCCGTGCCCCACTACGACCTGGTCGCGCGGGCCAGGGACGCGGTCGGCCTGTAGGGCGCGGTGCGCTAGTGTCCGTGCCCGCCAGGGCGTATAGCTCAGTTGGTTAGAGCGCACGCTTCACACGCGTGAGGTCGCAGGTTCGAGTCCTGCTACGCCCACCCGCAACAGCCCAGGCCAGGGACGGCGCACGGCCCCTCGTGCGCCGCGTCCGCCGCTGCGCATGGTCGTGGGGACGCCGTTGCCCAGCCTCGGCGAGACACGGTCGACCTGGCCCTGAGTCGCGGGACGGGTCAGGCGCGCAGCAGCGACTGGATCAGCGCGGCCCGGCGGCGCGCCCGCCTGGCGCGCGGCCCGTCCAGCACTCGGCACCGTTCCAGCACGGCGAGCCGTCGACGCGCCAGGTCGTCCGCGGACCGGAGCTCGGGCACCGCGAGGGGCGTCGCGCGTGGCGTGGCCGAGGCGTCACCCGTCATGGGGACAGCGTCGTCCGGGCGCATGGCGGTGCGGCAGCGCCCGCACGACGAGTCGATGACGTTCGCGGGAGCGTGCCCTCGCTAAGCCGCCTCGTCGAAGACCAGCGGCGAGGTCCTGCGCGGCATCAGCGCGATCGCCACCGCGATCGCCCAGCGCGACGACCAGCAGCCCCACGAAGACGTGGTGGGAGGCGTCCATGAGCGCCGACCGGACGAAGGCGACGACCGACGGGTCGGAGCCCGACAGCGCCAGGCTGGCGCTGTCGACGTCCTCCGGCAGCCGGCCGGCGACCGCGGCGGTCGGGCGGGAGAAGCGGTCCGCCAGGGCGGCGTTGGCGACGGCGCCGAAGACCGCTGCGCCGACCGCGCTGCCCATGGCCCGGCAGAACATGTTGGTGCCGGTGACCACGCCCCGGCGGTCCCAGCCGACGACGGACTGGACCGCGACGACGGTGGGGGAGGAGGTCAGGCCCATGCCGATGCCGGTGACGAACATCCCGCCCGCGACCGCGGCCACCGAGGAGCCGGCGCTGAGCAGGACGGTCAGCACCGAGCCGGTGACGACGAACGCGATGCCGACGAGGGCGGTGTCGCGGAAGCCGATCCGCAGGTAGAGCCGGCCCGACAGCCCCGCCGCGATCGGCCATCCGATGGTCAGCGCGCCGAGCGCGAAGCCGGCTTCGACCGCCCCCTTGCCGAGCACGCCCTGGACGTACGTCGGGACGTACGAGGACAGGCCGATGAGCACTGCCCCGGTGCCGAGCGCGACGAGGTTGCCGCCCACGAGGACCCGGCGCTGCAGCACCCAGAGCGGGAGGACCGGCTCCTTCGCGCGCTGCTCGACCGCGAGGAACGCGACCAGGCCGACGGCGGCGCCGACGAGGACCGTGACGCTGGTGACCGAGCCCCAGGCCCACGCGTGCCCTCCCTCGAGCAGGCCGAGGATCAGCAGCGAGCAGCTGAGGGTGAGCAGCGCGGTGCCGGCGTAGTCGATGGTGTGGCGGCCGGCGCTCCACCTGCTCGGTGAAGCGGCGGTGCAGCGCCAGCAGGGCGATCGCGCCGAGCGGCAGGTTGACGAAGAAGATCCACCGCCAGGACACGAACTCGCTGAACAGGCCGCCGAGCGCGGGGCCGAGGACCGACGCCATGCCCCACACCGACGCGACGTAGCCCTGGACCCGGGCCCGCTCCTGCACCGAGTAGAGGTCGCCGATGATCGTCAGCCCCATCGGCTGGATGGCGCCGGCGCCGAGCCCCTGCAGGCCGCGGGCGACGATCAGCGCCGGCATGGACCAGGCGATGCCGCAGAGCACCGACGACACCAGGAACACCGTGACGCCGAAGACCATCACCGGCTTGCGCCCGACGACGTCGGCGAGCTTGCCGTAGATCGGGACGGTGACCGCCTGCGCCAGCAGGTAGACCGAGAACAGCCAGGGGAACTGGCTGAAGCCCCCGAGGTCCTCCACGATGCTCGGGACGGCGGTCGCCAGGATGGTGCTGTCGAGCGCGATGAGCGCGGTGGTCAGCATGATCGAGCCGAGCACCGGGCCGCGCTCCGAGCGGAGTCCGACACCGGCCCGGGCTGGCGCGGACGTGGGCACAGGGCCTCCCAGCGGGGTCAGGTGGTTGTCATGACCAACCAGTCCGACCGGGGGTTGTTCCGCCCCCCGGGTGACGTCCTTGTTGCGACCGAGTTCATCTGCCCCACGAGGGGCGGATCCCCCTCATACTCGTCGCGCCGACGTCGGACGACGGGCGGCGCCGACCTGCCACGGAGAACTCCTTGCCGACATCCCGGTCGGGCCGCACCGGCCTGACGCTGCTCGCTGCCGCCGCCCTGGTGGCGCCGCTCGCCGCCCTCCTGCCCGCCACGTCCGCCGTCGCCGGGGCCCCGCCCTCCGCGCTGGCCGAGCCGAGCAGCATCGTCACCAGCGGTGCGCTGCGCCTCGAGAACTCCTTCGTCAGCGCCGTCGGGTGGGTGAAGCCGGGCGACACGTTCCCGTCGCGGCTGATCGTCACCAACACCGGCACCGCGCCGCTGGCTGCCGTCCGGGTCGACGCCACCGCGGCCGACGGGGCCGAGTTCACCTCCGTCTCGCCCGCGACCGAGGCGGTCCGCGGAGCGACGAAGATCGCCTGGAGCGTCGGCACGCTGGCCGCCGGGCAGACGAAGACGCTGGTGGTCGAGACGCAGGCCGACACGCTGGCCGAGGACCCGAAGGTGGTCTGGAAGACGGTCGCCAGCAACGTCTTCGCCAGCGCCACCGGGCTGCCGCTGACGCCGGTCGCCCGCAGCCACGGCCCGAAGGTCATCCCGCCGGGCACGAAGTACGAGAGCGCCCGCTACGGCGACCGGCCGTTCCCCGTGATCCCCGTGGAGTTCGCCGACCGCAAGTACAACGGCTACACGCCGGCCAACCCCGCGCCCACCGGCGGCGACAGCCCCAACAACGCCGATGCGCTCTCCAAGGCGATCAACGACCCGGCCAACCCCGGGTCGACGTTCAACCTGTTCCAGGAGATGTCGTACGGCCAGCTGTACCCGAAGGGGACCGTGCCGGCTCTCGGGAAGTCCGAGGCGTTCGGCGTCAAGCCGGTCAAGGCGTTCACCACCCCGGCCCCGCAGGGGACCTGCACCGGCATCACCGCCGGCGGCACGCCGCTGGCCGGCCAGGGGCAGCGCGTCGTCAACGGCAAGTACCAGCTGCCGGGCACGACGGAGTACTACGGCGCGCGACCGCTTCGGGTCCAACATCATCGGCTCGACCGTGCCGGGCGCCGGCGTCGTCTCCGACATCGACGGCGGCTGCGGGCCGACGGCCAAGGCGGTCTACGACGCCGCGGTCATCGCCGACCCGGACATCGACTACAGCGACTACGACACCGACAAGGACGGCGTCGTCGACTTCTTCATGATGGTCTTCGCCGGCTGCGGCGGGAACGGCGGCTCGCAGCTCGCCGTCGCGGCCTGCCCGGACACGCTGTCCGGCAGCTACGACAACATCTGGCCGCACTCCTCGAGCCTCGAGGGCACCTACACCGACGCGGTCACCGGCCAGACCGGCTACGTCAGCCAGGACCAGCTCAAGGACCTCGAGGGCCGTCCGCTCTGGTACACCGACGCGACCCGCACCACGATGACCACCACGCCGGGGACCGACCTGCTCAAGGTCTTCGTGCGCGTCGGCCCGTACAACGTGAACCCCGAGACGGCGATCCAGAAGGCGTCCGTCATCAGCCACGAGTACGGCCACTCGCTGGGGCTGCCGGACTTCTACTCGCTGGGCGGTCGCGAGACCTACGGCGACTGGAACCTCATGGCCACCGACAAGAGCCAGTTCATGGACATCTACAGCCGCCAGGAGCTGGGCTGGGTCGTGCCCGAGGTGCTGCCCGCAGGCACCGACCGGGTGCAGACCATGCGCGACGGCAAGCTCGACACCGAGAGCATCTCGTGGACCACGCCGACCGGCGCGCCCTACACGCTGTCCAAGGCGGCGGGTGACGAGGGCGTGCACAACGGCCAGGCCTACGTCGCCCCGCTGCCGCGCCGCAAGCTGCTCGACGAGTCGATCCTGACGGCCGCCCAGGGCAACCGGCTCTGGCACTCCGGCTCCGGCAACGACTTCGGCTGCTCCCCGGCGAAGGGCCGCAACTTCGACGTCGTCGCTGCCCGGCGCGGAGAAGCTGCCGGCCGGCACGACCATCCGCGCGACCTTCGACTCCGCCTGGCAGATCGAGTGGGACTTCGACTACGGCTTCGTGCTCGCCGGCTCGCGGGGCACCGACCGGTCGCTGTCCCTGGTGAGCCAGCCGTCGGAGAAGAGCTACACGACGCCGTCGGTGCGCAACCCCAACGCCAACGGCTGCCAGACGAGCACCGGCAACGGGATCACCGGCAACAGCGCGTCGTACGCCGAGGGGCCGGCCCAGGCCGAGCTCGACCGCGCCCAGGGCGTCGCCAAGCCGCTGCAGTTCGTCGCCGACGAGTACGACCTCAGCGAGCTGGCCGGCAAGCCGGGCGCGTTCCTGCGCTTCAGCTACTCCACCGACCCGGGCCTGGCCCGCGCCGGCTGGTTCATCGACAACCTGAAGATCGTCGCCACCCCGCCGAGCGGCGCGCCGGTGACGCTGTTCAGCAACGGCTTCGAGGACCCGGAGACGGGCGGCCCCGAGGGCCAGGGCATCTTCAACGGCGGCTGCAAGGACCAGCTCAAGACCGCCGACGCGTGCACCGGCGGCTGGAACTTCGTGGGCCGCGGCATCACCAACGAGGCCGACCACGCCTACTACCTCGAGATGCGCGACCGCTCCGGCTTCGACGCCTCGGGTCGCGACGAGAACGACCGCGACGCCATCGGCTTCCAGCCCGGCCTGTCGCTCGTCTACACCGACGAGGCGCACGGCTACGGCAACGTCGGCACGGACAACCCGCCGGCGCAGAGCCCGCTCGACAGCACGCCCGAGCCGGGCAGCGACACGCCGAACCTGAACGACGCGGCCTTCACCGCGCTGGCGGCGCGGTCGACCTTCAGCGACGCCCCGACCGGCACGCCGGCCCGCGGGCGGTTCGACAACTACACCGACCCGTCCCGGCCGGACGACACGAAGAGCTCGGCCACCACGCCGTGGGAGTTCGACTTCAACTGCCTCGGCTTCAAGGTCAGCACCCTGACCGGCACGGGCACCAGCGAGAAGCTGCCGTACGAGACGGGGGCCGACGTGCTGACCGGTGACGTCGCGCTCAAGACGTCCTCCGGCTGCGGCGCCTTCGACTACAGCCGCACCGCGACGACGCCCGCCGGCGGGAGCGCCTCCCCGTCGCCGGCCGTCTCACCGGCGGCCACGAGCTCGCCGGTGGCCAGCCCGTCCGCGTCGGCCAGCGGGGCGCCGCTGCCGGTCTCCTGCCAGGCGCAGTCGTCGACGACGCTGGACCGGCGCACCATCACGGCGATGCAGCCGGCCAACGTCACCGTGACGGGCGCGCCCGCCACCGTGGTGGACCTGTACGCCTACACCCGGCCGTCCACCACCTACCGGGTCGTGCGCACCGCGACGATCGGCACCGGTGGCTCGGCGACCTTCCGGGTCACGCCGAGCAGCAACACCCGGCTCTACGCCCAGCGACGCGGCTGCCCGGCCGGCCCGTCGGTGGTGCTCAACGTCCGCACCTCGCTCAGCGTGCAGGGCGTCCGCCAGTCGCCGCGGGTCTACCGCTTCTCCGGCGAGAGCCGGCCGGCCCGCGCCAAGGGCCTGCTGGTCAACCTCTACCGGGTCGGTGCGGACGGCCGTGAGGTCCTCACCGCGCAGACGCGGGCCGGGGCCGACGGCCGCTGGAGCGTGACCCGCCGGTTCACCGGCACCGGCCGCTTCGGCTTCCTGGTGCGCACCGGCCAGGACCTGCAGAACGCCGCCGGGCTCAGCGACCGGACGGTGGTGACGGTCCGCTAGCAGCGGCCGGCACGACCCGACGCCCCGGAGCCGCCCACGCGGCCCGGGGCGTCGTCGTGCGACCGCCCGGTTTCAGTCGACCGGAGGCGCGGGGACCCGCCCCCTGCCCGCACTGTCCCGCGGGCCGATGGGGGAGTGCCACGGTGCGCAGCAGCACGCAGGTCCAGCAGGAGCGGTCCGAGGGAGTGCTGGCCTTCCAGCGCGACCGGGAGACGCCGATCGAGGTCGAGCCCGGTCACGGCGCGGCGCGCGAGGCGCGGCAGGAGCACGAGCGGCGACTGGCCGTGCGCGAGCGCGAGCTGACGGCGCTGCTGCGTCGCCAGGAGCTGCGCGACAGCAGCGCCGAGGACCAGGACGACCGGCCGCGGGCCGTCGTCCTGCACCGCCAGCCGTGGACCCGCAGCGCCCTGTGCGCCGAGCTCGAGCGGGCCGGCGTGGTCGTGGTGGCCGACCTCGACGACGGGGCGTCCGGGCTCGGCACCGTCGTGGCCGAGCAGCCCGACCTGGTCTTCGTCGAGCAGCAGCTGCCCTGGGTCGACGGCTTCGAGGTCGTCCGCCAGGTGGTCCGCTACGCGCCGGCCACCCGCATCGCGGTGCACCTGGACCAGCCGGGCGCCGAGGCCGCGGCCCGCGCGGCCGGCGCCGACGAGGTCTTCGCCCGGTCCACCCGCGCGACCGACATGGTGCCCCGCCTGCTCGGCCTCGCCGCGGTCTGACGGGGAACAACGCGGCGCGGATCGCCCTTGGCTCCCGGTGTCACGTCCCCTGACCCCTGGAGAGACATGCCCACGCGCACCGCCCGCACCGCCTGGAACGGCACCCTCGAGACCGGCTCCGGCCAGGTCGAGCTGTCCAGCAGCAAGGTCGGCACCTACGAGGTGTCCTTCCCCAAGCGCGCTGCCGACGAGGCCGGCGGCACGACCAGCCCCGAGGAGCTCATCGCGGCGGCCCACTCGGCCTGCTTCGCGATGCAGCTGTCGGCCAACGTCGCCGAGGCCGGCGGCACGCCGCAGAGCCTCGAGGTCAGCGCCGACGTCTCGCTCGGCCCGGACAAGGACAACGGCGGCTTCCGCCTCACCGGCATCACGCTCACCGTCGTCGGCGAGGTCGAGGGCCTGGACGCCGACGGCTTCCAGCGGGCCGCCGAGGCCGCCAAGGCCGGCTGCCCCGTGAGCAAGGCCCTGACCGGCGTCGAGATCACCCTCAAGGCCTCGCTGGCCTAGGCACCGCACGTCCCGACGGGCGGGTCCCCCTCGGGGGGCCCGCCCGCGCCGTGTCCGGCCGGAACGCGCTGGCGGGGCGCCGTTAGGCTCGCGGCAGCCCCGTACACCAGCGTCTGGAGAACTCCGCCGTGCCCGAAGCGCCCGTCCTCGTCCGTGTCGACGCCAGTGCGGCCGGCACGACAGCCGGTGAGGTGCTCAAGGCGGCGGGCGTCAAGGACACGGCTGTCGCGCGCATCGGCGGCGAGCTGCGCGACCTCGCGACCGTCGTGGCCGAGGGCGACGAGGTGGAGCAGGTGCCGTACGGCAGCGAGGACGGCCGTGCCGTCCTGCGCCACTGCGCGGCGCACGTGCTGGCCCAGGCGGTGCAGGAGCTCTTCCCCGGCACCCGGCTCGGCATCGGCCCGCCGGTCACCGACGGCTTCTACTACGACTTCCTGCCCGAGCGCCCCTTCACCCCCGAGGACCTCGTCGCCATCGAGAAGAAGATGAGCGACATCATCCGCCAGCGGCAGCGCTTCAGCCGCCGCGTCGTCAGCGAGGACGACGCCCGCAAGGAGCTCGCCGACGAGCCGTTCAAGCTCGAGCTGATCGGGCTCAAGGGCGGCGCGAACGACGAGGCCAGCGTCGAGGTCGGCGGCAGCGAGCTGACCATCTACGACAACCTGCGCGGCGACGAGACGGCGTGGAAGGACCTGTGCCGCGGCCCGCACCTGCCGACCACCCGCGACATCCCGGCCTTCAAGCTCATGCGCACCGCCGCGGCCTACTGGCGCGGCAGCGAGAAGAACCCGATGCTGCAGCGCATCTACGGCACCGCGTGGGAGAGCAAGGACGCCCTCAAGGCCCACCTGACCGATGCTGGAGGAGGCCGAGAAGCGCGACCACCGGCGCCTCGGCAGCGAGCTCGACCTGTTCAGCTTCCCCGACGAGATCGGCTCGGGGCTCGCGGTCTTCCACCCCAAGGGCGGGGTGGTGCGCATGGCGATGGAGGAGTACTCCCGCCGGCGGCACGTCGAGGAGGGCTACGAGTTCGTCTACACCCCGCACATCACCAAGGGGACGCTGTACGAGACCTCGGGCCACCTCGACTGGTACGCCGAGGGCATGTACCCGGCGATGCAGCTCGACGCCGCCGGCGACAAGCCGGGCGCCGACTACTACCTCAAGCCGATGAACTGCCCGATGCACAACCTGGTCTTCTCGAGCCGGGGTCGCTCCTACCGCGAGCTGCCGCTGCGGCTGTTCGAGTTCGGCACCGTCTACCGCTACGAGAAGTCCGGGCGTCATCCACGGGCTGACCCGCGCCCGCGGCTTCACCCAGGACGACGCGCACATCTACTGCACCCGCGAGCAGATGGGCGACGAGCTCAAGAGCCTGCTGACCTTCGTGCTCGGCCTGCTGCGCGACTACGGCCTCACCGACTTCTACCTCGAGCTGTCCACCCGCGACCCGGAGAAGTCGGTCGGCACCGACGAGGCGTGGGAGGAGGCGACCGCGGCCCTGCAGCAGGTCGCCGACGCGTCCGGGCTCGAGCTCGTCCCCGACCCGGGCGGCGCCGCCTTCTACGGCCCGAAGATCTCGGTGCAGGCGCGCGACGCCATCGGCCGCACCTGGCAGATGTCGACGATCCAGGTCGACTTCAACCTGCCGGAGCGCTTCGACCTCGAGTACGCCGCCGCCGGACGGCAGCCGGCAGCGGCCGGTCATGCTGCACCGCGCGCTGTTCGGCTCGATCGAGCGGTTCTTCGCCGTGCTGCTCGAGCACTACGCCGGCGCCTTCCCGGCCTGGCTCGCCCCCGTGCAGGCGGTCGGCATCCCGGTGCACAGCGACTACGACGGCTACCTGCAGGACGTCGCCGGTCGCCTGCGCGCGGAGGGCGTCCGGGTCGAGGTCGACACCTCCGACGACCGCATGCAGAAGAAGATCCGCAACGCGCAGAAGCCAAGGTCCCCTTCATGCTCATCGCCGGCGAGGAGGACATCGCCGAGGGCGCGGTGAGCTTCCGCTACCGCGACGGCACGCAGGAGAACGGCGTGCCGGTCGACGAGGCCGTGGCCAAGGTCGTCGCGGCGGTCCGGGACCGCACGTGACCGCGCCCGGCCACGAGCTCGAGGAGCAGGAGGGGGTCGGCGTCCAGGACGCCTTCAACCGGCTCTACACCCCGCACCGGATGGCCTACATCAAGGGCGAGGGCAAGCCGGCGGGGGAGGGCGACTGCCCGTTCTGCAGATCCCCGGGCTGCCCGACGAGCAGGGCCTCGTGGTCGCCCGGGGCGAGCTCTGCTTCGCGGTCCTCAACCTCTACCCGTACAACGCCGGGCACCTGATGGTGGTGCCCTACCGGCACGTCGCGGCGTACGAGGAGCTGACGCCGGCGGAGGCCGCCGAGGTCGCGGAGCTGACCCAGCAGGCGATCCGGGCGCTGCGCCACGCGAGCGGCGCGCAGGGCTTCAACGTCGGCATGAACCTGGGCGGCGTGGCCGGGGCCGGCATCGCCGCGCACCTGCACCAGCACGTCGTGCCGCGCTGGGGCGGCGACACCAACTTCATGCCGGTCGTCGGCCAGACCAAGGTGCTGCCGCAGCTGCTCCCCGACACCCGCGACCTGCTCGCCCGGGCCTGGTCCGAGGTCTGAACCGCCGACCCGCTCGTCGGCTCGCAGCGGCGACGCCTCCGGCGCGTCCACCCGGGCAGCCAAGCGGTGGTCAGGCGACGCCGTCGGGGGCGGGCTCGGTGCGCACCCGGCGGCGGGTGAAGGAGCCCGGTGCCGTGGGAGAGCTGCCGCAGCTCGACCGCGTAGCGGAGCAGCTCGAGCTCCGGCACCTCGGCGCGCACGACGGTGCGGTCGTCGTGGCGCTCGTCCGGCTCGGTGCCGACCACCCGGCCGCGCCGGCCGGACAGGTCGCTCATGACCGTCCCGGTCGCCCAGGACGGCACGGTGACGGCGACCTCGGCGTACGGCTCGAGCAGGCAGGTGCCCGCCGCGGCCGCGGCCTCCCGGACCGCCAGCGCCCCGGCCGCCTGGAACGCCGCGTCGGAGGAGTCGACCGAGTGCGCCTTGCCGTCGACCAGCGTGACCTGCAGGTCGACCAGCGGGCGGCCGGGGTGCACGCCGCGCTCCATCTGCGCGCGCACGCCCTTCTCGACGCTGCCGAAGAACGTCGACGGCACCGACCCGCCGACCACGCGGGTGTCGAAGACCAGCCCGCTGCCGGACGGCAGGGGAGCCACCTCGAGGACCGCGACGGCGAACTGCCCGTGGCCGCCGGACTGCTTGACGTGGCGCCCGGTCGCGGTCGCCGGGCCGCGCAGCGTCTCGACGCAGGCCGACCTGCACCGGCGGGGTGTCGACGGAGACGCCGTGCCGGGTCCGCAGCCGGTCGAGCGAGCACCTCCGCGTGCGACTCGCCGACGCACCACAGCACCTGCTGCCCGGTCTCCGGGTCGTACGCCAGGCGCACCACCGGGTCCTCGGCGACCAGCCGCGACAGGGCGGCGGCGAGCTTGTCCTCGTCGGCCCGCGACGCGGCGGTGACGGCGACCGGGTGCTGCGGCTCGGGCAGGTCCCAGGGCGCGACGAGCAGGGGCGTCGCGGGCGAGGAGAGCGTGTCGCCGGTCTCGGCGGTGCTCAGCCGGGCGACCACGCAGACGTCGCCGGCCGGGCAGGAGCCCACCGGGCGCATCGCCGCGCCGAGCGGGGAGGACAGCGCGCCGACCCGCTCGTCGGCGTCGTGGTCGGGGTGACCGCGGTCGGCGCCGCCGTGGCCGGAGACGTGCACCGGCAGGTCGGGGCGCAGCGTGCCGCAGAACACGCGCACCAGGGACACCCGGCCGAGGTAGGGGTCGGTGGTGGTGCGGACGACCTCGGCCGCGAGCGGCCCGTCGGGGTCGCAGCCGAGCGGCTCGGCGGGGGAGCCGTCCGGCCGGGTCACCGGCGGGCTCGGGTGCTCGAGCGGCGTCGGGAAGCCGGCGACCAGCAGGTCGAGCAGCTCGTCGAGGCCGACCCCGGACAGCGGGGCCACCGGCAGCACCGGGTGGAAGTGGCCGCGGGCGACGGCGGTCTCGAGGTCGGCGGTGAGCACCGACAGCTCGACGTCCTCGCCCGCGAGGTAGCGGTCGAGCAGCGTCTCGTCCTCGCTCTCGGCGATGACCGCCTCGATCAGCTCGCCGCGCAGCGTCTCGAGCAGCGGCAGGTGCTGCGGGTCGGCGTCGCGCTCCACCCGGGTCCCGCTGCTGTAGTCCTGCACCTTCTGGTCCAGCAGCCCGATCAGGCCGGCGACCGACTCGTCGTCGGCGAGCATCGGCAGGTGCAGCGGGTGGACGCCCTCGCCGAGCACCCGCTGGCAGACCGCGACGGCCTCGTCGAAGTCGGCCCGCGGCTTGTCCAGCTGCGTCACGACGACCGCGCGCGGGGTGCCGACGGCGGCGCACTCCTCCCACAGCTGCACGGTCACGGCGTCGACGCCCTGCACCGGCGACACGACGAACAGCGCGGCGTCGGACGGCGCGCAGGCCGGCCCGCAGCTCGCCGACGAAGTCGGGGGAGCCGGGCGTGTCCAGCAGGTTCACCTTGACGTCGCGGTGCTCCAGCGCCGCGCACGCGAGCGCGACGGAGTGCTGGCTGCGCACCTCGTACGGCTCGGTGTCGCTGACCGTCGTCCCGTCCTCGACCCGGCCGGCCCGGGGGACCGCCCCGGCCCGCGCGAGCAGCGCCTCCAGGAGCGTCGTCTTGCCCGCGCCCGCGTGCCCGACGAGGGCGACGTTGCGCACCTGCCCGGCGTCCCTCGGCGCGGGCGCCGTCCCTGCTGCTGTGCTCTTGCTCATCCGCCGACCTCCCTGGGCCGTGCCGGCCCGCGCACACCCTCCCGCGGACACGAGGAAGGTACGACCACCGGGGTCCGCGGCGCTGCCGGTCGCGCGGGTCCGCCCTCGCTACCCTCTGGCTGCCACTCCCGACCGGACGGACCCCGATGCTCAACCTGCACGTACGCCCCGCGCTGGCCAAGGTGGTCGACCCGGTCGCCGCGGGACTGCTGCGCGCAGGCGTGACGCCCGACGTCCTGACCTCGCTCGGCACCCTCGGGGCGGTGGTCGGCGCGCTGGTGTTCTTCCCGCGGGGCATGTTCTTCACGGGCACCGCGATCGTCTTCCTCGGGGTCATCACCGACCTCTTCGACGGCGCGATGGCCCGCCAGCGCGGCACGACGAGCCGCTTCGGCGCGTGGCTCGACTCCACCTGCGACCGGGTCGCCGACTCCGCCATCTTCGGCGGCCTCGTCCTCTGGTACGCCGGCGACGGCGACGACACGACCCTGCTGGCCGTGGCGCTGTTCTGCCTCGCCTCCGGCCAGGTCGTGTCGTACGAGAAGGCGCGCGCCGAGGGGCTCGGGCTGTCGGCGAACGTCGGCATCGCGGAGCGGGCCGAGCGGCTGATCCTCGTCCTGCTCGGCACCCTGCTGGTCGGCCTGGGCGCCCCGCACTGGGTGCTCGCCGTGCTGCTGTGGGTCCTCGCGGCGGTCACCGCGGTCACGGTCGTGCAGCGCCTCGTCGAGGTGCGCAAGCAGGCAGCGCTCGCGCAGTCGTGAGGCCGCCGCTCCAGCGGGTGGCCGACCTGCTCACGCTCGGGGCGTACGCCGGGGGCTGGGCGTTCGTGCGGGCCCTGCCCGAGCCGGTCGCGGTGCGGCTGTTCGACGCCGGGGCCGACCTGGCCGCCCGGCGCGGCGGCAAGGGGGTCGACCGGCTGCGCGCGAACCTGGCCCGGGTCGCCCCGGGGCAGGACCTGACGCAGGCGGCGCTGCGCTCGTACGCCCGCTACTGGCGCGAGGTCTTCCGCCTGCCGGTGACCCCGCCGGAGCGCATCGTCGGCGGCATGCAGGTCGTCGGCGAGGAGCGGTTCCGGGCCGGGCTGGCGAGCGGCAGGGGCGTGATCCTCGCGCTGCCGCACAGCGGCAACTGGGACCACGCCGGCGCGTGGTGCGGCCTGACCGGCGCGCCCTTCACGACGGTCGCGGAGCGGCTGGAGCCCGAGGGGCTGTTCGACCGCTTCGTCGCCTTCCGCGAGTCGCTCGGCATGGAGGTGCTGCCGCTGACGGGGGGCGCCCGCCCGCCGTACGACGTGCTGGTCGAGCGGCTCGAGGCCGGCGGGACCCTCTGCCTGCTCGCCGACCGCGACCTGTCCGCGCGCGGCGTCGACGTGACCTTCTTCGGGGCGACCGCGCGGATGCCGGCCGGCCCCGCGTCGCTCGCCCTGCGCACCGGTGCGGTGCTGCTGCCGGTGACGCTGGCCTTCACCGACGACGGTTGGCTCTGCACCTGGCACGAGGAGGTCGCCCACACCGACGTCGCGACCATGACGCAGGCGCTGGCCGACGCCTTCGCCGCCGGCATCGCCGCCCACCCGGCCGACTGGCACATGCTGCAGCGGCTGTGGCTGGACGACCTGGCCGCCGACGACCCCCGACGGGCCGCGCAGGCGTGAAGGTCGGCATCGTCTGCCCGTACTCCTGGGACGTGCCCGGCGGCGTGCAGGCGCACGTCCGCGACCTCGCCGACAGCCTGCTCGAGCTCGGCCACGAGGTCAGCGTGCTGACCCCGGTCGACGACCCCGACGACGCCGACCTGCCGGCCTACGTCGTGCCGGCCGGGCGCACGGTGCCGGTGCCCTACAACGGCAGCGTCGCGCGGCTCTGCTTCGGCCCGCTGTCGCTGGCGCGGACCCGGCGGTGGCTGCGCCACGGCCGGTTCGACGTGCTGCACCTGCACGAGCCGACGGTGCCGTCGCTGTCCATGCTGGCCTGCTTCGCCGCCGCCGGTCCCATGGTGGCGACCTTCCACACGGCGACCGCGCGCAGCCGCATGCTCCAGGTCTTCGGCACCGTCCTGCAGCCCGGTCTGGAGAAGATCACCGGGCGCATCGCCGTGTCGCCGGCGGCCCGCCGCGTGGTGGTCGAGCACCTCGGCGGCGACGCGGTGCTCATCCCGAACGGCGTCTTCGTCGACCGCTACGACGGCGCGCAGCCGCTGCCCGACCAGCCGGACCGGCCGACCGTCGTCTTCCTCGGCCGGGTCGACGAGTCGCGCAAGGGGCTCGCCGTCCTGCTCGACGCGCTGCCCGCGCTCGTCGCGCAGGTGCCGGACGTCCGCGTGCTGGTGGCCGGCCCGGGCGACCCGCGCGAGGTCGCGCCGCCACCCGGCACCGAGCACGCGGTCGAGCTGCTCGGCCGCATCAGCGAGCAGGACAAGCCGCGCGCTCTACGCCACCGCCACCGTCTACTGCGCGCCCAACACCCACGGCGAGAGCTTCGGCATCGTGCTCATCGAGGCGATGGCCACCGGCACGCCGGTCGTCGCGAGCGACCTGGAGGCGTTCCGCCGGGTGCTCGAGGACGGCGCCGCCGGGGTGCTGTTCCCGGTCGGCGACGGCGCAGCGCTGGCGACCGCGCTGGCCGGCCTGCTCGCCGACGCGCCGCGGCGCGAGCGCCTGGCCGCGGAGGGCCGTCGGGCGGTGCGGGCGTACGACTGGTCGACAGTGACCCGCGCCGTCGTCGAGGTCTACGAGACGGTCGCCGTCAGCACGCCGGTGTGGCTGGACGAGGCGGCGCTGCTCGACGAGGACGCGCTGCCCGACGTCGAGGACGAGCTCGACCGGCTCGGCGACGACGACCCGGGGCGGCTGTCGGGGACCCTGCGCCGCTGGCTCGCGGTGGTGACGGGAGCGGGTCGCGCCGTGACGACCGTCGTCCTCACCGTCGCGGTCGTCGTGCTGCTCGCCGTCTACGTCACCTGGACCGCCGGTCGGCTGGACCGCCTGCACGCCCGGGTGGACGCCGCCTGGGCCGCCCTCGACGCCCAGCTGGTCCGGCGGGCCGCCGCGGCCCGGGCCGTCGCGGCCACCCTGCCGCCGGGGCCGGAGGCAGGACGGCTCGTCGGCGCCGCGCAGGCCGCCCTCACCGCGGGCCCGGTCGACCGCGAGGCGCTGGAGAACGACCTGTCCCGGGCGCTGCGCGCGGCGGCCCCGCTCGTGCCGGCCGACACCGCCCCGGCGCTCGTCGACGAGCTGACGACCGCGGCCACCCGGGTCGGGCTGGCCCGCTCGTTCCACAACGCCGCGGTGACCGACACCAGGGTCGTGCGCACCCGCCGGCTGGTGCGCGCGCTGCACCTGGCCGGGCACCGCGTGATGCCCCTGCACTTCGACATCGACGACGCCTACGTCACCGAGCGCAGCCAGGCCGGACCGCCCCGCGGGCCGTAGACTCGGCGGTCTCGACCCCCGACTGCGAGGAACCTCCGTGCCCGCCGACAGCGCCGCCGCCACCACCGCCCAGGGCACCGACCGCGTCAAGCGCGGCATGGCCGAGATGCTCAAGGGCGGCGTCATCATGGACGTCGTCACGCCCGAGCAGGCGCGCATCGCCGAGGACGCCGGCGCGGTCGCGGTCATGGCGCTCGAGCGCGTCCCGGCCGACATCCGCCGCGACGGCGGGGTCGCCCGCATGAGCGACCCCGACATGATCGACGGCATCCAGGCCGAGGTCTCCATCCCGGTCATGGCGAAGGCACGCATCGGCCACTTCGTCGAGGCGCAGGTCCTGCAGGCGATCGGCGTCGACTACGTCGACGAGTCCGAGGTCCTCACCCCGGCCGACTACGCCCACCACATCGACAAGCGCCGCTTCACCGTGCCCTTCGTCTGCGGCGCCACCAACCTCGGCGAGGCGCTGCGCCGCATCTCCGAGGGTGCGGCCATGATCCGCTCCAAGGGCGAGGCCGGCACGGGCGACGTCAGCCAGGCCACCACGCACATCCGCACCATCCTCGGCGAGATCAAGCGGCTCACGGTCATGGACGAGACCGAGCTGTACGAGGCCGCCAAGCTCATGAGCGCGCCGATCGACCTGGTCCGCGAGACGGCCGAGCTCGGGCGCCTGCCCGTCGTGCTGTTCACCGCCGGCGGCGTGGCCACCCCGGCCGACGCGGCGATGATGATGCAGCTCGGCGCCGACGGCGTCTTCATCGGCTCCGGCATCTTCAAGAGCGGCGACCCGGCCCAGCGCGCCCGCGCCTGCGTCGAGGCGACCGCCTCCTTCGAGGACGCCGAGCGCATCGCCAAGGTCAGCCGCGGCCTCGGCGAGGCCATGGTCGGCATCGCCGCCGACGAGCTGGGCGCCGGCGACCTGCTCGCCACCCGCGGCTGGTGACGGCAGCACCCCGGGTCGGGGTGCTGGCGCTGCAGGGGGACGTCCGCGAGCACAGCGCTGCCCTGGTGAGCGCGGGCGCCGCCCCCGTACCGGTGCGCCGGCCCGAGGACCTGGCCGGGCTCGACGGCATCGTCGTGCCCGGTGGGGAGTCGACGACCATCGGCCGCCTGCTCACCGTCTTCGGCCTGCTGGAGCCGCTGCGCGAGGCCCTTCGCGGCGGCCTCCCGGCGTACGGCTCCTGCGCCGGCATGATCCTGCTGGCCGACGAGGTGCTCGACGGCAAGCCCGGGCAGCCGACGCTCGGCGGCCTGGACGTCAGCGTGCGGCGCAACGCCTTCGGCCGGCAGGTCGACTCGCTTCGAGGCCGAGCTGCCGCTCGAGGGGCTGGCCGAGCCGGTCCACGCCGTCTTCATCCGGGCGCCCTGGGTGGAGCGGGTCGGCGACGGCGTCGAGGTGCTGGCCCGCGAGCCAGGCGGCCACCCCGTCGCCGTCCGCCAGGGCGCGCTGCTGGCCACGTCCTTCCACCCGGAGCTGACCGGGGACGCGCGCGTGCACGCCCTGTTCGTCGAGGGGCTCCACTAGACTCGCGGGCCGGACCGATCGAGGAGGAGCACCGTGAGCGGCCACTCCAAGTGGGCGACGACCAAGCACAAGAAGGCGGTCGTCGACGCCAAGCGCGGAAAGCTGTTCGCGAAGCTCATCAAGACCATCGAGGTCGCGGCCCGCACCGGCGGCGGTGACCCGGCGGGCAACCCGACGCTGGCCGACGCGATCGCCAAGGCCAAGGGCCAGTCGGTCCCCAACGACAACATCGACCGCGCGGTCAAGCGCGGCAGCGGTGAGGGTGCCGACTCCGTCGCGTACGAGGAGATCACCTACGAGGCGTACGGGCCGGCCGGTGTCGCGCTGCTCGTGGAGTGCCTGACCGACAACCGCAACCGCGCGGCCGCCGAGGTGCGCACGGCGATCACCCGCAACGGCGGCAACCCGGCCGACCCGGGCTCGGTGGCCTACCTGTTCAACCGCAAGGGCATCGTCCTGGTCACCAAGACCGACGGCCTCGCCGAGGACGACGTCCTGCTCGCGGTCCTCGACGCCGGCGCCGAGGAGGTCAACGACATGGGCGAGGCCTTCGAGGTCGTCTCGGACGCGACCGACACCCACGCGGTGCGCCTGGCCTGCACCGACGCCGGGCTGACCGTCGACAGCGCCGACATCGCCTGGCTGCCCAGCGTCAGCGTGGAGCTCGACGAGGAGCCGGCCCGCAAGGTGCTCAAGCTGGTCGACGCGCTCGAGGACCTCGACGACGTGCAGAACGTCTGGTTCAACGCCGACGTCTCCGACGACGTCCTCGAGGCCGTCTCCGGTTAGGCCCGCCTCCACGGGGGAGCGGCGCGTCAGCGGGTAGCCCTCACCAGACCGCGACGCCAGGAGGATCCCGAGATGTCCACAGCGCACGACGAGGTCGTCAGCGCGCCGCCCCCCGCGGCCGGGGGCGGCGGCCACGACGTCGTCGTCATCGGCGGCTCGGCCGGCGGGGTGGAGGCGCTGCGGACCCTGGTCGCGGCGCTGCCGGCCGACCTGCCCGCCTGCGTCCTCGTCGTGCTGCACCTGCCGCGCAGCGGCGCGACCAGCGTGCTGCCCGAGATCCTGCGCCGGGTCAGCGCCCTGCCGGTGCGCGCCGCCGCCGACGGCGACCCGCTGGTGCCGGGCACGGTCCTCGTCGCCCCTCCCGGTCGCCACCTCGTCGTCCAGGGCGACCACGTCGAGCTGACGTCCGGGCCGGACGAGAACGGCTTCCGGCCGGCGGTCGACGTGCTCTTCCGCTCCGCCGCCCACGCGGCCGGCGGCCGGGTCGTGGGCGTCGTCCTGACCGGCAACCTCGACGACGGCAGCGCCGGCCTGCTGGCCGTCGACCGCCACGGCGGCTCGGCCGTCGTCCAGGACCCCGACACCGCGCTGTTCCCCGGCATGCCCCGCAACGCCCTGGCCGCAGTGCCGACCGCCCAGACCGTCTCCCTGGCCGACCTCGCCGCGGTCGTCGAGGAGCTCGTCCACGCGGCCGCGCCCGAGCCGGTGCAGCTCCCCCCGGCGGTGGAGAGGGCCGACCGGGCCGAGGTCGCGATGAGCCTCGGGCACTCGGTCGGGCCCTACACGGGCGACCACCCCGGCGTGCCGTCGGCCTGGTCCTGCCCCGACTGCAGCGGCGTGCTGTGGGAGATCCAGGACGGGCCGCTGCTGCGCTTCCGCTGCCGCACCGGGCACGCCTGGTCCCTGGAGAGCCTGGCCGAGCGCCAGGACCGGGGCGTCGAGACCGCCCTGTGGATGGCCCTGCGCGCGCTCGAGGAGCGGCACGCCATCGCGGTGCGCGTCGCCGAGGCGGCCGAGGCGGCCGGCCGCACCTGGTCCGGCCGGCACTTCCGCGAGCGGGCGGCGGAGGCCGAGAGCAACGCCGCCGTGCTGCGCCGGCTCCTCATCCAGGAGGCCTCGAGCCCGATGCCGCCGCCGCGTGACCTGCCGGTGCTCAGCGACGAGCTCCAGGCCGAGACCGACCGCGGCGACACGGCCGTCGGGCAGTGACCGCCTCCGCCCGGGGCTCCCGCTCGCAGCCCGAGCCGGACCCGGACTTCGAGGCGCTGCTGGAGCACCTGCGCGTCCACCGCGGGGCCGACTTCACCGGCTACAAGCGGTCCAGCCTCATGCGGCTGGTGGCCCGGCGCATGCAGACGACCGGTCACGCGACGGTCCGGGAGTACCAGGACCACCTCGAGGTCGACCCGGGCGAGTTCCGCCAGCTGTTCGACATGCTGCTCATCAACGTCACGGCGTTCTTCCGCGACCCCGAGAGCTGGGCCGTCCTGCGCGAGCGGGCGCTGCCCGAGCTGCTGCTGTCGCTGCCCCCGAACAGCCCGATCCGGGTCTGGAGCGCCGCCTGCGCGACCGGCGAGGAGGCCTACACCCTGGCCATCGTGCTGGCCGAGGTGCTGGGTCCGGAGCAGTTCGCCGAGCGGGTCAAGGTCTACGCCACCGACGTCGACGAGTCGGCGCTGGCCGTGGCGCGGGCCGGCCGCTACAAGCGGTCCGCGCTCGAGGCCCTGGACCCGGAGCTGGTGGAGCGCTGGTTCGAGGGCGACGAGGACGTGCTCACGATCCGCTCCGAGCTGCGCAACGCCGTGATCTTCGGCCGGCACGACCTCATCCAGGACGCCCCGATCGGCCGGGTCAGCCTGCTGACCTGCCGCAACGTCCTCATGTACTTCAACCACGAGACCCAGGCCCGGGTGCTCGAGCGCTTCAGCTTCTCCCTCAGCGACGGCGGGCTGCTGCTGCTCGGCAAGGCCGAGATGCTCCTGACGCACGGCGACCTCTTCGCCCCGGTCGACCTCAAGCACCGGATGTTCGTCAAGACCGGCCACCGCGAGCCCCCGCGGCCGCCCTTCACGCCGCGGGGCCGGCACGGCGAGGCGGGCAGCTCGCGCGTCGTCGAGGCGGCGTTCGCCGGCGCACCCGACCCGCAGGTGGTCCTCGACGCCGACGGCCTGCTGACCCTCGTCAACGAGAGCGCGGTGCGCCGGCTCGGCGTCTCCCGCGCCGACGTCGGGCGGCCCTTCTTCGAGCTGCCGCTGTCCTGGGCGCCGGTCGAGCTGCGCCGCCCCGTGGCCACCGCGCAGGCCGACGGCACCCCGGTCGAGCTGCGCGACGTCACCTGGGGCCGGGGGACCGACCAGGCCTGGTACGACGTGCAGGTCGCCCCCCTGCGCGACGCGGCGACCGACCTCGGCGTGCAGATCACCTTCGTCGACGTCACCCGCTACCGGCACCTCGCCGAGGACCTCGACGCCGCCAACCGCGCCCTCGAGACGGCCTACGAGGAGCTGCAGAGCTCCAACGAGGAGCTCGAGACCACCAACGAGGAGCTCCAGAGCGCGATCGAGGAGCTCGAGACCACCAACGAGGAGCTCCAGAGCACCAACGAGGAGCTCGAGACGATGAACGAGGAGCTCCAGAGCACCAACGAGGAGCTCCAGTCGGTCAACGACGAGCTGCGCGAGCGCACCTCCGAGGTGCACCGCGTCAACGCCTTCCTGGAGAGCATCCTGCTCGGCCTGCACGCCGCGGTCGTCGTCGTCGACCCCGGCCTGGTCATCCGGGTCTGGAACGAGCGGGCCGAGCAGATGTGGGGCCTGCGGGCGTACGAGGCCCAGGGCCGCGCCTTCCTCTCCCTCGACATCGGGCTGCCGGTCGACGCGCTGCGCGAGGGCCTGCTCGGCGTGCTGCACGGCGGGGAGCCCCGCTTCGAGACCGAGGTGCCGGCACGCAACCGGTTCGGTCGCGAGGTCGTGTGCGTGGTCACCTGCAGCCGGCTGCAGGACGGCACCGGCGGCGTGACCGGGGCGATGGTCCTGCTGGAGGAGCGCCCGGCCTGAGCCCGGCGCGTCGCGCCCGCTGCCGGCCGACGGTCGCCGTACGCTCCCCGCTCGAACAGGTGTTCCCCTGACGAGAGGCGAGGGCGTGCGCGTGCTGGGCGTCGACCCCGGGCTGACCCGGTGCGGTCTGGGCGTGGTCGACGGCGCCCCCGGCCGCCCGCCCGTGCTGGTCGCCGTCGGCGTCGCCCGCACCTCGCCCGACCTCGACCTCGGGCCCCGGCTGGCCGCCCTCGAGGTCGAGCTGGAGCGCTGGCTCGACGACCACCGCCCCGACGCGGTCGCGGTGGAGCGGGTGTTCAGCCAGGCCAACGTCCGCACGGTGATGGGCACCGCGCAGGCCGGGGCGGTGGCCGTGCTGTGCGCGGCCCGCCGCGGGCTCCCGGTCGCCCTGCACACGCCGTCGGAGGTGAAGGCGGCCGTGACCGGCTCCGGCCGCGCCGACAAGGCGCAGGTCGGCACCATGGTGGCCCGCCTGCTCCGGCTCGACGGCCCGCCGCGCCCGGCCGACGCGGCCGACGCCCTCGCGCTCGCGATCTGCCACCTCTGGCGGGCTCCTGCGCAGGCCCGGCTCGCCGCGGCCGCTGCCGCCCTGGCCGCCCGGTGATCGCCAGCGTCGCCGGCACCGTCACCGGCCTGCTGCCCGACGGCGTCGTCGTCCGGGTGGGCGGCGTGGGGCTCGCGGTCCAGGTCACGCCGGGCACCCGCGCCCGGCTGCGGGTCGGTGACGACGCCGAGCTGGCCACCAGCCTGGTCGTCCGGGAGGACAGCCTGACGCTGTACGGGTTCGCCGACGACGACGAGCGCGTGCTGTTCGAGCTGCTGCAGACCTCCTCCGGGGTCGGCCCCCGTCTGGCCCAGGCGGTGCTGACCGTGCACACGCCCGACACCGTCCGCCGGGCCCTGGTGACCGAGGACCTCGCGGCGCTCTGCCTGGTGCCCGGCATCGGCCGCAAGGGCGCGCAGCGGATGGTGCTGGAGCTCAAGGACAAGGTCGGCGCCGCGCCCGGCCCCGCCCCGGCGGTGGCCACCGGGCTGCCCGGCTGGCGCGACACGGTCGGCGCCGCGCTCGTCGGCCTCGGGTGGACCGCCCCGCAGGCCGAGGACGTCGTCGGCAAGGTCGCTGACAAGCACCCCGACGCGACCGACGCCGACGTGCCGGTCCTGCTGCGCGAGGCGCTCGCCCTGCTGGGCCGGGGCCGGTGACCGCCGTGCCCGAGGACGACGGGCTGGTCCGCCCGGAGGCCGCGCCCGACGACCAGACCGTCGACGCCGCCCTGCGCCCGCGCACGCTCGCCGACTTCGTCGGCCAGGAGCGGGTGCGCGAGCAGCTGTCCGTCGTGCTGGAGAGCGCCAAGCTGCGCGGCCGGCCCCCGGACCACGTGCTGCTGTCCGGCGCGCCCGGCCTCGGCAAGACCTCGCTGGCCATGATCATCGCCAGCGAGCTCGGTGCGCCGGTCCGCATCACCAGCGGCCCCGCCATGGAGCGGGCCGGCGACCTGGTCACCCTCGTCACCAGCCTGACCGAGGGGGAGGTGCTGTTCATCGACGAGGTGCACCGCATCGCCCGCCCGGCCGAGGAGCTCCTCTACATGGCGATGGAGGACTTCCGCGTCGACATCGTCGTCGGCAAGGGCCCGGGCTCGACGGCGATCCCGCTCGACGTCCCGCCCTTCACGCTGGTCGGCGCCACGACCCGCTCCGGCCTGCTGACCGGCCCGCTGCGCGACCGCTTCGGCTTCACCGCCCACATGGAGCCCTACTCGCCGGCCGAGCTCAAGCAGGTCCTGGTCCGCAGCGCCGGCCTGCTCGGCGTGCGCCTGCAGGGCGACGCGGCCGACGAGATCGCCGGCCGGTCGCGCGGCACGCCCCGGGTCGCCAACCGGCTGCTGCGCCGGGTGCGCGACTTCGCCGAGGTCCGGGCCGGCGGCGTCGTCAGCCTGCCGGTCGCGCAGGAGGCGCTGGCCGTCTACGACGTCGACGAGCTGGGGCTCGACCGGCTCGACCGCGCGGTGCTCGAGGCGCTGGTCCGCCGCTTCGGCGGCGGCCCGGTCGGGCTGTCGACGCTCGCCGTGGCCGTGGGGGAGGAGCCGACCACGGTGGAGGAGGTGGCCGAGCCCTTCCTCGTCCGCACCGGCCTGGTGGCCCGCACCCCCCGCGGGCGGGTCGCCACGCCGGCCGCCTGGCGGCACCTCGGGCTGCAGCCGCCCCGCCCCGGAGCGGTCGAGCCGCTGCCGCTGGACCTGCCCGACTGAGATCCCCGGGCGGTCTCCCGCGCGCGCCGTCGCCTCTGCCCAGCGCAGCTGCGCCGTACACTCGCCCGGTCCGTCCCGTTCCTCGCGCGACGTCCTGACCGCGGCCCCGCCGCCGACGGGACGCCTGCCGGGGCGGGACCATGCGCGCGCACAGGAGACGGAGGAGCCGTGGGGTCCGAGGCCGGGCAGCAGCTGCTGTTCCTGCTCGTCGTCGTCGCCGGCTTCCTCCTGCTCGTCCTGCGTCCGCAGCGGGCGCGGGCCCGCGCGCTGAAGCAGGTGCAGTCCGCCCTCGTCGTCGGCGCCTCGGTCATGACCACCGCCGGCCTCTACGCGACCGTCGCCGAGCTCCAGGACGGCGCGGTGCTGCTCGAGATCGCGCCCGGCGTGCGCGCCCGGTTCGCGACCGGCGCGGTCGTGCGCGTGCTCGAGCCGCAGGGCGCCGACGGGCCGGGGGCCCCGCCCTCCGCCTAGCCCGACCCTTGCCCCGCTCCACCGATGAACCCGACCGCGCCGCGCGACCCGCCGGCCCGGGCCCGAGAATGGGAGACCCTCCCCGTGTCACGTCCCGGCTCCTCGCCGAGGGGGCAGCTGCACGTCGGCCGCTACCTCGGCGCGCTCGCCCTGATCATCGCGGCGCTCTACGTGACCGTGTTCCTCGCCGGCCCCGGCAGCACGCCGCTCACGCCCAAGCTCGGCCTGGACCTGCAGGGCGGCGCCAGCGTCGTCCTGACCCCGGTCACCGACAACGGCCGCTCGCCGCGCCAGGACCAGCTCGAGACGGCGGTCGACATCATCCAGCGCCGCGTCAACGGCCTGGGCGTCGCCGAGGCCGAGGTCGTGACCCAGGGCGACAACATCGTCGTCTCGGTGCCCGGTGGCACGCGCGACTCGCTGCGCAGCCTCGCCCAGACCGCGCAGCTCCGGTTCCGCGAGGTCCTGCAGAGCGCGCCGGGCAGCCCCCAGGCCGCCGTGCCGACCGCCGAGCCCAGCCTGCTGACGCCGCCGTCGGGCGCGCCGAGCGCTGCCGCCAGCGCGGTGGTCCGCCCGCCGAGCGCCGCGGCGAGCGCCGCCGCCAGCCCGGCCCCGGCCGGCCGCGCGCTGACCTCCGGCCTGCTCGCCCAGGCGAGCCCCGCCGCCTCCGCCGCGCCGGCGGCCTCCTGCCGCCCCGGCGGCCTCCGCCGCCGCGTCGCCCCGTCCGGCAGCCACCCCGGCGCCGAGCGGCTCACCCGCCGCGACCGGCCCGCGCAGCGGTGACCCGTACACCCCGCAGTCCTTCGCCGCCCTCGACTGCAGCAACGAGGACGCGCGCCGCGGCGGCTCCACCGACAAGCCCGAGCAGCAGATCATCGCCTGCGAGTCCGACGGCTCCGCGAAGTACCAGCTCGACGTCGCCAAGGTCATCGGCACCGACGTGCAGGGCGCCAGCGCGCAGCTCGACCAGCAGCTCGGCAACGAGTGGCAGGTCATCGTCGACTTCACCGGCAAGGGCCAGAACAAGTTCACCGACCTGACCGCGGCCACCCTCGGCAAGCAGGTCGCGATCGTCCTGGACGGCGTCGTCCTGTCGGCGCCGACCATCCAGAGCCGCATCGACTCCGACGCGCAGATCACCGGCAACTTCAACCAGAAGAGCGCCAACGACCTCGCCAACACCCTGAAGTACGGCGCCCTGCCGCTGTCGTTCCAGAACAGCCAGGTCGAGGTCGTCTCGGCGACCCTCGGCGACGACCAGCTCAGCGCCGGCCTGCTCGCCGGTGGTCTCGGCCTCGCCGTCGTCGTGCTCTACGCGCTCGCCTACTACCGCGTGCTCGGGCTCGTCACGGTCCTCGGCCTGACGGTGTCCGGCATCATCACCTTCGCCGCGGTGTCGATCCTCGGCGACGTCATCGGCTTCGCGCTGTCGCTCGCCGGCATCGCCGGCTTCATCGTCGCCGTCGGCATCACCGCCGACTCGTTCGTCGTGTTCTTCGAACGCCTCAAGGACGAGATCCGGGACGGACGCACACCGCGCACCGCGGCCGACCGGGCCTGGGTCCGCGCCCGGCGCACCATCCTGTCGGCCAACACGGTGTCGTTCCTGTCCGCGATCATCCTGTACTTCCTGTCGGTCGGCTCGGTCCGCGGCTTCGCGTTCACCCTCGGCCTGTCCACGCTGATCGACGTCCTCGTCGTCTTCCTCTTCACCCGGCCGCTCGTGTCGTGGCTGGTCCGCTACCGCTGGTTCACCAACCCGACGGTGTCCGGCATGGCCGTCTCCAAGGACAACCCGCCGCCGGCGCTCGACCCGCTCCGCGCGCGTCCGACCACCACCACCACGAAGGAGGCCTGACGTGGGCATCGCGAGCCGGCTCTACCGGGGCGAGACCGACTTCCACATCGTCGGCAAGCGCAAGCGCTTCTACTGGATCGCCGGCGTGCTCGTCCTCGTCGCGCTGGTCAGCATGCTCACCCGCGGCTTCAACCTGGGCGTGGAGTTCAAGGGCGGCGCCACCTTCCAGTGGCCGGCCAACGGCGCGACCGTCGAGCAGGCCCGTGACCTGTTCGAGGACCTGCAGCTCGACGAGCCGATCGTGCAGACGGTCGGCCGCGGCTCGAGCACGGACCTGCGGGTCCAGACCCCGCCGCTGACCGAGAAGCAGATCGACGACACCATCAACGCCATCACCGAGCGCTTCCCCGGGGTGGAGGAGGACGAGATCAACCCGTCCAACGTCGGGCCGGCGTGGGGCAAGCAGGTCACCAACAAGGCGCTGCAGGGCCTGATCGGATTCCTCATCGCGGTCATCATCTACATCTCGGTGCGCTTCGAGCCCAAGATGGCCTTCGCCTCGATCGTCGGCCTGCTGCACGACCTCGTGCTCGCCGCAGGCGTCTACTCGCTGCTGCAGTTCGTCGTCACGCCCTCGACGATCATCGCGCTGCTCACGATCCTGGGCTTCTCGCTGTACGACTCCGTCGTCGTGTTCGACAAGGTGCAGGAGAACACCCGTGGTCTGGCCGGTGGCAGCCAGCAGACCTACACCGAGGCTGCCGAGCTGGCGCTCAACCAGACGTTCATGCGCTCGGTCAACACCACGCTGATCGCGCTGCTGCCGGTCTCCGGCCTGCTGTTCGTCGGCGCCGGCCTGCTCGGCGCGGGCACCCTCAAGGACCTGTCGCTGGCGCTGTTCGTCGGCATCACCGCCGGCGCCTACTCCTCGATCTTCCTGTGCACCCCGCTGTTCGTGGAGCTCAAGGAGCGCGAGCCGCAGTACAAGGCGCTCACCCAGCGCGTGCTCGCCCGTCGCTCCGGCGTCGGCGCCCGGACCGATCGTGCGGCGGCCCGCCGCGGCGGCGCGGTGGCCCTGACCAAGGAGCCGGCCGGGGTCGTCGACGAGGTCGCTCCCGTGGGCGGCTCGGTGCCCCCCGCGACGGCCGCCCCGGCCGCTGCCCGCCGGCCCGGCGGCAGCGCCAACAAGAAGAAGGGCCGCCCGGGCCGTCCCACCGGCAAGCGCCGGTGAGCGCCTCGCTCTCGGACGCCCGGCCGCTCGACCTGGCCGCCCTGCTGCGCGCCAGGATCCGCGACGTCGCCGACTTCCCGACGCCGGGGATCATGTTCAAGGACATCAGCCCGCTGCTCGCCGACCACGTGGCCTTCGCCGCCGCCGTCGACGCGGTCGTCGCACACCACGGGCGGGGCTCGGTCGACAAGGTCGTCGGCATCGAGGCGCGCGGGTTCCTGCTCGCCGCTCCGGTGGCCTACCACTTCGGCGCCGGCTTCGTCCCGGTGCGCAAGCCCGGGAAGCTGCCCGGCGAGGTCCTCGAGGCGGAGTACGCCCTCGAGTACGGCACCGACCGCCTCCAGGTCCACCGCGACGCGTTCGAGCCGGGGGAGCGGGTGCTCGTCGTCGACGACGTGCTCGCGACCGGCGGCACCGCCGCGGCGGCGCTGAGCCTGGTCCGCTCGGCCGGTGCCCAGCCGGTCGGCCTGGCCGTCCTGCTCGAGCTGCCGGCCCTCGGCGGCCGGGCCCGGGTCGCCCAGGCCGAGCCGGACCTCGACGTCCTGGCGCTGCTCGGCGACTGAGGGGCTGTCCCTGTCGTACGTCACACCGGCACGGGGCTGCCGCCTCGCCCGGTGGGCTCCTACACTGGGGTACCGCCTGCCGAGGAGCCGCCCGTGGCCTCTGACGTCACCCCCACCGTGACGGCACCGCTGGAGGGCGCGTCCGCGCTCTCCGAGCCGCCGCGCGCGCGTGACGCAGGTGCCTCGCCCGCGGCTCCGGCCGGCTCCGCAGCGGCCGCCGTCCCCGAGGCAGCTGCTCCGGCCGCCGCTGCTCCTGTCGGCGCTCGCGCCGCCGCTGCTCCACCCGCTCCTGCCGCCACCGCCCCCGCGCCCACTCCGGCTCCGGCCGCCCCCACGGCGACCGCCGTCGCGCTTCGACCGGCCGAGACCGCACCGGACGAGGTCGACCGCTCGGGCCCGCCCACCGGCCGGCGCATGCGGGCCCGGCTGGCCCGGCTCACCGCCGCGAAGCCCGGGGCGCTCCCCCCGGTGCTCGAGCCGCTCGCCCGGACCATCCGCGCCAACCACCCGAAGGCCGACCTCAAGGTCGTCCAGCGGGCCTACGAGACCGCCGAGCTCCACCACGAGGGGCAGCGGCGCCGCAGCGGCGACCCGTACATCACCCATCCGCTCGCGGTCACGACGATCCTGGCCGAGCTGGGCATGGACACCACGACCCTGGTCGCGGCGCTGCTCCACGACACGGTCGAGGACACGCCCGTACACGCTCGCGGACGTCCGCAAGGACTTCGGCGAGGACGTGGCCCACCTCGTCGACGGCGTGACCAAGCTCGACAAGATCAAGTACGGCGACGCCGCCGAGGCCGAGACCATCCGCAAGATGGTCGTGGCGATGGCCCGCGACCCGCGGGTGCTGGTCATCAAGCTGGCCGACCGCCTGCACAACATGCGCACCCTGCGCTACCTCAAGCAGGAGAAGCAGGAGCGCATCGCCACCACGACGTTGGAGATCTTCGCGCCGCTGGCCCACCGCCTCGGCATGAACACCATCAAGTGGGAGCTCGAGGACCTCGCGTTCGCGACGCTCTACCCGAAGCGCTACGACGAGATCGTCCGCCTGGTCGCCGACCGCGCCCCGTCGCGCGACACCCAGCTGGCCGAGGTCGTCGCCAAGGTGCAGGCCGACCTGCGCGCCGCCAAGATCCGCGCCGACGTCACCGGCCGGCCGAAGCACTACTACTCGATCTACCAGAAGATGATCGTCCGCGGTCGCGACTTCACCGACATCTACGACCTGGTCGGCATCCGCGTCCTGGTCGACTCGGTGCGCGACTGCTACGCCGCCCTCGGCACGATCCACGCCCTGTGGTCCCCGGTCCCCGGCCGGTTCAAGGACTACATCGCGATGCCCAAGTTCAACATGTACCAGTCCTTGCACACCACCGTGATCGGCCCCGAGGGCAAGCCGGTGGAGATGCAGATCCGCACGGTGGAGATGCACAAGCGGGCGGAGTACGGCATCGCCGCGCACTGGAAGTACAAGGAGTCGCCGACCTCCGCGCCGCCCGTCAAGGGCGACGACATGGCGTGGCTGCGCCAGCTGCTCGACTGGCAGAAGGAGGCGGCCGACCCGGGGGAGTTCCTCGACGCGCTGCGCTTCGACCTGGGCTCGACCGAGGTCTACGTCTTCACGCCGAAGGGCGACGTCGTCTCCCTGCCGGCCGGCTCGACGCCGGTCGACTTCGCCTACGCCGTCCACACCGAGGTCGGCCACCGCTGCATCGGCGCCCGCGTCAACGGCCGGCTCGTCCCGCTCGAGTCGGCGCTCGACAACGGCGACGTCATCGAGATCTTCACGTCGAAGTCCGAGAACGGCCACCCGTCGCAGGACTGGCTGCAGTTCGTCAAGAGCCCGCGGGCCCGCAACAAGATCCGCCAGTGGTTCGCCAAGGAGCGGCGCGAGGACGCGGTCGAGGCGGGCAAGGACGCGCTCAGCCGGGCCATGCGCAAGCAGGGCCTGCCGCTCCAGCGCCTGCTCGGCGGCGACGCGCTTGCACGCGCTCGTCGCGCGAGATGCGGCTGACCGACATCACCGGGCTCTACGCCGCCATCGGCGACGGCCAGACCTCTGCGCAGCACGTCGTGCAGCGCCTCGTCCAGGCGATGGGCGGCACCGAGGGCGCGGTCGAGGACCTCGCCGAGACCGCCACGCCGACCAGGCTGCCCAACCGGCCGCAGCGCACCAGCCCGTCCTCCGACCCCGGCATCGTGGTCAAGGGCGTCAGCGACGTCTGGGTGAAGCTGGCCCGCTGCTGCACCCCGGTGCCCGGCGACGACGTCGTCGGCTTCGTCACCCGCGGCCGCGGCGTCTCGGTGCACCGGGCCGACTGCGTCAACGCCACCGCCCTGCAGACCGACTCCGGCGAGCGGGTCGTCGAGGTCGAGTGGGCGCCGACCGCCGGCTCGACGTTCCTCGTCGCCATCCAGGTCGAGGCGCTCGACCGCACCCGCCTGCTCTCGGACGTCACGCGGATGCTCTCCGACGCCCACGTCAGCATCGTCTCCGCGACCGTGACGACCACCCGCGACCGCGTCGCCGTCTCCCGCTTCACCTTCGAGATGGCCGACCCCAAGCACCTCGGCCACCTGCTCGCGCAGGTCCGCGCCGTCGAGGGCGTCTACGACGCCTACCGCGTCACCAACTGAGCATCGGCACTCGCGGCCGCCCCCGCGGCGCGAACGTAGCGGTGCGGTTGCTCTGGGCGGTCCGTACGGGGCGCACCGCTACGTTCGCGGGCCAGGGCCCGCCGGCCCCCGCGAGTGTCGGGCTGCGGCCCGCTTTCCGGGCTGCGAGCGGGGCGTACCCCGACACTCGCCGCCGGCCCGCGGCGCGAACGTAGCGGTGCGGTTGCTCTGGGCGGTCCGTACGGGGCGCACCGCTACGTTCGCGGTCAGGGGGCGCGTCGGCGGTCACGGGGCGCTCGGCGGTCAGAGCTGGCGGCGGCGGCGGGCCCGTGCAGCGCAGGAGCCGGGCCCCGTACGGGACCCGGCTCCGGCGTGCAGACGAAGCGGGACGGTCAGCCGAGGGCGGTCACCCGGGCGGTCTGGATGGTCGTCTCGAGCTTGGGCTTGCCGTCGCCCTCGGGGTCCGAGCCGGCCGCGGCGATCTTGTCGAGCACCTCGAGCCCCTCGGTGATCGTGCCGAACGGCGTGTACTGCGCCGGCAGCGGGCTGTCCTTGTAGACGAGGAAGAACTGGCTGCCGGTGGTGCCTGGTGCGGCTGTCTTCGCGCCGGCGACCGTGCCGCGCGGGTAGGTCGCGCCGGTGAGGTTCTCCTCGGCGAACTGGTAGCCCGGGCCGCCCGAGCCGCTGCCGGTCGGGTCGCCGCACTGCAGCACGAAGATGCCGCCGGTGGTCAGGCGGTGGCAGGGGGTGTCGTCGAAGAAGGCGAAGTGGGCCAGCGACCGGAAGCTGTTGACGGTGCAGGGCGCCTTGGCGGTCAGCAGCTCGAAGGCGATGGTCCCGTTGTTGGTCTTCAGCGTGGCCTTGAACGGCTGCTTGGTCTCGACGCCGGTGGTCGGCGGCAGCTCGACCTTGCGCGAGGCGTCACCGCTCTTGGCGTACGAGCAGGTGCCTGCGGCGGCGGGCGCGCCCGACGCGGCGGCCGGGGCGGAGCCGGACGGGGCCGCCGCGGGGGTGACGGTGTCGGTGTCGTCGTCGTTGCCGGCGAGCACGCCGGCGAGGGCACCGACGCCGACGGCGACGAGCAGCACGGCCAGGACGGCGCCGATGATCGCCCGGCGCTGGCGGCGCCTTGGCGGCAGCCGCGGCCTTGCGCGCCGCCTGCCGCTCGGCCCGCTGGCGGGCCAGGTCCTTCTCGCGCTTGCTGGCCGTCACGCTGCTCCTCCTGCGGTCGGGTCCCGGCCCGTACGGCGCGGGGTGGTACGTGGGCTCGGAGTGTAGGGAGCCGGAGCCCTGGGCGGGGGTCGGTCCGGACCCGCCGCGCCGGTAGGGTCGAGGCGCCCGCCGGACGCCTGTCGCCCGGCCCCCCGGCTGCTCAGAGAGGACGACCGTGCTGGTCCGCGGGTTCCCCGCCGCTGCGTTCGACACCAACTGCTACGTCGTCGCACCCGGACCCGGCGGCGAGTGCGTCGTCGTCGACCCGGGCATCGGTGTCGACGAGCAGCTCGACGCGCTGCTGCGTGAGCACGACCTCCGTCCCGTCGCGGTGCTGCTGACCCACGGCCACCTCGACCACACGTTCTCCGTCACGCCGGTCTGCGGGGCCCGCGGCATCCCGGCCTACATCCACCCGGCCGACGACGAGATGCTCACCGACCCGATGGTCGGCATGTCCGCCCGGCACGTCCGGGATCTTCGGCGGCCGCCTGGAGTGGACCCGCCCGACCGACGTCGTCGCGCTCGACCCGTCGCAGCCGATGGAGCTGGCCGGCCTGCGCATCTCGACCGACTTCGCGCCGGGGCACACGCCGGGCTCGGTCATGTTCCGGCTGCCCGGCGACGAGGCCGACGGCGAGGCGACCGCCCCGGTCGTGCTCAGCGGCGACGTGCTCTTCGCCGGCAGCATCGGCCGGACCGACCTGCCCGGCGGCTCGTGGGCGCAGATGCAGCAGTCCCTCGCGACCGTCGTCCTGCCGCTGCCGGACGACGCGGTCGTGCTGCCCGGCCACGGGCCGGCCACCACCATCGGCCGCGAGCGCGCGACCAACCCCTTCCTGCAGGACCTCGCGGAGCCGCCGCCGAGCCGGGGGCTGTAGCCCGTGGCTGCGTTCACCGCGCCGAAGGGCGTGCCGGACTACGTGCCGCCCCGGTCCACCGCCCTGCTGGCCGTCCGCGACGCGATGGTCGACCAGCTCCGGCTCGCCGGCTACGGCGCGCTCGAGCTGCCCGTCTTCGAGGACACCGCGCTGTTCGCGCGCGGGGTCGGCGAGACGACGGACGTGGTCAGCAAGGAGATGTTCACCTTCACCGACCGCGGCGACCGCTCGATCACGCTGCGCCCTGAGGGCACGGTCGGTGCCGTACGCGCTGTCCTCGAGGCCGGCCTGGAGCGCGGCGCGCTGCCGGTCAAGCTCTGGTACGCCGGGCCGATGTTCCGCTACGAGCAGCCGCAGTCCGGGCGCCAGCGGCAGTTCACCCAGGTCGGCGCGGAGGCCCTCGGCACCGACGACCCGGCCCTCGACGCGGAGCTCGTGGCGCTGGCGGACGCGGCGTACCGCTCCCTGGGCCTGACCCGGACCGAGCTGCACCTGAACTCCCTCGGCGACCCGCAGGACCGCGCCGACTACAGCGCGCGGCTGCGGACGTGGCTCGAGGAGCGCGTGGGCGGGCTCGACGAGGAGACCGACAAGCGGATCCGGCTCAACCCGCTGCGGGTGCTCGACGACAAGCGGCCCGAGGTCAGGGACAAGACCGCCGACGCGCCGCTGCTCACCGACGCGCTGTCGGACGAGGCCCGCGCGCACCACGACGCCGTCCGCCAGCACCTCACCGACGCGGGCGTGCCGTACGTCGACGACCCGCGGCTGGTGCGCGGCCTCGACTACTACCGCCGCACGACGTTCGAGTTCATCCACCCGCTGCTCGGCGCGCAGTCGACGATCGGTGCCGGCGGCCGCTACGACGGGCTGTCCGAGGCCATCGGCGGCCCGCCGCTGCCGGGCGTCGGCTGGGCGCTCGGCGTCGACCGCACCCTGCTCGCGCTCGAGGCCGAGCAGGTCGAGCTGCCGGCTGCGCAGGGGTGCCAGGTCTTCTTCGTGCCGCTCGGCGCGCGGGCCAAGGCGACGTGCGTTCCGCCTCGTCACCGAGCTGCGCCGGCTCGGCACGCCGGCCGACCTCGCGTACGGCGACCGCGGCATGAAGGGCGCCATGAAGGCCGCCGACCGCAGCGGTGCGCCGTACGCCGTCGTGCTCGGCGACCGCGACCTCGAGGCCGGCACCGTGCCGGTCAAGGACCTGCGCAGCGGCGAGCAGTCCGCTGCGCCGCTCGACACGCTCGTGGACCACCTCAGGGAGCTGCTCCGATGATCCGCACTCACGACGCCGGCACCCTCCGCGAGGAGCACGCCGGCTCGACCGTCACGCTGGCCGGCTGGGTCGCCCGCCGGCGCGACCACGGCGGCGTCGCCTTCCTCGACCTGCGCGACCGCAGCGGCGTCGTGCAGGTCGTCGTCCGCGACGAGGCGGTCGCCTCCGGCCTGCGCAACGAGTACTGCGTGCGCGTCACCGGCGAGGTCCGCGCCCGGCCCGAGGGCAACCGCAACGACGCCCTGCCGACCGGCGCCGTCGAGATCGTCGCCGACGAGCTCGAGGTGCTCAGCGAGGCCGCCCCGCTGCCCTTCCCGATCGACGACCACGTCGACGTCGGCGAGGAGGTGCGGCTGCGCTACCGCTACCTCGACCTGCGCCGCTCCGGCCCCGCCGCGGCGATGCGCCTGCGCAGCGAGGTCAGCCGCGCCGCCCGCGAGGTGCTGCACGCCGAGGGCTTCCTCGAGGTCGAGACCCCGACGCTGACCCGCTCGACGCCCGAGGGCGCCCGCGACTTCCTCGTGCCGGTGCGCCTGCAGCCGGGGAGCTGGTACGCGCTGCCGCAGTCGCCCCAGCTGTTCAAGCAGCTGCTCATGGTCGGCGGGCTCGAGCGCTACTACCAGATCGCCCGCTGCTACCGCGACGAGGACTTCCGCAAGGACCGCCAGCCGGAGTTCACCCAGCTCGACGTCGAGATGAGCTTCGTCGACCAGGACGACGTCATCGCGGTCGGCGAGAAGGTCGTCGCGGCGCTGTGGGCGCTGATCGGCCACGAGGTCCCGCTGCCGATCCCGCGCATGACCTACGCCGAGTCGATGCGCCGCTTCGGCAACGACAAGCCCGACCTGCGCTTCGGCCAGGAGCTCGTCGAGTGCACGGAGTACTTCGCGTCGACGCCGTTCCGCGTCTTCCAGGCGCCGTACGTCGGTGCCGTCGTCATGCCCGGCGGGGCCTCGCAGCCGCGCAAGGTGCTCGACGCGTGGCAGGAGTTCGCCAAGCAGCGGGGGCACCGCGGCCTGGCGTACGTCCTGTTCAACGAGGACGGCACCCTCGGCGGGCCGGTCGCCAAGAACCTGTCCGAGGCGGAGCAGGCCGGGCTGCGCGCGCACGTCGGGCGCGGCCGCCGGGCGACTGCGCGTTCTTCGCGGCGGGCGAGGCCGTCCTCGGCCCGGTCGCTGCTGGCGGCCACCCGGCTCGAGATCGGCGAGCGCTGCGGGCTGATCGACGCCACCCGCTGGGAGTTCGTCTGGATCGTCGACGCGCCGCTGTTCGAGCCGGCCGGCTCGACCGGCGACGTCGCGGTCGGCGGCGGCGCCTGGACCGCGGTGCACCACGCCTTCACCTCGCCCAAGCCCGAGTGGCTCGACCGGTTCGAGGAGTCGCCGGGGGAGGCGCTGGCCTACGCGTACGACATCGTCTGCAACGGCAACGAGCTCGGCGGCGGCTCCATCCGCATCCACCGCAAGGACGTGCAGGAGCGGGTCTTCGCGATGATGGGCATCGGGCCGGAGGAGGCGCAGGAGAAGTTCGGCTTCCTGCTCGACGCGTTCTCCTTCGGCGCCCCGCCGCACGGCGGCATCGCCCTCGGCTGGGACCGCGTCGTCATGCTGCTCGCCGGCGCGGAGTCGCTGCGCGAGGTCATCGCCTTCCCGAAGACCGGCGCGGGCTTCGACCCGCTGACCGGCGCGCCGACCCCGATCACCCCGCAGCAGCGCACCGAGGCCGGCATCGACGCCCCGCCGCCGGAGGACCCGACCGCGTAGCGCCGCCCGGCGCCGACTTCCCCAGGGCTGTCGTACGCGACACGCCGACGCCGACGCGCAGAACCCTGGGGAAGTCGCGGGGGCGGGCGGGCGAGCGGCGCGCTACCAGCGGCTGCGGACCTGCAGGGGACCGCTGGTGAACCGGTGCTCGTCGCGCCAGCCCATCGCGTCGTAGAGGGCCCGGCCGGGCGCGTTGTCGGCGTACATCCCGAGTGTGGCGACGTCGCAGCCCGCCTCGAACATGCGCCGGACCAGCGCGCCGGTGACCGCCCGGCCGAGGCCCTGGCCGCGGGCAGCGGGTGAGACGGCGATCGAGGCGAGGTGGCCGACGCCGTCGACCTGGCTGGTGTCGGCGGCGCACGCGAGCAGCCGGCCGGAGGCGTCGCGGACGCCCACCCACTCCCGGACGGTGTCGTCGCCGGGCTGGACCGAGGCCCGCGGGCTGGCCTCGTCCAGCAGCGCCGTCACCGCCGCGTCGTCCGCGACGACCTCGACGCGCTCCTCCCCGGACGCGAGCGGGAAGGGCGACGGCGTCCAGCGGAAGTCCCAGTCGGTGCCGTCCAGGCCGACCCAGGCGGGCAGCAGCCGGCCGGTGCCGCGCGGCAGGGTGACGCGCTGGGCCGGCGGCAGCTCGGTGAGCAGCTCGGCGAGGAGCCCGGCGGCCGCGGGCGGCTCGCCCAGGACCGACAGGTAGGGGACGTGCTCGTAGGCGTCGACGCCCATCCAGGCGATCGCGCCGCCGGACATCCAGCCCTGCAGCAGCGGCCGGCGCAGCGAGCCGCGCGCGAACGGGTCGTGGTCGGTCGCCAGCAGCACCTCGGCCGCGGAGCCCAGGGAGGTCAGGACAGGCACCGGCTCACGCTAGTCGCGGCCGGGCGGCAGGACCGGGTCACGGGACGTCGAAGGAGGGACAACCCCCTCCAGACCGGGCACACCGGACGGAGGCGATCCGCGGAGGTACGACGTGCGACGAGCAGTCCTGGTGGCGCTGGTGGCGGTGCAGCTCGCCGTCCTGGTGGTGACGGCCGGTGCCGCGAGCACGCCGCCGACGGCCTCGCCGGCCGAGCGCTACGCCCTGCTCGTCGGCGTCACGGAGTACCGCGGCAACGTCCACGACACCGTCGGCGGCGCCCAGGACGCCCGGCTGGTCCGCGACGTGCTGCTCAAGAACGGGTGGCGCGACGACCACATCCGGCTGCTCGTCGACGGCCAGGCCACCGCGGCGGCGATCTCCGACGGCCTGTCCTGGCTCGCCAGCAGCAGCAGCGACAGGACGTTCTCGCTCTTCCACTACTCGGGGCACGTCAAGCAGAAGGGCGGCGCCGAGCACCTGTGGCCCGTCGACAACCGCTACCTGCGCGACACCGACGTCGCCGGCGTCGCTCAGGCAGGTCCGCGGCACCGCCTGGACCAGCATCAGCGGCTGCGAGGCCGGCGGCTTCGACGAGGGCCTGTCCAGCAGTCGGCACCTGTTCACCGGGTCCAGCACGGTGACCGAGAAGTCGTACGAGGACCCGCGCACCGGGCTGTCGGTCTGGAGCGGGCTGCTGTTCGACCGCGCGATCCGCGACGGGGCGGCCGACGCCGACCGCGACGGCAAGGTGAGCGTCCAGGAGGCGGTGCACTGGGCCGGGCCGCACGCCGCGGAGTACACGAAGGCCGCAGCAGCCGCACGGCCCCCAGCACCCGGTCCGCCGGGGCGGCAGCGGCTCCCTGCGCCTCGACGCACCGCGCACCCTGGCCTGAGCCCATAGCCTCGTCCCGTGGACGGGGACTCGCTGTTCGACGACGCCGAGCGACGCGCGGCGCAGGCCGTGGCGCCGCTCGCCGTCCGGATGCGCCCGCGGACCCTCGACGAGGTCGTCGGGCAGCGCCACCTGCTCGGCCCGGGCGCCCCGCTGCGGCGGCTGGTCGAGGGCGACGCCCCGCTGAGCGTCGTCCTGTGGGGCCCGCCCGGCACCGGCAAGACCACCCTGGCGTACGTCATCGCCGCCTCCACCCGACGCCGCTTCCGCGAGCTGTCGGCGGTGACGGCCGGCGTGAAGGACGTGCGCCAGGTCGTCGAGGACGCGAAGCGGGCGCTCGGTGAGAGCGGCGCGCAGACCGTGCTGTTCGTCGACGAGGTGCACCGCTTCTCCAAGACCCAGCAGGACGCCCTGCTGCCCAGCGTCGAGAACCGCTGGGTGACGCTGGTGGCCGCGACCACCGAGAACCCGTTCTTCTCGGTCATCAGCCCGCTGCTGAGCCGCAGCCTGCTGCTCACCCTCGAGCCGCTCACCGACGACGACGTCCGCGCGGTCGTCCAGCGGGCGCTCACCGAGGAGCGCGGGCTCGGCGGGACGGTCCGGCTCGAGCAGGACGCCGAGGACCACCTCGTACGCCTGGCGAGCGGCGACGCGCGCCGCGCCCTCACCGCCCTGGAGGCCGCCGCCGGCGCCACGGACGTCATCACGCTCGAGGTGCTCGAGCAGGCGGTCGACCGGGCCGCGGTGCGCTACGACCGGGACGGCGACCAGCACTACGACGTCATCAGCGGCTTCATCAAGTCGATCCGCGGCTCGGACGTCGACGCGGCGCTGCACTACTTCGCCCGGATGGTCGAGGCGGGGGAGGACCCGCGCTTCATCGCCCGGCGGCTGGTCGTGCACGCCAGCGAGGACATCGGCATGGCCGACCCCTCCGCGCTGCAGACCGCGGTCGCCGCCGCGCAGGCGCTCGAGCTGATCGGGATGCCCGAGGCGCGCATCAACCTGGCGCAGGCCGTCATCCACCTCGCGCTCGCCCCGAAGAGCAACGCGGTGATCGCCGCGGTGGACTCCGCGCTGGCCGACGTGCGGTCCGGCCGGACCGGCACGGTGCCGCCGCACCTGCGCGACGCGCACTACGGCGGTGCGAAGAAGCTCGGGCACACCGGCTACCGCTACCCTCACGACTTCCCGGGGAGGGTCGTGGCTCAGCAGTACGCGCCCGACCCGGTCGTCGGACGGGAGTACTACTCGCCCGGCGGTCTGGGAGTCGAGCGCGTCGCCGGAGAGCGGCTCGCGGGGCTGCGCGAGGTGCTGCGCGGCGACCGCGGGGTGGTCCCGGAGGACGTCGCGTCAGGCTTCCGCCCCAGGTGCAGGCCGGCGCCACCCACGCCCGAGGAGCTCGCAGCCCTCGAGCAGACCAAGGAGTAGGACAACGTGCTGACAGGTGGACAGGTCGCCGGACTGATCGTCGCGGTCTTCTTCGCGATCCTCGTGCTCGTGCTCTGCCTGGTGCTCGTGAAGCTGGGCAAGGTCGTCGAGGAGACCCAGCGGCTGGTCGCCGGCATCACCGACAAGACGGTGCCGCTGCTCGGCGAGGTGACGACCTCGGTCACCCACGTCAACCAGGAGCTGGTCCGGGTCGACGCCATCACCTCCAACGTGCAGAGCATCTCGGCCAACGTCTCCTCGCTGACGTCGCTGTTCGCCGCCACCCTCGGCAGCCCGATCATCAAGGTCGCCGCCTTCTCCTACGGCGTGCGCCGCACCGTCAGCAAGCGCCAGCACGACGACATGGCCAAGCGCGTGCGCAGTGAGCTGAAGGCGGGCCGATGACCCGCCGGCTCTTCTACATCGCCCTGGGCGCCACCGTCGGCGTGCTCGTCGTGCGCCGGGCCAGCCAGGCGGCCGCCCGCTTCACCCCGGTCGGCGTCCAGAACTCCCTCGCCGGCGCGTTCGGCGGCCTGACCGAGAGCATCCGCGACTTCACCGCCGAGATGCGCGTGGCCATGGCCGAGCGCGAGGCGGAGCTGCGCGAGGGCCTGGGCCTCGACGGCTCCAACGACGCGATCGACGCGGACTCCTACCGGCCATGAGGTCCGACGAGATCCGCCGCCGCTTCCTCGGCCACTTCGAGGCCCGCGGCCACACCGTCGTGCCCTCGGCGTCGCTGATCGCCGACGACCCGACGCTGCTGCTGGTCAACGCCGGCATGGTGCCGTTCAAGCCGTACTTCCTGGGCGAGCTGCAGCCGCCGTACGAGCGGGCGACCAGCGTGCAGAAGTGCGTGCGCACGCTCGACATCGACGAGGTCGGCAAGACCACGCGGCACGGCTCCTTCTTCCAGATGGCCGGCAACTTCAGCTTCGGCGACTACTTCAAGGAAGCGGCGATCGACTTCGCCTGGTCGCTGCTGACCGGCTCGGTCGAGGACGGCGGCTACGGCCTGCCCGAGGACCGGCTCTGGACGACGGCCTACCTCGACGACGACGAGGCGATCGAGCTCTGGAAGCGCTACGTCCCCGAGTCGCGCATCCAGCGCCGCGACAAGGCCGACAACTACTGGCACATGGGCGTCCCGGGCCCCGGCGGCCCGTGCAGCGAGATCTACTACGACCGCGGGTCGGAGCACGGCCGCGAGGGCGGGCCGGTCGCCGACGAGGACCGCTACCTCGAGCTGTGGAACCTCGTCTTCATGCAGTACCAGCTGTCGACGGTGCGCACGAAGGTCGACTTCGACATCGCCGGCCCGCTGCCGGCGCAGAACATCGACACCGGCATGGGCCTGGAGCGGGTCGCCACCGTCCTGCAGGGCGTCGACAACCTGTACGAGATCGACACCAGCCGCACCATCCTCGACCGCGCCGCGGAGCTGACCGGGACCCGCTACGGCGCCGACCCGACCGCCGACGTGCGGCTGCGCGTCGTCGCCGACCACGCCCGCACCGCCGTGATGCTGATGGGCGACGGCGTCACGCCGTCCAACGAGGGCCGCGGCTACGTCCTGCGCCGCATCGTCCGCCGCGCGATCCGGGCGATGCGCCTGCTCGGCGCCGACCAGCCGGTGATGCGTGAGCTGGTCGACGCGTCGATCCTCGCCATGGGCCCGCAGTACCCCGAGCTCGACACCGACGCGGTGCGCATCCACGCGGTGGCCGCGGCCGAGGAGGCGCCCTTCCTCGAGACGCTCAGCAAGGGCGCCACCGTCTTCGACCAGGCGGTCCCGGCGGCGAAGCAGTCCGGCGGTGTCCTGCCGGGCGACGGCGCCTTCAAGCTGCACGACACCTACGGCTTCCCGATCGACCTGACGCTGGAGATGGCGGCCGAGCAGGGCCTGTCGGTCGACGAGGACGGCTTCCGCGCGCTCATGCAGCCGAGCAGCGGGAGCTGGGCAAGCAGGACAGCAAGGAGCAAGAAGACCGGCCACGTCGACGTCGCGCGCCTACCGCGGGCTGCTCGACGCGGCCGGCAGCACCAGCTTCACCGGCTACGCCGAGGTGCGCTCGGAGTCGGTGCTGCGCGGCCTGCTGCGTCGACGGCGAGCCCGCGCAGGAGGCCGGCGAGGGCGACCTGGTCGAGCTGGTGCTCGACCGCACGCCGTTCTACGCCGAGGGCGGTGGCCAGAAGGCCGACCAGGGCGTGCTGCTGCTGTCCGACGGCACCGAGGTGCGCATCGAGGACGTCCAGACCGCGCTGCCGGGCCTGGTCGTGCACCGCGGTCGCGTCGTACGCGGTGCGGCCCGGGTCGGCGCGCAGGTCGACGCCCGCGTCGACGTGGAGCGCCGCCGGGCGATCAGCCGCGCCCACACCGCGACCCACCTGGTGCACAGCGCGTTCCGCGCGGCGCTGGGGGAGCAGGCGACCCAGGCCGGCTCGGAGAACAACCCGGGCCGCTTCCGCTTCGACTTCTCCTCGCCCGGCGCCGTGCCGGCCTCGGTGCTGGCCGACGTCGAGCAGGAGATCAACGAGATCGCCCTGGCCGACCTCGAGGTGCGCGCCTTCGTCACCACGCAGGAGGAGGCCCGCCGGATCGGCGCGATGGCGCTGTTCGGCGAGAAGTACGGCGACGCCGTCCGCGTGGTCGAGGTCGGCGACTACGCCCGTGAGCTGTGCGGTGGCACCCACGCCGCCCGCTCCGGCCAGCTCGGCATGGTCAAGCTGCTGAGCGAGTCGAGCATCGGCTCCGGCGTGCGCCGGGTCGAGGGCCTGGTCGGCCTGGACGCCTACGACTACCTCGCCCGCGAGCACGTGCTCATGAGCCAGCTCGCGTCGGCGCTCAAGGTGCCGTCCGCCGAGGTGCCCGACCGCGTGGCGTCGACGCTGGCCCGCCTGCGCGACGTGGAGAAGGAGCTGGCCCAGCTCAAGGCCGGCCAGGTCCTGCAGCAGGCGGCCGCCTTCGCGACCGGCGCCACCGACGTCGGCGGCGTGGCCTGGGTCGGCATCGAGGCGCCGGCCGGCACCCCCGGCGACCTGGTGCGCAGCCTGGCGCTCGACGTCCGCGGCCGCATCCCGGCCGACCGTCCCGCGGCCGTGCTGGTCGCGGCCGGCGGTGACCGGGTCACCCTGGTCGCCGCGGTCAACGACGCCGGCCGGGCCCGTGGCCTGTCCGCCAGCGCGCTGCTGCGCGAGGTCGCCCCGGCCGTCGGCGGCAAGGGCGGCGGCAAGGACGACGTCGCCCAGGGCGGCGGCACCGACGCGTCCGGCATCGCGGAGGCGCTGCGCCTCGGTGAGCAGCTCGTCGGGCGCACCACCAGCCCGTGACCCTGCCCGGGGTGGTCCTGGCGGTCGACGTCGGCACGGTCCGGGTCGGCGTCGCCGCCAGCGACCCGCACCGCATCCTCGCCAGCCCGGTCGAGACCGTCCCGGCGCCGGGTCACCGGCGGGTCGCCGCGCTGGTGGCCGAGCGGGAGGCGGTGCTCGTCGTCGTCGGCCTGCCGACCAGCATGTCCGGCGTCAGCGCGTCTGCCTCGGCCGACATGGCCCGGACCTGGGCGGCGAAGCTCGAGCCGCTCGTCGCTCCGGTCCCCGTCGAGCTCGTCGACGAGCGGCTGACGACGGTCAGCGCCACCGCGGCGCTGCGCGCGTCCGGGCAGGTCGGCCAAGAAGCAGCGCGCCGTGATCGACCAGGCGGCGGCGGTGGCCCTGCTGCAGGGCGTGCTCGACGCGCGGCGCTGACGGGGACCTCACACCCCGGCCAGTAGTCTCGGCCGCGTGAGCGACCTGCTGGACCTCCGGTCCGACCCGCCGCCGCCCCGCGGGCGCCGGCGCCGCCGGCGGTTCGGCCCCCTGCTCGTGCTGGCCCTGGTGCTCGCCCTGGTGGTCGGGCTGGTGCTCGGGGGCCGGGCCGTGCTCGACAGCTTCCGCTCGCCCGAGCGTCGAGGACTACGCCGGCGCCGGCAGCGGCGAGGTCGTCGTCCAGGTGCAGCCCAGCCAGACCGCCTCCGACGTCGCCGCGACGCTGCTCCAGAAGGGCGTGGTCAAGAGCACCCGCGCCTTCACCGCCGCGGCGCTGGAGAACCCCGACTCGCGCAAGCTGCAGCCCGGCACCTACACGCTGCGCAAGCAGATGAGCGGCGAGGCGGCCCTGACGCTGCTGCTCGACCCGGACAGCCGCCTGCGCGGCCGCGTCGTCGTGCCCGAGGGCTTCACCGTCACGCAGACCCTCGCCCGCATCGCCGGCTCCACCGACATCCCGCTCGCCCAGCTGCAGGCCGCCGCCAAGGACACCGCCGCGCTCGGCCTGCCCAGCTACGCCAAGGGGCTCGAGGGCTTCCTGTTCCCGGCGACCTACGAGCTCGAGCCCGGCACCACCGCGGTCGAGGCGCTGAAGATGATGGTCGCGCGCTTCGAGAAGGCCGCCGCCGAGACCGGCCTGGAGGAGCGCGCCGCCGCGCTCGACCTCACGCCGTACGAGGCCGTGGTCGTGGCGAGCCTCATCGAGCGCGAGGTACGGCTCAAGGACGAGCTGCCCAAGGTGGCCCGGGTCGTCTACAACCGGCTCGAGCGCGGCGAGCCGCTGGGCATCGACGCGGCGCTGCTGTTCGGCCTGGGCCGCACCTCGGGCGCCATCAAGCAGTCGGAGCTGGAGTCGGACAACCCCTACAACCTGCGGCGCAAGAAGGGCCTGCCGCCGACGCCCATCGCGTCACCGGGCGAGGCCACGCTGCAGGCGGCGCTCGCAGCCGGCGACCGGCGACTGGGTCTACTACGTGCTGGCCGACAAGAGCGGGCGCACGCTGTTCACGGCGTCCTACGACGAGTTCCTGGCGCAGAAGGCCAAGTCCCAGCGCGAGGGCGTCTTCTAGCCCGTGCGCGCCGCCGTCCTCGGGTCGCCGGTCCGCCACTCGCTGTCGCCGGCGCTGCACCGGGCGGCGTACGCGGCGCTCGGCCTGGACTGGACCTACGACGCCGTCGAGGTGGACGAGGCCGGGCTGCCCGGCTTCCTGGCCGGCCTCGGCGACGAGTGGGGCGGGCTGTCGCTGACCATGCCGCTCAAGCAGGCTGTGCTGCCGCTGCTGGACACCTGCTCGGACCTCGCGCGCGACGTCGCGGCGGCCAACACGGTGGTGCTGCGCGACGGGGCGGCGGCACGGCCACAACACCGACGTCGACGGCATCGTGGGCGCGCTGGCCGAGGCCGGGGTGACCGCCGCCGGGCGCGCGGTGGTGCTCGGCGGGGGAGCGACCGCCCGCTCCGCCCTCGCCGCGCTGGCCCGGCTCGGCTGCCTCGACCCCGTGCTGGTCGTGCGCTCGCACCCCACCGAGACGCTGGCCGCGGCCGTACGGCTCGGGGTGCGCCCGCAGGTGCGGGCCTGGGACCCGGCGGTCCTGCGCGGCTGCGACCTGCTGGTCTCCACCCTGCCCGCCGGAGCGGCGGACCCGTACGCCTCGCACGCGCGCGACGTGCCCGCCCTGCTCGACGTCGTCTACGCCCCGTGGCCGACGCCGCTCGCCGCCGCCTGCGGCGGGACGGTGGTCGGCGGCCAGGCGATGCTGCTGCACCAGGCCGTCGGCCAGGTGGAGCTCATGACGGGCCGGACGCCGCCGCTCGACGTGATGCGCGCCGCACTGCTCCACATCGGCCCATGACGGCCGATGGGGACGACGTGCCCGTCCTGCGCCCCCTCCGAGGACACCGCCTGTGAAGCAGCTCGGTGACGTCCTGCTCGAGGGTGGCCAGATCACCCCCGAGCAGCTCAGCAGCGCGGTCGAGGAGCAGCGCCGGCTCGGCCGCAGCCTCGGCCGGGTCCTCGTCGACCTGGGCGTGCTGTCCGAGGGCCAGCTGGTCGTCGCGCTGGCCACCCAGATCGGCATGCGCTTCGTCGACCTCTCCGACCACCCGGTGGACATCTCCGCCGTCGCGCTGGTGCCGGAGGGCGTCTGCCGGCGGCACACCGCGCTGCCGATCGGCTACGAGGACGGCAAGCTCGTCGTCGCCATGGCCGACCCGGCGAACGTCTTCGCCGTCGACGACATGCGCACGGTCAGCGGCTACGAGATCCGGCCCGTGGTGGCCACCCGGCCGGACGTCCTCGAGGCGCTCAACCGCTACCACCGCGGCGACGCCCAGCTCGACGACCTCACGACGCGCCATGGACGCCGGCCGCAGACCGAGGTCGACCAGAGCGCGGTCACCGAGGTGGTCGAGGACGCGCCGATCGTCAAGTTCGTCAACCTGCTCATCACGCAGGCCGTGCAGGACCGCGCCTCCGACATCCACATCGAGCCGACCGAGAAGGACCTGCGGGTCCGGTTCCGCATCGACGGCGTGCTGCACGAGGTCATGCGCTCGCCCAAGACGGTCGCCTCCGGTGTCACCAGCCGCCTGAAGATCATGGCTGACATCGACATCGCCGAGCGGCGGCTGCCGCAGGACGGCCGGCTGTCGGTCGGCGGTGAACGGCCGCAAGCTCGACCTGCGCGTGGCGACCCTGCCCACGGTGTGGGGCGAGAAGATCGTCATGCGCATCCTGGACAACTCCACGGCGATGCTCCGGCTCGCCGACCTCGGCTTCAGCGAGGCCAACCAGCAGGTCTTCGCGAAGAGCTACACCAAGCCGTACGGGATGATCCTCGTGACCGGCCCGACCGGCTCGGGCAAGTCGACGACGCTGTACGCCACGCTCAACGTGGTCAGCAAGCCCGAGGTCAACGTGATCACGGTCGAGGACCCGGTGGAGTACCGGCTGCCCGGCATCAACCAGGTGCAGACCAACGCCAAGGCGGGCCTGACCTTCGCGGCGGCGCTGAGGTCGATCCTGCGCTCGGACCCCGACATCGTGCTGCTCGGCGAGATCCGCGACCACGAGACCGCGCAGATCGCGACCGAGGCGGCGCTCACCGGCCACCTGGTGCTCTCGACGCTGCACACCAACGACGCCCCGTCGGCGATCACGCGGCTGAGCGAGATGGGCATCGAGCCGTTCCTCGTCGGGTCGGCGCTGGACTGCGTCGTCGCCCAGCGCCTCGCCCGCAGGCTGTGCACGAAGTGCAAGCAGGCGTACGTCCCGACGCTGGAGTTCCTGCACCAGGCGCGCATCCCGTGGGCCTCGGACCAGCTGCCGACGCTGTACCGCGCGGTCGGCTGCAGCGCGTGCGCGCGCACCGGCTACAAGGGTCGGCTCGCCCTGCACGAGGTCATGGCGGTCACCGAGGAGGTCGAGCGGCTCGCCATCGAGCAGCGCCCCTCGGCGGTGATCGGCCGGGTGGCCCGCGAGCAGGGGATGATCAGCCTGCGCGACGACGGCCTGGCGAAGGTGCTGCTGGGCGAGACCTCGGTCGAGGAGATCCTGCGCGTCGTCGTCTAGACGGGGTCTCAAGGGTCCGGCTCCGCACCGCCGATGTCCTGACGAGGAGCACCGGTCGGTCCGGTGCCGACAGGAGGACGTCCCGTGGAGCGACCCCAGACGCCGTCGAGCGAGGCACCCGTCGTGGTGCCCGGCCTCGAGCCGAGCATCCAGGTGCCGGCCGTCGCCGCGCCCGCGCCGCAGCTGGGCGCCGTCCCCGCGCGCGCCTCGTCCGTGGCCCTCGCCGCGCCGGCGCCGGTCGCCGCGCCGCAGCTGGCCGCCGTGCCGGCCCCCGTCGCCGTCGCCGCCGTCCCGGCCCAGGCCGTGCGCAGCGAGGAGCCCGCCGCCGTGCGCCTCGGCAGCGAGGACAACAGCGACTCGAGCAGCTTCCTGGTCGACCTGCTCATGCACGTGCTCGAGCACGGCGCCTCGGACCTGCACCTGACCGTCGGTGCGCCGCCCACCGTCCGCCACCACGGCGCGCTCATGCCGGTCGGCGGCTTCCCCGTCCTGTCGGCCGCGATGATCCAGAAGACGATGTACGCGATCCTGTCGCAGAAGCAGCGGGAGCGCTTCGAGGAGACCCTCGAGCTCGACTTCGCCTACTCGGTCCCCGGGCGCGCCCGCTTCCGCGTCAACGTCTACCGCCAGCGCGACGCCCTCGGCGCCGCCTTCCGCCTGATCCCGGCCGAGATCAAGCCGCTCGAGGCGCTCGGGCGTCCCGGACGCGGTGGCCGAGCTGGCCGGGCTGACCCGCGGCTTCGTCCTCGTCACCGGCCCGACCGGCTCCGGCAAGTCGACGACCCTCGCGTCCCTGGTCGACCTGGCGAACCGCACCCGCCACGACCACATCATGACCGTCGAGGACCCGATCGAGTTCCTGCACCAGCACCAGGGCTGCCTGGTGAACCAGCGCGAGGTCGGCGAGGACACCTGGTCGTTCCAGAACGCGCTCAAGCACGTGCTGCGGCAGGACCCGGACATCATCCTGGTCGGCGAGCTCCGCGACCTCGAGACGATCGAGATCGCGCTCACCGCCGCGGAGACCGGCCACCTGGTCATGGCGACCCTGCACACCCAGGACGCCGCGCAGACGATCGACCGCATCATCGACGTCTTCCCGCCGGCCCAGCAGCAGCAGGTGCGCGTCCAGCTCGCCGGCGCGCTGCAGGGCGTCGTCTGCCAGCAGCTGGTCAAGACCGCGGACGGCAAGGGCCGGGTCGTGGCCACCGAGGTGCTGCGCGCGACCCCGGCGATCCGCAACCTCATCCGCGAGGGCAAGACCCACCAGATCTACTCCGCGCTGCAGGCCGGGGCGAAGTTCGGCATGTCCACGATGGACGCCCACCTGTCGCTGCTGGTCCGGCAGAACCGGATCACCTACGAGGCGGCGCTCGAGAAGTGCCACCACGTCGACGACTTCAACCGCCTCTGCGGCCGGGCCTGAGGCGCGCCATGAGCAGCCGCGACGTTCGACTACAAGGTCAGGGACCGGACCGGGAGCCCTGACCAACGGGCGGCTGGAGGCGGACAGCGAGGCCCAGGCCGCTGCTCGAGCTCAAGAGCATGGGCTTCGCCCCGGTCAGCATCAACGAGGCACCAACACCGGGCTGCAGCGGGAGATCAAGCTCCCGGGCTGCACGCCCAAGGTGAAGCTCAAGGACCTGGCGGTCTTCTCGCGGCAGTTCGCGACGATGCTCAACTCCGGCCTCTCGCTCCTGCGCTCGCTGACGCATCCTCACCAACCAGACGGAGAACAAGGAGCTCGCCCGCGTCCTCGGCGAGGTCCGCAACGACATCGAGACCGGCAACTCGCTGTCGGCCGCCTGGGCAGGCACCCGAAGGTGTTCCCGCCGCTGCTGGTCAACATGACCAAGGCCGGCGAGGTCGGCGGCTTCCTCGACAGCCGTGCTGCTGCAGATCGCCGCGAACTACGAGGCCGAGGTCAAGCTGCGCGGCAAGGTCAAGGCCGCCATGACCTACCCGGTCGTCGTCTTCGTCATGGCCATCCTGATGTGCACGGCCATGCTGCTGTTCATCGTCCCGGTCTTCGCCAACATGTTCGCCGACGCTCGGCGCGCGAGCTGCCGCTGCCCGACCCGCGTGCTGGTCGGCGCTGAGCAACGGGCATCAAGACCTTCTTCCCCGTCCTGCTGGTCCTGCTCATCGCGGCCTCGGTGGCGTTAAGCGCACGAAGCACACCGAGCGCGTGCGCAACGTCGTCGACCCGCTGAAGCTGAAGGTGCCGGTCTTCGGCGACGCTGTTCCGCAAGATCGCCCTGAGCCGGTTCTCCCGCAACCTCGGCACGATGATGAAGTCGGGCGTCCCCATCCTGCAGAGCCTCGACATCGTGGCCGACACGACGGGCAACGTCGTGCTGGCACGGGCCATCCGCGACGTGCAGGACAGCGTGCGCAGCGGCGAGTCCCTGGCCGGCGCCGCTGCTCAACCACCCGGTCTTCCCGCCGATGGTCGTGCAGATGATGGCGGTCGGCGAGGACACCGGCGCCCTGGACGCGATGCTGCTGAAGATCTCGGAGTTCTACGACCAGGAGGTCGAGGCGACCACCGAGGCGCTGACGGCGCTCATCGAGCCGCTGATGATCGCCTTCCTGGGCGCCGTCGTCGGCTCCATGATCGTCGCCCTGTACATGCCGATCTTCAAGCGTCTTCGACCTGTCAAGTAGCCCGCGGAAGTTGCGCCGAACGGCTCAACGCAGGGTCCGGCAGGATGCCGCCGAGACAAGGTGTGAGGCGGCCCGACCGGGTCGCTCGCACTGATGGAGGAACCATGAGAAGGACTCTCACGTCGTCCTGGCGACGACCGCGGCGATGCTGGTCCCCGCGCCGTCGCACCGCTCGCGGACCAGCCTTGCCGGCGCAGGGCATACCAACGCCAGCTGCAGCAACGGCAAGGGCGGCAACAACGACTACGCGCCGGCGACCTACAACGAGAAGGGCAACACGGCCAAGGCTGCCGGCTGCACCTCCACGACCCTGCCGGTGAAGGAGAAGCCGCCGGCTCGAGATCCCGCCCAACGGCGGCGGCATGCGACGGCTGAGCCACCACGCACGGCGGCACTCCGAGCACGTGAGGCCCGACGGGTGACCCGGTGCCGGAAGCACCGCGTGTCACCAGATTCGGCTCCTCAAGGCGCGCCCCGGCCGGCCGATACAGTAATTGTCAACGAGCCGCACCGGCCGAAAAGGCACACCCGTCGCGAGGCGGGTTCGCAAAGCCGAGGAACCCGTGCACCAGCAGGTCCGCCTGGTTACCGGGGCCGGCTCCCCGTACATCGTCCTACAAGGGGAAAAATCGTGCTCGCCCGCATCCGCAAGTCCACCGAGGAGAAGGACGAGGGCTTCACCCTGATCGAGCTCCTCGTCGTCATCATCATCATCGGCATCCTTGCCGCGATCGCCATCCCGACGTTCCTCAACCAGAAGCAGAAGGCGCGGGACGCCTCGGCCAAGGCCGACGTGGCGACCATCGGCAAGGAGATCGTCTCCTACTACGTCGACAACTCCGGCACCCTGACCGCCAGCGGCGGCTCGGCCACCGCCACCGGCACCTGGGCCCTCCTGTCCGGCGCCACCACGGTCGCCAGCGGCGCGCTCTCCAGCGGCAACGTGGTGACCGGCGGCACGATCACCAGCGCGGACGTCTTCTGCGTGTCGATCAAGAACGGCACCAGCGCCGCGATCTACAAGTACAACCAGGCCGGCCTCGGCACGGGCGCCTGCCCGTAGCACCGCCTGCACGCACTGCCCACGGGGGTGACCGGGTCCACCCGGTCACCCCCGTGCTGCGTCACCGGCCAGGCCGACCCACCGGGACGACCGACCCGCACGCACGACCGACCCGCCAGCCACGCACCGACCCGCCAGCCACGCACCGACCCGAGGGGAGCACCAGGTGTCCGACCACGACGAGGGCTTCAGCCTGGTGGAGGCCGTGGTGGCGGTCTTCGTGCTCGCCGTCGTGGCGGTGTCCACGGCGACCCTGCTGGTCAACGTCCTCGGCGTGACCAAGGGCAACCAGCAGCGTGTTGAGGCGGCCAACCTGGCCAACAAGCTGATCGAGGACGTCCGCGGCATGCGCGCTCTCGACATCCCGGACGGCGCCGACAGCGCGGTGCCGCCGACGGTCACCGTCGGCAGCACGACGTACACCGTCCTGCGGACCGCGAACTACGTCTCGTCCGACGCGCCGACCAGCCTGTGCGCCGGGTCGGGCGGCAACATCGTCTACAAGCTGATCACCGCCAGCGTCAGCTGGCAGGCCGGCAGCCGGACCAAGACGGTCCGCACGGACACGCTCAAGGCGCTCGGGCTCGGAAGCAACGGCCTGAGCACGACCAAGGGCGTGGCCACGGTCGGGCTGCTGGACAGCACCGGCCAGCCGCTCGCCGGCGCCGGCGTCACGCTGTCGAACGGGACGACGCGCTCGACCGGCAGCGACGGCTGCGCGCTCTTCCCGAGCTCACCCCCGGCAGCTACACCGCGACCGTCAACTCGACCGGCTACACCGGCCTGCGCGGCGACCAGAGCGTCGCGGTGCCGTCCATGGCGGTCACCGCGGGTCAGGTCACCCGGGCGCCGACCGTCAGCTACGACCGGGCCGGCAGCGCCCGCATCACGTGGGACGTGCCCGTCGGCTTCGCCCCGGCCGCCACGATGGGCGCCACCCTGCGCTTCACCGGCTGGTCCGAGGGCTTCCTGCCCTTCCCGGACTGCAGCGCCGTCGGCACGGCGCCGAAGGGCTGCCTGAGCGGCTCGCCGCGGACGGCCGGCCGGCTCTTCCCGGGCAACTACGCCGTCTGGGGCGGACGCTGCGCGACGGCTCCCGCTGCCCCGACGACCGCCACGGTCACCGGAGGGCAGCCGGTCGACCTGACGGTGAAGCTCGCGCCGGTGACGGCGACGCTCAAGTCCAACACCGGGGTCGTGCTCCCGAACCGTGCGCTCTACCTCATCGCCGTGACCGGCACGGCCTGCTCGGAGTCCTACAGCGTCACCTCCGACGCGTCCGGCGTCGTCCGGACGTCGCTGCCCTCCGGGACCTGGCGCCTGTCGCTGACCGCAGACGGCAGCGCCCCGCCGGTCGGCGGCTGGCCGACCGTGGCCCTGGACGCCTACGGCGCCGCGGCCGCTCCGCAGACGGTGAGCGCGCCGTGAGCCGGCGCCTGAGCGGCGACCGCGGCAGCAGCCTGCCCGAGCTCATGGTCGCGATGATCGTGTCCAGCGTCGTCCTCATCGGCGTCGCGACCGTCACCGGCCAGACGCTGCGCACCTCGTCGCAGGCCAGCACCCGGGTGACCAGCACCAGCGAGCTGCGCCAGGCGATGGACGTGATGGTCCGCCGGCTGCGCGTGGCCGTACGGCCCGACGTGGACGTCAGCGCGTTCGTCGTGGCCAAGCCGACCGAGGTCCAGTTCTTCGCCAGCATCACCCCGCCCGGTGCCACGACGACGGCCAAGCCGACCCTGGTGAAGTACGCCCTCGCGACCGCCGGCTGCCCGGGGCTGCGCGAGACCCGCACGACGCCGGTCGTCCAGGCCGACGGCACGCTGTCGTGGAGCGTCGCCGGGACCGTGGTGAAGAGCTCCTGCCTCAGCGCCGGCACCGTCACGGGCGGCTCCGGCGGAGCGCTGTTCACCTACTACGACACCGCGGCGGCCAACGCCCCCCTGGCCACCGGCGTCGCGCGGCCCGCCGCGGTCCTGCTCCCGGCGACGGCCGACGCGACGTCCGGCGTGGCCACCACCCTGCTCGACAACATCTCGAGCGTGCAGCTGGACGTCCGGCTGTCCGCGGGGACCGGCACGCCGCGTCCCGTCGCCGCCACCACGTCCGTGACGCTCACCAGACCTCCTGCCCACCACGTGATCCCGGAGCCTGCGATGCGCCGACCGACCAGGACCCTCCTGCTCGCGCTGCGGGCGCGCCTGCGCGGCGACGGCGGCTTCGCCCTCGTCCCCGTGCTCGGCAGCATGGCGGTGCTGACCATGTTCCTCATGGCGACGATGAGCTACGCCATGCAGAACAGCCCCTCGTCGGTCTCGGGCTCGGACGACAAGGACGCGAAGGCGGCCTTCGCCTCGGCCCAGGCCGGGGTCGACGACTACCTGACCCGGCTCAACGTCAACGGCAACTACTGGCAGGCCACCGACGCGACCAACGCCGCCTTCACCGCGGCGGGGCTGCCGGTCGCCGGCACCGGCGGGACAAGGGCCGCTTCACCTACCGGGTGCTGTCGAACGTCTCGGCAGTCGCGAGCACCGGGCTGCTCGAGCTCGAGGTGACCGGCCGCAGCCGCTCGACCGCGCGCACCCTCACGGTGACCCTGACCCCGGTCGGCTTCCTGAAGTACGTCTACTACACCGACGTCGAGGCGATCGACCCGGCGCTGTACGACGGCGACCACCTGCTGGCGACGGTGAACGGCAGCTCCTCGTTCTCGTGCGGCGGGCCCGGCAACGGCAACGCCAAGACCTGCCGCTACTACGTGGACCCTGCCGCGCTGACGGCCATGTGCTCCAAGTACTGGTACACCGGCCGCAACAGCCCCCACCTACACGTCCTCGACGACGCTGCCCTACTGGTACGCCCGACGGACGGCAGCAGCAGCCCGACGAAGGTGACCACCGCCGCGACCGTGGACCTCCTGGGGAAGTCGAGCAGCGGCTGCCGCGACCTCGGTGGACGACCGGTGACGAGGTGAACGGCGTCCTGCACACCAACGACGCGCTGAAGATCATCGGTGCGGTGAACTTCAAGGACCAGACCGAGACCAGCTGGCAGGACGGGACGACGCCGGCCCCGCCGGCCACCGGCCGCTGGTGGGGCGGCGGTACGCCGGACCCCTCGAGCGAGCTCCCCGTCGCCTGGCCCACCGTCGACCTGCCGGACTCCAACAGCGCGATGCTCGCGTCCGCCAACGCCTACGGGTGCGTCTACACCGGCGGCACGAAGATCACCTACACGTCGACGTCGATGAAGGTGCTGAGCCCCAGCACGACCACGTCGAAGGCGGGCTGCTTCAACGCCGCGCTCCGGGCCAGCACGCAGACCATCACGCCCATCCCGCCGATCGTCTACGTGTCGAGCACGGCGAACGCCTGCACCAACGGCAACCTGGGCTACCCGATCGCCAACGAGTCGACGCTCGGGGCGACGCCCAGCCACCGTTGCGCGGACGGTGACGCGTACATCTCCGGCACCGTGAGCGGACGCACCACGCTGGCTACGGACAACGACATCGTCATCACCGGTGACGTGAAGTACGCCAACCCCGACCTCACCAAGAGCACCGACGTCCTGGGCCTGGTCGCGAACAACTACGTGTGGGTCTACCACCCGGTCAACGCGTCCGGCGTCAACCTGCTGACGGGGGTCAACGAGGTCCACAACGTCGCCGCCGCGATCCTCTCGGTCCGGCACAGCTTCCTGGTGCAGAGCTCGGACTACGGCGCGCCGGTCGCCTACAGCGGCCAGAAGCTCAACGTCACGGGCAGCATCTCGCAGAAGTACCGTGGGCCGACCGGGACGGCGGACTCGTCCGGCAACAGCGTGACCGGCTACCAGAAGAACTACCAGTACGACAAGCGGCTGCAGCGCATCCCGCCGCCGTACTTCCTGCAGCCGCGGCAGTCGCCCTGGAAGGTCGTCCAGGTCAGCGACTGACCGGACGACCGACCGAGACGAGGAGAGCAGCGTGGGCCCAGCCCTGGCGGTGGCCTGCGCGGCTGCTGGGCCTGCTGATCGGCTCGTTCCTCAACGTCGTCGTGTGGCGGGTGCCGCGCGGAGAGTCGGTGGTCCGCCCGCCGTCGGCCTGCCCGGCGCTGCGCCGCGCCGGTCCGACCCCGCGACAACGTCCCGGTCGCTCAGCTGGCTGCTGCTGCGGGGCCGCTGCCGGGACTGCGCGGCGCCGATCAGCGCGCGCTACCCGCTGGTCGAGCTGCGGCACGGCCGTGCTGTTCGCGGTCCTGGCCCTGCGCTTCGGCGCCGACCCGGCGCTGCCCGCCTACCTCTACCTCGGCGGCGGTCGGGCTCGCGCTGGCCCTGATCGACCTCGACGTCAAGCGGCTGCCCGACGCGCTGACCCTGCCAGCTACCCGGTCGTCGCCGTGCTGCTCGGGGTCGCCGCGCTGGCCGGCAGCGACAGCGGGATCCCTGCTGCGCGCCGCTGCTGGGCGGCGTCGCCATGTTCGCCGTCTACGTCGCGCTGTGCCTGGCCCACCCGGCCGGCATGGGCTTCGGCGACGTGAAGCTGGCCGGCGTGCTCGGCATGGCGACCGGCTGGGTGGGCTGGGGCGCCTGCGCCGTCGGGCTGTTCCTCGCGTTCCTGCTCGGCGGCGTCGCCGGCATCGCGGTCGTCGCCACGCGGCAGGGGCGGGCGCAAGACGGCCCTGCCGTTCGGGCCGTTCATGCTCGCGGCGGCGCTGGTGGCCGTGCTGGTCGGGCACGCCGCTGGCCGAGGGCTACCTCGACCTGACCGTGCGCTGAGCCGAACGGCGCAGTCCGCGCTCAAGGGTTCGCCGATCCCGTCCGATGCCTCCTCTTGACAACGAGGACCTCGGCACGAGGGGAACCTGCAGTGGCTGGAAGACCAGTGGTGGGCCTGGACATCGGCACGTCCGGTGTCCGTGCCGCCGAGCTCACGCTCGGCAAGGGCGGGACCACGCTCGACCGGTTCGGCCAGGTGGCGCTCCCTGCTCGGCGCGGTCCGCGACGGCGAGGTCATCGAGCCCGAGGTCGTCGCTGAGGCGCTGCGCGAGCTGTGGGCGCAGGCCGGCTTCCGGACGAAGAAGACCGTCGTCGGCGTCGCCAACCAGCGCGTCGTCGTCCGTCAGGTGGAGCTGCCCTGGCTGCCCGGACGGCGAGTTCCGCGCGTCGCTGGCCTTCCAGGTCCAGGACTTCATCCCGATGCCGGTCGACCAGGCGATCCTCGACTACCACCCGCTCGAGGAGTTCGCCGGCGACAACGGCGCCCGCATGCTGCGCGTGCTGCTCGTCGCGGCCTCCCGGGACATGATCGGCAACGCGCTGAAGCGGTCGAGCTGGCCGGCCTGCGCGCCGCCGCCGTCGACCTCACCAGCTTCGCCGTGCTGCGCAGCCTGGTCACCGACGGCGAGGAGTTCGGTCGCCCCGAGGCCGAGGCGCTCGTCGACATCGGCGCGAGCATCACCAACATCGTGGTGCACCAGGGCCGCGTCCCGCGCTTCGTCCGCATCCTGCTGATGGGCGGCGGCGACATCACCGACTCGCTGTCCGACCGCCTCGGCGTGCCGACCGAGACAGCGCCGAGGCCTACAAGCGGGCGCTCGGCCTCGGCGCCGCCGGACACCATCGAGGAGGACCCCGCGGTGCGCGCCATCCAGACCTCCGGCGGCGCCCTCGTCGAGGAGGTCCGCGGCTCGCTCGACTACTACATGGCCCAGCCCGGCGCCGTCCGCATCGGCCGCGTCGTCCTGTCCGGCGGCGGCTCCCGCCTGGCCGGCCTGGCCGACCGGCTCGCTGCGGCGACCCGCCTGCCCGTGCAGGCGGCCCACCCGCTGTCCTCGCTGCGCCTGGGCCGCACCGGCCTCACGCGCCGAGCAGCTCGGCGAGGTCGAGGCCGGCCTCGCCGTCCCGCTCGGCCTGGCCCTCGGGAGGGCGTCGTGACGACTCACCCTGCGCAAGCGCCCGGTCGTCGAGGACGACGCGGCCTCGCCCTTCGAGGCGTCCGCCGACCCGGTCCTGCTGCCCTGCCGTGCCTGCCCCGCGTCAACCTGCTCCCGCCGGAGCTCCTGGCCGCTGCGGCGCGTCCGCGACGTCAAGCTCGGGCTCGGCGGTGCCGTGGTCGCCTGCGTCGGCCTCGTCGGCCTGCTCTACCTCGGTGCCACCGGCTCCGGTCGCCGACGCCCAGGCCGACCTGGACGCGCTCCGCGGCCACCGGCCAGCAGCTGCAGGCCGAGGCCGGCAAGTACCGCGAGGTGACCGCCGTGCGCCAGCAGGCGGACGCGGCCGACGGCGCTGCTCGCCACCGCCATGGGCAAGGAGGTCCGCTTCTCCCGCCTGCTCGGCGACCTGAGCACCACGCTCCCCGAGGGCGTCTGGCTCCAGGACCTCGCCGCTCAGCCAGCGCGGCCGCCGCGGCCGGGCGCCGCTGGCGACGACGGCCACCGCGGCGAGCGCCGTCGGCACCGTCACCTTCACCGGCGTCGGCTTCGACCACGACGGCGTGGCTGCCTGGCTGGACGCGCTCGCCGGCACCAGGACCTACGCCGCCCCGACGTTCACCAAGTCCACGCGAGTCGCTGTCCGGCACCCGCCGGATCGTCACCTTCCAGGGCACGGCCGACGCTCACGGCCGACGCGCTCTCCCGCCGCTACGTCCCGGCCGGAGGCTGACATGGACGCCCTCAAGCAGTGGATCGCGCTGTCGGTCGTCGCCTGCCTCGCCGTCCTCGCCGCGGGCTGGTTCCTGCTCGTCGCTCCCGCAGCGCGCCGACGCCGAGGAGCTCCGGGTCGGCCAAGGTCGCTGCAGGAGTCGACCAACGCCAGCCTGCGCACCAAGCTGCAGGTGCTGGCCGCGCAGGCCCGTGAGCTGCCCGCGCAGCAGGCAAGCTCGACGCGATCGGCCAGCAGATCCCGCTCGCGCGCCGAGCTGCCCGACCTGCTGCGCTCGCTGGACGCGACGCGCCGCCGCCAACGGCGTCGAGCTGCGTCGAGGTCTCGCCGCAGCTGCGCCGACCCCGGTCGCCGCGACCGACGCCGGCAGCACGACCGGCCTGCCGCTGTCCGCGGTCACCCTGACGCTCAACGCGCGCGGGCGGCTTCTTCCCGCTGCAGCAGTTCCTCGCCGGCCTGGAGGGCACGACCCGGGCCACCCGGGTCACCGCGCTGCAGCTGGCGCCCGGCGCCGAACCCTGTGGCGCCGTCCGCCGCCGGCTCGCTCCAGGACGGCCGCGACCTGATCGCCAGCATCACCGCCGAGGTGTACGTCGCGGGTGCGGCGACTCCGGCCGCCGGGGTCGCCACGACCGCCGGCCGCCTGCCGCCGGCACCCCGCCGCCAGCGCCCGGCCGCCGGCACCGCTGCCGCCGGCCCCCGCCGGCAGCCGGCCACGGCCACCCCGATCGTCCCCGACAACTAGGAGCGGACCGTGCCTCCACCACACCCTCCGCCGGGAGACGTCGGGACCCGGCGGTCCGCGCCGCGCGCGACCGGCGCGTCGTGCTCGCGGCCGGCGCCGCCCTTGCGGCCCTGGCCCTCGGCGGCGGCGGCGTGCTGCTGCTCGGTGGCGGCGAGACGCGAGCCGATCGAGCTCGCCACGGCGCGTCGGCAGCGCGCCGACGGTGTCCACCAGGTCAGCGCCGCCTCGCCCGCCCGTCGCCGTCGCCGACCGCCGTCGCGCCCGGCCGGCCGGCCCCGCGACCCGTTCCGCGTCGCTGCACGTCGCGGACGCCGGGACGGCAGCGCGGCGCGCCCGCGGCGGCCGACGGTGGCGCCGGCGCGGGGCCGGGTGACACGACGTCGCCGCCGCTGGTCCCGGTGCCCCGCGTCGAGCCGACCCTCGTGCCGAGCCCGAGGTGCCCGGTCCTCGAGTCCGTTCCCGACCATGCCGAGCCTCGGACCCGGCTGCCGCCGACCCGCCGTCGACCCGAGCCGGACCGAGCCTGCCGACAGCGCCGCCAGCCCCGTCGGCCGCGCCGTCCGGCTCGCCGACCACGACCGCGCAGGAGGTCACCCTGCAGCGCGTCGTCGGCGAGGGCGCCGACGTCACGGCCGAGCTTCCTCCTCGACGGCACGACCGTGAGCGCGAAGATCGGCGAGCAGCTCGGCGAGACGGGCATCCGCCTGCTGTCGCTGCAGCAGGACCCCGAGGACAACCGCTGGACCGCCGTGCTCAAGGTCGGTGCCGGCGAGCCGTTCGACGCCGTCATCGGCGTGGCGGTCCCGCTCGGCTGACCGCGCCGCCGGCAGCGTCGGCGGCCCGCAGTGGGAGACTGTGCGGGTGCTGAGATGGTTGACCGCCGGTGAGTCCCACGGCCCCGCCCTGATGGCCGTGCTCGAGGGCCTGCCTGCCGGTGTCCGCACCGACAGCGAGCAGGTGGCCGACGAGCTGGCCCGGCGCCGCCTCGGCCACGGCCGCGGCGCGCGCATGGCGTTCGAGCGCGACGAGGTGGAGTTCCTCGGCGGCCTGCGCCACGGCGTCACGCAGGGCGGCACGCTGGCCGTGCGGGTCGGCAACACCGAGTGGCCCAAGTGGTCGACGGTGATGAGCCCCGACCCGGTCGACGCCGCCGAGCTCGAGGGCCTGGCCCGCAACGCGCCGCTCACCCGGCCGCGGCCCGGCCACGCCGACCTGGTCGGCATGCAGAAGTACGGCTTCGACGACGCCCGCCCGGTCCTCGAGCGCGCCAGCGCACGCGAGACCGCCGCCCGGGTCGCTCTCGGGGCGGTCGCCAAGGCCTTCCTGCTCCAGGCGTACGGCGTGGAGGTCCTCAGCCACGTCGTCAGCGTCGGCGCGGTGGCCGTCCCGACCGGGACGCCGCTGCCCGAGCCCCGCGACCTGCCGGTCATCGACGAGAGCCCGGTGCGCGCGTTCGACGCGGCGGCGAGCGAGGCGATGGTGGCCGAGGTCGACGCCGCCAAGCGCGACGGCGACACCCTCGGCGGCGTCGTCGAGGTGCTGGCCTACGGCCTGCCGCCGGGCCTCGGCAGCTACGTCCACGGCGACCGCCGGCTCGACGCCAAGCTGGCCGGGGCGCTCATGGGCATCCAGGCCATCAAGGGCGTCGAGGTCGGTGACGGCTTCGAGCTGGCCCGGGTGCGCGGCAGCGAGGCGATGGACGAGATCGTGACCGGCCCCGACGGCCTGCGCCGCAGCAGCGGCCGGCTCGGCGGCACCGAGGGCGGCATGACCAGCGGCGAGGTGCTGCGGGTGCGGGCCGCGATGAAGCCGATCAGCACCATCCCGCGGGCGCTGCGCACCGTCGACACCGCGACCGGCGAGGCGGCGGTCGCCCACAACCAGCGCAGCGACGTCTGTGCCGTCCCCGCCGCGGGGGTCGTCGCGGAGGCGATGGTCGCGCTGGTGCTCGCCGACGTCGCGCTCGAGAAGTTCGGCGGCGACTCGGTCGAGGAGACCCGGCGCAACTACGAGGGCTACCTCAAGGGCCTGCAGATCCGGTGAGCGCGCCCACCCTCGTCCTGGTCGGCCCTCCCGGCGCAGGCAAGACCACCGTGGGCCGGCTCGCCGCGGAGCGGCTCGGCGTGCCGTTCCGCGACACCGACGCCGACATCGAGGCGGCCGTCGGCAAGCCCATCGCCGAGGTCTTCATCGACGACGGCGAGGAGCACTTCCGCGCCCTCGAGCGGGCCGCCGTCGCGACCGCGCTGGCCGAGCACGACGGCGTGCTGGCCCTCGGCGGCGGCGCGGTCCTGGCCGCCGAGACCCGCGAGCGGCTGGCCGCCCACACGGTCGTCTTCCTCAACGTCGGGCTCTCCGACGGCGCCAAGCGGGTCGGCTTCGCCCGCGACCGCCCGGTGCTCGCGATGAACCCGCGGGCGGCGCTGCGCGCGCTGCTCGAGGCCCGGCTGCCGCTCTACCGCGAGGTAGCCACGCGCGAGGTGCTGACCGACGGGCTGACGCCCGAGCAGGTGCTCGACCAGGTCCTGGCAGGGGGTCCCGCATGAGCACGCCGACCCGCATCACCGTGCAGGGCGAGACGCCGTACGCCGTGGTCGTCGGCGAGGGGCTGCTCGGCGAGCTCGGCCGGCCTGGTGCAGGGGGCCCAGCGGATCGCCGTGGTGCACCCCGCCGCCCTGACGGTGACGGCCGAGGCGGTCCGCGACGACCTGCGCGGGCAGGGCTTCGAGGCCCACTCGGTCGAGGTGCCCGACGGGGAGCAGAGCAAGGACCTCAAGGTCGCGGCGTTCCTCTGGGACGTCCTCGGCCAGGTCGGCTTCACCCGCTCCGACGCCGTCGTCGCGATCGGCGGCGGAGCGACCACCGACCTCGCCGGCTTCGTGGCGGCCACCTGGCTGCGCGGCGTACGCGTCGTGCACGTCCCGACGACGCTGCTCGGGATGGTCGACGCCGCGGTGGGCGGCAAGACCGCCATCAACACCGCCGCCGGCAAGAACCTGGTCGGCGCCTTCCACCCGCCCGCGGGCGTGCTGTGCGACCTGTCGGCGCTCGAGACCGTCCCGCGCCACGACTACGTCGCGGGCCTCGCCGAGGTGGTCAAGGTCGGCTTCACCCACGACCCGCGGATCCTCGAGCTGGTCGAGCAGGACCCGGCGGCAGCGCGCACCCCGAGGGGCCGCACACCCGCGAGCTGGTCGAGCGGGCGATCGCCGTCAAGGCGGCTGTCGTGGGGGAGGACCTCACCGAGCAGGGCGGCCGCGAGGTCCTCAACTACGGCCACACGCTGGGGCACGCGATCGAGCGGGCCGAGGACTACCGGTGGCGGCACGGCGCGGCCGTGAGCGTCGGCCTGGTCTTCGCCGCGGAGCTCGGCCGCCTCGCCGGCCGGCTGGACGACGCGACCGCCGACCGGCACCGGGCGGTGCTCGCCTCGGTCGGCCTGCCGGTGCAGTACGAGGGCGACTGGGCCCGCCTGCACGCCCTCATGGCGGTCGACAAGAAGAGCCGTGGCAGCCGGCTGCGCTTCGTGGTGCTCGACGGGCTGGCCAGGGCGCGCATGCTCGAGGACCCCGACCCGTCGCTCCTGGTCGCGGCGTACGAGGAGGTCCGCAAGGACCGCGGCCCCGGGGCGCTGTTCCTGTAGTTGGCTACCCTGGGAGCGACAACGACCTCGACAGTCTGGTGCTCCCGCGTGGCGACGACGAACGACCTCAAGAACGGCATGGTGCTCAGCCAGGACAACGGGCTGTGGTCCGTCGTGGAGTTCCAGCACGTCAAGCCCGGCAAGGGCGGCGCGTTCGTCCGTACCAAGCTCAAGAACGTCGTCAGCGGCAAGGTCGTCGACAAGACCTTCAACGCCGGCACCAAGGTGGAGGTCGCGCAGGTCGACAAGCGCGACATGACCTACCTCTACCGCGAGGGCGAGGACTTCGTCTTCATGGACAAGGACACCTTCGACCAGCTGTACGTCCCGGCGACGACGGTCGGCACGGCCGCCAACTTCATGCTCGAGAACACCGACGCCATCGTCGCCGTGCATGAGGGCGCGGCGCTCTACGTCGAGCTGCCGGCCAGCGTCGAGATCCTCGTGCAGCACACCGACCCGGGCCTGCAGGGCGACCGCAGCACCGGCGGCACCAAGCCCGCGACGCTGGAGACCGGCGCCGAGATCCAGGTGCCGCTGTTCCTGACGTCCGGCGAGAAGATCAAGGTCGACACGCGGGACGGCTCCTACCTGGGCCGCATCTCCAGCTAGATGGGTGCTCGCAGCAAGGCCCGCAAGCGTGCCGTCGACGTCCTGTACGAGGCCGCGCAGCGCGAGGGCGACGTCATGGCCACGCTGCGCGCCCGGCTGGTGCACGCCGACCCGCCGATCCCCGAGTACGCCGTCGAGCTCGTCGAGGGCGTCGTCGCGCACCGCGCGCGCATCGACGAGCTGCTGACGACCTACGCCGAGGAGTGGACGCTCGACCGGATGCCGCCCGTCGACCTCGCCGTGCTGCGCGTCGGGACCTTCGAGCTGCTGTGGTGCGACGACGTCCCCGACGAGGTCGCCGTGAGCGAGGCGGTCGACCTCGTCGCCAGCCTGTCGACCGACGAGAGCCCGCGCTTCGTCAACGGCCTGCTCGCCCGGCTGATGCAGCTCAAGCCCTCCCTGGCGGTCTAGCGGTGCGCACCTCTCGCCTCCAGGGCACAGCCGTGCTCGTCGCCGGCCTGCTGCTCGCCGGCTGCACCGGCTCCGACGACCCGGTCGCCGCGCCGTCGCCGTCCGCGTCACCCGTCACCAGCCCCAGCGCCACCCCGAGCCCAACAGCTGCGCCGTCGCCGACGGTCGCACCCGCCGTGGCCGCAGCGGCCTACCGGGACGCCCTGCGGCCGACGCTCGAGTCGGTGTTCGACCAGGTGCAGCCGCTGCAGGACGCCTTCGACGCCTTCGACCGGCCGCGCCCGGAGAGCGCCCTCGTCCGTGACGACGTCTTCGCCGCCGCCGGCGCGCAGAACGCCCTGGCCGCCCGCCGCCGCGAGATCCGCGCGACCGCCCCGCCGCCGGCGCTCAGGCTCGCCGTCGGGGCGCTCGACACCCGGCTCGGGGAGCTCCAGCAGGTCGCCGTCTCGCTGGTCGCCGCCACCCGGGCGCAGCCCGGCGCCGACGGGGTCGTGCAGGAGTACGTCCGCGGCGAGCGCGCCCTCGAGGTCGCCCTGCGCGGCTGGCAGCGGGCCGTCACCGCGCTGTACGCCGGTGCCCAGGTCCCGAGCGTCCCGGCGCCCGACCGCGCCGGGGCGGTCGGCGGTCGCGCCCCGCTGTCACGCGGCGCGTGGCTGCTCGCCGCCGGCCGGGTCTGCGGACGCACGACCAAGGCCGTCACGGCCGCGCAGCAGCTGCCTGCCGTCGCCCGGCCGAAGGGCGACGCCGCGCTGCTGACCCGCACGGTCCTCACGCCCCTGCAGGACCTGCGCCGCGGCGGCGGTCGCGCCGCCCAGGCCAGGGCGGCGGTGGGCCTGGCGGCGTACGGCTCGAGCGCCTGCGCCCAGCTCTTCCGCCCCGCCGAGGGCTGAGGCCCGCGGCGCCCCGCGTGCCGCCCGGCCCCCCGCGCACCGCGCGCCCCGCCGGACCCCCTGCGCATCGCGATCTTGCACGTCGTGCGGTCCCGCCACGCTCACGCGCCCCGCACCACTGCAAGATCGCGGGGAGATTGGGGTCCGCGCGCCCCGCCGGGACCCCCTGCGCATCGCGATCTTGCACGTCGTCCGGTCCCGCTACGCTCAGGCACCCCGCACCACCTGCACGATCGCGGAGGTCGGGCAGTTGGCGCGGAGCCGGCCGGGTGGCGCGGGCGGGCGCCGGCCCCGCGGGGGCGCGCGGGCGGTGCCTCAGGCGTCGACGGCGCGGCGGGCGTCGGGGCTGAGCACGCCCCAGCCGATCAGCTGCTCGGTGAGCGCGCTGGGGGAGGCGTCGTAGATGACAGCGAGCGACCGCAGGTCCTCGTGGCGGATCGAGAGCACCCGGCCGTTGTAGTCACCGCGCTGGCTCTGGATGGTCGCGGCGTAGCGGGCGAGCGGCGCCGCCTGGTCGGCCGGGACCTGCGAGAGCTGCTCGAGGTCGATGACGATGCGCGCGGCTGCCGGCTCGCTGGTCGCGACCGACGCGCCCTCGGGCAGCAGCTCGCTGACCGGCACGCCGTAGAACTCGGCCAGCTCGGACAGCCGCTGCACGGTCACCGCGCGGTCGCCGCGCTCGTACGACCCGACGACGACGGCCTTCCAGCGCCCCTGGGACTTCTCCTCGACCCCGTGCAGGGACAGGCCCTGCTGCGTGCGGATGGCGCGCAGGCGGCCACCGAGTGCCTTGGCGTAGTCGGTCACGTGGTCGGGGCTCCCGTCGAACGTCGCGAGGTCGGTCCTCGCTGCCGTGCGGGCGCCGGTCTCACCACTGGCTCGTCCGGGGGGCCGCCCGGAGACGGCCCCTGCTGAAGGGTCGTCGCGGACGGGGTGACCGATGTCCCCCCGGCGTCACTGCCTCGCCGCTTACGGAGAGTGACGATAGGGGGAGGGTACAGGCCGGTCAAGCAGGTGCAGGCCGTGTCACCCCGTCGGGTGTCCGGTCGCCGTGCGGTAACGTCGCAGCCGCTCGCACGTCCTCCACCGAGCCCGTCCCGTGAGGCGGGGAAGGAGGCTCCTGCCGATGACGGCTGCCCCTGGCACGACCCCGCCACCGCGTGGTCCGGTGAAGGCGGTGCTCTCGGCGGCGGACGTCTCCCGCGTGGTCGACCGGATGGCCCACGAGCTGCTGGAGAAGACCGCCGGCGCCAGCGACGTCGTGCTGCTGGGCATCCCCACCCGCGGCGCCACCCTCGCCCGCCGGCTGGCCGAGCGGGTGCGCGCGTTCGAGGGCCTGGTCGTCCCGACCGGCTGCCTCGACACCACGCTCTACCGCGACGACCTGCGCCTGAAGGGCCCGCGCCCGCTGGAGCAGACCGAGATCCCGCCCGAGGGCGTCGACGGGGCGCTGGTCGTGCTGGTCGACGACGTCCTGTTCAGCGGCCGCACCGTCCGCGCCGCGCTCGACGCGTTGGCCGACCTCGGCCGCCCGCGCGCCGTCCAGCTGGCCGTCCTGGTCGACCGGGGCCACCGCGAGCTGCCGATCCGTGCCGACTACGTCGGCAAGAACATCCCGACCTCGCTCAAGGAGTCGGTGCACGTCCTGCTCACCGAGCACGACGGGCGCGACGGCGTCGAGCTGGAGGGGGGCCGGTGAAGCGCCACCTGCTCAGCGCCGCCGACCTCAGCCGCGAGGACGCGACCCTCGTCCTCGACACCGCCGAGGAGATGGCGCTCGTCGAGGAGCGCACGGTCAAGAAGCTCCCCACCCTGCGCGGCCGCACCGTGGTCAACCTCTTCTTCGAGGACTCCACCCGCACCCGCACCAGCTTCGAGCTGGCCGCCAAGCGGCTGTCCGCCGACGTCATCAACTTCTCGGCCAAGGGCTCCAGCGTGTCCAAGGGCGAGACCCTCAAGGACACCGCGATGACGCTGGAGGCGATGGGCTCCGACGCCATCGTCGTGCGCCACTCGTGGTCCGGCGCGCCCGTCAACCTGGCTCGCTGGGTGCGCGGCTCGGTCGTCAACGCCGGCGACGGCACGCACGAGCACCCCACGCAGGCGCTGCTCGACGCCTTCACGATGCGCCGCCGCCTCGGCCGCGTCGAGGGGCTCAAGGTCACGATCGTCGGCGACGTGCTGCACAGCCGGGTCGCCCGCAGCAACGTGCTGCTCCTGTCCACGCTCGGGGCCGACGTCACCCTCGTCGCCCCGCCGACGCTGCTCCCCGTCGGCGTCGAGTCGTGGCCGGCGCAGGTGTCGTACGACCTGGACGCGGTGCTCGCCAAGAGCGACGTCGTGATGATGCTGCGGGTGCAGCGCGAGCGCATGGGCGCCGCCTACTTCCCCAGCCAGCGCGAGTACGCCCGCCGCTACGGCCTCGACGTCCGCCGGGCCGCGGCGCTGCACGACGACGCCGTCGTCATGCACCCCGGCCCGATGGTGCGCGGCATGGAGATCGCCCCCGAGGTCGCCGACGGCGTCCGCTCGACCATCGTGGAGCAGGTCCGCAACGGCGTCAGCGTCCGCATGGCCGTCCTGTACCTGCTGCTCGGCGGAGCCTCGCCCGCCATCGGAGGAGAAGCACTGTGAGCGCCCTGGTCCGCGACGTCCGCCTGTACGGCGAGGGCGCGCCCGTCGACGTCCGCCTCGTGGACGGCGTCATCGCCGAGATCGGCACCGGCCTGTCCGAGGGCGGCAGCCGGGCGTACGACGGCGGGGGAGCGGTCCTGCTGCCGGGCCTGGTCGACCTGCACACGCACCTGCGCGAGCCCGGACGCGAGGACGCCGAGACGGTCGAGACGGGCACCCTCGCTGCTGCCCTCGGCGGCTTCACCGCCGTGCACGCGATGGCCAACACCGACCCGGTCGCCGACACCGCGGGTGTCGTCGAGCAGGTCTGGCGGCTCGGCCAGGAGGCCGGCCACTGCGACGTCGCGCCGGTCGGCGCGGTGACCGTCGGCCTCGGCGGCGAGCAGATGGCCGAGCTCGGGACCATGGCCGACAGCGCCGCCCGCGTGCGGGTGTTCAGCGACGACGGCAAGTGCGTCAGCGACGCCAGCCTGATGCGCCGGGCCCTCGAGTACGTCAAGGCCTTCGACGGCGTCATCGCCCAGCACGCGCAGGAGCCGCGGCTGACGGTCGGCGCGCAGATGAACGAGGGCGTCGTCTCCAGCCGCCTCGGCCTGACCGGCTGGCCGGCCGTCGCGGAGGAGGCGGTCATCGCCCGCGACTGCCTGCTCGCCGCCCACGTCGGCAGCCGCCTGCACGTCTGCCACGTCAGCACCGCCGGCAGCGTCGAGCTCATCCGCTGGGCGAAGAGCAAGGGCTGGGACGTCACGGCCGAGGTCACGCCCCACCACCTGGTGCTGACCGACGACCTCGCCGCGTCCTACGACCCGGTCTTCAAGGTCAACCCGCCGCTGCGCACCGCCGAGGACGTCGAGGCCCTGCGGGCCGGCCTCGCCGACGGGACCATCGACTGCGTCGCGACCGACCACGCTCCGCACGCTCTCGAGGACAAGGAGGCCGAGTGGGGCGCCGCCCTGCCCGGCATGACCGGCCTGGAGACCGCGCTCGGCATCGTCGCCGAGACGATGGTCCTGCCCGGCCGGCTGACCTGGCGGCAGGTGGCCGAGCGGCTGTCCAGCACCCCGGCGCGGATCGGCCGGCTCGAGGGCCACGGCCGCCCGCTCGAGGTCGGCGCGCCGGCCAACCTCTGCCTGGTCGACGAGGCTGCGCCCTGGACGGTCGACGCGGCCGCGATGGCCACCCGCAGCCGCAACACGCCGTTCGCCGGGCGGTCACTGCCGGTACGCGTCCGCGCGACCTTCCTGCGCGGGACGCCGACCGTGCTCGACGGGAAGCCTGCGTGAGCCAGGACCGCGTCCCCAAGACCGCCACGGGACGCCGGCATGAGCTCCGACCGGGTCCTCGCGACCGCCGCGGTCCTCGCGTTCGTCGTGCTGGTCTACCTGCTCATGCTCAAGGGCTGGCGGGGCCGCCAGCGCCGGCAGGGCGACCTCCCGCCACCGCCGCAGCCGCCCGAGGAGCCGGGTCTGGTCGTCGTCGGGGCGACGCCGGGGCTGTTCATCGGCACGGTGTTCGAGGGCGACTGGCTCGACCGCGTCGCCGTGCACGGCCTGTCCGACCGGTCGTCCGGCTGGCTCACGGTCCGCACCGACGGGCTGCTGGTCGAGCGCGAGGGCGGCGACGACGTCTACCTGCCCTACGACCTCGTCGACGCCGCCGAGCCGGGCGAGGCGCTCGCCGGCAAGGTCGTCGGCCGCGACGGGATGCTCGTCGTGACCTGGCGCCTCGGCGGCCGCACCGTGCAGTCCGGCTTCCGGGCCGACGACCACGCCGCCCACCGCCGGCTCGCCGACGCGGTGCACGCCCACCTGCCCACCCAGAGCCCCACCCAGGAGGAGAGCGCATGACGCGCACCCCCGCTGTGCTCGTCCTCGAGGACGGCCGCACGTTCCGCGGCGAGGCCTACGGCGCCGTCGGCGAGACCTTCGGCGAGGCCGTCTTCAACACCGGCATGACCGGCTACCAGGAGACGCTGACCGACCCGAGCTACCACCGCCAGGTCGTCGCCATGACGGCCCCGCACATCGGCAACACCGGTGCCAACGACGAGGACATGGAGTCGGTCCGCATCTGGGTCAGCGGCTTCGTCGTCCGCGACCCGGCCCGCATGGCGAGCAGCTGGCGGAGCAGCCGCAGCCTCGACGACGAGCTGGCCGCGCAGGGCGTCGTCGGCATCAGCGGTGTCGACACCCGCGCCCTGACCCGTCACCTGCGCGAGCGCGGCGCGATGCGCGCCGGCGTCTTCTCCGGTGACGCCCTCGCCGACACCGACGCCCTCACCCAGCGCGTGCTGGCGTCCCCGCCGATGGAGGGCGCCGACCTCGCGCACGAGGTCACCACCCCCGAGGCGTACGTCGTGTCGGCCGTCGGCGAGAGGCGGTTCCGCGTCGCGGCGGTCGACCTCGGCATCAAGCGGGCCACCCCGCGCTACATGGCGCAGCACGGCTGCGAGGTGCACGTGCTGCCGGCCACGACGACGGCCGACGAGCTGCTCGCGCTCGAGCCCGACGGCGTCTTCTTCTCCAACGGCCCCGGCGACCCGGCGACCACCGACGGCCCGGTCGCGGCGATGCAGGGCGTGCTCGAGCAGCGCGTGCCGGTCTTCGGCATCTGCTTCGGCAACCAGATCCTCGGCCGCGCCCTGGGCCTGGGCACCTACAAGCTGCGCTACGGCCACCGCGGCGTGAACCAGCCCGTCATGGAGCGCGCGACCGGGCGCGTGCACGTCACGAGCCACAACCACGGCTTCGCGGTCGACGCGCCGACCGACGGGACGCCGGTGCAGACGCCGTACGGCTCTGTCGAGGTCAGCCACGTCGACCTCAACGACGACGTGGTCGAGGGCCTGCGGTGCCTCGACGTGCCGGCCTTCTCCGTGCAGTACCACCCCGAGGCCGCCCCCGGCCCACACGACGCCACCGGCCTGTTCTCGCAGTTCGCCTCGCTCATGGAAGGCCCGCGCTAGTGCCTCGCCGCAACGACCTGCAGCACGTCCTCGTCATCGGCTCCGGACCGATCCTCATCGGCCAGGCCGCGGAGTTCGACTACTCCGGCACCCAGGCCTGCCGGGTGCTGCGCGAGGAGGGGTTGCGCGTCACCCTCATCAACTCCAACCCGGCGACGATCATGACGGACCCGGAGTTCGCCGACGCCACGTACATCGAGCCGATCACCCCCGAGTTCGTCACGAAGGTCATCGCCAAGGAGCGCCCCGACGCGCTGCTCGCGACCCTCGGCGGGCAGACCGCCCTCAACGCTGCGATGACGCTGCACGAGCAGGGTGTCCTCGAGCAGTACGGCGTGGAGCTCATCGGCGCCGACGTCGACGCGATCCGCCGTGGCGAGGACCGCCAGGAGTTCAAGCAGATCGTCGCCTCCATCGGCGCGGAGTCGGCGCGCAGCGCCATCTGCCACTCCATGGAGGAGGTGCTGGCCGCGGTCGAGGACCTCGGCTACCCGGTCGTCGTGCGCCCCTCGTTCACGATGGGCGGCAGCGGCTCCGGTGTGGCGCACGACGAGGAGGGGCTGCACCGCATCGCCGGCGGCGGCCTGCAGGCGAGCCCGACCACCGAGGTGCTCCTCGAGGAGTCGATCCTCGGCTGGAAGGAGTACGAGCTCGAGCTCATGCGCGACCGCAACGACAACGTGGTCGTCATCTGCTCGATCGAGAACCTCGACCCGATGGGCGTGCACACCGGCGACTCCGTGACCGTCGCGCCGGCGATGACGCTGACCGACCGCGAGTACCAGCGCATGCGCGACATCGCCATCGACGTGATCCGCGAGGTCGGCGTCGACACCGGCGGCTGCAACATCCAGTTCGCGGTCGACCCCGCCGACGGCCGGATCATCGTCATCGAGATGAACCCGCGCGTCTCCCGTTCGTCGGCGCTGGCGTCGAAGGCGACCGGCTTCCCGATCGCCAAGATCGCCGCCAAGCTGGCCGTCGGCTACACCCTCGACGAGATCCCCAACGACATCACCCGCGAGACGCCGGCCAGCTTCGAGCCGTCGCTCGACTACGTCGTCGTGAAGATCCCGCGCTTCGCGTTCGAGAAGTTCCCCGGCGCCGACCGCGAGCTGACCACGACGATGAAGTCCGTCGGCGAGGCGATGGCCATGGGCCGCTCGTTCCTCGAGGCGCTGCAGAAGGCGATGCGCTCGCTCGAGGCCACGCCCAGCGGCTTCTGGACCGAGCCCGACCCCGAGGGCACCGCGCAGGACGCCCTCGACGAGGCCCGCGTCCCGCACGACGGCCGGCTGCACACCGTCGAGCGCGCGCTGCGCCTCGGCGCGACGCCGGAGCAGGTGTTCGACGGCACCAAGATCGACCCCTGGTTCCTCGACCAGCTGGTGCAGCTGGTCGAGCTGCGGGCCGAGCTCGAGGCGGCCGACGAGCTCGACGAGCCGCTGCTGCGCGCCGCCAAGCGGATGGGCTGCAGCGACCGCCAGATCGCCGCGGTCCGCGGCGTTCCCGAGCGGGAGGTCCGCGACCTGCGGCACGCGCTCGGGGTCCGGCCGGTCTACAAGACGGTCGACACCTGCGCCGCGGAGTTCGCCGCCCAGACGCCGTACCACTACTCGTCCTACGACGAGGAGACCGAGGTGCAGCCCAGCGACAAGCGCAAGGTGCTCATCCTCGGCAGCGGGCCCAACCGCATCGGCCAGGGCATCGAGTTCGACTACGCGTGCGTGCACGCGGCGTACGCCCTGCGCGATGCGGGCTACGAGACCGTGATGGTCAACTGCAACCCCGAGACGGTCTCGACCGACTACGACACCAGCGACCGGCTGTACTTCGAGCCGCTCACCGTCGAGGACGTGCTCGAGGTCGTGGCGGCCGAGCGGGCCAGCGCGGAGGCCGGCGGCGGCGAGCTGGTCGGGGTCATCGTGCAGCTCGGCGGCCAGACGCCGCTGCGCCTCGCGCAGGAGCTCAAGGACTGCGGCGTGCCGATCGTCGGCACCACCCCCGAGGCGATCCACCTGGCCGAGGACCGCGGCGCGTTCGGCGAGGTCCTCGTGGCCGCAGGGCTTCCCGCCCCGAAGTTCGGCACCGCGACCACGTACGACGAGGCGCGGGCCATCGCCGAGCGCGTCGGCTACCCGGTGCTCGTGCGCCCGTCGTACGTCCTCGGCGGTCGCGGCATGGAGATCGTCTACAGCGACGAGATGCTCGTCGACTACGTGTCGCGGTCGACGCAGATCGGCCCCGACCACCCGGTGCTCGTCGACCGGTTCCTCGAGGACGCGATCGAGATCGACGTCGACGCCCTGTTCGACGGCACCGACATGTACCTCGCCGGCGTCATGGAGCACATCGAGGAGGCCGGCATCCACTCCGGCGACTCGGCCTGCGCGCTGCCGCCGATCACCCTCGGCCGCGCCGACATGGTGCGCATCCTCAGCTCCACGCGGGCGCTCGCCGAGGGCGTCGGCGTGCGGGGCCTGCTCAACGTGCAGTACGCCCTGAAGGACGACGTCCTCTACGTCCTCGAGGCCAACCCGCGGGCCAGCCGCACCGTGCCGTTCGTCAGCAAGGCGACCGCGGTGCCGCTCGCGAAGGCCGCCGCCCGCGTCATGCTCGGCGCGACCATCGTCGAGCTGCGTGCGGAGGGGCTGCTGCCGCAGGAGGGCGACGGCACCGACCTGCCGCTCGACGCGCCGATCTCGGTGAAGGAGGCGGTCCTGCCGTTCGGCCGCTTCCGCGGCGTCGACACGGTGCTCGGTCCGGAGATGAAGTCGACCGGCGAGGTGATGGGCATCGACGCGGTCTTCGGGACGGCGTTCGCCAAGTCGCAGGCGGCGGCGTACGGCGCGCTGCCCACCAAGGGCCGCGTCTTCGTCTCCGTCGCCAACCGCGACAAGCGCTCCATGATCTTCCCGGTCAAGCGGCTGGCCGACCTCGGGTTCGAGGTCCTGGCGACCGTCGGCACCGCCGAGGTGCTGCACCGCAACGGCGTCCCGTGCACGGTCGTCGGCAAGCACAGCGACGGCGGCGACAGCGTCGTGCCGCGCATCCTGGCCGGCGAGGTCGACCTCGTGCTCAACACCCCGTGGGGCGTCGGGCCGCGGCTCGACGGCTACGAGATCCGCACCGCAGCGGTCACCCGCGGCATCCCGTGCATCACCACCATCCAGGCCGCGGCCGCCTGCGTGCAGGGCATCGAGGCGCTCGTGCGCGGCGACATCGGCGTGAAGTCGCTGCAGGAGCACCACGCCGGCCTGCAGGCCTCGAGGAGGAGCTCCTAGTGCCCGTGCAGGTCCTCGGCGAGATCCTGTCGATGCGCAGGGTGGGCGCCTACCAGGCGGTCACGGTCGTCGCGCCCGGGATGGCCGAGCTCTACCGCCCCGGGCAGTTCGTGGCCGTCCAGGTCGGCGGTCTCGAGTCGAGCATGCTGCTGCGCCGGGCCTTCGCCATCTACGACGTGCAGGCCCGCGGCGTCTACGGCGGGACCGTGCAGTTCGTCTTCTCGGTGCACGGCAAGGGCACCGAGTGGCTGTCGCAGCGCAAGCCGCAGGACAAGATCGACGTCGTCGGCCCGCTCGGCAAGCCGTTCCGCCTGCCCACCACGCCCGTACGCGCGACGCTCGTCGGCGGCGGCTACGGCAGCGCGCCGCTGCTGCCGCTGGCGGTGGCGCTGCGCGAGCGCGGCTGCACCGTCGACTTCGTGCTCGGCGCCGGCAGCTCCGACAAGCTGTTCGGCCAGCTCGACGCGAAGCGGATCGCCGGCGTCATCGCGGTGACGACCGACGACGGCTCGGCGGGGGAGAAGGGGCGCGTCAGCGACGTGCTGCCGCAGGTCCTGGACAAGACCGGCAGCGACGTCGTCTACGCCTGCGGGCCGATGGCGATGCTGCGCGCCGTCACCGACATCGCCACCGCGCGCGGCATCCCGGCCCAGGTCGCCGTCGAGGAGTCGATGGCCTGCGGCATCGGGGTGTGCATGACCTGCGTGCTGCCGGTGCGGGGCGAGGACGACGTGACGCGCATGGTCCGCAGCTGCGTCGAGGGACCGGTGTTCCTCGGCGACCGCGTGCGCTGGGACGACGTCGGCACCGTCCCCGCCGACACCCTGGGCGCGCCGACCGGAGGGCACCGATGACCGAGCTGACCGTGCGCCGCGACACGCCGTCGCCCGCGCCGCGGGTCGACCTGAGCACCACCCTGGCCGGGAGGACCTTCCCCAACCCGGTCTTCACCGCGTCGGGCTGCGCCGCCGCCGGCCAGGAGCTCGACCAGTTCTTCGACGTCACCGCGCTCGGCGGCGTGGTCACCAAGTCGATCATGCTGGCGCCGCGCTCGGGCCGGGCGACGCCGCGGATGGCCGAGACGCCGAGCGGGATGCTCAACTCGATCGGCCTGCAGGGCCCGGGGATCGCGGCCTTCCTGGAGAAGGACCTGGCCTGGCTCGCCGACCGCGGCGCGCGCGCTGTCGTGTCGATCGCCGGGGGCAGCGTCGAGGACTACGCGACGCTGGCGCAGAAGCTGCGCGGCGCCCCCGGTCTCGCGATGCTCGAGGTCAACATCAGCTGTCCCAACGTCGAGGACCGCGGGCAGGTGTTCGCCTGCGACCCGCGCGCGTCGTCGGAGGTCGTCGCCGCGGTCCGCAAGGCCACGCCGTCGGACGTCCCGGTCTTCGCCAAGCTCTCGCCGGACGTCACCGACATCACCGCGATCGCCCGCGCCTGCGTCGACGCCGGGGCCGACGGGCTGTCGGTCATCAACACGCTGCTGGGCATGGCGATCGACACCGACACCATGCGCCCGGTCCTCGGCGGCGTCACCGGCGGGCTGTCCGGGCCGGCCATCCGGCCGGTCGCGGTGCGCTGCGTCTGGCAGGTGCACCAGGCGCTGCCCGACGTGCCGATCCTCGGCATGGGCGGGATCCGCACCGGTCTGGACGCCCTCGAGTTCGTGCTCGCCGGCGCGTCGGCGGTGAGCGTCGGCACGACGGTGTTCGGCGACCCGACCGCCCCGGTGCGCGTGCTGGCCGAGCTGGCGCAGGCGCTCTCCGACCGGGGCTTCGACCGCTTCTCCGACGCCGTCGGGCTGGCCCACCGGCCACCCGAGGCGTACGTGCCGGAAGGCCCTGACCCGGTCGGGGACGCGTCGTGACGGCGCCCATCGCGGTCGCGCTCGACGCGCCGGACGCCGCCACCGCGGCCGGCTGGGCGGCGGCCGTGGCCCCGCACGTGCAGGTGCTGAAGGTCGGTCTCGAGCTGTTCTGCGCCGCCGGGCCCGGGGTCGTCGAGCAGGTCCGCTCCGGGCGCGAGGTCTTCCTCGACCTCAAGCTGCACGACATCCCCAACACGGTCGCCGGCGCGGCCCGGGCCGTCGCCCCGCTGCGACCGCGGTTCCTCACGGTGCACGCCGCCGGCGGGGCCGACATGGTGCGGGCCGCCGTCGAGGCGGCCCCCGACGTCACGATCACCGCGATCACGGTGCTGACCAGCCTGACGGCCGCGCACCTGGACGCCGTCGGGCTCGCCGGGCCGCCGCTCGACGCCGTGCGCCGGCTCGCCGCCCTGGCCGTCGGCGCCGGTGCGGGGGCGCTGGTGTGCTCGCCGCAGGAGGTCGCCGCGGTCCGCGCCGAGGTCGGGCCGGGGGTCGTCCTCATCACGCCCGGCGTACGCCCCGCCGGGGCCGACACGGGCGACCAGGCGCGTACGGCGACCCCGCAGCAGGCGCTGGCGGACGGTGCGGACCTGCTGGTGATCGGCCGCCCCATCACCGGCGCGACCGGACCCGGCGCAGGCCGCTGCGGCGATCGCTGCCTCGCTGGGCTAGACCGGCAGCAGGCGGGACGGCACGGGCACCGGCTCCTGGTTGAGCACCTGCGCCGAGACCGCCTCGGCGGGGCCCGGCCGGGCCAGGTGGAAGCCCTGGGCGAAGTGGCAGCCGAGCCCGGCGAGCACGTCGAGCTGGTCCTGCGACTCGACCCCCTCCGCCACGACGTCCATCTGCAGCTCCCGGCCGACGGCCATCACGGCGAGGAGCTCGGGCGGCAGGGCACCGGCGACGAGCCCGGTGAGGAACGACCGGTCGACCTTCAGCACCCGGAACGGGTGACGGGTGAGCCGGGACAGGGACGACCAGCCGGTGCCGAAGTCGTCGAGCGCCAGGGTGATGCCGGCGTCGGCGAGCTGCTGCAGGACGCGCGCGACGTGGCTCCTCGTCGGAGAAGAACAGGCCCTCGGTCACCTCGGCGATGATCGCCGACCGGTCGAGCCCGTGGCGGTCGACGATGCCGAGCACCGCCTCCACCACGTCCGGCTCGCGCAGGTGCCGCGGGGAGAGGTTGACGCCGCACTTGAGCTCGGGGTTGTCCCGGCGCCACACCGCGGTCTGCCGGCAGGCCAGGTCGAGCAGGTGGCGCTCGAGCGGGACGATCAGGCCGGTCCGCTCGGCGGCCGGGATGAACACGTCCGGGGGCACCGGCCCGGACCCGGGCTGGTGCCAGCGCGCCAGCGCCTCGACGCCGACGATCCGCCCGGTCGCCAGCTGCTGCACCGGCTGGTAGTGCAGGCCGACCTGCCCCTCGCGCACCGCGACGTGCAGCGCGCTCTCGACCGCGACGCGAGACAGCACAGCGGCGTGCATCGGCTGGTCGAAGACGCGGACGTCGTGGCCGCCCGCGCGCTTGGCGGCGTACATCGCGGTGTCCGCCTCGCGAAGGAGGTCGTGCGGCGTGCGCGCGGCGCTCCGCAGGGCCACGGCCACGCCCGCGCTCGCGCCCAGGACGACGTCGCGGCCGTCCACGGCCAGCGGCTCGCACAGGACCTCGACGAGGCGCCGGGCGACCCGTACGGCCTCCTGCGGCTCGTCCAGCCCGGTCAGCACGCAGGCGAACTCGTCGCCGCCGAGCCGGGCCAGCGCGCCGTGCCGCAGCACGCCTCGCAGGCGCGAGGCGACGGCCACCAGGACGTTGTCGCCGTGGGCGTGGCCGAGCCCGTCGTTGACGGCCTTGAAGCCGTCGAGGTCGAGCAGGACGACGGCGACGTACGAGGCGTCGTCCCCGGCCACGCCCTCGACCACCGGCCTCGACCACGGCCTCGGCGATGGCCGAGAGCAGCGCGGGGCGGTTGGCCAGCCCGGTCAGCTCGTCCGTGCGCGCCCGCAGGCGCTCGCGCTCGTGCGCCTCGCTGAGCTGGCGGGTCCGCGCCGTCACGGTGGCCTCGAGGGAGCGGTGCAGGGCGGTGTTCTCGCCGTGCAGCAGGTACTGCCGCAGGACCAGCGAGGCGCCGAGCACCACCAGGCAGACGGTCAGGACGTGGTCCAGGCCGGTCGACAGCCGCCCGGTCAGCGCCAGCGCGCCGGTGGCCGCGACCGCGGGCAGCAGCGGGAGCAGCCGCAGCCCCTCGACGGCGTCCGGCTCCGGGGCGGGCGCCCGCTCGGGCACCCCGGCGGCGACGACGAGCAGCGCGAAGCCGGCGCACCAGGACAGGTCGGGCAGGCCGCCCACCTGGTACGCCCCTGCCGCCGCGGCCGCGACGTACACCGCCTCGCTGGTGCAGGTGGCGGCGAGGGCCAGGCACGCGAGCACGACCGCGGGGCCGGGCCGGCTCCGCAGGCGGTCGAGGACCACGACGGCGACCGACACCGCGAGGACGTCCAGGGCCGGCATGGCGAAGGTCAGGCCCTGCGCCACCGGCCCGGTGGCGGCCTCCACGGCCGCGGCGGCCGGGCTCAACCAGACGAGCACGAGCAGTGACGACGCCACGACGAGCGCGTCGAGCAGCAGGCGCACCCGCTGCACGCCGCGGCCGGTCAGCCCCGGCAGGCGCAGCAGCGCGACCAGGCCGCACCCGGGCAGCATCACCGCGCCGCAGAACGCCCAGGACGGGAACGGCGTGGCCTGTGCCGGACGATCTGGTCGTAGGCGTAGACGAGGCCGCCGAGCGACCAGGCGCCCGCGCCGAGGCCCAGCAGCAGCCAGGTCGTGCGGGAGGCGGGGGAGCGCCGGGCGGCGGCGAGGCAGGCGACGGCCGCCCAGGCGGAGATCCCGACGAAGGCGCCGTTGCCGATCACGTCCTGCGCCAGGGAGGAGCGGCCCGGCAGGACGAGCCAGGCCGCCAGCAGCAGCAGGCCGGCGACGAGCGCGAGCGTCGTGCGACGGTGCTCCGACCCCTCCAGCTGCGCGCGCATGCCCTCGTCTTCGACCGCACCGGGCCCGACCTGAGTGCCCGTCGGGGTGCCTCCGTTGCTCCGAGGACCCCGGAGTCGCTAGGTTCGCCCGACCCGCGGCCCGCGCGGGCCCTGACGAACCCCGAGGTGACCCGGCGTGGCCCTGCCGCCCCTGACGCCCGAGCAGCGCGCTTCCGCCCTCGAGAAGGCGGCCGCCGCCCGCCGTGCCCGCGCGGCGCTGAAGGTCGCGCTGAAGTCCAGCGGCACGACCCTCGCCGACGTGCTGGAGAGCGGCGACACCGACGAGGTCGTCGGCAAGATGAAGGTCGTGGCCGTCCTCGAGGCCATGCCCGGTGTCGGCAAGGTCCGGGCCGCCCAGATCATGGAGCGGCTCGAGATCTCCCCGACCCGTCGCGTGCGCGGCCTGGGGGTCAAGCAGCGGGAGGCGCTCGAGCGGGAGTTCGGCGGCTCTTGACCGCTCGGCTCACCGTCCTGTCCGGTCCCTCGGGCGTCGGCAAGGGCAGCGTCATCGCGGTGGTCCGCCGCCGCCACCCCGAGGTCTGGCTGTCGGTCAGCGCCACCACCCGGCCCCCGCGGGCCGGCGAGGTGGACGGGGTCCACTACCACTTCGTCGACCAGGCGGAGTTCGACCGGATGGTCGCCGCCGACGAGCTGCTCGAGCACGACGCCCACCTCGGCGCGTCGTACGGCACCCCGCGCGGCCCGGTCCTCGCCCAGCTCGAGGCGGGCGTGCCGGTGCTGCTGGAGATCGAGCTCATGGGCGCCCGGCAGGTGCGCGCCGCCATGCCCGAGGCGCAGCTGGTGTTCCTGAAGCCGCCGGACCTCGACGAGCTCGCCCGCCGGCTGGTCGGGCGGGGGAGCGAGGACCCGGCGCAGGTCGAGGAGCGGCTCGAGCGGGCCCGGATGGAGCTGGCCGCCGAGGCGGAGTTCGACGTCACGGTGGTCAACGACGACCTCGAGGCCGCGGCCGAGCGGCTGGTAGCGTTGCTGTCGAACACCTGACGCTAGGAGACTGCTCGTATGGCTGGCACCGTCGCGAACCCGATCGGCATCACCAACCCCCCGATCGACGAGCTGCTCGCTGCCACCGACAGCAAGTACTCCCTGGTGATCTACGCCGCCAAGCGCGCGCGCCAGATCAACGCCTACTACTCCCAGCTCGGTGAGGGCCTGCTCGAGTACGTCGGGCCGCTGGTCGAGACCGGCGTGCAGGAGAAGCCGCTGTCGATCGCGCTGCGCGAGATCAACGCCGGCCTGCTGTCCCACGAGCAGGTCGCCGACCCCGCCGTCTAGGTGGAGCGCCCCCGCGTCGTCCTCGGCGTCGCCGGAGGCATCGCGGCGTACAAGGCGGTGGAGCTGCTGCGGCAGCTCACCGAGACCGGCCACGACGTCCGCGTCGTGCCGACCGCGAGCGCGCTGACCTTCATCGGCGCGCCGACGTTCGAGGCCCTGTCCGGGCAGCCGGTGAGCGCCAGCGTCTGGGACGACGTCCCGTCGGTGCCGCACGTGAAGATCGGCCAGGCGGCCGACCTCGTCGTCGTCGCGCCGGCCACCGCCGACCTGCTGGCCAAGGCGGCGCACGGCCTGGCCGACGACCTGCTGACCAACACGCTGCTCACCGCGCGCTGCCCCGTCGTGATGGCGCCGGCGATGCACACCGAGATGTGGGAGCACCCGGCCACCCGGGCCAACGTCGCCGACCCTGCGCTCGCGCGGGGTCCTCGTGCTCGAGCCCGCCGTCGGCCGCCTGACAGGCGCCGACAGCGGCAAGGGGCGGCTGCCGGACCCCGCGGAGATCGCCTCGGTCTGCCGGCGGGTGCTGGCCCGCGGCGTCGCTCGCGCCCGACCTGGTCGGGCGGCGGGTCGTCGTCAGCGCCGGCGGCACCCGCGAGCACCTGGACCCGGTGCGCTTCCTCGGCAACCGCAGCAGCGGCCGCCAGGGCTACGCGCTCGCGCGGGCCGCGGTCGCCCGCGGCGCCTCGGTCGTGCTGGTCACCTCGGCGTCCCTGCCCGACCCGGCCGGCGTCGACGTCGTCCGGGTCACCAGCGCGCTGGACCTGCGCGACGCGGTGCTCAAGGCCGCCGCCGAGGCCGACGCGGTGGTGATGGCCGCCGCGGTCGCCGACTACCGGCCGGCCGAGCGGCTCGACACCAAGCGCAAGAAGACCGGCACGCTCACCGTCGAGCTGGTGCAGAACCCCGACGTGCTGGCCGAGCTCGTCGCCGGACGCCGCCCCGGGCCAGGTGCTGGTCGGCTTCGCCGCCGAGACCGGCGACGCCGACGGCACCGTGCTGGAGCACGGGCGGGCCAAGCTGGCGCGCAAGGGCTGCGACCTGCTCGTGGTCAACGAGGTGGGCGGCGATGGCCACCCGACCGGCTTCGAGGGCGACCGAGAACGCCGCCACGGTCCTCGCCGCCGACGGCGAGGAGCTCGACGTCCCGCTCGGCAGCAAGGACGCGCTGGCCGACGCGGTGTGGGACCTCGTGGCGACGCGCCTCCCGGCTCACTAGGGCAGGGCCGCCGGGGCGTCCACGCTCCGGGCGCCGGTGCCGTGGCTCGCGCCACGGGCAGCAGCAGCCGGTCGAGGGAGGCCAGCACGCCCGCCGGGTCGGCCGGGGCGTGCCGCACGCCGAGGTAGCCGTCCGGGCGGACCAGCAGCGCCGCGGTGCTGTGCACGCCGAAGCGGTGCGCCAGGGCGCCGTCGACGTCCACCACGTCGGCGGGCCCGGCACCCACGACCGTGGCCACCACCGCACCCGCGTAGCGGTCGCGCACTGCGTCGGCGAGCGCCACCAGCGAGCCGGAGTCGTGCCCTGGCGCCGCGACCAGCAGCAGGTCGCACGCCGGGCCGCGGAGCAGCTCGTGCAGCCGCACCGGCTCCGCCGCGCCGGCGGGCAGCAGCCCCGCGACGTCGGGCACCCGGTCACCTGCCGCGGGAGTGCGCCGCGCGGTACCCGACGTCGATGACGTCCCCGTGCGCCGGTACGACGACCACCAGCTGCGAGTCCTGGCCGCGACCTGGTGGCTGACCGCGTGCCGTCCGGTGATCAGCGGCGCGACGTGGTCCCGCAGCGCCTCGGCGAGCGGTGCGGAGGTCGTGAGCACCTTCGTCAGCCGCTCGGTGTCGCGCAGCACGCCGGCGGCCACCGGCGCCGCTCCGCCTCGTACGTGTCGAGCAGGCGCTCGGGAGCGCGCCCGGCGAGGACGAGCCCGAGCTTCCAGGACAGGTTGACCGCGTCCTGGATGCCGGTGTTCATGCCCTGCCCGCCGACGGGCGAGTGGATGTGCGCCGCGTCGCCGGCGAGGAAGACCCGGCCGACCGCGTGGTGCTCCGCCTGGCGCACGTTGACCCGGAACGTCGCCAGCCAGGCCGGCTCCACCACCGGGTGCCCTCCGGCGCCCGGACGTCGAGGTAGGCCTGCAGCTCCTCGAGCGTCGGCGCCCGGTCGCCCCGGTCGCCGGACGCGTGCACGACCAGGCGGTGACGGCCGTTCGGCAGCGGGATCGCGAAGACCCCGCCGAGCGGGTGCACGAAGACATGCAGCTCGTCGTGCGGGAGGTCCCACAGCAGCCGTACGTCCCCGAGCGCGAAGTCGCCCGAGAACGTGTGCCCGCCGAAGCCCAGGCCCAGCGCGTGCCGGGTCGTGCTGTGTGCCCCGTCGCAGCCGACGAGGTAGCGCGACCGTCACCTGCTCGGCGGCGCCGCCGTCGTGGGTGAGGTTCGCGGTGACGCGGTCGCCGTCCTGCGTCAGCGCGGCCAGCGCGACGCCGCGCTCGACCTGCCCGCCCGCGGCCACCAGCGCCTCGCTGAGCACCCGCTCCATGTCGCTCTGCGGCAGCTGCGCCATGAACGGGTACCTCGTGTCGAGGTCGTCCCAGCCGAAGCGGGCGATGCGGTGACGCCCGCGCTGCGTCCACACGTCGACCGCGTGCGTACGCGTCGCCAGCGCGAGCACGTCGTCGGCCACCCCGAGGTCGGCCAGCTGCTCGAGCGTCCGGGCGTGCACGGTCGTGGCCTTGGACAGCGTCGTCGGCTCCGAGGCCCGGTCGACCACCCGACAGCGGACGCCGGCGCGGGTCAGCCCCAGCGCGAGCGTCAAGCCGACCGGTCCAGCTCCCACGACGAGCACGTCGACTGCCATGCCGGCCCCCAGGGCGTCCCGGACCGGCGTCGTACCGGTCCCGAGGACTGGCACTGTGCCGCGTGCGCGGCGGCGGCGCAGGTCTTTGCGGCTCGTCCCGTCGCGGGAGCCGCCCGCCTGCCCGCTAGGCTGACCCGGATTGCCTGTGCGCGTTCGCGCGAGCCCAACCCCACGAGGAGTCCCGTGTCACGCCGTCTGTTCACGTCCGAGTCGGTCACCGAAGGCCACCCGGACAAGATCGCTGACGCGATCTCCGACTCCATCCTCGACGCCATGCTGGCGCAGGACCCGAAGTCCCGCGTCGCCGTCGAGACGATGATCACCACCGGCCAGGTCCACATCGCCGGCGAGGTCACCACCTCCGGCTACGTGAACATCGCCGACATCGTCCGCAAGAAGGTCCTGGAGATCGGCTACGACAGCTCCAAGAAGGGCTTCGACGGCGAGAGCTGCGGCGTCTCGGTGTCGATCGGCGCGCAGAGCGCCGACATCGCGCAGGGCGTCGACACCGCGTACGAGGCCCGCGTCGAGGGCGAGACGGACGAGCTCGAGCAGCAGGGCGCCGGCGACCAGGGCCTGATGTTCGGCTTCGCCTGCGACGAGACGCCCGAGCTCATGCCGCTGCCCATCGCGCTCGCGCACCGGCTGGCCAAGCGCCTGACCCAGGTCCGCAAGGACGGCGCCGTGCCGTACCTGCGCCCCGACGGCAAGACCCAGGTCACCATCGAGTACCGCGAGGGCCGCCCGGTCCGCCTCGACACCGTCGTCGTGTCCTCGCAGCACGCCGAGGACATCGACATCGAGACGCTGCTCAAGCCCGACATCGCCGAGCAGGTCATCGAGCCCGAGGTCGCCGCGCTGGGCCTCGAGACCGAGGGCTACCGGCTGCTGGTCAACCCGACCGGCAAGTTCGTCATCGGTGGCCCGATGGGCGACGCCGGCCTGACCGGCCGCAAGATCATCGTCGACACCTACGGCGGCTACGCCCGCCACGGCGGCGGCGCCTTCTCCGGCAAGGACCCGTCCAAGGTCGACCGCTCGGCCGCCTACGCCATGCGCTGGGTCGCCAAGAACGTCGTCGCCGCCGGCCTCGCGTCGCGCTGCGAGGTCCAGGTCGCCTACGCGATCGGCAAGGCGGAGCCGGTCGGCCTGTTCGTCGACACCTTCGGCACCGGCGTCGTCGACGACGCCAAGCTGCAGGACGCCGTCACCGAGGTCTTCGACCTGCGCCCGGCCGCGATCATCCGCGACCTCGACCTGCTGCGCCCGATCTACGCGCAGACCTCCGCGTACGGCCACTTCGGCCGCGAGCTGCCCGACTTCACCTGGGAGTCGACCGAGCGCGCCGACCTGCTCAAGAAGGCCGCCGGCCTGTAGGCCCTCCCGGTCCGCTGCGGCCCCGTCCCCCTCGTGGGGGCGGGGCCGTCGCCGTTCTCCGGCCCGTCCGGCCGGCGCCGGCGCCGAGTGTGGGCCTGCGCCCCGCTTGCCGCGCTGCAAGCGGGCCGTAGCCCGACACTCGCGGCGCGGCGGTGCGCGCGTCGCGCGGTGGGCGCGCGGTGGGCGCGCGGTCGGCGGGGGCGACCGGCGAACGTAGCGGTGCGCCCCTGTCCGGGGTCTCAGACCAACCGCACCGCTACGACCGAGCTGGTAGGCGCGACCGCGCCCGTGCCGCCGCACCTCGCCGCCTCGCCGACGTCGGGTCGCCGAGCTCGCCGCGTCGTCGGCGGGGCGTACCCGGCACTCGCGGCGCACGGGGCCGGCGAACGTAGCGGTGCGTCCCGGGACCGGCCCAGACCAACCGCACCGCTACGCCCGAGCCCGCCGAGCCGCCGAGCCGCCCCTGCCGAGCCCGCCGCCGGCCCCGCCGAGCCGCCCACAATCGCCGACCAGGACCAGCCACCCGGGTCCTCCAGGTGACGGTCGGACCGGACGAAGAAGGGCACACATGCGTGGCACGGGCCACGACGAGTCGAGGGGTGGTGCGGACGATCCTGGTCTCCGACGCGCCTGCCGACCTCGAGCGGGCAGCGGTGCTCGCCGCCCTCGCCGGCGTGCGTCACGGGCACGCCGTGGCCGACGCCGGCGGTCCGGCACGTGCCTGCCGGGCGCTGCAGGGCGCCTCGGGCGGGCGTCCGCTGGTCACCGAGGACGCCGACGTCGTCCTCGCCGGCCCGGACGAGCGCCAGGCCGCTGCCGGGGTGCTCCTGCTCGTCCCGGGTGGCCGCATGGTCGCGCTGGCGCCCGACCGGACGACGGCGCAGACGCTGGCCGCCCGCCTCGGGCTCGCGCTGCGCCACGTCGAGGTCGTGCCCGACGGCGTCGCCTGGTGCGCGACGCTGCCGACGGCGGGCTGAGCCGGCCCGCCGTAGGGTCTGTCCGTGGACGAGCGGCGTGCAGACGGCCTGATGATCGGCCGGGTCCTCGGCGTCCCCGTCTACCTCGCTCCGTCCTGGTTCCTGTTCGCGATCTTCGTCATGGCGTCGTACGGCCCGCTGCTCGCCGACCGCTTCGGCGACGGGCGCGGCTACACGGCGGCGGCGGCGTACGCCCTGCTGCTGCTGCTCTCGGTGCTGCTCCACGAGATCGGCCACTGCGTCGTGGCGCGGGCGTTCGACCTGCCGGTGCGCAGCATCACCGTGACCCTGCTCGCCGGGCTCACCGAGATCACCAAGCCGCCGCAGACCCCGGCCAGGGAGTACGCCGTCGCCGTCGCCGGCCCGATGGTGTCGCTGCTGCTCGCGGGCGTCGGCTACGCGGGGGCGGGTGCGCTGGAGGAGGGCAGCCTGCCGTGGCTGCTCGTGCGCGGGGTCACCGTACATCAACGCGGTCGTGGCCGTGTTCAACCTGCTGCCCGGGCTGCCGCTCGACGGCGGGCGCGTGCTGCGCGCGGTCGTCTGGCGGGTCACCGGCGACGGTGACCGGGCGACCCTGGTCAGCGCCTGGGCCGGCCGGGTCGTGGCCGTCGTCGTCGTGCCCGTGGCGCTGCTGGGGGTGCTGCCGGCGCTCGGCTTCGGCCGTCCGTCGGTGGTCAACGTGCTGTTCGCGGCGCTCATCGCCTCCTTCATCTACGTCGGCGCGAGCGCGTCGCTGCAGCGGGCCAAGCTCGACCAGCGGCTGCCGGGCGATCACGGTGCTGGCGCTCGCCCGGCCGGCGCTCGGCGTGCCGGCCGACCTGCCGCTGGCGGAGGCGGTGCGGCGGGCGCAGGAGGCCGGCGTCCACGCGCTCTACGTCGTCGACGGCGGCGACCGGGTCGAGGGCGTCGTCAGCGAGGCCGCGGTGATCGCGGTGCCCGAGCCGCGGCGGCCGTGGGTGACGGTCGGCACCCTGTCGCGCCGGGTCGAGCCCGGGCTGCTGCTCGACCCCGACCTGCAGGGCGAGCCGCTGCTCGAGGCCATGCGCGCCCACCCGTCGACGGAGTACCTCGTGCCGGACCGCAGCGGTCGCTACCGGGTGCTGGTGGCGGAGGACGTCGCGAAGGCCGTCACCGCCTGAGCGACTACGGTTCTCCGCTCGTGACCACAGGAGCAGAGCGTCGGCGCGGGCCGCTGCAGCCGGGCGACCAGGTGCAGCTGACCGACCCCAAGGGCCGGATGCACACGATCACCCTCGAGGCGGGCAAGCAGTTCCACACCCACAAGGGGATCCTCGAGCACGACACGCTGCTCGGCGGCCCCGAGGGCGTGGTGGTCGCGATCGGCGTGACGCAGTACCTCGCGCTGCGGCCGCTGCTGTCGGACTACGTCCTGTCGATGCCGCGCGGCGCCCAGGTCGTCTACCCCAAGGACGCCGGCCAGGTCGTCCAGATGGCCGACATCTTCCCCGGCGCCCACGTCGTCGAGGCCGGTGTCGGCTCGGGGGCGCTGTCCATGTCGCTGCTGCGCGCCGTGGGCGAGAGCGGCCGGCTGTCGTCGTACGAGCGCCGCCAGGACTTCGCCGACATCGCCCGCGCCAACGTCGAGCGCTACTTCGGCGCGCCGCACCCGGCCTGGACGATCACCGTCGGCGACCTGCAGGAGCAGCTCGACGAGACCGACGTGGACCGGGTGGTCCTGGACATGCTCGCCCCGTGGGAGTGCCTCGAGGCGGTCGCCCGCGCGCTGCGTCCCGGCGGGGTCCTCTGCTGCTACGTCGCCACCACGACCCAGCTGTCCAGGACGGTCGAGGACATGCGGACCTCCGGGTCGTTCACCGAGCCCGCAGTCGTGGGAGTCGATGGTCCGGGGCTGGCACGTCGAGGGCCTGGCCGTACGCCCGGAGCACCGGATGGTCGGGCACACCGGCTTCCTCGTCACGACGCGGCGGCTGGCCGACGGCGTCGAGCCGCCGGTCCGGCGGCGGCGGCCGAGCAAGGGCGCGTACGGCGAGCCGGCCGTGGAGAGCGCGCCCGGCGGAGAAGACCGAGCCCTTCCGGCCCGACCTCCCGTAGGACGCGCCCACCTGGCGGCCAAGCCGCGCGGGACCGCCGTGCGTACGTAGGATGCGGGACAGGCATCCAGCAGCACGTCCCGGCTGCATGCCGACCGAGGAGGTGGAGCACGTGCCAGGTGCCCGTGGAGGAGATCCGGGTCAGCTCTCGGAGCTCACGGCGCAGGTCAGCTTCCTCGAGGAGGAGGTGGCGGTGCTGCGGCGCAAGCTCGCGGACTCGCCGCGCCAGAGCCGTGCGCTCGAGGAGCGCCTCGCCGAGACCCAGCACAGCCTGGCGGGCGCTGTCGGCCAGAACGACCGGCTCGTCGCGACCCTGCGCGAGGCCCGCGACCAGATCGTGGCCCTCAAGGAGGAGGTCGAGCGCCTCGCCCAGCCGCCGAGCGGCTACGGCGTGTTCCTCGCCGGCCAGGAGGACGGCACGGTCGACGTGTTCACCGGCGGCCGCAAGCTGCGCGTGACGGTCAGCCCGTCGGTCGAGGTCGCCGAGCTGCGGCGCGGCCAGGAGGTCATGCTCAACGAGGCCCTCAACGTCGTCCGCGCCCTCGCCTTCGAGAAGCAGGGCGACGTCGTGATGCTCAAGGAGCTGCTCGAGGGCGGCCGCGCGCTGGTCATCGGGCACACCGACGAGGAGCGGGTCGTCATGCTCGCCGACTCCCTCGCCGACGAGCCGATCAAGGCCGGCGACTCGCTGCTGCTGGAGCCGCGCAGCGGCTACGTCTACGAGCGCATCCCCAAGAGCGAGGTCGAGGAGCTGGTCCTCGAAGAGGTCCCCGACATCGACTACACCGACATCGGCGGGCTCTCCGGCCAGATCGAGCAGATCCGCGACGCGGTCGAGCTGCCGTTCCTGCACAAGGAGCTGTTCAAGGAGCACCAGCTGCGCCCGCCGAAGGGCGTCCTGCTGTACGGCCCGCCCGGCTGCGGCAAGACCCTCATCGCCAAGGCGGTCGCCAACTCGCTGGCGAAGAAGGTCGCGGAGGTCACCGGCAAGCCGGACGGCCGCGCGTACTTCCTGAACATCAAGGGCCCGGAGCTGCTCAACAAGTACGTCGGCGAGACCGAGCGCCACATCCGGCTGATCTTCCAGCGGGCCCGGGAGAAGGCCTCCGAGGGCACGCCGGTCATCGTCTTCTTCGACGAGATGGACTCGATCTTCCGCACCCGCGGGTCGGGCGTCTCCTCCGACGTCGAGACGACGATCGTCCCGCAGCTGCTCAGCGAGATCGACGGCGTCGAGACCCTCGAGAACGTCGTCGTCATCGGCGCCTCGAACCGCGAGGACATGATCGACCCGGCCATCCTGCGCCCCGGCCGGCTCGACGTGAAGATCAAGATCGAGCGCCCGGACGCCGAGGCGGCCAAGGACATCTTCGGCAAGTACATCCGCACCGACCTGCCGCTGCACGACGACGACCTGGCCGAGCACGGCGGCTCGCGCGAGGCCACCGTCGCCGCGATGATCCAGCGCACGGTCGAGCGCATCTACACCGAGGACGAGGACAACCGCTTCCTCGAGGTCACGTACGCCAACGGCGACAAGGAGGTCCTGTACTTCAAGGACTTCAACAGCGGCGCGATGATCGAGAACATCGTCGCCCGCGGCAAGAAGATGGCGATCAAGGACTTCCTCGAGACCGGTGGCAAGGGACTGCGGCTGCAGCACCTGATGACCGCCTGCATCGACGAGTTCAAGGAGAACGAGGACCTGCCCAACACGACGAACCCCGACGACTGGGCCCGGATCTCGGGCAAGAAGGGCGAGCGGATCGTCTACATCCGCACGCTGGTCACCAGCACCAAGGGCTCCGAGACGGGTCGCTCGATCGACACGGTCGCCAACACCGGCCAGTACCTCTAGACCCGCGCGGCCCGACGGCCCCGTCCCTCGTACGGGGGGGCCGGGTCGTAGCGTGTTGCGGACACCGAGCCGAGCGACGCCGTCACCGTGCTGGACCTGCCGGCCACCTGAGGCCGCCCCCGCGGTCGCGGGGCAGAGTGCTCGACATGGACGTCGTACTCGGCCTGGACGCCGGCACCACCGCGACCAAGGTCGTGGCCGCGACGGTCAACGGCGAGGTGCGGGCCGTCGCGAGCGCCGGCTACCCCCTCGCGGTGCCTGGCCCGGGGCGGGCCGAGCTCGACCCCCGCCTGCTCGGCGACGCCGCCGTCCGGTGCCTGGCGGACGTGGCCGCGCAGCTGCGCCGGACCGGTGACCGGGTCGTCGCGGTCTGCCTCAGCGCCGCCATGCACGGGCTGGTGGGCTTCGACCGTGACGGGCGACCCGCCGGACCGCTGGTGACCTGGGCCGACGCGACGGCCGCGCCGACCGCGGCCCGCCTGCACGCCGACGGTGCCGCGGGGCCGCTGCACCGGCGCACCGGCACGCCCGTCCACGCGATGAGCCCCCTGGTCAAGCTGGCTCACCTGGGGTCGGCGGCCGGCACCCGAGCCGAGGTGGGGCGGCGTCAAGGAGGTCCTGCTGGCACGGCTGTGCGGTCGGGCGGACCTGCTGGACCTCTCCTGCGCCACGACGACCGGCCTCTACGACCTGCATGCGCGGCGGTGGGACCCCGAGGCGCTGGCCGTCGCCGGCGTGCGCCCGGAGCAGCTGGCCGAGGTGGTGCCCGGCTCGACCGTCCTGCCGCTGCTCCCGGAGGTGGCCGCGGCCACCGGTCTGGACGCTGCCACCCCGGTCGTCGTCGGCGCCGCCGACGGGCCGCTCGCGAACCTGGGTGTCGGGGTGCTGGCCGGACCGACCGTCGCCTGCTCGCTGGGCACCAGCGGTGCGCTGCGCGCGGTCCGGGCCACGCCGCTCGTCGACCCGCAGGAGCGGCTGTTCTGCTACGCCCTGACCGAGGACCGCTGGGTCGTCGGCGGTGCCGTGAACAACGCCGGCTCCGTCCTGCGCTGGGCGGTCGACGCGCTGGCGGGCCCCGGCCGAGCGGCCGGCGTCGTCGCGGAGGAGCTGCTGGAGGAGGCGTCGCGCGTGCCCGCCGGCAGTGACGGACTGCTGTGCCTGCCCTACCTGCTGGGGGAGCGCGCCCCGCTGTGGCGCTCCGACCTCACCGGCGCCTACCTCGGTCTGCGCCGGGACCACGGGCGGGGCCACCTGGTGCGCGCGGCGCTGGAGGGCGTCGCCCAGCAGCTGGCCCTGGTCCGCGAGGCGCTGCCCGCGGTCGGCGTCGAGGTGACGCAGGTGCGGGCCACGGGGGGTGCCGTCGCCTCGTCGCTGTGGGTGCAGGTGCTCGCCGACGCGCTGGACCTGCCGGTGCACCGGGGCCCCACCACCGAGGGGTCGGCGGTCGGCGCCTGCCTGCTCGGCTGGTCGGCGGTGACCGGCCTGGACCTGGACGCGGCTGCGGCCGCCGTGCCCTCGTCGTCGCAGGTCCCGCCGGACCCGGCGGCGGCCTCGCTGCTGCGCGCCCGTCGCCCGGTCGTGGAGCGCGCCGCGCTGGTGGTGGCAGAGCTGCTGGCCGCCTCAGCGGCCGGACCCCCGTACGGGTGAACGCGACGTCGGCTCAGCCTCCGATGGACCGCTGACGGACGGAGGGACCTTGACCCAGGTCGTGCAGCAGGAGACCACCGACGGTGCTGTGGCGCGCGGGCTGGCGCGGCCGGACGTGCTGGGCGCGCTGAAGGCCCTGTCCCGGCTCGTCGGCCCCGAGCGGGCGCTGGCCGACTGGCAGCTGGCCGCCACGGCGCGGGGCCTGCACGGCATGGCGCTGTCCCCGGAGGACCTGCTGGCGATCGCTGCGGAGCTCATCGGGCGGGGTGGTCCGACGGCCATCGCCGGCCACTCGCTCAGCGCGCGCGTCCGGGCCTACCAGGTCCTGGCCCGCCACACCGACTCCGGAGGTGCACCCCGATGACCGACCCCGACGTCCCGACCCGACTGGCGGACGTGACCCACGAGTGGCTGCTGTCGGGGCTGCTCGAGCCCGGCGACACCCTGCACGACCTGGACCGGCTCACGGCCGTGCAGCGCCTGGTCCTCGACAACCCGCACGCCCGGACGCTCGTCGCCGACCTGCTCGAGCAGGCGGCTGCCACGACCGGCTCGGCGACCGCCCTGCTCAACGTCGTGCTCGACGACGTCCAGCTGGTCGTCTCCGCCCACGGTCTGGACGGGTGGCTCGCCGAGGCAGGGGCCTGCCCGGCCGACTGGTCCTTCTGCGCGCGGGTGGTGCGCACCGCGGGCCCGTACGTCGTCGAGGACGCCTCCCTGGTGCCGGTGCAGCGGGACAGCCCGTTGGTGACGGTGGACGGGCGTCCGGGCCTACCTCGGGGCGCCGCTGACCACGCAGGAGGGATCCGTCCTCGGGGCGCTGTGCGTCCTCGGCGCGGCGCCGCGCGCGTACTCCGGAGCCGACGTGAGCGCCCTGCGACTGCTCGCCGAGGAGGCCGTGCGGCGCTTCGAGGAGCACGCCGGTCGGGCGGCGCAGCGCGAGGGCGCCGCCTAGGCTGGTGGCATGGGCGCTGCTGGGGACCCCGCATGACGGTCCGCCGTGTGGTGGGCACCGAGACGGAGTACGGCGTCTCTGTGCCCGGCCAGGCGACCAACGCGATGGTCGCCTCGAGCCAGGTCGTCAACGGCTACGTCAGCACCACCCCGCTGCGTGACCGCCGGACCCGCTGGGACTTCGAGGAGGAGAACCCGCTCCGCGACGCCCGCGGGTTCGACGTCGGCGCCGGGCTGAGCGACCACTACGCCGGCGAGCCCGACGACGAGCTGGGCCTCGCCAACGTCATCCTGACCAACGGCGCACGCCTCTACGTCGACCACGCCCACCCGGAGTACTCCACACCGGAGTGCACCGGCCCGCGCGACGTCCTGCTCTGGGACAAGGCGGGGGAGCGGGTCATGGAGCTGGCCGCCCAGCGGGCGCGCGCCCTGCCCGGCTCGTCGCCGATCCAGCTGTACAAGAACAACACCGACAACAAGGGCGCGTCGTACGGCACGCACGAGAACTACCTCATGGCCCGGCAGACGGCGTTCGGCGAGATCGTCCGCCACCTGACGCCGTTCTTCGTCAGCCGGCAGGTCGTCACGGGCGCCGGCCGCGTCGGCATCGGCCAGGACGGCCGCGTCGACGGCTTCCAGATCAGCCAGCGGGCCGACTTCTTCGAGGTCGAGGTCGGCCTCGAGACGACGCTCAAGCGGCCCATCATCAACACGCGGGACGAGCCGCACGCGGACCCGGACAAGTACCGCCGGCTGCACGTCATCATCGGCGACGCCAACCTCTCGGAGGTGTCCACCTACCTCAAGGTCGGCACCACCGCCCTGGTGCTGGCCATGGTCGAGGACCGGTGGCTGACCGACAACGGCGTCGACCTCGGCGTCGTCGACCCGGTCGCCTCGCTGCGCGCCGTGAGCCACGACCCCTCGCTCAAGCACCTGCTGACCCTGCGCGACGGCCGCACGCTGACCGCGGTGCAGCTGCAGATGGACTACCTCGAGCAGGCCCGCAAGCACGTCGACGACCGGCTCGGCAGCGACGCCGACGCGCAGACCCGCGACGTCCTGGCCCGCTGGGAGTCGGTGCTGACCCGGCTCGAGACCGACCCGTCGTCGCTGTCCCGCGAGCTCGACTGGGTGGCCAAGCAGCAGCTGCTCGAGGGCTACCGCGACCGCGAGGGGCTCGACTGGTCGGCGCCGAAGCTGCACCTGGTCGACCTGCAGTACTCCGACGTCCGGCGCGACAAGGGCCTCTACAACCGGCTGGTCGCGCGCGGCAGCATGGAGCTGCTGCTCACCGAGGACGAGGTGCAGGCCGCGGTGCTCGCGCCGCCGGTCGACACCCGGGCCTACTTCCGCGGGCGCTGCCTGGAGAAGTACCCGACCGAGGTCGCCGCCGCGTCGTGGGACTCGGTGATCTTCGACGTCGGCCGGGAGTCGCTGCAGCGGGTGCCCACGCTGGAGCCGCTGCGCGGCACGAAGGCCCATGTGGGCGACCTGCTCGACAGCTGCGACACCGCGCTGGAGCTCGTGGAGACGCTCGCCGGAAGCGCTAGGGCGTCGCTAGCCGCGTCGCAGCCGGTCGAGCGCCTGCCGGGTCCGCTCGGCAGCCTCCCTCGCGCTCCTGCGCCGCGCCGACCGTCGCGCCGGCCCGCTCGACCTCCTCCGCGGCCGCCTGCCGGGCCTGAGTGGCGCTGTCCTGGGCCTCGCGGGCCTCGGCGCAGCTCCTGCTCGAGCCGGGCGACCTGCTCGGCCGCCTCGGCCGCGCGCGTGCTCGGCGCGGTCCTGCGCCGTCTGCGCGGCCCGGCAGGCGTCCACCGCGTCGTCCAGGGCCCCGGCGGCGTCCTGGGCGGCCCGCTCGGCGGCGGCGAGCTCCTGACGGCGCTGCTCGGCGGCCGCCTCGGCGTCGTCCTCGGTCGTGGCCTTGGCCTTGGCCTTGGCCTTGGCCGTGGCCGTGGACGTGGTCTGGGTGGCCGGGGTGGTCACGGGGTCGGCGACCGCGCCCTCGAGGTCGACGCCGCCGAAGCCGGCGTAGGACAGCGCGCGCACCAGCCGGCCCGACCGCACCGCCTCGGCCGAGCCCTGGTCGGCCATCGCCGCCTCGAGGGTGCCCTCGACCTCGGCCCGTACGGCTGCGGTGATCGGCCCGGCCGCCGAGCTCCACCGCCCGGCTCGTGACGGCCTGCACCAGTGCGCGCCGCTGCTCGCCGAGCTGCCGCAGGGCGTCGCCGCTGCCCTCCGCCTGCGCCTGGCCCAGGGCCTGCCCGAGCTCGATGAGCTGGTCGACCAGGTCCGGCTCGGCGCCGGACGAGCAGGTTCACGAGGTGGGCCGGGACCGTCGGCCGTCGCAGCGCCTTGATCGCCGTCGCGGCCGCCTTGTCGCCGTCGGCGCGCGCCTGCTTCGCCGCGGCGTCGCGGGCCGCGGTGAAGTCCTCGGGCGGCAGGGCGTACAGGTCCTCGGGCACGCGGAGCAGTGTCCCGCCCCGGGCCGCGGGTAGGGGCGGCACGACGCACCCCCCCCCCGACCCTGGGAGCCCCGCATGGCCACCGACCCCTTCGTCCCCGAGTCCGAGCTGCCCCCGGGCACCGTCGGCCGCGCCGGCTCCTGGACCGTCGCCAACCGCGGCGGTGACGTCCGCGCCGTCTCCTCGCGCTGCCGCCACCAGCTGGCCGACCTGTCGAAGGGCTCGCTGGACAAGGACGGCTGCCTGGTCTGCCCGTGGCACGGCGCGAAGTACGACCTCGACAGCGGCGCGATGGTCGAGGGCCCGAAGGGGTTCCTGACCTACGTCGGCAAGACCCCCGGCTACACCCAGCTGGTCAAGGGGTACGGCGCCCTCCTCGTCCTGCGTCGCCGCGCCGTCGAGCGGGTCGGCGGCCGCTTCGTCGTCCGTGGCGGCGACGCGTGACGCTCGCGTGACGAGCCCGCGTCCGCGCTGAACTTGTCGCACCTCGGACGTAGGGTCGGCTCAGCGACCCACCCCGAGGGCAGGAGCAGACATGGCGACCAAGGACAGCGGCGGCGGCCAGGAGCGGCAGACCCGGTCGACCGAGGAGGTCGAGGAGGTCGCGGAGGCGGCGCCGGCCACCGACGTGCACGAGCGCGTGGGGAAGCTGGGCGACGACGTCGACGCCCTGCTGGACGAGATCGACGACGTGCTCGAGGAGAATGCTGAAGATTTTGTAAGGGGCTACGTGCAGAAGGGCGGGGAATAGAGGCGGTCGCGTCCAAAAGGACACGCCATGTCACCGCCGACCGAGAAGGTCTGTCCCGACTGCGGTGAGCTGCGTCCCGCCGCCGAGTACGGTCGCAACGCGTCTCGGCCTGACGGGCTGGCCTTCTACTGCAAGCCCTGCTTCCGGGCGCGTGCCAACGAGCACTACCGGCGGGCGCGCGAGGCCGTGGGCGCCACGGTCCGGGCGCGGGAGGCCTTCGCCGAAGGGCACAAGCGGTGCGCGCAGTGCCGTGAGGTCAAGCCCCTGACCGACTTCGACCGGGCGCGGTCGCAGAGCGGCGGTCACAACTGCTACTGCAAGCCGTGCCGGAAGGAGCGCGATCGCTCGGCGCGGTTCCTGCGGATATACGGGCTCACCCAGGAGCAGCTGGCGGACCTCATCGCCGGCCAAGGAGGCGTGTGTGCGGTCTGCCGGGTCGCAGCGGCGATCCACGTCGACCACGACCACCTGTCGGGTGCGGTGCGCGGTGTCCTGTGCTTCCCCTGCAACGCGGCGCTGGGGCAGTTCGGGGACCGCGCTCACGTGCTGAAGGCCGCTGCCGGCTACCTCGAGCGGACGACCTGGCAGCGCAGCGAGGTCGCCCCTGGCGTCCACGCCCTGCGGCCACCCGTCACGGCAGCCGCAGAGCCGCCGGTCGACCTGACGCCCCTGCTCGCCGGGCGCCGCTCCCGCTGACGGCCCCGGCCCCGCGCCTCCGGGCCAGCGGTGTCCGGAGCCTCCTCTGTAGGGTGGCGAACGGCGCAGGACGGGCCGGCGCGCTGCCGGTCCCCGCGGACGAGCAGCCACTGGGAGACCCGCACATGGCAGACACGACGGGCGTGCACGGCCGCCTGCCCGGCCACTTCACGGCACCCGGGACGTCCTCGTTCACCGAGTTCCTGCGCGCCGCGGCCCCCGAGATGCTGCCCGGCTCGCGCGAGCTGCCCGCTGGCACCAGCCTGGAGGCGCCGCACGGCACGACCATCGTCGCGGTCACCCACGCCGATGGCGTGATCATGGCCGGCGACCGGCGCGCGACCATGGGCAACGTCATCGCCCAGCGCGACATCGAGAAGGTCTTCCCCGCCGACGAGTACTCCGTCGTCGGCATCGCCGGCACCGCCGGCCTCGCCGTCGAGATGGTCCGGCTCTTCCAGGTCGAGCTGGAGCACTACGAGAAGCTCGAGGGCAGCGTGCCTCAGCCTCGAGGGCAAGGCCAACCGCTTGAGCGCGATGATCCGCGGCAACCTCGGCATGGCGATGCAGGGCCTCGCGGTCGTCCCGCTGTTCGCCGGCTACGACCTGCACCGCAGCGAGGGCCGGATCTTCAGCTACGACGTCACCGGCGGCCGCTACGAGGAGCACAGCTTCCACGCGGTCGGCTCCGGCTCGGTCTTCGCCCGCAGCGCGCTGAAGAAGCGCTACCGCGACGACGTCACCGAGGCCGACGCCGTCCGCCTGGCCGTCGACGCGCTCTACGACGCCGCCGACGACGACTCCGCCACCGGCGGCCCCGACCTGACCCGGCGCATCTTCCCGGTCGTCATGACGGTCACCGACGAGGGCGTCCGCCGCCTGCCCGAGGACGAGGTCGGCGCGGTCGTGCAGTCCGTCGTCGACGCCCGCATGACCAACCCCGGCGGCTGAGCAGCCCCGCTCCCGCTCCAGCCCGCCCGCACGCCGTACGAGAGGAGGACCCGCCGTGTCGATGCCGTTCTACATGTCGCCCGAGCAGGTCATGAAGGACAAGAGCGACTTCGCGCGCAAGGGCATCGCCCGCGGCCGCTCGGTCCTCGCCCTCGCCTATGCCGACGGCATCCTGTTCGTGGGGGAGAACCCCTCGAACGCGCTGCACAAGATGAGCGAGATCTACGACCGCATCGCGTTCGCCGCGGTCGGCAAGTACAACGAGTTCGAGAACCTGCGCCTCGCCGGGGTCCGCTACGCCGACCTGCGCGGCTACCAGTACGACCGCGTCGACGTCACCGGACGGGGCCTGGCCAACGCGTACGCCCAGACGCTCGGCACGATCTTCACCGAGTCCTCCAAGCCGTACGAGGTGGAGCTCGTGGTCGCCGAGGTCGGCACCACGCCGGCCGAGGACCAGATGTACCGGCTGACCTACGACGGCTCGGTCGCCGACGAGCACGGGTTCGTGGTCATGGGCGGCCAGAGCGACCCGATCGCGGCCGTGCTGCGCGAGGAGCACCGCCCCGACCTGCCGCTGGGCGAGGCCCTGCAGCTCGCCGTCAAGGCGCTGTCCAAGGCCGGCCCCGACGGCGAGCCGCGCACGATCGTGGCCGACAGCCTGGAGGCGGCGGTGCTCGACCGCACCCGACCGCGCCGGGCCTTCAAGCGCCTGCTCACCCCCCAGCTCGAGCGCCTCCTCGGCGCCCCCTCCACCCCCGACCAGGAGACCTCCGCCTGATGCTCCGCGCTCGCCTGTCCGTCCCCGTGGCCCTCACCGCGGCTGCCGTGCTCGCCCTGTCGGGCTGCGGTGGCAGCGACGACGAGAGCCTCGGCTCCGAGTCCGCGCCGTCGGCCAGCGCCGCGGCGAGCCCGGCGGCCAGCCCGGAGCAGTCGCCGCAGGAGTGCCCGATCAAGGCCACCACCGTGGCGCCGCCCGCGGGCGCCAGCAAGGACCTCACCGCCAAGCCGACGATCGCCGGCTCCACGGCGCCCGCGCCGAAGGACGTGCAGGTCGCCGACATCGTGGTGGGCACCGGCGCCGAGGCCAAGACGCTGAGCAAGGTCGAGACCAAGTACGTCGGCGCGTTCTACGAGACCGGCAAGGAGTTCGACTCCTCCTGGAGCCGCGGCCCGCAGGAGACCCTGCCCTTCACGGTCTGCGCGCAGGGCGTCGTGCCGGGCTTCTCGATCGCCCCGACCGGCATGAAGGTCGGCGGGCGCCGGCAGGTGACCATCCCGGCCGAGTTCGGCTACGGCGCGCAGGGCCAGCCGCCCACCATCCCCGCCAACTCCACGCTCGTCTTCGTGATCGACCTGGTGAAGGTCGAGGGCTGAGCGGGTAGGCCTGGGCCATGGCGAAGCTGACCAGGGCCCAGCGCGAGGAGCTCCCGTCGACGGTGGCGCGCTCGGACGAGCACGCCCAGGCGACGTGGGCCAAGACCCACGACAGCGCCGTCGAGACCTACGGCGAGGGCGAGCGCGCCCACCGCACGGCCTTCTCCTCGCTGAAGCACAGCTACGAGAAGGTCGGCGACCACTGGGAGCCCAAGGACGAGAAGGGCCCGAGCGACGCCCAGGCGGAGGGCGGAGCCGGCACGGACCGGCCGACCGCCGGCGGCGTGGACGCCAACGCCAGCAAGAAGCACCTCTACGAGCTGGCGCAGCGGCTGGAGGTGCCTGGCCGCTCGTCGATGAGCAAGGACGAGCTGGTCGACGCGATCGGCAAGGCCAACGACCGGGAGACGGCGAAGGCCCGCAAGGGGTCCTGACCGGTATCACCCGTACGGGGTGAACTGCCCCTCCTGCAGCTCCGAGACAGCAGGGGAGGCGACCCGCGCCTCCTGTGCGGAGGTCGAGCGTGAGCCAGCAGGACGAGCACGGCAGGCGCCGGTCTGCCGCGTGGCTGGTGGCCCTCGGGACCGCAGCGGCCGTGGCCGCGACCTGCGCGCCGGCCCTCGCCGCCGACACCGGCGTGCTGCGGGCCGAGCGGGCGAGCGCGTCCGTACGCGCCACCGTCGCGGACGTCCTGTCGTCCGCCCCCGCCACCGGGCCGACCACCGTGCTGGCCACCCGCCGCGTGGACGGCCGGCTCGAGGTGCTGCACCTGCGGGCCGGCACCCGGGCCGAGGCCGAGCGGGCGGTCGCGACGGCGCAGGCCCTGCCCGGTGTGCTCGACGTCGCGGTCGACACGCCGGTCCGGCTGCTGGCCACGACCGCTGCGGAGGACCCGCTGCGCAGCCGGCAGTGGGCGCTGTCCCGGCTGCGCGACCGGGAGGCGCGGTCGCTGTCGACCGGCGCCGGCGTCCTGGTCGCCGTGCTCGACACCGGCGTCGACCTCGACCACGAGGACCTCGACGGCACCCGCGTCCTGCCCGGCGCCAACTACGTCCCGGACGGCCACCGCACGCCCGAGGACGGCAACGGTCACGGCACCCATGTGGCGGGCATCATCGCTGCCGCCCGGGACAACGGCATCGGCGTCGCCGGTCTGAGCGACGCGCGCATCCTGCCGATGCGGGTGCTCGACGATGAGGGCAGCGGCACGACGAGCTCCCTGGTCGCGGCCATGGCGGACGCCGTCCAGCAGGGCGCTCGGGTCATCAACCTCTCGCTCGGGTCGACCAACCACAACGCCGTCGTCGCGCGGGTCGTCGCCGACACCCTCGCCGCGGGCGTCGTCGTCGTCGCCGCGGGAGGCAACGACCGGGCGGCCGGCTCGCCCACGGAGTACCCGGCGTCCTTGCCGGGCGTGCTCGGCGTCGCCGCGCACGGCAGCACCGGCCGCACCTCGCCCTTCTCCAGCACGGGCGCGCAGGTCGACCTCGCGGCGCCGGGGGAGGGCATCGTGTCGCTGGCAGAGCGCGGTCAGTACGCGCAGATGTCCGGCACCTCGCAGGCCGCGCCGTACGCCGCGGCCGCCGTCGCGATGCTGCTCGCCGCGTCACCCCGGCTCACGCCGGCGCAGGTGACCGCGCTGCTGCAGGAGACGGCCACCGACATCGACGCCCCAGGACCGGACGGCAGCTCGGGCGCCGGCGCGCTCGACGTCGTCGCCGCGCTGCAGCGGCTGCGGGCCGTCAGCCCCGCGGCGGCGCCCACCACCGCACCGCCCAGCCCGGCGACCCCCACGCAGCAGGCACCCACCGCCGCGCCGAGCCGGCGCCGAGCCCCTCGCCGACCGCTGCCCGCTCGCCGACCGCTGCCCGCCCCTCGCCGACCCCGACCGTCACGGCCGCGCCGATCACCGTCGGCGCCGTCCCGGCCAGGGTCCGCGCCGGCAAGCCGTTCGCGGTGAGCGCGCGGACGTCGTACGCCTCCGGGGCCCAGGTGCAGGTGCACTACCGGCGGCTGCCGAGCGGCCCGTGGCGGGCGGTGACCGCACGGTTCACCTCGACCACGACGGTCGGCTCGGTGCTCGCGCTGCCGGCCGCCGGTCGCTACGAGCTGCGCTTCGCCCGGGTGGCCGGACCGGCGCAGGCCCGCACGACCTACTCCGCCGCCCTGCGCGTCGAGGTGGTCTGAGGTGCCGACCCCCTCAGGCCTCGAAGCCGTCCAGCTTGGCCAGGACCTGCAGCATGACCTCGTCGGCGCCGCCGCCGATCGAGCCGAGCCGGCTGTCGCGGAAGAACCGGGCGGTCCAGGTCTCCTCCATGTAGCCGATGCCGCCGTGGTACTGGATGCAGGCGTCGGCGACCTCGCGGAGCAGCCGCCCGCTGGTCAGCTTCGCCACGGTCGCGTAGCGCGTCGTGTCCTCGCCGGCCATGTGCGCCTCGGCACACGCGTAGTTGTGGCTCTGGAGCAGGTCGACCTGCGCCGAGAGCTCGGCCAGCCGGAACGCGATCGCCTGGTTCGCCATCAGCGGCTTGCCGAACGCCTCGCGCTGCTTCAGGTAGTCGCGGGTGCGCTCCAGCGCCCGGCGGGCCGAGCCGACAGCGCCGTACGCCGCGAACATGCGCTCGATGACGAACTGGCTCATCTGCTGCTGGAAGCCCCGGCCGATCTCGCCGATGGTGTGGTCGACGGGGACGCGCATGTCCTCGAAGACCAGCTCGGCCGTGTCTGACGAGCGCTGCCCCAGCTTGTCGAGCTTGCGCGAGACGCCGAAGCCAGGGGTGTCGGTCGGCACCACGATCTGCGACATGCCGCGGTAGCCGCCCTCCTCGGAGGTGCGTGCCAGCAGGCAGATCCAGTCGGCCTGCGTGCCGTTCGTGATGTAGAGCTTGCTGCCGTTGATGACCCACTCGTCGCCGTCGCGGACCGCCTTCGTACGGATCGACCGCACGTCGGAGCCGGCGCCGGCCTCGGTGACCGCGATGGAGCAGACCGCGGTGCCGGCGATCGCCGGGGCGAGGTAGCGCTCCTTGAGCATGTCGCTGCCGAACTCGTGCAGCGACGGCGTCGCCATGCTGGTCTGCACGCCGATGGCCATCGGCACGCCGCCGCAGCCGGACCGGGCGAACTCCTCGCAGGCGACGACCGTGAACAGGTGGTCGGCGCCCTGGCCGCCCCAGCGCGGGTCGTACTCGAGCCCCAGCAGCCCGACCTCGCCGAGCTTCGGGAACAGCTCGTGCGCCGGGAAGATCCCGGCCTGCTCCCACGCGTCGACGTGCGGCACGATCTCGCGCTCGACGACGTCGCGGACGACCTTGCGGAAGGCGTGGTGCTCCTCGGTGAACCGCATGCGAACCCCTTGCCTAGAGCTTCGCCACGAGGTCGGCGGCGACCTGCAGCTGGTTGCCGAGCGCGTCCTCCATGCCGGAGACGTCGTGGCCGTCGTCGCCCATGGCGCCGGCGAGGTAGCGGGCGCGCACACCGGCGTTGATGCACGCCGAGCGCCAGCGGGAGAACGCCTCGTAGACCGGCAGCGCCGAGACGTCACGACCGGACGCGGTGGCGTAGCGCTGCAGCAGGTCCTCGCGCTCGCCGAAGCCGGGCAGCATGCTGGGCGTGCCGGTCACCGGCGGGCGCCCGTCGCCCGGCCGGCTCCAGGAGGCGAGGATCCAGCCGAGGTCGGCCAGCGGGTGGCCGAGGGTCGCCAGCTCCCAGTCGAGGACGGCGCGGATCGTGCCGTCCGGGCCGACGAGCACGTTGCCCGCGCGGAAGTCGCCGTGCACGATCCGCAGCTCCGCCCCGGTCGGCGCCAGCCGCACCAGGTCGGCGTGCACCCGGTCGGCCAGCTCGAGGTGGACGGTGCCGCTGGCGTGGATCTGCCGGTGCCAGCGCTTGAGCTGCCGCTGCAGGAAGTCGCCGGGGCGCTGCCAGTCGGACAGGCCGATCTCGAGCGGGTCCAGGGTGTGCAGCGCGGCCATCACGTCGGCCAGCTGGTCGGTGAGGTGGCGCCGGGCGTCCTCCGGCAGCTGGCCCGCCGACTGGTCGTCGGCCGGGACGATGCCGTCGACCCACTCCATGACGTAGAAGACGGCGCCGTTGACCGACTCGTCCTCGCACAGCGCGAGCGGGGTCGGCACCGGGACGCCGTGGCCGGAGACGGCGTTCAGCACCGTCCACTCCCGGCGCATGTCGTGGGCCGTCTCGAGGACGTGGCTCGCCGGCGGACGACGCAGCGCGACCTGCCGGCCGGTGGCGTCGGTCAGGCGGTAGGTCAGGTTGCTGCGCCCACCGGCGACGAGCGTGGCCTCCAGCGGGCCGGTCAGGCCCAGCTGCTCGGAGGCCCACGCCTCGGTCGCCGCGAGCCGCAGCCCGGGCAGGTCGGTCGACGGGCTCGTCATGCCGCCACCAGCTCCAGCTCGACGAGGTCCTGCAGCTCACGCAGCGCCACCACGGGGTCCCCCACCTTGATCGTCGTCATGCCCATGGCCCGGGCCGGCTTGAGGTTGACACCGAGGTCGTCGAGGAAGACGACCTCGGTCGGAGCGAGCCCGCCGAGCCGCTCGAGGGCGCGCTCGTAGAAGGCCGGCTCCGGCTTGCGCACGCCCTCGACGCTCGACTGCACGATGACCTCGAAGCACGACAGCACGTCGTCCAGCGGCCCCGGCTGCTCGATCGGCGACACGTTGTTGGTCAGCAGGGCCAGCCGCACGCCGGCCTTCGACAGCGTCTGCAGCGCCGAGAGCATCTCGGGCCGCAGCTCGCCGTGCAGGCCGGCCAGGACGACGCGGGCGTCGACGGTGTGGCCGAGCGCCGCCGCCTCCGCCTCGAACAGGTCGCAGAAGCCGTCCTGGTCGACGTCCCGGCGCTCGTACTTCGCCCACGCGTTGTCGTCGGGGTTGGTGCTGTTCAGCTGCCGGATCAGCCCGTCCGGCAGGCCGGCCTCCTTCTCGTACGCCGCGAACGCGTCCATCGGGCTGGAGCTGATCACCCCGCCGAAGTCGAACAGCACGGCTGTGGGTCGGGTCATGCGCGCACCTTCCTGTGCACCAGCTGCTCCTGCATGGCGTGCTCCGTCCCGTCGTCGGTCACCGCGAGCGGTGACAGGGCTCGATCGTCGTCGTGCAGCCAGAACGCCGTGGCGCCGCAGAGCAGCGCGGACACGGCGGCCAGCAGGTAGACCACCACGAACGGCCCCGGCTCCGAGGCGTCCGCGGCCACTGCGGTGAACAGTCCCATGCCGACGACCGCCCCGATCTGGTTGGACGTCTGCTGCAGGGACGTGGCGGAGCCGAAGTGGTGCTCGTCGACCGCGTTGCCGATGGAGGCCATCAGGGCGGGCTGCACGTGGCCGAACGCCCAGCCGCCGGCCGCGAGGGCGACAGCGATGGCGACGGCCGACTCGACGTGCGCGCCGAGGGACATGGCCACGAAGGACACCGACACCGCGGCCGAGGCCCACAGCACCAGCCGCCGCTCGCCGAAGCGCATGCCCAGCCGGCTCGCGACGGGTGAGGACAGGGCCACGAAGCCCGCCCTGGGCACGCTGACCAGGGACGTCAGCCCGGCCGACAGCCCCATCACGGTCTGCAGCAGGAGCGGCGTGATGACGAAGCTGCCCATCCACCCGGCACCCAGGATGAAGGTCCCGACCGAGACGGCCCGCACCTCCCGCGAGCGCAGGATCTCGATCGGCAGCACCGGCGAGACGGCCCGTCGCTCGGCCCGGACGAGCACGGCGAGCGCGACGGGGAAGGCCAGCAGCGTGGCGACGACCACCGGGCGCAGGCCCCACACGCCGAGCCGGTTGATGCCGAACGTGAGGCAGAAGGTGGTGACCGCGAGGGCGGCTGCGCCGGCGTAGTCGATGGGCGCGTCGTCCGGATCGAGGTCCGGCGGCAGGACCACGAGCGCCGGCACCAGCGCGAGCAGGGCCACCGCGGCCTGGATGAGGAAGATGGGGCGCCAGCCGACCCAGTCGACCAGCGGCCCGCCCACCGCGACGCCGACGACGGCGGCGCCCGACAGGACGGCGGACGCCAGGGCCGACGCGCGCACCCGCTGCTCCCGGGGGAAGGAGCGGAAGACCATCGCGAAGGTGGCCGGGATGGTCGCTGCGGCGCCGAGGGAGGACATCGTCCGGAAGGCGATGAGGCTGCTGGCGTTCCAGGCGCACGCGGTGAGGACCGAGAACACCACCGCCACGGCCATGCCGACCAGGTAGGACCGACGGTGGCCCTTGAGGTCGCCGAGCCGGCCGAGGACCGGCGTGGCGACGGCGGCGGCCAGCAGCGGCGCCGTCGTCACCCAGGTGATCGTCGTCGGCACCGACCCGAGCTCGTCGGCGATCGGCTTCACCGAGATGGTCAGGATCGTCATCGGGAACGACGTCGAGAACATGCCGACCAGGCAGACCCGCAGCAGGCGCTGCGCCTGGCGCGGCGAGGCCTGGGTCTCGTCCTGGAGGCGACGCCACCGGGCGCCCAGGGGGAGGCGCGGGTCAGGCACCGGGCTCCCTCCGTACGGGCGCGCGGGCGCCTTCCTCGACTGCGACGGCAGCATCCCACACGAGTTGACGCCGGGGTCATCTCGCCCCGCGACCCGGTTGACACGCGCGTCGAGTCCCGGTTCTGTGCGGGAGCCCACCCGGTCCGGGAGGCACGAACGCGCGCGCCGCCCTCCGGCCGGTGCCGCTCCGCGAAGGAGAACCATGGGCACGCACACGTACCTCGGCGGCACGCGATGAGCGGCAGCCCGCTCGACGCCAACGGCTTCTCGCTCACCCGGGAGGACGGCGTCGTGACGCTGACCCTGTCCCGGCCGGAGCGCAAGAACGCCGTCACGGCGGACGGCTGGAAGACGCTGCTCGACATCGTCAGCTCGCTGCCCGAGCCGGGCGACCGGGTGCTCGTGGTGACCGGCGCCGGTGGGGACTTCTGCGCCGGGGCCGACCTGAGCGCCACCGGGTCCCGCAAGCTCGGGCCGCTCGAGTCCATGCGCATCGTCGGCGACGCGTGCCTCGCGCTGCACCGGCTGTCGCTGCCGACGGTCGCCCGGGTCGACGGCGTCGCGGTCGGGCGCCGGCTGCAACCTGGCGCTGGTCTGCGACTTCGTGGTGGCGACCGAGCGGTCCCGGTTCTCGGAGATCTTCGTCAAGCGCGGGCTGTCGCTGGACTTCGGCGGCTCCTGGCTGCTGCCGCGCCTCATCGGGCTGTCGAAGGCCAAGGAGCTGGCGCTGCTCGGCGACATCCTCAGCGCGACGGAGGCCAAGGAGGCCGGCCTCGTGCACCGCCTCGTCCCGGACGTCGACGCCCTCGACGCCACGGTCGGCGACATCGTCGGCCGGCTGCGCAACGGCCCGCCCGTCGCGATCGCCGGCAGCAAGGGCCTGCTCAACAACGCCTTCAACGTGACGCTGCAGCAGGCCCTCGACGACGAGGCCCGGGTGCAGGCCCACAACCTCGGGCTGAACGACGCCAGGGAGGCCGCGATGGCGTTCATGGAGAAGCGCACGCCGGTCTTCGAGGGCCGATGACCGCGCCGGAGTCAGGCGGACCAGCCGGTCCTGCTGGTCGAGCGCAGCGGGGGCATCGCCACGCTGACCCTCAACCGGCCGCGGGTGCGCAACGCGCTGAGCTCCGAGCTGATCGTGGCGCTGCAGTCCGCGATGCGCGAGGTCGACGCCGACGACGAGGTCGACGTCGTCGTCCTGACCGGCAGCGACCCCGCCTTCTGCGCCGGCCTGGACCTGCGCGAGGTGGGCGCCGGCGGGTCCAACCTCTCGATCGGCCACCGCGACGCCGACATCCCGACCGGCGCCCCCTGGCCGGTGGTGCGCAAGCCGATCATCGGCGCGGTCAACGGCGTCGCCGTCACGGGCGGGCTCGAGCTGGCCCTGCACTGCGACGTCCTGGTCGCGTCGGAGAAGGCGGCCTTCGCCGACACCCACGCCCGGGTCGGCGTCATGCCCGGCTGGGGGCTGTCCGTGCTGCTGCCGCAGGCGGTCGGCACCCGGATGGCCCGGCAGATGAGCCTGACCGGCAACTACCTGTCGGCCGCCGACGCGCTGCGCACCGGGCTGGTCACCGCGGTCCTGCCGCACGACGAGCTGCTGCCGCACGTCCGCTCGCTGGCGGAGGCGATGGTCGGCAACGACCGCCGCGGGGTGCGCACGCTGCTCGACAGCTACCGCCGCATCGCCGCCGCGTCGCTGGACGCGGGCTTCGCGATCGAGGCGGAGACGAGCCGCACCTGGCGCGCCGGCGGCTTCGACCCCGCAGAGGTCGAGCGGCGTCGCGCCGGCATCATCGACCGTGGTCGGGCGCAGACGTCGTCCTGACGTCCGTCGCTTGACACGGTGTGGCCCGGGTCACAGGATGCCGACCTCGGCCGAGCGCTCGCTCGGTCCGCCGTCGCCGACGCGCGACGCCCGCCGTGGACCTCCTGCGCCCGTCGTCAGGCGCTGCCGTCCCGGACACCGGAGGAGTCCCGTGACCACGACCAGCGCACTCGACATCAACACCGTGCTCGCGAAGTCGGCCGAGTACCGCAACTGGGGCAAGTGGGGGCCGGACGACGAGCTCGGCACGATGAACTACGTGACCGAGGAGAAGGTCGCTGCGGCCGGCAAGCTCGTCCGGCGGGGCAAGGTGTTCTCGCTCGCCCTGCCGCTCGACTCCGAGGGCCCGATGAACGGCTCGTACGGGCGCATCAACCCGGTCCACGTGATGCTGCAGGACGGCGGTGACATCGCGTCCGGGGCGCAGGACCACCTCGCCACGCTGCGCTACACCGACGATGCCGCGTACCTCGTCCTGCAGTCCTCGACGCAGTGGGACGCGCTGTCGCACATCTACCACGACGGCAAGATGTACAACGGCTACGGCACCGAGCAGGTGCACAGCGGTGGCGCCCTGAAGAACAGCATCACGAACATCAAGGACAAGGCCGTCGGTCGCGGGGTGCTGCTCGACATCGCCCGCTACAAGGGCGTCGACGCGCTCGCGACGAGCACGCCGATCGAGGCGGCGGACCTGCAGGGCTGCGCGGAGAAGCAGGGCGTCGAGGTCGGCGAGGGCGACTTCGTGCTGGTGCGCACCGGGCAGATGGAGGAGCGGCGGCAGTCCGGCGCGTGGGGCGACTTCGCCGGCGGGCCGGCGCCCGGCCTGGCCATCAGCGCGTCCGACTTCTTCTGCCCGCGCAACGTGGCCGCCGTCGCCACCGACACCTGGGGCACCGAGGTGCTGCCCAACGAGACGCCCGACGTCTTCCAGCCGCTGCACATCATCATGCTGGTCAACGCCGGCATCCACCTGGGCGAGATGTGGGACATGGAGGAGCTGGCCGCCGACTGCGCGCAGGACGGCGTCTACGAGTTCCTGCTCGTCGCGCCGCCGCTGACCGTCACCGGCTCGGTCGGCTCGCCGGTCAACCCCCAGGCGATCAAGTAGCCGGCGGGTGACCGGCCGGTCCGCCGGGTGAGCTTCCCCGGCGCCACCGACGTCGCGTCCCGCGTGGCGGTCCTGCTGGACATCCCGCTGCACCGCTTCCTCGGCATGCGGCTGGCCGACGAGGCCGACCCCGCGGCCGGCGTGGTGCTCGACGTGACCGGCCCGTCGCTCAACCAGGCCGACCTGCTGCACGGGGGTGTGGTCACGGCGCTGCTCGACGTCGCCGCCTACCTCGCGCTGGCGCCGTCGCTCGGGCCGGGCGAGCACGCCGTCACGCACGACATGTCGGTGCAGCTGCTGCGTCCGGTCCCGGCCGGCGCCCAGGTCGTCCTGCGCGGGCAGGTGCTCCGGCTGGGTCGGCAGGTGGCGTTCCTGCGGGCCGACGCCTACGTCGGCGACACGGTGGTCGCCGCGGCGCAGGTCACCAAGACGCGACTGCCGGCGGGCGCTTGACGTGCATGTCAGGTCTGAGTTGGGTGGCCGTCCCGTGCCGACCTGCGGCACCGTCCTGAGAGGGGCCTGATGGCCTACGCGCCGTTCGACCTCACCGGCTCCGTCGCCCTCGTCACCGGGGGCAACCGGGGCATCGGCCTCGGCATGGCGGAGGCGCTGGCGCAGGCCGGCGCCGACCTCGTCCTGTGGGGCCGCAGCGCCGACCAGAACGCCGCCGCGGCAGAGCAGCTCGCGCAGCACGGTCGGCGGGTCGTGCACCGGGCCGTCGACGTCGCCGTCGAGGAGCAGGTCGTCGAGGGCATGGCCGCGGCGGTCGAGGAGCTCGGCCGGGTCGACAGCGTGTTCGCGAACGCCGGTGTCGGGGGCTCGCCGGGGCCGTTCGTCGACAGCACCACCGCGCAGCTGCGCGGGGTGTTCGGGCCGAACATCGACGGCGTCTACTGGACGCTGCGCGAGGCGGCCCGTCACATGGTGGCGCGCGCCGAGGCCGGCGACCCGGGCGGCTCGCTCGTCGGGGTGTCCAGCCTCGGCGCCATCCAGGGCATGGCCCGCAACCAGGCGTACGGCGCGACCAAGGGGGCGGTCGTCTCCATGGTGCGCGGCGTCGCCGTCGAGCTGGCCCGCTGGGGCGTGCGCGCCAACGCGGTCCTGCCGGGGTGGATCGCCACCGACATGACGTCGGCCGCCCAGGCCCAGCCGAAGATCGCCGAGAAGGTCCTGCCCCGGGTGCCGATGCGCCGCTGGGGCCAGCCGGCCGACTTCGGCGGGATCGCCGTCTACCTGGCCTCGCCTGCCTCGAGCTACCACACCGGCGACTCGATCCTGGTCGACGGCGGCTACTCGATGTTCTAGTCCCACCCACCGGAGGAGCGCCCATGGCACAGGTCGAGACGATCCGCGGCCCGGTCGACACGTCGTCGCTCGGACGCACGCTGATGCACGAGCACGTGTTCGTCCTGAGCACCGAGATCGTGCAGAACTACGGCGGCGACTGGTGGGACGAGGAGGAGCGCGTCACCGACGCGGTGGCCAAGCTGACCGCCCTGCTGGAGCGCGGCATCACGACGGTCGTCGACCCGACCGTGATCGGGCTCGGCCGCTACATCCCTCGCGTGCAGCGCATCGCCGAGCAGGTGCCTGGGCTGAACATCATCGCGGCGACGGGGCTCTACACCTTCGACGAGCTGCCGCACCACTTCGAGTACCGCGGCCCCGGCACCATCCTCGAGGGTCCCGAGCTCATGGCCGACCTGTTCATCCGCGACATCCAGGTGGGCATCGCCGACACGGGGGTGAAGGCGGCGTTCCTCAAGTGCGTCGTCGAGCAGAAGGGCCTGACGCCGGGCGTGCACCGCGTGGTGCGCGCGGTCGCGCAGACCCACCGCGAGACCGGTGTCCCGATCACCTGCCACACCAACGCGACCGCGCAGAGCGGGCTGCTCGCCCTGGACGCGTTCGCCGAGGAGGGCGTCGACCTCACCAAGGTGGTCATCGGCCACAGCGGCGACACCAACGACCTCGACTACCTCAAGAAGATCATGGACCGCGGCGCGACCGCCGGCATGGACCGCTTCGGCCTCGACATGTTCAACACCACGGCCGACCGGGTCACGACCATCGCCACGCTCGCCGAGCAGGGCTACGCCGACCGCATGGTGCTGGCCCACGACGCGTCCTGCTACATCGACTACTTCAGCGGCGAGTCGTCGCGCCAGCTGCTCGACGCGGCGGCGCCCAACTGGAACTTCAACCACATCCCCGACGACGTGCTCCCGGCGCTGACCGCGGCGGGCGTCTCGGACGCCGACCTCGAGCTCATGCTCGTCGGCAACCCCCAGCGCTACTTCGCGTGAGCCGGTGGACTTCACGCCGTCCGACCGGACCGTCGCGCTGCAGGCCGAGCTCACCGACTTCCTGACCACGCGGGTGCTGCCCGCCGAGGCGGTCCTCGAGGAGCAGCTGGCCGGCGCCGCCGACCCGCTGCGCTTCGAGCCGCCCGTGAAGGACGCGCTCAAGGCCGAGGCGCGCGACCGCGGCCTGTGGAACCTGTTCCTGGCCGGCGGCAGCCCGCACGGCGCCGGCCTGACCAACCTGGAGTACGCGCCGCTCGCCGAGGTCATGGGCCGCAGCCCCGACCTGCTGCCCGAGGCCACCAACTGCTCGGCGCCGGACACCGGCAACATGGAGCTGCTCGAGCTGTTCGGGACGCCGTCGCAGCAGGAGCGGTGGCTGCAGCCGCTGCTGGCCGGCGAGATCCGCTCCTGCTTCTCGATGACGGAGCCGGACGTCGCCTCCTCCGACGCGCGCAACATCGCCACCCGCATCCGCCGCGACGGCGACCACTACGTCGTCAACGGCCGCAAGTGGTGGTCCAGCGGGGCGCTGCGCGAGCGCTGCGAGCTGCTGGTCGTCCTCGGCGTCACCGACCCCGACGCCGAGCCCTACCAGCGGCACAGCATGCTGCTGGTCCCCCGGGACACCGAGGGCGTGCGCATCGTGCGGTCCACCACCGTGTTCGGCTACGAGCACGCGAGCGTCGGCGGTCACGCCGAGATCCTCTTCGAGGACGCCCGGGTGCCGGTGGAGAACCTGCTCGGCACCGAGGGCGGCGGCTTCGCCATGGCCCAGGCGCGGCTCGGTCCCGGTCGCATCCACCACTGCATGCGCCTGCTCGGGCAGGCCGAGCGGGCGCTGGAGCTGATGTGCCGGCGCGCGCTGTCCCGTACGGCCTTCGGCTCCCTGCTGGCCGACCAGGGCGTCGTGCAGCAGCAGATCGCGGAGTCGCGGATGGCCATCGACCAGGCGCGGCTCATCGTGCTCAAGACGGCCGCGCTCATCGACACCGTCGGCAACCGCGGCGCGCGCACCGAGATCTCCACCATCAAGGCCGTCGTCCCGCGCGTCGTGCAGGAGGTGGTCGACCGGGCCATCCAGGTGCACGGCGGTGGTGGCGTCAGCGACGACTTCCCGCTGGCCCGCTTCTGGACCGAGGGCCGCTACCTGCGGCTCGGGGACGGCCCGGACGAGGTGCACGTCGCCGCGGTCGCCCGGCAGGAGCTGGCACGGCACGGGACGGGGCGATGACCGCCGGGACGATGCTGACGTGGGAGCTGCTGACGGTGGGGGAGCGCCTCGGTCCCTACCGCTACGTCTGCAGCGCCGACGTCGTCGACCTGTTCCGCGCCGCCATCGGCGACACCGAGCTGCTCGAGCTGGACGGCGTCGCGCTCGCCCCACCGGCGCTGCTGACGTTCCCGTTCCTGCAGCTGGTCGAGACCTGGTACGACGCGCGTCCGGGCACCGTGCACGCCCGTCAGGACTTCACCCTGCTCGCACCGCTGCGCGTCGGGGCGGAGCTGACCGTCACCGGCGTCCTCACCTCGATGCACCTGAAGCGGGGACGGCGCTACTACGAGGTGCAGGCGTCGGCCACCGACGAGCTGGGCGTCGAGGTGGCGACGAGCACGACCCTCGGCATCTACCCCGACGTCGACGTGGTGAGGTCGGCGTGAACCCGGGCCAGGAGCTGGAGCCGGTCGAGCTGACCGTCGACACGTCGGTGGTCGCGGCCTACGCCGCCGCGGGTCGGGACCCGAACCCGATCCACTTCTCCGACGAGGCGGCGCAGGCGCTCGGCTTCCCGGGTGCCATCGCCCACGGCATGATCAGCGGGGCGGTCCTGTCGCGCATGCTCAGCCGGAACCTGGGCGCCGACTGGGCCCGCCGCGGCCGCCTGAGCATCCGCTTCGTCGCACCGCTGCTGGTCGGCACGACCGTGACGGCACGAGGGGTCGTCCGCTCCGTCGCGCCGCTGGTCGTCGACGTCCGCGCCGAGACGCCCGACGGCACCGCGGTCATCGTCGGCACCGCCGGGCTCGGCGACTGAGCTAGGACCAGCTGGTCTCCTTGCGGAGCACCGGCTTGAGCACCTTGCCGCCGGCGTTGCGGGGCAGCGGGTCCGTGCGCACGGCGACGAACTGCGGCACCTTGAAGTCGGCCAGGTGCTCGCGGGCGAAGGCCTTCACCTCGTCCGGGTCGATGGTGGCCCCGGCCGCGGGGACGATGACGGCGCCGACCTTCTCGCCCATCATCGTGTCGGGCACGCCGACGACGGCGACCTCGCCGACGCCGGGGTGCAGGTTGAGCGCGTTCTCCACCTCGACGCAGTAGACGTTCTCGCCACCCCGGTTGATCATGTCCTTCATCCGGTCGACGATGTAGACGAGGCCCTCGTCGTCGAGCCGGGCGAGGTCGCCCGTGCGCAGCCATCCGTCGACGAACGTCGTGGCCGTCTGCTCGTCCTTGTGCCAGTAGCCGGCGACGACGTTCGGCCCGCGGATGAGCAGCTCGCCGACGCCGGTGTCCGGGTCGGCGTCCTCCACCTTGAGGTCGACGACCGGCGCGGCGAAGCCGACGGAGTCGGCGTGGTCGGGCGCCTGCTCGTGCGGCAGGTAGGTGGAGACCGAGGCCGTCTCCGTGAGCCCGAAGCCGTTGCCGACCCGGGCCGACGGGACCGCCTTGATGATCTGGTGCACCAGGTCCGGCGCGATGGGCGCACCGCCGTAGCTCAGCGCCCGCACGCTCGAGGTGTCGATGCTGTCGAACTCGGGCTGCTGCATGGCCAGCCAGTAGATGGCCGGCACGGTCGTCAGCACCGAGATGCGCTCGTCCTGGATGGCGCGCAGGAACGTCTTGACGTCGAACACCGGCATGATGACCGAGGTGCCGCGCAGCGCGGTCAGGACCAGCAGCTGGCTGTTGCAGCCGGTCACGTGGAAGAGCGGCACCGAGATGAGGGTGCGCAGGTCCGGCTCGTCCCGGGGCAGCTTCAGGCACCGGATGCAGGTCTCGATGTTGGACAGGAAGTTCTCGTGCGTGGTCATCGCGCCCTTGGGGGAGCCCGTCGTCCCGCTGGTGTAGAAGATCGCGGCGAGGTCCTGGTGGGCCTGGTCGTCCACGACCACGGGGTCGCCGTCCGGCAGGGGCTCGCCGGGCTGGAAGACGTGCGCCGCGCCGGAGTCCTCGACGACGTACGCCGCCTCCTTCTCGGTGAAGCGGGTGTTGACCGGGACGCTGACGGCGCCGGCGAGCAGCGTCCCCCAGAAGGCGTAGACCCAGTCGTTGCCGTTGGGCAGCCGGTTGGCCGCGCGGTCGCCCGGCGCGACACCGAGGGCGCGCAGGCCGCCGGCGACCCGCGCCGAGCGGTCCCACAGCTCCCGGTAGGTCACCCGCTCACCGCCGATCTCGACCAGCGCCTCCTCCTGCGGAGCGGCGTCCACGGCCTCGCGCAGCACCTGCACGAGGTTGCGGGCGAGACCGGTGTAGCGCTTGATGCCGTCGGCGCCGAGCTCGATGCCGCTGGTGTCGAAGGGCTGGTCCATGGGGTCCTCCAGGTGCGCCGGACGCGCGAGGCGTCGGCGGTGGACGGGCGTCGTCGGGGCGAGGTGTGCGCCTGCGGGAGCCCTCCGCAGGGACCGGGCGGTGTTCAGGCCGTCGAGCAGGCGTTCAGTCAGCGTTGTGCGGTGGTGCGGGTGGTCAGGTGCTGCCGGGCCCCGGACGGCTGCCGTCGTCGCCCGGGTCGTGCTGGTGGTCGTGCTGGTGGTCGTGCTGGTGGTCGAGGCCGAGCGCCTGCACCCAGAGCCGGGTCAGGTTGGCGACGGCGGCGTCCTCCTTGAACTCCTCGCCGAGCACGAACCACACGTAGGCGAAGCGGTCGACCATGTTGCCGAGGGCGCTGGCGGCGTAGGTCGGGTCGAGGGCGGGGTCGGCGAGGCCCGCAGCCTGCCACCGGCTGATGGCGCGCGCGGTGCGTTCCACGAAGAAGCGCCGGTGCTCCCGGCGCATCGTGCGCAGCTCGTCGCTGATGGTGGCCACCTGCTCGAGCGTGGCCAGCAGCGCCGCGTGGTCGCGGTACTTGCGCAGGTAGTGCCGGTGCGCCGCCTCGATGCCCTCGGCCGGCGCCAGCGGCGCGGTGTCGGCCGGCCGCTCGCTGGCCATCTCGCGCTGCAGCTCCGACATCACCGCGTGCAGCACCTCCTCCTTGGAGGAGAAGTAGGTGTAGAAGGTGCCGTGCGCCACCCCGGCGGCGCGGCTGATGTCGGCGATCCGCGACTCCGCGAAGCCGCTGTCGGCGAAGACCACGCGGGCCGCGTCCAGCAGGGCGGCGCGGGTCCGCAGGCCCCGCGCGGTGAGGATCTCCACCGGCCGGGGGCTCACGTCCCGGGCGTCGGCGGGGGAGAGGTCAGGCGGCACCCGGCCCCCGTCGGACGAGGACGTGCGGGCGGCACAGGACCTGCGGTGCGACCGCCTGCGCTGCTGCTCACCTCGTCGAGGCTCGCAGTCCTCGGGGTCACCGTCAACACGTCTTCTGACACGCGGGTCAACTCCGCCGAGCGTGCATTCGGGTCGTTCAGGATTCGCAGACGGTCACGATGCGGCAACGACCGGACGGAGTGGCTTCGAGGGTGTACACAGTCCTCACTGTGAGGCCGATCACACGGCCGAGCGCTCGTTCGGACACCTCAGCCCGCCAGGGCGGAGATCCCCGAGCACCCGACCGGTGGCCGAGACAACCCCGCGCCCGGCGCCCCAGCGAGAGGGACCATCAGATGAGCAACGACCCCAAGAACCCCGGGCTCGACCCCCGGCTGCTCGGCCGGATGTCGCGCCGGCAGGTCCTGAAGGCGGCCGGCGTGGGCGGTGCGGCCGTCGCCGCCTTGCCGCTGCTGTCGGCCTGCGGTGACGACGGCGGCGACGGCGGGACGGCGACGACGACCGGGAGCGACTCGGGCACGGGCGGCGGCGACATCCAGAAGATCAAGGAGTACGTCGGACCGGTCGAGGACCAGTTCTCCGGCAAGGGCATGACGGTGGACATCGGTCTCGTCCTCGCCTTCACCGGTCCTGGCGCGTTCTTCGGTCGCACCATGTCGGCCGGTGCCAAGCTCGCCGCCAAGCACATCGAGGCTCTCGGCGGGCCGAAGTTCAACTTCATCGACAAGGACCACAAGTCCGGTGACCCGCAGGCGGGTGTGCAGGCCGTCAAGGAGCTGGGCATCGCGAAGGTGCCGGTGAAGCTCGCGTCCTACGTCGACGACCTGGGTGCGATGACCCCCGGCACGACGCAGTTCAAGATGTTCACCTTCGACGGCGGTGGCGGGACCTCGACCTTCGGCAAGGGCAAGCCCTACTTCTGGGGCACCCGGGCCGTGACGCCGAACGACTGCTACCCGGGGATCGTCAAGTTCCTCGGCGAGGAGATGCCCGACGTCAAGAACGTCGGCGCGCTCAGCTGGGACCTCGGCCCGCTCAACCAGATCAACGTCGACGACCTCAAGAAGAACCTCGAGTCGGGTGGCCTGAACCTGGCCCGTCAGGAGTTCGTCGCCATCGGCGCCACCGACTACTCCGCTCAGATCCAGAAGCTCAAGGCGGCCAAGCCCGACGTCATCATGCTCGGCATCTTCGGCAACGACATCGGCGTCTTCATGAAGCAGTACGTCACGTCCGGTGTCAACAAGCCGGTGATCTGCGCGGAGTACACCCAGGCCTCCGCCGACGTGGCCGGCTCGGCCTACAACGGGCTGTACCTCGCCTTCGACTTCTTCGACGCCGACAAGCCCAACAACGACTGGTCGAAGATCTTCATCGACGAGTTCAAGAAGGACAACAAGGGCACCGCGCCCGACTACTACGCCGCCAACTACTACGAGGACACCTTCGGCATGTGGGACGTCATGCGCCGCGTCCTCAAGGCCGGTGGCGACGTCAAGGACGGCGACGCGTGGGACAAGGCCTGGCGCGAGAAGCCGGAGAACCCCAGCGTCTACGGCGGCGACGGCTCGACCATCGGCAAGAAGGTGCTGAGCCTGGAGACACACAGCGTCACGGAGCGCCCGCTCACCATGTCGATCTTCAAGGACGGCAAGGTGCAGCCGCTGGCCTACTTCAACCTCGAGGCTCGCGACTACCGCAAGGCGTGAGCGAGACGTCCCCCCACGAGGCCTGAGGTGATCCCATCTTCGACAACCTGACGCTCGACAACTTCCTGCAACTGACGGTCTCCGGCATCGTGGCCGGCAGCGCCTACGCCCTCATCGGTGTCGCCTTCGGGCTCATCCTCAGCGTGACCGGGCGCTTCCACTTCGCCTTCACCTTCACCTACACGATCTCGGCGTACATCGCGGCGCAGACGGGTGAGAGCTGGGGACTGCCGTTCTGGGCGGCGCTGATCGTGGGCGCCCTCGTCGGCGGCGTGTTCGGCGTGCTGGCCGAGCGGCTCGTCTACCGGCCCCTGGCGGTGAAGTCCGGCGCGTACGCGCTGCTGGTCATCTTCGTCGCCTCGCTCGGCCTGGCCATCGCTGGGCGCAACCTGATCGCGCTGTACTGGATCGACTCGGCCAGCAAGCAGATCCTCGGCTTCAGCAACGCCGGCTACGACATCGGCCCGATCACGCTGACCAAGCTGGGGATCATCCAGGTGCTCGTCGCCTGGGCGCTGGTGCTGGCGCTCGGCGCGGTGCTGTCCTACACGGGTCTCGGGCGGGTCGTGCGCGCGGTCCGGGTCAACCCCGACATGGCCCTCGTGGTCGGGGTCGACCCACGGACGGTCTACCTCGCGGTGTTCGCCATCGGCTCCGTCATGGGCGGCGTGGCGGCCGTCCTGAACGCCACCCAGACCGCGGCGCAGCCCGACATGGGCTTCACCCCGCTCTTCTACGCCTTCGTCGTCGCCTTCCTCGCGGGGCTCGGCGCCCATCCCGTCCGGGTCGGCCTCGTCGGTCTGGGCGTCGGGCTCGTCGAGAACTGGAGCGCGCTGTTCATGTCGTCGCGATGGACCTCCCTCGTGGTGTTCGGGATCCTGTTCGTCTACGTGGCGCAGCGGCCCTACCAGCTGTCCAGCTTCTTCCAGCGGCGCAGCGCCAGTCCCGCTGCGGCCGCGGCGTAGGGGCGGGCATGGAACTCGAGATCAGCTACCTCAACTCGATCCTGCTCTTCACCGTCTTCGCGATGTCGCTGAACCTGCTGCTCGGCTACACCGGGCAGGTCAGCGTCGCGCACGCCGCGTTCGGGGCCGTCGGCGGCTACGCGGTCGCCTACCTGTTCCTCGAGCACGACACCCCGCTGTGGATCGGCCTCATCGTTGCCATCGTGCTGTCGGCAGCGGTGGGCCTGGTGGTCGGCCTGCCGGCGCTGCGGCTGTCGACGGAGTTCCTGATACTCCTGACCCTGGCGACGCAGACGATCATCATCGCGCTGGTCGTGACGTCGTCCAGCCTCGGTGGCACCTACGGCCTGCAGGGCGTCTCCGGCCTCACGCTGCTCGGCCAGGAGCTGCTCCTGCCCAGCGACCTGCTGCCGTTCTTCGTGGTCTTCGCCGTGGTCACCTACCTGATCGTGCGCCGGCTCGGGGAGTCGCCGTACGGCCGGGTGCTGCGCGGCATCCGCGAGGACGAGGTGGCCTGCCGGTCGCTCGGCAAGAACGTCTTCGCCTACAAGCTGACCGTCTTCGCGGTCACGGCCGCGATGGCCGGCCTGGCCGGCGCCATGCTCGTGGTGCAGAACGGGCTGGCTGCGCCGTCGCTGTTCAGCTTCGACCAGTCGACCGCCATCGTGGCCATGGTCATCCTCGGAGGCACGGGCAACCTGCTCGGCTCGGTGGTCGGCGCGACCGTCCTGGTGCTGCTCACCCCGTTCTTCCAGAACGTCCTGAACTTCAACCCGGAGAAGGCCTCGCTCTGGCGCCTCGTGGCGTACGGCGTGGTGCTGCTCCTCGTCATGCTGCTGCGGCCGCAGGGACTGCTGCCCGAGGGCACCACCCCGCTCACCATGGTCCGCGGGCTGACCCGGCGTGGACGGGCCGCTCCTGCGCCGACCCAGTCGGCGGCACCGGGCGTACAGGTCCCGGAGCAGGTCAACCGGGGGGCGTTCACCGAGCCCGGTGACCTGGACCTCGACGAGGACGCGCACGCCCTGACCGAGCTGGCCCACCACGGCGCCCTCCCGGACACGGTGGAGAGCGCCGGTCCGCGGGGCGAGGTGGTCCTGCACGTCGAGGGGCTGACCAAGCGGTTCGGCGGCATCACCGCCGCCGAGGACCTGAACCTCGAGCTGCGCCGCGGCACCATCACCGCCCTGGTCGGCCCCAACGGCGCCGGCAAGACGACGGTGTTCAACCTGCTGACCGGCGCCATCCGCCCGGACACCGGCACGGTGACGCTGCGCGGCGAGGACATCAGCGGGCTCCGGCCCGACCAGGTCGCCAACAAGGGCATGGTCCGCTCGTTCCAGGACGTGCGGGTCTTCCCACGGCTGTCCTCGCTGCAGAACGTGCTGCTCGCGATCCAGGGCCAGCCGGGCGAGACCGCCAGCGGTCTCTTCCTCCGGCCCGGGCCGACCGCCCGGGTGGAGAAGGAGGCCACGGCCAAGGCCATGCAGTGGCTGTCGTTCGTGGGCATGGAGGCCTTCGCGGACTACCCGGCCGGAGCGCTCGCCTTCGGGCAGCAGAAGCTGGTCGCCCTGGCCCGCGTGCTGGCGACCGAGGCCGACGTCCTGCTGCTCGACGAGCCGGCCTCCGGCATCGACGCGCAGTGGGTCGAGGTCATGCTGGGCCTGATCGAGCAGCTGCGCGACAAGGGCCGCACGATCTGCATCGTCGAGCACAACCTGCACGTCGTCGGTCGCCTCGCCGACCACACGTACTTCATGGAGCTCGGCCGCATCACGGCCCAGGGCTCCTTCGAGGAGCTGACCGGCGAGTCCCGACTGGCGGAGGCCTACTTTGGCACGGCATGAGCAGGCGACCGAGCTGAGCCACGACGCCCGGGCACCGACAGCGAGGACCTGCTGGTCCTGTCCGGGCTGCAGGCGGGCTACGGCAAGAAGCACGTCGTGTTCGACGTCGACCTGCACCTGCGCAAGGGCGAGATCGTCACGATCATCGGCCACAACGGCGCCGGCAAGACGACCACGCTGAAGACCATCTTCGGGATGCTGCCGCCCATCGGCGGCAGCATCACCTACGGCGGCGAGGACGTGGGCGGCTCCAGCTGCCGGCGCAACGTGCTGCGCGGGATGTCCTACATCCCGGCCGAGCGCTTCGTGTTCAGCGACCTGAGCGTGCTCGACAACCTGCGGCTCGGGCGCCATGCACGTCAGCGACAACGACGTCGCGCGAGACCCGACGCGAGCGCGTCCACGGCATGTTCCCGCTGCTCAAGGAGCGGGCCAGCCAGCTCGCCGGCACGATGTCCGGCGGCCAGCAGCGGATGCTCAGCCTGGGTCTGGCGATGATGTCCGGCCCCAAGCTGCTGCTGCTCGACGAGCCGTCGCTCGGGCTGGCCCCGGCGCTCGTGGCGCAGATCTTCGACGGCGTCCGCCGCCTCGCGGACGAGGAGGGGCTGACGGTGCTGCTCCTGGAGCAGAACGTCGGCCAGGCCCTGCGCATCGCCGACCGCGCCTACGTCATGCGCGCCGGCCGGATCATCCTCGAGGAGACCGCGGAGCAGATGCGCGCCCGCAAGGACTACTGGGACCTGTTCTGAGCGAGCAGGACGGACGAGGAGCAGCAGTGGCAGGTCAGTCCGGGTTGCAGAGCGCCCGCAGGATGTCGCACGGCGAGCAGCTGGCCCGGGTCGCGCGCAGGACCCCGGACGTCGAGGCGCTGCGCTTCGAGGGCCGGTCCCGCACGTTCGCCGAGCTGGACGCGCGCGTCGACCAGCTCGCCAGCGCGCTGCGGGCGCGGGGCATCGGCACGGGCGACCGCGTGGCGACGCTCATGATGAACCGGATGGAGGTGGTCGAGACCTACCTCGCCACCTCCCGGCTGGGCGCGATCTGCGTCCCCGTCAACTTCCGGCTCGTCGCCGACGAGATCGTCTACATCCTGTCCGACTGCGGCGCCACGGTGCTCGTCGTCGACGAGGGGCTCGCCCCGGTCGCCGGCGCGGCGCGGCAGCAGGTGCCCGCCGTCGCAGCACTGCCTGGTCACCGCCGACGACCCGTCGCCGGCCGGCGACGGCGCCGAGGCGTACGAGCAGGCGCTCGCCGGCGCTCCCGGGGACTTCGAGCGGCCGGACGTCCCTGAGGACCTGCCCGCCTTCATCATGTACACGTCCGGCACCACCGGCCGCCCGAAGGGCGCGGTGCTCAGCCACTTCAACCTGCTCATGAACACGTTCAACATGATCAACTTCATGGGCATCACGGCGGACGACCGGATCTGGCTGTCGGGCCTGCCGCTGTTCCACATCGGCGGGCTGAACGGGATCCTCCCGTACCTCCTGCTCGGCGGGACGTCGGTGATCCTGCCGTCGCGGGCAGTTCGACGCCGCCGCAGGTCGTCGACATGTTCGAGCAGGAGGGCATCACGTCCTGCTACTTCGTCCCGACGCAGTGGCAGGCGATCTGCGCGGTGCCCGGTCTCGCCGAGCGCGACCTGTCGCAGCCTGCGGCGCATCTCCTGGGGCGCGTCGGTGGCGCCGCCGTCGGTGCTGCAGGCGATGGCCGACGCGTTCCCCGGCGTCCCCAACTTCAACGCCTTCGGCCAGACCGAGATGAGCTCCGTGACCTGCGTGCTGCGCGGGGAGGACGCCGTCCGCAAGATGGGCTCGGTCGGCAACCCGATCCCCAACGTCGAGGTGCGCGTCGTCGACGAGGAGATGAACGACGTCCCGCAGGGCGAGGTCGGCGAGATCGTCTACCGCGGCCCGACGGTGCTCCAGGAGTACTGGAACAAGCCGGAGGCGACCGAGGAGGCGTTCTACGGCGGCTGGTTCCACTCCGGCGACCTGGTGCGCCAGGACGAGGACGGCTTCTACTTCGTCGTCGACCGCAAGAAGGACATGATCATCTCGGGCGGCGAGAACATCTACTGCGCCGAGGTCGAGGCCGCGATCGACGCGCACGCCGGCGTCGCGGAGGTCGCGGTCATCGGCCTGCCGGACCCCAAGTGGGTCGAGGTGCCGATGGCGGTCATCGTCGCGAAGGACCCGGCTGCCCCGCCGACGGAGGCCGAGATCATCGACTGGTGCCGCCAGCGCATGGCGTCGTACAAGAAGCCGGCGAAGGTGGTGACCGTCGACGCGCTGCCGCGCAACGCCAGCGGCAAGGTGCTGAAGACCCAGCTGCGGCAGACCTACGTGCCGCCCGCGCCGTGAGCGCCGAGATGACGGACGAGGTCCGCGAGCTCCGCAGCCGGATGAAGGAGTTCATCGACGGCGAGGTCATCCCGCGCGAGCACGACGATCGAGCAGATGGACGACCACGCGACGGAGGTGCTCGAGGACCTCAAGGCCGAGGCCAAGCGGCGCGGGCTGTGGGCGCTGGGCCACCCCGCCGAGATCGGTGGCGGCGGCCTGCCGTTCATGGACTTCGCCCTGCTCAACGAGATCATCGGCCGCTCGGAGTACGGCCAGGTCGCCGTCGGCTCGATGACGCATGCAGGACTCGATCATGCTCCACCTCTACGCCATCGGCGGAGCAGCGCGAGCGCTTCCTCGAGCCGCTGGTGGCGGGGGAGATCTCGCCGAGCGTCGGGCTGACCGAGCCCGAGGTCGCCGGCAGCGACCCGACGCAGCATGCAGACGACCGCGGTGCTCGACGGCGACGAGTGGGTCATCAACGGCCACAAGTGGTTCACCAGCAACGGCGTCGCGCGCGGCCTCACGCACGGTCTTCGCCAAGACCGACCCCGACGCCGAGTCGAAGCACGCGCAGTTCTCCGCGATCATCGTGCCGACCGACACGCCCGGCTACGACATCGTCCGCGCAGGTCCCGACGATGGGCCACGTCGGCGGCGACCACTGCGAGGTCCGTCTACGACGACGTCCGCGTGCCCAAGGACAACCTGCTCGGCGAGCGGGGCGAGGGCTTCACCATCGCCCAGCAGCCGGCTCGGCCCGGGCCGCATCTTCCACTGCATGCGCTGGCTCGGCCAGGCGCAGCGGGCCTTCGAGCTGATGTGTCGACCGGGCCAACACGCGCTACGCGCACGGCTCGCTGCTGACCGAGAAGGGCGAGATCCAGCGCTACGTCGCCGAGTCCGCCGCCGAGATCCAGGCGTCCCGGCTGATGACCCTCGACGCCGCGCGCGCCATGGACCGGGGCGAGCAGGCCCGGGTCGAGATCTCGCCTGATCAAGTTCCACGGCGCGCAGATGCTGCACAACGTCATCGACCGGGCCATCCAGGTCCACGGCGCGCTCGGCGTCACCGGCGACACCCCGCTGGAGCGGATGTACCGCGAGGCGCGCTACGGCCGGATCTACGACGGGCCCGACGAGGTGCACCGCATGGTCGTGGCCCGGAGCCTGCTCGCGGGGGGTGCTCCGCCCTGGGCCTGAGCAACGAGCCCGACGCGCAGGAGCTCTCCGAGCTGCTCGGCGGCGGGACCGTCACAGAGCTGCGCCGGCTGGTCGGCGGCGCGTCACGCGAGATGTGGGCCTTCCGGCTGGACGACCGCAGGCTGGTCCTGCGGCGCGACCCGCCGGGCGAGGTCAAGGACAGCGGGATGGAGCAGGAGGGCGCGCTGCTGCGGGCCGCGGCGCAGGCCGGGCTGCGGGTGCCGGAGCTGCTCGCGTCCGGCCCGTCCTTCCTGGTCCTGTCCTGGGTCGATGGCGAGGCGCTGGCCCGCCGGATCCTGCGCGACGACACCTACGCGACCGCGCGCACCCGGCTGGTCGCCCAGCTCGCCGAGCAGCTCGCGCTGCTGCACACGCGCGTCACCCCCGAGCAGGTGCCCGGCCTGGCCGAGCCCGAGCCGCTGGCGGACGTGCGCGCACGGCTCGACGCGATGGGCGAGCCGCACCCGGCGTTCGAGCTGGGCCTGCGCTGGCTGGAGGAGCACCGGCCGCGCGTGCGCACCGGCGTCGTCGTGCACGGCGACTTCCGGCTCGGCAACGTGATGGTCGACGCCGACGGCCTGGCCGCCGTCCTCGACTGGGAGCTGTCCCACCTCGGCGACCCGATGCAGGACCTCGGCTGGCTGTGCATCCGCTCGTGGCGGTTCGGCGCCCGGCTGCCCGTCGGCGGCCTCGGGACCTACGACGAGCTGGCCCAGGCCTACGAGGCGGCCGGCGGCGGACCGGTCGACCGCGCGGCGCTGCACTGGTGGGAGGTCTTCGGGACCCTCAACTGGGGCGTCATGTGCATGATCCAGGCCCGCGGCCACCTCGAGCGCGGGGTGCGCTCGGTCGAGCTGGCCGCCATCGGCCGGCGCGCCGCCGAGGTGGAGCTCGACCTGCTCGACCTGCTGCCCGGTGGCGAGGTGCACCCGCCGGTGCCGTCGCCCGAGCCGGCTCCGGTCCTCGGGCCGCACGACCGCCCGACGGCGACCGAGCTGGTCGAGGCGGTCCGCGAGTTCCTCGAGGGCCTGCCCCTCACCGGCCACGACCGCTTCCTGGCGCGCGTCAGCTCGCGGGTGCTGCGCACCGTCGAGCGCGAGCTGCAGCTCGGCCCGACCGCTCGCCGCCGACCACGAGCGCCGGCTGGCCGCCCTCGGCATGGCCGACGACGCCGCGCTGGCCGCCGCGATCCGGTCCGGTGCGGTCGACCCGGCCGACGTGCTGCCGGCCGTCCGCGCCGCCGTCGTCGACAAGATCCTCGTGGCCGACCCGCCCCAGCTGGCCGACCGCTACGAGCCCCCGCAGACCCCGTCCGTCCCCACCACCTGAGGAGACACATGACCGCGCCCGACAAGCCCGTCCCGGACCTGACCGAGTTCCTGAAGGACTCGCCGAAGAACTGGGGGAAGTGGGGGCCGGACGACGAGGTCGGCTGCCTCAACTACCTCGACGCCGCGCAGGTGCTGCGCGGCGTGGCTGCCGTCAAGTCCGGCAAGACCTTCACGCTGCAGGTCGACATCGGCCACCCGGGCGGCGACCCGGTCTGGCCGGGCCGCTCCGGCGCCATCCGCACGACCGTCGTCGACAAGGGCACCTTCCGCTCCGGGAAGATGGCCAAGTTCCCCGGCGGTGCGGAGTACGCCGACGACTTCATCTCGATGTTCCTGCAGGGCTCGACGCAGTACGACGCCCTCGGGCACGTCTGGTACGACGACACGCTCTACAACGGCTACCCGGCCGACAGCACGGGTGCCGGCATGAGCAAGGCCAGCGTCCACCCGATCGCCGTGAAGGGCGTCGTCGGCCGCGGCATCCTGCTCGACATGGCCCGGCACCGCGGCAAGGACGTCCTCGGCAAGGGCGAGACCTTCACGCACGAGGACCTGATGGAGTGCGCCGCTGCGCAGGGCGCGGAGATCCAGAAGCGCGACATCCTCATCATCCGCACCGGGTGGATCGGCAGCTTCTACCGCACCCCGCAGGAGGAGTTCTTCAAGGACTTCATCGAGCCCGGCCTGACCTACAGCCCCGAGCTGGTGCAGTGGTTCGCCGACATGGAGATCCCGAACCTGGTGACCGACACGATCGCGAACGAGGTCACGCTGCACGCCGAGTCCGGCATCATCCTGCCGCTGCACAACGCGCTCATGCGCAACCTCGGCGTGACCCTGACCGAGATCGCGCAGCTCGACCCGCTCGGTGACGACTGCGCCGAGGACGGGCAGTACGAGTTCCTCTACACCGCAGCGCCGCTGAAGATCGTCATGGGCACCGGCGCGCCGGTCAACCCGGTCGTCATCAAGTAGCGCGTCCGGCGGTCGCGCCGTCCCGTACGGGGAGGCGCGACCGCCGGCGGCTAGGACACCAGCCGGCGGCGACCCGCAGCGCGCCGCGCGCGCGTGCAGCGGACCAGGTCGAGCGCGAACTGGACGTACTGCTCCGCGACCTCCTCGGCCGGTGCCGGCCCGTGGTCGGAGAACCACTGCGGCAGGGCGGTGCACATCGTGACCACGGCCCGGGCCGCCTCGTGCGGACGGCGGGTCGAGAACGACCCCTCGGACGCGGCCTGCTCGACCTCCTCGTCGACCAGCCGCTGCTGACGGCGCCGGGCGTCCGCGATGCGCTCGCGCGACGCGGGCTCCAGGCTCCGCATCTCGCTCGCGCCGACGAAGCCGAGCTCGCGCCGGTGGGTGTGGAACAGCGCCAGGCACTCGACCAGGAGCGAGAAGCGCTCGACCGCGTCGCGACCCTCGGCCCGGGCGGCGAGGCTGCGGGACAGCAGGTCGTCCATCGTGAGGTCCAGGATCGCGACCAGCATCTCCTGCTTGCTCGCGTGGTAGTGGTAGACGCCCGGCACCGACAGGCCCGCCCGCTGCGCGATGTGGCGCATGGTCGCGCCGTGGTAGCCGAACTCGAGGAACGCCGACAGCGCGGCGGCCAGCGGCGGGTCGAGGTCGAGCGGCGGGTAGGCGCGCCAGTCGAGCGCCGTGCCGTCGTCCCCGACGGCCTCGGGAACGGCGGTGCGCGACGAGGCTGCCGGTGCGGCGCGTCCGGGCCGCGCCGGCCGGGACGCCGCCGGCTGGCCCGAGAACAGGTCCTCGACCGGCGCACCGAGCGCGGAGGCCGCCTGGGCGAGGCGGACCGAGCTGATGCCGGTGTGGCCGTTCTCGATCGCGCTGAGGGTCGCCGGGCTGACGCCGAGCAGGCCGGCGAGCTGACGCAGCGTCATGCTCCGGCTGAGCCGCAGGTCGCGCAGCCGGCGACCGATGACGGCGCGGGCGGCAGCGCCGTCCTCCGCCTGCGGTTCCTGCCACCGGGTCCTCCTCGAGGATGGCCCTGTCCACCGACGCGCTCCCTTCCCGTCCCGGTACGGTTGAGTCCTGCGCGGGTCCGTCGTATCAGTCAACCTGAACACCGCGCGGCGACTTGACACGCACGTCGACTGCGGCGAGGGTGGCGCGGGCCACAGCACCGACCGCGCGCTCGTTCGGCACCCGGCTCCCGGTCCTCCGGGCGGCCCGACCGGACGCCTCCGTCGTCGGCAGGAAGAGGACCCATGGCCAGGACCGTGCTCGTCGCAGGTGCCAGCGGGCTCGTCGGGGCGGCGGCCGTCGACGCGTTCCTCGACGACGGCTGGGACGTCGTGGCCGTCTCCCGCCGCATGCCCGAGGTCTTCAGCGAGCGGCCGTTCACGCACCTGCCGCTCGACCTGCAGGACGAGGCCGCCTGCCGTCAGGCCCTCGCCGGGCTCGAGGGCGTCAGCCACGTCGTCTACACCGCGGTCTACGAGAAGCCCGGTCTCGTGCCGGGCTGGTCCGACCAGGACCAGATGCAGACCAACCTCACGATGCTGCGCAACCTGCTCGACCCGCTGCCCGCCGGGCTCGAGCACGTCTCGCTGCTGCAGGGCACCAAGGCGTACGGCATCCACCTGCACCCCATGCGCGTGCCGGCCCGCGAGCGCTACCCCCGCGACGACCACGAGAACTTCTACTGGCTGCAGGAGGACTTCCTCACGGCCTACGCCGCCGAGCGGGACGTGCGCTACACGATCTTCCGGCCGCAGCTGATCGTCGGTCCCAACTACGGCGTCGTCATGAACCTCCCGCCGATCCTCGGCGCCTACGCCGCGATCTGCCAGGAGGAGGGCCTGCCCTTCGGCTTCCCCGGCGGGGCGTCCGGGGCGTGGGAGGCCGTCGACACCCGCCTGGTGGCGCACGCGCTGCACTGGGCGGCCACCACGCCGGCGGCGCACGGGCAGCACTACAACCTCACCAACGGCGAGGTCTTCGACTGGCGCGACATGTGGCCCGGCATCGCGGGAGCGCTCGGCGTCGAGCCGGCGGCGGACCGCCCGGTGCGGCTGGCCGAGTTCCTGCTCGAGAAGTCCGACGTCTGGGACCGCATCGTCGCCAAGCACGGGCTGCGGCCGCTGTCGATGGCCGAGCTGGTGGGCGAGTCCCACCACTACGCCGACTTCTGCATGGCCTACGGCGCGGAGTCGACGCCGCCGCCCGCGTTCGTCAGCACCGTCAAGATCAAGCAGGCCGGCTTCACGGAGACCTGGGACACCGAGGAGTCCTTCGTGTACTGGTTGAGAGTGCTGCAGGACCGCAAGGTCCTCCCGCCCGCTCCCTGAGCGCGCGACCCCCGACCACCCGCACGCCGAAGGAAGAGGACGTCATGCCGTACGAGTTCACCGAGCAGGGCAAGACCATGCTGGCCGAGGTCATGCAGCTTCATGGACGACCACATCTACCCGAACGAGGTCGAGTACCACGAGCAGGCCGAGGAGCTCGGGCACGACCGGCTACCCGCCGATCCTCGACAAGCTGAAGGCCGCGGCGCGCGAGCGCGGGCTGTGGAACCTGTTCCTCCCGCACCTCGCGCCCGGCGCCCCCGGCACCAAGCTGTCCAACCTCGACTACGCGCCGATCTCGGAGGAGCTCGGCAAGGTCGGCTTCGCCTCCGAGGCGCTGAACTGCTCGGCGCCGGACACCGGCAACATGGAGATCCTCAACCTCTACGGGTCCGAGGCCGTCAAGCGCGACTGGCTGGCCCCGCTGCTCGAGGGCGAGATCCGCTCGGCCTTCTCGCATGACCGAGCCCGACGTCGCCTCCTCGGACGCCACCAACATCGGCCTGCGCATCGAGCGCGACGGCGACGAGTACGTCCTCAACGGCAAGAAGTGGTTCAGCTCCGGCGCGCTGAACGACCGCTGCAAGGTCCTCATCGTCATGGGCAAGACCGACCCGACCGCGTCACGCGCACCTGCCAGCAGTCGATGATCGCCGTGCCCAAGGACACGCCCGGCGTCTCCTTCGGCCGCACGCCCGCACGTGTTCGGCTACGAGGACGCGCGGCGGCCACCCCGAGGTCGATCTACGAGGACGTGCGTCGTGCCGGCCGACAACCTGCTCGGCGAGGAGGGCGGCGGCTTCGCCATCTCCCAGGCCCGCCTCGGCCCCGGCCGCATCCACCACTGCATGCGCTCCATCGGCGTCGGCCGAGCGGGCCCTCGAGCTCATGGTCGAAGCGCGTCGCTGGAGCGCACCACGTTCGGCACGCTGGTCGCCCACAAGGGCGTCGTCCAGGACTGGATCGCCGAGTCGCGCATCGAGATCGACATGGCCCGCGAGTACGTGCTGCGCACCGCGCACCTGATGGACACCGTCGGCAACAAGGCGCGCGGCGACGCGAGATCTCCGGCATCAAGGTCGCCATCCCGAACATCGTGCTGAAGATCATCGACCGGGCCATCCAGGTGCACGGCGCCGCCGGCGTCTCGCAGTTCACGCCGCTGGCCGACATGTACGCGCACATGCGCACGCTGCGCATCGCCGACGGCCCCGACGAGGTGCACAAGATGACCATCGCCCGCCGCGAGATCCGTCGTCAGGACTCGACGTTCTCGATCACGCCGTCGTTCGGCGGCGGCAGCGGGCAGCAGCAGGTCTTCGCCCGCCCGTAGCAGTCCACCGTACGGACCGGTGCCCGTCGCAGCAGTGCTGCGGCGGGCACCGGCGCGTGCGCGTCAGTCCCGGGACGGGCGAGACGACGTCGAGGGCGAACTGCACGTAGTCGGCGGCGATCTGCTCGGGGGTCATCGGCCCGCCGGGGAGTACCACTGGGACAGCGCCGTGCACATCGTGACGACGGCGCGGGCGGCCTCCCGCGGACGCGGTGTGGTGAACAGGCCGTCGCGGCAGGCGGTCACGACCTCGACGTCGACCATGCGCTGCTGGGACCGCCGTACGGCGACGACCCGCTCGCGGGCCGCCGGCAGCAGGCTGCGCATCTCGCTGGCGCCGAGGAAGCCGAGCGCGGCCCGGTGGGTGTGGAACAGGGCCAGGCACTCCACCAGCAGCGTGAAGCGCTGCACCGGGTCGTGCCCCTCGTCCCGCGCCGCGGTGCTGCGGCTCGATCAGCTCCGCCATGGTGATCTCGAGCAGCGCCAGGAGCAGCTGCTGCTTGCCGGCGTGGTGGTGGTAGAGCCCGGGGACCGACAGCCCCGCGTGCCGGCTGATGTCGCGCATGGTCGCGCCGGCGTACCCGCGCTCGAGGAAGGCGGCGAGCGCCCCGACGAGGGTCGGCTCGAGCCGCAGCGGCTCGTACGTCCGCCAGTCCTCGAGCGGCGCCGGGACCGGCCGGACCGGGCGCGGCGGGCAGGGGCTCGGGCGCCAGCAGCGCCTCGACGGAGATCGTGAGCAGCTCGGCGACCTCGACGAGGCGCACGGCGCTCAGCCCGGTGCGGCCGGTCTCCACCGCGCTGAGCGTGGCCGCGCTGACGCCGAGCTCGCCGGCGAGGGAGCGCAGGCTGAGCCCGCGCGCGACCCGGCAGGCGCGGATCCGGTCGCCGATGCCGCGCTGCAGGGCGCCGTGGTGCGACTCGTCCAGCACGGCGCCTCCGTTCGGTGGACCTGAACGGACTCTAGGGGTCGGCAACGGGTCTGCGCGGCGCTTCGGCCCAGCGGACAGCGGGTCCTTGTGATTGACACCACAGCAGGCCGGCCAGCAGACTGCCTCCATCCCCGGTGGTCCCGAGCGCTCGCTCGGTGGTCGCCGCGTCCCGTGGAGGCCGCATGAGCGACTACGACAGCCGGCCCTGGACGGGGCTCTACGGCGACCAGCCTGCCGACTACCCGCTGGAGTTCGGCGACTGCCTCGAGCTCTTCCGCGCGGGCGTGGCGCGCGACCCGTCGGCGGTGGCGCTGCGCTACTTCGACGGGGCCCTCACCCGGCAGGAGCTCGACGAGGCCAGCGACGCCCTCGCCAGCGGGCTGCTGGCCAACGGCTTCGTCGCCCGGTGACCGGCTCGCGGTCTACCTGCAGAACGTGCCGCAGTTCGTCATCTCCATGGTGGCGACCTGGAAGGCCGGCGGCGTCATGGTGTCGATCAACCCCATGAGCCGCACCCGTGAGCTGTCCTACCTGCTCAAGGACTCGGGCGCGACGGTGCTCGTCGCGCTGGAGTCGCTCTACGACGAGGTCGGCCGGGGCGTCGTCCCGGACACCGACGTGAAGCTCGTGCTCACGACCAGCGAGCTGGAGTTCCAGACCCGCGCACGACGAGCGGCTCTTCGCGGGCATCACGCGGCAGCGCCACGAGGGCACGACGGACTTCTCCGAGCTGGTCGAGCAGCACCGCGGCCAGGTCCCGCCGCCCGTGCAGCTGGGGCTGGACGACGTCGCCTTCCTCACCTACACCTCCGGCACCACCGGCGTCCCCAAGGGCGCGATGAACACCCACCGCAATGTCGTCTTCACGGCGCAGTGCTACCGCGACTGGTGCCGCCTGACCCCGGACGGGTCGATCTTCGGGATCGCGCCGCTGTTCCACATCACCGGGCTGATCGGGCACATCGCCGCCAGCATGCTGGTCCCGATGCCGCTGGTGCTGGCCTACCGCTTCGACCCGGGTGTCGTGCTCGACGCGCTGGTGGAGCACCGGCCGACGTTCACCATCGGGGCGATCACGGCCTTCAGCGGGCTGCTCAACGCACCGGGGTTCACCAAGGACCACTTCTCCTCGTTCACCTCGGTCTACTCCGGCGGCGCGGCCATCTCCCCGACGGCTGAGAAGGCGTTCCTGGAGGCGACGGGTCGTCAGGTGCACGTCGCGTACGGGCTGACCGAGACGACCTCGCCGATGACGCTGACGCCGTACGGCGCCGCGTCGCCGGTCGACCCGACCTCCGGCGCGCTGTCCGTCGGTGTCGCCGTGCCGAGCACGGTCGTGCGGATCCTCGGCGACGACGGCAAGGACCTGCCGCTCGGCGAGATCGGCGAGATCGTCTGCGAGGGTCCGCAGGTGGTCGCCGGCTACTGGCGCAAGCCGGAGGAGACGACGGCGAGCCTGCCCGGCGGTGCGCTGCGCAGCGGCGACGTCGGGTTCATGAGCCCCGAGGGCTGGGTCTTCATCGTCGACCGCAAGAAGGACATGATCAACGCGTCCGGCTACAAGGTGTGGCCCCGCGAGGTCGAGGACGTGCTGGCCGAGCACCCCGCGGTGCGGGAGTCGGCGGTCGTCGGCGTGCCGGACGAGAAGCGCGGCGAGACGGTGAAGGCGTTCGTCAGCCTCAAGCCGGGGGCGACCGTGACGCCGGAGGAGCTCATCGCGCACTGCAAGGAGCGCATGGCCGCCTACAAGTACCCCCGCAGCGTCGTCCTCATGGACGAGCTGCCCAAGACCGTCACCGGCAAGATCCTGCGCCGGGAGCTGCGCACCTGACGCGGTCGCGGCGGCCCGTCGACCGGGCCGCCGCGGCCGTCAGCCGCCGGCGACCGCAGCGAGGTGCTCCTCGAGCACCGCGTTGACGGCGTCCGGGCTCTCCAGCGCGTGCACGTGACCGGTGCGCTCCATCATCACCAGCCGGGCGTGCGGCACGCCCGCCACGATCTGCTCGCTCTTGTGCGGCGGGTAGGTGTGGTCCTCGGTGCCGGCGACCACGGTGAGCGGCACCGTGATGCGGCCCAGCTCGTCGAGCACCGGCGTGCGGTGCGCGATGTGGTGCACCGAGTCGGCGTACTCCGGCGTGCGCGTCATGAGCAAGGCCCGGACCTCGGCGAGCAGCTCCGCCCGGGACGGGTCGGTGAGGGTGGTGTCGCCGAGCATGAAGTGCAGGACGCCGTCGATGACCGGCTCCATGCCCTGCTCGGCGAAGACCGCGGCCAGTCCGTCCATCTCGGCGGCGGCCTCCTCGGCGTCGGCCGAGGTGCCCATGACCACGACGGAGGACACCAGGTCGGGCCGGCGGGCCGCCAGCCGCAGCCCGATGAAGCCGCCCATGGAGTTGCCGACGAAGGTGCACGGCGCCAGGCCGAGCGCCTCGATGAGCCCCGCGGCGTCGCCGGCCTGGGTGTCCATGTCCAGCTCGTCGCGAGGGTGGCGGGCGCTCTCGCCCTGGCCCCGGTTGTCGTAGCGGATGACGCGGTAGCGGTCGGAGAACGCGTCCGCCTGCGCCTGGAACATCCTCCCGTCGAAGAACATCGACGGGCTGAACACCAGCGCCGGGGCGTCCCGGGGCCCGTCGTCCCGGTAGTGCAGCGTCGTGCCGTTGACCTCGAGTGCGGGCATGGCGTCACCGTCGCACCCGCCTCGCGGGGGGTCAACGGGAGCCGGCGAGCACCTGCTCCCGCAGGATGTCGCCGTGACCGGCGTGCCGGGCCAGCTCCTCGACCAGGTGCAGGTAGACCCACCGCAGCGTGAGCGGACCGCGGCGGTTGTGCAGGGCCAGGTCGTCCAGCCCGTAGGCCGCCGCCACCTCGTCGGACTGCGCCCAGGCGGCCAGGAAGCCGGCCCGTACGGACGCCACCGTGTCGTCGTCCGTCAGGACGAAGCTCTGCCTCCGCGTCCTCGGGCACCCCGAGCTCGGCGCGGGACCGGCCGCCCAGGCTGACCGGGAACCACACGCGCTCGACGAAGGCCGCGTGCTTCAGCAGCGACAGCAGGCAGGTCCCGGACGGGACCAGCCGGCGGCGGGCCTGCTCCTCGGAGAGGCCGTCGAGCAGCTCGACCAGCTCCGCGCGGGTGTCGGCGACGAACGCCTCGAGCTGCTCACGCTCCGTCCCCGTCAGCTGCTCGTCGCTGCGTCGCTGGTCGGGCACGCGGCGACGGTAGCCGCCCTCGCCCGGTCAGCCCCGGCGGTAGTCCGGCCACGGCGTCGGCGGTGCGCCCTCGAGCTGGCGCACCACCTCGGAGAGGTACCAGCCGCGGTAGTCCAGGCACTCCTGCGGCGTCGCCAGCGTCAGCAGGTGCTGGCCGTTGCGGCAGTAGTCGTCGGCCTCGTCGAGGACCTGGCCGAGCGCCAGGGAGGCCGGCCCGGCCTCCGGCGGCAGCGTCACCACGTGGTCCGCCAGGACGAGGTCACCGCGCCGGATGGCCGCCTCGAGCCGCTCCGTCGCGTCGTCGTTGATGCCGGAGAACCGCCGGGTCAGCATCTCGACCAGCTCCATCAGCCGGCTCGGGACGTCGCGGCCGTCCGTCGAGGACCCGCTGTGCATGAGCGAGAACTCGCGGAGCAGCTCCTCGACGTGCTGCTGCGCGCGGGCGGCCACCTGCACCGGCAGCTGCAGCAGGTGCACCGGGATCCGCTCGGGCGACAACGGCTCGGTCACGCTGCCCTGGTCCGCCGTCACGGCGCGACCATACGCAGGCCCGGACCCGGACCCGGACCCGGCCGCGCCCGGTAGCCCGGGCGCTCGACGCGCCAGGCCGCCGGTGGCTTGCGGGCTCACGCCGGCGTGCGAGGCTGGGGCATGGCTCCGCTCGCACAGGACGCGCGTCCCGGCCCGCGACGACGGCGGGCGTGCCCCCGCGCGCAACGAGCAGGGCGGTCCTGATGGAGCGGCGCATCTTCGGCATCGAGAACGAGTACGGCGTCACGTGCACCTTCCGCGGCCAGCGCCGGCTGAGCCCGGACGAGGTCGCCCGCTACCTGTTCCGCCGCGTCGTCAGCTGGGGCCGCAGCAGCAACGTCTTCCTCAAGAACGGCGCGCGGCTCTACCTCGACGTCGGCAGCCACCCCGAGTACGCCACGCCGGAGTGCGACAACGCCGTCGACCTGGTGACCCACGACAAGGCGGGGGAGCGGATCCTCGAGGGCCTGCTCGTCGACGCGGAGCGGCGCCTGCGCGAGGAGGGCATCGCCGGCGACATCTACCTGTTCAAGAACAACACCGACTCGGCCGGCAACTCCTACGGCTGCCACGAGAACTACTGCGTGGGCCGGCACGGCGAGTTCAGCCGGCTGGCGGACGTGCTCATCCCGTTCCTCGTGAGCCGGCAGCTCGTCGTCGGGGCCGGCAAGGTGCTCCAGACCCCGCGTGGCGCGGTGTTCTGCGTCAGCCAGCGCGCCGAGCACATCTGGGAGGGCGTCAGCAGCGCGACCACGCGCAGCCGCCCGATCATCAACACGCGCGACGAGCCGCACGCCGACGCGGAGCGCTACCGCCGCCTGCACGTCATCGTCGGCGACAGCAACATGTCCGAGACGACGACGCTGCTCAAGATCGGGGCGACCGACCTGGTGCTGCGGATGATCGAGGCCGGCGTCGTGCTGCGCGACCTGTCGCTCGAGAACCCGATCCGCGCCATCCGCGAGATCAGCCACGACATGACCGGCCGCCGCAAGGTCAAGCTCGCTCAACGGCCGCGAGGCCAGTGCGCTGGAGATCCAGCGCGAGTACCACTCCAAGGCCGTCGACTTCATCGACCGGCGCGGCGGCGACCCGGTCGTCGACCGGGTCCTGGACCTGTGGGGCCGCACGCTCACCGCGGTGGAGACCGGTGACCTGACGCTGGTCGAGCGCGAGATCGACTGGGTCACCAAGTACCAGCTCATCGAGCGCTACCGCGGCAAGCACGACCTGCCGCTGTCCAGCCCGCGCGTCGCCCAGCTCGACCTCGCCTACCACGACGTCAACCGCAACCGCGGCCTCTACTACCTGCTCGAGCGCAACGGCGCGGTCGCCCGCGCCACCACCGACCTGGCGATCTTCGAGGCCAAGTCGGTGCCGCCGCAGACGACCCGGGCCAAGCTGCGCGGCGAGTTCATCAAGCGGGCCCAGGAGAAGCGCCGCGACTTCACCGTCGACTGGGTGCACCTCAAGCTCAACGACCAGGCGCAGCGCACCGTGCTGTGCAAGGACCCCTTCCGGTCGGTCGACGACCGGGTGGACAAGCTGATCGCCTCGATGTGAAGGGAGCAACCTGTGAGCACCAAGCCGACCGTCGAGATCCCCGACGGCCCGCCCCCGACCGAGCTGGTCATCGAGGACCTGGAGGTCGGCGAGGGCCCCGAGGCCACCCCCGGCACCACCTGCACCATGCAGTACGTCGGGCACGCCTGGTCCAACGGCCAGCAGTTCGACGCCAGCTGGGACCGCGGCCAGCCGTTCACGTTCTCGCTCGGCGCGGGCATGGTCATCCAGGGCTGGGACAAGGGCGTCGCCGGGATGAAGGTCGGCGGCCGCCGTCGCCTCACCATCCCGCCGGACCTCGGGTACGGCGCGCGCGGCGCCGGCGGGGCCATCAAGGGCGGCGAGACCCTGGTCTTCGTCGTCGACCTGGTGGGCGTCCGCTAGTCCCGACGCGGGCTCGACAGACGGGTGGAGGTGGTCCTGCCGCGCAGGACCACCTCCTCGCCGTCCACCCAGCAGGCGCGCTCCTGCTCGCCGGCGGCGGCCACCACCGCGGCGTCGGCGAGCACCCGGCCACGCTCCTCCTTGGCCAGCTCGGTGAGCCGGGCGGCGGCGTTGACCGGGTCGCCGATCACGGTGTACTCGAACCGGCTCTCCGCGCCGACGTGGCCGGCGACGACCTCGCCGGCCGACACCCCGACCGCCGCGGCGAGGGGCAGCGGCACCAGCCGCACCGCCAGGGTGCGCGCGGCCCGCAGGGCGCGGTCGCGGGCGTCGGGCAGGTCGGCCGGAGCCCCGAAGATGCACAGCGCCGCGTCGCCCTCGAACTTGTTGACGAAGCCGCCCTCGGCGGTGACCACCTCGACGACCGTGCCGAAGAAGGCGTTGAGCCGGGCGACGACCTCCTCCGGGCCCAGCTCCTCGGCCAGCCCGGTCGACCCGACGACGTCGACGAACAGCACCGCCACGTCGCGGCGCTCGCCGCCGAGGCGCACGCCCTGCTCCAGGGCCAGCCGCGCGACGTCCGGGCCGACCTGCCGCCCGAACAGGTCGCGCAGCCGCTCGCGCTCCTGCAGCCCCTCCACCATCCGGTTGAAGCCGCTCTGCAGCTGGCCGACCTCGGAGGCGTCGTAGACCGGCACCCGGACCTCGAGCCGGCCGGCGGCGACCTCGCGCAGCGCGCTCGTCACCGACTCCAGCGGGTCGCTGACCGAGCGGGCGGCGAACAGCATGCCGCCGAGGCCGACCACCAGCCCGAGACCGGCGAGGAAGAGCACCGCCCGGTCGTCGATCCGGCCCTCGCCGCCGACGTCGACGAGGCCGGCGACGATGCCCAGCAGGGGCACCCCGGTGCCGAGGGCCCAGGACAGCAGCACCCGGCGGCGCACCCCGAGCAGCAGCGTCGGCGGCTCGGTGGCCGCCTCGAACGCCTCGGTGACCAGCGGCCGGGCGAGCCGCTCGGTGAGCAGGTAGCAGAGCGCGCAGGTCGTCAGGCCGCCGAGGGCGACGGTGAGGCCGATGGGGCCGGCGACGGCGTACCCGTCGCCCGCGTTGACGCCGGTGAAGGTCAGCACGCCGCCGAGCCAGAGCGCGCCGTACAGCCGGACGAGGACCGCGGGCAGGCGCAGCAGCCGGCGGCGGTCCCGGTCGCCGAGGTCCTCGGCGGGGCGGAGCAGCCACTGGCGCAGCGGCCGCATGAGGACGACGCTCCCGACGGCGCCGACCAGGGTGGCGAAGCCGAGGTAGCCGGCGAAGACGATGCCGTTGACGACGGTGCCGGTCGGGTCTCCCTCGTCCGGGGCCTGCGGGGCGAGGTAGGCCAGGTAGGCGAAGACGACGGCCGCGCCGCTGACGTTGGAGCCGACCATCGCCGGCCCCATGGCCAGCAGGAAGCGGCTGGTCATCCGCCGCCTGGGTGCGGTCACCCCAGCAGCCGGGCCGCGTGGCGCCCGGCGGCCGCCGCGGCCAGGAAGGACACCGGGTCCTCCTCCAGGCCCCGTCCCATCGACGACAGGCGTACGGGGGACTGCCGCAGCACCTCGAGCAGCCCGGTGTCGTCCACCTCGACGCGGCGGTGCCGGGCCAGCTCGGGCAGCGGACCGGCGAGCCCGGCGTACGACGAGGGGACGACGACGTCGGCCGGGGCCAGCGCGACCCGGCCGTAGGCGGTGAGGGAGTGGTGGGAGACGCCGCGGTGGCGCTCGCGCGGGTCGGCCTCCGACATCCGCAGCACCGCGACGGCCCGGCCGCCCACCGCCACGGCGGCGTTGACCGCCTCGCCGGCCGCGACGCCGGAGAAGCCCCAGGCGGTGCCGGTGCCGAGGTTGCCCGGGCCCTGCACGACGACGGCGAGCTCGGCGCCGAGGACGCGCTCGGCCGCGAGCAGGCCGGAGTGCAGGGTCACGCACTCGACGTCGCCGCCGAAGGCCTGCCCCACCGTCACGGTGCCGACGAGCGACCGCTGCCAGCTCGGCGACGGTGCGGGAGAACCAGAGCGGCAGCGCGCCGCCGTCGGTCATGACGTAGGCGATCCGGGTGCCGGGCCGGTCGGCGAGGACCGCGGCGACGACCGCCGGCAGGGAGGAGTGGAGGTCGGCCACGACCACCGGCATGCCGGGCGGCGCCAGCGGCTCGCCGCTCGCGAGCAGCGCGTGGTGCGGCGAGTCCTGCTCGTCGGCGCCGAGCACGACGGCCTGCAGCGGCGTGTAGCGGGCCTTCACCAGGTGCCCGGGACCGGTGCGGTCGGGCGGCAGCCGGTCGGGCAGCGCGACGACGAGGGCGTAGCCGCCGGTCCCCAGCCCCATCGCCAGCGCGGTGGTGTTGAGCAGCACCGCGTCGCCCTCGGCCGGCTCGCCGACCAGCTGCGGGTGGGCCAGCGCCCGTGACCGGCGCCCCGTCGACGTCGACGGTCAGCTCGAGCGCGCCGGACCAGCGGCGACCCAGGCGCGTCACCGTCGCCGCGCCGCCAGGTGATCACCGCGATCAGGCTAGCCTCGCGCCGCGTGGCAGCGAAGAAGACGGAACGGCTGCTCAACCTGGTGATCTGCCTGCTGGCGACGCGCCGCTACCTGTCCGTGCAGGAGATCCGCGAGGCCGTCCCGGGCTACGACCAGGGCGAGGACGAGGCCTTCCGCCGGATGTTCGAGCGGGACAAGAACGAGCTGCGCGAGCTGGGCGTCCCGCTCGAGACCGGCACGCACACCCACGCCTTCGACGACGAGCCCGGCTACCGCATCGCCCGCCGCGACTACGAGCTGCCCGAGCTGGTCTTCGAGCCCGACGAGGCCGCCGCCCTCGGCCTCGCCGCCCGGCTGTGGCAGTCGGCGCCGCTGGCCGGGGCCACCGGCAGCGCGCCTGCTGAAGCTGCGGGCCGCGGGCGTCGACGCGCCCGAGGCGAGCGGGGCGCTCGAGCCCCGGGTCGGCGCGAGCGAGCCGGCCTTCGAGGCCGTCCATGCAGGCCGTCCGCGAGAGCGTCCCGGTCCGCTTCGGCTACCGCACCCTCGGGCGCCCGGAGCCCGAGCAGCGCGAGGTCGAGCCGTGGGGCGTCGTGTCCTGGCACGGCCGGTGGTACCTCGTCGGCTTCGACACCGTCCGCGGCGCCGAGCGGGTCTTCCGGCTGTCCCGCGTCGTCGGCGAGGTGGAGCCGACGGGGGAGCCCGGCGCGGTGACCGTCCCCGAGGGCGTGGACCTGCGCGGCGCTGGTCGCGCGGATGGCGGCCGAGCAGCCGCGCTCGTCGGCGCGGCGTACGGGTGCGCGCGGGAGCCTGCTGGGCGCTGCGCCGGGAGGCCGACAGCAGCGAGCCGGCCGGCGAGGGCTGGGACGTCCTGACGCTCGGCTTCTCCGACCCCGAGCGGTTCGCCGACCGGGTCACCGGCTACGGCGCCGACGCCGTCGTCGAGGGCCCGCCCGAGGCGCGCGAGGCCGTCGTACGCCGGCTGCGCGCGCTGGCCGGTGCTGCGTGAGCGGCTCGCCTGGACCAGCTGCCCCGGCTGCTGGCGCTGGTGCCCTACCTGCTCGCCCGCCCCGGCGTGGCCGTCAGCCGAGGTGGCCGAGGACTTCGGCGTCAGCGAGCGGCGGCTGCGCGCCGACCTGGAGCTGCTGTGGGTCTGCGGCCTGCCCGGTCACGGTCCGGGCGACCTCATCGACCTCGAGTTCGAGGGCGACACCATCACCATGCTCGAGCCGGCCGGCGTGACCCGGCCGCTGCGGCTGACCGTCGACGAGGCGCGTCGCGCTCGTCGTCGCGCTCCGGGCGCTGGCCGAGACCCCCGGGCTCGAGGAGCGCGACGCGGTCGACCGGGCGCTGGCCAAGGTGGAGGCGGTCGCCGGGACGGCCGCGCTGCCCGCCGGCCGGGTCGAGGTGGCGCTCGAGGGGGAGGGCGAGGTGCTCCCCGTCGTGCAGGAGTCGCTGGACCGCCAGCGCCGGCTGCACCTGTCCTACTACGTGCCCGGCCGCGACGAGACCACCGAGCGCGACGTCGACCCGATGCGGCTGCTGCTGGTCGAGGGCCGGCCCTACCTGGAGGGCTGGTGCCGCCGGGCCGAGGGCGTGCGCCTGTTCCGCCTCGACCGCGTGCAGGCGGTGCAGCTGCTCGACCTGCCGGCCGACCCGCCGGCGACGGCCGAGCACCGCGACCTGTCGCAGGGGCTCTTCCAGCCCTCGCCGGAGCACGTGCTCGTGCAGCTGGTGCTGCGGCCGGGCGCGCACTGGGTCGCCGACTACCACCCCTGCGAGTCGGTCGAGCCGGGGGACACGCCCGGCGAGCTGCTGGTCGGGCTGCGGACGCCGAGCACCGAGTGGGTGCGGCGGCTGGCCCTGCGGCTCGGCGACCAGGCCTACGTCGTCGCGCCGGCCGAGCTGGCCGAGGCGGTCCGGGCGGACGCGCGCGCGGCGCTGGCTGCGTACGAGAGCGGCCCGGTTCCCCCACACGAGTGAGGCCCCGTCCGGTCCGGTCAAGGGATCCGAGGTGCCTGCCGATGCCCGGTCCGTCGCCGCGCACGGATGTGCGGCTCTCGAGAGGACCAGACGGATGACGACGATCAAGGCGTCCTGCCCCAGCTGCGGCGAGGTCGAGCTCACCCCTGCGGACGTGGCCCTCGTGGTCTGCAGCCACGCGCCCCTGTCGTACTACGCCTTCCACTGCGGCGGCTGCGCCGAGGAGATCCGCAAGCCCGCCGACGACCACGTCGTCGCGCTGCTGGTCTCCGGCGGCGTCCCCGCCCAGGTCTGGGAGCTCCCGGCCGAGGCGCTCGAGGCGCACACCGGCCCGCGCCTGTCCTACGACGACCTGCTCGACTTCGCGCTGCAGCTCGGCGCCACCGACCTGCTCGCCGCGCTCGCCGACGCGCCGGTCTCGTCGGCCTGACCCCTGCGCGGGGCTAGCCTGCCCCCGTGCGCTGGATCCTCGTCGACGTCGCGATCGCCCTGCTGGCCCTGGCCGTCCTGGCGGTGCTCGTCCTGGGGCTCTGGCGGCGGGTGAAGGGCCTGTCCCGCGAGGTCGGCCGCGCCGGTCGCCTGGTGGGCGAGGCCACCGAGGACCTGGCCCGGCTGCAGGCCGCCGGCCCGACGGGAGGCCCGCAGCCGAACGAGCTGCACACCGCGTACGCGCCGCGCCCCGACCGCCCCCGCCCCGCTCACGCCGGCCACGCCGCGCTCCTCCGGACGTCACCGGAGTGCCCCCCGCTGACAGCCCGTCGGCGTACCCTGAGGCCTCGTCCTAGGAGGAACCCGTGCTCGGACTCGGCACCACAGAGCTCATCATCGTCGCGGTCGTCATCATGGTGCTGTTCGGCGCCAAGCGGCTCCCGGACTCGGCCCGTGCCCTCGGCCGCTCGATGCGCATCCTCAAGGCGGAGACCAAGGGGCTGCACAGCGACGACGACGAGGTCACCACGGTGACGACGCAGGCCGCTGTCCCGCCGGCCGCGCCCCGGTTCGACCCGCAGACCGGTCAGCCGCTCGCGCCGCGCTTCGACCCGCAGACCGGCAAGCCGCTGGACCCGCAGCAGCTGCCCGACCGCCAGCCCTAGGTGACGGCGGGGAGCGCCGCCGGGCAGCTGTCCGACGGGCGGATGACGCTCGTCGAGCACCTGTACGAGCTGCGCGGCCGGCTCGCCAAGGCGATGCTCGGCATTGCGGTGGCCGTGGTCGCGGTCTTCGTCCTGTGGGAGCCGGTCTACGACTTCCTGCGCGCGCCCTACTGCTCGACCAGCGTGGGTCAGCAGAACTGCGACCTCTACGCGATCGGCATCTTCGACCAGTTCAAGGTCCGCCTGCGGGTCGCCTTCATCGGCGGGGTCCTGCTCAGCTCACCGGTCTGGCTCTACCAGCTCGGGGCGTTCATCACCCCGGCGCTGCACCGCAAGGAGCGCCGCTACGCCGCCGGGTTCCTGGCCGCCTCGCTGACGCTGTTCGCCGCCGGCGCGGTCTTCGCGTACTTCACGATCGCCCGGGGGCTGGACTTCCTGCTGCAGGTCGGCGGCAGCGACATCCAGACGCTGGTGTCGGTGCAGAGCTACCTGTCCTTCGTCACGCTGTGCCTGATCGCGTTCGGCGTCGCCTTCGAGTTCCCCGTCGTCGTGATGTTCCTGCACCTCGTCGGGGTGCTGCCGTCGGCCCGGATGCGCGCCGCCCGGCGCGGCACGGTGGTCGGCATCTTCGCGCTGAGCGCCATCATCACGCCGTCGCAGGACCCGATCACCTTCTGCATCATGGCCGTCCCGCTCGTCCTGCTGTACGAGCTGTGCATCCTCGTCGCCCGCCTGCGCGAGCGGCGCCAGCGCAAGCGGTCGGACGCCCAGCCCGAGCTCGACGACGACACGCCGTCGGCGATCGACACCCGTCCGTCGGCGCTGCCGCCCGTCGGCACCTGGCAGGACGAGGAGCGCGAGCGGCCGTAGCGGCCGGGTTCTCCCGTCCCCGGCCGGGGACGTAGCGTGACGTGGTGACGTCCGCCGGCTCCGAGCTCTCCCCGGCCGAGCGCTACGCCGCCTTCCGGCGCAGCCAGGGCGGGCCCGCGCTCACCGAGTTCGAGGCGGGCTACCCGTTCGGCCTCGACGCCTTCCAGCGCACCGCCTGCCGGGCCCTCGAGGAGGGCCGCGGCGTCCTGGTCGCCGCCCCCACCGGGGCCGGCAAGACGGTCGTCGGGGAGTTCGCCGTGCACCTCGCGCTGCGCGAGGGCCGCAAGTGCTTCTACACGACGCCGATCAAGGCGCTGTCCAACCAGAAGTACGCCGACCTGGTCGCCCGGCACGGCGCCGACAAGGTCGGCCTGCTCACCGGTGACAACGCGGTCAACGGCGACGCGGACGTCGTCGTCATGACGACCGAGGTGCTGCGCAACATGCTCTACGCGGGCAGCGACACCCTGCGCGGGCTGTCGCACGTGGTCATGGACGAGGTGCACTACCTCGCCGACCGGGCCCGCGGCGGTGTCTGGGAAGAGGTGATCATCCACCTCTCCGAGGACGTGCGGCTGGTGTCGCTGTCGGCGACCGTCAGCAACGCCGAGGAGTTCGCCGAGTGGCTGGTGACGGTCCGCGGCGACACCGAGGTCGTGGTCGAGGAGCACCGCCCGGTGCCGCTGTCCCAGCACGTCATGGTCGGCACGCGGCTCTACGACCTGTTCGACACCAGTCGAGGGGCGGAGGGCAGGGTCAACCGCGACCTCGAGCGGCTGTTCCGCGAGGAGTCGCGCTGGACGCCCCGCGACAAGGGCGGCCGCCCGCAGCGCCGCCCCGTCCCGAGCCGCCCGGACGTCATCGAGCGGCTCGACCGCGAGGGCCTGCTGCCGGCCATCACCTTCATCTTCAGCCGGGCCGGCTGCGCGGCCGCCGTGGACCAGTGCGTCCGCGCCGGGCTGCGGCTCAACAGCTCCGAGGAGCGCGAGCGGGTGCGCCTGCACGTGGAGGCCCGCACCAAGGACATCCCGCACGAGGACCTGCGCGTCCTCGGCTACTGGGAGTGGCTCGACGCGCTCGAGCGCGGGATCGCGGCGCACCACGCCGGGATGCTGCCGACCTACAAGGAGGTCGTCGAGGAGCTCTTCGCCGACGGCCTGGTCAAGGCGGTCTTCGCCACCGAGACGCTCGCCCTCGGCGTCAACATGCCGGCCCGCTCGGTCGTCCTCGAGAAGCTGGTCAAGTGGAACGGCGAGACCCACGCCGACGTGACGCCGGGGGAGTACACCCAGCTCACCGGCCGGGCCGGCCGCCGCGGCATCGACGTCGAGGGCCACGCCGTCGTGCTGTGGCAGCAGGGCTTCGACCCGCGCCAGCTCGCCGGCCTCGCGTCGACGCGCACGTACCCGCTCCGGTCCAGCTTCCGCCCGTCGTACAACATGGCCGTCAACCTGGTCGGCGCCTTCGGCCGGGAGCCGGCCCGGGCGCTGCTGGAGAGCTCCTTCGCGCAGTTCCAGGCCGACAAGTCGGTCGTCGGGCTCGCCCGCCAGGTCAGCCGCAACCTCGAGGGGCTCGAGGGCTACCGCGAGTCGATGACCTGCCACCTCGGGGACGCGCAGGAGTACGCCCAGCTGCGCCGCCGGGTGAAGGAGCGCGAGCAGGCGCTGTCCCGCGAGGGCGCCGCGTCACGCCGCGCCGCGGCCGCCTCGTCGCTGGAGAAGCTCAAGCCCGGCGACGTCATCCGCGTGCCCAACGGCCGGCGCAGCGGACTGGCCGTCGTCGTCGACCCGGGCGTCGGGATGACCGGCGACGCCCACCCGCTGGTCGTCACCGAGGACCGCTGGTCGGGGCGGCTCTCGTTCGCCGACTTCCCCGGGCCGGTCGAGGCGCTGCACCGCATGCGCCTGCCCAAGAACCTCAACGTCCGCTCGCCGCAGACCCGCCGCGACCTGGCGTCCTCGATCCGGGCGCTCGGCCTGGACGCCGGTGGCCGTCCCGGGCGGCAGCGGTCGTCGGCCGGCGACGACCCGCAGCTCGTGTCGCTGCGGGCCGCCCTGCGCCAGCACCCGGTGCACGGCTGCGAGGACCGCGAGGCGCACATGCGCTGGGGCGAGCGGTGGGTCCGGCTGCGCCAGGAGACCGACGCCCTCGAGCGGCGGGTCGAGGGCAAGACCTCCTCGATCGCGCGGGTCTTCGACAAGGTCTGCCGGCTGCTCGACCGGCTCGGCTACCTCGCCGGCGACGAGGTCACCGACGCCGGCCGGGCGCTCGCCCGCGTCTACAGCGAGGTCGACCTGCTCGTCGTCGAGGCGGTCCGCGAGGGCCAGTGGGACGCGCTCACGCCGGCCGAGCTGGCGGCGGTCGCCTCGACCCTCGTCTACGAGAGCCGCCGTCCCGAGGAGGCGTCCCCGCGGGTGCCCGGCGGGGCCGTGCGGGCGGCCGTCGAGGACCTGTCCGCCATCTGGAGCCGGCTCTCGCAGGCGGAGTCCGAGGCCGGGCTGTCCTTCCTGCGCGAGCCCGACCCGGGCTTCGCCTGGGCGGCCTGGCGCTGGGCCGGCGACGCCCGGCTGGAGCAGGTGCTCGACGACGACCCCGACATGACCGCCGGTGACTTCGTGCGCTGGTGCAAGCAGCTGGTCGACCTGCTCGGCCAGATCGCCGACGTCGCCGCCGAGGAGCACCCCGACCTGCGCCGCACCGCCCGCAAGGCGATCGAGGCCGTCCGCCGCGGCGTCGTCGCCTACAGCTCCGTGGTGTGACCCGGGCCGTCCCGCGCGGCGGCATGCCGGCCGCCGCCGTCCTGCTGCTCGCGATCAACCTGCGGCCCGCCGTCGCGAGCGTCGGCCCGGTGCTGACCGACGTGCGGGCCGACCTCGGCCTGTCCGGCACCTCGGCGGCCGTGCTCGGCGCGCTGCCGGTGCTCTGCTTCGGGCTCGCTTCCGCGCTGGCCGGTCCGCTGTCGCGCCGGCTCGGCCCGGACAGGGCGCTGGTCGCCGCGCTGGCCCTCACGGTCACCGGCCTGGTGCTGCGGCTCGGGCCCGCGCCGGCGACGCTGTTCGCCGGCACGCTGCTGGCCGGCGCCGGCATCGCGGTCGGCAACGTCCTGCTGCCCGCGCTGGTCAAGCGCGACTTCCCCGACCGCACCGGCCCGATGATGGGGGCGTACGCGGTGGCGCTCGCCGTCGGCGCCTCCGCCGGCGCCGGGGCGACCGTGCCGGCGGTGCAGGCCCTCGGCGGCGGCTGGCGCACCGGGCTCGGGGTCTGGGCGGTGCCGGCCGCGGTGGCCCTGCTCGTCTGGCTGCCGCTGGTGCGCGGTCGGGGGCCGGGCAGCCGCCCCGCCGGCGGACACCCCGCTGCCGAGCGTCCTCGGGCGCGACCCGCTGGCCTGGCGGGTCACCGCGTTCATGGGGCTGCAGTCGCTCGGCTTCTACAGCGTGCTGGCCTGGCTGCCGTCGGTCTTCCGCGACGAGGGCCTCAGCGCCGCCTCGGCCGGCGGCCTGCTCTCGGTGCTGGCCGCCGTCGGCATCCCGGTCGGCCTGGTGCTGCCGACGCTGCTGGTGCGCCGGGCCGACCAGCGGGTGTGGGTCGTCGGGGTGTGCAGCGTGACGCTCACCGGCCTGCTCGGGGTCGCGCTGGCGCCCGGTGCCGCGCCGCTGCTGTGGGCGGTCCTGGTCGGCCTCGGCCAGGGCGCGGCCTTCCCGATGGCCCTGACCCTGGTGGTCCTGCGCAGCCGGGACGCCGCGGACGCCGCCCGCCTCTCGGCGATGAGCCAGGGCGTCGGCTACTGCTTCGCGGCCGTCGGGCCGCTGGTCGTCGGCGCGCTGCACGACGCCTCAGGCAGCTGGCGGCTGCCCTTCCTGTGCCTCGCCGCCCTGCTCCTGCCGCAGGTGCTCGCCGGGCTCGGCGCCGGGCGTCCCGGCCACGTGGGTGCGCCGGCTCAGAGCGCGGGCACCCGCAGCCGCTGACCCGGGCGGACCGTGGTCGAGGTCCGCAGCGCCCTGTTGGCCATCCGCAGCCGCTTCACCACGTCGCTGACCCGGGCGTCGGTCGGCTCCTCGTACGCCGTCGTCGACTGCACCGCGGCCTCGGTCCGGGCGATCTTCCACAGCGACTCGCCGGAGACCACGACGTGCACGGTGGCGCGCCGCTGCACCTGGGTCTCGACGTGCGCGGCCCGGGAGTCGACCTGCTCCTGCGTGCTCGGGCCGCAGAGGCCGACGTTGTCGTCGACGACCAGGACCGTGCCGAGCCGGAGCCGCCGGCCGCACGCGGCGCTCGACTCCGGTGTGCGTGATCGTCTGCGTGCCGGACCGGCCGCCCTTGAGCGAGTCGGTCACCCGCACCTCGTAGCGGTAGGACTCCTCGCCGCCCATCAGCGGTTCGGGGTCCACGTAGGTCTCCCGGACGACCTCCCCGACGTACGCCGTGGTGGCCTTGGCGCCGACCGACCGCCACGTCTCGCTCTCCCCGAAGGCGGCGTAGCGCGCCGGGTCCCGCTGGCCGGAGACGCACGAGCACGCCCAGGCCGACCCCTGCATCAGCGGGAGCGCGCCGCCCGCCAGCACCGCCACGGCCAGGACCCGGCGCACGCTCCTCATGAGCGGAGCGTCGCACGGGTGGCGGGCGTCGCGCGGCCGATCAGGTGGAGGCCGTCTCCTCGCGCAGCAGCAGCGCCAGCCGCCGGCTGTGGGCCGCGGTCAGGTGGGTCCCGTCGAAGGCCACCGGGGTGCCGTCCAGCACCGGCGGGCAGCGGTCGCGCGCGCAGAACCAGTCGCGCACGTCGACGTAGCGGGCGCCGGCGGCCTGCGCGCCGGCGCGGTCCGCCTCGGCCAGCGCGCTCCAGACGTCGGCGACCTGCCGTACGCAGTCCTCGGTCGAGCTGACCCGGGTCGCGCAGGACTGCAGGTTGCCGCTCTGCGGCGGGGCGCCCAGCACCACGACCCGCCGACCGGGGGCGGCCAGCGGGCGCAGCCGGCTGCCCAGCTGGCGCTCCCAGGCGGTCGCGTCGGCCGGCTCCAGCGCCCGGGCGGCGGCCCGGTAGGAGCCGCTGGCCAGCACCAGGTCGGGGCGCAGGTCCCGGGCCGCCGCCAGCACCCGGTCCAGGTGGGCGCGGCAGCCCGGGCTGACCGCCGGGTCGGGCGCACCGAGCGAGCACTGCCGGCGGGTCAGGACGTGGATGCGGTAGCCCTGCGGCTCGAGCGCCGCGCGCAGGCCGGGCAGCCAGCTGATGGCGACCGAGTCGCCCAGCAGCACGGCGGTCTTCGGCCCGCTGCCGAAGACGCAGCGCGCCTGCTTGGCGGGGAAGACGTCGAGGCACTCGTCGCTGACCCACTCCGGGGCGGCGGCGCCCTCGAGCGCCTCCAGCGGCGGGTCGAGGTCGCCCCAGCTCGACCGCGACAGCGCCGCCTGCACCTCGCGCTCGAGCCCCGGCACGCTGCGCCAGGCGTTGGCCGGCTCGCGCTGGGCCACCTCGCCGCTGGGCAGCACGGTGGTGCTCAGGCCGGCCGCGCTGCTGTCCTCGGTGCGGACCTCGCCGGGGGCCAGGGCGCCGCCCGCCGACAGCGAGATGGTCAGCAGGCTCACCGCCAGCACCGCCGGGCAGGGCGAGCTGGCGCAGCGGCACCCAGCGGGTGGCGACCCGGCGTCGTCCGGCCGGGCGACGCCGGCGCAGCGGCTCCTCGACCAGCGCGTGCGAGGCGGCGGCGAGGGCCACGCTGACCACCACGAGGACCACCGCGGGCAGCTCCGGCGCCAGCGCCGTCGCGAACACGAGGACCGGCCAGTGCCACAGGTAGAGCGAGTAGGAGATGCGGCCGACCCAGCGCGGCACCGGCAGCGCCAGCCAGCGGCTCGGCAGCGGCAGCTGCTGGGCGCCGCCGGCGGCGAGCACCGCGCAGGTGGCGAGCACCGGCAGCAGCGCCGCCGACCCGGGGAACGGCGTCGTCGGGGACAGCACCAGGGCGGCCACCCCGATGCCGGCGAGCCCCGCGGCCGACAGGGCCGTCGTGACGCGGACGGGGAGGGAGGCGAGCCGCTCGGCGTGCAGGGCCAGCAGCGCACCGGCCGCCAGCTCGAAGGTGCGGGCCGCGGTCGAGAAGTACGCCGTCTGCGGCGAGGTCGCGGTCAGCCACACCGACCAGGCCAGGCTGGCCGCGGCGACGACGCCGACGACGACGGTGAGCCGCCGGCGCAGGACCGCGGGCGGCAGCGCCGGACCGGTGCGGTTGCGGCCGGCGACGACCGGCACGGTCGCGGCCACCGCCAGCAGGACCGCCGGCCAGACGAGGTAGAACTGCTCCTCGACCGCCAGCGACCAGTAGTGCTGCACCGGCGACGGCGGCCTGGTCGTGGCGAAGTAGTCCGTGCCCAGCGAGGCGAAGCGCCAGTTGGCGGCGAAGAGGGCCGCCCACAGCGCGTCCGTGGCGGACTGGGCCGCGCGCACCGGCAGGAACAGCAGCTGGGCGGCGAGCGTCGTGACCGCGAGCACGGTGAGCGCCGCGGGCAGCAGCCGGCGCACCCGGCGCAGGTAGAAGGTGCGGAAGCGCAGCCGGCCGGTCTGCACCAGCTCGCGGACCAGCAGGCCGGTGATGAGGTAGCCGGAGACGACGAAGAACACGTCGACGCCGACGTAGCCGCCGACCGGCTGACCGAGCAGGTGGTCGGCCAGCACGAGCAGCACCGCGACCGCGCGGAGCCCCTCGACGTCCGCGCGGAAGCCCGGTGCGACGGGCGCAGCCGGGACCTTCACCCCCCTATGGTCCCCTACGTTCAGGTGTGCGCGACCTCGCACGCCGCGAGGAACCGGTTGAGCGCGCTGTCCAGGCCCCACCGCTCGGACAGCGCGACCACGCGCTCGGGGTCCCGGGGGCCGCGCGGGACGGCGTCGTCGAGCTCGGGGACGGGCAGGTCGCAGACCGAGCGGGTGACCGCCGGCGCCACCGCCAGGTAGTCGCGGGCGGCCTCGAGCTTGGCCCGCGAGCCGGCCGGGAACCCGTCGGGCTCGCCGCTGTCCAGCGCGGCCAGGATGCCCTCGACCGTCCCGAACCGGCTGACCAGCGCGGCGGCGGTCTTGTCACCGACGCCCTTCACGCCAGGCAGGCCGTCGCTGGGGTCGCCGCGCAGGACGGCGTACTCCGCGTACGCCGTGCCGGGGATGCCGTACTTCGCCGCGACCGTCCCGGGCGTGTAGGGCGCCATCTTCTCGACCGCGTAGAGCACCCGGACCGGGCCGTCGTCCCGGACCAGCTGGAACATGTCGCGGTCGCCGCTCACGACGTCGACGGCGCCGGTCTCGCGGGTCGCGAGCGTGCCCATCACGTCGTCGGCCTCGTAGCCCGCCACCCCGGCGGTCGCCACGCCGAGCGCGTCGAGCACCTCGAGGATGACCCCCACCTGGGTCACCAGGCCCTCCGGCTCGGCCTCCGCGCCGCCCTCGACGGTCCGGTGCTGCTTGTACGACGGCACCGCGGCGACCCGGAACGCCGGCCGCCAGTCGAGGTCGAGGCAGGCCACCAGCCGGGCCGGCCGGGTGTCGCGGACGACCCGCGCGGTGAGGTCGAGGAAGCCGCGGACCGCGTTGACGGGAGTGCCGTCCGGGGCGGTCACCGACGACGGCACCCCGTGGAAGGCGCGGTACCAGAGGGACGGGGCGTCGAGCAGGGTCAGCTGTCCGGGCACGCGCGCAGCCTGCCACCCGATCAGCCGATAACCTGGCTCATCCCTACGGAAGGACCCGCCGTGCCGGTCGTCCTGCGCACCCTGCCGACCCCCGAGGCCGCGGACCTGCTCGAGCTCACGCGTGACCTGGTGGACCGCGAGCTGTCTCCCCGGGTCGCCGCGGCCGAGGCCGCCGGCGAGTTCCCCCGCGAGGTCTTCCGCACGCTCGGCAAGGCCGGGCTGCTCGGGCTCGCCTACCCGGAGGAGCAGGGCGGCGGCGGGCAGCCGTACGAGGTCTACCTGCAGGTGCTCGAGGAGCTCGCCCGTGGCTGGGTCGCCGTCGCGGTCGGGGTCAGCGTGCACACGCTGTCGTGCTTCCCGGTCGCGCAGTTCGGCACGCCGGAGCAGCAGGAGCGCTGGCTGCCCGACATGCTCGGCGGCGAGCTGCTCGGCGCCTACTGCCTGTCGGAGTCGCACAGCGGCTCGGACGCCGCGGCGCTGTCCACCCGCGCGGCGCGCGACGGCGACGCCTACGTCGTCAACGGCACCAAGGCCTGGGTCACCCACGGCGGGCACGCCGACTTCTACAACCTCATGGTCCGTACGGGGGAGAGCGGCCCCAAGGGCATCTCCTGCCTGCTCGCCGCTGCCGACACCCCGGGCCTGCAGCCGCTGCCGCCCGAGAAGAAGATGGGCATGCGCTCCTCGCCCACCGCGTCGGTGCTGCTCGAGGACGCCCGGGTGCCGGCCGACCGGCTGCTGGCCGCCGAGGGCCAGGGCTTCACCATCGCGATGAGCGCGCTCGACGGCGGCCGTCTCGGCATCGCCGCCTGCGCGGTCGGGCTGGCGCAGGCCGCGCTCGACGTGGCCGTCGACTACGCCCGCGAGCGCAAGCAGTTCGGCTCGGTCATCGCCGACTTCCAGGGCGTGTCCTTCCTGCTGGCCGACATGGCCACCCAGGTCGAGGCCGCCCGCGCGCTCTACCTGTCGGCAGCCCGGCGACGCGACCTCGGCCAGCCGTACGGCCCGCAGGCCTCGATGGCCAAGCTGTTCTGCACCGACACGGCGATGCGGGTCACGACCGACGCGGTGCAGGTGCTCGGCGGCTACGGCTACGTCGAGGACTTCCCGGCCGAGCGCTTCCTGCGCGAGGCCAAGATCATGCAGATCTTCGAGGGCACCAACCAGGTGCAGCGCCTGGTGATCGGCCGCTCGCTGACGCGCCCGTGACCGACCCCGCGCCGCTCGACGACCTCGACCGCTCGCTGCTGCGGCTGCTCGCCGAGGACGGCCGGCGCAGCTACACCGACCTGGCGCGGGACACCGGGCTGTCGACCAGCGCGGCCCACCAGCGGGTGCGCCGGCTCGAGCAGCGCGGCGCGATCACCGGCTACGCCGCCCGGGTCGACCCGGTCGTCGCCGGCCTGCCGCTGACGGCGTTCGTGTCCATCAAGCCCATCGACCCGGCCGCACCGGACGACGCCCCGGAGCGGCTCGCCCACCTGACCGCCGTCGAGGCCTGCCACAGCGTCGCGGGGGAGGAGAGCTACATCCTCAAGGTCCGCGTCGCCGACCCCGGCGACCTCGAGGTGCTGCTGCAGGAGATCCGCGCGGCGGCAGGCGTCTCGACCCGCACGACCGTCGTGCTCAGCACGCCCTGGGAGGGGCGCACCCCATCGCCATGACGCTCGCCGACCTGGTCCCTGCCGACGCGGACCCGGACGCGCTCTACGAGGCCTTCGAGCTGTGGGCGGCCGACCGCGGGCTCACCCTCTACCCGGCGCAGAGCGAGGCGCTGCTCGAGCTGCTCACCGGCTCGCACGTCGTGCTGTCCACGCCGACCGGCTCGGGCAAGTCGCTGGTCGCGACCGGCGCGCACTTCGCCGCGCTGGCGCAACGCCGGCGCACCTTCTACACCGCACCGATCAAGGCGCTGGTGTCGGAGAAGTTCTTCGCGCTGCTCGAGGTCTTCGGCGCCGAGAACGTCGGGATGATGACCGGCGACGCCTCGGTCAACCCCGGCGCGCCGATCATCTGCTGCACCGCCGAGGTGCTCGCCGGCATCGCGCTGCGCGGGGGTGCGGCAGGCCGACGTGGGCGTCGTCGTCATGGACGAGTTCCACTACTACGCCGACCCCGAGCGGGGCTGGGCCTGGCAGGTGCCGCTGCTCGAGCTGCCGCAGGCGCAGTTCCTGCTCATGTCGGCGACCCTCGGCGACGTCAGCCGCTTCGGCGAGGACCTGACCCGGCGCACCGGCCGGGAGACCGCGGTCGTCACCTCCGTCGAGCGCCCGGTGCCGCTGACCTACCACTACGTCGTCGAGCCGCTGCACGAGACGATCGAGGAGCTGCTCAGCACCCACCGGGCGCCGATCTACGTCGTGCACTTCACGCAGGCCTCCGCCATCGAGCGCGCCCAGTCGCTGCTCTCGGTCAACGTCTGCAGCCGCGAGGAGAAGGACGCCATCGCCGAGGCGATCGGTGGCTTCCGCTTCACCACCGGCTTCGGCAAGACGCTGTCGCGGATGGTCCGCTCGGGCATCGGGGTGCACCACGCCGGGATGCTGCCGAAGTACCGCCGGCTGGTCGAGCAGCTGGCGCAGGCCGGCCAGCTCAAGGTCATCTCCGGCACCGACACCCTGGGCGTCGGCATCAACGTCCCGATCCGCACCGTCCTGATGACCGGCCTCGCGAAGTACGACGGCACCCGCATGCGCCACCTCAAGGCGCGCGAGTTCCACCAGATCGCCGGGCGGGCCGGCCGGGCCGGCTACGACACCGCCGGCACCGTCGTCGTCCAGGCGCCGGACCACGACGTCGAGAACGCCCGCCGCGTCCGCAAGGCCGGCGACGACCCGAAGAAGCTCAAGCGGGTCGAGCGCAAGAAGCCGCCCGAGGGCAGCGTCTCCTGGGGCGAGCAGACCTTCGAGCGGCTGATGGCGGCCGAGCCGGAGCCGCTGACGTCGTCGTTCCGGGTCAGCTCCTCGATGCTGCTCGACGTCGCGCAGCGGCCGGGCGACTTCTTCGTGCACATGCGCAGGCTCCTGCTGGACAACCACGAGCCGCGGACCCGCCAGCGGGCGCACGTACGCCGGGCGATCGCGCTCTACCGTGCGCTGCTGGCCGGCGGTGTCGTGGAGCGGCTGCCTGAGCCCGACGCTTCCGGACGGACGGTCCGGCTGACCGTCGACCTGCCGCCGTGGTTCGCCCTGGACCAGCCGCTGTCGCCGTTCGCGCTGGCCACCATCTCGCTGCTGGACCGCGAGTCCGACACCTACGCGCTCGACGTCCTGTCCGTCCTCGAGTCGACGCTGGACGACCCGCGGCAGGTGCTCTACGCGCAGGAGTCCAAGGCCAAGGGCGAGGCCGTCGCGCAGATGAAGTCCGAGGGCATCGAGTACGACGAGCGCATGGAGCTGCTCCAGGACATCAGCTGGCCGCGTCCGCTGCAGGAGCTGCTCGAGGCGGCGTACGAGACCTACCGCGGCGGCCACCCGTACATCGCCGACCACGAGCTGCGGCCCAAGGGCGTGGCGCGCGACCTCTACGAGCGGTCGATGACCTTCACGGAGTACGTCTCGTTCTACGGGCTGGCGCGCTCCGAGGGGCTGCTGCTGCGCTACCTCGCCGACGCGTTCAAGGCCCTGTCGCGCACCGTGCCCGAGGAGGCGCGCGACGAGGAGCTGTCCGACATCACCGCCTGGCTCGGCGAGCTGGTGCGCCAGGTCGACTCGTCCCTGCTCGACGAGTGGGAGCAGCTGCGTGACCCGTCCGACGTCCTGGTCGTCCCGACCGGCCCGCCGCCTCCGCCGCCGGGGGTCACCCGCAACACGCGGGCGTTCCGCGTCCTGGTGCGCAACGCGCTGTTCCGCCGGGTCGAGCTGGCCGCGCTGCGCCGCTGGATCGACCTCGGCGAGCTCGACCCGGACTTCGGCCAGGACGCCTGGCAGGAGGCGATCCAGGGCTACTTCGCCGACCACGACGTCATGGGCACCGGCCCGGACGCCCGCGGGCCCTCCCTGTTCGTGATCGACCCGCAGCCGGGGCGCTGGATCGTGCAGCAGGTCCTCGACGACCCGGCCGGCGACCACGACTGGCGCATCACCGCCGAGGTCGACCTCGCCGCCTCCGACGAGGCGGGGGAGGCGGTGCTCACGGTGGTGTCCGTGGGCCGCCTCGGCGGCTGAGGGGGCGCACCCCACCGCCGATCATGGACTTGTGGCACGCCCGCCACGCTCAGAGCCCGTGCCACAACTCCATGATCGGCGCACACTCAGGGGCTGGTCGGCCGTACCGTCGGGGCATGTGCCGGAGCATCAAGACCCTGCGACCGCCCTACACCGACGACGTCACCGAGCAGGACGTCCAGGCGGCCGCCCTGCAGTACGTCCGCAAGATCGCGGGCATGCGCGCCCCGTCGACCGCGAACGTCGCCGCGTTCGAGGCGGCGGTGAGGCAGGTGGCCGCGGCCACCGAGACGCTGCTGGCGGGCATCACCGTCCGCCCTGCGCCGCGCCGGGCGCCGGACGCCACGGACCAGCCACGCCCTGCGCCGCGGCAGCGCGAGCGGCGGGCGGCGCAGACCACGGCCTAGGCGCTGCCCAGCACCCGGTCGACGGCGATCTCGATGACCACGCGGGCCGGGTTGACCGACGGCTGGCGGTAGCGCAGGGCGTAGCGGCGGACCGCCTCGGCCACCCGGTCGGGGTCGTCGCTGACCACCGGCACGCCCTCCAGGGAGAGCCAGCGCCGGCCGTCGACCTGCGCGACGACCGCCCGCGGCGAGCCCTGCCGGACGTGCACCACCTTGCGCGAGGTGCCGTTCGTGATGACCCGGACCAGCTGCGCGTCGGGGTCCCAGGTGAAGCCGACCGCGACGACGTGCGGCGTCCCGTCAGGGCGCAGCGTGGTCAGCGTCGCCAGGTGGCGCTCGGTCAGGAAGGCCTGCACGCCGTCGGGGAGCGCGGTCGGGTCAAGGGCCATCCCACGACCCTAGGCGGCCGCCGTCTGGTGACGACGGTCGCGGTGCGCCCCGTCTGGAGCGCCGGACAGGGGCGCAACGCGACCCTCAGCGGCCAGCGCGCGGCCCGCACCCGGCCAGCGCGCGGCCCGCACCCGGCCGCGAAGCGGCGGAGGTCCGGGCTAGCGGCCGGAGGTCACCAGCGCGCGCTCGGTGAGCACCCGCGCCAGGTGGTGGCGGTACTCCTCGTCGGCGTGCATGTCGGTGACCGGCGAGGTCCCCTCCGCAGCGGCCGCGGCAGCCTCGGCCGCCGACGCGCCACCGGCCAGGGCGGCCTCGACCGCGGCCGCCCGCAGCGGCGTCGGGCCCATGTTGACCAGCGACACGCGCCCGTCGACCGCGGCGACACCGACGATGGCCCAGTCGTTGGCGCGGCGGGTGAACTTCTCGTACGCCCAGCCGACCCCGGGGACCCGCGGGACGCGGACCTCGACGAGCAGCTCGTCCTCGCCGACCGCGGTCTCGAAGTAGTCCTGGAAGAACTCCGCCGACGGCACCGAGCGCCGGCCGGACGGGCCCTGGACGACGAAGGTGGCGCCGAGGGCGAGCACCGCGGCGGGCAGGTCGGCCGCCGGGTCGCCGTGGACCAGCGAGCCGCCGAAGGTGCCGCGGTGGCGGATCTGGCGGTCGCCGACCTGCAGCGTCACGAAGGGGAGCAGCGGCACGTCGCGCTGCAGGTCCGCCGACTCGACGACGTCGCGGTGGCGGGTCGCCGCGCCGATGGCGATCTCGTCGCCCTCGACGCGGACGTACGACAGGTCGCTCAGCCGGCTGATGTCGACGAGGACCTCGGGTCGGGCCAGGCGCATCTTCAGGATCGGCAGCAGCGACTGGCCGCCGGCCAGCACCTTGGCCTCGTCGCCGTGCTCGGTGAGCAGGCCGAGGACGTGCTCGACGGACTCGGCGCGGACGTAGGAGAACGGTGCGGGGATCACAGCGCCTGCTCCTGCCCGGACGCCGTGAGCACCGCGCGCACGATGTTGTGGTAGCCGGTGCAGCGGCAGAAGTTGCCCTCGAGACCCTCGCGGACCTCGTGCTCGGTGGGCTTCGGGTTGTCCTTGAGCAGGCTGATGGAGGCCATCACCATGCCGGGGGTGCAGAAGCCGCACTGCAGGCCGTGCTCCTTGCGGAACGCCGCCTGCACGGGGTGCATCGTGCCGTCAGGGCCGGCCAGCCCCTCGACCGTCGACACCTCGCGCCCGTCGACCTGGGCCGCGAGGACGGTGCAGGACTTCGTCGACTCGCCGTCGACGAGCACCGTGCAGGCGCCGCAGGAGGTCGTGTCGCAGCCGACGTTGGTGGCCCGCAGACCGACCGTCTCGCGCAGGTAGTGGACGAGCAGGAGGCGGTCCTCCACCTCGTCGGTGCGTGCCTCGCCGTTGACCGTGGTCCGTACCTGCATCAGGAAGCCGCCTCCGCCGCGCGCAGAGCCGTCCACACCCGCATGGGCGTGGTCGGCATGTCGATGTGTCGAACGCCCAGGTGGGCCACCGCGTCGATGACGGCGTTGTGCACGGCGGGGGTCGCGCCGATGGTGCCTGCCTCGCCGACGCCCTTGGCGCCGAGCGTGTTGTACGGGGTGGGGGTCGCCATCTCGACCAGCTCGAAGCTCGGCACGTCGGTGATGCCCAGGAACGGGTAGGTCGCGAGGGTCGAGGTCTCGGGGTTGCCGTCCGGGTCGTACCGGACCTCCTCGATGAGCGCCTGCGCCGCGCCCTGGGCGTAGCCGCCGTGGCGCTGGCCCTCGGCGAGCAGCGGGTTGAGGATCGTGCCGGCGTCGTCGACGGCGATGAGCCGCTGCAGCGTCGCCTTGCCGGTGCGCTTGTCGACCTCGACCACGGCGACGTGCGACCCGAAGGGGAACGTCGGGCCGGGGGAGGTGAAGACGCTGCGGAGCTTGAGCGGCTCCTTCTCGGCCAGCTCGGCGAAGGACAGGCCGGCGTCCGGCGAGCCGGCGACGTGGACGCCCTGTCGGGTCGTGTCGACGACGATGTCGGACGGGTCGGCCTCGAGCAGGTCGGCTGCCCGCTGGCGGGCCAGCTCGACCAGCTCGCGGGTCGCCTGGCGCACCGCGGCGCCGCCCTGCTGCAGGCTGCGCGAGCCGAAGGTGCCGCCGCCGTCGGGGACGAGGTCGGTGTCGCCCCACTCGACGGTGATGCGGTCGATCGGGACGCCCGTCTCCTCGCTGACCAGCATCGCCCACGCCGTGGCGTGGCCCTGCCCGTGCGGCGAGGTGCCGGTCAGGACCCGCGCCGAGCCGTCGGCCTTGAGCTCGACGTCGGCGACCTCGGCGGCCGGCGCCTGCCCGGTGATCTCGACGTAGACCGACAGGCCGATGCCGAGCAGCGTGTCGTCACCGGCCTCGCGGCGGCGGGCCTGCTCGGCGCGCAGGCCGGCGTAGTCGGCGGCGGCGATGGCCTTGTCGAGCGCCACCTCGTAGTCGCCGGTGTCGTAGACGGCGCCCATCGCGGTGGTGTGCGGCTCGCTGAACGCCGGCAGGAGGTTGACGCGGCGCACCTCGGCCGGGTCCATGCCGATCTCGGCGGCGAAGACGTCGATGCCGCGCTCGATGGCGTGCGTCGCCTCCGGCCGGCCGGCGCCGCGGTAGGCGGCGGTCGGCGTGGTGGTCGTGACCAGGCTGCGGGTCTGCACCTCGACCTTCGGGAAGGCGTAGACGGCCGGGGCCATCAGGGCGGTCAGCGCCGGCAGCACCGCGCCGATGCGCGGGTGGGCGCCGGAGTCCTGCAGCACCTCGAGGCGGTAGGCGAGGACCGTGCCGTCGCGCTTGCCGCCGATCGTCACCGTGTTGAGCTGACCCCGGCCGTGGGTCATGCCCACCATGTTCTCCGAGCGGGTCTCGGTCCACCGGACCGGGCGCTTGAGGTGGCGGGCGACCGCGCCGATCACGGCGTGGTCGGGGTCCGCGCCGATCTTCGCGCCGAAGCCGCCGCCGACGTCGGGCGTGATGACGCGCAGCTGGTCGGCCTCGTGGTCGAGCCAGCGGGCGATGGCGCCCTTGGCGTCGGCCGCGGCCTGCGTCGACAGCCACAGGACCAGCCGGCCGTCCTCGTCGATCGTCGCCGCGGCGGCCCGGCCCTCGAGCGGGGCGGCGGCCACGCGCTGGTTGGCGATCTCCTGGGTGACGACGACCTCGCAGTCGGCGAACAGCTCCGGGTCGAGCTCCGCGGCGCCGAACGTCCAGACCGTGTTGGTGCCGGCCTCCGGGAAGAGCACGACCTCGTCGCTCGCCGCCGCCTTGAGGTCGATGACCGCGGGCAGGTGGTCGTACTCGACGTGGACGAGGTCGGCGGCGTCCTGGCCCTGGTAGGCCGTCTCGGTCAGCACGACGGCGACCGGCTCACCCACGAAGCGCACCGTGTCGGTGGCCAGCAGCGGCACGGCCATGGCGGCGTTGAACATCGGCATGGCCGGCGGCATCGCGGTCATGCCGAGGTCCGCCGCGGTCAGGACAGCCACGACGCCGGGGAAGGTCAGCGCCTCGGTCGTGTCGATCGAGAGGATCTTCGCGTGCGCCATCGGCGAGCGCACGAAGGTCAGGTGGAGCGCGCCCTCGAGCCGAGGGTCGCGCAGGTCCTCGGTGTAGACCGCGCCGGTGGTCAGCAGGCGCGGGTCCTCGACCCGGACGACCCGGGTCCCCATGATGCTCACGTCAACTCCCGTCCGCTCGACGGTTGGTCGTCGTCGCAGCCGCACCGTAGCGACGGTCCGGCGCATCGTCCACGGAGGGGGTCGTACGGCGCGTCGTCCGTCACGACATCCCGGCCAGCCGGAGGCCCGCCGTGACGGCGACGGCGACCAGCACGGAGGGCAGCAGGCCGAGCCCGCGCCACAGCAGCAGCCCGGCCGCGGCCACCCCGCAGGTGTCCGCGCCGAGGTGCACCCGGGACGCGTCGGCAGCGGCCGACGTGACCACCAGGGCGGTCAGCAGCGCCGGCGCGAGCAGCAGCACCACCCGGGTGAACGCGGGCGGCAGCTCGCGCTCACCGAGGACCGCCGGACCGACCCCCTTGATGGCGAAGGTCGTGACCGCGACCAGCACGATCGTCGGCCAGACGCTCACCGGCCGGCCCGCAGACCGACCAGGGCGACGAGCGACGCGGCCAGGACCGGCACGCCGACCGGGGCGACCGGCACCAGCGCCAGCGCGATGGCGCCGCCGACCAGGGCCACCGCGGCCGAGGTGCGGGTGCCCTTGCGCAGCTCGCCGATCAGCAGGGCGAGGAAGAACGCCGGGAAGACCGCGTCCAGGCCCAGCGCCTTCGTGTCCAGCCCTCCGCCGACGACGCCGAGCCCCGTGCCGAGCACCCAGCAGACGTACTGCCCGGCGCTGTGGCCGAACAGGAACGACCGGTCGAAGGTGCCGTCGCTGCGGACGGCGAGCGCCCACGACGAGTCGACCACCGCCTGCCCCTGCACGGCCCGGCGCAGCGGCCCGCCGGGCAACGAGGGGCCGAACGCGACCCCCATGGGCAGGAAGCGCGAGTTCATGAGGGCGGCCGCCGCGACGGCGGCGCCCACCCCGCCGCCCGCCGCCAGGATCGCGATGCTGGCGAACTGCGCGGAGCCGGCGTAGACGACCGCCGACATGACGACCGCCGCCAGCGGAGACAGCCCGGAGACGGTGGCCACTGCGCCGAAGGTGAAGCTCAGGAGCAGCGACGCGCTGGCGTACGGCAGGGAGGCGCGCAGGCCCTCCCGCAGGCGGACAGGGTCCACCGGGGCGTCGCGCACCTAGCTGCCGACGCCCTCGTACTCCGGCAGGCGCTTGCCGGTGAAGGCGGCGACGCCCTCGGCGAAGTCGGGGGCGGCCAGCGAGGTGCGCATGAGCTCGTCGGAGTCCTCGAGGGCCGCGGCGAGCTCGGCCTCGGCGTGCCGGTAGACCTGGGCCTTGATCGCGGCCATCGCGGTCGGGGACACCCGGTCGGCGATCTCCTGGGCGTAGGCCACGGCAGCCTCGAGCAGCTGCTCCGGCGGGTGCACCTGCTGCACGAGGCCCATGCGCAGGGCCTCGTCGCCGAGCACCACCCGCGACGACATGAGCAGGTCGAGCGCGTTGCCGATGCCGACGTGGCGGGGGAGCAGCCAGGAGATGCCGTGCTCGGCGACCAGGCCGATCTTGGAGAACGACGTCGTCAGCTTGGCCGTCGGGGTGGCGAAGCGGACGTCGCACATCAGCGCCTGCACCAGCCCGATGCCGGCGCACGGCCCGTTCAGCGCGGCCACGATCGGCTTGGGGACCGACAGCGGGAAGGTCTTCGGGCGGCCGGCGGACGGCGGGCCGAGCTCGGCCGTCCCGCTGCCCAGCTCGTCCAGGTGGGTCATGTCGGCGCCGGCGCAGAACGCCCGCCCCGCGCCGGTGACCACCACCGCGCGGACGTCGCGGTCGGCGGCGAGGTCGGCCAGGTGGCCGAAGTAGGCCTCCTCGAGCGCCGGCGTCCAGCCGTTCATGCGGTCCGGGCGGTTGAGCGTGAGGACCGCGACCGGCCCCCGCCGCTCGAGCAGCACCGGCGGTCCGGCCTCGCTGTTGTCAGACATGCGCCGGATCTCAACCCGACCCGACGTCCGCGTCAAGTGCGCCTCAGGCGACCGGGACGCCCGCGCTGCGCTTGTCGCGCAGGAAGTCCCACAGGCCGCGGCTGGTGTCGAAGCCGTACGTCGCGGAGTCGCGGGTCCAGCCGTGGCCGAAGCCGTTGATCTTGACCAGCCGGGCCGCCGCGCCGTCCGAGCAGCCGGAGTAGTCGAGCCGGGCGGTGGTCCCGACCTTGGTGCTGCGGTGCTGGGTGCAGCCGCCCGCGGCGGCGAACTGGTCGACGCCGGCGCGCACCGGGGCCACCGCGCCGCGCGAGCTGCCGGCGACCGCGCCGCCGTCGTACGGGACGGTGGTGTCGCCCGCCCCGTGGACCGCGACGACGCTGACGGCGACGTCGGGGCGGCAGCGCTGCGGGCCGGCGTCGGCGTACTCCTCGTCGGCCGACATGGCGCCGGCGACCACGCCGACGCCGGCGAGCCGGCCGGGGCGCTGGCAGGCGTAGCGGTAGGCGAGCATGCCGCCGTTGGAGAAGCCGACGAGGTGCACCCGCGACGGGTCGACCGGGGTCCGCCGGGCCACGTCGGCGATGACCTGGTCGAGGAACTCGACGTCGGGCATGTCGGGGTGGTCGCCCGCGGCGCAGCAGGTGCCGGCGTTCCAGGCCCCGGCGTAGGAGCTCGGGAAGACGGTGACGAAGCCCTGCTCCGCGCCGAGCTCCTCCATGCCGGAGTAGCGCATGGCAGCAGCCGGCGTCTGGCTGCGGCCGTGCAGGACCACGACCAGCGGGCGGGCGGTGGCGCGGCCGGGCGGCACGCTGAGGAAGTAGCTGCGCTCGACCGGGCCGACCGGGGTCTCGTCCTGGACGAGCACCACCTTCTGCGCCGCGCGGCGCTCGGCGGCGGCCGGGGCCGGGGCGTTGCCGGGGGAGGTGCCGAGCAGGTAGACGGCGCCCAGGAGGGCGACCGTCAGGGTGAGCCGACGGGAGACGACACGCACGAACGGGGCTCCTGGTCTGGTCCGGCCGCCCGGGAGGACGCCGGGCGACAGCCTGGCACGACCGGGGGTCCCGCCGCGCCCGAGGTCGGCGTGGGAGCGTGCCGCGGTGACCGACCTCGCAACCGCCCTCGCGGCGGGCCCCGGCTGGCCGCAGACCGACCCGGGTGACGGGCCGCTCGCCGGCGTACGGGTCCTCGACCTGTCCCGCGTGCTCGCCGGCCCCTACTGCTGCACCGTCCTGGCCGACCTCGGCGCCGACGTGCTCAAGGTCGAGCGGCCGGGTGCCGGTGATGACACGCGCCACTGGGGACCGCCGTGGCACGGCGACGACGCGGCGTACTTCTTCTCGGTCAACCGCGACCGCCGCTCCCTGGCGCTCGACCTGACCGCTCCTGGCGGGCGAGCCGTCGTCGCGCGGCTGGTCGAGGCGGCCGACGTCGTCGTCGAGAACTTCCTGCCCCACCACCTCGCCGCGCTCGGCCTCGAGGGGCTGCGCGAGGACGCCCGGGCGGTCTGGGTCTCCGTCCGCGGCGCGGGCGGCGACGGGCCGGACGCCGCCCGGCCGGGCTACGACGTGATGGCGCAGGCCCGTGGCGGGCTGATGTCGGTGACCGGCACCGACGTCCCGACCAAGGTCGGCGTGGCGGTCGTCGACGTCGTCACCGGCCTGTACGCCGCCGTCGGCGCGGTCGCCGGCCTGGTCGGCCGGCAGCCGGGCGCGGCCCGTGGGCGCCGGGTCGAGGTGGGCCTGCTCGAGACGGCCGTCGCGATGATGGTCAACCAGGCCAGCAACGCCCTGATCGGGGGGCTGGTCCCCGGGCCGACCGGCAACGACCACCCCAACGTCGTGCCGTACGGCCCGGTGCAGTGCGCCGACGCTCCGCTCGTGCTGGGCGCCGGCAACGACGGCCAGTTCCGGGCGCTGTGCCGGGCGCTCGAGCTCGAGCCGCTCCCGGAGTGGTCGACCAACGGCGGCCGGCTGGCCGACCGGGCCCGGCTCAAGGCGACGCTCGAGAACGTCCTGTCGGCCCGGCCGGCCGTCGAGTGGGCCGAGCTGCTCGCTGCCGCCGGCGTCCCGTGCGCGCCGGTGCAGGACCTCGCCGCCGTCCAGACCGACGCCCACATCCGGGCCGTCGGGCTGGTGCAGGAGGTCGACCACCCGGCCGGTCCCGTCAGGGTGGTCGGCTCGCCCTACCGCCTGGACGGGCAGCGACCGCGGGTGCGCCGGGCGCCGCCCCTGCTCGGCCAGCACACGGTCGAGGTGCTCACCGATCTCGGCCTGACCGACGAGCTGGTGCAGGAGGTGCTGCGTGCCGACCGGGGGTGAGGTGCTGGTCGACGCGCTCGAGCAGCTCGGCGTCGAGGTCGCGTTCGGGTTGCCCGGGGTGCACAACCTGGCGGCGTGGAAGGCGTTCCCGGGCTCGCGCGTCCGGCTGGTCGGGGTGCGCCACGAGCAGACCGCGGGCTACGCCGCCGACGGCTGGGCCCGGGCGACCGGGCGGCTCGGGGTCGTGCTGACGACCACCGGCCCGGGGGCCGCCAACGCGGTCACCGCGACCGGCGAGGCCTGGTCGGCCCACTCGCCGCTGCTGGTCATCGCCACCGACATCCCCTCGACCGTCCGCCGGCCGGGCGCCTACCGCGGCGTGCTGCACGAGACGACCGACCAGGCCGGCTTCTTCCGTCCGGTGACCAAGGCGCAGGTACGCGTCGAGCGCGCGGAGGACCTCTGGCAGGCCGTCGTCGACGCGGGTCGGACGGCGATGGCGCTGCCGCGGCGACCGGTCTACCTGGAGGTGCCGACCGACTTCCTGTCCGCGACGGTGGCCGCGCCGCCGCGGCTGGGCGCACCCGAGCCGGCTGCGCTCGGCGCCCTCGCCGCCGGAGGTCGCCCAGGGCCTGGCCGGGCTCGCGCGGCCGCTGGTCTGGGCCGGTGGCGGCGCCACCGCCGACGAGGCGGGTCCGCTGGTCGCCGAGCTGGCCCGGCGCCTCGGCGCCCCGGTCCTCACGTCGTACGGCGGCCGCGGGCTGCTGCCCCCGGACGCTCCCGGCCTCGTCCCCGTGCCCCCGCACGACCCGGCGGGCGGGGCGCTGTGGGACGCGGCCGACGGCGTCCTCGTGCTCGGCAGCGACCTCGACGCGATGAACACGCAGGGCTTCCGGCAGCCGCGGCCGCCGTGGGTGGCGACCGTCGACCTGGCCGAGCCGGTCAACCTGGTGCCCGACCTGCACGTCGCGCTCCCGGTCGGCGTCGCGCTGGAGGCGCTGCTGGCCGCGCTGCCCGAGACCCCCCGCGAGCCGTGGGCGGACCGGCCGGTCCGGGAGGTCGCCGGCCAGGAGGGCGCCTTCCTCGACGCCCTCGAGGGCGGGCTGGCGGCGGACACCGTCGTGGTGGCCGACATGTGCGTCGCGGGCTACTGGTACGGCGGCTACGGCCGGGTCGGCGCCGCGCGCGGGCTGGCCTACCCCGTCGGCTGGGGCACCCTCGGCTTCGGCTTCCCCGCGGCTCTCGGCACGTCGCTGTCGGGCCGGCCCACGGTCGCGCTGGTCGGCGACGGCGGCTTCCTGTTCGCCTGCGGCGACCTGGCGACGGCGGCCCAGGAGCGCCTGCCGGTCACGGTCGTCCTCGTCGACGACGGGGGCTACGGGATGCTGGCGTACGACTTCACCAAGGACGGCGAGACGCCGGTCGGCTGCGACCTCGAGCCCCCGGACTTCGTCGCCCTCGCCGCCGCCTTCCGGGTGCCGGCCCGCGAGGTCGGGATCCCGGACCTGGCCGCTGCCGTCGCGGACGGCATCGCCTCGGGCGGGCCGAACCTGGTCGTGCTCAAGCTCGCGCTGACGCCGCCGCCCAACACCTCGCCCAACTGGTACCGCGCCCGCCAGGCGTAACGGCGCGCCGCCCACGGCGAAGGACGGGGCAGAGCCCGTCCCGACCTGAGGAGCGCGCATGTCCACCACCCAGATCGTCGTCCTGGTCGCCGTCCTGGTGGTCGTCGTCCTGGTCCTCGCCGCGCTGCTCGAGGCGTCCCGCCGCCGACGCCGCACGGCGCAGCTGCGAGGCACCTTCGGCCCGGAGTACGACCGCGCCGTCGACACCGCCGACCGGCGCAGCGACGGCGAGAAGCAGCTCGCCGACAGGCTGGAGCGGCACCGGCAGCTGGAGATCCGGCCGCTGGCCGCGGTCAGCCGGCAGCGCTACCTCACCGCGTGGGACGGCGTGCAGCTCCGCTTCCTCGACAACCCGGTGCTGGCCCTGTCCGAGGCCGATGCCCTGCTGACGCAGCTGCTCGACGAGCGCGGCTTCCCGACGCAGGACGTGCGCACCCAGGAGGAGATGCTGTCGGTGGAGCACGTGCACGTCCTCGACCGCTTCCGCGAGGGTCACGCCATCGAGCAGAGCAGCACCACCGCCTCCGCGGACACCGAGCAGGTCCGGCAGGCGATGCTCCACTTCCGGTGGGTCTTCGAGGAGCTCGTCAGCGAGGGCGCCAGCGAGCCGTACCCGGCGGACGAGGCGCCGAGCAACGACCCCCGGCTGACTCGTTAGAGCCGGAAGCCGGTGTCCCAGGTCGGCGCCTCGACGTCCATCTGCGCCTTCTGCAGCTTGCCGGCGTAGTCCCAGTTCATCGACTGCCAGCGGGTGAACTGGTCGAGCACCCACACGCCGGACTGGCGCGAGCCGTTGCCGCTCTTGCCGTTGCCGCCGAAGGGCAGGTGCGCCTCGGCGCCGGAGGTCGAGTTGTTGACCGACAGCATCCCGGCCGACACCCGCTCCCGGAACCGGAAGGCCGTCGCGGCGTCGCGGGTGTAGATGGCGCTGGACAGCCCGTAGCCGTGGCCGTTGGCCAGCTCGACGGCCTCGTCGAAGGTCGAGAACGTCATGACCGGGACGAGCGGCCCGAAGGTCTCGTTGCGGTAGAGCGCGTCGTCGGGCGTGACGCCGGTGACCACCACCGGGTGCGCGTAGACGCCCGCGTCGGGGTCGCCGACGAAGCCGGGCCGCGGGTTGTCGGAGGTGATCCGCCCGGTCGGCCCGTGCACGGTGTGGTGCGGCTGGACCTCGCCCAGCCACTTCTCCCAGCCGGTGAGGAAGCGCTCGGAGAGCATCGGGCCGTAGAGCACCGGGCCGGTCGGCTCGCCGATCGTGGCCTCCGCCAGCCGGGCCAGCAGCTTGTCCAGGAACGCGTCGTGGACGTCCTCGTGCACCACGGCGACGCCCAGCGACGTGCAGCGCTGACCTGCTGTCCCGAAGCCGGAGAAGAGCGCGCCCTCGGCGGCCAGGTCGAGGTCGGCGTCGGGCATGACGACGAGCGGGTTCTTCCCGCCGAGCTCCAGGCACGGGTTCTGCAGGTGCCGGCCGCACAGCTCGCCGATGCGCACCCCGACCTCGGAGCTGCCGGTGAACCCGACCTTCTGCACCAGCCCCTGCTCCAGCGCCGCGGACAGCCCGTCGTACGTCGTCGGGCCGTCGGCGTGCACCACGTTCAGGACGCCGGCCGGCAGGCCACCGGCCAGGAAGAGGCGGGCGAGCGCGTCGCCGAGCGCGGCGGCGTACTCCGCCGGCTTCCACACCACGGCGTTGCCGCAGAGCAGCGCCGGCACGAGGTACCAGGACGGGACGGCGACCGGGAAGTTGCCGGCGGTGATGATCCCGGCGACGCCGACCGGCACCCGGAACGTGAACAGCTGCTTGTCGTGCATCTCGCTCGGGACGGTCTGGCCGTAGAGCCGGCGTCCCTCGCCGAGGAAGAAGTCGCAGGTGTCGACGATCTCCTGCACCTCACCGCGGGCCTCGGCGAGCGGCTTGCCGACCTCACGCGTGACCAGCGCGGCCAGTGCCTCGGCGTTGGCCTCGACCAGGCGGCCGATCTGGGCGATGACGCGTCCGCGGACCGGTGCGGGCGTCGCGGCCCAGGCGCGCTGGGCGTCGCGGGCGGTGCGGAAGGCGTCGACCAGCTGGTCGGCGGAGGCCAGCTCCACCTCGGCCACGAGGTCGTCCAGGTGCGCCGGGTTGGTCGAGCGCACGGTGCCGGCGGTGCCGGCGACGGGGGAGCCGCCGATGAGGGAGCGGACGATCACGAGGTCTCCGTAGCGGTCAGGCGGGTCAGGACGCGGTCGATCGCCGCCGTCCCGGCGCTGAGCTCGGCCTCGGTGACGGTCAGCGCGGGACGGAAGCGGACGCTGCGCCGGCCGCAGCCGAGCAGCAGCACGCGCTCATCGTCGCGCAGGCCGGTGAGCAGCGCGTCGCGCAGGGCCGGGTCGGGCAGCGAGAAGGCGCACATGAGCCCGCGGCCGCGGACGTCGGTGACCGCCGGGTGCCGGGCCGCGAGGTCGCCGAGCTGCGCGAGCAGGACCGGTCCGAGCGCGGCGGCCCGGTCGATGAGCCCGTCGGCCTCGATGACCTCGAGCACCCGCCGGGCGCGGACCATGTCGGTCAGGCTGCCGCCCCAGGTGCTGTTGATGCGGCTGGAGACGGCGAAGACGTTGTCGGGGACCTCGTCGACGCGGCCGCCGGCCATGACCCCGCAGACCTGGGTCTTCTTGCCGAACGCGACCACGTCGGGCTGCACCCCCAGCTGCTGGTAGGCCCAGGCCGTCCCGGTGAGGCCGCACCCGGTCTGCACCTCGTCGAGGACGAGCAGCGCGTCGAACTCGCGGCACAGCGCCTGCATCGCCTGCAGGAACTCCGGCCGCAGGTGGTGGTCGCCGCCCTCGCCCTGGACCGGCTCGGCCAGGAAGCAGGCGATGTCGTGCGGGTGCGTCTCGAAGGCGGCGCGGGCCGCCTGCAGCGCCTCCCGCTCGCGCTGCACGACGTCGCCCGTGGAGGTGACGTAGGGGGAGGGGATGCGCGGCCAGGCGAACTTGGGGAAGCGGTCGACCTTGACCGGATCGGTGTTGGTGAGCGACATCGTGTAGCCGCTGCGGCCGTGGAAGGCGTCGCGCAGGTGCAGCACCTCGGTGCCCAGCGACGGGTCGATCCCGAGCGCCTCGTTGCGCCGCGACTTCCAGTCGAAGGCCACCTTGAGGGCGTTCTCGACCGCCAGGGCGCCGCCCTCGACGAAGAACAGGTGCGGCAGCGCCGGGTCGCCGAGGACCCGGGCGAAGACGTCCACGAAGCGGGCCATCGGCACCGAGTAGAGGTCGGAGCAGGACGGCTTGTTCATCGCCGCCTCGAGCAGCTCCTCGCGGAACAACGGGTCGTCGGCGAGCGCCGGGTGGTTCATCCCGAGCGCGTTGGAGGCGAAGAACGTGAACAGGTCGAGGTACGCAGTGCCGTCGCGGGCGTCGACGAGCTGCGACCCCCGCGAGGCGGTCAGGTCGAGGACCAGGTCCATCCCGTCGACGAGCAGGTGCCGGGCCAGCGAGGCGTGGACGTCCGTGGGCGCCAGGGCGGGGCCGGCCGTCGTCAGGAGTGCGGTCATGGCTGCGACGCTAGCGGGACGTCGTCCTCTGCGCCAGCACCTCGACCACAGGATCTCCGGCCCAAGGCGCCGTGGGCCGTACACGTTGCGGCGGGATGTCGCGTCCGTACTGTGCCTGCGTGACCACCACCCTCTACCGCCGGGGCCGGGTCCGGACCCCGGACGACCCCTTCGCCACCGCCCTGCTCGTCGACGGCGGTGTGGTCGCCTGGGTCGGCCAGGAGCGCGCCGCCGACGCCATGACCGCCGACGTGACCGTCGACCTCGCGGACGCGTGGCTCGCGCCGGCCTTCGTCGACGCGCACGTGCACGCCACCTCCACCGGCCTGGCGCTCACCGGTCTCGACCTCACGTCGAGCCCGAGCCTTGCCGCCGCGCTGGCCCAGGTCGAGGCGGCCGGGCGGCGGGCGCGCGGGGGAGCGGTCCTCGGCACCGGCTGGGACGAGACCGCCTGGCCGGAGCGCCGGCCGCCGACGGCGGCCGAGCTGGACCGGGCGTCGTACGGGGGAGTGGTCTACCTCGCCCGCACCGACGTGCACTCCGCCGTCGCGAGCAGCGCCCTGCTCGCCGCGGTGCCCGAGGCCCGCGCCGCCGCCGGCTTCGAGGCCGACGGGCTGGTCCGCCGGGACGCCCACCACCTGGTCCGGCGGGCGGCGTACGAGGCGGTGTCGCCGGCTCAGCGGCGCGACGCCCAGACGGCGACCCTGCGCCGGGCCGCGGCGCTCGGCATCGGCTGCGTGCACGAGTGCGGCGGTCCCGACATCGGCGGCGAGGAGGACTTCCGGGCCCTGCTGGCGCTCGAGGGCGCGCTGCCCACGGTGCTCGGCTACTGGGGCGAGCTCGACGGCGTGGACCGGGCCCGCGACCTCGGCGCGGTCGGCGCCGGGGGCGACCTGTTCGCCGACGGTGCGGTGGGCAGCCACACCGCGTGCCTGACCGGCCACTACGCCGACGAGGACACCCGCGGGTTCGCCTACCTCGACGCCGAGCAGGTGGGCCGCCACGTCGCGGCGTGCACCCGGGCCGGCCTGCAGGCCGGCTTCCACGCCATCGGCGACGCGGCGCTCGGCGCCGTGCTCGACGGCGTGGCGCTGGCCGCGGCGGAGGTGGGGCTGGACGCGGTCCGCGCCGCCCGGCACCGGGTCGAGCACGCCGAGCTGCTGACCGGCGGGCAGATCACCGCGATGGCCGCCCACGGCGTCGTGGCCAGCGTGCAGCCGGCGTTCGACGCCCGGTGGGGCGGCCCGGCGGGGATGTACGTCCAGCGGCTGGGCCCGGAGCGTGCCGCACGGATGAACCCGTTCGCCGCCCTCGCCGCGGCAGGCGTGCCGCTCGCGCTCGGCTCGGACGCCCCGGTGACCCCGCTGGACCCCTGGGGGACCCTGCGCGCCGCCGTGGGGCACCAGACGCCGGGCAGCGGCCTGTCGGCCCGCGCCGCCTTCAGCGCCCACACCCGAGGGGGCTGGCGGGCCGCCCGGGTCGACGGGGCCGGCGTGCTGACCCCCGGGGCGCCGGCCACCTTCGCGGTGTGGCAGGTCGAGGGCGAGCTGGTCGTGCAGGTGCCGGACGAGCGGGTGGCCGGCTGGTCGACCGACCCGCGGGCCGCCGTGGCGGGCCTGCCGGACCTCGATGCGCCTGACCCCTCGTGCCTGCGCACGGTGGTCGAGGGACGGACGGTGCACGAGTTGTAGCCCCGTCGCCGGACCCCCGCTGACCTGGGCCGTTCGGGTGAACGCGCAGGTCAGCGGCGTGTTGACAGCCCTTCCGGGGCTCTCGGTAGGGTCGCCGCGGTCCACCGGGGAACCGACCGTCCACGGCTCGTCCCCCCGCCGTCCTCCTGGACGACCACTCAGCTCCACCGGGTGGCGTCGCCAGTCCCAGGAGGTCGTCGAGGGGGTGGGTGCGGTGCTCGGCCGGGGTGAGCTGTGCCCGGGACCCGGACCCGAACGCCCAGTAGACAACGGCACGTCGACGGCACCCACTCGCCGGCGCGTCGGTCCCAACGGCGGACGGGTCCGGGTCCTCCCTCGGTGCCCCGGCGCACGACGGGCCGGTCCGGCAGACTGGGGTGGTGACGTCCTCGCCCGCGGCGGTGCTGCCCGCGCCGCCGGTCCGGCCCCACGCGCCGGCGGGTGCAGAGGTCCGCACGCTCCCGCGGCTGCTGCTCGCGGTCGTCGCCGGCCTGGTGCTCTACGCCGCCTTCCCGCCGGTCGACCTCCCGCTGCTCGCGCCGGTCGGCGCTGCCCTGCTGGGTCTGGCCTGCCGCGCCCTGCCGGTACGCCGGGCCGCCCTCGCCGGCCTGCTCGGCGGGCTCGCGCTGTTCCTGCCGCTGGTGTCCTGGACGGCGACGCTGGCCGGGGTCGGGGCCTGGGCCGCGCTGGCCCTGCTGGAGGCGCTGTTCTTCGCCCCGCTCGGCGCGGCCCTCGCGCTGACCGCCCGCCTTCCCGGCTGGCCGCTCTGGTGGGCCGCGCTCTGGGTCGGCCAGGAGGCCCTGCGCGGCCGGCTGCCGTTCGGGGGGTTCCCCTGGGGCAAGCTCGCCTTCAGCCAGGCCGACACGGCCTACACGCCGCTGGCGGCCGTCGGGGGAGCACCGCTGGTCACCGCCGCGGTCGCGCTGTCGGGCTGCCTGCTGCTGGCGGCCGTGCGCCGGCCCGGCCCCGCCGCCGCGCTGCTGGCGCTCGGCGCGGTCGCCGTCCCCGCGGCCGGCCTGCTCGTGCCGACGCCGACCGCGGGCCCGACGCAGACGGTCGCGCTCGTCCAGGGCAACGTCCCGCGGCTCGGCCTGGACGCCTTCTCCCAGCGGGCCGCCGTGCTGCGCAACCACGTCGACGCGACGGTCCAGCTCGCCGCCGACGTCGCCGCCGGCCGGGTGCCCCGCCCCGACCTGGTGGTCTGGCCGGAGAACGCCTCCGACCTCGACCCCTTCACCGACCCGGGCGCCCGCGAGGCGATCGACGGCGCGGTGAAGGCGGTCGGCGTGCCGGTCCTGGTGGGCGCGGTGCTCGAGGGGCCGGCCGACCAGGTCCGCAACGCCGGCATCGTCTGGGACCCGCAGACCGGCCCGGGGGAGATGTACGTCAAGCAGCACCCGGTGCCCTTCGGGGAGTACATCCCCTACCGCTCGCTGGTCAGGAAGGTCACCGCCAAGGCCGACCTCGTGCCGCGCGACTTCGCCCGCGGCACCGAGACGGGCATCCTGCAGGTCGGCCCGGTGACCGTCGGCGACGTCATCTGCTTCGAGGTCGCCTACGACGGGCTGGTCCGCGCCGCGGTGCGCGAGGGCGGCCGGGTGCTCGTCGTGCAGACCAACAACGCCACCTTCGGCCGCAGCGGCGAGACCGAGCAGCAGCTGGCCATGAGCCGGCTGCGGGCGGTCGAGCACGGTCGCACCGTCCTGGTGGCCGCCACCAGCGGCATCAGCGCCGTGATCGAGCCGGACGGGCGCCTCGCGCAGCGCAGCGGCATCTTCACCCGCGACGTCCTCGTCGCCGAGGTGCCGGTGCGGTCGGCGCAGACGCTGGCGACCCGGCTGGGCCTCTGGCCTGAGGTCGCGCTCGCGCTCCTGGGGGCCGGCGCCGTGCTCGTCGGCCTGCGCCGTCGGGCCTAGCGGCCGAGGCTGCGCAGGAGGGCGTCCTCCTCGGTCCAGTCGAACGCGTACTGGTCGCGCCCGCCCGCGGCGAACCACGCGTACGAGTGGCGGAAGCCGTCCTCGACCCCGAACTGCGGCGACCAGTCGAGGTGGTCCAGCGCCTTGGCGATGGAGAAGGACGTGCCGCCGACCAGGGCCTCGCCCCAGTGCACCAGCGGCGGTCGCAGCGTGCGGGCCACCTCCATCGGGACGTTCACGACGTCGGCCTCGACGCCGACGGCCCGGGCCATCAGCAGCACCGCGCCGAGCACGCTGGTGATCTCGGCGCCGGCGATGTTGTAGGCCTCGCCGGCGGTGCGCGGGTTGCCGGCGACGGCGGCCATCGCGTCGGCGACGTCCTGCACGTGGACCAGGTGCAGCGCCGGGAAGCCCTCGCCCGGCACGAGGACGGGCCGGCCGGCCTCCAGCCGGGCGAAGAAGACCGGGTCGCGGGTCGCCAGGGGGCTGCGCGGCCCGAGGGTGTGGCCGACCCGCAGGCTGGTGGCGGGGAACCCGGTCCGGGCGTGCAGGTCGAGCAGGTGGTCCTCGCAGCGGACCTTGCCGACCCCGTACGCCTTGCGCGGGTCCTCGTCGGCCGCGCTGTGCCGGCGGAAGGTCTCGAGGACCGGGTGGACGAAGCTGCGGCGGTAGACGGCGCTGGAGCTGGTGAAGACGTACTGCTGCACCCGGCCGGAGAACAGCTCGACCAGCGGCAGCAGGTCGTCGACGACGTAGGAGGTGTTGTCGTAGACGACGTCGAAGTCGTCGCGGTGCGGCCCGAGCACCTCGGCGAGGACCCCGGGCACCCGCCGGTCGCCGTGCAGCCGTCGGACGCCCTCGGGCAGGTCGGCCTCGTGGCTGTTCAGCACCGTCACGTCGTGGCCGCGCCGGGCCAGCTCGTGCACGAGGTGCAGCCCGATGTAGCGGTTGCCGCCCAGCACGAGGACCCGCACGCCTGCACCTCTCCGTCGCCCGACCGGCCGCCAGGTTGACACGCGTGTCAAGTCCCTCGGGCAGACGGCCAGCGCGTCCGCAGGTGTGCCGGAGCGCCGACGCGGCAGAATGTCGAGGTGCGCATCCACGACACGACGACCGACCCGGTGCGGCGGTGAGCCTGGCCCGGGTCCTGGTCGTCATCCCGACCTACGACGAGGTGGACAACCTCGGGCCCATCCTGGACCGGCTGCACGCCGCGGTGCCCTCGGCCTGCGCCCTCGTCGTCGACGACGGCAGCCCTGACGGCACCGGCCGGCTGGCCGACGAGCGCGCCGCCGCCGACCAGCGCGTCTTCGTGCTGCACCGGACGGAGAAGAACGGGCTGGGCGCCGCCTACGTCGCCGGCTTCGCCTGGGCCGCCGAGCACGGCTTCGACGTCGTCGTCGAGATGGACGCCGACGGCTCGCACGCCCCGGAGCAGCTGCCGCGCCTGCTCGCCGCGCTGGAGACCGCCGACGTCGTCCTGGGCAGCCGCTGGGTCGACGGGGGTGAGGTCGTCAACTGGCCGCGCACGCGCGAGCTGCTGTCGCGGGGCGGCAACGCGTACACGCGCCTCGCCCTCGGCCTGCCGCTGCGCGACGCGACCGGCGGCTACCGGGCGTACCGGCGCGAGGTCCTCGACGCGCTGCCGCTCGGCGACGTCCACTCGCAGGGCTACTGCTTCCAGGTCGACCTGGCCTGGCAGGCCTGGCGGGCCGGCTACCGGGTCGCCGAGGTGCCCATCACCTTCGTCGAGCGCGAGCGCGGCGAGTCCAAGATGAGCCGGCAGATCGTGGTCGAGGCACTGTGGCGCGTGACCTGGTGGGGCCTGCGCTCGGGCCGGTCCCGCGGCCGCCGTGCCGCGCCCCTGCGGAGGGTCTGATGCCCGCGCTCCTGGTCGGCCTGCTCGTCGTGGTGCCGCTCCTGGAGCTGTACGTGCTCATCCAGGTCGGCCAGGTGATCGGTGCGCCGACGACCATCGCGCTGCTCGTGCTCATGTCGGTCGCCGGCGCGTGCGCTCCTGCGCCGCGAGGGCGCCCGCACCTGGCGGGCCTTCCGCGACGCCACCGGCGCCGGCCGGGTCCCGGCGCGGGAGGTCGCCGACGGGGCGCTGGTGCTGCTCGGCGGGGCGCTGCTGCTCACGCCGGGCTTCCTGTCCGACGTCGTCGGGCTGCTGTGCGTGCTGCCGCCGACCCGGGCCGTGCTGCGCCGGCTGCTCACCGGCGTGGTGGCGCGCAGGCTGCTCGGCCCGGCCGCGTTCCTCGGTCCGGTCGTGCGGCGGGGACGCCGTCCCGGTACCGCCCGGGGGCAGCACCCGCGTCGTCGACGGCGAGGTCGTCGACCCCTGACACGCGACGAGCCGCGGCCCCGGTGGGGACGCGGCTCGGCGGCGGAGCGGACTACGCGGACTTCTTGCCCGCCTTGAGCGCTGCCTTGATCTTGCCCTGGTTGTCGTGGAGGACGGCCAGGCGCTCGGCCAGGACCTCCTCCAGCTCCGCCACGCTGCGACGCTCGAGCAGCATGTCCCAGTGGGTGCGGGCCGGCTTGGTCTTCTTGGCCTCCGGCTGCTCGGCGTCGCGCAGGAGCGCGGTCGCACCGCAGACGCGGCACTCCCAGGTCGGCGGGACGTCGGCCTCGGCGGCGAACGGCACCTCGACGCTGTGGCCGCGGGGGCAGTCGTAGGCAGCGGTGGTGCGCGGTGCGAACTCGGTGTGCCGGTCGCTCTCGTAGCTCACCGCTCCGAGGCGGGTGCCTCGCAGGACGCGGTCACTCATGGGGGCCTCCCGAACAGGGTGTCACCCCTTGCAGGGTGTCTCGTCCGTGTCAACGACCGGACGCCGAGGAGGATTCCCGGCTGGAGCCGTCTGAACACCGCCGCGGAGGCGCGTGCTGAGGGCGTACGCCCGTGCTGTGGTGCACGCCACACGACACTCACGGCAGCGCTGCACACAGCCGGACGGACCAGCCCAGTACGGCCGTTGTGCTCAACACGCGGACGCGGCGTGCCGAGGTGCATTACACCGTTCGACACTCGAGCACCAGGAGGCGCGCCGTGTCCCACCGACGTCCACCGTCGGTCCGCGCAGTGATCTCGAGCCGCCTGCGCGCGGCCGGGGTGCTGCTCGCCTGCCTCGCCACGGCAGCTGCCGCTGCTGCTGGCGGCCGGCGACGACCCGCACCCCGCCCCCCGACGCCTCCCCGGGCACGGTCGTCGCCCCGACGCCGTCCTGCGGTACGCCGCCGCCGGTCGTCACGCGGCCCGCTCGCACCTCGGCGACGCCTACGTCTGGGGCGCCACCGGGCCGGACAGCTGGGACTGCTCCGGGCTGACCTCGGTCGTCTGGCGCACCGTCGGGGGAGTCAAGGACATCCCGCGGACCTCCGCGCAGCAGCAGGCCTGGGCGGTCCCGATCCCGCGAGGACCAGCTGCTCCCCGGCGACCTGGTCTTCTTCGGCGCACCGGTGACCCACGTCGGCATGGCCACGAGCAGCGGGCGCATGGTCGACGCCTCGAGCTCGCGGACCGGCGTCGTCGAGCGCACCATCTGGCGGAGCGGCGTCGTCCGCTACGGCCGGGTGCCGCGACCCGGGATGGCGCCGGTCCGACCTTGGACCGCGCCCTCGATGCCGGCCCCAGAACCCTCCGCGAGCCCCTCGTCGAGCGCCGTGCCGGTCGCCGCCAACGGCAAGCCCGACGTCGCCAAGGCCCCGGCAGGCCGGGCCACCGCCGCCCCGGCGGCCGTCGTCCCGCTGAAGGGACTGCCGGCCACCCAGAAGTCCCCGTCGAGCACCGTGGCGCGCAGAAGGCCGTCGCCGGCGCGCTGTCGGTCACGGGCTCGAAGGCGTTCACCGACATCCGCCTGACCCGTGAGGCCTGGCGCCACGCCGGCGGCGCGAGCCTGCCGACGACCCGGGCAGGCATCGTCGCCAAGGCGAAGACCGTGCGCTGGCCGACGTCCGGGTCGGCGACCTCGTCGTCTACGGCTCGAGCAGCAAGCCCACCCACGTGGCGTTCTACACCGGCCACGGCTACATGGTGGCCGCCAGTGCGTCGTACGGGAAGGTGGTCGTGCGCCGGGTCTTCGCGGCACCGACCGTCCGGCTTCGCCCGGCTCGGCTGACCCTCCTGGACACCGCCGATAATCGACACTATGTCAGGTCGTGGTCAGGACCCCGACCACGTCTGATGTCAGGACGGCGTCGGCGTACAGCAGCCGGACCGCGTCCGGGTCGGGGTTGCCGGCGTCCCGGCCGCGCCAGACCAGCGCCAGCCCGGTGCGCTCGGTCGCCCGGCGCGAGCGGTCGTTGCCCTCCAGCAGGTACGCGGTGACCGGCAGCCCCGGGCGCACCTGGCGGGCAGCCGACATCGCGGCGGCGTCGAGCTCCGCGGCGTACCCCTGGCCCCAGCGCGACGGCGCCAGGCGGAAGCCGAGGTTCCAGGCGACGCCGAGCCGTACCGAGCAGCCGCCGATGCCCACCAGACCGGCCTCGTCCCTGGCCACCCACATGCCGAGGCCGTCGCGGTCCCACGCCCCCTGCCAGCGCGCGAGCATCGCCGCGGTGTCCGCCGGGGCCTCGTGCCGGCTCACCGGGTCGGCCTGCCAGACCAGCGGGTCGGCGTAGAGCGCGTACAGCTCCTCGAGGTCCTCCTCGACCGGGCGGCGCAGCCGCAGGCGGGCGGTCCGGGTGTCGGCGTGCACGGCCCGACGATGCCAGGCGGACCCGGGGACGTCTGCGGTGGCAGAGTCGTTGCACCGGTGGGAACGCACACCGATCACGAGACGGAGAAGACGTGGCCCTCTGGGACCAGCTCAAGAGCAAGTCCGCCGACATGCAGGCGCAGCTGAAGACGAAGTCGTCGCAGTTCAAGAACAAGGACTTCGCGAACGCGACCATGGCGATGTGCGCGCTGATCGCGGCGGCGGACGGCTCGATCGACCCGTCCGAGCGCAGCAAGGTCGCCGCGCTGATCACGTCCAACGACGTGCTGAGCATCTTCCCGGCGTCGGAGCTGCGCGAGCGGTTCGACCACTACTGCGACAAGCTCACGGCCGACTTCGACTTCGGCAAGGTCGAGGCCATCCAGGCGCTCGGCAAGCTGAAGAAGAAGGACGACCAGGCGCGCGCCGTCGTGCAGATCGGCATCATCATCGGCGGGGCCGACGGCAACTTCGACGACCACGAGCGGGCAGCCGTCAAGAGCGCCTGCCAGGCGCTGGGCATCCCGCCGGCCGACTTCGACCTGTAGGACAGCTGGTCGGCGGGGGGCTCCCCCGCCGACCGGCTACGGGACGAGGACCTCGCTGAGGCGGTCGCCGCGCACGCTGTCGGAGGCGAGGCCGTTCTGGGCCGCGACGATCCGGGTGGCGGAGGCCCGCTCCGCGGCGCGCTGCAGGGCCGCGGCCGCCACCTCGTCCGGGTGCTGGGCCGCCTCGTTGCGGTCGGAGGCGACGACGGTGGGCGCACTGCCCTGCGTGTCCGCCTTCTTGGCGGTCGCGGGACGTGCACCGGCGACCGGGGTCGAGCTGACGATGTCCGTGATCCGCACTGGAGGTCTCCATCCATCCTTGGTGTCCGCAGAGACTGTCGGCCATCGGTGGCCCCGGACTGACTACCCGAACGGGTGGTTCCCGGTGCGCGCCGTGACTACGCGCGGTCACCCTAGGCTGACCGGGTGACGTCGACGGAGCGCCCCCTCGCTGTCTTCGACATCGACGGGGTCCTGGCGGACGTGAGGCACCGGCTGGTGCACGTCTCGTCCCGTCCCAAGGACTGGGACGCCTTCTTCGCCGCCGCGGTCGACGACCCGCCGCTCCCCGAGGGCATCGCGCTGGCCCAGCGAGAGCGCGAAGGACTGCGAGGTCGTCTACGTCACCGGTCGCCCCGAGCGGTGCCGCCAGGACACCCTGCGCTGGTTCGCCCGCCACGGGCTGCCGGAGGGCACGCTGTCGATGCGGTCCGGCCGGCGACCGGCGGCCGGCCCGGCTGGCCAAGCCCGAGCTGCTGCGCCGGCTGGCCCGCGGTCGCGTGGTCGCGGTCGTGGTGGACGACGACGAGCAGGTCTGCGACGCCTACGAGGCGGCCGGCTACCGCGTGCTCCGCGCCCGCTGGATGGACGCCGCCCCGGCGCTGCAGGCAGGCTCAGGAGGACGAGGGCCGCACCTGAGCGAGCGCCGCGCGCACCGGCCCGGCCTTCGCCGCGGCCTCGCGGACCTCGGCCTCGGGGTCGCTCCCCCACGTGATGCCGCCGCCGGCCCACAGGTGCACCCGGCCGTCCGCGACCGCGGCGGTCCGGATCGTCAGGCCGAGGTCGACGCCGCCCGGCCACACCAGCCCGAAGCCACCCATCGCCGGCCCGCGGCCGACCGGCTCCAGCCCCGCCAGCAGGGCGCAGGCCGCCCGCTTGGGCGCGCCGGTGACCGAGCCGCCCGGGACCAGGGCCCGCAGCACGTCCACGGTGGTGACGCCGTCGGCCAGCCGGGCGGCCACCGTCGAGCCGGCGTGCCAGAGCCCGGACCAGCCCGACAGGGCGTACAGCTCCTCCACCTCGACGCTGCCGGTGCGGGCCACCCGGGCGAGGTCGTTGCGCTCGAGGTCGACGATCATGACGTGCTCGGCCCGGTCCTTCTGCGAGCGCCGCAGCGCCTCCCGGTCGTACGACGTGCCCTTCACCGGCACCGTCGTGACCCGGTCCCCCACGACCCTGACCAGCTGCTCCGGCGAGGCGCTGCCGACGGCCCAGCCGTCGCCGGACAGCGCACCGGCGTACGCCGCCCCGGGCAGCGCGGCGACCGCCCGGGCCAGCCGGCGCGGGTCGCCCGCGCGCCGGTGCGCTGGCGTGCCCCACCACGTTGGCCTGGTAGACGTCACCGCGGGCGATGGCCTCGCGGACCGCCACCACCGCCGCGCAGTGCTCCTGCTCCGACCACGACGGTCGCCACGGCCCGACCGACGCGTCGCCGGTCGGCACCGCCGCTCCCCCGGGCCGGACCGCGACCGCCACGACGTCCGGCACCGCGGGCACCGGCCCGGGCCGCCCGCACGGCAGCCCGGCGAGGGCGGCGCAGCCGTCGGCGCCGAGCAGCAGCGCGACGGCCGTCGCGCCGGTCTGGCCGGCCGGCTCGCCGCCGAGGCCGTGCTCCGCCAGGAAGCCCGCGAGCAGGTCTGCGGGGTCCCCGGCGTCGCCGAGGCGCCACTCCCAGCGGGTCAGCTCGGTCAGCGCGCCGCTCCACGCCCCCGGTCGTCCGGGCGGCTCCACCACAGGGGGGCTCCCCATACCGCCCAGACGGGTCATGCAGACCTGCAACGTCCGGGTCGAGGATGACGATGCACTCCCAGAGAGACCTGACCCCGATGCCTTGGAGCACGACGATGTGCACTCACCGCCCGGCCTGCCCCTCGGCCGACAGCACGGACCACGACGCCGCCCGCGTACGCACGACCCACCCCGAGCAGGGCTGGAGCCTGCTGTGCAACGGGGTCGTGGTCTTCGAGGACACGGGCGAGATCCTGCCGGACGGGTCCGTCGTGGCGCCGCACCGCTCCCTCCCCCGTCAGTGGAGCCCGCTCGGCATCAGCGCCGCCAGCGCCGCCTAGCTCTCGTACGCCTCCGGCGACGGGCACGAGCAGACCAGGTTGCGGTCGCCGTAGGCCCCGTCGATCCGCCGCACCGGCGGCCAGTACTTCCCCGTCCGCGACACGCCCGCCGGGTAGGCCGCCTGCTCGCGCGTGTAGGGGTGGTCCCACTCCCCCGTCACCGACGCCGCCGTGTGCGGCGCCCCGCGCAGCGGGTTGTCGGTCACCGGCCAGGTCCCCGCGACCACCTCGTCGATCTCCCGGCGGATCGCGACCATCGCGTCGCAGAACCGGTCGAGCTCGCGCAGGTCCTCGGACTCGGTCGGCTCCACCATCAGCGTCCCGGCGACCGGGAAGCTCATCGTCGGCGCGTGGAAGCCGAAGTCGATGAGGCGCTTGGCGACGTCGTCGACGGTCACGCCCGTCTCCTTGGTGATGCCGCGCAGGTCGATGATGCACTCGTGCGCGACCAGGCCGCCGCGACCGGTGTAGAGCACCGGGAAGTGCGGCTGCAGCCGCTTTGCGACGTAGTTGGCGGACAGCACCGCGACCTGGGTCGCCCGGGTCAGGCCCTCCGCACCCATCAGCCGCACGTACGCCCAGCTGATCGGCAGGATCCCCGCGCTGCCGTACGGCGCGGCGCTCACCGGACCGGGACCCGTCGCCGGGCCGGCCGCCTCGTCGAGCGGGTGGTTCGGGAGGTACGGCGCGAGGTGCGCGCGGACCGCCACCGGGCCGACGCCCGGGCCGCCGCCGCCGTGCGGGATGCAGAACGTCTTGTGCAGGTTGAGGTGGCTGACGTCGGCGCCGAAGCGGCCCGGCTTGGCCAGGCCGACCAGCGCGTTCAGGTTGGCGCCGTCGACGTAGACCTGGCCGCCGGCGTCGTGCACCGCGGCGCAGATGTCGGTGATGGTGTGCTCGAAGACGCCGTGCGTGCTCGGGTAGGTCACCATCAGCGCGGCCAGCCGGTCGCGGTGCGTCTCGATCTTGCTGCGCAGGTCCTCGACGTCGACGTCACCGGTCGGGGCGGTCGCCACGACGACGACCCGCATGCCGGCCATGACCGCGCTGGCGGCGTTGGTGCCGTGGGCGCTGGCCGGGATGAGGCAGACGTCGCGGTCGGTGTCGCCGTTGGCCTCGTGGTAGCCGCGGATCGCCAGCAGCCCGGCGAACTCGCCCTGCGAGCCGGCGTTGGGCTGCAGGCTGACGGCGTCGTAGCCGGTGACCTCGCACAGCCAGCGCTCCAGGTCGTCGACGATCTGGCGGTAGCCCTGCGCGTTGGTCGACGGCGTGAACGGGTGCAGCGCGCCGAACTCCGGCCAGGTCACCGGCTCCATCTCGGTCGTCGCGTTGAGCTTCATCGTGCAGGAGCCGAGCGGGATCATCGTGCGGTCCAGCGCGAGGTCCTTGTCGGACAGCCCGCGCAGGTAGCGCAGCATCGCCGTCTCGCTGTGGTGGCTGGAGAAGACCTCGTGCGTGAGGTACGGGGTGGTGCGGGCGCAGCTCGGCCGGCAGCGCGTCCGCGGTGCCGGCGTCGAGGGCGTCCCAGTCGGCCTTCTCTGCACCGAAGGCGGCGACGACCGCGTCGAGGTGCGCCCGGGTCGTCGTCTCGTCGGTGCTGATGCCGACGGTGTCGGCGTCGACCAGGCGCAGGTCGATGCCGCTCGTGGCCGCGGCGGCGACGACCTCGGCGGCCCGGCCCGGCGCGTTCACGGTGACGCGTGTCGAAGAAGGCGCCCTGCACGCCGAGCGCCGCGGCGAGCAGCGCGGCGTAGCGGTGCGTGCGGCGCGCGATGGTCTCCAGGCCCTGACGGGCCGTGGTAGACGGCGTACATGCTGGCCATGACGGCGAGCAGCACCTGCGCGGTGCAGATGTTGCTGGTCGCCTTCTCCCGGCGGATGTGCTGCTCGCGGGTCTGCAGGGCCAGCCGGTGGGCCGGGTCGCCGTCGGCGTCCAGGCTCACGCCGACCAGGCGGCCGGGCATGGAGCGCTCGAGCCCCTTGCGCACCGCCATGTAGCCGGCGTGCGGGCCGCCGTACCCGAGCGGGACGCCGAAGCGCTGGCTGCTCCCGACGGTGACGTCGGCGCCGAGCTCGCCGGGGCTGGCCAGCAGCGTCAGGGCCAGCAGGTCGGCGGCGACGGCGACGAGGGCGCCGCGCTCGTGGGCCTGCGCGATGAGCGGACGCAGGTCGCGGACCGCGCCGGAGGAGCCGGGGTACTGCGCGAGCACGCCGAAGACGTCGCCCTCGGGCAGGCCGCCGGCCAGGTCGGCGACCCGGACCTCGATGCCCAGCGGGATGGCCCGGGTCTGCACGACCGCGATCGTCTGCGGGTGGCAGTCGGCGTCGACCAGGAAGACGGCGCCCTGCGGGGCCTTGCTGCTGCGGCGGGCCAGCGTCATCGCCTCGGCCGCGGCGGTGGCCTCGTCGAGCAGGCTGGAGCCGGCCAGGTCCATGCCGGTCAGGTCGGTGATGACGGTCTGGAAGTTCAGCAGCGCCTCGAGCCGGCCCTGGCTGATCTCGGGCTGGTAGGGCGTGTACGCGGTGTACCAGGCCGGGTTCTCCATGACGTTGCGCAGGACCACCGGCGGGGTGTGCGTGCCGTAGTAGCCCATGCCCAGCATCGGCGTCGTCACGGTGTTGCGGGCGGCCAGCGCGCGCAGCTCGGCGAGCACCTCGGGCTCGCTGCCTGCGGCCGGCAGGTCCAGGCCCTTCGGTGGCGCGGATGACCTCGGGGACCGCGGCGTCGGCCAGCTCGTCCAGCGACCCGTACCCGATGACGGCGAGCATCTTGGCCTGCTCGTCGTCGGTCGGGCCGATGTGGCGGCCGGAGAACGGCGCGGACGACTCGAGCGCGGACAGCGGGGTGTGCGGCATGGAGGACCTCTCAGACAGCGGCGGGTCCTCCCCCTCTGTCATGGGACCTGAGAGCTTCACCCGTCGCCGGGCTTGCACCGTCGGTGGGGCGCACGAGCGCCCGCTTTCCAGAGTCGCCTGACCCACGCGGTCCTGAGGCCTGAGAGGTTGTTCGGGGAGTTTGCTCCTTCGGCGCCTCGCGCTGGCTGCGTGAGGGCTCTCCCGCGTGGGGTTGTCGGCTCGGCCAGGGTAACCGAGCCCGCCCGGACCGCCGGCTCGCCGCGCTGCCCGGGGCCGCGTCCGGCGCTTGTCTGCTCGGGTCGAGCGACATGCCGGTGCGGACGCGTGCCGGCAGACAAGCGGGGGGGGGCTCGCGCGAGGCGCGGCGCGCACACATCGTGATCCGCTCCGCGCGCGACCACGCTCAGGAACGCCGTGCCACCGTCGCCAACGATCACGATGTGTGCAGGAGTGCCCCGTCGCAGCAGCGCGGGCGCCGCCGGTCCGGCGCCGGCGACGAGCTCAGCGCTGCCCCGGGCGCGACGTCGGTGGAGCGGTGGGTCAGACGGCGCTGCGACGGCGGCGGCGGGTGGCCAGCTCGTCGGGGGCCTCGACGACCAGGGCGTCGCCGGTGGCGTCCTGCGCCCGCTCCCCCGGCAGCTGCGCGAGGGTGCCCTCGACGTCGCGGACCTGACGGCCGACGGCGATGGCGAAGACGGCCTGGCCGCCCTGCAGCAGGTCGACGACCTCGTCGGCCGAGGTGCACTCGTAGACGGTGGTGCCGTCGCTCATGAGCGTGATGCCGCCGAGGTCCTCGGTGCCGCGGTCGCGCAGCGCGCCGATGGCCTGGCGGATGTTCTGCAGGGAGACCCCCGCGTCGAGCAGCTTCTTGACGATCTTCAGCACGAGGATGTCGCGGAAGGCGTACAGCCGCTGGGTCCCGCTGCCGGCCGCCTCGCGGACGGTCGGCTCGACCAGCCCCGTACGGGCCCAGTAGTCGAGCTGGCGGTAGGTGATGCCGGCTGCGGCGCAGGCGGTGGGACCGCGGTAGCCGATGTGCTGGGCAGGCGTGCCGGGCTGCTCGTCGACCGGGAGGTCGTCGAACAGCGAGCCCTGCAGGCCGAGCACGGGCGGGGCCGGTGCAGTCAGGTCGTCCGCGGTGCCGTCGTCCACGGTCGCTCCCGTCAGGTGCTGCCGGCCGCCCCGTTGGCGGACCCGCTGGTCGTGCTGTGGTGGCGCACGGTAGGGAGGGCTCGATCCCGGGTCAACGCTGTCGCGCGGCGCGTCGCAACCCTCAGGGTCGAGTCGAGGGTCAGGCTCCGGGCTTCTCGAAGTCCTCAGGGTTGATGTTGTCGAGGAACTCGCGGAACTTCTCGACCTCGTCCTCCTGCTCGTCCGGGATGGCGATGCCGGCCTCGACGAGGACCGACTCGTCACCGCGGATGGCCGCCCCCGTGCGCAGGGCGAGCGCGATGGCGTCGGACGGGCGGGCGCTCACGACGGCGCCCCCGTCGAAGCCCAGCTCGGCGTAGAAGATGCCCTCGCGCAGCGCCGTGATGGTCACGGTGCGCAGCGGGCGCTCGAACGTGTCGAGCAGGTCGCGCATGAGGTCGTGCGTCATCGGGCGCGCCGTGACGACGCCCTGCTGCGCGAAGGCGATCGCCGTCGCCTCGACCGCGCCGATCCAGATCGGGAGGTAGCGGTCGCCGTCGACCTCCTTGAGCAGCACGATCGGCTGCTGGCTGGGCAGCTCGACCCGCACCCCGACGACGCTCAGCTCGCTGAGTGCGGTGCCCTCGGCGTGCTCGTCCACGGGTCCTCCTGCGGTGTTGCGACGGTGGTCGTCCAACCTACCCGCCGCGGGGCCGCAGCTAGCGCCGCAGTCCCGGTCCGAGACCGGAGCGCACCAGGGTGGCGTGCAGCTTGACCGACAGCGCGGCCAGCTCGCGGGCGACCTCGTCGGCGCGGGCCCTGGCCTCGGGGTTGCGCTGGCGCACCAGCGGGGTCACGACCTGCTCGACCAGGCCGATCTCGCGGTCGGCGGCGGCCTTGAAGGGGCGCAGGTGCCGGGCCTCGATGCCGAAGCGGGCCATCTCGGCGACCGTCTTCGCCACGACCAGCGCGTCGCCGTCGTAGTGGCTGGTGCCGGGACGGGGCCCCAGCAGGCCGTACTGCTCGAGCTGCTCGAGCTGCGCCTCCTCGAGCCCGGCGGCGTCGAGCAGCTCGCGGCGGGAGAGCCGGACCTCGCTGACCTCGGGCCGGAACGCGTCCGCAGTCGGCAGCCCCTCGGCGGCGACGAGCGCACGCGGGATCCGCGGCCCGCCGCCGGTGGTGGCCGGCGGCTCGAGCCCGCGGTCGATCGCGTCCAGGTGCTCCTTGATGACGCGGAGCGGGAGGTACTGGTCGCGCTGCGCCGACAGCACGTAGCGCAGCCGGCCGAGGTCCTCGCGGCTGAACTTGCGGTAGCCCGAGGCCGTGCGCTCCGGCTCGACCAGCCCCTCGGCCTCGAGGAACCGGATCTTGGAGATGGTGATGTCGGGGAAGTCGGGGCGCAGCTGCCCCAGCACCTCGCCGATGCTCATGAAGGCCCGCGCAGGCAGGCCGTTGACCGCGCTCACCGGGACTAGGAGCCCTCGCCGCTGCGGGGGCCGGCCAGGAAGACGAGGCGGTACTTCCCGATCTGCACCTCGTCGCCACCGGCCAGCGGGGCGGCGTCGATGCGCTCGCGGTTGAGGTAGGTGCCGTTGAGGCTGCCCACGTCGCGCAGCGAGAAGCCGGCGCCCTCCTGGACGAACTCGGCGTGCCGGCGGGAGACCGTCACGTCGTCGAGGAAGATGTCGCTCTCCGGGTGGCGACCGGCCGTCGTGACGGCGCTGTCGAGCAGGAACCGGCTGCCGGCGTTGGGACCGCGCTTGACGACCAGCAGCGCGCTGCCGGGCGGCAGCGACTCGACCGAGGTCTGCTCGCTCGGCGCGTCGACCTGCTCGGCGGCCGCGGAGTCGTTGTCGAGCCCCGCCTCGAGGGCGCTCTCCAGCGCCGGCAGCGAGATCGTCGAGGTCGTCTCGACGCTCGGCTCGCTGCCCTGCCCGGGACGACTCACCGCAGCACCGCAGCGGGCGCAGAAGCGGCTGTCGTCGGGGTTCTGCTGTCCGCACTGGGTGCAGAACACGTCTGTCGCCCGCCTCCCGTCGTGAGGGCGGCCCCGGTCCGCAGACCTGGTGCCGCCCGTCGCGTCCTGCGTGCCGCCCGGTGGACCCGCGTCGAGGGCAGACCGTAGTGCTGCCCGTCCCGGAGGGTCAACCGGCGGGTGAGACCCCGCCCGGCCGATGAGGCTCCAGCGGAGGTCGAGGGTCCGTCAGCTCAGCAGACCCTGGTACGCCGCGGCGTCGAGCAGCGGCGCACCCTCCACTGCGCCCTCGGCCGGCGTGAGCTCCAGCATCCAGCCCTCGCCGTACGGGTCGCTGTTGACCAGCTCGGGGTTGGCGTCGAGCGCCTCGTTGGTCGCGGTGACGGTCCCGGCGAAGGGCGCGTAGACGTCCGAGACGCTCTTGGTCGACTCCACCTCGCCGATCGACTGCCCGGCAGCCAGCTCGGTGCCGACGGCGGGCAGCGTCACGAAGACGATGTCGCCCAGGGCCTCCTGCGCGTAGGAGGTGATGCCCAGGCGCGCGGTCCCGCCGGTGACGCGGACCCACTCGTGCTCGGCGGTGTACTGCAGGTCGTCGGGGTACACCGGCGCCTCTCGGTCGGGCGCGCCAGGCGGCGCGGTCGGGTCGGTCAGTCCGAGGACGGGCTGGGTCCGGGAGCCGGGCGAGCGTAACGAGGCTCGACGAGGGGTCGCAAGGCGCCCACCCGTACCCGGTCGCGCTGCTCGACGGTCGCCGTGCCCCCCTGGTCGGCCACGTTGTCCTGCACGCCGCCGGGGATGGCCAGCGCCCGCACCAGCGTCTCGGGGGCGCCGACGACGGTGAAGACGTACGGGGGCCGCAGCAGCGTGCCGTCGACCACCACGCCGTCGTCGTCGTCGAGGAACGACGTCGACGCGACGACCCTCGCCACCGGGGCGCTGCCGCCTCCCTCAGCCCGGCCGGCGACCTGGAGGGCCTCGGCGCCGGCGTCGCGCAGCTCCTCGAGCGCGTCCAGCAGCGCGTCGGCGCGCACCGTGCCCTCCGGGTCCGTGATCGTCAGCAGGACCCCGGGGCCGTCGGCCGGCGCGGTGCCGGCGAGCACCCCCAGGACCTGGGCCCGGCGGCGCGCCTGCTCGACGGCCGCCCGGCCGCGGTCGGTGCCGGTGGTGAGGCGGTCGCGGGTGGTCGTCAGCTCGCGCGACCTCGGAGCGCAGGCGGTCGCTGCGGTTGGAGAGGTCGTCCAGGATGCGCACCAGGTCCTCCTGGCGGGCCGAGGCGAGCAGGCCGTCGTCCTGGGTGCTGCGGACCTGGACGGCGACGGCGAAGCCGAGCAGCGCGAGCAGGGCGGCGACCGCCAGGTCGACCCGGCGCAGGCGGGGTCGCAGCAGGATCCGGGCCACCCGCGCGGCGGCCGGGACGGCCGGCTCGTCGGGGCTGTCAGCGCTCTGCTCCGGTGCGACCTGCCTGGGCGCCGGGACCTCGGGCGCGGCGACGTGGGGTGCGGCGACCTCGGGGGCGGTCACCTCGGGGGCGGTCGACCTCGGGGGCGGCGTCCACGGGGGCGGTCACCTCGGGTGTGGCGACCTCCGGTGCGGCGACCTCCGGTGCGGCGACCTCGGGCAGCGGCGCGAGCGCCATCTGGTCGAACAGGACGTCCGGGGCGGGCCGCTCCCGCGGCACGGCGCGCAGCGGCCGCTCGACGCGGACGTGCCCGCCGTCCACGACCGGCGGCGCAGCGGGCCCGGCCGGCCGGCGGCCCTTCCCGCCGGAGCGGTTGCCCTTGCGCTTGCTCATGCCCGGAAGACGTGCCGCCGGATGGCCGCGGCGTTGGAGAAGATGCGGATGCCGAGCACCACCACGACACCGGTCGAGAGCTGCCCGCCGACCCCGAGCTGGTCGCCGAGGAACACGACCAGCGCCGCGACCAGCACGTTGCTCACGAAGGAGACGACGAAGACGCGGTCGTCGAAGATCCCGTCGAGCTGCGCGCGGACGGCGCCGAACACCGCGTCGAGGGCGGCCACGACGGCGATCGGCAGGTAGGGCTGCAGCGCCGACGGCACGGTCGGCTCGACGACCAGCCCCAGCACGATGCCGAGGACGAGCGCGACGGCGGGGATCACGACGGCACCTGCACCGAGCGCAGCAGCCGCGGCCGAGCGGCGGGCAGGCGCAGCCGGCTCTCGCTGGAGACGGTGAAGCCGAGGTCGTAGAGCTGGCCGTAGGCGGCGAAGCGGCGGCCGGTCGGCCCGTCGGTGAACGCCGGCTCGAGCGTGCCGGCGTCGCCGATGGCGCGGACGAGGTACGGCGGGCTGAGCGGCCGGAAGTCGACCAGGACGGCCTCGCCGGCCGACCGGATCGCGGTCAGGGCGCTGAGCCGGACGTCGTTGACGCTGACCGCCTCGGCGCCGGCCGCCCACAGGCCGTTGACGACGTCCTGCAGGTCGCGGTCCAGGACCCGGCCGTCCCCCGGGGCGCCGCCGCGGTCGACCGCCGTCGAGTCGGCTCCGGCCGCGTCGTCGAGCCGGACGAGCAGCCCCGGGCCCACGACGGGCACCGACCCGGTGCTCAGCTCGAGCGGCTCGAGCTCGGCGACCGCCCGGTCGCCGGCGGAGGCGGCGCCGACCGAGCTGGTCTGCAGCCGGGTGACCTCGCGGCGCAGGTCGCGGGCCTGCTGCGCGAGCTGCTCGGTGCGCTCGCTGCGGCGCGACACCTCGAGGGCGAGGTCGTCCCTGGCCGCTCCGGCCGCGTCCTGGCGGCTGCGCACGTGCGCCGCGGCCGCACCGGTCACCAGGCCCAGGACGACGAGGACCACGACCATGACCCGGGGCCGGGACGGCTGCGGCGCCGCTGCTCCGGCGCGCCGCCGCCTCGCGGTAGCTCTCGTCGAGCGAGTGCACGGTCAGGCTGGTCAGCAGCGACATCGACCCCTCGGCCGCGACCCGGTCGCGAGGGGGTGCCGACGTCATGGCGACATCCTGCCCCAGGCCGGGGCGGGGAGGGCCGTCAGGCGCGGACGCCCTCGACGACCTCCGCCCAGCGGTCGAGCAGGGCCGAGGCGGCCGCGCTGGTCGGCCCCTCCGCCCACAGCAGCGTGACCGCCTCGGCCGGGTCGGGCAGCACGAGCGCCCAGCTCCCGTCGGGCTCGACGACGCGCACGCCGTCGGTGGTGTCGACCTCGCGGTCCTCGGCGGCCTCGAGCACCGTGCGCATGACGGCCCCCTTCACCGCCCACGGCGTCGGCACGGAGTGACGCACCACGTGGGCCATCGGGATGCGGGCGTCGATCTGCGACAGCGTCAGCCGGGTCCGGGCCACCAGCCCGACCAGCCGGACGAACGCGGCCAGCCCGTCGATCGCGGTCGAGACCTCGGGGATGACGAAGCCGCCTCGGCCGTCGCCGGCGAAGATCACGCCCTCCTCCCCCGCAGACCGCGCCAGGTCGTCGGGGGACGTGGACGTCCACGCGATCTGCGTGCCGTGGAAGCGCGTCACCTGCTCGGCCACCCGGGTGGTGGTCACCGGCAGGCCGATCCGGCCGCCCCGGCGCTCGGCCGCCACCAGGTCGAGCAGGACCAGCAGCGCCCGGTCGTCGTGCACCACCTCGCCCCGCTCGTCGACCAGCGACAGCCGCTCCCCCACGTGGTCGAAGCGGGCGCCGAAGGCGGCCCGGGAGCTCGACACCAGCTCGCCGAGCCGGTTCAGGGCCTGCAGGTGGTCCTCGAGGCTCTCCGTCGTCGACGTCTCGTCGAGCCGGTTGTTGACGGTGAGCACCTCGACGCCGAGCCGGCCCAGCAGGCTCGGCAGGACCAGGCCGGCGGCCCCACCGGCGGTGTCGAGGACGATCTTCAGCCCCGCCTCGGAGACGCCGCAGACGTCGACCGCGCCGAGGACCTCCTGGACGTAGGTGTCGACGACGCGCACCGGGAAGCTCAGCTCGGCGATCTCGCCGGGGAACGCGCGGCGGAACTCCTGCCGGCTGAAGACCCGCTCGAGCTTGCGCTGGGCCGCTGCCGAGAGGTCCGCGCCGTGCTCGTCGAGGAAGACGATGTCGATCGACTGCGGGTCGCCCGGGGTGGTGCGCAGGACGATGCCGCCGGACGCGGTGGACGTCGCGGTGGCGAAGCGGTGCACGGGGAGCGGCGCGACCTCGAGGTCCTGCACGTCGATGGCGCTGGCCGTCAGCGCAGAGATGACCGCGCGCTTGAGCGCGCGGGCGGCCCGGCTGGCGTCGCGGGACGTCGTGACGACGCAGCCCTTCTTCAGGGTGGTGGCGTAGGCGGACGCCAGGCGTACGACGAACTCCGGCGTGATCTCGACGTTGACCAGGCCGCTGACGCCGCGCGGGCCGAACAGCGCCGCGGTGCCCCGGCTCTCCCAGATGACGCTGGTGTTGACGACCGCACCGGCCTCGATGGTCTTGAACGGGTAGACCTTCACTCCGCTGGAGAGGTAGGCCTCCTCCTCCACGACGCACTCGTCGCCGACGACGGCGCCCTCCTCGATCCGGGCGGCCCGCATGATGTCGGTGTTCTTGCCGATGACGCACCCGCGCAGGCTGACCTGCGGGCCGACGAAGACGTTGTCGTGCACGACGGCGCGGTGCAGGAAGGCGCCGCCCTTCACGACGACGTTGCTGCCCAGCACGGTGAACTCGCGCAGCTCGGCGCCGGCCTCGACCTTGGCGTACGCCCCGACCAGCACCGGTCCCTTGACCACCGCGTCGGGGTCGACCTCGGCGCCCTCGCCCACCCAGAAGCCCGGTGCCACCTCGAACCCGTCGATCTCGACCTCGACCTGGCGGTTCAGGACGTCGGCCTGGGCCCGCAGGTAGCTCTCGTGCGTGCCGACGTCCTCCCAGTAGCCCTCGCCGACGTGGCCGTAGACCGGCGCGCCGCGGGCCAGCAGCTGCGGGAAGACGTCGCCGGACCAGTCGACGATGCCGCTGCCGACGTGCTGGAAGACCTCGGGCTCCATGACGTAGATCCCGGTGTTGACCGTGTCGGTGAACACCTGCCCCCACGAGGGCTTCTCCAGGAAGCGCTCGACCCGCTGCTCCTCGTCGGTGACGACGATGCCGAACTCGAGCGGGTCGAGCACCCGCTTGAGGCAGACCGTGACGAGCGCCCCGCGCTGCCGGTGGGCGGCGACGAGCGCGCCGAGGTCGATGTCGGTGAGGGCGTCGCCGCTGATGACCAGGAACGCGTCGTCCTTGAGCGCCGCCTCGGCGTTCTTGACCGACCCGGCGGTCCCGAGCGGCATCTCCTCGGTCGCGTAGGACAGGTGCATGCCGAGCTCGTCGCCGTCGCCGAAGTAGGTGCGGACCAGGGAGGCGAGGAACTGGACCGTCACGACGGTCTCGTCGAAGCCGTGCCGCTTCAGCAGCCGCAGGACGTGCTCCATGATCGGCCGGTTCGCGACCGGCAGGAGCGGCTTGGGCTGGTTGGCGGTCATGGGCCGCAGGCGGGTGCCCTCACCGCCGGCCATGACGACGGCCCTCACGGCGCGCCTCGCCGCGCCCGCACCCCGCCGGCCGTCCTCACCCCGGTGCCTCCTCCGGCGCGGCCCGTCCTGGCCCGGTCTTCCCGCGCTCGGCCCGCACCAGCGCGACGACCTGCACGACGTACAGGATCCCGGCGTACCAGTACAGCGTGCTCCCCCACGTCGCGAAGGCCCAGCCCAGGGGTCGGAAGACGGTGGACAGCACGTCGTCGCGGTCGGGCAGCGCGGCCAGCAGCATGGGGAAGGCGTAGAGCAGGTTGAAGGTCGCGGCCTTGCCGAGGAAGTGCACCGGCAGCGGGCCGTAGCCGTGGGCACGCAGTACCGGCAGGCAGCAGGCGAGCAGCACGTCGCGGCCGATGAGCGCGAGCGCCCACCACAGCGGCAGCCCGTCGCGGGCGACCAGGGCCAGCAGGGTCGCCAGGATGTAGAGGCGGTCGGCCAGCGGGTCGAGCAGCTGGCCCAGCCGGGAGAACGAGCCGTACTTGCGGGCGATCTTGCCGTCGAGGTAGTCGCTGATGCCGGCGGCCATCAGCAGCAGGATCGCCCGGCCGTCGTGGTGCGGCCCGAGCACCCAGTAGAGGAACAGCGGCACCCCGGCGAGCCGCAGCGCCGAGAGCGCGTTGGGGATCGTCAGGACCCGGCTCGAGGGCGCGCCTTCGGAGGCTGCCTCGGAGACCGTCTTGCTCGCCACCTGGTCCCCCTTCACGGGAAGGCACGACCCTACCGACCGAGCCTGCCCCGTGCGCGCGGCGCGCGGTCAGGTCTCGGGCGGGTCGTCAGGACCTGGCGCCGGCGCCAGGGCGGTCGTCCCCGGCCGGGCCCGTCCCGACCGGGCGCGCAGGTCGGCGGCGCGCCGGACCAGGTCGTCGAACCCGGGTGACTCGGTGATCGCGGCGACGGACTGCCGCTTGCGGGCCTCGTCGACCTGGACGGTGAGCAGCTGCACCTCCCGGACCAGGCTGCGCTCGCGCTCGCCGACCCGGCGGCCCATGTCGGCCAGCACCTCGGCCAGCCGGGCCAGCTCGTCGGGCAGCCGGCTCTGCCCCACCCGGCTCAGCTCGCCGGGCGCGCTGCTGAGCTGCTCGCCGCCGGCGCCCATCCCGTCGGCGATCCCGGTCACCCGCCGCAGCCGGTCGGTGAGGCTGCGGCTGAGCACCAGGACGACGAGCAGCATGAGCAGGTACGTCACGGCGAACCCGGCCAGCAGCGACCGCGCCTGCTCGTCGCGCGCCTGCTCGACGTAGGCCACGGAGTAGTCGACGCTCACCGCGCCGACCGACCGGCCCTGCAGCAGCACCGGGGCGTACGCCGACAGCCCCCAGGCGGTGTCGCCGTCCGACCCGCGGCCCTCGAGCTGCGGCGTGACGAGGCCCTGCAGCTGCAGCCGGCTCGGCGACGGCACGGCCCCGGCGTCGGCGATCGGCTGACCGTTGCTGTTGGTGCCGACCCCGGCCAGGCGGTGGGCGCCGCGGTCGCCGACGGCGACGTAGGTGTAGACGCGCTCGAGCGTCGACACGCGCTTCACCCCCTGCAGCGCCTGCTCCTCGGCGGTGATCGCCGCCGCGTCGAGGGACTGCCCGGCGCGGACCTGCTCGGCCAGCCGCTGCAGCCCGGCCGGGTCCACCGAGGCGGCGGCGCCCGCGGCCACCTGCGAGATCTCGTCCTCGAGCCGCTCCTGCAGCGAGCCGGACAGCGAGCGGTCCAGCGTCCAGTAGGCCGCGGCGAAGACCACGGTGAGCAGCAGCGTGAAGGCGATGGTCAGCTTCCAGCGCAGGCTGACGTACGGCCCGGCCCGTCGTGCTGCCTCGGTCATGCCGCCCTCCCCCGCCGCGATCATCGCAGAGCGGCACGGCCCCAGCGGGGCTTCCGGGAAGTCAGGCCCCGAGGCGGTCGGCGACGGCTCGGACGACGTCGCGGTCGGTCGTCACCGCCCAGGCGTAGTCGCTGTAGGACAGGCCGCCGTCGGCGTCGCGCACGTCAGCGGCCGCCAGGCACACGCTCTGCTCGTCGCCGAGGAACAGCACGGTCCACTGGTCGACCAGCGGGTCGTCCTCGTCGATCGGGACGCCCTCGACGCCCGGGGCGACCCAGGCCGGCACGTCGCAGCCGAACATCAGCACCCGGCTGCCACCGCGGGCGAGGTCCTCGTACAGCGCGCGGGTGGCGGGCGTCAGGAAGCGGCCGTCCTGCAGGCAGGCCAGGGCGACCGCGGGCGGGCGGGCCAGGGCGTCCTGCTCGAGGACCCGGACGCGCTGGAGCAGCTCCTCCTTGTCGGCCCGCTGCTCGGGCGCGCCTCCGGCGACGACGAGGGAGTACGGGGTGGTGTCACGCGTGTCCTGCACGCCGGCATCATGCCCCGCACCACGGACAGGCCTGCGTGGGGCACCGCGGGGTAGGGCAGCCGCCATGTTCCTCTTCTTCTCCAACCGCCTGGGCTGCCTGCCGAGCCTGCTGCTGTCCGCCGCCGTGACCGTCGTGCTGCTCTACCTGCTCGGCGTGCTGCGCTAGGCCCCGAGGCCCAGCAGACCGCCCAGCAGGTCGACCTGGACGGCGAAGACCTCAGCCGGGTCGGTGAACGTGTCGGCGCCGTACTGCCCGAAGACCTCGAAGCTGACCGCCCCGAACAGCGCGGTCCAGGCCAGGACCGCCGCGCTGAGCCCGGGGCGGACAGGGGCAGGGCGTACTCCTGCCGAAGGCGCTCGGCGTCGGCCCGCAGCGCCGCCGGCAGGTCGCGGGCCGGGCTCACGGCCACCGCACCCGCGGCTTCGGCGTCCGCGGCCAGGTCCAGCAGCAGGACGATGACGCGGGTCCCCGGGTCGGTCGTCCGCTCGGCCGGGGCGGCGTAGCCGGGGACCGGCGCGCCGAAGAGCAGCCCGTAGCGCGCCGGCTGGGCCACCGCCCAGGCACGGACCGCACCGGCCAGCGCGCGCCAGCGCGCAGCGTGGTCGCCCCGGGGCACCGCCCGCTCCGCGGTCTCCACGGCGTCGGCCAGCTCGGAGTAGGCGTCGACCAGCAGCAGGGTCAGCAGGTCGTCGCGGCTCGGGACGTAGCGGTAGACGGCCGAGGACACCACGCCGAGGTCGCGGGCGACGGCGCGCAGCGACAGGGCCGCCGCCCCGTGCGTGACGAGGTGCTCCCGGCCGATGCGGGTGATGTCGGCGAGGGTGTTGGCGCGGGCCTGCGCGCGGGACGTGGGCACGTCGCCACGCAACCACGCCGCCGACGGCCGGGGCACGTTGCCTTGCCTCGGCGTGCGCGGACCGCCAGGGTGGTCCTCCGACCGCACCCCGAGGAGCTCCCGTGGACGACGCCCAGATCCTCGCCCAGGTGCGCACGCTGGTGGCGCACGAGCACGACCTGCGCACCCGGCTGGCGGCGGGCGAGCTGAGCACCCAGGAGGAGCAGGCCGCTCTGCGCACCGCCGAGGAGCAGCTCGACCAGTGCTGGGACCTGCTGCGGCAACGCCGGGCCCACCGCGAGTCCGGCCAGGACCCCGACAGCTCGCAGGCCCGGCCGGTGCGCGAGGTCGAGGGCTACCTGCAGTAGGTGCAGGTGCCGGGCGGCGGGGCACGCTGACCGGCGTGTACGACGTCGACCCGGTGGACCTGCTGGCCCGCGAGCTGCTGCGGGAGCGGGCGGCGACGCTCATCGCCGAGGCCTGCGCGTGGACGGTCGGGCTGTCGGACCGGCCGCACCTGGTGCGCCGGCACGGGCGCGTGGTCGGGAGCGGCGCGTCGCTGGGCAGCCGGGCGGCGGCCGACCTGCCGCTGGGGGTCGAGGAGGACGCCCGCCTGGAGCTCGGCGAGGCCCGGCCGGGCACCTTCGCGGACGCGCTCAACGCGCTGACCCCGGACGGCCGGGTCTACGCGGCGGTGCTCGAGGACGAGGTGCTGACGCCGTACGTGCTGGACGTCTGCGTCCGCGCCGCCGAGCGGGCGCGGGCCGCCCACCCTGCCGCGTGGGAGGAGCTGCTCGACGAGCTCGGCGAGGACGGCGGCGACCTCGTCGAGGTGGTGCGGGCGGCCGAGTGGCAGGCGCCGCTGATGACCGAGGCCGAGCAGCTGCTGCTGGCGGCGCTCGCCGACGTGCCGCTGGTGGAGACCGAGGCGGAGGGCCTGCCGCTGTCGCTGGTGCGTGCGGCGGAGGCCGAGCTGCGCGCCGCCGCCCCACCCGCGAGCGCCTCCGGCGTGCCCGAGGACGACCTCGCCGGCGCGCTGTTCCTGGCCGACGTCGCGCTGCGTGCCGCCGGGCTCCCGGTGCCGGTCCCGCCGACCGCGGCCGACGGGCTGCTGACCGCACTGATCGCCGAGGGGCTCGAGCCGGAGGAGGTGCTGGTCCTGCTGCCCCACCTGCCGGTGCAGCAGGACACCGCCGACGCGATCGCCCGGCGCCTCCGCGACACCGGCTGAGGCTCAGCCCGAGTAGCGGACCTTGGAGAACACCTCGCGGACCGCGGGCTCGAAGTGCTCGAGCGGCAGGGTCGGGAAGTCGGGGTCGAAGCTGTTCTGGTCCCACTCGTCGGCGAACTTCGCCGTGAGGGAGAACTCGTCGCTGCTCAGCTCGTCGCGGTGGCTCTCGCGGGCCTCCGGGTCCATGCCGAAGTACTCGTAGTAGTGCTTGCCCTGGAAGTCCTGGTGCACCTCGATCATGCGGCGGACCTCGGGGCGGACGTAGGGCCGCAGGATCTCCGCGGCGATGCGCCCGTGGTTGGGCACCGAGACGGCCTTGCCGATGTCGTGGCACAGGCTCGCGACGACGACCTCCGGGTCGGCGCCGGCGCGCTCGGCCCGGGTCGCGGTCTGCAGGCTGTGGACCAGCTGGTCCGTGGCGAAGCCGTCGGTGATCTCGGCGAGCGAGCGCAGCATGCCGAGGACGCGGTCGGCGGTGCGGCCCTGGTTGCGGCGGGACTCGGCCCCGATCGCCTCCCACTGCTCACGCGTGGACGTGTCCATGCTGGTGAACTGCGCGGACGTCTGGAGCTCGGTCATCGGCTGCACCTCTCTCGGGGACCCCGAGCATGACACGCGCGTCACCTCCGCGGGAGGACCTCAGCCGCGGTAGAGCCCCTGGGCGTACGACGGGCCGTAGTAGGCGACCAGCGCCTCGAGCGGCTCGTCCGGGCGCTCGAGCGCCTGCGCGATCTGCGGCCGCGAGGGCAGCGCGTCGGCCTCCGGCCACGTCTCGGGGTCCCACAGCCCGGCGCGCAGGAACGCCTTGGCGCAGTGGAAGAAGACCTCCTCGACGTCGACGACGAGGGCCAGCCGGGGACGGTGGCCCTTGACCTGCAGGTCGTCGAGGAACGGCGCGTCGCGGACCAGCCGGGCGCGGCCGTTGACCCGCAGCGTGTCGCCGCGCCCCGGGCACGACGAACAGCAGCCCGACGTGCGGGTTGTCGAGGACGTTGAGGAAGCCGTCGACGCGACGGTTGCCCGGCCGCTCGGCCAGCGCCAGCCGGGTGTCGCTCAGGACCAGCACGGACGAGCCGGCGGGGTCGCCCTTCGGCGACACGTCGCAGCGACCGTCCGAGGAGGCGGTGGCGACCGTCCAGAACGGCGAGCAGGCGAGGAACGCCCGGTCCATCGGGTGCAGGCTCCTGCGCACCTTCTCGGCCACCCGCTGCAGAGGCGCGCCGACCAGCTCGCGCAGCTCGTCCTCGGACGTCACCTCGGCCCAGCCCTCGTCGCTCACGGGGTGAGGCTAGGCCCGCCCGGAGGGCCTCGCGTTACCTTCCGGCATGGACCCCGCCGCCCTGTCCCGTTCCGCCCGCAGCCTCGGTTCCGCGCTCGAGCCGGTCACCGGCCAGGTCTACTTCTCCCCCGAGTGCCACGCCCGCTACGTCGAGCTGGGCTTCGACCCGAGCCCGGCGCAGGCCAAGGGCGTCGCGCTGCCGGACGGGCCGGCGTACTTCACCAGCCGGGGCAGCGTCATGGGCCAGGTGCCGGGCGAGGTGGTCGCCGCGGCGTTCGCGGTGTTCGACCCGCGGGTCGTCGTGCCGGCCGTGACGCTCGGCTGGACGCGTACCGACGCCGCCACGATCTGCCAGGCCCGCGACGACGGTGCGATCGCCCAGCTGGTGCGGCTGCTCGGCGAGCGCCCCGACGGGGTCGACCGTGCGGTCGAGCTGCTGCAGCGGGCCACCGGTCCGCTGCGCCCCGAGGGCCGTCCGCTGTACGCCGGGCTCCGGTCGCTCCCTCTGCCGGACTCGCCGGTCGGGGCGGCCTGGCGGCTCGGCGACATGCTGCGCGAGTACCGCGGCGACAGCCACACCGCCTCGTGGGTCTCCGCCGGCTTCGACGCCACCGAGATCGGCCTGCTCACCGAGCTGTACTGGGGGCTGCCCCTGCGCTCCTACAGCCGCACCCGCGGCTGGACGACCGAGGCGCACGACGCCGCCGCCGAGCGGCTCCGCTCCCGCGGGCTGCTGGACGGCGACGAGCTGACGCCGGCGGGACGGGACGCCCGCGAGGCGGTCGAGCAGGCGACCGACGTGCAGCTGCTGCCGGTCCTGACCGCACTGGGCGACGACCTCGACGAGCTGCTGGCGCTGCTGCGCCCGTGGGGGGCGACGGTGCGCGCGGGCCAGGGCTACCTCGCGGCCGGCCCGCACGACCTGGCGCGCAAGGCCGGGGCGCTCTGACTCAAGCGGGTCGTTGCTGCGGCTGTGGCTCGCTGCGCTCCGCCCGGCGGGCCAGCACGACGGCCTGCTGACGCCGGGCCGCGGCCAGCCGGGCGGCCCGGCTGCGCGCGGCCCGGGCGCTCAGCGTCAGGCTCATCGGACGCGCCCGACGCTGTAGCGCGTGGTGTAGACGCGCTGCAGCTTGACCCGGTCGCCGGTCTTCGGCGCGACCCACCAGCTGCCGCTGCCGGCGTAGATGCCGACGTGGGTGATGGCGCCGGAGCTGCTGCGCACGAAGAGCAGGTCGCCCGGCTGCTTGTCCTGCTGCGCGACGCGGGCCGTGGCGCGGTACTGCGCCGTGCTGTTGTGCGGCAGGACCTTGCCGAAGCGGCCGTAGACGTAGCGGGTGAAGCCGGAGCAGTCGAAGCGCGTGGGGCCGGCGGCGCCGTAGACGTAGGGCGCGCCCTCGTGCCGGGCCGCCTCGGCGACGACCTGCTGGCCGAGGGTCAGGGTCGGCGTGGCCGGCAGCACGGCAGGCACGACGACGACCGGCGCTGTCGGTGCGGACGGCGCGGGGACGTGCACCACCTCGACGGCGGGCTCGGCCGGCGGCTCGGTGTCCGCGTAGGCGGACGGCGCAGCAAGGGCACCGCTGAGCGTGACGCCGAGGACGGTGACGGCGAGCACGCGGGCAGCGCGGCGCCGGGTGCGGACGGGGAAGGGCACGGCGTGTCGTCTCTCCGCACGCCTGCGGGGTGAGCTGTCGGGTTCGGGCGCGGTGGTCGCCCGGCCAGCGCTGCTGGCTTCACCCCGAGGAGCCCCGGGAGGGGCCCCGTGGTGCGTGGGTCCCCCGCTCCCACCCGAGGTGCGGTGCTCGACCCGGACCGCAGGGCGGCCGGACGTGCGCGGGACGCCGCCGCGCGGGTGGGACTCGGCGGTCCACGGCGGGCGTCACCCGCACGGGTGGCGGGTGGGTTGACCGTAAGCGACTGATCGCTCACGCACAGTCGAATGCCGGAACTGACCTCACCGTCCGGTGGCGCGGACCGCGCGCCACCGGACGGGGGACCTCAGGCCGGGACCGCGGCGGGGAAGAAGCTGCGCAGGCCCTCGGCCATGGCGGCCCGGACCGGTGCCCCCGACAGCACGACGTCGACCATGGTCACCGACGTGTGCGTGTGCCCGCGGGCACGCAGGTGCGTGGTCGGCACCCCGGCCGCGGTGAGCGCCTCGGCGTAGGCCGTGCCCTCGTCGCGGAGCGGGTCGAAGTCGGCCGTGACGACGGTGGCCGGCGGGAGGTCGGCGAGGTTGCCGCGCAGCGGCGCCGCCTTCGGGTCGGTGCGGTCGGCCTCGTCGGCGTAGTGGTCCCAGAACCAGGTCATGAGCGGCGCCGTCAGGACGTAGCCGTCGCCGTTCTCGACGTAGGACGGGCGCGTCAGGTCGGAGTCGACGGCCGGGGTCAGCAGCAGCTGGCCACGGATCTGCGGCCCGCCGTTGTCGCGGGCCGTCTGGCAGGCGACCGCGGCCACGTTGGCTCCCGCGCTCCAGCCGGCGACCGCCAGCTGGCCGGGGATGCCGCCGACGGCGACGGCGTTGTCGGCCAGCCACTGCACGGCCGCGTACGCGTCGTCCGCGGCCGCGGGGAACCGGGCCTCCGGCGCGTGCCGGTAGTCGACCGAGACGATGACCGTGTCGGACCGGACGCAGAGGTCGCGGCACAACGGGTCGTCGGAGTCCTTGCTGCCGAGCACCCAGCCGCCGCCGTGGAAGTAGGCCACGACGGGGTGCGGCCCCGGGGTCGCCGGCCGGTAGAGGCGGTAGGGCAGCTCGCCGGTCGCGCCGGGCAGGACGCCGTCGACGATCTCGCCGACCTCCGGGCCGGGCGGCCGCTCGGCCGCCATGAGGTCCATGAAGCCGCGGGCGTCCGGCGCCGACATCGACTCGATCGTCGGCAGGTTCAGGCCGGCCATCACGTCGAGGACCAGCATCACGTCGTACTGCAGGCGGCGCACGACGCCGTCGTTGCACTGCTCGCCGGCCGGACCGGAGAAGGAGAAGCCGAGGTAGTCCTTCTCCCGGACCTCCTCGCAGGCCGCCCGGTAGACCTCGACGCCGCCGATGTAGGGGCAGAACACGCGCGGCTTGCCCGGGACGTTGGCGCCCATGTACCAGGAGTTGGCCTGCGTGTAGAGGGTGATGTCGGCGGCGTCGGCGACGTGCTGGTCCCAGCCCGCCTCGGCGACCGGCGTGGGCTCGACGCGGTCGAAGCCCTTGTCGCGCATCCAGGCCATGAGGTCGGTCGGCGTACTCGACGTGCTGCTCGATCGAGACGGCCATGTTGGACAGCACCGAGGGGCTGCCCGGACCGGTGATGTGGAAGAAGTTCGGGAAGCCGGTCGTGGTCAGGCCCAGGTAGGTCTGCGGGCCGTCCGCCCACTTCTGCTTGAGGGTCAGGCCGTCGCGGCCGGTGATGTCGACGTTGACCAGGGGCCCGGTCATGGCGTCGAACCCGGTGGCGTAGACGATGACGTCGAACTCGAGGGACTCGGACGACCGTGTCGATGCCGGTCTCGGTGACGGTGCTCGAGCGGCGTCTTGCGCAGGTCCACGAGCCGGACGTGCGGGCTTGTTGAACGTCTCGAAGTAGCCGGTGTCGAGGCACGGCCGCTTCGTCCCGAGCGGGTGGTCCTTCGGGCAGAGCGTCTCGGCGACCTCGGGGTCCTCGACCCGCTGGCGGATCTTCTCGCGGATCATCTCGGCGACGATGTCGTTGGACTCCGCGTTGACGCCCTGGTCGGCGAAGACGCCGAGGATGGCGAAGAGCTCGCCCTTCTCCCAGGCCGTCCTCGAAGCGCTGGCGGCGGACCTCCTCAGGAGCCGTGACGCCGACGATCTCGCTGATCTCGTACGGGATGCCGCCCTTGGACCACTTGGCCGCCTCGCGGTAGGTCTCGCGGTCGGCGGCGATCTCGGCCAGCCGGTCCTGCGGGGCGGGGCCGTTGCGCGCCGGGATCGAGAAGTTGGCCGTGCGCTGGAAGACGGTCAGCTGCGCGGCCTGCTCGGCGATCAGCGGGATCGACTGGATGCCGGACGAGCCGGTGCCGATCACGGCGACCCGCTTGCCGGTGAAGTCGACGCCCTCGTGCGGCCAGCGTGCTCGTGTAGTAGACGTCGCCGCGGAAGCGGTCGGCCCCGTTGACGTCCGGCGCCTTGGGCACCGACAGGCAGCCGCTCGCCATCACGTAGAAGCGGCAGGTGACCTGCTCGCCCTGCTCGGTGCGGACCGACCAGGTGCCGGACGCGTCGTCCCAGACGGCGCCCTCGACCCGGGTGGAGAAGGTGATGTCCTTGCGCAGGTCGTAGCGCTCGGCCAGGAACTGGGCGTAGCGCAGGATCTCCGGCTGCGTCGCGTACTTCTCCGACCAGGTCCAGGCGTGCTCGAGCTCCGGGTCGAAGGTCAGCGTGTAGTCGGTGGTCGGGATGTCGCAGCGGGCGCCCGGGTAGCGGTTCCAGTACCACGTCCCCCCGACGTCGCCGGCGGCGTCGAACGCCCTGGCCGACAGGCCGAGCTGGCGCAGCCGGTGCAGCAGGTAGAGGCCCGAGAAGCCCGCTCCCACCACGACGACGTCCACGTCCACCGGCGTCGACCCTGACGTGCTGCCTGCCTCGCTCACGCGCGCTCCTCCTGCTTGCCCGACCGACGTGACCTGTGTCACGCGGGGTTGCCTCACTGTCGCACGCCGAGCGTGCGCTCGGCAGGTCAGTCGCGGCTCGGACCTGGCGGACCCGACCGGTGGTGGACCTCCCGGACGCCCCGTGAGTGACTGCGCCCCGGCGCGCAGGGCGTGCGCCAGCCAGCGTTCGGAGGTCGTGCCAGTGAAGGTCGCGGGAGCACCGGTGTTCGGAGGACCTGAGGTCCTCGAGCTCGTGGAGGTGCCGGAGCCGACGCCCGGTCCGGGTGAGGTGCGCGTCCGGGTGCACGCCGCGACGGTCAACCCGACCGACACCTACCTGCGCAACGGCAGCTACAAGCGGATGCTCAAGCACGGTCCGCCGTACGTGGCCGGCATGGAGGCAGCCGGGGTCCTCGAGTCCCTCGGCGAGGGTGCCGACGTGGGCGACCTCCAGGTCGGTGACCCGGTCGTCGCGATCGTCCTGCCGACCGGGCCGCTCGGCGGCGCCTACGCCGAGCTGGTCGTCGTGCCCGCGGGCTCGGTGGCCCGTGCGCCGCAGGGTGCTTCGCACGTCGAGGCCGCCACGCTGCCGATGAACGGACTCACCGCCCGGCTGACCCTGGACATGCTCGGCCTGCAGCCGGGGCAGGTGCTGGCCGTCACGGGAGCGGCCGGCGCGTACGGCGGGCTGCTCGTGCAGCTGGCCAAGCAGGACGGGCTGCGGGTGCTGGCCGACGCCTCCGAGAAGGACACCGAGCTGGTGCGCGCCCTCGGCGCCGACGTGGTCGTGCCGCGCGGCGACGACGTCGCGGCCCGCTTCCGCGAGGTGGAGCCGGACGGCGTCGACGCCGTCGCCGACGGGTCGGTCCAGGAGGACCTCGTGCTGCCGGCGGTCAAGGACGGCGGGCAGATCGCCTCGGTGCGCCCCTTCGGCGGGACCCTCGAGCGCGGCATCACCCTGCAGCAGGTCTGGGTGCACACCTACGCGACCGAGCAGGCCAAGCTCGACGGCATCTGCCGGCTGGCCGAGACCGGTGCGCTCGGGATGCGGGTCGCCCGCGCCTTCCCGGCCGCCGACGCCGCGGAGGCCCACCGGGTGCTCGAGGCAGGCGGCACCCGGGGCCGGCTCGTCCTGGAGTTCTGAGCCGCCGACGACGGGGTGCTTGCGCTGCACGCGCGTCTCCTGGTTGGGTACCGATCGATCGTTCGATCGGGAGACGAGGGGCGCGCGTGCAGGGCATCCGCTACGAGGTCGACGACGCGATCGCCGTCCTGACCATCGACCGCCCCGAGAAGCGCAACGCGATGACCTACGCGGTCCTGCGCGCGTTCACCGAGGCGGTCGCGTCGGCCGGCGCCGACCCCGCGGTGCGGGCCCTCGTCGTCACCGGTGCCGGCGGGGCGTTCTGCGCCGGCACCGACCTCTCGGACCTGTCCGACACCCCCACGGACAGCCGCGGCAGCCGGGCCCCGGCGCAGGAGCAGGCGTCGCGGCCCTGGGCGCTGTCGGCGTGCCCCAAGCCGGTGGTCGCGGCGGTCGACGGCGCGGCCGTCGGCATGGGCGCCGAGCTCACGTCGCAGTGCGACCTGCGGGTGGCCAGCACGCGGGCGCGGTTCGCCTGGAACTTCGTGCACCGCGGACTCGTCCCCGACACGGGTGCCGGCTCGTGGCTGCTCCCCCGCCAGCTCGGGCTGTCGCGGGCGCTGCAGCTGCTCTGCTCCGGCGAGTTCCTGTCGGCGCAGGACGCGCTGGCTGCCGGCTACGTGACCGCGGTGGTCGAGCCGGACGCGCTGCTCGCCGAGGCCGTGCGGCTCGCCCGCAGCCTGTCGCAGGGCTCGCCGTTCGCGACCGCCCGCGTGAAGGAGCTCGTCTACGACGGCCTCGGCCGCGAGACCGAGGAGCACATGGCGGCGCACCGCCGGCTGCTGCAGGAGTGCTTCGCGTCCGACGACCACCGCGAGGGCGTCGCGTCGTTCCTCGAGCGCCGCGACCCCGTCTTCACGGGCCGCTGATGAGCGACGTCCTGGCCGCCGGGCTCACCGGGCTCCTGCGCGGGGTGCTGCAGCAGCCGGCGCTCGAGGTGCACGACCTGCGCCAGCTCTCCGGCGGCGCCAGCCGGGAGACGTGGGCCTTCGAGGTCGCCGGCGTCGACGGCCCGGCCCGGCAGCTGGTCCTGCGCCGCGACCCGCCCGCGAGCCCCCGCCCGGAGCTCATGGCGCTCGAGGCCCGGGCGATCGTGGCGGCCGCCGCAGCAGGCGTCCCCGAGCCCGAGGTCCTCGCCGCGGGCACCGACACCGCGACGCTCGGCGCGCCGTACATCGTCAGCGAGTTCGTCGCCGGCGAGACGCTGGCCCGCCGGATCCTGCGCGACGACGCGTACGCCGCAGCGCGTCCCGTGCTCGCGGCGCAGTGCGGCGAGCTGCTCGCCCGCATCCACTCCGTGCCCCTGGAGCAGGTGCCGGGACTCGAGTCGTACGACCCGGTGGTGCGGTTGCAGGAGCGGCTGGCGGCGCTGGGCTGGGCCAGCCCGACCCTGGAGCTCGCGCTGCGGTGGCTCGAGCAGCACCGCCCGCCGTCCGCCGGCCAGGCCCTCGTGCACGGCGACTTCCGCAACGGCAACCTCATCATCGGGCCGGACGGGATCCGCGCCGTCCTCGACTGGGAGCTGGTGCACGCCGGCGACCCGATGGAGGACCTGGGCTGGCTGTGCGTGCGCGCCTGGCGCTTCGGCTCCGACCTGCCGGTCGGGGGCTTCGGCACCCGCGAGCAGCTGTTCGAGGCCTACGAGGCGGCCTCCGGCGTCGCGGTGGACCCGCGCGTCGTCCTGTGGTGGGAGGTCCTCGGCTCGACGAGCTGGGGGCTGGGCTGCATGGGCCAGGCCCAGCGCCACCTCAACGGCACCACCCGCTCGGTCGAGCTCGCTGCCATCGGGCGCCGGGTCTGCGAGCAGGAGTACGACGTGCTGCTGCTGCTGGAGGACGTCCTGTGAGCATGTACGGCCGGCCGACGGCTGCCGAGCTGACCGCTGCGGTGCAGGAGTTCCTGCGCACCGAGCTGATGCCGGCGCTCGAGGGGCGCCTGCAGTTCCACACCCGTGTCGCGGCCAACGTCCTCGCCATCGTCGAGCGCGAGCTCGGCGCCGGTGCGGCGCAGGGGCCGCACGACGAGCGGCTGCAGGCCCTCGGCGCCCAGGACGACGACGAGCTCGCCGCGCGCATCCGCGCCGGCGAGCTCGACGACCAGCTGCCCGAGCTGCTGTCAGCGCTGAAGCAGGACGCCGTGGCCCGGCTGCTCGTGGCCAACCCCAAGTACCTCGTGGACGGTTGAGGACCGCAGTCCCCGCCGGCACCCGCCGGCACCAGACCGGAGGTGGAGCATGCTGCTCGGAGACGTGCCGGAGCTCGCTGCGCGCAAGCACGCCGACCGCGCCGCGGTCGTGTCCGACGGCGGGACGACCACCTTCATCGAGCTGGCCGGCCGCGTGCGCCGGCTGGCCAACGGGCTGTCCTCGGTCGCGGCACCGGGCGACCGGATCGGCATCCTCATGGAGAACCGCCCCGCCTTCGTCGAGGCCTACTACGGCGTGCCGACGGCGGGGATGGTGCTGGCGTTCCTCAACTACCGGCTCAACCCCAAGGAGCTCGTGCACATCCTCAACGACTCCGGCGCGACGGTGCTGCTCACCGAGCCGAAGTACCTGCCTGCGGTGGAGGCCATCCGCGGGTCGCTGCCGGGGCTGCGGCTCGTCGTCGTCGACGGCGAGGGCGGCGACCTGGCGTACGAGGAGCTGCTGGCCGGTGCGTCGGCCGACCTGCCGACGGCGCGCGTCGACGCGGACGACGTCGCCTGGCTCATCTACACCAGCGGCACGACGGGCCTGCCGAAGGGCGCGATGCTGACGCACCGCAACCTGCTCACGTCGCTGACCAGCTGGCTCATCGAGAGCGCACCGCAGCCCGGCGACACCTACCTGATGCCGTTCCCGCTGTGCCACGTCGCCGGCTACGGCATCCCCGGCTACTGCCTGCGCGGAGCGACGCTCGTCCTGCGCACCGCGTACGAGCCCGGCGACTTCATGTCGTCCGTCGACGTGCACGGCGTCACCGGCGCTCCTCTGGCACCCACCATGCTCAACATGCTGCTGCAGCACCCGGACGTCGACGAGCACGCGCTGACCAGCCTGCGCACGATCGCCTACGGCGGCTCCGGCATGCCGGTCGAGGTGCTGCGCGCGGCGATGCGCCGCTTCCCCGACGCGGAGTTCGTGCAGGGCTTCGGCATGACCGAGCTGGCCGGCAACGTGCTGTTCCTCGACCCGGCCTCGCACGTGCGCGCCGCCCAGGACGCGCCGCACCTGCTGGCCGCGGCCGGCCGGCCCATGTCGCTCGTCGACCTGCGGCTGGTCGACGAGGACATGCGCGACGTCGCCGTCGGTGACGTCGGCGAGATCGTGGTCCGCGGCGACCAGGTGATGAAGGGCTACTGGAACAACCCGGCGGCGACGGAGGAGGCCTTCGCCGGCGGCTGGTTCCACACCGGTGACCTGGGCCGCCGGGACGCCGAGGGCTACGTCTCGATCGTCGACCGCAAGAAGGACATGATCGTGACCGGCGGCGAGAACGTCTACTCCCGCCAGGTCGAGGACGTGCTCTACCAGCACCCGGCCGTCGCCGAGGCCGCGGTCATCGGCCTGCCCGACGTGCACTGGGGCGAGACCGTCTGCGCCGTCGTCGTCGTGCGGCCTGGCGCGACCGTCACGGCGGAGGAGATCACCGAGTTCTGCAAGGAGGAGCTGGCCGGCTACAAGAAGCCGCGCCGCGTCGAGATCGTCGACGTCCTGCCGAAGAACGCCTCCGGCAAGGTCCTCAAGCGCGCCCTGCGGGACGCGCTCACCCCGTCCTGACCGCCGACCCGACACCCCCTGGAGCGCACGTGCACGAGGACATCGACTACACCGTCGACGGGCACGTCGGCGTCCTGACGATCCGCCGCCCGCAGGTGCGCAACGCCCTGCGGCGCAAGACGTACGACGAGCTCGAGCAGGTCGTCCGCGACTGCACCGAGCGGGTGCTCGTCATCACCGGCGAGGACCCGGCGTTCTGCTCTGGCGACGACGTCCGCGAGATCATGGGCGGTGGCGACAGCCCTCCCCCGGACCTCGGGAAGGACCCGCGGCTGACGCCGGCCGCCGACGCGCTGCTGCACTGCGACGTCCCGATCGTCGCCGCGGTGAACGGCGCGGCCATCGGCTGGGGGATGGAGCTGGCGCTCATGGCCGACGTGCGCATCGCGTCGGAGAAGGCGAAGTTCGGCGAGCTGTTCATCAAGCGCGGGCTGTGCACGGACGCCCCCGGCATCGGGCTGCTCGCCCAGTCGGTCGGCAGGCAGCGCGCCGCCGAGCTGCTGCTGACCGGCCGGGTCATCGCCGCTGACGAGGCCAAGGACATCGGTCTGGTCCTCGACGTCGTGCCGCACGACCAGCTGCTGACCGCCGCCCGCGAGCTGGCGGGCGCCATCGCCGCCAACCCCCCGCTCGCCGCGCAGGCCATCAAGCGCGGGATGCGCAAGGCCCTCGACCCGGACTGGAAGGAGCTCGGCTCCTGGGTCAGCAGCACCCTGGCCGAGCTGTTCCAGACGGCCGACCACCGCGAGGGCGTGAAGTCGTTCCTGGAGAAGCGGGAGGCGCACTACGTCGGCTCGTAGTCCCCAGTACAGGAGAGGTCTCCCATGCTCATCAGCGACTGCGTCGCCTACACCGCACAGCGCGCTCCCGACGCGCCGGCGCTGTCCTTCGGCGACACCAGGTACACGTTCGACCAGCTGCGCCGCCGCATCAACCGGGCGGCCAACGCCTTCCTCGCCCTCGGCGCCCCCGGCGACAGGGTGGCGATCCTCGCCGAGAACCTGCCCGAGTACGTCGAGGCCTACTACGCCGTGCCCCGTGCCGGGATGTGCCTGGTCTTCGTGAACTACCGGCTCTCGCCCCGCGAGGTCGAGCACATCGTCCGCGACTCGCAGGCGAGCGTTCTCGTGGTCGAGCCGAAGTACGCCGAGCTGGCGCAGTCGCTCGCCGCGGAGCTGGACCTGCGCTCCGTCGTGCTGATCGGTGACGAGGGGGCGCCCCCGACGCCCGGCACGCTGCGCTACGCCGACCTGCTCGCCGACGCGTCGGAGGACGAACCCGACCTCGCGGTCGCCGACAGCGACCTGGCCTGGCTCATCTACACCAGCGGCACGACGGGGCGGGCCAAGGGAGCGATGCTCAGCCACGCCAACCTGCTGGCGGCGACCGTCAACTCTGCGATCCGCTGGCCCTCGGACCTCAGCGGCCCGTCGCTGTTCCCGTGGCCGCTGTGCCACGTCGCCGGCTACACCATCCTCGTGCTGCACCTGCGGGGGCGCGAGCTCGTCGTGATGCGGGCGTACGAGGCCGGCGCCTTCCTCGAGCACGTGGTGCGCTACGGCTGCGAGGAGGTCAGCGTCGCGCCCACGATGTTCAGCATGCTGCTCCGCCACCCGGCGCTTGAGACCTCCGACGTGAGCGGGGTCCGGCGCATCGGCTACGGCGCGGCGGCGATGCCCGCCGAGGTGCTGCGCCACGGGATGTCCCGCTTCCCCAACGCCCAGTTCATCACCGGCTTCGGGATGACGGAGCTGTCGGGCAACGTGCTCTACCAGCCGCACGAGGCGCACCTGCGCGGCCTCGAGCAGCCCGAGCTGCTCACCTCCGTCGGCACGCCGATGCCGTACGCGATGGTCCGCGTCGTCGACCTCGAGATGAACGACGTCGCCGTGGGCGAGGTCGGCGAGCTGGTGGTCCGCGGGCCGCAGGTGACCATGGGCTACTGGAACAACCCGACCGCCACCGAGGAGGCGTTCGCCGGCGGCTGGTTCCACAGCGGCGACCTGGCGCGCAAGGACGCCGAGGGCAACCACTACATCGTCGACCGGATGAAGGACATGATCCTGACCGGCGGCGAGAACGTCTACTCCCGCGAGGTCGAGGAGGTCCTGTACGAGGTGCCGGCCGTCGCCGAGGCCGCCGTCGTCGGCGTGCCCGACGAGGTGTGGGGCGAGAAGGTCGTCGCCTTCCTCCAGCTGCGCGAGGGGCAGACGGTCACCGAGCAGGAGGTCATCGAGCACTGCCGCCGCAACCTCGCGAGCTACAAGAAGCCCAGCCGGGTCGTCTTCGTGCCCGAGCTCCCGCGCAACGCCGCCGGCAAGATCCTCAAGCGCGAGCTGCGCACCCAGCTCAGCTAGACCCACACCCACAGGAGGTCCACCCATGGAGAGCTTTCGCGAGGTCGGCAAGAGGGTCAGCAACTGGGGCCGCTGGGGCGAGGAGGACGAGCGCGGCACGATCAACCTGATCACCCCGGACAAGCTCGTCGCCGCCGGCGCCCTGATCCGACGGGGCGCGTCGTTCGACCTCGGCATCCCGCTGGACGGCAGCGGCCCGCAGCCGGGCGGCGGCCGCATCAACCCGATCCGGCTCATGTCGGAGACCGGCGCGGACCAGGTCTTCCCCGGGGCGTTCCGCTACGCCGACGACTACGTCTTCATGCCCCTGCAGGCGGCCTCGCAGTGGGACGCGCTCGGTCACGTCTTCTACGACGACAAGCTCTACAACGGCTTCGACCTCAACAGCAACGTCACGACCCACGGCGCGAAGCGCTGCTCCATCGACAAGATGTCCAAGGGCATCGCCGGCCGCGGCGTCCTGCTCGACATCGCCCGCCGCAAGGGCGTCGACTGGCTCGAGCAGGGCTACGTCATCACGCCCGACGACCTCGACGAGGCGTGCGAGGCCCACGGCGTGCAGGTCGGCGAGGGCGACATCCTGCTGTTCCGCACCGGGTGGCGACGCAAGTTCCTCAGCGACAGCGACGCCGTCAGCTTCATGGCCGGAGAGCCGGGGCTCGGGCATGGCGTGCGTCGACTGGCTGTCGCAGAAGGGCGTCGCGGCGGTGTGCTCCGACAACTGGGCCATCGAGGTGCTGCCCGGCGAGATCGAGGGCGAGCTGCTCAACGTGCACATGGTGCTGATCCGCGACATGGGCATGACCCTCGGCGAGATCCTCGACTTCGAGGAGCTGTCCGCCGACTGCGAGCAGGACGGCGTCTACGAGTTCTTCTTCTGCGCGCCGCCGCTGAAGTTCACCGGCGGCGTCGGCTCGCCGATCAACCCGCTCGCCATCAAGTAGCCCCGGCGGCTGTGGGAAGGTCCCCGGATGCCAGCCCCGGCCAAGAAGTACGGCGAGGACCTCATCATCGCCGCCGCCGCGGACGTCATGTTCAAGCACGGCTACCACGGCGCGTCGATCCGGGACATCGCCGACCGGGCCGGTCTGAGCACGGCCGCGCTGTACCACTACTTCGCGTCCAAGCAGGAGATCCTGGCGGCCTTCATGCTGCGCGCGACGGACCGCCACCTCGAGGCGGTGCTGCGCGCGGCGCACAGCGAGCAGGGCCCGGCCGAGCAGCTCGCCGCGGTGGTCCGCGTGCACGTGCAGCTGCACGTGGACTACCCGGTCGAGAGCTTCGTCGGCAACACCGAGCTGCGCAGCCTCGAGCCCGCCTGGCGCAAGGCGATCGTCGAGAAGCGCGACCAGATCCAGCGGCTGTTCGACGACCTCGTCAACCAGGGCGTCGCGGACGGCGTCTTCCTGACGGCTGACCCGCGCGAGGCGTCGCGGGCCACCGTCGTCATGGGCAACGCCGTGGCGGCGTGGTACCGCTCCTCCGGCCCGCTGGACCCCGACGAGGTGGCCGAGGTGCACGTGTCGCTCGCCCTCGCGCTGGTCGAGTGCGTGCCGCGAGTGCGCAGGCGCGTGCAGCGCCCGCGCACGCCGCCGGCCGCTGCGACGGTGACCTCGTGACGCAGCTGACCCAGCACGTCGCCGCGCCGCCCGACCGCGTCTACGCCGCGCTGCTCGACCCCGCGGCGGTGCGGCAGTGGATGGTCCCCGACGGCATGACCAGCGAGGTGCACGCCTTCGACCCGCGCGAGGGCGGCACGTTCCGGATCAGCCTCACCTACGACGCGCCGACGGACGCGGGCAAGACGACGGACCAGACCGACACCTTCTCGGGCCGCTTCGTCCGGCTGGTGCCCGGCCGCGAGGTCGTCCAGCGCGTGGCCTTCGAGACCGACGACCCGGCCCTGGCCGGCGACATGACCATCACCTACCTGCTCGCGCCGGACGGCGACGGCACCCTGGTCACCGGACGCCACGACGACCTGCCGCCCGGACTGTCCCCGGCCGACAACGCGACCGGGTGGCGGATGTCGATGGGCAAGCTGGCCCGCCTCCTGGAGCAGCCTCCCGGGGAGGGCGACTACGCCACCAGCACCGTGCGCCGTGCCCGCGAGGTGGAGCGGGCCTCCCCCGGCGGCCGGCTGCCGCTCCCCGCGTTCACCGGCTGGCCGTCCTTCCCGTACGAGGGCGAGCTGCGCATCCGCGCGGTGGGCGACGTCGAGCTCCCCGAGCCGCCGCGGCACGGCGAGGGCGGCGTCGACTGCGGTGCCTGCGCTGCCACGGACGACGCCTACCTCTGGACCGACGACACGTGGCGGGTGAAGGCGACCGACGACCCGACGGGCATGCCGGTGGTCCTGCTGCTCGAGCCCAGGGACCACCTGGACCTGCACGACCTCCCTGCGCCGCTGCAGGCCGGCCTCGGTCCGGTCCTCCTCCGCGTCGAGGCCGCGCTGAGGAGCCTCGGCGGTGTCGCGCGGGTGCACGTCCTGCGCATCGGTGACGGCGCCGAGCACCTGCACTGGTGGTTCTTCGTCCGGCCGCTCGGGCTCACGCAGGCGCGCGGCAGCCTGCTCGTCGAGTGGGACGACGTCCTGCCGCCGCGCCCCCGCGCCGAGTGGGAGGCCGACCTGCGTCGCGTCGCCGCCGCCCTGTCGGCGTCCGAGCCGACGCCCTGAGCTGACTGCTCAGGCGAGCTCGCCGGACCGCAGCTCGCTGATCACGCTGACCAGCGCCTTGACGTGACGCTCACGGGCCGACTCGGTGCGGCTCGCCTGCGCCCAGGTCAGCCGGTCGACCCGGTCGAGCGCCCGCTCGCGCCGCGCGGCGTCGTCGCGGCACAGCGCCGCGATGTTCGCCTCCAGGGCCTCGATGTGCGCCTGGTACGCCGCGTCGTCCACGGGGTCAGCGTCGCACCGCTGCCAGGTGCGTGCGCGCGCGCCCCCTGCCTCGGTACGGTCGGCGCGTGTCCGAGCACCCGTCGATCCACCGCTTCCGCGAGGAGCTGACCCGGCGGGGCGGTGAGGGTCGCGTGGTCGTCCTCGACGCCTCGGTGCACACGGCAGCGCTCGCGGCGCAGGCCCTCGGCTGCGAGGTCGGGGCGATCGCCAACAGCCTGCTCTTCGAGGTCGACGGCGGTCCGCTGCTCGTGCTCACGTCGGGTGCGCACCGGGTCGACACCGCGAAGGTGTCGGCCCACCTCGGCAGCGGCCGGCTGCGCCGGGCCACACCGGAGTTCGTCCGGGAGCACACCGGCCAGGTCATCGGCGGCGTGTCGCCGCTCGGCCACCCGGCCCCGGTCAGGACGTGCATCGACCGGTCGCTGCAGGCGTACGACGTGCTGTGGGCCGCGGCCGGCCACCCGGCGGCGGTGTTCAGCACGTCCTACGACGAGCTGGTGCGCCTGACCGGCGCGCAGCCGCTGGACGTCGGCTGATCGTCAGGCGTTCCAGAGGGCGGCGAGCCGGTCCGCCTCGACGTCGGCCTGCCGCAGCCCGGCTGCGTAGGCCGCCGGACCGCGTGAGGCGTCCATGAGGTGCAGCCCCATCCCGCTGATCTCGACCAGCTCGGCGCTCGGCATCACCATCTCCAGCCGCGCGCCGCTGGCGCGGACCGCCTCGACCTGCGCGGCGCGGGCCCGGGTCTCCCGCACCGCCATCGGCAGCTCGATGCCGGGCGGCAGGTCGGCCATCACCGAGACGAGGACGACCGCGTCGTGGCCGGCGGCGAGGTCCGCGTTCAGCGCCGACCGCATGCCGCCGTCCATGTAGCGGCCGTCGCCGATGGTGATCGGCGGGTAGACGAACGGGACGCTGCAGCTGGACGCGACCCCACGGTCCAGGGGGATGCCGCTGGAGCGCTCCCACACGGTGAACCGCCCGGTCGCGGTGTCCACCGCTGTGCACGCGAACCGCTCGGGCCACTCCTGCCCGGCCAGCTCGGCGAAGAGCCGGAGGAAGCCCTCCTCCGGGCCCGCTGCCGCCTCCAGGGCCTGTCGGCCCAGCTCGACCATGGCCGGCTCGGGCTCGGCGTCCGGCGCCGCCGGTTCGCCGAGGCCGCCGAGGGCGTCGAGCAGCCGCACCATGCGGGCACCGACCTGGGGGTCGACCTCGGCCGCGAGCGCGCGGTCCACGTCGGAGCCGGCGCCCGCCGCCGGCGGCTGGAGGTAGAGCCGCTGCGCCCGCTCGAGCAGGTCGAGCCCGCCGGCCAGCTGGGCGCCGACGACCGAGCCGGCCGACGTGCCGACGATGCGGTCCGCGGCGGCGAGGTCGACGCCGTGGCCGGCCAGGCCCACCGCGAGGCCGGTCTCCCAGGCGATGCCGACAGGTCCGCCGCCACCGAGGACGAGTGCGCGGGTCATGCGGCGATCCTAGGAGCCGGGGTGGTCAGCCCCAGTCGGGCCCGTCGGCCAGCGCGCCGTAGACGAGGGGCTTGAGCTGGCCGCGGAAGTTGAACGTGTCCGAGGGCATCAGCTGCGTCATGAAGACGCAGACGATGTCCTCCACCGGGTCGACCCAGAAGATGGTGGAGGCGGCGCCGCCCCACATGAACTCCCCCGGCGAGCCGACGCTCTGCTGCGCCGCCGGTCCGGTGCCGACCGACACGGTGAGGCCGAAGCCCATCCCGTCGAAGCCGACCTCGCCGTAGCCGCCGGGCAGCGCGAAGTCGCGCAGCTGGCCGCCACCGGGAAGGTGGTTGGTGCGCATCAGCTCGACCGTCTTGCGGCTCAGGATGCGCTCGCCGTCCAGGTGCCCGCCGTTGCACAGCATCTGCGCGAAGCGGAAGTAGTCGCCGGTCGTGCCGACCAGCCCGCCGCCGCCGTTGAGCATCGTCGGCCGGCGCGCGTAGCCGCGGCCCTCGAGCCGTACCAGCTCCTTGCGCTCGTTGCGGGCGTAGAGCGCGGCGAACCGGCTCGTCTTGTCCTCGGGCACCCAGAAGTCGGTGTCGACCATGCCCAGCGGCTCGAACAGCACCGTCCTGAGGTAGTCGTCGAAGGGCATCCCGGACAGCACCTCGACGAGCCGGGCGCAGACGTCCATGCCGTACGAGTAGAGCCACCGCGTCCCGGGCTGGAACCGCAGCGGCGCCTCGACGATCCCGTCGGCCAGCTCCTCGAGGGTGCGCCACGGGATCGGCGGCGTGCTCCCACCCTCGATCACCAGGTCGGTGTTGCCCGGGGCGTAGCCGATCCCGGACATGTGCATCATCACGTCGCGGACCGTCGGCGGGCGGTCGGGGGCGACGACGTCGGCGCCGACCCGGACGGTGACGTCGCGCCAGCTCGGCAGGAAGCGGTGCACCGGGTCGCTGAGCTGGAACAGACCGCGCTCGTACAGCGTCAGGAGAGCGACCCCGGTGACCGGCTTGGTCATCGAGTAGAGGCGCCAGATGGTGTCCTCGGCGACGGGGGTGCCGGCCTCGCGGTCGGCGTGGCCCGACGAGGAGAACCAGGCGACCTCGCCGTGTCGGGCCACCAGCGTCTGGCAGCCGGCGATCTTGCCGGGGCCGATGTAGCTGCGGACGAGGTGCTCCTCGATCCGGTCCAGGCGCTGGGGGTCGAAGCCGGCGGCCTTGGCGTCACCTACGAGCACGGGTCCCCCTCGGGAGTCCGGGCCGGCGGCCACGTCGCCGACCGGTCCTCGGCGCAGTAGACCAGCCCCGGCCCGCTGGGACCAGGACCCGGTGGCTCGTCCCGGTCATGTCCGACGGTCCGTCTGGTCAGACCTGCGTGGACCGTCCCGTCCGGAGCGTCACGCCGACCTGGTGTCGGTTCGGTGTACGAACGTCCGACTCGGCTCCCGCCGCCAGGTGCCCACGGGCTCCTGCGCGTCCGGCCGCAGGCGACGGCGGTTGATGCCGGCCGACGACGTGGCGCAGCACGGCTCCCGGGGAGGGTGGGCGTCCGGCTCGGCCCAGCCGGCCGCTGCTGTGCTCGAGGTCGTGGCCAGGAGCATGCCGGTGGCGGTGCTGCAGCTCGACCGGGACGGCGTCGTGCAGGCCGCCGACACCGCGGCCTACGCCGCCGAGGCGGCGGGGCGCAACACCGTGCGCAGCGCCCCGCCGGACCAGCGGAAGTCGCTACGCCGTCAGGCGCTCCTCGCGCAGCGCGCTGCGCCGGATCTTGCCCGCCTCGTCGCGCAGGTCGTCCGTCACGAACTCGAAGGTCCGCGGCAGCTTGTAGGTGACCAGCCGCTCGGCGAGGAACGCCCGCAGCTCGTCCGGGCTCACCGCGGCCTCGTCGGCCTGCACGACCGCGTGGACGCGGTTGCCCAGGTCGTCGTCCGGCAGGCCGATGACCGCGCAGCTCTGCACCGCGGCGTGCTCCTGCAGGGCCGCCTCGACCTCGGCGGGGTAGATGTTGGACCCGCCGGACAGGATCATGTCGCTGCGCCGGTCACCGAGGTAGAGGTAGCCCTCCGCGTCCAGCCAGCCCATGTCGCCGAGCGACTCCCAGCCGCCCTCGAGGGCCCGCGCCTCCGCACCGATGTAGCGGTAGGACGGGGTCGGCCGCTCGGTCTTGAGCCAGACCTCGCCCTTCTCCCCCGGGCCCAGCACGGTCCCGTGCTCGTCCCTGATGGTGATCTCGCCGGTGGTGGGGCGCCCGACCGAGCCGCGGTGAGCGAGCCACTCGTCGCCGAGGATGACGGTGCTGAGCTGCCCCTCGGTGCCGCCGTAGAGCTCGAAGATGCGCTCGGGGCCGAGCCAGTCGATCCAGGCCTGCTTGAGCCACTCCGGGCACGGCTCCGCGAGGTGCCACACGACCGCCAGGGACGACAGGTCGTAGCGCTCGCGGACCTCGCTCGGCAGCCGCCAGATGCGCTTCATCATCGTCGGGACGAGGTAGATGATGTCGGCGCCGTAGCGCGCGACCGCGTCCAGGGTCGCCTCGGCGTCGAAGCGCGGGAGCACCACCACGTGGTTGCCGTCGAGCAGCGCCTGCCAGGACCAGATGAGCGGCCCGTTGTGGTAGAGCGGGCCGGGCATGACGAGGCAGCCGTCCGGCCGGAAGCCCAGCTCGGGCCGCAGCTCGGGGTCGTAGACCGACTCGTCGCCGCTGACGATCACCTTCGGCCGGCCGGTCGACCCGCCGGAGGTCGGGGCCTTCCAGGCCGGGCTGACCACGTCGGGCAGCGGGTCGGTCGACAGGCCGGCGTCCGGCGCGTAGCCGGACGGCAGCGTCAGCCGGCCCGGCAGGGACCCGTCGGCGACACCCATGACGACCGCCGGGTCGACCAGCTCGACGATCGCCTCCAGCTCGCGTCCCGGCAGCCGGCTGCTGACCGGCTGCGGGACGGCGCCGATCTTCCAGCAGGCGAGGAAGGCGACGAACCACTCGACGCCGTTGGGCAGCGCGATGGTCACCATCCGCCCGGGGGTCACCCCACGCCCCTGCCAGTCGCGGGCCAGCCGTGTCGCGGCCTCGTCGAGCTCGCGGCGGGTCACGGTCACCGGGCCGCAGGTCACGGCCGGCCGGTCGGGGGCCTCCTGCGCCAGGTCCTGCAGTCGACGGGCGAAGGAGACGGCTGGCATGCCGGGAACGTAACCGAAGGGCCGCGATCTCCGGCCCGGTCCGTCAGAACAGCCGGTACGCCTCGCGCGACAACGTGAACCCGTGACCGCTGGCCCGGTGCTCGCACCGGACGCCGTTGCGGTCCAGCGCGCAGACCAGCTCACCCGCACGCACCGACCCGCCGTAGGGCAGCACCAGGTCGGCGCCGAAGGCGGTGTCGCCCGCGCAGACGAGCCGGGCCCCGCCGCCGTCCAGCCCGATGCCCTGGCCGTAGTCGAGGTCGCAGTCCGCCGGCTTCGGCGGCGGCTGCCAGGCGCGCTGGTCGATGTCGCAGCGCGCCGACTCGAGGTCGACGTAGCAGGCCAGGTTGCCGCTCGGGGACCGGAAGCCGACGGGGTCCCCGGTGACGACGAGCACGGTGGGCGAGGGCGCCGGCGGGCTGGTCGCGGGAGCGGTGGTGGCTGCCGGGGCGGTGCTGGCTGCCGGGGCGGTGCTGGGCGCCGGCGTGGCGGTCGGGGCAGCGGCCGGCGGGTCCTGCGCGCTGCATCCGAGCAGGCCGCCGACGAGCAGCACTGCAGCGGTCCCCACCCGTACGCCCCGGGACGTCACCGCGGCACCGTACGGCGCGCGGAGCGTCGACGGCTACGGCAGCAGCCGCGCCATGAGCACGTCGTCCACCGCGACGCCGTCCAGGACGAACTCCCCGCGGAGCACGCCCTCGACGTGGAAGCCGGCCCGCTCGTACGCCCGTAGCGCCGTGGCGTTGCTGCCGAGCACGCGCAGCGTGAGCCGGGTGGCCCCGCGGCGCCCCGCCTCCGCGACGGCGGCCGCCAGCAGGGCGCCGCCCGCACCCCGGCGCTGGCGCTCGGGATGGACGCCGAGCCCGACGACCGTCTGCACGTGCCGCTGCGACGGGTAGGGGCTGGCGGCGCGCAGGTGCAGGTAGCCCACGACCTCGCCGTCGGCCTCCGCGACGAGCACGTCCTGCACGACGACGCGTCGCTCGGCCGACAGGAACGGCCGCTCGACCGGCGGCGGGGGCGACGGCGTCGAGACGGCCCACGTCAGCCGCTGGACCGCCTGCAGCGCAGGCTCGTCCTGCTCACGGGCCCCGCGCACGACGGGCGCGCCGCTCCCCTGGTCCACGCCCGGACGCTACCGACCGGTCGGCTCAGGCCCGGCGACGGACCCCGTACGCGATGGGCCGGCGGACGTCGCGGGTGCCCGACGTGCGCGCGCGCAGCTCCGTCGCCGCGTCCGCCACCCCCGCGTGGAGCAGGACCAGCCGCGACAGCCCGTTGTGCCGCAGGCGGGCCAGGAGCTCGTCGCGCGCCACGACCGCGATGGCCGACGACGCGGCGAGGCGCCGCTGCGCCGCGGCCGACAGCGTCCCGGCCACCACACCGTCGACGGACGTCACCTGGCGCAGGTCGAGCAGCAGCGGCCAGAACGTCGGGACCTGCCCGAGCGCGTCCTTGAGGACCGGCGTCGTCGCGGCGAGCGGGCCCGTGACCTCCAGGACGAACAGGCCGCCCTCGAGCGGTGGGCGCACGCGGACCTCGGGCTGCTCCTGCGCGGGTCCGGTCACAGCCGGCCCCCGGTGGTGCGCTGCACTCCGACCGCTCCCGCCCCGGGCCGCAGGCGCGGCGCCGTGAGCGCTCAGTTCGGCGGCGCAGGGCGAAGACCTGCCGGACCGCGCCCGTCACGCGAGCGGGTCGTGCCCCCAGTTCTTCAGCGAGGCGGTCCAGCGGGCGTGCGCCAGCTCGTCGTCGCTCTTGTCCGGACGCTGGGCGCTGTGGCGTGCCACGTAGCCGACGACCTTGCGCATGTGCGCCGCGTCGTCCTCGGTCAGGTCGCCCTTCTTGGTCCGCAGCAGGGCCACGATCCGCCGGCCGCTCTCGTGGCCCGTCGACTCGCCGCCGCCGTCCTTCTGGCCGACGTCCTTGCTCTCGTCGGTCTCGAGCCAGTCCTCGAGCTGCTTGGGCGTCATGTTCACGGCGGCGCGGAAGTCGTCCCACACCTCGTCGGCCGGTCCTGTCATGGAGTGCTCCTGTCGCTCGTCGGACTCGTCGGGCTGCCGCTACCCGCACCTGGCGGAACGGACCCCCTCAGCGCTGCCCGGGTCGCAGCGCGAGGAAGAGCCCGGTCGCCTCCGCCGTGAGGGTGTCGCCGTGCCACAGCTCGCCGCGCACGAAGCGCTTGCGCCCCTCCTCGCGCTCGACCCGCCCGGTCAGCAGCAGCTCGACCCCGACCGGGGTGATCGCGCGGTAGTCGACGTGGAGGTACGCGGTGCGCGCCGGCGAGCGGCCCTCGTTCGCCAGCGACCCCAGCACCTCGTCGAAGACCAGCGGCAGGGTTCCGCCGTGCACGGCGTCGTTGCGACCCAGGTAGAAGCTGCCGAACGTCACGCGCCCGCGGACCGAGTCGTGGTCGCGCTCGTCGAGGACGTACGGCGGCACGAGCGCCTGCCCGCGTCCGGGGACGTCGGGCCAGCGCCCGACGAGGCGCCGCTCCTCCTCGACCGCGTACGCCGCCAGCTGCTCGCGGGCCTGCTCCAGCTGGGCGGTCACCGCGGTCCACAGGCCGGGGTCCGTCGCACCGGCCGTGGCGTAGGCCTCCTGCAGGCCGCGGAACGCCTCGGCCGCCGCGACGACGGCGGCGCCGAGCGCAGCGTCCTGCACCGGGGGCAGCGCCCACAGCGGGTGCACCGCGTCCTCGACCTGTCCGGGCTGACCGGCTGCGCTCGCGTCCACCGCGAGACCCTCTCACCGCGCCGGACTGCGGCGTGTCAGCGGGCGGCCCGTCGACGTCGCCGGAAGACTGCTCCGGTGAGACCCGAGCCACTGGGACCGAGCTTCCGCTGGCTCTGGGCCGCCTTCTCCGTCAGCACCCTCGGGACCTGGCTGGCGTTCGACGCGTTCACCCTCGTCGCGGTCCTCGCGCTGGACGCCGGCCCCACCCGGGTCTCGCTGCTCGCGGCGGTCGGGCTGACGGCCGCGGCGGTGGCGGCGGTCCCGCTCGGGCCGTGGGTCGAGCGCCGGCGCAAGCGACGGGTGATGGTCGGCGCTGACCTCGTGCGCTTCGTGGCGCTGCTCTCGGTCCCGGTCGCGTACGCCTGGGGGGCCCTGCGGTTCGGGCAGCTGCTCCTCGTCGTCGCCGTCGTCGGCGCCGCGGACATCTGCTTCCGCGCGGCCAGCGGCGCCTGCCTGCGAGGGATGCTGCGGCCCGACCAGCTGCTGACGGCCAACGCCCGCTTCGAGTCCACGACGTGGACCGCGACGATGCTCGGGCCACCGCTCGGCGGCGCCCTGGTCGGGGTGCTCGGCCCGGTCACGACGATCGCGGCGGACGCCGGCAGCTACCTGCTCTCCGCGCTCGGGCTCCGCGTCATCGCCGGCGGCGAGGCCTCGCCCGCGCCCACCGGGGTCCGCCGCCGCGGCGAGCTCTGGGAGGGCTGGCGCGTCATCCGGGAGCACCCGCGGCTGCGGTCCCTGTTCCTCAACACCGTCGCCGTCAACGCGCTCGTGATGGCGACCGCCCCGCTGGTCGCCGTCCTCATGCTGCGGGACCTGGGCATCGCGCCGTGGCAGTACGGCCTGGCCTTCGCGGCGCCCTGCCTCGGCGGGCTCGCGGGCGCCCGGCTCGCCCGCACGCTGGTCCCGCGGCTCGGGCAGCCGGCCGTCCTGCGCCGCGCCGGCACCCTGCGCGCCTGCTGGTCGGTCGGGCTGGCGCTGGTCCCCGCCGGGTGGGCCGGCGTCGCGGTGGTCGCCGTGGTGCAGCTCGGCCTCGTCACGTGCATGGGCGTGTTCAACCCGGTCTTCGCCACCTACCGGCTCGAGCAGACGCCTGCGGACCTCGTCGTCCGGACCCTGACCGCCTGGACGGTGTCCAGCAAGCTCGCCACCGCGGCGGCGACCGCCGCCTGGGGCGGCCTGGCCGCAGTCGTCGGGCTGCGTACGGCCATCGCCGCGGCCGGGCTGCTGCTGCTCGCGACCCCGCTGCTGCTCCCCCGGACACCCGGGGACGACCGGCGTCCGGCGCAGGTGCCCGAGCTGGTGCCGCGGTAGGACGTCAAGCCGACGGCGGGCCGTGTCGAGGACAGGGTGGGGCCGCCCGGCCCGACAGGTGGAAGGGACCGGTCCTTGAGCTCGATCGAAGACGTCCTGGCGCACGGGGACGTCGCCAGCGTGCTGCAGCCCATCGTCGACCTCGACTCCGGCGCGGTGGTCGCGTACGAGGCGCTCGCCCGCGGTCCGCAGGGTCCGCTGCAGCGGCCCGACCTGCTCTTCGCCGAGGCCCGGCGCGTCGGCCGGCTCGGCGAGCTCGACGAGCTGTGCCGGCGGGCCGCCCTGCGGGCAGCCGTCGACCAGGGCGTGCTGGCGCCGCTGACCCTGTTCGTCAACGTCGAGCCCGAGGTCCTGGACGTCGCCCCTCTCGACGACCTGCTGGCCCTGGCCGAGGCGGCGTCCGGGCAGGTCCAGGTGGTCATGGAGATCACCGAGCGGGCGCTCGCCGCCCGGCCCGCCGAGCTGCTGCGCACCGTCGAGCGCGTCCGCTCGCTGGGCTGGAAGATCGCCCTGGACGACGTCGGCGCCGACGACCTGTCCCTGGCCTTCATGCCGCTGCTGCGCCCGGAGGTCGTCAAGCTCGACCTGCGCCTGGTCCAGGAGCGGCCCGGCCCCGCCATCGCGGAGATCATGAACGCCGTCAGCGCGTACGCCGAGCGCAGCGGCGCCGCCGTCCTGGCCGAGGGCATCGAGCACGAGGAGCACCTCAAGGTCGCCCGCGCGCTGGGGGCCCGGCTCGGGCAGGGCTGGCTGTTCGGCCGGCCCGCCGCCGGCAAGGCCGACCACCTGCCGCACGGCGAGCTCGTGCTGCCCGACGTCGAGGCGGCCGACTGGTCGCAGACCAGCCCGTTCGCCTGCCTGCCGCCGGACACGGCGCTGCGCCGGTCGGTCAAGCCGCTGCTGATCGAGGTCAGCAAGCACCTGGAGCGCGAGGCCCTGCGCCACGGGGCCACCGCCGTCGTCGCGGCGGCCTTCCAGGAGGCCCGCCACTTCACCGCCCACACCGCCCACCGCTACCGCGAGCTGGCCGAGCGGGTCGGCTTCGTCGCCGCTCTCGGCGAGGGGCTCGACGGCGCCCCCGGTGCACGGCGTGCGCGGTGCGGCACTGCGACCGGACGACCCGGTGCGCGGCGAGTGGGACATCGTCGTGCTCTCGCCGCACTTCGCCGCCGCCCTGCTGGCGCGCGACCTCGGCGACGAGGGGCCGGACAGCAGCCGGACGTTCGAGTTCGCGCTCACCTACGACCGCGAGACGGTGGCGCGGGCCGCGCAGGCGCTGCTGGGCCGCGTCGTCCCGCAGCTCGCGCCGCCCCGTGGTGCGACGCCGCTGTCGGGGCCGTCACCGGCCGCCTCGCCCGCGGGACCTGCGGTCCCTGCCGCGGCGGCGGCCGACACCCTGCTGCGCCGGGCGCTGGCCGCGACGACCAACGGCGTGACGATCGCCGACGTCACCCGGCCCGACCACCCCCTGGTCTACGTCAACACCGCGTTCGAGCGGCTGTCCGGCTTCCGCGCCGAGGAGGTGCTGGGGCGCAACTGCCGCTTCCTGCAGGACGAGACCACCGACCCCGCCGTCGTCGCCCGGATCCGGGACGCCATCGCCGAGGGCCGGGAGTGCCGGGAGACGCTGCTGAACCTCCGCGGCCCGGACCGCACCCCCTGGTGGAACGAGATCTACCTGGCACCCGTGTTCGACGACACGGGACGGGTCCTGCAGTACATCGGCGTGCAGCACGACGTCACCGCGCGCGTCGCCGCCGAAGAGGCGCTCGTCCAGGCCCGGGACACCGCGGAGCGCTACGCCCAGCGCATCGAGCAGCTCGCGTTCACCGACTCCCTCACCGGCCTGGGCAACCGCCGCAGCGTCACCGCCGACCTCCGGCGCCGGCTCTCCCACCGGGACGTCGGCGCGCTGATCTACCTCGACCTGGACGGGTTCAAGGGGGTCAACGACACCTCGGGCCACGCCGGTGGCGACGCGGTCCTCGTCGCCGTCGCCGAGCGCCTGCGCGCCGTCGTCGGCGACCGCGACACGGTGGCCCGGCTCGGCGGCGACGAGTTCCTCGTCGTCCTGTCCGACCGGCCGTCCGAGGACCTGCGCCGGCAGGCCGTCCGGATCGTCCGACGACATCACGTGCGCGATGCGCGAGCCGGTCCTGACCGGCTCCGGTCCGGTGCAGGTCGGCATCAGCGCCGGCGTCAGCGTCTTCCCGGACGACGGGACCGACTTCGACACGCTGCTCGGCCACGCCGACGCGGAGATGTACGCGCACAAGCGCGGCCCGCGCATCCCCGCGCCCCGGCTGCTGCCCCACGGCGGCTGACGGGCGGCGGCCGGCCGACACGGGAGGGATCCAGCTCTGGTCCTCGGGCCTCGGCTGACGCCTAGCGCGCCCGCGGCAGCCGCGCGGTGACGCGCCGTCCCCCTCCCGGCGCTGTACGCCGACCCGACGAGGACCCCCGGATGCACGGCTGAGGCAGGTCCCCTTGACAGGCCGGGCCCGCCGGTCTGAACCTTCTCGCCCGCCGAGTGGCGCAGCAGGACCGCGGGTCCGGGGGGCACCCGCGACTGGCCGCGAGGCGTCTTCGGCACGCTGCGCACCGAGCGCCCCGGCCGACCGTGAGCACGAGGACCGGGGGGTCCGCTGTGGCCATCGACGAGGGCAGGCTGAACGAGCTGCTGGGACGGTTCGTGACCGATCTGGGGGCGAGCTTCCACGCCAACAACGCGGTGCTGGGTGACCGGCTCGGGCTGTACGCCGCGCTCCTGCGCGTGATGCCCGCGACGCCGGAGGAGCTGGCCGCCGAGGCCGGCGTCGGCGAGCGGTACGTCCGGGAGTGGCTGAACGGCCAGGCCGCCGGTGGCTACGTCACCTACGACCCGGGCACCACGCGCTTCTCCCTCACCGAGGAGCAGGCGTTCGCGCTGGCCGACCCCGACGGGATGCAGCTCGCGGCGGCGTTCCACCTCCCCGTCGCGGTCAGCAAGAGCATCGAGAAGATCACCGAGGCGGCCCGGACGGGAAGCGGGTTCCCGTGGCACCAGCACGACGACGGCCTGTTCGAGGGGACCGAGCGCTTCTTCCGCCCGGGCTACGTGGCGAACCTGGTGTCGTCGTGGATCCCGGCGCTCGACGGGGTGGCGGAGCAGCTGGAGGCGGGCGCCCGGGTCGCGGACGTCGGGTGCGGCCACGGCGCGTCGACGCTGCTGCTCGCCGGCTCCTACCCGAACTCCACCTTCACGGGGTTCGACTACCACCTGCCGTCCGTCGAGGCGGCCCGCAAGCGCGCGTCCGAGGCCGGGGTCGCCGGCCACGTCTCCTTCGAGGTCGGCGGCCGCCGCGAGCTTCCCCGGCACCGACTACGACCTGGTCGCCATCTTCGACGCGCTGCACGACATGCCGGACCCGCTCGCGGCAGCCACGCACATCCGGGAGGCGCTGAAGCCCGGCGGGACCTTCCTGCTCGTGGAGCCCAACGCGCAGGACGCCGTCGAGGACAACCTCAACCCGGTCGGCCGGCTCTTCTACAACGCCTCCACGACGATCTGCGTCGCCCACTCGATGTCGGAGCCGCCGCAGACGGCGCTCGGCGCGCAGGCCGGGCAGGCCCGCCTCACCGCGCTCCTGCGCGAGGCGGGCTTCTCCTCCGTCCGGCGCGCCACGGAGACGCCGTTCAACATGGTGCTGGAGGCCCGCCGCTGACCCGGCGCTCTCAGGGCGGCGGTGCCAGCCCCTCCCGGGAGTCGTCCCACGCCACGGCGCTGATGCGCCAGCCGTCCGCGGTGCGCACCAGCTGCAGGCTCTTGCTGCCGGACCCCGTACGCGGGCGCCGCCCTCCGTCCAGGCCTTGGCGTAGGTGCACCAGCGCTGGGCGACGTCGCCGTACACCTGCGTGCTGCCGGACACCTCCCACTCGGAGAAGTCCTGGAGGCTCCCACCGCTGAGCAGCGCCCGGCGCGGGGCGATGAACCCCTCGACGTCGTAGGCCAGCGGGGCCTGTCCGCAGGTCCGGACGACGACGGCCTCGGGCAGCAGGGCGGCGCGCAGCGCGTCGAGCCGCTCGTCGAGGTCGGGTCCGGAGGTGAACGCCGCGAAGAAGGTCGCCACGACCGCGTCGATCTCCGCCAGGTCGGTCGGCCTCATGCCGGCCAGTCTGGCACCGGGCACGACGGTGCCCGCCGCCTGCGGCGCAGGCGGCGGGCGGCGGAGCACGGGGAGCTAGCTCTGGAGGGCGGCGACCCGGCGCAGCGCGACGCCGACCAGGACGAAGACGACGCCGAGGCCCATCGCCATGGCGGCGATGCCGAAGCTGACGACGGAGGTGAACAGGCTGGCCCGCAGGAAGGAGCCGTTCATGACGGTGGCCCGGACCGGGTCCTCGCGGTCGAGCTCGGCGTAGGTCTTGCCCTTGCTCATCGCCAGGGTGTGCTCCTCGATCGTCTGGGCCTCGGTGTAGGCGGTCAGCGGCCCGTCGACCTTGGCGCCGGCGAAGCGGGCGGCGTCCTCGGACACGGTGATCCGCTCGTCGGCGAGGCTGCTCTGCACCATCGCCCAGGTGCCGACCCCGGACACCCCGAGGACGACGCCGGCCGCGATCACCAGGGTGCCGAGGAGGCGGACGAGAGCGGACGGGGACCGGCGGGTCGGCTCGGGCGCCAGGTCGGTGGTGCGGAGTCGGTGGCGGTCATGGCTGGCTCCTCGAGCGGCGCCGACGGGGCGTCGGCGGTGCCGTACCAACGTCGCTGCCCGGACGGCGCGGTCCCAGGGGCGAAGGGCCCGGGCCGACCTGCCGAACGTCCCGCCGTACGGCAGGACCAAGGTCCCGGTCGGTGAGGACCTCCGGCACTGCCGGCGGGAGGCGTCCCGGCCGAGTCTGGAGGCACACCCAGGAGGCCCCCATGACCACTCCCCACCTGACCGCCCAGGTGCGCCACGTCGTCGAAGCCGCGACCCTCGCGCCGAGCGTCCACAACACGCAGCCCTGGCGGTTCGACGTGCGGCCCGACGGGTTCGACCTGCACGCCGACCGCGACCGGCAGCTCACCCACCTGGACCCGTCCGGGCGTCAGCTGCACCTGTCCTGCGGCGCGGCGCTGAGCACGGCCCAGGTGGCCGCCCGGGCCCTGGGCCTGGACAGCCGGCTCGCGCTGCTGCCGGATCCCGGTCGGCCCGACCTGCTGGCGTCGCTGACGCTGCTGCCCGGCGCTCCCGCCACGGACGAGGACCTGCGGCTGGCCCTCGCGGTGCTCATGCGGCACACCGTGCGGGACGCCTTCGAGCAGCGGCCGCTGGAGCCGGCCCTGCTGGAGGAGCTGCGGGCCGCGGCCGAGCAGGACGGGGCCTCGCTCCGCCCGGTGTCCGGGTCAGCGGAGCGGCTCGAGCTGGCCGTCCTGCTCGCGACGGCGGACGTGGCCGAGGAGCACGACCCGGCCTACCGCCAGGAGCTGGCCGCCTGGGTGCACGCACCCGAGCGGGGTGACGGCCTGCCACCCTCGGCGGTGCGCAGCCCGGCCGGCCGGGGCACGCCGCTGGCCCTGCGGGACTTCACCCTGAGCGGCCCGCGGCCCAGCGCCGACGAGCCGCCGGTGGCCGAGCGCCCCGACGTCGCGGTCCTGACGACGACGACCGACGACCCCGAGGCGTGGCTGCGCGCCGGTCAGGCGCTGGCGCGCGTCCTGCTGCACGCCGCGGCAGCGGGCGTCCAGGCCCAGCCCCTGGGGCAGGTCACCGACCTCGCCTGGAGCCGGACCCGCCTCGCCACCGCCCTGGGCCTGGTCGGCGTGCCGCAGCTGGTGCTGCGGCTCGGCTACGCCACGGCCCACGCCACCACGCCGCGGCGCGACCTCGACGACGTGCTGGTCTGAGACGATCCGCCGATGAACCCGGTCCGCGTCTTCCTCCTCGACGACCACGAGATCGTGCGTCGCGGTGTCCGCGAGCTGCTCGAGGCCGAGGGCGACATCGTCGTGGTCGGCGAGGCGTCCACCGCCGCCGAGGCCCTGGCACGCGTCCCGGCCGTGCGCCCCGACGTCGCGGTGCTGGACGTGCGCCTGCCCGACGGCGACGGCGTGCAGGTCTGCCGCGACCTGCGGTCGGCCGACCCGACGCTGCCCTGCCTCATGCTCACCTCGTTCGCCGACGACGAGGCCCTGTTCGGTGCGGTCATGGCCGGCGCCGCGGGCTACGTCCTCAAGCAGGTGCGCGGCGGCGACCTCGTCAGCGCGGTCCGCACGGTCGCCGCCGGCGGCAGCCTGATCGACCACCGCACCACGATGCAGGTGCTCGACCGGGTGCGTCAGCGGGCCGAGGTCCGCGACCCGCTCGCCGGGCTCACCGAGCAGGAGCGACGGATCCTCGAGCTGATCGGCGAGGGCCTCACGAACCGGCAGATCGGCGAGCGGGTCTTCCTCGCCGAGAAGACGGTCAAGAACTACGTCTCGTCGCTGCTGGCGAAGCTCGGCCTGGACCGGCGGACCCAGGCCGCCGTCCTCGTCACGGGGCTCAAGCAGGACCAGCCCTAGTCCGGCGCGACCAGCGGAGCCGACCAGGTCACCTCGGTCCCTCCCCCGGGGCCCGGGCGCACGGAGCAGGCGCCGCCGACGGCCTCCGCCCGGTCGACGAGGTTGGCCAGACCGCTGCGGCGCGAGACCTCGGCCGGCAGGCCGGCGCCGTCGTCGCGGACCACCAGCTCGACGCGGTCGCCGACCTCCAGCACGACCTCGACGCGTCGCGCCCCGGCGTGCCGGGCGGCGTTGGACAGCGCCTCGCGCAGCACGGCCAGCAGGTGCTCGCCCACCCCGTCCGGCACCGAGGTGTCGACCAGGCCCGACAGGCGGACAGCCGGCGCGAAGCCGAGCTGCTCGGCCCCCGCGTCGACCACCTCGAACAGCCGGCTGCGCAGGCTGCTCCGCTCGTCGCCGGGCTGCGTCGTCAGGGCGTAGATGGTGGAGCGGATCTCCCGGATCGTGGTGTCCAGGTCGTCGACGGAGCGGCGTACGCGGGCCGCAGCCTCCGGCCGCTCGACCAGGCGGGCAGCGCTCTCCAGCTGCATCCCGGTCGCGAACAGCCGCTGGATGACCAGGTCGTGCAGGTCGCGGGCGATGCGGTCGCGGTCCTCGAAGACCACGAGCCGCTCGGCGTCGCGCCGCCGTTCCGCGACCTCGAGCCCGAGCGTCGCCTGCGCCGCGAAGGCCGTCAGCTCCTCGGCGACCGACGGGGGCACCGGCGGCTGGCCGGCCGCGGACAGGAGCACCAGGACGCCTCGTACCGACCCCTTCGCGCCGAGCGGGACGAGCAGCGCCGAGCCGCCCGGGCCTGTCCCGGTCAGCGCTGCGGCGTCCTCGCCGACCAGCCGGAGCGCCGTCCCGTCCGCCAGCACCTGCGCGTAGGGCGAGCCCTCGACGGCCACCACGACGCCCCGCAGCCCGCTCCGCGTCCTGGCCGTCGACGACCTCCATGAGCAGCCGGCCGGCAGCGCTCGGCAGCGCCACCGCGCAGGTCGCCGCGCCGGTCAGCTCGCGCGCCCGCGCGGCCACCAGCGCCAGCACCTCCTCGGGCTCGGCGCCTCCGAGCAGGCGGCTGCTGATGTCGGCGCTGGCCCGCATCCACCCCTCGCGACGGCGGGTGGCGTCGTACAGGCGGGCGTTCTCGATGGCCACGCCGGCGGCGGCGGCGAGGGCGAGGACGACGGCCTCGTCCTCCTCGTCGAACGGGCCACCGCTCGTCTTCTCGGTCAGGTAGAGGTTGCCGAAGACCTCGTCGCGGACGCGCACGGGCACGCCGAGGAAGGTCCTCATCGGCGGGTGGTGGGGCGGGAAGCCGTACGCCGCGGGGTCCTGGCTGAGGTCGTCCAGCCGCAGCGGGCGGGGGTCGCGGATGAGCAGCCCGAGGATGCCGTGACCGCGCGGCAGGTCGCCGATGCGCCGCCGCGCCTCCTCGTCGATCCCGACGGTGAGGAACTGCGACAGGCCGCCGTCGTCACCGATCACCCCGAGCGCGGCGTAGCGCGCGCCGGCCAGGGTCAGCGCCGCCTCGGCGATGCGCCGCAGGACGGTCTGCAGGTCCAGGTCGCTGCCCACCGCGAGGACGGCCTCGAGCAGGGCGCGCACCCGGTCACGCGTGGTGCGCACCTCGGACAGCCGCGACTGCAGCTCCTCGAGCAGCTCGTCGAGGCGCAGGTGCGGCAGCACGAGGCGTGGAGAGGGCTCGTCGACCACGGGAGCACGGTGCCACAGCGGGTCCGTCGACGTGGGGACCGCCTGCGCGCGGCCCGGCGCCGCGTCAGCCGGCCTTGTCCGGTGCGGGCGGGTGGTCCTCGCCGGTGAAGAAGGAGAACTTCCCGTCCGGCTCCAGGACCCCGATCCGGACCGACGTCACCTCCTCGATGCCCTGCTCCCGCAGCGCCTCGAGCAGCTCGCTGTCCGACAGGCGCTCGTCGCGCATGACGCGCTCGAGCATCCGGCCGTCCTGCACCACGACGACCGGCAGTCCCTCGAGCGCGGTCCGGGTCCTGGGCCAGCGCCAGGACACCCAGCTGAAGCCGACGATGAGCAGCGCGAAGGTCCCGATCGCCAGCATGGCGCCCGTGACGCTGTAGTCCTCCTGGGTCACGCCCTGCTGGACCAGGTCCCCGGTCGTCACGAGCAGCACGAGCTCGAACGCGCTCATCTGCCCGAGCTCGCGCTTGCCGACCACGCGGGTGATGAACCACAGGAACAGGTAGATGGCGGCGGCCCTGACGACGATCTCCACGCTTCGCCCTCCCTACGGAGCCAGCCAGGTGCGCCACCTGGCGGTCACGAGCACCCGGCCCGCGTCGTCGACGACGGAGACCTCGCCGCGGGCGCCGATCTGCCGGCTCGGCTGGACGCGGGTGTCGAAGGACACCGCCAGGTCGTCGCCGGCCGGCGGCAGGTACTCGTCCACGAGGCGGTCACCGCTCGCCGTCTCGGCGTCGGGCTGCGGGGAGGAGCCGTTCTCGTCGAACAGGTCGAAGTAGGAGGCGCGCCACTGCAGCCGTACGGGGGCGTCCGGGGGGAAGCCGCCGTCCCGGTGGACGTCGACCGCCAGCCGCACGGCGTGACCGGACCGGCTGATCCGCGGGAAGTCCACGTCGAGCCGGTAGCCGGCGCCGGACGCCGAGACGGTGGCCGTCCGGGTGCCGAGCACTCCGGTCGCGCCGGCGAGCACGAACAGCGCCAGCAGCACGATCCCGACGCGGCGCAGGTCGCGCGCCCGGCGCACCCGTGCGTCGTCGGGCCGCTGGGGCAGCGTGCTGGTCACGCCGAGCGGGCTACCCGTTCTTGATCCACGCAGTCCCGAGCACGGTGTTGACAGGGCGCCTGTCATCCTGACAGTCTTCCTGTCATGAGCGAACAGGGTCCTCACACGTGATCGAGGACCGTCCCGCCGGGGCGGCGACCGCTCGGGCCCAGCCGTCACGTCCGGGCGCTGCTGCCTACCAGGTCCTCAGCGGCATCCGTCCGCTCTACCAGGCGTCCTCGCAGGCCGTGGACGTCTCGCTGCGGGGCACCGGCCTGACCGTGCCCCTGCGCGCCGTGCTGGAGCTGCTGCTCGCGCCGGGGGCCGATGACGGTCCCGCAGGTCGCACGCGACTTCGGCGTCGCCCGGCAGAGCGTGCAGGCGCTGGTCGACGCGGGCCTCGCCGGCGGGCTCCTGCAGCTGGCCGACAACCCGCAGCACCGGCGCTCCCGCCTGGTCACGGTGACCGAGCACGGCCGGCAGGCCTTCGCCGACGTGCACGAGCGGGAGCTCGCCAACCTCGACCGCGTGACCGCCGACCTCGACCCCGACGACCTCGCGCAGTGCGCCCGCACCCTCGCCGTCCTCACCGAACGCCTTCGACGCCTCCACCACCACGACCAGGAGCTCCCATGAACCAGCCGATCGACCTCGTCGTCCCCACCACGCCCCGGGCGCCGTCCGACCGCGGCGGCTTCGACCTCTACCTGCCCGACGACGTCGAGCGCCCGCCCGTCGTCGTGCTGGTGCACGGCCTGTTCCCGGAGCCCCCGCCGGTGCTCCCGCGCCGCACCCCCTTCTTCCGCGCCTACGCCGCGCAGCTCGCCCAGCGAGGCGTTGCGGCCGTGCTGCTCGACCACGAGCTCACCGGCGGCATGCGGTACGCCGAGGCGGCCGCGACGCTGGACCGGACGCTGTCAGAGGTGCGCGGCAGCGGCGAGGTCGACGCCGACCGCGTGGCCGTGTGGTTCTTCTCCGGCGGCGGCCCGCTCGCCTACCCGGTCCTGGCCGCCGGGCACACCTGGCTGCGCTGCGTGGCGCTGACCTACCCGCTGCTGCCCACCGAGGCCATCCCCGGCTGGCCGTCGCTGTCCGACGCCCTCGCCGGCCTGCGTGACACCCCCGTGGTGCTCACCCGGGTCGAGCACGAGATCCCCGCGTTCGTCGCGGGCCAGCAGGCGCTGGTCGACGCGCGGCCGCGCGGCCTGACGACCCTCGACGTCCCCGGGGCGCAGCACGGCTTCGACACCGGCCCGGACACCGAGCCGGCCCGGGCAGCGGTCCTGCACGCCCTGTCAGCGGTCGCCGAGCACCTGACGGCCGTGCCCGCCGTGCCGGCCTGAGCGGTCTCCCCGCGGAGCGCGCCGTCAGGTCCAGTCGACGGCGTAGGCCTGCACCCCGCCGAGCCCCGCCGCCGTGGAGCCGCGCAGCCGTACGAGGTCCCCGGCGACGTAGTCGTCGCCCTCCGTGGGGAACCGGAGGCCGACCAGGTCCCCGTCCGGTCCGTACGAGACCCCGCCGACCTGGGTGGGCAGGGTGCGGGACTGGCCGACCTGACGGCCGGTGGTGTCGTCGACCGCCACCAGCGTGTCCGGGCTGTCGGCGTCGGCGAGCAGCGCGGTGGTGACGACCAGCCGGCCGTCCGGGCGGTACTGCGCGTCCAGGGCGAGCCGCTCCGGGACGTCCACGAGCACGGCCGTGGCGAGCGGATCGGTCGCGGTCGTGTCGACGACCCGGCCGTCGACGAACAGGTGCCGGCTGTCCGGGGCGAAGGCCAGCCCGTTCTGCGAGCGCTCGTCGTCGTCGGGCAGCGGCAGGCGGCGGTCCGTGCCGCTGGCCAGGTCGCGCAGCACCAGGACCCGGCTGCGCGGGGTGCTGCAGGCGGACGACACCCGGGCGACGGTCCGGCGGTCGGGCGAGACGGCGAACTCGGCGAAGCGGGTCGTCTCGTCGACGAGCGCGCGGACCGGTCCGCCCGTCGTGGCGACGCTGACCACCTGCGTCCGGCCGCAGGCAGCGAACCCGCCGTACTCGCGCAGGGCGTAGACGGTCCGCCCGTCACGGGAGAGCTCGACGTCGGAGTCGACGGCGCCAGCGGGCGTCTGCTGGAGCACGCGGACCACGCGGCCGGTCGCGGGGTCGTGCACCCGCAGGGCGTCGCTGCTGGTGACGAGGTAGCGGCCGACGGCCGAGCTCCCTGCCGTGCTCGGGCCGGCCGACGGCGAGGGGCCGCCGTGTCCCGGACGGGCCGGGGGCGGCGGTCGGGGCGGACGCCGCACCGGCTTGGTCGCTCGCGGACGGGCTCGGCGTCGCTGTCGCGGTGGGAGCCGCCGGGGAGTCGTCGGAGCTGCACGCGCCGGTCAGGAGCAGGGCGGCGACGGCGGCGAGGGCGGGAACGGTGCGCACCGGGACATCCTGCCCTCGGCGGGCCTCCTGCTGCCGGACGATCAGCTCGGGCGACGTCCCGACGCAGCGACCTGCAGCCGGCGCGTCGGCGTGGTGCTCGCGACCAGCCCGCCGTCGGCGCGCCGGGCGACCCGCACCTCGTAGTAGCCCGCGGGCAGGACCTCGGTGGTGATGAGGCGGAAGGCCCGGTCGTCCGAGGCGTCGAGCGTCAGGTCGGCGGCGACCTCGTCCCACTCCCCCGTCGCCTGACGCGCACGGCTGTCGTACGCCCGCAGCTCGAGCGCGAGCTCCGCCTCGCCGGCGAGCACCGTGCGGCCCTGCACGTCCAGGTGGCCGTCGCTGCGCGATGCCAGGCGGCGCAGCAGCACCGGTGCCCGTACGTCCACCGTGACCACGGGACTGCTGGTGTCGGTCACGGCCCGGAAGGACGACTGGGCCTGCCCGGCCTTGACCGGGAAGGTGGCTGCCCCCGTGCGGGACGCCGGCTTGGTGGCCACCGGCGTCCAGTCGCCGTCGACCTCGCGTTCGAGGGTCACGGCGGCGCGGGGGCGCCTTCGCGGTCAGCCGGTAGGACTGGCCCACGTCGACCACGGCCGCGAGGAGGCCAGCGACGGGCCGGCCGGCTCCGCGCTGGCCGGGACGGCCCCGAGGACCACGGCGGCGAGCAGGGCGAACAGGGTGGTGCGCGTGGCGAGCTGGGACAAGGCTCGCGTCCTTCCGTCTCGGGTCCCTGCGCTGACACAGGACTCTCGACGCCGTGGACGGGACGCCGGAGGGGCCAGGTGGCGCAACCTGGGGACAACGGCGGGCACCCGATCGCCAGCGAGGTCGCCCCCGTCACAGCGCCTGCGTGCCGCAGCCGGGACCACGCGGTCAGTGCGCCCCGGCTCGTGTCCCCCCGTGCACGAGACGGCCTGCGTCCCATTCCGCGAGCCAGTCGAGCAGCCCCTCCGGCGGCAGGGGTCGCGTGAGGTGGTAGCCCTGCACCTCGTCGCACCCGTAGGCGTGCAGGGCGTCCATGGCCTCCTGGGTCTCGACCCCCTCGGCGATCAGGCGCAGCCCGAGGGTGTGCGCCAGGTCCACCGTGGACCGCGCGATGGCCGCCTTGACGGGGTCGGTGTGCATGCGTGTCACGAAGGACCGGTCCAGCTTCAGGTCGTGGACGGGGAGCTCCTGCAGGTAGGCCAGCGAGCTGTAGCCGGTGCCGTAGTCGTCCACGGCCAGGCGCACCCCCAGGTCCCGCAGCGCGTGCAGCACCTCCGTGGCCCGCACCCGGTCCAGCAGCAGGACGCCCTCGGTCACCTCCACGTGCAGGGCAGACGCCGGCAGGTCGTGCTCGACCAGGAGCTCGGCGACCCGGCGGGGCAGTCCGAGGTCGAGCAGGTTCGTCGGCGAGACGTTGACCGCCACCGACAGCGCCAGCCCGGCGGTCGACCACCGCCCGGCCTGCGCCAGCGCCTGGGCCAGGACCACCTCCGTCAGCTGGTGCATCAGGCCGCACTCCTCGGCGAGCGGCACGAAGAGGTCCGGCGCGAGCAGCCCGCGTACGGGGTGCTGCCAGCGGACCAGCGCCTCGACCCCGACGACGCGGTGGGTGCCCAGCTCGACCTTCGGCTGGTAGTGCAGGACCAGCTGGTCCTCGGCGAGCGCGACGTGCAGGTCGTCGACGAGGGCCATGCGCTCGCTGGTGTGGCGGTCCAGGTCCGGGGTGTAGATGACGACGCCGTTGCGGGCCAGCTTCGCGGCGTACATGGCCGCGTCCGCGCGGCGCAGGACCGCTGCCGTGCTGGTCTCACCGGCCTCGAGGCCCGAGACGCCGAAGCTGGCCTCCACCCGCAGCGTCACGGACTCGACGACGAAGGGGCGCAGCAGGCTGAGGCGCAGCGCGTCGGCGCGCAGCCCGGCCGCCTGCTCACCGCCGTCGGGGACCAGCACGGCGAACTCGTCGCCGCCCAGCCGCGCCAGGAGCTCGTGAGGGGCCAAGGCGGCGCTGAGCCGGGCCGTGACCTGCACGAGCAGCGCGTCGCCGACCGCGTGGCCCAGGCTGTCGTTGACCTCCTTGAACCGGTCGAGGTCGACGAGGACGACGGCGGCGGTCACCGGTCCCGCCAGCTCGGCGTTGAGCGACTCGAAGAACTGGCGCCGGTTCGCCACGCCGGTCAGCTCGTCGGTCCGCGCCTGCAGCCGCGACTCGGCGAGAGCGCCGACGTCGCGGAAGGTCAGCATGGCCCGTCCGATGGCGAGCAGGACGGCGCCCAGGTTGAGGAGGCCGGCGAGCGACGAGAGCGCCTGCCTGCTCCCCCACCACAGCAGCAGCAGGCTCACGCAGGCGAACAGCACGGGCACGGCCAGCGCATGGATGCTGCCGGCGGTCAGCCGCCGGACCTGCCGCGAGGGCCACAGCCCGGAGGCCGCCAGCAGGACCAGCGCGACCGGCCAGCCGGCGTCGAGCAGCCCGCCGTCGACGTAGGTCCCCTGCGCGGCCTGGAACAGGTACATCGTGTCGACGAGCACGAAGGTCAGCACACCGGCGACGAGCAGCCACCAGGACCCGCCCGGCTTCCACGACAGGACGGCCAGCACGCTGATGAGCACCACGAGCAGCAGCAGGTCCCCGACCGGGTAGGCCAGGTTCGTCGCCACCACGGCGGGCGACCCGCCCGTGAGCGACAGCACCGGCTCGAGCGCCACCTGCACGACGACCGCCGCGGCGGTCAGGCCACCGGTCAGCCCGTCGATCCAGACGCCGCGCGGGTAGTCCCGGACGCGGGCGCGCACGAGCAGCAGGATCCCGCCGTACGCGGCCGGGTAGAACAGCAGCCACAGCCCGTCGGCGTAGGACGGGTAGGGCATGACCTCGCGCTGCTGCAGGTCCACGGCGTACGCGACCGACCCGGCCGAGTACAGCGAGCGGCCAGGCAGAGCAGCCCCCACGCCCTCGCCTCCGGGCCGCCGCGCAGGGCGCGCAGCCCGAGCAGGGCCGCGGCCGCCACGTAGACCGAGAGGCCGACCCAGCCGTCCCACAGCGCTGAGTAGCCGTCACCGCCGCGTCCCGAGGGGCGCAGCGACGCGCAGTAGGCGCCGAGCACCACCAGCACGACGGCGAAGCACCATCGCAGGCCGCGGTCGGACAGGCCGTGCACGGGACGGGACGCAGGAGCGAGGACCGGGGTAGGGGTCACCCCCTCGGTATCGGCTGCGCCGCACGCATCCTGAGCGCCGCCGCGGTGCACGGGCGCGCCGATCGGTGCTGGCTGGAGCGCCGTCAGGGAGCGAGCCCGCGCCACCACTGGCTCTGGGCCCGGAAGTCCAGCCGCTCCCACAGGCTCGAGGCGGGGCGGGCGACGTCGGCCACCGCGTACGGCGCCCCGTGCTGCTCGGCCCAGGTGAGGCAGTGCCGCACGAGAGCCGTCGCGACGCCCCGGCGCCGGAACCGCGGCACCGTCGCGAGACCGAAGACCAGGCACCCCTCGTGGCGGGAACGGACCCCCGCCACGCCGACGACGGTCCCCTCGTCGGCACCGACGAAGATCTGGAGCTCCGGCACGGTCAGCACCTGGTCCGGCAGGTACTCCAGGCCGTCGACCCCGAACGCCCGGCTCAGGACCCCGCGCATCAGGTCGAGGTCGCGACGGGTCGCCGGCTGGATCGAGATCGAGGGAGCAGGTCCGGACTCGGGCCGGCAGGACGCGACGCGGCCGAGCCGGTCGGACGAGGTCAACGTCCACCCGCGGGCGTCCAGGGCGTCTGCCACGGCCGTGCCGTGCAGCGGCACCATGAGCTCCGGCTGGGGGCAGTGCGCGAACTCCGCCAGCAGCGCGTCGACGTCGACGTCACCGTGCAGCCACACCGACGCCGGCGTGTGCGGGTTGACGATGCCCGTGGCGCCGGGAGTGCGCACGAGGCCGTGCCCGAGCCGGCGGCTGAGGTAGAGCGCCTCCTGCTGCAGGTCGGTCACGACGTCGCGCCAGACCGCGGGCGCAGGACCTGTCGTCACCATGCCGCTCCAGCCCCGAGGACCCGCTGCGAGCCGGACCTCTCGAGCCCGCCGACGACCGTCACCTCTGCTGTGTCGGCGGCCCGACGTCGTCCTTGAGCCGTGGCGCTGCGGACGAGCCCACTGCCGGCGCTACGCTCGGGACCGCGCCGCCGCAGCAGACGACCTCGACGGCGAGCAGCGCGATGTCGTCGGAGGGCGAGACCCGCAGGCCCTGCAGGCGGTGCACGAGCGCCTGGGGCCCCTCGTCGGCGCCGCCGACGCCGACCTGGCGCACGAGGTCCTCGAGGTCGTCCTGGATGTCGCCGCCGCGGGTCTCCACCAGGCCGTCGGTGTAGAGCAGGAGGGTGTCACCGGGCTCGAGCACGAGCTCGTGGTCGGCGCGCCGCTCGTCGGCGTGCAGGCCGACCAGCAGGTCGGGGGCGCGGCCGGCTGCCTCGACGTGCCCGTCGGCGCGACGCAGGACCGGCGGCGGGTGACCGGCGTTGCACCAGCGCAGCAGCCACCGACCGTCCGGCCGGGGGCGCAGGTGGCACAGGACGACCGTCGCCAGGACGCCGACGCCGAGCGAGGCGCAGGGCGTGGTCCAGCGCCTGCAGGACGTCGGCGGGCGGCTCCCGCAGGGCCTGGGCGATGCCGCGCAGCACGTTGCGCACCTGGGCCATCGCCGCCGCGGCGTCCTGGTCGTGCCCCGCGACGTCGCCGATCACCAGCGCCGTGCTCCCGTCCGGGAGGGCGAACGCGTCGTACCAGTCCCCGCCGACCTGGGCGGTCTGCGAGGCGGGCTGGTAGCCGACGGCGAGGGTCAGCCCGGGCACCGACGGGGCGGCGGTCAGCAGGCTCCGCTGCAGGGTCTCCGCGATGCGGGCCACCTCCTCGGCGGCCTGCCGCTCCGCCTGGCGCACCTGGATGCGGTCCAGGACCTGGGCGCACTGGGCGCCGAAGGCCTGCAGCAGCTCGACCTCGGCCGACGGGAACGGGTGCGGCTCGGCCCAGCCGACGGACAGGCTGCCCAGGACGCGGCCCTGCGTCCGCAGCGGGACGGCGGCCCAGGCCTGCGTGCCCGTGATCTCCAGGGCCTCGGTCAGGCCGGCGTACGCCTTGGCCGTCTCCGGCGTCAGGGACGAGCACCAGCTCGCCGCGGGCCGCCAGGGAGGTGGGCATCGGACCGTCCACGGGCATCTGGGCGTAGACCTGCTGCGTGCGCGCGCCGAGGGACCCGGTGACCGTCACGGACAGCTGGTCGCTGGCGTCGTCGCGCACGGCCACCGAGCCGCCGCTGGCCCCGAGCACCGGCAGCCCTGCCTCGAACACGATGCTGGCCATCTGCTCGACGCTCTCCGCCGCGGTCAGCCGCAGGGCGACCTGCGCCAGGCTGGCGAGACGGCGGCTGGAGGTCTGCTCGGCCTCGACGGCGGCGGCCAGCTCCACCGCGCGCGCGTAGAGGTCGGTCTCGACCTCCTCCACCCGTCGGCGCCACCGGTCGTCCTCCGCCGAGGGAGCCCCGCGGTCCAGGACGAAGTCGGTGATGTTCTCCGCCCGCTGGACGAGCATCGTCGGCTCCCCGTCGGGCCCGAGGACGGGGATGCTGATGAGCGACCAGTGGCGCTCGGTGAAGCCCGAGCCGTCGGCGTCGGGCACGTCGTACTTCTGGAGCGGCATGGTGTGCGACCGGCGCGTCGCGAGCGCCTGCTCGAACGACCGCCGGATGCGCGGCACCCCGTCCTCGTCCAGCGTGTCCTCGGTGGGCGGGAACGCCTCGAAGACCGGCCGGCCCACGATCTCGTCCCGGGTGCGACCGACGTTCGCCAGGTAGGCGGGGTTGGCATCGACGATCACCAGGTCCGGCGTCATCACCAGGTACGGCGTCGGGATGGCGGCGAAGAGCGCCTCGTAGTCGACGGGCGGTGCGGAGCGGTGCGTCACGTGGAGGGCCCGTCGGGGTGGCTGCTGCTGTGCTCGGCCTCGTGGACGTCGTGATCGGGGCCGAGCCGTCCGTCGAGCAGCTGGGCCGTCTCCAGCGCGACGGCTGCCCGGCGGGCCACGTCCTCGACGAAGGGCAGGTCCGCCGGCTCGTACTGCCGGCCGGACTCGGCGTAGACCAGGGCGAGCGTCCCCATGACACCGCGACGACCGGCCATGGGCACGATGCACGCGCTGGACATGCCGAGCTCGCGGAGCACCGCCAGGTGCTCAGGGCTGGTCGCGGAGGCCGTGAGCAGCGCGTCGGGGATCTGCGGGTAGAGCTCGCTGCAGCCGGTCCGCAGCACCTGGGCGGCGCCGGTCGGCGCGTCCACGTCCGCCGGGTAGAGCTCCGACATGCGCTCGGCCCACACCGCCTTGGCCGGGTCGACGTGCCGGATCCCGACGGTGCGGAGCCGGCCGCCACGCAGCACCTGGACGACGCACCAGTCGGCGAGCCGGGGCACCAGCAGGCTGCCGACGTTGGCCACCGTCGTCTCGAGGTCCAGGTCCGCGCTGAGCGACACCGAGGCGTCCGCGACGAACGCCAGCCGCTCGTTGGCGCCGCGCAGCGCCTGCATGGCCTGGGCCCGTTCGACCGCCTGAGCCGCTGCGTCGGCGAGCGCGCGCACGAAGCGCGCCTGCGCGTCCAGGTCGAGGCGGCCGCCGGCCGGGAAGCTGAGGGACAGGACCCCCAGCAGGTGGTTGTCGATGATCATCGGTGCGACGTGGAGCGACCCCTCCACCGGGTCGTGACCGGTGAGCTCGGGGAAGCGCTCGGCCAGCTGCGCCCAGTTCCGCAGTGCCAGCGCCTCACCGGACCGCACCACGGACGGACCGGGCAGGTCCGCGTCGAGCGGCACCTCCTGGTGCTGGGCCGCCGCGCGCGCCCGGCCGGTCCCGACGGAGCGCAGGACCGTCCCGGACACCACCATCAGCTGGCCGGCGAGGGCCCCCAGCAGCTGGGTGGCCTGGTCGATGACGACGTCGGCGATCTGGTCGACGCTGCTGGTCGCGGTCAGCTCGCTGGCGACGGTCTGCAGCAGCTCCAGCCGGTCGGCGGCGTCGCGCAGCCGCGTGACCGTCGACATCTCCCGGGCCAGGACCTGCACGAAGGTCGGTGAGGTGACCAGCTCGTCCCCCGCCGCACGGGCCCGCAGCTGGTCGACCAGCGCCTGGACGTACCAGCGACGGAAGAGCTTGTGCAGCGCCGGGGTCTCCAGGGTCAGGAGCTGCGCGTGCCGGGCGTGCTGATCGGCCCGGTCCAGGGCAGCGAGGTAGCGCTCCCCCGAGTCAGCCGCCGCCGCAGGGAGGGTGAGCACGAGGGTCGTCTCCACCTCGCCGTTCGCGGCGGCAGCCAGGGCCTGGCGCTTGATCTGCTCCCGGGCGGAGGAGAAGCTCAGGGCCACCGCGGCCAGGCTGTCGTCGTCCGCGCTGCTGGTACGGAGCTCCGGGTCGTTGCCGTTGGCCAGCCGCACCTCGCGGATGACGTTGTCGATGTGCGCCTTGGCGTCCAGGAGCAGGTCCGTCGGCACAGCGCCGAGCCGGACGGTGTACCGCTGCTCGTCAGCGTCCTCGTCGCTCCAGGCCGCGAGCAGCCCCTCGAGGTCCGGCTCCGCCGTGTCGTCAGCCGGTCCGGGAGTCCCGTCCCCGCCGAGCTCGGCCCACACGGTCTTGCCCGAGGCGCCGGCGCTCTCGACGCCCCACGCGCCGGCCAGCGCGGCCACCAGGCGCAGCCCGCGGCCCGTCATGGCCTGGGTGTTCCGCGCCGGCATGACCGGCAGGTTCTGGCCGCCGTCCTGGACCTCCAGGCGGATGTGGGCCGCGTCCGTGGCGACCCGGACCAGCACCGGCGGCGTGCCGTGCAGCGACGCGTTCGTCACGAGCTCGGTCACGATCAGACCGGCGTCGTCCACGGCGTCGGCGGGGTGGTCGACGAGCAGGGAGCTGACGAACTGCCGGGCGCGAGGGACCGCGTCCGACCCTCCCCCGAGCTCCAGCTCCGCCACGCGCGTCATGCGTCGCCTCTCGGTGGTCACGGCGGCGTCCCCGCTGTGATGAGCATTGTGGGGGGACCGCGTCCCGACCCGTCGTCGGGCCCTGCGGTGGCGTCGACAGCGACCGGCCAGATCTTGACCGATCTTCGCGGTCCGGGTCCCGGGGCTGTCGACCTGGGTCCGAGCAGACGCGACCCGCAGTCAGCAGGGGCCGGGCCAGCGGGCCGGCATGGACGAGCACCTGGGCGCGGCTCCGTCGCGGTGAGCAGATGGGCCGGCACCCGTCGGAGGCGTCCCCGACGACAGGAGGCGTCCGTCAGTTGATGATGACCCCAGCCTCGCTGGACAGGAGCACCCGCAACCGCTGCCGCCACTGCTGCAGTGCTTCCGGCGTCAGGCGTTCCCAGTCGTCCACCTCGCCGAGCACCCGGAGCGGCTCGCCACTGCGGTAAGAGCGGGTGGGGTTGCCGGGGAGCTTCTTGTCGGTGACGTTCGGATCGTCCTCGAACGGTCCGGTGGGCTCGACGCGGTACACACGCGGTGTCGCTGGGCCCTGCTGCAGCTCGGCCGCGATCTCGGCGGCCAGACCCGCACCGTCGACCAGCGCGGTGAAGTAGACGTGGTTCATGACGATCTCGGGGCGGTAGTTCGAGCGGCGACCGGCCGTCAGCAGGTCACCAGGCCCCAGGTCCGCGATGGTCCCGTGGAAGAAGGGTCCGTCGTCGAGCGGTCGGGGCATCCGGTCCTCCTCGGCTGTGGTCGGATGGCCGCGAGTCTGCACCGCGTACGGGTCGGGTGCCGGCGGCTCACGCCAGCGCCGCAGGACCCACGGACCGGCGCAGTCGTCGAGGGACGACCCACGGTCGTCCCGGTGATCCCAGCCACGAGCGTCGACGGGAGGCGCCAGTGACACAGCCGGACGCGATGATGACCCGCATCGCCGAGGCCAGCGGCCTGGGTCAGCGTGGCGAGCGCGCACAGGCCCGCGACCTGCTCGGGCAGCTGTGGGAGCAGATCGGAGCCGGTGGCAGCCCGCTCCACCGGTGCGCCCTCGCGCACAGCATGGCCGACGTCCAGGACGACCCGGCGCACGAGCTCGTGTGGGACCAGCGTGCGCTGGCCGCTGCCGACGAGGCCACGGACGCCGAGGCGGTCGCCCTCGGCATGCCGGGGCTGGCCGGCACGTACCCGTCACTGCACCTGAACCTGGGCGACGTCCACCTCCGTCTCGGCGACCGAGGTGCGGCGCGCAGGCACCTCCTCGCGGGACTCGCGGCGCTCGACGGCCTGGCCGACGACGGGTACGGCGCCATGGTCCGGCGGGGCCTGCGCGGGCTCCAGCAGCGGCTGGACCAGCCCGTCCAGCAACCGCGATGTCGCCCCGACGACGGCTCCGCGGCGTAGGCGGTCTGCCCGGAGCTGTGCGACGACGGCAGCGTCGTGCTGAGCGCGGAGCTAGGGGCTCGCTGCGGCGCGCGACACGGACGGACGGTCAGCTCCTCGACCCGTCGGAGGTGCCCGCGGCGGAACCTCGCCCCCGGCCGGACGTGACGACGGAGTAGCGGGCGCAGGCGAAGTCCCGGTTCCGCACCACGTCGCGCAGCTCGAGCTCGACGCGTCGTGGCAGCAGGGGCGCCCCGGCGCCGAGCGACACCGGCGCGTACTGCACCCAGAGCTCGTCGAGGAGCCCTGCGTCCGCGAACTGGCCGGCGAGGTCGCCGCCACCGACGACCCACACGCCTCGGTCACCGGCTGCTCGCACCGCCTCCTGGTGGACGGGCGCGACCGCGCCGCGGACGAACCGGACGTCTCCGTCCACGGCCTGCAGACGGCGGCTGGAGAAGACCCAGGTGGGCAGGTCGTACGGCCAGCGTCCGCCGGCGCCGTCATGAGCGAGGATCCACTCGTAGGTGGTCGAGCCCATCACGAGGGCGCCGACCTGCGTGTCGATGAACCCCTGGTAGCCCATCGGCCCGGTGACGTCCACATCGCGGGACAGCAGCCACGACAGGGAGTTGTCGGGGTCCGCGATGAACCCGTCGACGCTGGACGCGGTGAAGTACACGGTGGGCACGTGCACAGACTGGCAGGAGCCAGCAGCACCGGCTGATGCCCGTGACGGGCTCAGGCCGTCGGGCCCGACCGCTGCGGCGCGTACGCGTCCAGGCCAGGACAGCCCGAGGACGCGCCCTCTGCGCAGGCTGCGCGGCGCGCAGTCAGGACCGCCGGCAGGCGTGTCGGGGGGCTCACCCGGGCACGAGGGACCAGTGATCGGACGTCTGAAGGTCCTTCGTGAGTCCGTGCGCAACGGCTTCTGGGCCGTGCCGACCCTGTGCGTCCTGGTCGCCGTGGTCCTGTCGACCGCGCTGGTACGGCTCGACCACGCGCTGTCCGACGGCTTCGGCGGTCGCTTCACCTTCGGCGCGGGACCTGACGGCGCGCGCGAGGTGCTCAGCGCCATCACCAGCTCGCTGATCACCTTCACCGGACTGGTGTTCTCGATCACGGTCGTCGTCCTGCAGCTGACCAGCAGCCAGTTCTCCCCGCGGGTCCTGCGCACCTTCCTGCGCGACCGGGTGACCCAGACCGCCCTCGGGATGTTCGTCGCGACGTTCGTCTACGCACTGCTGGTGCTGCGGACGGTCGACAGCGGCGACGCCGCGTTCGTGCCGGCGGTGTCGACCTCGGTCGCCGTCCTGCTCCTGCTCGTCAGCGTCGGGATGTTCGTGGCGTTCATCCACCACATCACCCAGGCGATCCAGGCCTCGACCATCATCGCGACCACCGGGGACGAGACCCGGCGGCTGCTCGAGCGTCTGCCGCCGGCCGAGCGTCCTGACACCGAGCAGCCGTTGTGGGCGCTGCCCGGACCGCCGACGCTGCAGCTGCCGGCTCGGACGAGGGGGGTCGTCACCGGCGTCGACGAGCAGGCGCTGGTGAAGGCGGCGCAGGCAGCCGACGTGGTCCTCGTCCTGCGTGCTCGCACCGGCGACTACGTGCCGGAGGGAGCGCTCCTCGTCGACGTCCACGGCGCCTCTGACGGGTTGCACGCGGCCGCGGTCCTCGACGCCGTCTCCCAGGGCCGGCGCCGGACCATGGACCAGGACATCGCCTTCGGCATCCGGCAGCTCGTGGACATCGCCGAGCGGGCCCTGTCCCCGGGCACCAACGACCCGACCACGGCCGTCCAGGTGCTCGACGAGCTGCACGACGTCCTGCGCCGGCTGGCCACCCGGCACCTGCCGAGCCACGTGGTCTGCGGCCCGGACGGCCAGGTCCGCCTGGTGCGACCGCCGGTCCGCTTCGGTGACCTGCTCGCCCTCGCCCTGGACGAGATCGAGCAGTACGGGGCCGACGCGCTGCCGGTCCGGCACCGCATCCGGGCGCTGCTGACCGAGCTCGCCAGCGCCGCCCTGCCGGCGCACCGCCAGGCGGTCGAGGACCGCCTGGCGCGCTACGACACCGCTGGCTGAGCCGTCCCGGCGTCCGTCGCGCGGCTCGTCGGGCGCACCGGCCGCACCGCGCCCGCGGTCTGCCCGGACCCGCACACCCCCGCCGGAGGTGGGTTCGACATCCTCCTCCAGGAGGGCGGCACGCAGGCTGGGGGTGCCCTGCAGCACCACGATGTCGGCCGGCATCTCGATGGCAGCCCCGGCGAAGGCGGCCAGGACGGCGCGCAGCACCTGGTCGCGCGCCTGGCGGACGAAGCGCTGCTCGGGCTCGCTCCAGTACAGCAGGTGCAGGTCCACCGTGCTGGTGCCGAGCAGGTCCACGAGCACGGCCGGGGACGGGTCAGCCACCACGCCCGGGCACTGCTGCATGGCTGCCACGGCGACGCGGGTGGCCTGCTCGAGGTCCGCGTCGTACGAGATGCCGACGACCACCTCCGAGCGCACCGGTCCAGCACCGGTCTGCACGACGATGGGGTTCTTGTAGACGGTGCTGTTCGGCACCAGCACGCGCTGACCGTCGTACCTGCGCAGGACGGTCTCCCTCAGGTTGATCTCGAGGACCTGGCCTCGGGTCCCCTCGACGTCGACCTCGTCGCCTGTCCGGAACGGCGCCCTGAAGAGCAGCAGGACGCCGGCCAGCAGGTTCTCGAGGATGTCCCGGAACGCGAACCCGATCGCGATGCTGAAGATCCCCAGACTGCCGAGCACGTCGACAGGCTTGACGGTGGGGAACGTGATCGTCGCCGCCGTCAGGACGCCGACGACGGTGGACGCCAAGGACACCACCCGGCCCATGACGTGCGCGAAGCTGGGCCGGTCGCGAGCCAGGTAGCGCCGGCGTACGCCGCGCCCGAGCAGGCGGCCGGCCAGCACCAGCGCCAGCAGCACGACGAGGGCCACACCGACCCGCGGGCCCGCCTCAGCAAGAGTGGTGATCACGCGGCCTCCTGACGGGCCGCGACCGGAGCCAGGTGCCCAGGCCTGCCGGCCTGGCTGGCCTTCCCCACATCCGGCCGCGGCAGCCCTCCCGCCCCGGCGCGGTTCACCGGCCGGGTGGCGTCGCAGCCGGCTCCGGACCGCCCTCCTGCTCGCGACGCGCGAAGGCGTGTGCGATGGGCACGTCGGTCGAGGAGTGCGCCAGGATCGACAGCGTGATGACCAGGGCGATGAGGTGGAACAGCTCGTCGGACCGCACCAGCTGGGCGTCGAGGACGAGCAGGCCGTAGACCACCGAGGCGAAGCCCTTCGGGCCGAACCAGGCGGCGACCGCGCGCTCACCGAGCGGCAGCGAGCTGCGGAGCAGGGCGATCGCGATGGCGACCGGTCGCGCCACCACGATGGCGAGGACGGCGAACACGTAGCCGAGCACCGGGATGTCGGCGAGGAAGGCCGGGCTGACGAGCGCCCCGAAGACCAGGATGGCGGCGAGCTTGAGCAGCTCGGTGACCAGCTCCCCGAACTCGTGGAAGCTGGTCTCGACCTGAGGGGTCAGCGCCGCCACGGTGATGCCGCCGGTGAAGGCGGCCAGGAACAGGTTGGCGTGCGTCGCCTCGGCCACGCCGAGCAGCACGAGCCCGATCGACAGGCCGCCCAGCGAGGCGTAGAGGGGCGTGGCGGCCGTGAAGCGGCTGCGGATGAACAGCGCTGCGATGGCGGGCACGACGACGCCCAGCACCACCCCGAGCAGCAGCTCGGTGCCCAGCTCGCGGAGGGACACCTCCCCGCGGCTGAGGACGCTGATCAGGACCAGCACGACCGGCAGCGCCAGGCCGTCGTTGAGCCCGCTCTCCACGTTGAGCAGCGACCGCAGCCTGGCCGGGACCTCCTGCCGGCCCACGATCGCGCTGGCGAAGACCGGGTCGGTCGGCGCCAGCACCGCTCCCACGAGCATGGACTCGGTCCAGGGCAGGCCCGCCACGCCGTACGCGAGCAGCGCTGTCAGCAGGAAGGTGAGCGGCATGCCCAGCAGCAGGGCACGGCCGGGCAGGCCCCAGGCCCGTCGCAGGTCGTTGGGCGCGACCCGCATCCCGTCGGTGTAGAGCACGCTGAACAGCGCCAGCTCTGCGAGCGAGGTGACGATCGGGTCGCTCGGCCGCAGGCTCAGCACGCCGGTGACGCCGTCGCCGAGGACGATGCCGGCCCCCAGGAACAGCACCGCCGTCGACAGGACCGTGCGGTGCGCGAGGTCGGACAGCAGCGCCCCGACGAAGAGCACGAGGGCGAACGCCAGCAGCAGGTCCATGTCCCGGGGTCCTGCCCAGCACGACGGCGCGCTCACCTGCTCGGGAGCACCGACGTGTGCTGGTGGACGGTGCGGGCAGCAGAGTCCTATGGCCTCACCGCGCGTCCTCGTCATCGGCAGCGGCTTCGCGGGCTGGCACGCCGTACGACAGCTGCGTCGACGGCTGCCCTCGGGGGCGCAGCTGACCCTGGTCAGTGCCACCGACTACCTGCTCTACACCCCCCTGCTGCCGGCGGTGGCCACCGGCGTCCTGTCCCCCAGGTCGGTGGCGGTGCCGTGGGGGCCGTCGCTGGCCGGCGCCCGCCAGGTGCTGCGCACCGCCGTCTCCGTCGACGTCGAGCGGCGACGGGTCGAGGTCCGCGACGCGGCCGGTGCGCGCGAGCAGCTCGGCTACGACCGGCTGGTGCTCGCGCCCGGCTCGGTGACCCGCCAGCTGCCGGTGCCGGGACTGGCCGAGCGCGGCTTCGGTCTGAAGACGCTGCCGCAGGCGCTGGCCCTGCGCGACCACGTGTTCCAGCAGCTCGACCTGGCGGACGCCGAGCGCGACGCCGTCCGGCGCCGGGCACGGGCGACCTTCGTCGTCGTCGGTGCCGGCTATGCGGGCACGGAGCTCGCCGCGCAGATGAAGGGCGTCATCGACGCGCACCGGGCTCGGTGGCCCCGGCTGGCCCGCGACGACGTCAGGTGGCTGCTCGTCGATGCTGCGGAGACGGTCATGCCTGAGCTCGGCGACGCCCTCGGCCAGGCCACCCTGGACGTGCTGCGGCGGCGGGGCGTCGAGGTCCGGATGTCCACGACCGTCGAGCGGGTCGACGACGACGGGGTGTCCCTGTCGACCGGCGAGCAGGTCCCGACGCACACCGTCGCGTGGTGCGCCGGCGTCGAACCCGGACCGTTGGTGGCCACGACCGGCCTGGCGCTGCGCAAGGGGCGGCTCGCCACGTCGGAGGACCTGCTGGTGGAGGGACGGGACGACGTCTTCGCCGTCGGCGACGCGGCGTCGGTCCCCGACCGGACCCGTGACGGCCGTGCCTGCCCGCCCACCGCGCAGCACGCCCAGCGCCAGGGCGTGCACGTGGCCCGCGCCGTCACCGCCTCACTCGCCGGTGCACCGCTCGAGCCGTACGAGCACCGAGACCTGGGCCTGGTCGTGGACCTCGGCCGGCTGGACAGCGTGGCGCGACCTCTCGGGCTGCGGCTGACCGGCCTGCCCGCCAAGGCCGTGACGTTGGGCTACCACCTCGCGGCGGTGCCGACCGCCGCCGGGCGGGTGCGGGTCGCGGCAGACCTGCTGCTGGCAGCAGCGCTGCCCTCGCAGACGGTGCAGCTGAACCCCCTGCCGGAAGGCCAGGGCACCCTGTCGACGGAGATCGGTGCCGACGAGGCCTCCTGAGACGGCGCCCGCTGTCCACTGCCGACCGTCGTGGAGACCCGCACGAGGTCCACGACGCGGGCCGGCACCGGACTGACTAGCTCGCGCGCACCACGACCGCCCACGACCCGACGCCGAGCAGGCGGTCGCCCGCGATCTCACCCACCGTCGTGAGCAGCGCTGTGACAGCGCCGGTCGCCGGGTCGAACTCGACGTCCTCGACCGTGCCGGTCTCATCCCCTGCATCGGTCAGGACGCGTTTGCCCAGCAGCGCGGCGTCCTTGCCCCGGAGCTCGGCCACGCGCCCCTCGGGCGCGCTGAGCGCGTCCTCCCCGGTCACGGTGACCGCGTCGGGGCCGAAGGCCGACAGCGCCGGCCACAGCAGCGTGTCAGCGGTGCCCTTGTGGGCCACGGTCACGGCGACGACGCGGCGGGTGCTCGGGTCCACCAGGAGGCTGTCCACCTTGCCGAGGGTGACCGCGTCGGAGGTGTTGACGACGGGCCGCTTGCGGCAGTCGGTGAACCTCATGTGCGCCCCTCCTGCAGCCGGGCCCGGAAGTCCTCCACGGAGGCGCCGAAGCCGGACAGGTCGTCCGTGACGAAGTCCACCGCCGCTGCCGGCACGATCAGCGCCTCCACGGACACCGCGAGCGTGTCAGGCAGGGGCAGGAAGACCCGGCGTCCCTCGCGACCCAGGGCGCTCGCCGAGTCGATCTCGTACCCCACGACGTCGGCGTGGGCGCCCGACTGGAGCACGACGTCGACGACCTGGCCGAGGTCGACGCCCGTGTCGGTGAGGACCTGCGAGCCGAGGACGTCGCCCTGCGCCCCGCCGGCGTGGGCCGTCAGCAGCTCGTCGCGCGGCACCAGGCCGTCCTCGTCGCCGATCACCAGCGCGTCCCGGCCCAGGCCGAGCACGCGCTCCCACAGCAGGGCCTGCTTCAGCGGACCGGCGAAGAGCCCACGACCGCTCAAGGTGAACCCGGCGACCTCGCCGGTGCCTCCGGCGTACACGACGTCCTTGACCTGCGCGACGTCGTTCCCAGCCAGGGTGACGACAGGTCGGCCGACGAGCTCGGTGGCCCGCAGCAGCACCGTCACCTGGTCCGCCCTGGCCGCATGGTGATGACACCGCCACGGCGACGCCGAGCCTGCACCAACGCCGCGGCACCCACCACCACGACCAGCACGACCAGGACGATCAGCAACCACACCCACCACGCCATGGCGGTTCCTCCTCCGTCTTGCAGGACCCTTGCACGACGGGCCCCGGGCCGCTGGGTGGGGATCCGGCGGATCGCTGGGCCTGCGCGTCGCCGATGCTGCGTCACGACCGGGCACTGCACGGCGACGACACGAACGCGAGGCAGGCCACCCCCGGTGCGCCGTCGGCGTACGTCGCTGCGTGTGCTGTTCCCGGTCACGGGCACGTCAGTCCCGTGCCTGACCTGGTCGCGGTCCTCCCGCATCGCCGTCCTGACGAGCGGGCACGGCGCACACATGTCCCTTCCCTCTCAGCTCTGGTCGTCGTGGCAGGACGCGGCGGACACCGGCGTGCGCACGCTGGTCGTCTACTGCCTGGCCCTCGTGCTCGCCCGGGCCGCCGGACGTCGGACGCTGGCGCAGCTCAGCGCCTTCGACATCGTCGTCACGATCGCCGCCGGCACGGTCGTCGGCTCGACCGCGCTGCCGAAGGACCCCTCCGTCTCGGACGGCCTCACGGTGCTCGTCGTCCTCTTCGCCCTGCAGGTGGCGCTCGGCGCGGCGCGCCAGCGCTCGGCGTGGGTCCGGTCGGTCCTCGACTTCGCGCCGCGCCGCGTCGTCGTCGACGGGGAGGCGAGCCTGCTGCGCTCGCCAGGCTCCGCTCAGCTGACCCGTACCGATCTCGAGGCACAGCTGCGCAGGCAAGGCGTGACGGACCTGTCTCACGTCCGGCTCGCGATCCTGGAACCGACCGGGAAGCTGTCCGTGCTGCGCTCGGGTGACGGTACGGACGGGTTGTTCGCGCCGCAGTAGCTCCTCGCGACCGACGTCCGGGTCGCGCCCCTGCCCGTGCCGTACTCGGTGTCGAGCGGACGGCAGCAGAGGCGCCCCGTCGGCCTGGCAGTCGACGAGCGACCCGCGGCTCAGGTTCGGTCCACGCCCTCGGACGACCGGCACTCACCCGGGGGAGGACCGGCTCGCCGCGCGGCGGTACAGCCAACGTCCGGGCGCCGCCGAGACGCCGTGCACGACGGTGCTCGTCGCCACGACCAGGCTGCCGACCGCCCACAGCCGCGGGTCCTGGACGCCCTCCTCCTCGCTGAAGGACAGGTAGAACAGGGCGCTGACCCCGACCGGGCCGAACCAGCCCAGGAACACCGCGTCGCGCAGGCGCAGCCGGAGCGGCCGGGCCAGCGCGAGCAGCAGCGGCGGTCGGCGCAGCAGCATGATGGCCACCGGCAGGACGACGGCTGCCCCTCCGAGGTCACGCCACTGCGCCCAGGGCAGCTCGGTGCCGAGCAGCAGGAACAGCGGCAGGACGACGTAGCGGTTGACCGCCTCGTCGACGGTGTCCTGGGGGCCGACCTCGCCGGCCCCGACGGTGAGGTTGTAGGCCAGCCCCGCGACGAACACCGACAGGACCCCGTCGGCGCGCAGGACACGGGCCACTCCCAGGACGGCCACCGCAAGCACCAGCGTGAAGACGAGGGACGAGCCCTTGTCGACGTCGCCCCGGCCGGCGGCCGCCTTCACCGCGCGTCCGGAGACCAGTCCCATCACCAGGCCCACGGCGACACCGACGCCGATCTGGTAGGCGCCGTCGGCGAGGGCGTGCCCGACGTCCGCGTGCAGCACCACGGCGACACCCACCAGGACGAGAGGGAGCGCGAGCCCGTCGTTCAGCCCGGACTCCGCACTGAGCAGCTGGCGCGTCCGGGCCGGCAGGTGCTCCTCAGCCGGCGCCCCGGTGACCACGCTGGACGCCAGCACCGGGTCGGTCGGCGCCACGCAGGCGCCCACCAGGACCGCGAGCGACAGCGGCACGTCCAGCAGCAGGTACACCAGGCGCCGCCGACAGCAGGGCCATCCCGAGCATGCCGACGGTCACCAGGACCGAGGTGGCGCCCAGCACCGGGCGCAGGGTCCGGACCGGGTAGCGCAGGGCCACACCGATCAGCGAGACGGCGAGCAGGACCCGTGCGACCTCGAGCAGCAACGGGGACCGCTGCTCGACGGGGACGTCCACCAGCCCCAGCACCGCGGGACCGACGAGGACGCCCAGCAGGAGGGCGAGCAGCGGCTCGCTGAACGGCAGCTCGCGGGTCCTGCTGCTGAGCGCCGCCAGCACCACAGCGAGCAGGCCGACCAGCGCGTAGCCCAGGTGCAGCTGCTCCACGGGACCTCCTCCTGTCGACGGCATGCGTCCTGCCCACGGTGTGGGGCCACATCCCCCGCGGGCACCGATCAGTGGGACCTGTGCCAGTCGGGCACCACACCGCGCACCCGGTCGGCGACGGCCCACGCAGGACAGCGGGCGCTGCTGGGCGTCGACTCGACCGACGAGCGACGAGTGGGCGGTCACTCACCGGCGCCTCGCCACAGGCTGGCCGCTCGTCGCCTTCTGCCGGTCGTCCAGGGGAAGGCCGCGGCCGCCGGGCACGGTCGCTGTACCGCTCGACCCACCGCTGGTCGACTCCGACCCCCCGCGACACGCGCCGTCAGCCACCCCCCTTCCGGGAAGCGACCGGAGCGCCCGCCGGTCGTCCTGACCCAAGAGGGTCCGCAGCTGCGGCCCGTCCCCAGCTAGGAGCAGGCTCCTCATGCGCCGCCGCAACGCCGTCGTCCTCGTGCTGACCCTGCTCGCCGTCATGCCCGTCCCAGCCCTCGCCCAGGAGGCGGGCGGATCCCCGGGCTGTCCCAACGTCTTCTTCTCCGTGGACCGGGAGGACCTCGAAGGGCCGCCCGGCGTCCCGGTCACGCTCAAGGGAGGAAGTGACGTCCACGCCGTGAGGACCCCGGACCGCTGGACCCTGACCCGGATCTCCCCGGGACCCGCTGAGCTCGTGGACAGCGTCGAAGCGTCCGCCGGCTTCGCCTTCACCGTCACGGTCGCGGAGACCACGACGTTCCGCATCGATGCGGTGGGCCCCGAGGGGTGCCCCGGCGCGAGCGGGAGCTTCACCCGGACGGTCACCGGCGCTCTCCCGCAGCCCGTTCAGGACTGCAGCGACGGCGCCGTCGTCTCGGCCACGGCCAGGACCATCACCGCGAGCCAGCCCGTCGACCTCGTGCTCCGGACGACGTCCGCCACCCCCACCTCGACCGCCGTCGATCTGGAGGCAGTCGACGCCCGGGTCGGAGGCCGGACGGTGAGGACCGCGACCTTCCACGACGACGGCACGACCAGCTTCACCGTCCGCCCCGTCTTCAACACCGAGTTCGTCGGTCGGCAGCGCCCTGAGCCCTGCGCGTCGCCGGTCTTCGGGACCCGCCGGGCCTTCGTGGCGGTCCGGCCGTCGCTGTCGCTGTCCGCCACCCGCAACGGGCCTCGCGACTACACCTTCTCCGGCCGAGCCTTCCCCGTCCGGGCAGGCCAGGCGATCCGTCTCTACCGCCTGACCCCTGGCGGCGGGAGGTCCTCACGGCGACCGCTCGGGTCAGCGACTCAGGCACCTGGAGGGTCGGACGCCGCTTCACCGGCACCGGGCGGTTCGGGTTCGTCGTACGGACCACCGCCGACCGGCTCAACGACGCCGGCGCCAGCAGCACCCGCCCGACGCTGATCTTCTGACACACGCAGAACGCCGATCGCCCTCGGCGTCTCGCGTCCGCGTGACGGCCCGACGGGAGCTGCCTCCCGCAGCGGGCTGGCGCCGACCTCGACGCTCAGCGGTTCCGCACCGCCACGCCGACCTCCCGACAGCGCGCATCCGCTGCCAGGGCGGCCGGCCCGGCCGAGGCCCGCTCCGAGATCGTCGTGCCGCTCCAGGTCAGCGACACGCGGCGCGTGCCTGGGCCGGCGGGCGCGTGTCGTGCTCGTGACGGACGAACACCGACGCAACAGGAAGGACCAGAGCCAGAGCTGCCGCCTGACCCAGCGGCCAGCGCCACCTGCGCGAGCCGGGCACGTCCACGCTCGTACGGTCTTCGCCGGCCCCGGGCTGTCGGGTGCTGGTGGCGACGACTCGGCAGGCCAGGTCAGACGATGGATCGGGTGCCAGCAGCGGTTCCGCTCGACCGGGCGCATGTTCCGGTCCGCCAGGCGACGATCCGCCGCCTGCCGCAGCTGCGCCTGGAGCTCGCGCCTCGACGCGGCGGCGAACCGCCGCGCGACCTGCTCGCCGACCCTGCTGCGCAGCCGCCCTGCGCGTCGAGGATCGCCGGTATGGGCAGGCCCGCGTCGCGGGTGTGACGCATGACCTCTGCCTCGTGGTGGGTGGACCGCTGCGCGTCCCCGTAGCGCCGCAGCACCACGTCCCCGGAGAATGGTAGACGTCAGCGTCGCGGCCCGCGGCTCCACGCGAACCGCTTCCCCTGGTACGAGCCGTGCGAGCCCGACCGGCTGCCGGTCGACGCCCCTGACGGCTGCTGCGCGTGAGCGGACATGATGCCGCTGGTCGCCTCGCGGCGCACCAGGCACGGCCGTCGACCCGGGTGCGCCCGCAGGGGCGGCGCGCTCGCACGGTGCGCAGTGGTGTCGGGCACTCGTCGCGGGTGCTGATGGCGCTGCGGTCAGGAGACGCGGTCAGGAGATTGTCAGGGTGCGGGCCGCACCGTCGCGGCCATGACCTACTCCAGCACCCGGGACGAGGCGCGGATCGACGCAGGGCCAGATGCTCAACAAGGTCCCTGAGATCACCGTCTGGTTCTGGATCATCAAGATCCTCTGCACCACGGTCGGTGAGAGCTTCGCCGACTGGATCAACATGACCCTCGGCGTCGGCCTGACCAACACGGCGCTGATCTTCACCGCCGTGCTCGCCGCTGTCCTCGCGGTGCAGCTGCGCCTGCGGGCGCTACGTGCCGTTCGCCTACTGGCTGACCGTCGTGGTCGTCAGCATCACCGGCACCCTCTACACCGACATCCTCACCGACAGCAAGGGCGTCGCCGCTGCGCTGGAGCAGCACCGTCTTCGCGCTCCTGCTCGCCGGCGTCTTCGGCGTCTGGTACGTCCGGGAGCGGACGCTGTCGATCCACAGCATCGTCACGCTCCCGCGCGAGCTGTTCTACTGGCTCGCTGTCCTGGTGACCTTCGCGCTGGGCACCGCCGTCGGCGACTGGACGCTGGAGCTGACCGGCTGGAGCCCCGGCACGTCCGTCCTGCTGCCGGCGGCGCTGATCGCGACGGTGCTGCTCGGCTGGCGCCTCGGCGGACAGGCCGTGCTGGCCTTCTGGCTCGCCTACATCCTGACCCGGCCGCTCGGCGCGAACATCGGCGACTGGTTCGCCACCCCGTCCTCCGAGCAGGGGCCTCGGCGTCGGCACCGCGCTGACCAGCGTCATCTTCCTGGCAGCCATCGGCCTCACCGTCCTGTACCTGTCGGTGACCAGGGCCGACGTCATCGAGCGACGCGGCACCCGCGCGGCGCCCGTCACCAGCCGCCGGCGCGAGCACCTGGCGCTGGGCGTCTACGCCGTCGCCGCGGTCCTGGCCGGGCTGCTGCTGCACCACGCCTCGCAGCAGCCGCATGCCGTCCCTGGCCGAGGACGGCGAGGGCGGCGGCTCCTCCACCGCTCAGCTCACCCCGGCCCAGGCGACGGCGCACTTCCCGCCGGCCGACGTCGCCCAGATCAGGACCACGGCCCAGGCCGCGCTGTCCAAGGTCGACTGCCGGCGACCAGGCCGGCGCCTCGACCGCGGCCGACGCCCTGGAGTCGGTCTGGGACGACGACGAGGCCACGCTCAAGCCGATGGACAAGACGGCCTGGGGGTTCATCGACGGCGAGATCGACGACGTCCTCACCGAGATCCGCGCCTCCCGGCCCGACCAGCAGCGCGAGCACGATGCGCTCGGCGCGCTGCTCGAGACGCTGGGCTGAGCAGTGCGCACCGATCCAGCCGGGACGGGATGACGCGGCTGTCCCTGGGCCACCACTGGCCCAGCGACGTCCTCGCCTCGGACTGACTCGGCGTCGAGCCGCGTCAGTGCGGCCCACGCGCCGGCCGGGCGGCGCGCGGGGCACTGCTCAGGTGCTGTTCAGGCGCGGCGGCGCAGACTGGCCTCGTGCTCGCTCGCCCTGAACCCGCTGGACGCCCACTCGCTGCTCGACGCTGCCGGGCCGGCTCGCGGTGCTCCTGGTGCTGTTCGCCGAGACCGGCCTGCTGCTCGGGTTCTTCCTGCCGGGCGACAGCCTGCTGTTCACCGCGGGTGTGCTGACGTCGACGCGGGCCGGGACGGCCGGGCACCTGCCGCTGGTGCCCACCCTGCTCTGCGCCGGCGGCCGGAGCGCTGCTCGGCGCGCAGGTCGGCTACCTGATCGGCGTCCGCGGCGGCCGGCCGCTGCTCGCGCGTGGCGGGCCGAGGCGCGCGCGCCGCGGCGAGCCGCGCCGAGGCGGTGCTCGAGCGGTACGGCGTGGCCAGAGCGCTGGTGCTCAGCCGCTTCGTGCCCGTCGTGCGTACGGTGATCAGCCCGCTGGCCGGCGCGCTCGGCGTCCCGGCGCGGACCTTCACGGTGTGGCAGTGCGTCGGCGGGCTGGTCTGGTCGCTCGGAGTCACGCTCGCCGGGTTCGCCCTCGGGTCCTCGATCAGCAACGTCGACCGCTACCTGCTCCCGATCGTCGCTGTGGTCGTGGTCGTCAGCCTCGTGCCGGTGGCGCTGGAGCTGCGGCGCGAGCGCTCCCGGCGGGCCGGACCGGCGTGAGCGGCACCCGCCCCGTCCGCCGTGCTCGGCATGACCGCGGCGCGGCTGCTGCTGGTCGAGGACGACGCCGACCTGCGCGAGGTGCTCGCGCGCGGGTTGCGCGAGCACGGGTTCACGGTCGTGACGGCGCCCGACGCCGCGCAGGCGCTGCGGCTGGCCGACCACGCCGTCGACGCGCTGGTCCTGGACGTCGGCCTGCCCGACGCCGACGGCCGCGACCTGTGCCAGGCCCTGCGCGCCCGGGGTGTCCAGGCCCCGGTGCTGTTCCTGACCGCCCGCGACCGGGTCCAGGACCGCCTCGCCGGCTTCGCCGCAGGCGGCGACGACTACCTGGCCAAGCCGTTCCACCTCGCCGAGGTGGCGGCGCGGCTCACCGCCCTGCTCAAGCGCACCGTCCCGGCGCCGCCGCCGGCCCACGGGCTGGTCCTGGACCCGGCCCGCCACGCCCTGACGACCGCCACCGGCCAGGTGTCGCTGACGCCGACGGAGTTCCGGCTGCTGGCGACCCTGCTCGCCGCCGGCGGGGTCGTGCACCGGCGGCGTGAGCTGGTCCGCGCGGGCTGGCCGGACGGTGCGGTCGTGCACGACAACACCCTGGACCAGTACATCGCCCGGCTGCGCCGCAAGCTCCGCGACGTCGGCGCCAACGGGACGATCGAGACCACGCACGGCATCGGCTACCGCTTCGAGAGCCCGGCGGCGTGACCCTCGCCGGACTGCGACCGCGCAGCCTGCGCGCCCGGTTCTCCCTGCTCGTGGTCCTGATCGCCGCCGCCACCGTGGCCGTCGTCGGGACCGCCTTCGTGGTGGTCCTCGAGCGGCGCCTGGACCGCTCCGCGCACGAGCTGCTCGCCGCCCGGGTCGACGCCGCCACCGACCTGTTCCGGGTGACCCCGACGGCCGGGTCGTCACCCTGGACCCGGCCGACGAGCCGGTCCTCGACGAGGGCACCTGGGCCTTCCGCGGGACCGAGCTGGTGGCCCGCTCCGCCGGGCCACCGGAGCTCCAGCGGGCGGTGCGCCGGCTGGTCGGCAGCACCGGGTTCCGGAGCGGCCCGGACGACACCCTGCTGCTGGCCCGGCCGCTGCCCGACCAGGGCCCGCGTGTCGCGACCGTCGTCGGCGCCCTGTCGCTGAAGGCCAACGCCGACGCCGTCGACCTCGTCCAGGCCCTGGTCCTCGGCCTGGGCCTGCTCGCGATGGCCGGTGCCGGCGGAGCGACGTACCTGCTCGTCGGTCGGGCGCTGCGACCGGTCGTCGCGCTGACCTCCCAGGCGGCGGACTGGAGCGCCACCGACGTCGGTCAGCGGTTCGGCGCAGCCGAGCGACCGACCGAGCTGAGCGAGCTGGCCGCGCACGCTCGACGGCGTCCTGGACCGGCTGTCGGCCGTGCTGCGGCACGAGCAGCAGCTCACCGGCGAGCTGTCGCACGAGCTGCGGACCCCGCTGGCCCGCATCGTCGCCGAGACCGAGCTGCTGCAGGCACGACCGCGCAGCCCGACCGAGCTCGCCGAGGGACACGCCGCGATCGCCGCGAGCGCCGGCCGCATGGACCGGATCCTGCGACACCCTCCTCAGCACGGCCCGCTCCGGTGCCGACGGCCCGCCCGGCCGGTCCAGCGCCCTGCAGGTCGCCCGTGCGGTCGCCGCTGCCGCCGACGACCCCCGGATCACGGTGACCGGACCGGACGTCGTCGTCGGGCTCGAGGCCGCCGTGCTCGAGCGGGTCCTCGCGCCGCTGGTCGACAACGCGTCGCGGTACGCCCGCCGTGCGGTCGTCGTCGAGGTCACCGCCGCCCCGAGCGTGCTGGTGCGCGACGACGGGCCGGGACTGCCCGAGGAGCTGCTGGAGACGGTCTTCGACCCCGGGCGCCGGGCCCGGCCCGACGACGGGCACCCCGGCGCCGGTCTGGGGCTGGCGCTGTCCCGTCGGCTCGCCAGAGCCTCCGGGGCCGACGTGGTCCTGACCCGGTCCCCCACGGGGCTCACCGCCGTGGTGGACCTGCCCGGAGGCTGAGGCGCTCAGGCGCTGTTCAGGCGCGGCGGCCCACGGTCGACCCGGGCGTCGCCGGCCCCGCAGCGGACGTCGACCGTGCGAGCGCCGTCGGCGACGACCAGAACCCGAGAGCACCCCTCCCCCCGACCCTGGAGCCCGCCATGACCGCTGTCCACGACACCGACCTCGACCGGACCTCCCACCCGGCGTACAGCGCCCTGATCGGCCTGGCCTCCCTGGGCGTCCTCCTGCAGGCGCTGTGGGCCGGCCTGTTCGTGCACGAGGGCCAGGACTACGAGCAGCGCTGGGTCCGGGTGCACGCCCTCGACGGCGAGCTGACGATCGCGCTCGCAGCCGCTGGCGACCCTGCTCGCCGTCGTGGTGCTGCGCCGGCACCGCCCCGACCTGGTAGCCGGCTCAGCCGTGTTCACGCTGGCACTGGTCGCCGAGGCGTACGTCGGTGGCGAGGTCGGCAACCACCCTGGCCTGACCGCACTGCACTTCCCCCTGGCCATGTCCCTGATGGCGCTCGCCGTGTGGCTGCCGCTGCGGGCTCGTCATCGGGCCTGACCGGCATCAGACCTACGACCGGAGGCGGGTCCGGCTGAACGTCGAGGCGGACGTACGACACGCCGGAACGCTGCTCCAGCACCTGCTCGGCGGCGGTCTTGGTCGGGTAGCCGCCCCGGCTGACCTGCCGGTGCGCCTGGATACCCGCCGCCGCGGGAACGTCGACAAGGAACGTCCACGAGCCGTGCCGCTGGGAGCAGGCCAGGACCCGGCCGGGGGCGTCGCGGCGGACCGGGCAGGAGCAGCGCTTGAAGACCGAACCTCGCAGGGCGGACCTCCGACGGTCGTCGTCGGTGCCCAGCGTGCCGAGGTCACGGCTCCAGATCGCCGTCCGTGCGCGGTCTGTGCACAACCTCCTGCTGTTGCAGGTGATGAACCGCCACCGCAGGCCTGTGACCTGCGGCTCTGCTGTCGGGCTGACAGGATTTGAACCTGCGACCCCTTGACCCCCAGTCAAGTGCGCTACCAAGCTGCGCCACAGCCCGTGGTGCCGCGCCAGACTAGCGGAGTCCGGCAGCGGCGGGGGGTCAGCCGCCCCGCTTGCCCTTCTCGCGGACCCGGACGTTGACCTCGATGGGCGTGCCGGCGAAGCCGAAGTCCTCGCGCAGCTTGCGCTCGATGAAGCGGCGGTAGCCGGCCTCGAGGAAGCCGCTGGTGAAGAGCACGAACCGGGGAGGTCGGGTGCCGGCCTGGGTGGCGAACAGGATCTTGGGCTGCTTGCCGCTGCGGACAGGCGGCGGCGTCTCGGCGACCAGGTCGCTGATCCAGGCGTTGAGCCGGGCGGTGGGGATGCGCGTCTCCCAGCCCTGGATGGAGGTGCGCAGGGCCGGCGCCAGCTTCTCGACCGCGCGGCCGGTCATGGCCGAGACGTTCAGGCGCGGGGCCCACTGGACGCGGGCGAGCTCGCGCTCGATCTCCTTGGCGAGGACCGGCCGGCGGTCCTCGTCGACGAGGTCCCACTTGTTGAAGGCGATGACGAGGGCGCGCCCCGACTCGACGACCATCCCGATGATGCGCTGGTCCTGCTCGCTGATCGTCTCGCTGGCGTCGAGCAGCACGACGGCCACCTCGGCCGCGTCGAGCGCCGCCTGCGTCCGCAGCGAGGAGTAGTACTCCGCCCCCGACGCGTGCGACACCCGGCGGCGCAGGCCGGCGGTGTCGATGAAGCGCCAGGTCTCCCCGCCGATCTCGACCATGCTGTCGACCGGGTCGCGGGTGGTGCCGGCCACGGCGTCGACCAGGACGCGCTCCTCGCCCACGAGCCGGTTGAGCAGCGAGGACTTGCCGACGTTGGGGCGGCCGACGAGGGCGACGCGACGGGGGCCGGCCTCCTCGTCGAAGCGCTCGGCCGGCGTCTCGGGCAGCACGTCGAGGACGGCGTCGAGCAGGTCACCGCTCCCCCGGCCGTGCAGGGCGCTGACGGAGTACGGCTCGCCCAGGCCCAGCGACCACAGCGCGGCGGCGTCGGCCTCGCCGCGGTCGTCGTCGACCTTGTTGGCGGCCAGCACGACCGGCTTCTTCGAACGGCGCAGCACGCGGACGACGGCCTCGTCGGCGTCGGTGGCGCCGACCGTGGTGTCGATGACGAACAGCACCGCGTCGGCCGCGGCGATGGCCACCTCGGCCTGGGCGGAGACGGAGGCGGCGAGCCCCTGCGCCCCCGGGTCCCAGCCGCCGGTGTCGACGACGGTGAAGCGTCGGCCGCGCCACTGCGCGTCGTAGGCGACGCGGTCGCGGGTGACGCCGGGGACGTCCTCCACGACGGCCTCGCGGCGGCCGAGCAGGCGGTTGACGAGCGTGGACTTGCCGACGTTGGGTCGGCCGACGACGGCGAGCACCGGCTGCGGCGCCTCAGGCGTCGACAGGTCGTCGTGGGGCGTGGTCATGCTGTCCTCTTCTCTGCCCCGGCAGCGGCGAGGTGCTCCACCAGGGCCAGCCGCAGCTGTTCTGCGGCAGTACGAACGGTACGTCGCGAGCGGGGGTCGCCCTCGACGCGCAGCGCGACCGGCGGTCCGTAGACCACGGTCACCGGGCTGCGCAGCCGGGGGAACGGGGAGCCCTTGGGCCAGGCCTGGGCGGTGCCGACCACCGCGATCGGGACGACCGAGGCGCCGCTGCGCAGCGCCAGGTAGGCGACGCCGTCGGTCATCTCCTCGAAGGTTCCGCTGCTGCGACGGCCCTCCGGGAAGACGCCGAGGGCACCGCCTCCACCGAGGATCGCCAGGCCCTGCTTGAGCGCGTCGCGGTCGGCGACGCCGCGGTGCACCGGGACCAGACCGAGCCAGCCGAAGAGCCGGGCGCCGGCCCCGGCGAAGATCTCCGCCTTGGCCAGCAGCGAGACCGGGCGCGGGGTCACCAGGAACACCAGCGGGCCGTCGACGAAGCCGGAGTGGTTGCCGGCCAGCAGCACCGGCCCCGTACGCGGGACGTGCTGGGCGCCCTGGACCTCGAGGCGGAAGACGACGTGCGCGACACCCTGTCCCACGACGCGGCAGGCCGCGACCAGCCAGGCCTTGCGGCGACCCGTCGCGCGGCGACGGACGGTCACCGGACCGGCAGACCGGCGGCCGACGCGAGCTGGAGCACCTGAGCGACGACCTGCTCGATGCCGAGGCCGCTCGAGTCGAGCTGCACGGCGTCGCCGGCCGCCTGCAGCGGGCTGGTCGTCCTGCTGCTGTCGTACGCGTCGCGGCGGGCCAGGTCGGCGGCGACCGTGGCGACCAGGTCACCGCTGCCGGCGGCCACCCCGGCGTGGCTGTCGCCGGCGCGGCGGGCGGCGCGCACCTCGGGCGAGGCGTCGAGGTAGACCTTGACCGCGGCGCCGGGCGTCACCGTGGTGCCGACGTCGCGACCCTCGGCGACCGCGCCGTCGGTGCCGATGACCTCGCGCTGGAGGGCGACCATCAGCTCGCGCACCGCCGGGACGGCGGCCACGGCGCTGACCGCAGCGGTCACCTCCGGCCCGCGCACGTCGGCCGAGACGTCGTCGCCGTCCAGCACCACGGCCGGGGCGTCGGGGTCGGTGCCGAGCCGGATGTCCGCGGCGACCACGGCCCGCTCGACGGCCGCGGCGTCCCCGGGGTCGACGCCGGCGCGCAGCACCGCGAGCGTCGCGGCGCGGTAGGTCGCGCCGGTGTCGACGTAGCGCCAGCCCAGCACGCGCGCGACGGCCTTCGCGACCGTGCTCTTGCCCGACCCGGCCGGGCCGTCGAGGGCGATCACGGCGACGGGAGCGGACGGGCTGGGCACGGCTGAGCTCCTCGAGGGGTACGACGGCAAGGTCACAGACTAGTGGCGGCCGACCACGACGAACCTGGCCTGCTCGAGCACCTGCGCCAGCCGGTCGCGCTGGGCCTCACCGACCATGAGCGTGATGGCGCCGCGCGGCTGCCCCGGCAGGTGGTCGACCCGGACGTCCTCGACGTTGATGCCGGCCTCGGCGGCGGCGACCAGCAGGCCGGCGATCTGGCCGGGCCGGTCCGGCACGTCGGCCACCACGGTGGCGAAGTCGCGGTCGCGCTGGCCGCGCTTGACCGGCAGCAGCGCGCGCCCGGCGTTGCCGCGGGCGATCAGGCCGGCCACCGTGTCGAGGGCCTCCCCCGACCCGCCGGCGCCGAGGACGTCCAGCGCGTCGGCGACCTGCACCAGGTCGGCGGCGAGGGCGCGGACGAGCGGGGCGACCTGCCCGGCGTTGAGCTGCAGCAGCTCGGCCCAGAGCGCGACCGGGCTGCCGGCGATGCGGGTGGTGTCGAGCAGCCCGGGACCGGCCAGCCCGACGACGTCCGGGCCGGCGCCGACCAGGCGGGCGGCGACGGCTGAGGCCGCGACCTGGGGCAGGTGGCTCACCAGGGCCACCCGCGCGTCGTGCTCCGCAGGGCCGGTGAGGACCGGGTCGGCGCCGACCGAGCGGGCGAGCGCGACGACGTCGTCGACCGCGCGCTGCGACGTCGTCGCGGACGGGCAGACGAGCCAGGCCCGCCCCTGGAACAGGTCGGCGCGGGCACCGGCCGGCCCGGTGACCTCGCGGCCGGACATCGGGTGCCCACCGCAGACGCTGCTGAGGTCGGCCGCCAGGCCCTCCAGGGACCGCTGCACGTCGGCCTGCACGCTGGCCACGTGGCTGACCGTCGTGGCGAGGCCCAGCAGCCCGGCGACGGCCGGCGCCACGGCGCGCGGGGGCACGCAGACCAGCGCCAGCGCCGCCGGCTCCTCGCCGTCCCACGCGCGACCGGCGCCGCGGGCGACCGCCTCCGCCAGCACGTCCGGCGAGGCGTCGGCCAGCACGACGTCGCGGCTGCCCCGCAGGGCGAGCGCGACGCTGGTGCCGATCAGTCCGCTGCCCAGGACGAGCAGGTCAGCGGTCACGTCGGCAGGTCTGTCCTGAGGGCCGCGGCGCCACGCAGGTAGACGTGCCGCAGCTCGCTGCGCGGCAGGTCGGTCTCGACGTGGGCCAGCAGCCGCAGCACGCGGGGCATGGCGTGCGGGACGTCGAGCTCGCGCGCGCACAGCAGCGGCACGTCGGTGATGCCCATCTGCCGCGCGGCGTAGGCGGGGAACTCCGACGTCAGGTCGGGGGTCGCCGTGAACACCACGCTGATGAGGTCGTCGGGCGAGATCCGGTTGCGCTCGAGGACCGCCGTGAGCAGCTCGGTCGTCGCCTCGAGCACCTGGTCGCGGTCGTCCTCGTCGACCTGGATCGCCCCGCGCACCGCCCGTACCGACATGGCCCAACCCTAGCCAGCAGCCGTCAGAGCCCGACGGCCTTGTAGAGCGCGCCGATCTCGTCGCGGGTGAGCGGCCGGAGCTTGCCGGTGCGCTGCGAGCCGAGCTGGACCGGGCCGATCGCCGTGCGCACGAGCTGCTGCACCGGGTGGCCGACCTCCTCGAGCATGCGCCGGACGATGTTCTTGCGGCCCTCGTGGAGGACCAGCTCGATGAGCACCCGGTTGGCGTGCGAGCTGACCAGCTTGAACGAGTCGGCCCGGGCCATCCCGTCCTCGAGGTCGATGCCGGCGCGCAGGCGCTTGCCGAGGTCACGGGCGACCGGCCCGATCACCTCGGCCAGGTAGGTCTTGGTCACCTCGTACGACGGGTGCGTGAGCCGGTGGGCCAGCTCACCGTCGTTCATCAGCAGCAGCAGGCCCTCGGTGTCGGCGTCGAGGCGCCCGACGTGGAACAGCCGGTCCCTGCGCCCCTCCACGAGGTCGCCGACGTTGAGCCGGCCGTCGGAGTCCGACATCGCCGACAGCATCCCGACCGGCTTGTTGAGCGCGAGGTAGGTGTGGCCGGCAGCGGTCTGCACGCGCATGCCGTCGACGTGGATGACGGCGGTCTCGGGGTCGACGCGCTTGCCCTGCTCCTTGACCACCTCGCCGTCGACGGACACGCGGCCCTGCTCGATGAGCACCTCGCAGGCGCGGCGGGAGCCGAGGCCGGCGTTGGCGAGCACCTTCTGCAGGCGGATGCCCTCTGGGTCAGTCAGCACGGAGCACCTTCATGTCTGGGGGTCCTCGAGCTCGTCGAGCTCGGGGAGGAACGGCGCGAGCGACGGCAGCTCGTCCAGCGACCGCAGCCCCAGGCGCTCCAGGAGCAGCGCAGTGGTGCGGTAGCGGGTGGCCCCGCCGTCGGGGTCGGTGCCGGCCTCGACGATCAGCCCGCGCGCCAGCAGCGTACGGACCACGCCGTCGACGTTGACGCCGCGCACCGCGCTGATGCGAGAACGCGTGACGGGCTGCCGGTATGCCACGACCGCCAACGTCTCCAGCGCCGCCTGCGTCAGCTTGGCCTGCTGGCCGTCGACGACGTACCTCTCGACGTACGGCGCGAGCTCGGCCCGGGTGTAGAACCGCCAGCCGCCGGCGACCTCGCGCAGGTCGAAGCCCCGGCCCTGCGCGTCGTACTCGGCGGCCAGCTCGCGCAGCGCCGCGAGGACCTCCTCGGAGGTCGAGTCGGCGACCTGCGCCAGCAGGACCGGCGCGACCGGCTCGTCGGTGACGAGCAGCAGCGCCTCCAGGACGGACCTCAGGGGCGTCTCGGTCACGACAGCGCCTCCGCGTCCCAGTCGCCGCCGACCTCGGCGACCTCGTCCTCGCCGGTCGGCCCGGTCCAGCGCACGTGCAGCTCCCCGAGTGCCTGCGCCTGCTCGAACGCGACGAGCCCCTCGCGGTAGAGCTCGAGCAGGCCGAGGAACCGGGCGACCACCTCGAGCGTGCCGTTGCAGTCGGCGGTCAGGGCCCGGAAGGACCCGCCGCCGGAGCGGCGCAGCCGTGCCTGCAGCAGCGCGGTCTGCTCCCGCACGCTGACGGCGCCGCCGTGCACGTGGTCGACCGCGACGCTGGGCTCGACGCGGGGCGCGAGGACCCGGGCGGCCAGGGCGGCGAACTCCTGCGGCCCGAGGCCGAGCAGCACCTCGGGCAGCAGCCCGGCGAACCGCGGCTCCATCGACGCCGACCGCGGCCAGCGCTGCGACTCGGCGGCCAGCCGGTCCTGCAGGTGGGCCGCGGCCTGCTTGTAGGCGCGGTACTGCAGCAGCCGGGCGAAGAGCAGGTCGCGCGCCTCGAGCAGCGCGAGGTCCTCCTCGTCCTCGACCTCCGTGCCGGGCAGCAGCCGGGCCGCCTTGAGGTCGAGCAGCGTCGCCGCGACGACGAGGAACTCGGTCGCCTGGCCGAGGTCCCAGCCGCTGCCGGCCGCCCGGATGTGGGCGATGAAGTCGTCGGTCACCCGCGACAGCGCCACCTCGGTGACGTCGAGCTGGTGCTTGCCGATGAGCTGCAGCAGCAGGTCGAAGGGCCCCTCGAAGACCTCGAGGTGCACCTGGAAGGGCGCGGGTGCGGTCACGCGCCGGTCAGCAGCTCGACGAGCGGTCGGCCCACCGCGGTCAGCACGTCCAGCAGGAGCGGCCGGGCCCCGCCGAGCGGCAGGACCAGCAGCACCAGCACGGCCAGCAGCCCGAGGTTCTTCTCGACCAGGTAGAGCTCGGCCTTCTGCCAGCCCTGGGTGCGCGGCGACCGCGAGAACAGCAGCCGGCCGCCGTCGAGCGGGGGCAGCGGGACGAGCGACACCAGCCCGACGAACAGGTGGACGAGCCCGAACAGCAGCAGGGCGCGCTCGCCGTACGACAGGCCGGCACCCGACGGGATGCCGTTCTTCAGCAGCTCGGTGTCCACGCCGACGACGGGGCCGTACGTCAGCCCGAAGCCGACCAGGCTCGCCGCGGCGACCACGAGGCACAGCAGCGGTCCGAGCAGCGTGATGCGCAGCGCCAGGCCGGTCGACGCGCGGTAGGGCACCGCCACCGGGCGGGCCCAGCCGACGCCGGTCAGCAGCGCGGCGACCGCGCCGAACGGGTCGACGTGGCGGCGCGGGTCGGGCCGCAGGCGGCCCTCGTCGCGGACCGTGCGGTCGCCCGCGCGGGCAGCCGCCCAGGAGGAGACCAGCCCGGACAGCGTCGTGGCGACGAGGAACGCGACCACGAGGACGAGCAGGGAGAACGGGTCGCTGAGCGCGTACAGCACCTCAGCGGCCGGCGGGGGACGTCACCGGGCGAGCACTTCCTTGGCCAGGTCCCGGTAGGCCTGCGCGCCGACGGAGGTCGGGGCGTACGACGTGATCGGCTCGCCGGCGACCGTGGTCTCGGGGAAGCGCACCGTGCGGTTGATGACGGTGTGGAACACGCGGTCGCCGAAGGCCTCGACCACGCGCGACAGCACCTCGCGGCCGTGCAGGGTGCGCGCGTCGTACATCGTCGCCAGGATGCCCTCGACCTCGAGGCCCGGGTTCAGCCGCTCCTTGACCTTCTCGATGGTCTGGATGAGCAGCGCGACGCCGCGCAGCGCGAAGAACTCGCACTCGAGCGGGATGATCACGCCGTGGGCGGCGGTCAGCGCGTTGACCGTCAGCAGGCCGAGCGAGGGCTGGCAGTCGACGAGGACGACGTCGTAGTCGTCGAGCACGGGCGCGAGCGCGCGCTGCAGCGTCTGCTCGCGGCCCACCTCGTTGATGAGCTGCACCTCGGCGGCCGACAGGTCGATGTTGCTCGGCAGCAGGTCCATCCCGGGCACCGACGTCTCGAGCACGACGTCGTCGACGGTGACGTCGCGCTCCATCAGCAGGTTGTAGACGGTGCGGTCCAGGCTCAGCGGGTTGACGCCGAGCCCGACGGCGAGGGCGCCCTGCGGGTCGAGGTCGACCAGCAGCACGCGGCGGCCGTACTCGGCGAGCGCGGCGCCGAGGTTGATCGTGCTGGTCGTCTTGCCGACGCCGCCCTTCTGGTTGCACATCGCCAGGATGCGAGCCGGGCCGTGCTCCTCGAGCGGTGCGGGCTCGGCCAGCACGGGACGCGGCCGGCCCGTCGGGCCGAGCTCCTCGGGCGCGAGGTCGAGCTCGGGCGCGGGCGGACGGGGGGCGCCCGGGGGGCGGCGCAGCGGGGCAGCGGCGGGTGCGGCGACCCGCTTTGTCGACATGCTCACGAGTCTGTGTGCCTCCCTGTCGGCGGAGCGCCGGACCGACGACCAGCCCGGGACCCTACGCGGGGGTGACCCCTCGGGACAAAGAGTCGATCAGCCGCGGGCCCGGGGGTGGGCGGTCGCGTAGACCTCCCGCAGCCGGTCCACGGTGACCAGCGTGTAGACCTGGGTGGTCGTCACCGAGGCGTGGCCGAGCAGCTCCTGGACGACCCGGACGTCGGCGCCGCCGTCGAGCAGGTGGGTCGCGAACGAGTGCCGCAGCGTGTGCGGGCTGACCTCGACCGTGAGCCCGGCCCGGGTCGCCGCCGCCCGCAGGACCGACCAGGCGCTCTGCCGCGACAGCCGGCCGCCGCGGGCGTTGAGCAGCAGGGCCGGGGTGCCGCGCCCGCGCGCGGCCAGCTCCGGGCGCCCGCGGACCAGGTAGGCGTCGACGGCGGCCTGGGCGTACGACCCGACCGGCACGACCCGCTGCTTGCCGCCCTTGCCGTCCAGCTTGAGCAGACCGGTGCCGCGCTGCAGGTCGTCGACGTCGAGCCCGACGGCCTCGGAGATGCGGGCGCCGGTGGAGTAGAGGAGCTCGAGCAGGGCGACGTCGCGCAGGGCGAGGGCCGGCTGGTCGGCGCCCCCGGCGGCGGCGAGCAGCCGCTCCACCTCCTCCACCGTGATCGCCCGGGGCAGCCGCCGCGCCGGCACCGGCGGCTTCACGTCGCGCGACGGGTCGCCGGCGGTCAGCCCCTCGCGGTGCGCGAAGCGGTGCATCCCGCGGACGGCCACGACGGCCCGGCCGGCGGAGGTCGCGGACAGCGGCGGGTGGGCGTCGTCGCCGCGGCGCAGCAGGGCGAGGAAGTCGGTGACGTGCCGCTCCTGCACCTCGTCCAGTCGGGAGACCCCGAGGCCGGCCAGCGCCTGGACGTAGCGACGCAGGTCCCGGCGGTAGGACAGCAGCGTGTTGGCCGCCAGGCCGCGCTCGACCGCCAGGTGGTCGAGGTAGGCGTCGACGACCTGCCCCGCGGCCGGCGGGCTGGCGACCGCGCTCAGACGAGCACCTCGGCGAGCGGCACCGACGGCAGCCCGTGGGCCTCCGCCACCGGCGCGCTGACCAGCTGCCCGGCGACCACGTTGACCCCGAGACCGAGCGCCGTGGTCGCGCTGCGCGGCGGCGGCCAGTCCGTGGTCGGCGATCTCGAGGACGTACGGCAGCGTCACGTTGGTCAGCGCGTAGGTCGAGGTGTGCGGCACCGCGCCGGGCATGTTGGCCACGCAGTAGAACAGGCAGCCCTCGACCTCGAAGGTCGGGTCGGAGTGGGTGGTCGGGCGGGTCGACTCGAAGCAGCCGCCCTGGTCGACGGAGATGTCGACGAGCACCGCGCCGGGCTTCATCCGCGACACCAGCTCGTCGGTGACCAGGGTCGGGGCCTTGGCGCCCGGGACCAGCACGGCCCCGATGACCAGGTCGGCGTCGAGGACGGCGCGCTCGATCTCGTACGTGTTGGAGGCGACGGTCTGCAGGTGGCCCTGGTAGATCCGGTCCGCGTCGCGCAGCTGCTGCACGTTCTTGTCGAGCAGCAGCACCTCGGCCTGCATGCCGAGGGCGATGGCCGCGGCGTTCATGCCGCTCACGCCCGCGCCGAGGACGACGACCTTGGCGGCGTAGACGCCGGACACACCGCCCATCAGCACGCCGCGGCCGCCTGCGCCGCGCTCCAGGCAGTGGGCGCCGACCTGCGGCGCCATCCGGCCGGCCACCTCGGACATGGGGGCCAGCAGGGGCAGCGAGCGGTCGGGCAGCTGCACGGTCTCGTACGCCACGGCGGTGGTGCCCGAGGCGAGCAGCGCGTCGGTGCAGGCGCGGGAGGCGGCGAGGTGGAGGTAGGTGAACAGGACCTGGCCGGAGCGCAGGCGGTGGTACTCCTCCGCGACCGGCTCCTTGACCTTGAGCACCAGGTCGGCGCCGGCCCAGACGTCGTCCGCAGCACCCACGATGGTCGCCCCGGCGCGGACGAACTCCTCGTCCGGGATCGAGGACCCGGTGCCGGCGTCCTGCTGCACGGCGACCTCGTGGCCGTGCGCGACCAGCTCGTGCACCCCCGACGGCGTGATCGCGACGCGGTACTCGTTGTCCTTGACCTCTTTGGGGATCCCGACGCGCATGGCCGCAGCCTAGGGCTGCGTCGACGCCGTCAGGGCGGCGCTCGCAGGCCCGGTGAGGGCGGCGCTGGCGGGCCTGCCGCTCGCCTGACAGGACGGGTGGTCCGGGTCACACTGCGGTCTGCCCGGCCGGTCGGGCGAGGGGAGCGTGGACGCATGGACCGAGGCATCGGCTGGTGGCTGACCAAGCACGCCGTCAACAGCACCGACCGGGTGGCGCTGGTGGCGGGTGACGCCCGCCGGACCTACGGCGAGCTCAACGCGCGGGCCGACCAGCTCTGCTCCGCGCTGTACGCCGCCGGCGTCCGCCGGGGCGACCGCGTCTCGGTGCTGACCCTCAACGGCATCGAGATGCTCGAGACGCTGTTCGCGACCGCCAAGCTCGGCGCGATCTGGGTGCCCAACAACTACCGGCTGTCGGCGGCCGAGGTCGCCTACAACCTCAGCGACTCCGGCGCCGTCGTGCTCGTCCACTCCCGCGAGCTCGCCGACCTGGCGGCGGGCGCGCTCGCCGACCCGGGGGTCCGCGTCCGGCACGTCGTCGGGATCGGCGGCGCGCTGCCGGGCGGCGTGGAGTACGAGGACTTCCTCGCCACCGGCTCCCCCGAGCCCCGCGACGACGACGTCCGTCCCGAGGACCCGGCGCTGATCATGTACACCTCCGGCACGACCGGTCGTCCCAAGGGCGCGGTGATCAGCCACGCGACCATCCAGACCAACACGATCCACGCGGCCACGATGGGCGGCGGGCTGTCCCGCGACGACGTGACCACGACCCCCGCGCCGGTGTTCCACATCGGCGGCCTGATGGTGCACACGCTGCCGCTGCTCTACCTGGGCGGCAAGGTCGTCCTGCTCGAGGCGTTCGAGCCGCGCGGCACCTTGAAGGCGATGGCCGACGAGGGCACCACCGTGCAGTTCCTCGTCCCGGCGATGTGGCACGCGATCACCCAGGTCCCCGACTTCACGTCGTTCGACCTGTCGCGCCTGCGCTTCTGCCTGTCCGGCGGGGCGCCGTGCCCGCTGACCGTCATCGAGTTCCTGCAGGGCCAGGGCTGGCAGTTCCTCGAGGGCTTCGGCATGACCGAGACCTGCGCCAACACGATGGCGCTCAACGCCGAGGACGCCGTGCGCAAGCGCGGCGCGGTCGGCCGCCCGCTGATGCACGCGGAGGCCAGGGTCGTCGACGACGAGGACCACGAGGTGCCGGTCGGCACGGTGGGTGAGCTCGTCATGCGCGGCCCCAGCATGTTCACCGGCTACTGGGGCCTGCCGGCCGCGACGGCCGAGGCGTGGCGCAGCGGCTGGTTCCACAGCGGCGACCTGGCGCAGGTCGACGAGGAGGGCTTCTACCGGCTGGTCGACCGCAAGAAGGACATGGTCATCACCGGCGGAGAGAACGTCTACCCGATCGAGGTGGAGCAGGTGCTGTTCCGCCACCCGGCCGTCGCCGACGTCGCCGTCATCGGCGTCCCGGACGAGCGCTGGGGCGAGACGGTCGTGGCAGTCGTGGTCCCGCGCGCCGATGCGGAGCTCGACCCGGCCGAGCTGATCGCCTGGACCCGGGAGCGGCTGGCCAAGTTCAAGTGCCCGACCCGGGTCGAGGTGGTCGCCGAGCTCCCCCGTACGGCCACCGGCAAGGTGCTCAAGCGCGACCTGCGCGTCACGTTCACCGGGCTCCGCGCAGAGCGTCACCCGATGACGCTGGAGCTCGGCTGGAACGTCGGCTACTGGGCCGGCCGCCCACCGGGCGGCGTCCTCGAGGCGCTCCCCCGGCTGCAGGCGGCGGGCATCGGCTCGCTCTGGACGGCCGAGAGCTACGGCTCCGACGCGGTCGCCCCGCTCGCCTGGTGGGGCTCGCAGACGACCGGCCTGCGCCTCGGGACGGCGGTCATGCAGGTCGCCGCCCGTACGCCGACCGCGACCGCGATGGCGGCGCTGACCCTCGACCACCTCTCCGGCGGGCGCTTCGCCCTCGGGCTCGGCGTCTCCGGGCCGCAGGTCGTGGAGGGCTGGTACGGCCAGTCGTTCGCGCAGCCGCTCGCGCGCACCCGGGAGTACGTCCGCATCGTCCGCGACGTGCTGGAGCGCGCCGCGCCGGTCACCTCCGACGGCCCGCACTACCCGCTGCCGCTGCCGGGCGGCACCGGTCTGGGCAAGCCGCTGAAGGCCAACGTGCGCCCGCTGCGGCCCGACGTGCCGGTCCTGCTCGCGGCGGAGGGCCCGAAGAACGTCGCGCTGGCCGGGGAGATCGCCGACGGCTGGCTGCCGTTCCTGTTCTCGCCCGACCACGAGCACCTCTACCGCGAGCCGGTCGAGGAGGGGCTGGCCCGCCCGGGGGCGCGCCGCACCGCCGCCGACTTCGAGGTGGTCGCGACCGTCCCGGTCAGCCTCGGCGACGACCGGGACGCCGCTGCCGCACCGCTGCGCAGCATGCTGGCGCTCTACGTCGGCGGCATGGGCGCGCGCTCGGCCAACTTCCACCACGACGTGATGTGCCGGATGGGCTTCGAGGAGCCCGCCGACGAGGTGCGCGCGCTCTACCTCGAGGGCCGCAAGGACGACGCCGCTGCCGCTGTCCCGATGGAGCTGGTCGACGCCCTGGGCCTGGTCGGCACCCGCGAGGACGTCAAGGCGGGGCTGCGGAAGTGGTCGTCGTCGATGGTGACGACGCTGCTGGTCGGCGGTCCGCCGGACGACCTCCTGCTCGTCGCGGAGCTGGTCCGCGAGCTCGAGCAGGAGGCCGCAGGGGTCGCTAGCTGAAGCCGGGGTCGGGCCAGGTCGCCGAGAACGGGTCCGGCAGGTCGGTCGACACCTTGTTCGGGTAGGAGGCAGCGCGCTTCTCCAGGAACGAGGTCACGCCCTCGCGGGCGTCGTCGGAGGCGCCACGGGACTGGATCGCCCGGCTGTCGACCTTGTGGGCGTCCATCGGGTGCGGCGCCCCGGCCATCCGCCAGATCATCTGGCGGGTCAGCGCGACGGACACCGGCGCGGAGTCCGACACCATCGACAGGGCCAGCTCGCGGGCGGCCGGCAGCAGCTCGTCGGGGGCGTGGACCGACTTCACCAGGCCGCGCTCCAGCGCCTCCTCGGCGGTGAAGACCCGCCCGGAGCAGGCCCACTCCAGCGCCGTCGGGATGCCGACGATCTTGGGCAGGAACCACGACGCGGCAGCGTCCGGGACGATGCCGCGGCGGGCGAAGACGAAGCCGATCTTGGCGCTGGTCGACGCCAGCCGGGCGTCCATGGGCAGCTGCAGGCTGGCGCCGACGCCGACCGCGGGGCCGTTCACCGCCGCGATGACCGGCTTGAGGCTCTGGAAGATGCGCAGGGTCACCCGGCCGCCGCCGTCGCGGTGCACGCCGTCGACCGTCTCGGCGCCACGGGCGTCGTAGTCGAAGGTCTTGCCGCCGGACGACAGGTCGGCGCCGGCGCAGAAGCCGCGCCCGCGGCCGGTGACGACGACCGCGCGGATGCTGTCGTCCCCGTCGGTCTCGTCGAAGGCGGCGATGAGGTCGTGCATCATCTGCTCGGTGAAGGCGTTCAGCCGGTCCGGCCGGTTGAGCCAGAGGGTCGCGACCCCGTCGTCGGCCGGCTCCAGCTCGAGCGTCTCGTACGTCCCCACGCGGGTCTCCTGTCGGCGGGGGCCGAGGGCCCCGGGGTCGTCACCCTACTGACGCGCGCGTCAACTCACCGGCGTCTGCGTCGGAACAGCGTCTCCTGGGCGATCGTCGCGCCCAGCCGGCCGGCCCGGTCGTACAGCGCGCCGGTGTACATCCCGCGGCCGCCCGACACCGTCCCGGGCACCAGGTCCATGAGCACCCAGTCGTCCATCTGCAGCGGCCGGTGGAACCACATGGCGTGGTCCAGGCTCGAGCTGGAGTGGGCGTCGGCCGTGGACAGCGGCGACAGGCCGCTGTTGATGTCGGACAGGTAGGTCAGCACGACGGCGTGCAGCAGCGGGTCGTCGGGCAGCGCCTCGACGCACCGCGACCAGGACCGGGTCGGCCAGGGGGCGTCGGGGTGCGGCTGCCCGGGGTCGCGCGCCTCCATCGAGAACAGCCGGAACAGCGTCATCGGCGGCAGCTCGTCGGGCTGCCCGACCGCGGGCATCTGCTGCACCTGCACGTCGGGGCCGTCCTCCTCGACGTGGAAGGAGCAGACCATGTTGAGGATGACCTCGCCGTTCTGCACCGCGACGACCCGCCGGCCGGAGTAGGACCGCCCGTCGCGGTCGCGGTCCACCCGGAAGATCGTCGGCCTGGTGGCGTCGCCGGCGCGCAGGAAGTAGCCGTGCAGCGAGTGCGGCTGCCGGTCGTCCGGCACGGTCATCCCGGCCGCGCGCAGCGCCTGCGCGAGCACCTGCCCGCCGTACAGGGGGAAGGGGTCGGGGAAGACGTAGCCGGCGCGGAAGAGGTCCTGCTCGATCCGCTCCAGCTCCAGCAGCTCGGTCAGGGACCCGGTGGGGAGCTCGTGCACGGTGCGGACTGTAGCGACGGCGCTCAGCGCCCCTGCCAGACCGGCACGCGCTTCTCGGCGAAGGCGCTGATGCCCTCGCGCAGGTCCTCCGACGCCTGGACCCGCTCGGTGGCCGCGGTCGTCGCCGCCCAGCCGCTGTCGTCGTCGGCGCCGACCAGCTGCTCGACCGCGTGCAGGGTGGCGCGCACGGAGACCGGCGCGTTGGCGCAGACCCGCTCGGCCAGGGCCACCGCGGTCTCCAGGGCCGCGCCGTCCTCGACCAGCCGGTTGACGAAGCCGAGCCGCTCGGCCCGGTCTGCGGTCAGCCGGTCGCCCGTCAGCAGCAGCTCGCGGGCGACGTTGAGCGGCAGCGCGCGCGGGCCGCGGAACAGCGCGCCGCAGGTCGCGACCACGCCCCGGCTCACCTCCGGCAGCCCGAACGTCGCGCTGCGGCCCGCGACGACGAGGTCGCAGGCGAGCACCAGCTCCATGCCACCCCCGAGCGCCAGCCCTTCGACCGCGGCGACCAGCGGCTTGGTGCGGGCGCGCGCCACCACGCCGTACGGCCCGCCCCGCGCGGTCGGCGTGCCCGCACCGGCGATCAGGTCGGTGCCGGCGCAGAAGACCGCCTCTCCCCCGGTCAGCACGGCGGACCACAGCGCGTCGTCGTCCTCGAGCCGGTTGAGCGCGGCATCGAGCCCGGCGGTCATCTCCGCGTCGATCGCGTTGCGCTTGTCGGTGCGGTCCATGCGCACGACGAGCACGCGGCCGCGGTCCTCGGTGTGCACGCGCACTGGGGCTCCTAGGTGAACAGGTCGACGACGGGCTTGTTCTTCAGGTCGTCGCGGAGCAGCGCCTTCGCGGCGACCTCCATGTGCGAGTACCAGTGCCGCTCGGCCGCGTCCGCGTCCTGCGCCTCCACCAGCCGCACGAGCTTGGCGTACGACCGCAGCGTGCGGCCGAACCGGTCCGAGCTGCCGGGCTCGCGGAAGGTGCGGGCGACGGTGATGTCGAGGTGGGTCGCGACGATGTCGGCGAGCACGGCGCCCTGCACGGCGAGGGTGCGGTTGCCCGAGCCCTCCATGACCAGCTGGTGGAAGCGGTAGGTGCGGCGCGCCCACACCGCGAGGTCGGGCTGCTCGGCGTCGGAGACCACGCGGCAGTCCTCGATGGACGCGCGCAGCGCGGCGAGGTCGTCCTCGGTGCGCCGCTGCGCCAGCATCCGCGCGCACGACGGCTCGAGCTCCATCCGCGCCTCGTAGACGTCGACGATGGTCGTCCCCTGCATCTGCAGGATCAGCCCGACGTAGCGCGCGGCGACCGACAGGTGCGGCGCCATGACCTGCGCACCGCCGCGCGAGCCGCGCCGCACGGTGATGAGCGACTCGGTCTCCAGGATGCGGAAGGCCTCGCGCAGCGTCGGGCGGGAGACGCCGAACTGCGCCATCAGCCCGACCTCGGGCGGCAGCGTGTCGCCCTCCTTGAGCTCGCCGCGCACGATCTGGCGCCGCAGGTGGGTGGCGATCAGCTCCGCCGTCTTGGGCGCCCGGACGACGGTGCCCACGGCGGGCTGCACTCGTGCCTCGGCCATCTGGTGGGTCCCCTTCGCAGCGTGGTGCGCAGGGACCCTAGCGTTCACCTGGTTCACCGATTCGAGGCTGAGGAGCCCTGCCGCATGACGCCGACCCCCGGTCCCGGTCTGGGCGAGCTGTTCGACGTCCTGCCGCAGGACGACGACGTCTTCGCGCCGGCGATGCACCCGGGGATCTCGGGGGCGCCCGACCGCCTCTACGGCGGGCACCTGGCCGCCCAGGCGCTCAAGGCCGCGGCCGCCACGGTGAAGTCCTCGCGGCCGCCGCACTCGGTGCACACGCACTTCCTGCGGCCCGGCTCGCTGGAGCACCCGGTGCTGCTGAAGGTGGAGCGCACCCGCGAGGGCGGCTCGTTCAGCACCCGGCGGGTCGTCGCCGAGCAGGCCGGCGAGGCGATCCTCATCGCCACCGTGTCGTTCCAGGAGGTCGAGGAGGGCCTGGACCACGCCGTCCCGTCGGCCGGGCTGACGCCGCCGGAGGGGCCGGTGCGGCCGCGCGGGGCCAGCAGCAGCGCGTTCTCGCCGCTCGAGGTGCACGAGCTGCCGTGGGACCAGGAGCCGCCGCAGGGCTCGCAGCTGTGGTCGACCCGGCGCATGTGGGCGCGCTCGCGCACGCCGCTGCCGGACGACCCGGTGGTGCACGCCTGCGCCGTCGTCTACGTGTCCGACCTCGCGCCGCTGCCCGCCGTCCGGAGGGCGGTGCAGTCGCAGGGGCGGGTCGGCATGCACGCGAGCCTGGACCACACGGTCTGGCTCCACCGCCTGCACTCCTCCGGCGGCTGGCTCCTGCTCGACCTGCGGGCCGTCGCCGTGCAGGCTGCCCGCGGCCTGGCCTTCGGCACCGTGCACGCCCCGGACGGGACGCTGCTCGCGTCCGTCGCCCAGGAGGCGCTGCTGCGCTCGGCGCGCTAGCTCTCGGCGTCCTCGCCGACGTCCTCGGGGGTCTCGCCGTCCGACAGGACCGAGGCCGAGCCGGTGAGCTCCTCGGCGGCCTTCGGGTCGACCTGCTCGTTGCCGGGCGTCTCGCTCATGGCTGCTCCTCGCGTCGGGGGTGGTCGGTGTCCTGCCCGGCTGGACCGGGTCTAGTGCTCGCCGGAGAGCTTCTCCGCGTCGTCGCTCACGCGGTCGGGGAAGCGGGCGAGGTACTCCAGCTCCAGCTCGAACATGCGGCGGGTGTGCGTCGACAGCGCGTGGGCGGTGCCCCGCAGGAAGGTCTCGTGCCGCCGCTCGTGGGTGACGGCGAGCTCGCGCTCCAGCTCGCTGTCGCTGAGGTCGGCAGCAGGGATGCCGAGGCTCATCCCGCTCAGTCCTCGGCCTTCGGCGGCAGCGCTGCGACGTCAGGGTGGTCGAAGCCGAGCGGCCCGTGCTTGCGCGCGCCCTTGAGGACACCGAGGGGCTCGAAGACGTCGACCTGCCGCTGCGCCTGGGAGGCCAGCTCGGGCGGCATGTCCTCCTCGTAGTAGATGGCCTCCTCGGGACAGACCGCCTCGCACGCGCCGCAGTCGATGCACTCCGCGGGGTGGATGTAGAGCTGGCGCTTGCCCTCGTAGATGCAGTCGACCGGGCACTCCTTGACGCAGGACTTGTCCATCACGTCGACGCAGGCCTCGGTGATCACGTACGGCATGGCAGAGAGCTCCTCAGGCTTGCGTGAGGGCGCCACGGGGCCGCCCGGTGCGACGCAGACTACGTGCGACCGCCCGGTCCCGTGGCACCCGGGAGCCGCCTAGCGGCCCTTCCACTCCGGCTTGCGCTTCTCGGCGAACGCGGTGGCGCCCTCGCGGGCGTCCTCGCTGCTGAAGACCGGCGCGATGATCTCGCCCTGCTTGGCCCAGCCCTCGTCGAAGGTCCAGTCCACGCTGCCGCGGGCGACGGCCTTGGTGGCCGCCACGGCGAGCGGGCCGTTCTGCGCGATGACGGCGGCCAGCGCGAGGGCCCCCTCGAGGGCCTGCCCCTCGGGCACGACCTTGTTGACCAGGCCGACCTCGTACGCCCGCGGCGCGGTCAGCGGGTCACCGGTGAGCAGCAGCTCGAGCGCGACGGCGTACGGCATGCGACCGGGCAGCAGCAGCGCCGCACCGCCGGCCGCGACCAGGGAGCGCTTCACCTCCGGCACGCCGAACTTCGCGGTCTCGGCGGCGACGACGAGGTCGCAGGCGAGCAGCAGCTCGAACCCGCCGGCCAGCGCCCAGCCCTCGACCGCGCCGATGATCGGCTTCTTCGGCGGCCGCTGGCTGATGCCGCACAGGCCGCGGCCCTCGATCGACGGGCTCTCCCCGCGCAGGAACGCCTTGAGGTCCATGCCGGCCGAGAACGTGCCGCCCGCGCCGGTCAGGACGCCGACCCGCAGCGTGTCGGAGCCGTCGAGCTCGTCGACCGCTGCCGCGACCGCCTCGGCGACGTTCTTGTTCAGGGCGTTCTTCGCCTCGGGCCGGTTGATGGTGATGACCTGCACGCCGTCGCGCTGCTCGACGAGGACCTCGTCCGTCACGGGAACTCCTTTGTCAGTGGGGTGATCACCCCGGTCGGGGCGGACGTTAGCAGCGCATACAGTCAGATGATTGACTCCTCCGGTGGCCCGGGGTGACGCGTGAAGCTGTCCGCGTTCGTGAACCAGAGCGCCGGTCCGGTCGCCGCGCTGGAACGGGCGATCGCGCTCGAGGACGCCGGCATCGACGTCATCGGGGTGGCCGAGGCCTACGGCGTCGACGGGGTCAGCCTGCTCGGCTTCCTGGCCGGCCGGACCTCCCGGGTCGAGCTGATGTCGCAGATCCTGCCGATCTACACCCGCACCCCGACCCTCACCGCCATGACCGCGGCCGGGCTCGACCTGATGTCCGGCGGCCGCTTCACCCTCGGTCTCGGCGCCAGCGGCCCGCAGGTCATCGAGGGCTTCCACGGCCTGCCGTACGACGCACCGCTCGGACGCACCCGCGAGGTCGTCGAGATCTGCCGCCAGGTGTGGCGCCGGGAGCGCGTGCAGTTCTCCGGGAAGCACTACGAGGTGCCGCGACCCGGCGGGCTCGGCAAGCCGCTGAAGATGATCACGCACCCGGTGCGCGACCGCATCCCGGTCTTCCTCGCGGCGCTCGGGGAGCAGAACGTCGAGCTCACCGCCGAGGTGGCCGAGGGCTGGATCACCTTCCTGTTCGTCCCGGAGCGCTCCTCCTCCGTCTGGGGTGCCGCCCTGTCCCGCGGCCTCGCCCGACGCGACCCCGCGCTCGGCCCGCTGCAGGTCTGCGCGGGCGGGCCGCTCGCCATCGGCGAGGACGTGACGGCCCTGCGCGACCGCGCCCGGCCGGGCCTCGCGCTGTACGTCGGCGGCATGGGCGCGCGCGGCAAGAACTTCTACAACACCGTCGTGCAGCGCTACGGGTTCGAGCGCGAGGCCGCGCTGATCCAGGACCTGTACCTCGACGGCAAGAAGGCCGAGGCCGAGGCCGCCGTGCCGGCCGAGCTGCTCGAGGGCTCGTCGCTGATCGGGCCCGAGGGCTACGTCCGCGACCGGCTGCGCGCCTACGCCGACGCCGGCGTGACGGTGCTGCAGGTCGACCCGGTCGGTCCCGACCCCGTCGCCGACGTGCGCCGCCTGCGCGCGCTCGTCGACGACCTCTGAACCCGACGAGAACGAGGAGAACGCGTGGAGATCCAGGGCAAGAAGGTCATCGTCGTGGGCGGAGCGTCCGGCATGGGCCGGGCCACCGCCGAGCTGCTGCACAGCCGCGGCGCGCAGGTCGCGGTGCTCGACCGGGAGGGCTCGGACGGCGCCGCCGTCGCCAAGAGCCTGGACGGCTGGTTCTTCCCGGTCGAGGTCACCGACTTCGAGCTGACCGAGCAGGCGCTGCAGGCCGCGGTCGACGCCCTCGGCGGGCTGCACGTCACCGTCACCACGGCCGGTGGCGGCTTCCCGGGCGGGCGCACCCTGTCCAAGGAGGGGCCGCACAGCCTCGACATCTTCCGCAAGACGATCGACCTCAACGTCGTCGCGACCTTCAACATCTGCCGGCTGTCGGCCGCGCACATGGCCAAGAACGAGCCGGAGGACGAGGAGCGCGGCGTGCTCATCAACACCTCCTCGATCGCGGCGTTCGAGGGGCAGATCGGCCAGGTCGCCTACAGCGCCGCCAAGGCGGCCATCGCGGGCATGATGCTGACCATGGCCCGTGACCTCGGCGCGCTCGGCATCCGCGCGCTCGCCATCGCCCCCAGCCTGTTCGACACCGGCATCATCGCCAAGGTGCCGCAGGAGCGGATCCAGCCGCTGGTGGCCGGCAACGCCTTCCCGGTGCGCATGGGCCGGCCCAGCGAGTACGCCAAGCTCGCCGCCGCGATCGTCGAGAACCCGATGCTGAACGGCCAGTGCCTGCGCCTGGACGCCGGGATGCGGTTCTCGCCGAAGTGAGCCGCCCGCTCCGCGTCGCTGTCGTGGGCGCCGGCCCCGCCGGCCTCTACGCCGCCGACTTCCTCACCTTCGACGGCGACGGCAGCGTCCTCGTCGACGTCATCGAGCGGCTGCCCGTCCCGTTCGGGCTGCTCCGCTACGGCGTCGCGCCGGACCACCTGAACATCAAGTCGGCCGGCGACACGCTGATGGAGGTGCTCGAGCGGCCGCAGGTGTCGCTCTACGCCCACGTCGCCGTGGGGCGCGACGTCACGGTCGAGGACCTGCGGGACCGCTACGACGCGGTGGTCTACGCCCTCGGTGCCAGCGACGACCGGAGCATCGGCATCCCGGGCGAGGAGCTGCCCGGCAGCGTGTCGGCCACGTCCTTCGTCAACTGGTACAACGGCCACCCGGAGTCTCGCCCGCACGACCTGTCCTCGGCGCGCCGTCGGTCGCGGTCGTGGGCGTGGGCAACGTCGCCGTCGACGTCGCCCGGATCCTGCTCAAGGACCCGGCCGAGCTGTCGCCCACCGACGTGCCGCACGCGGTGCTGACGGCGCTGCACGCGAGCACCGTCACGGACGTGCACGTGCTCGGGCGGCGCGGCCCGCAGCACGCCAAGTGGACGACCAAGGAGCTGCGCGAGCTCGGCGAGCTGTCCGGGGTCGGCGTCGTCGTCGACGACGGGGCGCTGCCGGCCGAGCCCCCCGAGGGCTCGACGGTGGTGGCCAAGCGCAACCTGCAGGTGCTGGCCAAGTGGGCGGCGCGCGAGCCGTCCGAGACGCCCCGCCGGCTGCACCTGCACTTCGGCGCCCGGCCGGTCGAGGTGCTCGGGAGCTCGTGCGTCGAGGCGGTGCGGCTGGAGCGGACCTCCCCCGACGGCGTCGGCACCGGCGAGACCTGGGAGCTGCCGGTGCAGCGGGTCCTGCGGTCGGTCGGCTACCGGTCGGCCGGCCTGCCCGGCGTGCCGTTCGACGACAGCACCTCCACCATCCCGACGGTCGACAGCCGGGTCGTCCGGGACGGCGTGGCCGCCCCGGGCGAGTACGTCGTCGGCTGGATCAAGCGCGGCCCGGTCGGCATCCTCGGCACCAACCGCAAGGACGCCGAGGAGGCGGTCGACTCGCTGCGCGCGGACGCCCCCGCGCTGCTGGCGGCCCGGGAGGACGACCCCGGTGGCGTCGGGCCGCTGCTGGAGTCGCGTGGGCTGTCGTGGGTCGACCTGGCCGGGTGGCAGGCGGTGCTCGACCGCGAGGCGGGGCACGGCTCGTCCGCGGGCCGCGGTCGCGTGAAGATCGAGGACTGGGACGACCTGCTCGAGGCCGCCGGCCGCACCCGCCGCCCCTGAGACCGGTCGCGCGCGGACTGCGGCGCCGGCCCCGCTGCCTGCGCGTGGTCCGGCGTGGCCGCGGTCTCCGAGAGCCGCTGATCGTCCGCGGCCAGCCTCACGCCGTCGCGCGACCCCGACGTCCCCTGCGTGAGCACACGCCTGGGCGGCGCGTCGGTGTGCTGCCGCAGGGGAGCCGGCCGCGAGGCCGCCCGATCCGCGACGTCCCCTGCGTGAGCACGGATCACGACCGGCGCGTCGGTGTGCTGCGGCAGGGGAGGTCGTCAGGGGTCCGCGCCGCGCCGACTTCCCCAGGCTTGGCGTACGCGACACGCCGACCGCGGCGTACCGGAACCCTGGGGAAGTGGCCAGGAGCGGTGGCTCACGGCCGGGCGCGCGCGGACAGCACGCGACGGCCCGGGCGCCCGCGCGGTCAGCAGGCGGCCGGGCCGTCGGGGCGTACGGGCTAGAGCAGCTCGAGGATGGTGGCGTTGGCCATGCCGCCGCCCTCGCACATGCTCTGCAGGCCGTACTGGATGCCGTTGTCCTTCATGTGGTGCACCAGGTGCGTCATCAGGCGCGCGCCGGAGCCGCCGAGCGGGTGGCCGATCGCGATGGCGCCGCCGTTGGGGTTGAGGCGGGCCGGGTCGGCGCCGGTCTCGACGAGCCAGGCCATCGGGACGGAGCGCGAAGGCCTCGTTGATCTCGAAGGCGCCGATGTCGCCGATCGACAGGCCGGACTTCTTGAGCGCCTTGTGGGTCGCCGGGATCGGCGCGCTGAGCATCATGATCGGGTCGTCACCGGCCAGGACGGCGGTGTGCACGCGGGCGATCGGCGTCATGCCGAGCTCGGCGGCCTTCTCCGACGTCATGAGGAGCAGCGCGGCCGCGCCGTCGCTGATCTGCGAGGAGTTGCCGGCGTGGATCGAGCCGCCCTCCTTGAAGGCGGGCTTGAGGCCGGCCAGCTTCTCGGCGGTGGTGCCGCGGCGCAGGCCCTCGTCGACGGCGAACTCGCCGCCGCCCTCGAGACCGACCGGCGCGATCTGGTCCTTGAGCCGGCCCTCGTCGATCGCGGTGGCCAGCTTCTCGTGGGAGGAGGCGGCGAACTCGTCGAGCTGGGTGCGGGTGAAGCCCCACTTGTCGACCATCATCTCGGCGCCGATGCCCTGGTTGAACGTGACGCCGTAGCGCTCACGGACAGCGGGACCGCCCGGCTTGCCGTAGTCGGCGACGGCGGTCGCGGCGCCCATCGGGACGGCGCTCATCATCTCGACGCCACCGGCGACGGCGACGTCGTACTGCCCCGAGATGATCCCGGCCGCGGCCTGGTGCACCGACTGCTGCGAGGAGCCGCACTGGCGGTCGACCGTCACCGACGGGACCGACTCGGGCCAGCCGGCGGCGAGCACCGACATGCGGCCGACCGAGCCGGCCTGCATGCCCACCTGCTGCACGCAGCCCCAGATGACGTCGTCCACGACGGACGGGTCGAGGCCGGTGCGCGCGACGAGGGCGTTGAGCACGTGGGCCGACAGGCCGGTCGCGTGGAAGCCGGCGAGCGTGCCGTTGCGCTTCCCGACCGGCGTGCGGACGGCGTCGACGATGACAGCGTCGCGAGTGGGCATGGGACTCCTCGGGTTGTCGGCCACGTGGGCCGGTGTCGATCAGTCAACTGATAGGAAGGGTAAGCCCGCCGGGCTCGCCGGTGGAAGTGGCTCACGTCACACCGCCGCGCAGCGCCTGGAGGCACCGTGGACAGCCGTCCTGATCGAGCGACCGAGGGACGGCGTCGTCCGGCTCCGGCTCAACCGGCCGGCCCAGCTCAACGCCATGACGTCGGAGATGATCCAGGCGCTGCACGACGCGCTCGACGACCTGGCCGTCGACGCGAGCTGCCGGGTGGTCGTGCTGACCGGCACGGGCAAGGGCTTCTGCGCCGGGCTCGACCTCGGCGGCTACGGCGAGACGCCGGGCGACCACGGGAGCAGCGCGGTCCACAAGAGCCTTGCCACGCAGCGCCACATCGCCTCGCTGGTGCAGCGCATCCGCAAGCAGCCGCAGCCGGTCGTCGCGGCCGTGAACGGCGCCGCGGCGGGCGGCGGGCTCGCGCTGGTCTGCGCGAGCGACGTGCGCCTGGCCAGCAGCACCGCGGTGTTCGCGGCGTCGTTCATCCGGGTCGGCTTCTCCGGCTGCGACATCGGCGTCTCGTGGATGCTGCCCCGCCTGCTCGGCGCCGGCCGGGCGCACGAGCTGATGCTGACCGGCCGCCGGTTCAGCGCCGACGAGGCGCTGCACTACGGGCTGCTCGCCGACGTGGTCGATCCCGACGAGCTCGACGCCCGGGTGGAGCAGACCCTCGACCAGCTGCTCGCCGCCCCGCCGCTGTCGCTCGAGCTCACCAAGCAGGGCATGTGGCTGGCGATCGAGATCCCGTCGTTCGACGCCGCGGTCGAGCTGGAGAACCGCCAGCAGGTCATCACCTCGCAGACCGCCGACCAGAAGGAGGCCATGGCGGCCTGGCTGGAGAAGCGGCCCCCGGCGTACGAGAACCGCTAGCGCGGAGCCATCCGGATCGCGCCGTCGAGCCGCAGGGTGTGGCCGTTGACGTAGCCGTTCTCCAGCAGGCTGAGCGCCATGTGGGCGTAGTCGTCGGGGTCGCCGAGCCGGGCCGGGTGCGGCACCGAGGCGGCCAGCCCGTCGCGGATGTCGTCGCGCAGCCGCGCCAGCATCGGGGTGTCGAAGATGCCCGGCGCGATGGTGTTGACCCGGATCTGCTTGCTGGCCAGGTCGCGCGCGGCGACCAGCGTGATGCCGTGGACGCCGGCCTTCGAGGCGGCGTAGGACGTCTGGCCGATCTGCCCGTCGAACGCGGCCACCGACGCGGTCAGCACGATGGCGCCGCGGTCGCCGTCCTGCAGGTCGTTCTTCGCCATGCGGGCCGCCGACAGGCGCAGCACGTTGTAGGTGCCGACCAGGTTGACCTTCAGCACCTGCTCGAAGCTCTCGAGCGACCCGGGCTGGCCCTCGCGGTCGAGGATGCGCATCCGGTCACCACCCCGGCCGGCGCAGTGCACGACGCCACGCAGCGGCGCCATGGACTCTGCCGCGTCGAGGGCGGCGTTGACGCCTGCCTCGTCGGTGATGTCACCGGCGACGAAGCGCGCGTCGGCCCCGAGCGTCGCGGCGACCTCCTCCCCCGGCGACGACGGCAGGTCGAGCAGGACGACACCGGCGCCGGAGGCCACGAGCCGGCGTGCGGTCGCGAGGCCGAGGCCCGAGGCGCCGCCGGTGACGAGGGCGGAGGCTCCGTCGAGGCGCACGTCAGCCCACCAGCTCGACGAGGGTGGCGTTGGCGGTGCCGCCGGCCTCGCACATGGTCTGCAGGCCGTAGCGCAGGCCGTTGTCGCGCATGTGGTGGAGCATCCGGGTCATCAGGATCGCGCCGGACGCGCCCAGCGGGTGGCCGAGCGCGATCGCGCCGCCGAGCGGGTTGAGCCGCTCCGGGTCGGCGCCGGTCTCCTTCAGCCATGCGAGCGGCACGGGCGCGAACGCCTCGTTCACCTCGTAGACGCCGATGTCGTCGATCGACACGCCGGTCCGCTTCAGCAGCTTGGCGGTGGCCGGGATCGGCGCAGTCAGCATGAAGACGGGGTCGTCACCGACGACCGCTCCCCCGGCGTAGCGGGCGATCGGCGTGAGCCCGAGCTCGCGCGCCTTCTCCGGCGTCGTGACGAGCAGCGCCGCGGCGCCGTCGGAGATCTGCGAGGCGTTGCCCGCGGTGATGACGCCGTCCTCGGCGAAGGCCGGCTTCAGGGCGGCCAGCGTCTCGACGGTCGTGCCGCGGCGGATGCCCTCGTCGTCCTTGACGGTCCCGGTCGGGGTGTCGACCGGGACGATCTGCGCGAGGAACGCCCCGGTGTCCTGAGCGGCCGCGGCGCGCTCGTGGCTCAGCGCGGAGAACGCGTCGACGTCGGTGCGCGACAGCCCCCACTTCTTGACGAGCATCTCGGCCGACAGCCCCTGGTTGAACTGGGGCGTGTCGTAGCGGCCGATCATCTTCGGGCCGTACGGGACGCCGGTCGCGCGCGAGGAGCCCAGCGGCACAGCGCTCATGGACTCCACGCCGCCGGCGACGATGACGTCGGCCTGACCGGACATGACCGCCTGCGCGGCGAAGTCGAGCGCCTGCTGGCTCGAGCCGCAGGCGCGGTTCACGGTCGTGCCGGGGATGCTCTCCGGCCAGCCGGCGGCCAGCACGGCGAACCGCGCGACGTTGCCGGACTGGTCGCCGATCTGCGTGACGCATCCCCAGACGACGTCGTCGACGACGTCCGGCGAGATGCCGGTGCGCTCCCGCAGCGCCTCCAGCACCAGGGCGGACAGGTCGACCGGGTGGACCTCGGCCAGGCCCTTGCCCCGCCGTCCGATCGGCGTGCGTACCGCCTCGACGATGACTGCCTCGCGCATGCTGACCTCCACGGGGATCCGGACGACCGGCCCAGACTATGACCTGCGACACTCCGCCGGACCCGAGGAGGCGGCATGGCAGACGACGCACGCGTGGCACTGGTCACCGGCGGCAGCAGGGGCATCGGCGCGTCCATCGCGCAGCGGCTCGCGGCAGACGGCTTCGACGTGGCGGTGAACTACGTCCGCGACGAGGAGGCCGCGGCCGCGGTCGTCGCCGCCGTGGAGAAGGAGGGCCGCAGGGCGGTCGCCTACCGCGCCGACATCGCGTCGTACGACGAGGACGCCGACATGGTGCAGCGCGTGCTCACCGACTTCGGTCGCCTCGACGCGCTGGTGTGCAACGGCGGCATCGCCAGCCGCGGCCGCTTCGTCGCCGACACCGACCCGAAGGAGACGGCGCGCGTGATCGGCGTGCACGCCGTCGGTGCGCACCACCTGTCGGCGCTCGCGCTGCCTGCCCTGCGCCAGCAGTCGCGCAGCGACATCGTCATGGTCTCGAGCGTGGCGACCAACGGCGCGTCGCCGGGCGGTGCGCCGTACATGATGGCGAAGGTGGCGCTCGAGGCGCTGGCCCGGACCCTCGCCCTCGAGGAGGGCGGCAACGGCGTGCGCGTGAACATCGTGGCGCCCGGGCTCACCGTGACCGACATGGGCAACCGGCTGGCCCGCGCGGTCACCGGCGCCGAGGGTGCCGGGGCGCTCGACGACACGACGCTGCTCGGCCGCGTCGCGCGTCCTGAGGACGTGGCCGAGGTGGTGTCCTTCCTCGTCGCGCCGGGCGTGCAGATGGTCACCGGCCAGCGCATCGAGGTCAACGGCGGCGGCTCGATGCGCGCCCGGTCGTCAGCCTGAGCTGACCGTACGGGCGAACGCCTGCAGGTCCGCGACCAGCAGGTCGGGCGCCTCCAGCGCAGCGAAGTGTCCGCCGCGCGGCATGTCGGTCCAGTGGACGAGCGGGAACGCCCGCTCGGCCCACGACCGCGGCACCGCGCCGATCTCGGCCGGGAACGACGCGTGCCCGGTCGGGACCGTCACGCTCGGCGGTGGCGTCGCCCGGCCGGGGCCGTTGCTCTCGTAGTAGAGGCGCATGGACGAGCCGATCGTGCCGGTCAGCCAGTAGACGCTGAGGTTGTCCACCAGCCGCTCGACCGGGATCTGCGACGCCGGGTCGGTCCAGCTGTGGAACTTCTCCAGCACCCAGCCGGCGAGCCCGGCGGGTGAGTCGTTCAGCGCGTACGCCAGGGTCTGCGGCTTGGTGCCCTGGATCGACTGGTAGCCGTTCTCCTGCGCCCAGAACGCCTGCAGCGCAGCACGTCTGGCCCGGTCGGCGTCGGTCACGCCCTCGTCGCGCACCTCCTTCGGAGGAGGCACCATCGGCAGCAGCGTGGTGTGGATGCCGACGACGTGCTCGGCGTGCCGGCCGGCCAGCTGCACCGCGAGGAACGAGCCCCAGTCGCCGCCGTGCACGAGGTAGCGGTCGTGCCCGAGCTGCAGCATCAGCCCGTCGAGCACGTCGGCGACCGCACGTGCGTCGACCCCCGTACGCGTCGTCGGCCCGGAGAAGCCGTAGCCCGGCAGCGACGGCACGACCAGGTGCAGCCCGCCCGCGGACAGCGGGCCGAGCAGGTCGAGCAGCTCGGCGACCGAGCCGGGCCAGCCGTGCAGCAGCAGCATCACCGGGGCGTCGGGCCGCTCCGCCGGCACGTCGTAGTAGTGCAGCTGCACCCCGTCGACCTCGGTGAGGAACTGCGGGTGGGCGTTGAGCCGTGCGTGGAAGCCGTCCCAGTCGTAGTCGTGCTCCCAGTAGCGGCAGACCTCCTGCACGTGGGTCCGGTCCGTGCCGTACTCCCACGTGGTGCCCGGCAGCTGGTCCGGCCAGCGGGTCGCCGCGAGCCGCCGGCGCAGGTCGGCGACCTCCTCGTCGGTGGCGCGGACGGTGAACGGACGGCTCATGTGAGGACCCCTGCGTCGGAGAGTGCCTGCACCCGCGCGGCGTCGTAGCCGAGCAGGTCCGTCAGCACGTGGTCGTTGTCCTGGCCGAACACCGGCGCGGCCCGGGTGACGGCGCCCGGGGTGTCGGACAGCAGGTAGCGCGGCCCCTCGACGGCGGCCTCGCCGTGCAGCGGGTGCGGCAGGCGGACCAGGTGGCCGCGGTGGTCCAGCTGCGGGTCGGCGACCCAGTCGCGGCTGGAGGCGGCCAGGTGGGCGGGGACGCCGAGTGCCTGCAGCTCGCGCTCGACGTCCTGGGCACGTCGCGTGGCGGTCCACCCGCCGACCAGCTCGTCGAGCTGCTCCCGGTCATCGCGGCGCCCCTGCGCGGTCTCCCACCGCCGGTCCGCGGCGCCGAGCAGCGGGGCGAGCCGCGACCAGTCGTCGTCGTCGCGCACGGCGACCGCGACGAACCGCTCGCGGCCGTCCTCGGGCAGGCAGCGGTAGACGCCGTGCGGCGCCAGCTCGAGGTCGGCGTTGCCCAGGCGCTGGGCGACCACGCCGTCGCCGGAGTACGCCGCGACCTCGGCCGACTGGAACATCACCCCGGCCTCGACCTGGGAGACGTCGATCCAGCAGCCCTCGCCCGTACGCCGGCGGTGCTCCAGCGCGGCCAGCAGGGTGACGAGCGAGAACCGCGGTCCGACGAAGTCGGTGTAGGGGCCGAACGGCCCGACCGGCGCGCGGTCCGGCCAGCCGACCAGGTGCTGGAAGCCGCTGAGCGAGGCGCCGATGTTGCCGAAGCCGGCGAGCGCGCTGTGCGGGCCGGTCTGCCCCATCAGCGAGGTGCTCAGCACGATGAGGTCGGGGCGTCCCTCCGAGAGGGTCGCGTGGTCCAGCCCCCAGCGCGCCATGGTCCCCGGCGAGAACGACTCGACGACCACGTCGGCCCAGCGCGCCAGGTCGCGCACGACGTCGCGGGCCTCGGGCTTCGACAGGTCGAGGGCGAGACCGAGCTTGCCGGCGTTGCACGTGACGTAGAGCGCGGCGTTCTCCGGGCCGGGAGCGCCGCCGTAGAAGGGCAGCATGTGGCGCGCGGTCTCGACCTTCGTCGCGGACTCGACGCGCACGACCGTCGCGCCGAAGTCGGCGAGCGCCCGCCCGATGAGCGGGCCGGCGACCACCCAGCTGAGGTCCAGGACCTTCAGCCCCTCGAGCGGGGAGCGGGCGCCGTCGCCGGCCGGCGGCTCCGGGCGCGCGTCCCACGCGACCTGGCCGGTGTGCTGCCCCAGCGACGGCGCCGGGCCGCGCACCACCGGGCCGGCCGGGCCGCCGGTCACCCGGGCCGAGCGGCCAGGCAGGACGGTGCCGTCCGCCACCTCGACGAGGAACCCGCGGCTCGCCAGCTGCGCGCTGTCGGCCAGGTCGCTGACGTCGTTGATGCCGACGCAGAGCATGCGGTGCTCGACGGCGGCCTCGAGGATCTCCGCCCGGGTACGGGTGGCGAGGAACTCGGCGGTGCTGGCGCGCACCGCAGCGAGCCGCTCGGGCGGGAACTCCCCCGCCGCCATGAGCCTCGGGACGAGCCGCCAGTCGATGGCCGCGACGTCGTCGTCGCACCCGTCCAGGCTGCGCACCCAGCGGAAGAAGTTGTTGGTGAACTGCCCGGTCGCCCCGCCCATCGCGAGGTGGAACTCGACCAGCCCGTCCTTGGCGACCCACTTCTTCAGCAGCGCCGAGGTGGCCGATCCGCTGCCGCTCTGGTCCGGGCCGCGACCGCGGCGCGCCCGTCTCGACGTCGCCGACCGCGGTGGCGAGCACCCGGCCCAGGGTGGCGATGCTGAGCGAGGCCTGCACGGACACGTCGACGAGCTGCCCGCGCCCGGTCCGCGTGCGCGCCGCCACGGCGAGCAGCGCGCCTGCCGCGGCGTCGGCGGCGCCGTGCTGCCAGGCCTGCGGCACGCTGATGCGCAGCGGCGGTCGCTCGCCGTCGCGGTGCGGCTCGAGCGGCCCGCCGGCGGCCCAGAGCACGAGGTCGCTGTCGGCGTACGCCGCCTTCGGCCCGGTCAGGCCGAACGGCGTCACCGCGGTCCAGACGAGGCCGGGGTTGTCGGCGCGCAGCGACGCCTCGTCGAGGCCCAGCTCCTGCGCCTGCTGCAGCGACCAGGTGGTGAGCAGGACGTCCGCACCGAGCGCGAGTGCACGCACCTCGGCGCGGCCCTGCGCCGTCGTCAGGTCGGCGACGACGGACCGCTTGCCGGCGGCGTGGGCGGCCCACAGCCACGACCCGCCGCCCCGCCGGTGCGGCGCCCGGAGCCGGCCCGGCGAGCCGGTCGGCGGCTCGACCTGGACGACGTCGGCACCGAGGTCGGCGAGCATCCGCCCGGCGAGCAGCCCGCGGTCGTCGGTGAGGTCGAGGACGCGCAGGTGCTCGAGCACCTCAGACGGGCCGGAAGACCGGGACGGCCTCGTACTGCTCGTCAGCGCGGGCGAAGTCGACGCGCAGGCGCTGGCCCTCCGTGAGCTCCGCCGGGTCGGGCACGTCGGTCAGCGACGTCCACCACCACGGGCCCTCGGCCAGCTCGACCACGGCCAGCACGTGCAGCGGCGGCGGCGTGTCGCCGTCCGGGGCGCCCGTGGACGACCGCCCACGACACCAGGCGGGCGTCGCCGCTGGACGCCGCCCAGGTCAGCCCGATCGAGCCGCAGGTCGTGCAGGCCGAGGCGGCCGGCTCGGACCAGTGGCCCTCGGCGCACGGCCGCAGCAGGAGCTCGCCGCGGCGCCGTGCCGTCGAGGAACGGCGCGGTGTCGGCGTCGCGCTCGAGGCGGTCCGACCGTCATGCGGCACCTCCGGTGAACGGGTGGGGCGACAGCAGGAGCGTCGAGTGGTGGTCGAGGATCCCGCCGTTGCCGGAGACCAGGACGACGTCGTGCGCCTCGGCCTGGCGCGCGCCGCCCTGGCCGCGGGCCTGGATGACCGCCTCGGACAGCGGCGTCATGCCCCACAGGTAGTACGACGACAGCTGGCCGCCGCCGGTGTTGAGCTTGAGCTTGCCCTCCGGGCCGAGCGCCCCGCTGGCGGCGAACGGCCCGCCCTCGCCCTTGGCGCAGAAGCCGTAGTCCTCCAGCGAGACCAGGACGGTGTAGGTGTAGCAGTCGTAGAGCTCGCACGACGTCGACGTCGTCGACCGTGATGCCGGCCATCGCGAACGCCGCCGCGCCGGAGCGCGACCGCGCCGGTGACCAGCCCGAAGTCGTCGGAGTGCTTGAGCAGCCGGCCCGGGTGGCCCTGGCCCCAGCCGTGCACGTGCACCGGCGGCTGCGCCAGGTCCGCGGCCCGCTCGGCGGTCGTGACGACGACCGCGGCGCCGCCGTTGGAGACCAGGCAGCAGTCCAGCAGGCGGAACGGGTCGGCGACCCACCGCGACGCCGCGTGGTCCTGCGAGCGTCATGCGGCGTGCGCATCTGCGCCAGCGGGTTGAGCACCGCCCAGTCGCGCTGCGCCACCGCGACAGCGCCGAGCTGCTCGGTCGTCGTGCCGTACGCGCTCCATGTGCCGGCGGGCGGCCAGGGCGTAGCAGCGGGTTGGCGGACCGGCGAAGCCGGACGGCGCCCATCAGGCCGCCCCAGCCCGACGGGGCGCGGCGCGTGCCGTACGCCGCGCCCGCGCTCTTGCCCTCCTCCAGCGGCGCGTCGCCGAACACGCAGGCCACCGCGGTGGCCGAGCCGGCCTGCACGGCCAGCGCGGCCATCTGCACCATGGCGCCGGCGGTCGCGCCGAAGGCCTGCATCTCCGACAGCAGCGCCAGGTCGGGCAGGCCCAGGTCGCGCTGCAGCGCCATGCGACACGCCGCGCGTGACGCCGCCGGAGACCAGCAGCCCGTCGACGTCGGACAGCGCCAGCCCGGCGTCGGCCACGGCCAGCGCGCACGGCGTCGGCGGCGAACTGCTGCGGCGGTCGCGCCCGTAGACCTTGCCGATCTCGGTCAGCCCGAGGCCGGCGATGACGGGGCGGCGGCCGGCCGCGACGTCGCGCGGGCTCACAGGCCGAGCGACTTCGCGATGATGACCTTCATGACCTCGCTGGAGCCGCCGTAGATGCGGGCGACGCGCGCATCGGCGTACATGCCGGCGATCGGGTAGTCGCGGACGTAGCCGTAGCCGCCGTGCAGCTGCAGGCAGCGCGTCCACGACCTCGGCCTGCACCTCGCTGCAGAACAGCTTGACCTTCGCCGCGTCGACCGCGGTCAGCCGCTCGGCCTCGAGCTCCCGCACCGCCGTGTCCACCATGATCTGCGCCGCCTCGGTCTTCGCGGCGAGCCCGGCCAGCACGAACTTCGTGTTCTGCATCGACGCCAGGTTGGTGCCGAACATGGTGCGCTCCTTGACGTACGCCACCGTGTCCTGGATGGCCGTCTGCGCCATGGCGACCGAGCCGACGGCGATCGCCAGCCGCTCCTGCGGCAGGTTGCTGCCGAGGTAGCCGAAGGCCTTGCCCTCCTCGCCCAGCAGGTTGGCGACCGGGACGTGCACGTCGGAGAAGAACAGCTCGGCGGTGTCCGAGGTCTTGATCCCCATCTTGTCCAGCGCGCGACCGCGGGTGAACCCGGTCATGCCGTCCTCGACGACCAGCAGCGACAGGCCGCCACGACGGTCGCCCTCGACGCGGGCCGTACGCGCGACGACCACGACCAGCTTGCGACCAGCCCGCCGGTGATGAACGTCTTGGCGCCGTTGAGGACGTAGTGGTCGCCGTCGCGGACGGCGCTGGTCGTGATGCCGGCGAGGTCCGACCCGGTGCCCGGCTCGGTCATCGCGATGGCGGCGATGGTCTCGCCCGAGATGACGCCGCGGCATCCAGCGCTGCTTCTGCTCGGGGGTCGCGTACGCCACGAAGTACGGGGTCACGACGTCGGTGTGCACGCGCGCCGACCCGGTGCCGACCCGGGCGCGCGCGGCCTCCTCCCAGGCGACCACCTTGTAGGAGTAGCCGACGCCGGCGCCGCCGTCGGCCTCCGGCACGTTGAGGCCGAACAGGCCGGCGTCGCCGAGACCGCGCAGGAAGTCGTCGGGCATGCGCCCGGCGGCCTCCCAGTCGGCCTGGTGCGGGGTGGCCTGCTCGAAGACCTTGCGCATGACTGCGCGGAAGTCCTCGTGGTCCGGCCCGAAGAGGGTGCGCTGCATGGTTCGGACACTCTCACGGGCCCCCGGTCCGGTGCACGGGGCTGCCGCGCGGGGCAGGGACGACGCGTGACCTGGTACGCGCAGACCCCTGCCCTCCGCACCCGCCAGCAGCTGACCGACCTCGCCGTCGCGGTGTGGACGCTGGTCTGGCTGCGGGTCGGTGTCGCGCTCCACGAGGCGGTGCAGCGGCTCGGTGCGCCCGGCCGCGGGCTGCAGGACGCGGGCGACGAGCTGCAGGGCGGGCTGTCCGGCGCGGCCGAGCGGGCGGGTGACCTGCCGCTGGTGGGCGGCGGCCTGCGCAGCCCGCTGGACGCCGCCGCCGGCGCCGGTCGGGCGCTGTCGCGCGTCGGCGTCGCGCAGGAGCAGGCGGTCGACCGGCTCGCGGTCCTGCTGGCCGTCCTCGTGGTGGCGCTGCCGGTCGCCTGGGCGGTCAACCGCTGGCTGCCCGGGCGGCTCGCCTGGTCGCGCGACGCGGCTGCGGCCACGTTCGCTGCGCGGCGACGTGGAGCTCCTCGCGCTGCGGGCCGCGACGACGCGGCCGCTGCCCGAGCTGGCCCGGCTCGGCCCCGACCCGGTCGGTCGCTGGCGCCGCGGCGAGCCGGGTGCGGCCGAGGCGCTGGCCGGCCTGCAGCTGCGCGCGCTCGGGCTGCGGGAGGGTGCGTCCTGACGGGCGCCGGCGGTGCGTCCACGGCTGGCCCGTGCTCGGACGCGATCGCGCCGGGCGCGGGGGCAGCGGCTCCGACCGGTACGGCGCGACGATCGCGGTCGGGCCCGGGGCGGCGACGATCGAGCGGGACGGGCGCGCGGCGGCGGCCGCGTTCGGGCTAGCGGGTCTTGCGGGAGGGCCAGGCGGCGTCGGCGGGACGGAGGTCGGCGAACCCCGTGCGTACGGCGTGGTCGGCGGCCAGCACACCGAGGCAGGCCATGGCGTTCTCCACGTCGCCGGCCATGACGCGGGCGACCACCTCGTCCAGCGGCTGCCACAGCGTCGTCATCTCCGCCTCCTCGTGCTCCTGCACGTCGCGGTGCACCTCGTGCACGTCGCGGGCGAGGTAGAGCCGGATCGCCTCGTCGGTCATGCCGGGGCTGGTCAGGGCGTCGACGAGGACGTGCCAGGTGTCGGCGCCGAGGCCGGCCTCCTCGGCCAGCTCGCGCTGGGCCGCGACCAGCGACGGCTCCCCGTCGACGTCGAGCAGACCGGCGGGCAGCTCGTCGAGGCGCCGGCCCACCGGGTGGCGGTACTGCTGCACGAGCAGCACCCGCCCCTGGTCGTCCAGGGCGACGACCCCGACGGCGCCCGGGTGCACCACGACGTCGCGCTGGCTGGTCGTGTCGCCGGGCATGCTCACGACGTCCGTACGGAGCGAGATGACCCGCCCCTCGAAGACGACGTCGCTGGACTGCACCTGGTGCTCGTGGAGGTCGGTCACGGCGTCGAGCCTAGGTCGGCTCCGGCAGGGCGACTTCCCCTGGGTTCGCGTCGCGCCCGTACGGCGTGTCGCGTGCACGAACGCAGGGGAAGTGGCCGATCGCCGGGCGGCTACAGCGGCAGCATCCGGCCCTCGGCGCAGGTGACCGACGCGCCGATGAACGCGCGGAACAGCGGGTGCGCGCGCGTGGGGCGGGAGCGGAACTCCGGGTGCGCCTGCGTGCCGACGAAGAACGGGTGCACCTCGGCGGGCAGCTCGGCGATCTCGACCAGGTGGCCGTCCGGCGAGGTGCCGGAGAAGACCAGCCCGGCGGCCTCGAGGGCCGGGCGGTAGCTGTTGTTGACCTCGTAGCGGTGGCGGTGCCGCTCGGTGGCCGGGTCGTCGCCGTAGGCCTTCGCCGCCTGCGACCCGCGGACCAGCTCGGTCGGCCACAGGCCGAGGCGCATGGTGCCGCCCATGTCGCGCTCGCCGGCGACGACGTCGTGCTGGTCGGCCATGGTCGAGATGACCGGGTCGGGGCAGGCGGGGTCGAACTCCGACGACCCCGCCTTCTCGATCCCGGCGACGTCGCGGGCGACCTCGATGACCATGCACTGCAGGCCCAGGCACAGCCCGAGCGTCGGCACGGCGTTCTCGCGGGCGTGCTTGATGGCGCCGAGCTTGCCCTCGATGCCGCGCACGCCGAAGCCGCCGGGGATGAGCACCCCGTCGACGCCGTCGAGCGCCTCGCGCGCGCCGGCCTCGGTCTCGCAGCGGTCGGAGGCCACCCAGCGGATGTGCACCTTCGCGTCGTTGGCGAACCCGCCGGCGCGCAGCGCCTCGCTGACCGACAGGTAGGCGTCGGGCAGGTCGACGTACTTGCCGACGAGGGCGACGGTGACCTCCTTGGCCGGCGCGTGCACGCGCTGCAGCAGGCGGTCCCAGTCGCTCCAGTCGACGTCGCGGAAGGGCAGGTTCAGCCGGCGTACGACGTAGGCGTCCAGGCCCTCGCTGTGCAGGACCTTCGGGATGTCGTAGATGGACGCGGCGTCGACCGCGCTGACCACGGCCTCCTGGTCGACGTCGCACATGTTGGCGATCTTGCGCTTGATGCCGTCGTTGATCGGCCGGTCGGAGCGGCAGACGATCGCGTCCGGCGTGATGCCGATGGTGCGCAGCGCCTGCACCGAGTGCTGGGTGGGCTTGGTCTTGAGCTCGCCGGACGGGCCGATGTACGGGATCAGGCTGACGTGCAGGAAGAAGCAGCGGTCGCGGCCGACCTCCTGCCGGACCTGGCGGGCAGCCTCCAGGAACGGCAGCGACTCGATGTCGCCGACGGTGCCGCCGACCTCGGTGATGACCAGGTCGACGTCGTCGGTGGCCAGCGCCCGGATGCGGGAGACGATCTCGTCGGTGATGTGCGGGATGACCTGGACGGTGTCGCCGAGGTACTCGCCGCGCCGCTCCTTGGCGATGACCGCCGAGTAGACCTGGCCGGTCGTGACGTTGGCGCTGCCGTGCAGGTCCTCGTCGAGGAAGCGCTCGTAGTGGCCGACGTCGAGGTCGGTCTCCGCACCGTCGTCGGTGACGAAGACCTCGCCGTGCTGGAACGGGTTCATCGTGCCGGGGTCGACGTTGAGGTACGGGTCCAGCTTCTGCATGGTGACCCGCAGCCCGCGGGCCTTCAGCAGGCGGCCGAGCGAGGAGGCCGTGAGGCCCTTGCCGAGCGAGGACGCGACTCCACCGGTGACGAACAGGTGGCAGGCGCCGCCGGGGCCCCCGGTCGTTCTGGTCGCGGACCGGGCCACTGGCACCTCCGTGCTGGGAGCGGACCGGACGTCCGCTGCACGGGACGCCACTCTAGCCCGGGACTGCCCGCGGGCGTCCCAGCCACACCGCTACGGCAGCGGGACGACCGGTCCCTCCTCGGGCCGCGGCAGCGGCAGGCGCAGGGACCGCGGTCCGCGCTCACGGGTCCAGGGTGACGCTGACGAGGCGGCCCGCCCAGCGGTAGCCCCCGCGGGTGGCCTTGGCGGCGTACATCGCGCCGTCGGCCCGCTGCGAGCAGGGCCTCGAAGCTGCTGGCGTCGGCGGGCGCCACGGCGATCCCGATGCTGGCCCCGACCTGCGCCTGCCGGCCGCCGAGCTCGACCGGCTGCGAGAGCAGGGCGACCAGCCGGGCCGCCGTCGGCTCGGCCGCCGCCGGGTCGGTCAGCAGGACTGCGAACTCGTCGCCGCCGAGCCGGCTGACCGTGTCGGCCGGACGCGTGCCCTGCCGCAGCCGGTGCGCCAGCTCCACGAGCAGCCGGTCCCCGGCGGCGTGCCCGTGCGTGTCGTTGACCTGCTTGAAGCGGTCGAGGTCGATGAGCAGGACCGCGCAGCCGCGGTGCACCGCCTCCTCCCCGCGCTCCTGCAGCAGCGTGCGGTTGGGCAGGCCGGTCAGCGGGTCGTGCAGAGCGGCCTGCGCGTTGCGGTCGGCCTGCTCGCGCACCGAGGCGTAGAGCCGCGCGTTGTCCAGGTTGGTCGCGAGGGTCTGGGCGTACGTGCCGAGCAGCTGGCGCTCGCGGCGGTTGAGCTGCACGCGGGCCCGGAAGCCGGACGCGCAGCACGCCGATCTGGTCGTGCCTGCCCATCAGCGGCACGACCGCGCAGGTCTCCTCCGGCTCGGCGCCCGGCGACGGGTCGGTCAGCGGGCGGTAGGTGGTGACGGCGAAGCGGTCGGCGCGCTGCCGGGTCTCGGTGCGCAGCTCCACCGGGCCGGAGACCCCGCCGACGTGCACGCGGTCGAGCCCGCCGTCGGCGGCGTGCAGGCACAGCTCGACCTCGTCGGCCTGCAGCAGGGCGGCGGCACGGCGTACGGCCACGTCGGCGATCTGCCGCTGGTCCAGCGCGCTCATCTCCTGCCCGCTCGCCTCCAGGTGCCGCAGCAGCTCGCGCTCCTGCAGGACGCCGGTGTACGCGCGGTACGCGGCGTACGCGAGGCCGAGCGCGACCGGCGCGCCGACGAGCACGGCCGGCTCCCGGTGGGCGACGACCAGGACGACCAGCGCCAGCCCGATGTTGCCGAGCATGACCAGGCGGCGCAGCCCGGCGTTGCGCCGGTAGGTCGGCAGGAAGGCCATGCCCTGGGAGTAGGCGATCGCGGCGTTCACCGACGCGGCGTTCCACAGCGAGAAGACCACCGCCCCGGCGGCGAGGGCGAGCCCGGACCTGATCGGCTCGTCCCAGGTCGGCGCCTGCACGGCGCGGGTGACGACGCAGCCCAGGGCGAGCCCGAGGGCGTACGACGCGGTGTTGAACAGGACCTTGAGCGGCGTGCGGCGGGTCGCCGCGCAGGAGACGCCGACGAGCAGGGCCGTCAGGACGAGGTGCTCCGGTGCGAGCAGCGCCAGCCCGAGGACGACGACCACCTCGGCCCAGGTGTAGGACTCGACGTGGTGCCCGATGCGGACGTCGATCGCAGTGGCGTCGATGCCGAGCGTCGCCAGCACGACGACGCCCAGCAGGACGAGGTCGTCGGGACGGGGCCCGAGCAGGCTCAGCACCGCGGCGACGGCGAGGACGGCCGCGCCGGCCGCGACGGTCACCCGGACGAGCCTGGTGAGCCGCCGGTCGGTCTCCGGCTGCTCGTCGTCGTGGGCCTGCACCGGGGCGCTCACCGACCGGACCCGCGGCCCGGCGCGGTCCTGTCCTCGGCCCGCTCACCGGGCAGCGGGTGGTCGGGCTGGGTGCCCGAGCCCCAGAACGCGGTCAGGAAGTCGTCGCGCTCCGTCGAGGTCCACTGACCCGAGGTCCAGGCGGCGTCCTTCCAGCTGACGCCGGTCCAGGCGGCGTCCTTCCAGGACACGCCGGTCCAGCTGCTGCTGCTGGGCTCGGCGCCGTTCCAGGCCGACGGGCCCTGCCACGAGCCGCCGGTCCAGCCCCCTCCCTTCCAGGACACGCCCGTCCACGCGGCGTCGGACCACGCGACGTCCTTCCAGGACACGCCGGTCCACTCGCTGCCCTTCCAGGACACGCCGGTCCACGCCTCGCCGGTCCACGGGCCTCTCGCCCAGGCCGCCGCGTCCCAGGCCTGGCAGCGCACGTCCACCTCGCCGCGGATCTCGACCGTCACGCCGTCGCAGGTCGCCTGCACGTGCACGCCGCCGCGGCTGGCCTCCAGCGAGCCCAGGCCGGTCGACGCGGTCGCCGTCGCGCTCCCGGTCGCGATGACCGGGGTCGCGGCGCCGCCGGCCTGGGCGACCTGGACGCGACCGGCGCCCTGGGCGGACGGGTCGGCGCCGGCGATGGGCGTGGCGGTCCCGACGAGCAGCGCCTTGACCTGGTCCGGCGTGAGCTCAGGCCGGGCCGACAGCAGCAGCGCGACGAGCCCCGACGTCACGGCGGCGGCCTGCGAGGTGCCGGAGCCCTTGATGTAGCTGGGGGCGACCAGCGCCCGCGGGTTGTCGGTCTCGACCTTCGAGCCGAAGGACCGGGCGGTCACGAGGGTCCGGCCGGGAGCGACCAGGTCGGGCTTGGCGAGGCCCGGTCGCCGTCGGGCCGCGGGAGGACCAGCTTGGGCACGGTGTCGTTGGTCGGGTCGGCGTCGCCCTGGTCGTTGAAGGCGCCGACGGTCAGCACGACCGGGTCGTCGCCCGGCTTGGTGACCGTGCCCGCGCCGGGGCCGCTGTTGCCGGCGGCCACGACCACGACGATCCCCTGGGCCCACAGCCGCTCGACGGCGTGGTTGACCGGGTCCACCGACGGCGACTGGGTGGAGGCCACGCCCCAGGAGAGGTTGAGCACGCGGATGCCGTACTGCGCCCGGTAGGCGCTGACCCAGTGCATCGCCTGCAGCATCGTGGAGACGTCGACGACGCCGTTGCGGCCGGCCGCCTTGACGGCGACGACGTGGGCCTCGGGTGCGACGCCGGTGAAGGCGCCGTTGCCCCGGCCCCGGCTGTCGGTGCCGTCGCCCGCGATCGCGCCGGCCATGACGGTGCCGTGGCCGTAGCGTGTCGACGACGCTGCCCTCGCCCGCTGAGGTCCGGTCCGTGCACGAGGCGCCCCGCGAGGTCCGGCACCGGCGAGACACCGGTGTCGATGACGGCGACGCCGACGCCCTTGCCGTAGTGGCCCGCGGCCCAGGACCGGGTGGCCTCGGTGGACCGGGCGAAGCTGGACGCCGTCGGCGTCTCGTCGAAGCTGAACTCCTCGTACGTCGCGGTGCGGTCGGCCGTGACCGCCGTGACGCCGGTGCTGCCGGCCAGGTCCCGCAGCCGGTCGGCCGGCACCTCCGCGGCGACGCCGCCGACGATCGGCAGGTCCGCCGTGACCACGCCCCCGGCCCGGCGGACCGCGACCGCGACGGCGCCGCTGCCGCTGACGACCACGCGCTGCGGGGCGGCGCCGACGCGCGGCAGGCCGGGGTCGAGCACCCCTGCCGCGCGGACGGGCTCCACCGTGACCGCGACGGGCGACACCGCGGCAGCCGGCGACACCGCGGCAGCGGCGGCCACCAGCAGGAGCGCGGCGACAGCGTGGATCCGGGGGGCCAGGGCAGTGGTGCCGTTCACGGGTCCCCCAGGGGAGCAGGCTCACCGACGGTGACGGAGCAGCCGTCGTCGTGCGCCCCACCTCGGCAGGTCTGGCCCGCGCTTGACACTTCTTCCGGGGGAACTTCCGGACGATCACCGTTCCGACAGCAACTCAGGGGGAGTTGTCCCCTTTGGGCAGCCCCAGCGCGTACGGCGGTCTGGACCCGCCCGGTGACCGACCGGGACGGTCAGTCGGTCGTGCTGCGGGGCTCCGAGGCGCGCACGGCGACCGCGATCGCGGCCGGCACGGCGATCGTCAGGGCCAGTGCCGGGACCGCCACCCCGCTGTCGTTCACGGCGAAGCCGACGAGGGACATGACCAGGGTGGCGATGAGGCCGGCCCGCCACTCGGGCGCCCGCTCGAAGGCCTCGGCGACCGGGCCGCGCGGCCGCAGGACGACCTGCGCGACGAACAGCACGAGCAGCGGCACCAGCAGGGTGAGGACGCTGTGGGTCAGCAGCCCGAGGTTCGCCGAGGCCTTGCGCTCGATCACCGTGAGCGCCCCGCCGTCGAGGACCTGGGCGACGAACCGGCCGAGGTGGGAGCGCGACTCGGGCGGCCGGGAGTAGTCGTAGGCGGCGAAGGCGCTGACGGCGGCCACCGCCGCGACGGCCACCCCGAGCAGGCGGAGCACCGAGACCCGGATGCCGGCGGCCAGCATGGCCAGGACGGCGAACCCGGGGATCAGCGCGAGCACCCCGCCGAAGTCGCTGCCCCACGACGGGTTGCCGTCGACGACGACGCAGGCCGCGCCGAGCAGCGCGCAGCAGGCGAGGGTCGCCCGCCGGCTGCGGCCACGCACCAGGCAGGCGGTGGCGAGGATCGCGGCGGCGGCGAAGACCGCGAAGGCGACGTTGCCCACGCCGGCGAAGCGCCCGGCGACCAGCGGGCTGTAGCCGGCGATGGAGTTCATCTGCAGGCGGGCGCCGGTGACCAGGTCGGCCGCCAGCACCAGTGCGGTGACGGCGCACACCGCCCCGACCGGGCCGAGCAGCCGCCGGCGCCACGGCCCGAGCAGCGCGATGAGCACGATGAGCAGGTCGAAGCCGGCGACCGCCCCGAGCAGCGCCGGCAGCACCGGGTCGGCCCGCCACCACGGCACCAGGTTGGCCAGGTAGGTCGCGACCGGGGCCGCCGCGAAGGCGAGCGCGGTACGGCTCGCGCTGCGCCGGACCACCTCGCGCACCGGGTCGCGCCGCGACAGGTGGCGGAAGACCAGCAGCGCCGCGCCGTACAGCACGATCTGCGCGACGACGAGCAGGACGAAGAAGCGCGGCGTGTAGATGCGCATCTGCCCGGCGTGCACGTCGGCGTCGACCAGCTCGGCCCGGCTCAGCCGCGTGCCGGTGCGGCGCCACGGCTGGCCGGTCATCGTGTCGGGCTGGTCGAGGCCGACCAGCTGCAGCAGCGTCGGGGCGAGGTCGACGACCTGGACGTACGGCGCGCGCCGGGTCGACGACGACACCAGGCCGCCGCGCGCGAAGCCCGGCCCGGCGGCCAGGGCGACGTGCAGCCGCGGGTCGGGGGCGCCGTCCTCGCCGGCGGAGGTGACGTCGGCGAGCCCCGCGACCAGCAGGGTCCCGCCGGCCTCGGCGGCGCGGGCGACGGCCTCGTCGACGCGGGTCAGGTCGGCGGACAGGCGGGCGTCGGAGTGCACGCTGCCGGCGTCGACGACCACGACCGGGCACGCGCGCAGACCGCTCGCGACGTCGGGCGCGGTCCGGACCGTGCCGTCGGGGCGGCCCACCGCCAGCTGCGCGCCGTTGCCGCCGACCGCCACCGCGCACAGCCCGCCGGCGGCGAGCGCCTCGCCCAGGCCCCCGACCTGGGTGTCGAAGCGCAGCGCGGTCGTTGCTGCGGTCGATGGCCGGCAGGGCGGCGGCGGTCGGCACGGCGTCGGTGCAGGTCGGCTCGTCGCCGCGGGCGGCCAGCCGGGCGCGGTTGCCCGTACCGGCCATGACCCAGCCGTCGCCCGCGCAGGTCCGCGACGAGGCGGACCGCACCGACAGCGCGCCCGGGCTGCCCTGCTCGACCAGGGCCGAGAGCGCCGGCATGGCCGCGGCCGTCACGTGGTCCCAGCGCAGCCCGGGCGCGCCGACCAGCACGACCTGGGCCGGGGGCGTCCTGCGCCTGTGCGGGGACCGGCAGGAAGACCGCCAGCACGAGCAGGGCGAGGAGCAGCCGCCTCACGGGGCCAGCTCCTCGTACAGCCGCAGGGCCGCGTCGACGGTGTCGTCCTCGTCCGGCCACTGCGCGGCGACCGCCCGGCCCCGGGCGGCGAGGTCGGCGGCGGCGGCCGGGTCGTCGAGCAGCCGGCGCACGGCCTGGCCGAGGGCGACCGGGTCGCCCGGGCTCGACGAGGACCGCGCCGTCCCCGACCAGCTCGGGCAGCCCGCCGACCCGGGTCGCCACCAGCGGCCGGCCGGCCCGCAGCGCCTCCTGGGCGGTCAGCGACCGGGCCTCCCACACCGACGGCAGCACGACCACGTCGGCGGCGGCGAGCAGGTCGGCGACGTCGTCGCGGCGACCGAGCCAGCGCACCTGCGGGGCGGCCGCCCGCAGCGACGCCTCGAGCGGACCGTCGCCGGCGACGGCGACGACCGCCTCGCCGAGCAGCGGCAGCGCCTGGACCAGCACGTCGTAGCCCTTCTGCGGGTGGAGCCGGCCGACGGCCAGCACGAGCGGCGTCCCGAGGCCCGGGTCGCGCCCGGTCGGCCGCAGCGGCGGTGCCCCCACCGGGGCGAGCCGTACGTCCCGGGCGCCGAGCCGGCGGGCCCGGTCGGCGAGGTCGGAGGAGGCGGCCAGGGTCGTGCGGGCGCGGCGGGCGACCAGGCGCTCGAGGGCCCGGCCGACGACGCCGGCCGGGCCGCCGGCGATCACGGCGTTGTGCCAGGACACGACCAGGGGCTGCGCGCCGGTCAGCGCGGCCAGGCTGCCGGCCCGCAGCCCGTGCGCGTGCACCACGTCGGCGCCAGCGGCGAGCCGGCGCAGCTGCGTCACGGCGCGGGCATCGCGTACGGGGTGCGGCGACGGGCCGATCTCCACGCCGACGTGGCCGGGGAAGCGGAAGACGGCCTGGGTGGAGGCCGGCGCGGCGACCCGCACGTCGCAGCCGCGGGCGGCGAGGCCGGCGGCGAGCGAGCGGACGTGCTGGCCCACTCCCCCGGTGCTGGTGGCCAGCACGAGCAGCACCCGGCGCTCAGCCACGGGCCAGCGCCTTGAGGCCCGCCGGGTCGACCAGGCGGACGACGAGCAGGTACGCCGCGGCGGCGACGAGGGCGAGGACCACACCGGCTCCGACGCTCGGCAGCACCGCGGCGTGCCGCGGCACCGGGACCACGGCGGCCAGGCCGCACGGCCACGGCCGCGCCGGCGAGCCCGGCCAGGCCGGCCCGGCCGGAGCCGGCGAGGGCCGGCCGGCCCGGCGGCCCGGTGCAGCCCGAGCAGCAGGAGCACCCCGGCCACGGTCATGCCTGCGGTGTTGCCGAGGCCGAGGGCGGTGACCCGGTCGAGGTCGGGCAGCAGCGCGACGAGCGCGAGGTCCGCGCCGGCGACGACCAGCCAGCCGAGCACCGTGGCGACGGCCGGGGTGCGCCCGTCGCCGCGGGCGTAGAGCGCGCGGCCGAGCAGCGCCAGCAGCCCGTACCCGACGAGACCGGGGGCGAAGGCGACGACGGCGCGGGTCAGCTCGCCGGTGCTGTCCAGGCCGGGCGCCCCCTCGACCAGCACCCGGGCGGCCGGTCCGGCGACGGCCACCAGGACGGCGACCGAGCCCAGGGTCAGCACGACCACGGCGCGCAGGGCCCGGCTCGCGGTGTCGACGTAGGCCGCCTCGTCGCCCGCCTCCGCGCGGGCCGACAGCACCGGGAAGACGCTGGTGGCCACCGGGACCGCGAGCACCGCCCACGGCAGCAGGAACACCGCGGTGGCGACGGTGAAGACGACCACCGAGCCCTGGCTGCCACCGGTCGCCAGGCGCAGCGCGACGAGCAGGGACACCTGCTGGGCCGCGAGCCCGGCGAGCCCGGCGAGCGCGAGCCCGCGCGCCCGCGCCGCCACGCCGGGCGGGAAGGACAGCGTCGGCGACAGCGGCAGGCCGGTGCGGCGCAGCGGCACGAGCAGGCTCAGCGACAGCACGGCGACCCCGAGCGTGGTGCCGACCGAGAGCGTGAGCTCCTGGCGTCGGGACAGGTCCAGCACGTCGGTCGTCCGCCCCTGCGCCGCGTAGAGCAGGTAGGCGGACGATCACGACGACGCTCGACAGCAGCGGCGCCAGCGCCGGGCCGAGGAAGCGGCGGTGCGCCTGCAGGACGCCCGCGAGCACGATCCCGACGCCGTAGAGCACGACCTGCGGCATGAACACGACCAGCAGCCGCGCTCCGGCGGCCACCGCGCCCTCGCAGGTCGGGTCGTCGCCGAGGAAGGTCTGCATCAGCGGCCGGGCCGCGACCGCGCCGACGACCGACACGGGCAGGAGCAGCAGCACGGTCCAGGTGAGCAGCGCGCTGGCCGTACGCCCCGCCGTGGCGCCGGTCCTGCGCGTCGACCGCGCCGGCGAGCAGCGGCACGACGAGGGTCGCGAGCGCGCCGCCGGCGACCACCTCGAAGACCACGTTGGGCAGGCTGTTGGCCGCCTGGTAGACGTCGCCGACGCAGCTGGTGCCGAGGGTGCGGGACAGCACGGCGACCCGCCCGAAGCCGACCGCCCGGGCCAGCACCGTGACGCCGGCGATGCCGACGGCCGCGCCGAGCAGCCCGCGCCCTGACAGCAGGCGGCTCACGCGCGGCGGCCGAGCGCGTCCAGCGCCCGCAGCGGCGGCGTCCGCTCGATGACCGCGGTGAAGGAGACGACCTCGCTCGCGCCGGTGAGGGCCGTCAGCCCGGCCAGCAGCGCGGCGCGCGCGCCGCGGGACGGCAGCCGGTGCACCGCCGCCAGCCCGAGCAGCGCGCCGAGGGCGTTGGCCCCGGCGTCGCCGAGCATGACGCGCTCGCCGAGGTCGGCCGGGAGCAGCGCCGCCGCGGCCCCGGCCGGCCCGGGTGCGCCGACGGCGGCGGCCCCGAGCAGCCCGACCTTGAGCGCGCGGCCGGGGCGCAGGTCGAACAGGTTGAGCAGGTTGGCGCTGCCCGCGACGACCGCCCCGTCGAGCACCACGTCGGCCAGCGGCCGGCGACCGGCGAGCAGGGCCGCCGCCGCGAGGCCGGCCGCGCCGATGCCGCCGACCTTGACCATCCCGGAGGTCAGCTGGCCGCGGCGCAGCGCGGCGAGGTGCCCGCGGAAGCCCTTGGCGCCGCGCTGGGCCGCCCGGGCGCCGGCCACGTCGTCGTACGTGCCGACCGCGCCGGACCCGAGCCCGGCCGCCGCAGCGGCCCACGGGGGCGAGGCCGCTCGCGGCGGTGGCCGCCACGGCGAGCACCGGCCCCGCGAGCAGCGACACCGGCGCACCCCGGTGGTTGGTGCGCTCCCACAGCGCGACGCCCCCCGGCGGGCGCGTCGTCGCGGCGCGCAGGAGCACGGTGGACGCCGCGGCGCCGGCGGCGACCTGGAGGCCGGCCCGCAGACCGGCGGAGCCGGCCCGGGGACTGGCCCGCAGGACCGGCCGGGTCACGACGCGACGGGCTCGGGGAGCGGGCCGTCCGTGCGGGGACCGGTGCCGTAGCTGCCGGAGCCGCCGACGACCTGCTCCTGCAGGGCCAGGACGACGGCGGTGCGGCCGGTCGGGGTGTCGGCGCCGTCGACCGAGCCGATGCGGTCCGACAGGCCGGCGTCGTCGCGCAGGGCGCGGAGCACCCCGCCGTCCTCGGTCGCGTCCAGGCCGCCGGCGACGACGGCGCCGCGGCTGCGGGCGTCGAGCTGGCGGGCCAGCCCGATGACGGCCCGGTTCTGGGCCTCGGCCTGGTCGGCCGGCATGCCGTCGGCCGGTCCGGAGGTCAGCAGCAGCGCGACGCTGCCCGGGTCACCGGCGGTGCCCTCGACGTCGATGAGGTCCTCGGCCTCGTACGCCGACAGCACCCGCTGGACCGTCGCCGCGGCCGGGGCCGCGACGCCCACCTGCCGGACGAGCACCTGCGACAGCTGGATCATCGCCTGGTCGACCGGCTCGCCCTCGGGCGCCGGCTGGCCGGCGACGGCGGTCTGGGCGACCAGGCTGTCGAGCAGGGCGGCGCTGCCGGGGGCGAGCAGCGCCGGGCGGAGCCGCACCTGGACCGCCACGCTGGCGCCGGCCTGCGCCAGCAGGGGCAGGAGGTCCTCGCGCAGGCCGGCCGGGGCGTCGGGGTGGAGACCAGGACGACGCGCTGGCCCTCGAGCCGGCCGCTGACCAGTGCCGGTGCGAGCAGGCGCGCCGCCTCCTGCTCGGAGGCGACCTGGTCGCGCAGGCCGCGGACGTCGGTCTCCAGCCCGCGCTTGTCGCTGATGAGGTCGCCGTTGGACTTCTTCAGCCGGTCGAGCAGCTGGCCGTTCAGCGCCGTCGTGCCGACGACGATGCCGATGGCCAGGGCGAGGAAGACGGCCACGATGGAGACGAGGTGGTAGCGGAAGTCCACCATCGCTAGCGGGGCCCGTGCAGTCGGTCGATCACTCCAGCGACGTTAGGCGATGACGGGGCGCCTGACCGCGGCCGCCGGACACGCCTGAGCGGCGTGACCGGGGTCACGCCGTCGGGTCAGCCGCGGTCGCGGACCGCGTCGGGCTGCCGCAGCCGGTCGGGCACGACCTCCTCGACCTGCTGCTGCCGGGGCTGCACGACCTCGTCGAGGTACTGCGACAGCACCGGGTCCGGCGAGGCGGCGCGCAGCTCGTCGAGCTGCTCGAGGCGCGAGCGCCTGCTCGGCCCGTCGGCTGTTGAGCTGGGTGACGATCTCGTCGATCCGCTCCGACAGCGCGCTGACCCGGCCGATCTCGACCTCGACCGAGTCCAGCAGCGAGCGCAGCCCGCCGGCCAGGGTGCCGCCGCGCTGGGCCTGCGGCGCCGCGGCCTCGGGCTCGGCCACCCGCGTCTCGCCGGTGGCGCGCCGCGCGGTGGCGGCGGTGCGCCGGGCGCGGGCCGCCGGGGAGGCGCCCCTGCGGCGGGCCGGGGCCGCCTTCGGCGCTTGCGGTCGGGAGCTCGGGCAGGGCACCGTCGTGGGCCTGCGCGTAGGCCTGGACGACCTCGGCCGTCAGCGCACCGCGCGCCTTGACCGGGTAGCCCTGCTCACGAGCCCACTGCCGCACGTCCGCCTGCGTCGTCAACTGCCGTCCTCGAGCACCGTCGGGATCGCAGCACGGGGTGGCTGCGGCAGGCCAGGGTAGTCGGGCCGCCGGGGAAGGCGACCCTCACCGCGGGGGCCCCCATGCCGCCGGCCGACCAGCTGCTCACCCGGGCCGACCGGGAGCGGGCCGCCGGCAAGCGGTCGCGCCGGGGGCTCGAGCAGACGCTGCGCGGCTGACCCGCCTCAGGCCGAGGCGGCCCGCCGCTCGCCGTCGGGTGCGAGCACCTCGCCGTCGAGGTAGCACCAGCCCCAGTCGTCCCCCGGCTCGATGGACACCATGACCGGGTGCTCGTCGTGGGCGGCGTGCGCCTCCGCGTGCCGGCCCGGCGAGGAGTCGCAGCAGCCGACGTGACCGCAGGTCGCGCAGAGCCGCAGGTGGACCCAGCGTCCCGCCGATGACGGAGCACTCGACGCAGCCCGGGGCGGTCGGCACGACCGGCCGGACCACCCCCGCGTGCACGCAGGCCGACACCGGGTCGGGCCGGAAGGCGACGACCTGGCTGGTGTCGGCGACCGTACGGGCCGGCCGTGGCGCGGGCCGCAGGTCGGCGGTCACCGCCGCCGCGAGCCCCTTCCGGCCCTCGCGCTCCGCCATGACGACGCGGTCCGCACCCGCCTCGGCGAGGTCGGCCAGGTCGTCCTCGCTCGCGGGTCCGCACGACGATGCGCGCCGCCGGCGCGAGCCGCCGGACGGCCAGCACGATGCGCGCCGCCTGCTCCGGCTCGTCGTCGGCGACCACCACGAGGCGTGCGGTGGTGACGCCGGCCTCGCGCAGCACGTGCTCCTTGGTCGAGTCGCCGAGCACCACCTGCATCCCCATGACCTCGGCCTCCGACGCGCCGTCCGGGTTGAGCGTCACGAGCACGCCGTGGTCCTCCGCGCGCAGCACGTCGACCACCGCGCGCGCGCCCGAGCCCCAGCCGGAGACCAGGACGTGGCCCGCCTGCTCGCCGACCGGCGCGGGCGGCGCAGCCGCGGACGGGCGGCGTACGGCCCGCCGTCCCATGCCCGTCTCGGTCCGCCGGCCGGCGGCGGCCAGGACCGGCGAGGCGACGAGCAGCACGACGGTCGCGGCCAGGAACGCCTGGCTCCCCCGCGGCCCGAGGTCGGCCGGCGTGAGGCCCTCGTCGGCGCCGATGCGCTGCAGCACGAAGGCGAACTCGCCGACCTGCGCGAGCAGCAGCCCCACCGACAGCGCCGTCGCCAGCGGCACGCCCACCGCCCGGGCGGCCACCGTCGTGGTGACCGTCTTGACGACCAGGACCAGCGCGATCGTGCCGAGCACCAGCAGCGGCTCCTCGGCGAGGAAGCGCACGTCCAGCAGCGTGCCGACGGACAGGAAGAACACCGCGGAGAACAGCACCTGCAGCGGCAGCACCTCGCCGAGCGCGTGCGTGCTGTGCCGCGACTCGCTGACCACCAGCCCGGCGAGGAAGGCGCCGAGCGACACCGACACCCCGGCCAGCGCGGTCAGGTAGGCCGTGCCGAGGCACAGCGCGATGACCGTCAGCAGGAAGACCTCGGGCGAGCAGGCCTTGGCGACCGCCTCGAGCAGTCTCGGCATGAGCTGCCGCGCCACGACGAGGGTCACCACGATGACGGCGACGGCGGTGCCGAGCGCCCGCGACGACGTCTGCCGGTCGACCCGCCCTCGCCCCCGGCGAGCACGGGGACGAGCAGCACCATCAGCACGACCGCGAGGTCCTGGAAGATGAGCAGCCCCAGCGCGGCCTGGCCGGTCGGCGACGACGTCGCCCCGCGGTCGCCGAGCAGCTTGAGCACGATGGCCGTCGAGGACAGCGCGACCAGGAAGCCGGTGAACACCGCCGGCCGCACCGGCACGCCGAACACCGCCAGCAGCCCGGTCACCAGCCCGACGGCGCCCAGCACCTGCAGCGTCCCGCCGAGCAGCACGATCCGCCGGATGCGGGCCAGCCGCTCGATGGAGAACTCGATGCCGATCGTGAACAGCAGCAGGATGACGCCGACCTCGCCGGCCGCGTCGACGACCTCCCGCTCGGTCACCAGGCGCAGCGCGTCCGGTCCGATGAGCACGCCGGCCAGCAGGAAGCCGACGATCGGCACGATGCGCAGGCGCACGCAGAGGTAGCCGATGGCGGCCGCCGCGACCAGCAGCCCGGCGACCTGGGGCAGGTACGCGGGCGGCTCGGCGCCCGAGGCGAGCAGGTTCACCGGCGCACCCGCGGCAGGCGTACGCGGAACGTCGTGCCGTCCGGACCGGTGGTGAAGTCGATGGTGCCGCCGTGCCGCTCGACCACGATGCGGCGCGCGTTGTCGAGGCCGAGGCCGCTGCCGCCGCCCGGCCCCTTCGTCGAGTAGAACGCCTCGAACACCCGCGGCTGGACCTCGGCCGGGATCCCGGGCCGGCGTCGGCCACCTCGACCACCACGTCGTCGCCGTCCTGCGACGTGCGCAGCACGAGCAGCCCGGCGCCGCCCATGGCGTCGGAGGCGTTGTCGATGAGGTTGGTCCACACCTGGTTCAGCTCGGCCGAGTAGGCCGGCACCTTCGGCAGCTCGAGGTCGTACTCCCTGCGCACCTGCACCCCGGCCAGCTTGTGCCCGAGCATCACGACGGTGCTGTCCAGGCCGACGTGCACGTCGACGTCCTGGTAGGAGGTCGAGTCCATCGAGGAGTACTGCTTCACCGCCGCGACCAGCTCGGAGATGCGCCCGCTGGCGTCCTCGATCTCGTCCATGAGGTTCTCGGTCTCGAGGGTGTAGGCCAGCCAGCGCAGCGCGCCGTCCAGCGGACCGTCGAGGCGCTCGCCGCAGACCTGCTCCACCACCTGGTCCAGCCACTCGACGCCGAGCCCGGACTGCACGAAGACCGGGGCGAGGTCGAGGGACCCGGCGACGCCCAGCTCGTCCAGCCGGTCGACGAGGGCGTCCTCCAGGTCGGCCTCCTCGACCGGCGTCAGCCGCCGCCGGGTCTTCACCGCCAGCTCGACCGCGGCTCCTGCAGCGACACCAGGGCGGCGATGGTGCGCCGGTCGATGGGCCCCTGCGCGATCATCCCGAGCTTGTGGCGCATGCCGGCGACGCGCTCGCGCAGCTGCGCGGTCGCCCGGACCGTCGCCGCCGCAGGGTTGTTCAGCTCGTGCGCCAGGTTGGCCGACAGCACGCCCAGCTGGGCCAGGTGCTCGCGCTGGCGCAGGGTGCCCTCGCTGCGGCGCACGCCGACGTACAGCCCGTCGAGCAGGTGCGTGGCCATCGGGAACCACTCGCGCATCAGCTCGGCGAAGTCGTCGGCCCGCAGCCGCAGGAAGCGGCTCGGCCGGGTCGTGACGAGCGAGTTCTGGTACGCCTCGTGGTCGCCCGCGACGTAGGCGCGCATCGCGCCGGAGTAGGCGCCGCGGTGCGACGTCGTGAGCACCGTGGTCTCCTCGCCGCTGACGTTGCGCAGCATCCGCAGCTCGCCCTCGAGCAGCAGGTAGAGCGCCTCGCCCGGCTCGCCCTCGCGGTAGACGACGGCGCCCTCGTCGTAGAGGCGCAGCTCGGCGCGCTCGGCGATCCAGGTGAGCTGCTCGTCGGTCAGCTTCTCGAACAGGAACAGCGTGCGGAGCTCCTCGAGGGTGAACGCGGTCATGTCGTCTCCAGGTAGCTGTGCACGAGGGTCACCGCCATGGCGCCCTCCCCCACCGCCGAGGCCACCCGCTTCACCGACGCCGCGCGCACGTCGCCGGCGACGAAGACGCCGGGCACGCTGGACTCCAGGTGGTACGGGTCGCGCTCGAGCGGCCAGTGCTCCGGCGGCCGACCGTCGCCGTCGAGCAGCTCCGGGCCGGTGAGCAGGAAGCCGTGCCCGTTGCGGGCGAAGGCGTCGCCGAGCCAGTCGGTGCGCGGCTGCGCGCCGATGAAGACGAACAGCCAGCTGGCGTCGACCGTCTCGCTCTCGCCGGTCTTGTTGTGGCGCAGGACGAGCCGCTCGAGGTGCTCGCCCCCGGAGCCCTCGACGACCTCGGTGCAGGTGCGCACCTCGATCTTCGGGTCGGCGTCGATGCGGGCGACGAGGTACTCGCTCATGCTCCGGCGCAGGTCGTCGCCGCGGGCCACGAGGACGACGCGCTGGGCGTAGCGCGCGAAGAACAGCGCCGCCTGCCCGGCGCTGTTGGCCGCACCCACGACGTAGACGTCCTCGCCGACGCAGTTGACCGCCTCGTGCGCGGCCGCGCCGTAGTAGACGCCGCGACCGGCGAAGTCGTCGACGCCCTGCGCGGCCAGCCGGGTGTAGCTGACCCCGGTCGCGAGGACCACGGCGTGCGCGGTCACCTCGCTCTCGTCGTCGAGCCGCACGACGCGGCCGTCGCCGCGCGGCGCGATGGAGGTGACCTCCGCGGCCGTGACGACCTCGACGCCGAAGCGCAGGGCCTGGTCGCGGGCGCGCTGCGCCAGCTCGGCGCCGGAGACGCCCTGCGGGAAGCCGAGGTAGTTCTCGATCCGGCTGCTCTGCCCGGCCTGGCCCCCGGTCGCGGCGCGCTCGACGAGCAGCGTGCGCAGCCCCTCGCTCGCGCCGTAGACCGCGGCACCGAGCCCGGCCGGACCGCCGCCGACCACGACGAGGTCGTAGAACGGGCTGCCCGCGGTCGTCGACAGCCCGGCCCGCTCCGCCAGGTCGCGCAGGGTCGGCGTCACGAGGACCTCGCCGTCCGGCAGCAGCACGACCGGCAGCGCGACCTGGGGGTCGAGCCCCGCGGTCGCCAGCAGCCGCTGCGCGGAGGCGTCCCGCGCGTCGAGGTGGCGGTAGGGCACCTGGTTGCGGGCGAGGAACTCCTTGGCCAGCTGCGTCTCCGCCGACCACTGGTGGCCGAGCAGCGTGATGCCGGTGAACGCCGGCCGGGCCGACGCGCGCCACCGCTCGAGCTGCTCGTCGATGACCGGGTAGAGCCGCTCCTCCGGCGGGTCCCACGGCTTGAGCAGGTAGTGGTCGAGGTCGACCTCGTTGATCGCGCGGATGGCCGCGTCGGTGTCGGCGTACGCGGTGAGCAGCAGCCGCCGGGCCCGCGGCACGACGTCCATGGCCTGCTCGAGGAACTCCACCCCGGTCATGCCGGGCATCCGGTGGTCGGCCAGCAGCAGCGCGGTGTCCTCGCCGCGCAGGGTGAACTCGCGCAGCGCGGTCAGGGCGTCCGCGCCGGACTCGGCCCGGACGATGCGGTAGTCGCCGGCGTAGCGGCGGCGGAGGTCACGAGCCACCGCACGGCTGACCGACGGGTCGTCGTCGACCGTGAGCAGCACCGGTCGTCCGGTCACGCGTCGAGCCGCACTTCCTGCTCGTCCGCGTAGCACCAGAGCCAGCTCTCACCGGGCTCGTGGGACTGCACCACCGGGTGGGTCGTCGCCTGGAAGTGCGCGGTGGCGTGCCGGCGCGGCGAGGAGTCGCAGCAGCCGACGTGGCCGCAGGAGGTGCACAGCCGCAGGTGCACCCAGCGGCTGCCCTCCCGCAGGCAGTCGCCGCAGCCCTGCGCGGGGTCGGGATCGACATCGAGGTCGATGGTGTCGAGATGGCTGCAGGCCATGTGGGGACCCCCCTTGGTCGTGCTCCATGCAACCAGGTCAGGGGCGCGCTGTTCCCCGGCTCGAGCCGCTCCGGCCCGGCGGTACGTTCGGCCGTCCCCGCCCTCGACCGCCGGAGCGCCCGTGCTGCTCTCGATCAGCCGCTGCCTCACCGAGCTGGCCCGCCGCGACCCCGACCGGCTGGCGGTGACCGACGGCACGCGCACCCTGAGCCGCGCCGAGCTGGACCGCAGCACCAACCGCCTGGCCCGCGACTACGCGCAGCGGGGCGTGCGCCTCGGCGACCGGGTCACGGTGGCGCTGCCCAACTCGGTCGAGTTCGTCGAGGCCTGCGTGGCGCTGTGGAAGCTCGGCGCGACGCCGCAGCCCGTGAGCAGCCGGCTGCCGGACGCGGAGCGCGACGCGGTCGTCGAGCTCGCCGACTCGCGGCTGGTCGTCGGCGCGCAGGTGGCGGGGCGGCCGTGGCTGCCGGCCGGGCACTCCCCCGACCCGGCGCTGTCCGACGACGAGCTGCCCGACGCGGTCACGCCGGAGTGGAAGGCGCCGACCTCGGGCGGCTCGACCGGGCGGCCCAAGCTGATCGTCGCGACGACGCCCGGCCTCTTCGACCCGGACGTGCCGGCGGTGCCGTACATGCGCACGCAGGACGTCCAGCTCACCTGCGGCCCGCTCTACCACAACGGGCCCTTCATCTACGCCTTCCGCGGGCTGGTCACCGGCCATGCGCTGGTCGTCATGCCGCGCTTCGACGCGGAGCGGATGCTGCAGCTGGTGCAGGAGCACCGGGTCGGCTTCTGCATGGTCGTGCCGACGATGATGCAGCGCGTCTGGCGGCTGCCGCGAGGACGTACGCGCGGCGTACGACGTCTCGAGCCTGCACACCGTCCTGCACCTCGGGGCGCCCTGCCCGCGGTGGCTCAAGGAGGCGTGGATCGGCTGGCTCGGCGCCGAGCGCGTGCTCGAGCTCTACGCCGGCACCGAGGCCAACGGCATCACCGTCATCACCGGGCCGGAGTGGCTGGAGCACCCGGGCTCGGTCGGGCGCCCGGCGCTCGGCTCGTCGGTGAAGGTGCTGGACCGGGAGACCGGCGCGGAGCTCGGGCCCGGCGAGGTCGGCGAGGTGTTCCTGCAGCCGGCCGGCGGACCGGGCACGACCTACCGCTACGTCGGCGCGGAGCCCAGGGCCCGCGGCGGGTTCGAGTCGCTCGGCGACCTGGGCTTCCTGGACGAGGACGGCTACCTCTACCTGACCGACCGCACCGCCGACCTGGTGGTCAGCGGCGGGTCCAACGTCTACCCGGCCGAGGTCGAGGCGGCGCTCGACAGCCACCCGGCGGTGCGCTCCTCGGTCGTCTTCGGCGTGCCGGACGACGACCTCGGCGAGCGGGTGCACGCCCTGGTCGACGCACCCGGCCGGCGTGACGGTCGAGGACCTGCTGGCCCACGTCAGCAGCCGGCTGGTCCGCTACAAGGTGCCGCGCGGCATCGACCTGGTCGACGAGCCGCTGCGCGACGACGCCGGCAAGGTGCGCCGCACCCAGCTCAAGGCAGCGTGGCTCGCTAGCCGGTGACCAGGTGGCGGGCCCCGGCCACCGCGGCCAGGCCCAGCACCGACCGCGGCTGGTAGGGCACCCGCCACAGCCCGCCGTGCGCGGCCGACCGGACGAACAGGTCGTCGGGGTGCGCGACCGGCTCGGCGGGCGCGCGCAGGTCGTGGACCAGCAGGGCCGACATCAGAGCCCGGCTGGTCTCCGGCGCGAAGACCTCCACGCCGAACCGCCCCGCCCCCGCGTACGCCGCCGCCAGCAGCCGGTTCTTCGTCACCGAGCGCGTACGGGTCGCCGGCGCGACGTTGGCCGACACGAGGACGCCGTCGTCCTGCGCGACGACCGCCCGCCAGCGCTGGATCCGCTTGGCCAGCGCGTAGTTCGGGCCCTGCTGCGGGACCAGCGCGTCGGCGACGCCGACCTCGCCGCCCGGCCCGGGCACGGTCGTCGGGTAGGCCGGCTGGTAGAGGCTGCCGCGGCTCAGCAGCCGGGCCGGCGTCTGCAGCGGCGCCCGCCAGCCGCGCCGGGTCCAGCGGGCGCGGGCGTCCTCCACCACCTCGAGCGGCACCACGAAGGCGTCGGTCGGCGTCGCCAGCTCGGCGTAGGACACGTCCGGCCGTCGGCGCAGCAGGTCGGCCACGAGCGCGTCCCCGGCCAGCGCCACCTGCACGTGCGCCGCCCCGTCGGCGTAGGCGTAGCTGCCGACGGTCAGCGGCAGCCCCTCCGCCGTGGTGGCCAACCAGTGCGCCAGCTCGGGCGTCTCCTCGAGCAGGTCGGCGCCGCCCTGCAGCGGGTCGCTGGTGCCCGGACGGGTCGGCGCCAGCAGGGTCCCGGCGCCGGCCTCGGCGACGCGCAGGACCCGGGACCAGACCCGCGGGCTCGGCACGTCGACCGCCAGCACCGTGGCGCCGAAGCCGAGCAGCGTCTCGACCGGGCCCATCTCCGCGCCGGCACCCAGCACGGCCACGGCTCGGTCCGACAGGTCGAGCCAGTCGGGGTGGTCCAGCACGCGCCCGACCGCGTCGGCGCAGGACTGCTCGACCACGCCGCCCGCGACCCAGTCCGCCAGCTGCCGGCGCAGGGTGTCGCCGCGGAGCACGTCGCCGCGGTAGGGCACGGCCAGCTCGCCCTGCCGGGCGCCCTGACCCTTGACCGTCGCGGTCCCCAGCGCGTACGCGGCCGGCGCCGCCACGGCCTCGAGCACCGGGCGCTCGGCGCCGTCGCGGGCGAAGACCAGCCGCCCGTGGGCGCTGTCCAGGCCGGCGCGGGCGATGGCCACCGCGGCCTCGCGGCTCGCGGCGCCCGCAGCCGTGAGCGTGACGACGTGCTCGAGGTAGGCGCTGCGCCAGTCCTTCGCCGCCCTCGCCCGCTCGGCCGCGGTCGGGTCGGCGGCCGCGAGGGCGTCGGCCAGGACGGCGCGGCCGGTCGAGGTGGTGCTGCGCCGGCCGTCCTCACCGGTCGGGAACAGGACGCCCTGCTGTGCCCGCTCCTCGCTCACGCGCGGGGCCGCCGTCCGGCCGGCGCTGAGGCTCTGCGTGCTCTCGGCGGCCGGGCTGTCGCTGCCGGCAGCCCGGCGGCGGGTCGGACGGGTGGGGGCTGCTGCCTGGGGTGCGGTCACCTCCGGAGCATCCACGGCGGGTCTGCGGGGCCTGCGGGCGGGCGGTGCTGCGCCGGTCGCGGTGGCCGTCGAGGGGGTGGCCGTGGGGGCGGTGGTGCGCGCGGTCGCCTTGCGCGCCGTGGCCGGCTGCGGCGGGTCTTCCGCGCCGTCGCCTTCCGCGGTGTCGCCTTCGGCGGTGCGGCCTTGCGCGCGGTGGCCGTCGGCGCCGTGGACCCCGCGGTGCGGCCGTCCGCGGTGGCAGCCGTCCTCGCGGCATGGCCTTCCCTGCCGTGGCGCCGTCGCCGTCGCAGCCGTCGCCGCCGCCCGGGTCGACGCGTCCGCGGCCGGGCCGTCCGGCCCTCGCCCGCGGTCGCCGCCGACCGTCGGCCGCGGCAGGACGCCCGGGTCCTCCGGCGCGAAGCCCCCGGCCGCCACGGCCACGTCCGGCAGGTGCCCCGGGACGGTGACGGTCGCCGCAGCGACCGGCCCGGGGACGGTGGCGGCAGCCAGCGGTGCCCCGACGAGCGAGGCCGTGGCCCGCTCGGCGTCCGCCCGTACCGAGCGGGTGGCCGTCATGATCACCAGACCGCCGGCGAAGATCGTCGCGGCGAGGATGCCGAGCGAGAGCCGGTAGCCGCGGTGCTCGCCGATGCTGGCGAAGGTCGGTGCGAGCAGCCCGCCGCCGCCCAGGAACAGGATCGAGTAGGCGTAGGCCTGCGCCCGGATGCGCGCCGGGCTGACCAGCGCGACCAGGCTGAAGTAGGACGGCTGGTAGGCGCCGATGGCGATGCCGGTGACCAGGTTGAGGACCGCCGACAGGTACGGCGACGGCGACAGCACCATCCCGCCGACCCCCAGGCCGACGCCGACCACGGCCAGGCCGTTGGAGGTGGCCAGCCGCTCGGGGCAGCCGGTGGCGAGGGCGCGGCTGGCGTACCGCTGCCCGAGGCCCAGGCCCAGCACGATCCCGACGCCGGACAGGAAGGTGACCACGCCCCGGCCGGTGGGGCCGTAGCCGTACTCGCGCTCGAAGAACAGGCTGGTCAGCTGGGTGAGGACCAGGATCGCGATGCCGAGGACCGGCAGGGCCAGCCAGACCCGGCGCAGCGTCTTGACGGCGAACAGCTGGCGGCGGGCGTCGCCGAAGGAGACTGCCCCGGCGTCGGCCGCGGCCCGGGCGGCGTGCACGTCGACGCTCTCGCCGCGGGCCGGCTCCCGCAGCCGCAGCAGCACCGGGAGCAGCAGGAAGGTCGGCAGGCACAGCGCCGCGAAGACGACCCGCCAGTCGAGGAGCGCGCCGAGCACGCCGATGACCAGCGCGCTGGCGAGGCCCACCGGGTTGGCCAGCCGGTGCAGCGCGAAGACCTTCGGGTGGTGGACCGGCGCGTAGTAGTCGGTGAGCAGGCTGGCGTGCACCGGCTCGTTGACGATGCGGCCGACGCCGGCGACCGTACGGGCCAGCGCGAGGACCCAGGTCACCGGCGACAGGGCCGTGACCACGGTGAACGCGCCCCAGATGCCGGCGCCGACGGCGGCCATCCGCACCCGGGTGAGCCGGTCGGCGAGCACGCCGATGGGCAGCGCGGCGATCAGCGAGGTGACGCCCGCGATCGACCCGATCGCCACGATGCCGCTGTCGGACAGCGAGAAGGTGTCGCGGATCTCCGGCGACAGCACGCCGAACGCGACCCGGTCGAACTCGTCGACCAGGTTGAAGACGAACAGCACGACCAGCGGCAGCGTCGGGGCTCCGCCGGTGGCGGCGAGCAGGGGCTCCACGTGCGCAGCGTCGATCGTGCTGCCGATCCGGTCGCCCGCACCCTGCCTCCTGAGGTCGCTGCACTGGAGGTGCAGGATGTCCGGATGTGACCCAGGGCACAAGGGAGGTCGGAGCCCCCGCCGCCGCGCTGCTAGCTGCCGCCGAGCGTCACGCCGCCGTCCACGACCAGCGTCTCGCCGGTGATCCACGAGGCGTCGTCGGACAGCAGGAACGCCGCCGCCTTGGCCGTGTCCGTGGGCACGCCGAGCCGCTTCATCGGGTACGCCGCGGCGACCTCCTCCTCGCGGCCCTCGTACAGCGCCGCGGCGAACTTGGTCTTCACGACGGCCGGGGCGATGGCGTTGACGCGCACCACCGGGCCGAGCTCGACGCCCAGCTGGCGGGTGAGGTGGATCAGGGCGGCCTTGCTGGCGTTGTACGCGCCGATCGGCGAGCCCGCCCGGATGCCGCCGACGCTCGCGACGTTGAGGACCGCGCCGCCGCCCTCCGACATGCCGGCGCGCCATGCCTGCTGCGTCCAGCCCAGCACCGACGTGACGTTGACCTCGAAGACCTTGCGCACGGCGTTGAGGTCGGCGTCCATCAGCGGGCCGTACTGCGGGTTGACCGCGGCGTTGTTGACCAGCAGGTGCAGGCCGCCGAAGCGCTCGACGGCCTGGGCGACCGCGTCCGCCTGGTGCTGGGCGTCGTCGGCGCTGCCGCGGACGGCCAGGGCGACGTTCTCGCCCAGCGCGGCCACGACCGTGTCGAGCTCCTCCTGCTTGCGGGCGGTCACGACCACCCGCGCGCCGCGGGAGACGAGCTCCTCGGCGATGCCGAGCCCGATGCCGCGCGTACCGCCCGTGATGAGGGCGACCTTGCCGTCGAAGTCCTGAGTCACGCTGTCCTCCAGTCCGCCGGTCCGCGTTGGCCGGGGGCTGAACGTACGGGACCTGACGCGGTGGTCAGAACAGGCTGGTGAACCAGAACATGAAGTCGTACCACTTGTCTGCGAGCAGCGACCCGTACGCGCGACCGGCCGAGGACACGAGCACGGCCGCCGTCATCGCGACGATGGCGGCGAGCACGAGCAGCAGCAGGGCCGGTGTCGAGATGCGGCTGCGGTAGAGCCGGCTGACGCCCTTGGCGTCGATGAGCTTGCCGCCGACGCGCAGGCGGGTGAGGAAGGTGCTGGCCATGCCGGCCCGGCCCTTGTCGAGGAACTCGATCAGGGTCGCGTGCGTGCCGACCGCGACGATGAGGCTGGCGCCCTTCTCGTCGGCGAGCAGCATGGCGACGTCCTCGCTGGTGCCCGCGGCCGGGAAGACCACCGCGTTGACCCCGAGGTCCTGCACCCGCTGCAGCCCCGGCGCGCGACCGTCGGCGTAGGCGTGCACGACGATCTCGGCGCCGCCGCGCAGGGTCGCGTCGGAGACCGAGTCCATGTCGCCGACGACCATGTCGGGCTGGTAGCCGGCCTCGACCAGCGCGTCGGCGCCGCCGTCGACGCCGATGAGGACGGGGCGGTACTCACGGATGTAGGGCCGCAGGACCGCGAGGTCCTCCTTGTAGTCGTAGCCGCGCACGACGATCAGGGCGTGGCGGCCCTCGAACGCGGTGCGCACCACCGGCACGCCGACCCCGTCGAGGAGCAGGTCGCGCTCCTTGAGGAGGTACTCCATCGTGTTGGCGGCGAAGTCCTCGAGCTGGGTGGCGAGCCCCGCGCGCGCGGCCGTCATGGCGACCTCGACCGTCTCGAAGGTCTGCGCCTCGCCCTTCGCGACCACCTCCTCGCCGAGGTAGAGCTCGGCGCCGTCCAGGCGGACCTCGTCGCCCTCGCTCAGTGCGGTGAAGACGTCGCGGCCCACGCCGTCGAGCAGCGGGATGCCCGCCGCGACGAGGATCTCCGGGCCGAGGTTGGGGTAGCGGCCGCTGGTGCTCGCGGCGGCGTTGACCACCGCAGCGACCCTGCAGCCGACCAGCGCGTCCGCGCTCACCCGGTCGATGTCGAGGTGGTCGATGACCGCGATGTCGCCGGGCTTCAGGCGCTTCGTCAGGTCCTTCGTCCGCCGGTCGAGCCGCGCCGTACCGGTCACCCCCGGCAGCCCTGGGGCCTGCCGGTTGCGCCTCCTCCCTGCGATCCTCATCGCCGCCGATTCTGCCAGACGGGGCCCGTCCGGCCCGGCTGCCGCGCCCGCCGGCGGGTGGGTGCGTGCGGGTCTCAGCAGCGGTCCGCGGCCGGCGTGTGCGGCCTCAGCAGCGGTCCGCGGCCCGGTGCATGCGGCCGCAGCAGCGGTCCGCGGCCCGGCGCCGTGCGGCCTCCGCAGCGGTCCGCGGCCCGGCGCCTGCGGGCTCAGAAGTCGTCGAGCAGGCGCGGCCGGGGGCCGGCGAAGGCCGCGTCGAGCGTGGGGAGCGGCCGGTCGAGCAGACCGACCCGCAGCAGCAGGCCGGTGTCGGCGGCGCCCGCGTAGAGCAGAGCGAGGCCCCGGACGTGGAGCAGCGGCAGGTCGGTCCGCCGGTCGATCCGCTCCAGCCGACCGCGCCCGTCCGTGACCACCAGCCGCCAGGCGCCGTCGTGCCGGGCGAGGTCGGGGTCGACGAGCGCGAAGGAGACGTCGACGGAGGCGGCCGGCGCGAACCCGCGGGCCTCGACCGCAGCCACCGCGTCGACGATGCGCAGCATCCACGGCTGCACCCGCTCCGGCGGTGGCACCGGGCCACCGAGCGACAGCGCCAGCTCCTCGGTCGGGCCGCGCCACAGCACCGTCTGCGCCACGGCGTCCCAGGAGGCGAGCGAGCGCAGCAGGGCCGCGCCGGCCTCGCCGCTGCGCGAGACCAGCTCCCAGACCCGCAGCGAGCTCTCCGGCCCGTAGCCCCGGCCGCGGTCGTAGCTGACGTAGCCCATCGGCGCGCCGCTGGCGCTCTCGGCCAGCGCCACCACGTCGCGGCGCAGGACGTCCTGCGGCCCCTTGGGGAACATCGGCCCGTCGCGGGTCAGCAGGCCTGAGCCGGTGACGCCGAGCCACTCGTACAGCGCGTGGCACGGTCTTCACGTCGCCGTCCTCGGCCGTGCGGACGACGACGTCCTCCGGCTCGCCGGCGGCCCGCAGGTCGCGGGTCGGGATGCGGGTGTCGTCCAGCGACCCGACGACCTCCCAGCCCAGCGGCCGGTAGAGCCCGACGGCGGTCGGGAACAGCACGCTGATCGCCTGACCGCGCTCGGCCATCAGCGGCAGCAGCGCCTTGACGATGCGCCGGCCCGTGCCGCGGCCGCGCGCGTCGGGGTGCACGGCGACGTTGGCGACCCCTCCCATGGGGACCCGGCGACCGCCCCACCACTGCTCGTACGGCTGGAGCGCCGCCTTCGCCACCAGCCGGCCACGCGCGTCGAACTCGCCCACGCGTGACGGCGGCGGACAGCTCGGTCGGCGCCTGCGCGGCCGGGTCGCCGCCGAACGCCAGCCGGCCGAGGGCCCAGGACTGCTCGGTGTCGTCGGCGGTGAGCTGCCGGGTGGTCACGCCCGGGCCTTGTCGCTGCTCGCCGAGGCCAGCAGCTCCTCGGCGTGGCCCCGGGCCAGCCCGCTGTCGTGACCGGCCATCATCCGGCTCAGCTCGGCCACCCGCCCCTCGTCGTCGAGCGCGACCACGCCGCTGCGGGTCACGGTGCCGGCGCCTGGTCCAGAGCTGGCCTTGACGACCTGCAGGTGCTGGTCGGCGAAGGCCGCCACCTGCGGCAGGTGGGTCACGACCAGGACCTGGTGGTCGCGGGCCAGCCGGGCGAGCCGGCGACCGATCTCGACCGCCGCCTTGCCGCCGACCCCGGCGTCGACCTCGTCGAACACCATGACCGGCACCGGGTCGGAACCGGCCAGGACGACCTCGACCGCCAGCATCACGCGGGACAGCTCGCCGCCCGAGGCGCCCTTGTGCAGCGGCCGGGGCGGCGCACCGGGGTGGGGCACGAGCAGCAGCTCGACCGTGTCGACCCCGTCGGCGCCGACGGCCAGCCGGCGGTCGCCCACCGGCAGGCCGTCGGGGTCCTCGGTCTGGCTCACCCGGGCCGACACCTCGGCGTGCGGCATGGCGAGCGCGGTGAGCTCGGCGCTGACCGCCTCCCCGAACCGGTCGGCCGCCGAGGTGCGGCCCTGGCTCAGCGCCGCGGCGAGCTCGGACAGCTCGGCCTGCAGGTCGGCCTCCTGCGCGGCCAGGGCCTCGACCTGGTCGCCGGTGCCGTCGAGCTCGAGCAGCCGGTCGGACGCCTGGGCGGCCCAGGCCAGCACCCCGTCGGTGTCCTCGACGCCGTGCCGGCGGACCAGCGTGGTGAGGGCGGCGAGCCGGTCCTGCGCGACCGAGAGCCGGACCGGGTCCGCGTCGAGCCCGGTGGCGTAGGACGCGAGGTCGGCGCCGACGTCGGACACCAGGAACGTCGCCTCGGCCACCCGGGCGGCCAGCGCCGGCCAGCGCCGGGTCGGTGTCGGCGACGCCCTCGAGCGCCCGGCGGGCCGCGGTCAGCAGCTGGAGCGCGTCGGTGACCTCGCCGGCGTCGTCACCGGTCAGGGCCGTCTGCGCCTGGGCGGCGGCAGCGCGCAGGTCGTCGGCGGCGTCGAGCCGGGAGATCTCCGCCCGCAGCGCCGGCGTCCTCGCCCGGCTGCGGGCGCCACGGCCTCCACCTCGGCGAGGCCCAGGCGGAGCAGCTCGGCGTCGCGGGCCCGCTCGTCGGCGGCGGCGCGCAGCTCGGCGAGGGTCGCCCGCACGTCGCGCCAGCGGGCGTGGGCGGCCCGGAACCGCTCGCGCAGCCCGAGGACCGGCTCGGCCGCGTAGCGGTCGAGCGCGTCGCGCTGCGCGGACGGCTTGAGCAGCCGCTGCTGGTCGGACTGCCCGTGCACCGCGACGAGCTGCTCGGACAGCTCCCCGAGCACGCCGACCGGCACGCTGCGCCCGCCGAGGTGGGCCCGGCTGCGGCCGTCGGCCGCCACGGAGCGCGTCATGATCAGGGTGCCGTCGTCGAGCTCGGCGCCCGCGTCCGTCGCCCGGGCCAGCGCCGGGTGGTCGGCAGCGCAGCACCAGCCGGCCCTCGACCACGGCCCGCGCCGCACCGGGGCGCACGCGTCCCGCGTCGGCCCGGCCGCCGAACAGCAGGTTGACGCCCTGCACGACCATCGTCTTGCCGGCACCGGTCTCGCCGGTCACCACGGTCAGCCCGGCAGCGAGCTCCAGCACGGCGTCGTCGATGACGCCGAGCCCGCTGATGCGCATCTCCTCGAGCACGAGGGCGAGCCTAGGGCCGGGGACCGACAAGAACGGTCAGGCCGGGCCCTCGCGCCGTCCGCGCCACCCCTCCACCGGCAGGTCGAACTTCTGCACCAGGGTGTCGGTGAAGGGCTGCGCCCCGGTGCGGGCGAGCAGGACCGGCGTCGCCCCGCGACGCACCTCGACCCGGGAGCGGTGCGGCAGCGCCAGGGTCCGCCGGCCGTCGCAGGCCAGCACCGCCTCGGCGCCGCTCTCCAGCACCTCGAACGCGACCACCGACGAGGGCGCCACCACCAGCGGCCGGGCGAACAGCGCGTGCGCGCTGATCGGCACGACCAGCAGGGCCTCCAGCGTCGGCCAGACCACGGGCCCCCCGGCCGAGAAGGCGTACGCCGTCGAACCCGTCGGGGTCGCCGCCACGACCCCGTCGCAGCCCCAGCGCGACAGCGGGCGGCCGTCGACCTCGACGACGAGCTCGAGCATGCGCTCGCGGGCCGCCTTCTCGACCGACGCCTCGTTCAGCGCCCACCCGGTGCCCAGGACGTCGCCGTTGAGGCGCACGGTCACGTCGACCGTGAGGCGCTCCTCCACGTCGTACTGCTCGCGCCAGCACCCGCTCGATCGTCGCGTCGAGGTCCTCGGACTCGGCCGCGGCCAGGAAGCCGACCCGGCCGAGGTTGACCCCGAGCAGCGGCACGCCCGCGTCGCGCGCCATCTCCGCCGCGCGCAGGATCGTGCCGTCGCCGCCCAGGACCAGCACCAGCTCGGCGTCCGCGGCCGACCCGTCGTCCCGCTCGCACACCCGGACGCCGGTCAGGCCGATGTCCTCGGCCTCCTCCTGCAGCACGCGGACCTCCACGCCGGCCTCCTGCAGCCTGCGGACCACGCGGCGCGCCGCGTCGGCGATCGACGCGCGGCCGGTGTGGGCGAGCAGCAGGACGGAGCGGGTCACGGCGCAGGACCCTCTCACTGCGGGCCCTCGGCCACCGCTCGGGCCAGGTCCTCCTCCGCCAGCTCCGGGGCGCCGCGCCGCAGCCAGAGGAAGAACTCCACGTTGCCGCTCGGCCCGGGCAGCGGGCTCGCGACCACGCCGCGGACGCCGAGCCCCAGCGCGTACGCCTGGCGCGCCACCCCCCGCACCGCGTCGGCCCGCAGCTCGGGATCGCGCACGACGCCGCCGGAGGGCAGCCGCTCGCGACCGACCTCGAACTGCGGCTTCACCATCGGCAGCAGGTCGGCCGCCGGGTCGGCGCACCCGGCCAGCGCCGGCAGCACGAGCCCGAGCGGGATGAAGGAGAGGTCCGCCACGACCAGGTCGACCGGGCCGCCGATCTGCTCGACCTCGAGCGAGCGCACGTTGGTCCGGTCCAGCACGGTGACCCGCTCGTCGGTCTGCAGCGCCCACGCGAGCTGGCCGTACCCCACGTCGACCGCGACCACGTGCGCCGCCCCGCGCCGCAGCAGCACGTCGGTGAACCCTCCCGTGGACGCGCCGGCGTCCAGGCAGCGACGGCCGGCCGGGTCCAGCCCGAGCGCGTCGAGCGCGCCGGCGAGCTTGTGGCCCCCGCGGCTGGCGTAGGCCTCGCCTGCCGCCTCGTCCACCAGCAGCGGCGTCCCCGGCTCGACGGCCGTGGCGGGCTTGGTCGCCGTCTGCCCGCTCACCCGTACGAGGCCGTCCGCCACCAGCTGGGCCGCGTGCTCGCGGCTGCGCGCCAGCCCGCGGCGCACCAGCTCGGCGTCCAGGCGGGCGCGTCGCGCCACCGGGTCAGCGCTCGTCGAGCGAGGCGAGCGCGTCCTGCAGCAGCCGGTGCACCTCGTCGTAGACGGCGACGTGCTCGCCGACCGGGACGTCCTCCACGCCCTCGAGCCTGGCCAGGGCCGACGCGACCTGCGGCGGCAGCGCGGCGGGATCGCCCGGGACGGGCGCGACCGCCGGCGGCACCGGCAGGGACCGGCGCGACGTCGGACGTGGCAGGCCGGGGCGGACCGGGCACGGGCGGGCCAGGGCGGGGAGGGCCCGGCACCGGCGGGCGGAAGGGGTCCGGGACCACCGGCTACTCCTGCGCGCCGGGGGACGCGGGGCTGCCGTCGGCGGACGTCGTCTGCGCCGCGGTCGCCGGGTTGTCGCTCGGGCCGGACCCGGGCGGGCCCGCGGTCTCCCCCGCCTCGGCCAGCGCCGGCGGGACGGCCGGCGCCTGCCTGCGCAGGAGCCGCGGCGCCGGACGCGACCCCGGTGGGCCGAGCGAGCGGCAGCCTTCTTGGCGGGGGCCTTCTTGGCGGCCTTCGCCGGTGCCTTCGTGGCCGCCTCGCCGGCGCCTTGGCGGGCGCCTGCTCGGCCGGAGCCGCCGGACCCTGCTCCAGGACGGTGTCGAGGCCCTGGGCGGCGGCGTCCGTGGGCCCACTGCTCGCGGCCGGAGCGTCGCCACCCGACGACAGGTTGGCGAGCGCGTTGACGCCCGCCTTCGCCGGTGCCGCCGTCGCCGCCTGCTCGGAGCCGCCTGCTCGCCTTCGCTGCCTTGCCGGGCAGCTCGCCTTGCCGGGCCAGCCGCCTTGCTCGCAGTCTTCGCCGGACCCTTCGCCGGGGTCTTCGCCGGAGCCTTGGTCGTGCTCGTGCCCGACGCGGCCTGGTCGCCTGCTGCAGCCGGCAGGTTGGCGAGCTGGTTCACGCTGCCCGTCGGCGTGCTGCCCGGCGGCGGGGTCGGCACCGGGGCCGTCGGCGCGGCCGTAGCAGCCTTGCCGGCAGCCGACCCGCTCTTGTCGGACCGCAGCTCCCGGACCAGCGCCTCGAGCGCGCGCACGCGGCCGGACAGCTCGGCGACCTCGTCGGCGGACGCCAGCCCGACCCGACCGAGGGTGCGGTCCACCTCGTACAGCACCAGCGCCGCCACCGCGTCGCGGTTCGCCCGGCTCTGCTGCAGCAGGTCGTCGGCGAGGGACGTGACCTGCTCGGCCGTCGCCTCTCCTTGCGAGACCAGGGCCTTGGCAGCGCCCAGCGCACGCTGCCGGGTCACCTCGGTCAGACCGCCGGCGAGGGACAGGTAGGCCTTCAGCGCGTCGCGCACGTGCGTCCTCCGTCTTCGTGCCTGCTCAGGCGTGCCGACGCTACCGCTTGCGTGACCCGTTCCTGGGTAGCGTCCCTGCGTTGCGGTCGACGACCGCGCCGTACGAGGAGGTGGACGTGGCGACCTTGGACGAGGTCGACGCGGCCGTGCGCGGGGTCGTCGAGCAGCTGGCCAACCTCGACGCGGACGTCCGCGGGAAGTACGCCGTCGAGCGCACCGTCTCCTGCCAGGTCACCGACCTGGAGGTCGTCTACGCCGCCCGTCTGAACGAGCAGGGGCTGTCGGACGTGCACCGCGACGGTGCTGACAAGGCGCAGGTCCGCCTGCGGCTGGCCAGCGACGACCTGGTCGCGCTGACGCAGGGCCGGCTCGCGGTCCCCACGGCCTGGGCGACCGGCCGGCTGAAGGTCGAGGCCAGCGTCCTCGACCTGCTCAAGCTGCGCAGCCTGCTCTAACCGGCCCGCCGGTCGGCGAGCGTCCAGGTCAGCGCGCACTCGGCGCGCAGCGCCTCGACACCGCCGCCCTCCACCACCACTCCACCGTCCCGTACGCGGGCGACCGCGTGCCCGCAGCGGGCGACCTCGTCGTCGACGCTCACTTCCGGCTGCGGCAGCAGCAGGGCGCGCAGGTCCTCCGCGACGTAGGTCGGGCGCTCCCCTGCCGTCGCGCTCAGCAGCCGCCCCCGGTGCACGACGCCGGTCAGCACGAGCAGGCTGTCGAAGCCGGCCCGCACCGCGCCCAGCACGTCGCTGTCCAGCCGGTCGCCCACGACCAGCGGGCGGGACGCCCCCAGCCGCGCCGCCGACTCCAGGTGCAGCGTCGGCTGCGGCTTGCCGGTGACCTCCGGCGTGCGCCCGGTCGCCAGCTCGAGCGCGGCCACCATCGCCCCGTTGCCGGGCAGGTTGCCCCGAGGCGTCGGGTAGGTGCTGTCGACGTTGCCGGCCACCCACACCGCGCCTGCGTTCAGCGCGACGGCCGCCTCCGCCAGGTCGGCCCAGCCCGTGGTGGGGGCGAGACCCTGCACGACGCCGGCCGGCTGGTCGTCGGCGGAGCGCACGGGGCGCAGGCCGACCTCGGCCACCTCCTCGGCCAGCCCGTCGGTCCCCAGGACGAGCACCGCGGAGCCGGCAGGGAGCAGCTCGGCCAGCCGCCGGGCTGCGACCTGCGCCGACGTGACGACGTCCTGCGGCTGCGCCGGGATGCCCAGCTCGGTGAGGTGGGCCGCCACGACGGTGGGGCGCCGGCTGGCGTTGTTCGTGACGTACGCGGCCCGCAGTCCGGCCGCCACCGCTGCGGCGACACCCTCCGCCGCGTGCGGCACGACCTGGTCGGCGAGGTAGAGCACGCCGTCCAGGTCGTACAGCGCGACGTCGTACGCCGAGCACAGCGGCTCCTGCGTCGCACCGAGCGCCTGCCCGCGGGCAGGCGCCGTCACGTGAGGCTCAACGCCGGGCCGCGGTCAGCGCCGCCCGGGCACCCCGCAGGGCCGTGGAGTAGTAGCCGATGTCCGGGCGCATGGCCGCAGCGAGCGCGAGGTGCTCCACCGCGGCCGGCAGGTCGCCCAGCTTGGTGGCGGCGAGGCCGAGCCCGAACTGGGCGTAGTCGTCGGCCGGGTTCACCGAGATGATCCACTCGAAGTTCGCCCGGGCCTCCTCGTACATCCCGACGTCGAACTGCGCCCGCGCCAGCGCCTCACGGACCGACCGCGACTCCGGCTCGGCGCTCGCGGTGTGGCTGAGCAGCTGCACGGCCGCGTTGGCGTCGCCGTTCTCCAGCAGGTCCACACCGCGCACGTACCAGTCGTAGAGCTCACCCGAGGGCAGCACGTCGGCGGGCGGAGGCGGCATGTCCGCGTACGGCCGGGGCTTCTCCTCCTCGGGGGCCCGCGGGTCGTAACGGGGGTCGTACCGGCTGTCTCCCACGCGCGCTCCTCCTCGTCGGCTCCCGCGCCCTGGATCCGGCAGCGGGAGCGCACCTCTAGTCTGCGCCCATGACCTCCGGCTCGGACTCTGCCGCTCCGGACGCTCTCGACCCGGTCGGCTCGCCGGGTCCTACCCCTTCCACTTCCCCGTCTGCGGCCTCTCGGCCCGCTGGTCTGGTGCTCGATCCGTTCCGTGGCCTGCGCTACACCGCGCCGGTGGCCCGGCTGCCGCAGCTCACCTCCCCGCCCTACGACGTCATCGACGACGCGGGCGTGGCGGCGCTCGAGGCTGCCGACCCGACCAACGTGGTGCGTCTCATCCTCCCACGCGAGACGCCCGGGACCCAGGACCGCTACGCGCGCGCCGCGGCGACACTGGCCCGCTGGCGCGCCGACGGCGTGCTCGCGCTCGACGACGAGCCGGCCCTCTACGTCTACGAGCAGGCCGACCCGCAGACCGGGGTGGCTCAGCGCGGACTGCTCGGGGCGCTGGCGCTGACGCCGGCCGAGGACGGGATCGTCCTGCCGCACGAGGACACGATGAAGGGCCCCGTCGCCGACCGGCTCGCGCTCTACACCGCGGTCGAGGCCGACCTCGAGCCGATCTTCCTGGTCTACGACGGCGGCGGCGCGGCCAGCCGCGCGGTCGCCGAGGTCGACAGTGCCGAGCCGCTCGTCGACGTGGAGCTCACCGACGGCCTGCGCCACCGGCTGTGGTCGCTCACGGACCCGGTCCTGCTGGCCGACATCGCCGCCGACCTGCGCGACCGCACGGCGGTCATCGCGGACGGCCACCACCGCTACGCGACCTACCTGCGCCGGCAGACCGTGCGTCACGAGGCGGGAGACGGCGCCGGACCCTGGGACCGCGGACTGACGTTCCTGGTGGACGCCACCGCCTTCGGACCGCAGGTCCACCCGATCCACCGGGTCGTGCCCGGACGCGACGCCCTCGCGCTGGCGGACGCCGCCTCCGTCGGCATGACGGTCGAGGTCCTCGACGGGCAGTCCGTCGACGGGTCGCTGGTCCGCCTCGCCGAGGCGGGCGCGGCTGGCGCCGCCTTCCTGCTCGCCTCGGGCGACGGCAGCATTCTGCGGCTGCTCAAGCGACCGGACCCCCAGCAGCTGGACGCTGCGATGCCGGCCGAGCGCTCCGCGGCCTGGCGCGCCCTGGACGTCAGCGTCCTGCACCGCTTCGTGGTGGGGGCGCTGTGGCAGCTCGAGGACACCGTCGAGACGGTCGCCTACGAGCACGACGTCGCGAGCGCCCTCCGCGCTGCGGCCCGGACCGGGGGCACCGCGGTGCTGCTCAACGCAACCCCCGTCACCGCCGTCACCCGCGTCGCCGGCGGCGGCGAGCGGATGCCGCGCAAGTCGACGCTGTTCACGCCCAAGCCGCGCACGGGCCTGGTCCTGCGGCCGTACGCCTGACCGCCTGCGGCCCGTCCTCACGGCGCTGCCGCAGGGTCCTTCCTCGCTCCACGGGCCCTCGGAACGGCGCGGGACAGCCGGCGGACGCTGGCCACCTCGACCTCGCACCTGCTCGCCGCCGCGGCCCCCGCCCGCCAGAACCTGCGGCGCAAGGACCCCGAGACCTCCACGACGTCCCCGGGCTGCAGCCCCCGTGCCGTGCGGCGGACCTGCGCTGACCAGGCCGTGCAGTCGAGGGTGTCCACCGTGACCGGCCGACCGACCGCCTGACGCCTCGGGGGCGTCGGTGGCCGGTCGACCACCAGCCGCCAGGTGCACAGCAGGTCACCGCTCGGGAGCTCGCGCTCCTCCGCCGCGGCCGCCACCCTGCCGACGAGGACCACCTCGTTGCGCGCCTCCGGGGCCGCGTCGGCTCCCGCCTCGGTCGTCTGCTCCTGCGCCACGTGACCGGCCTCCTCGCTCCTGGCCCCCGATCGGGAGCAGGCGCCCAGCCTCGTGGCGACGGGGAGGCTCAGGCAGGACGGCCGGCGGCCCTGTGGACGGCTCAGGCCCCTGTGGACGGCGCGCTCGAGGAAGGCCGGACGCTGTCACGGTGGACAGCTGCCGAGCGCCTCGACCGAGCCGTCAGTCCTGGTCGTCCTCGTCGTCGTCGTCGTCGTCAACAGGCTGGCCTGCTGGCCGGGGTCGGCGTCCTCGGCCGCGACGAACGCGACGCCCGGGACCGCGGTGCGCGCCCGCGGGGCCACGTGCTCCTCCTCCTGCGCGCCGGCGACGAACGGCACTCCGGCCACCCGCCCCGGCTCGGGAGCTGCCGACCGGATGACCGGGTCCGTGACGGGTTCGACGGCCACCGGCTCCACCCGGACCGGCTCTGCCACGGCCGGCTCGGCCTCGAGATGGACCGCCTCGAGAGGCTCGGCATCGAGTGACTCGGCCTCGACGTCCCGACGCACGACGGAGTCCTCGTCCGCGGGTGGCTCCATGAGGGGATCCTGCTGCGCAGCCGGGACCTGGTCGGCGCCTACCGGGTCCCCCACGAGTGGTTCCTGCAAGGGCGCCGCAACCTGGTCAGCGTCCTCTGCGGAGCCATCGACGGGCGAGTCGCGCACGGGCGCCGCGACCTGGGCAGCGTCCTCTCCGGAGCTCCCACCGTCCGTGTCGACCTCGTGGGCACCGCTGTCGACAGCACCGCCGTCGACAGCACCGCGGTCGCCGTCGCCGTCCGCCGACCGGTCGCCGTCCGGCGCCGTGCCGGAGTCGACGGACCAGCTGTCCTCGTCGTCCTCGCCGGCGAGGTCCTCGAAGACCACCCCGTCGAGCTCCAGCAGCCGGTCGAGCGCGTCGGTCTCGCCCTGGCCGTCGTGCTCTGCGGCCTTGGCGAACCAGTCCCGCGCCTCGTCCGTGCGGCCGGCGTCGAGCAGGGAGTCGGCGTAGGCGTACCAGAGGCGGGCAGCCCAGGGCCGCTTCGCCGTCGTCGCCCGGGCCGGCCCCTGCAGGAGGAGCACCGCCGCGTCCGCCTGGTCCATGTCGCGGCGGGCACCGGCCACGACGATGGCCAGCTCGACCCGCACCGACTGCTCGAGCTTGCCCACGTCCGGGTCCTCGTAGTAGGCGAGGGCGCGCTCGGGTCGTTGCAGGGCCCGCTCGGAGTCCGCCATGACCGGCAGGTGGTCGGCCCGGCCGGTGATCCGGCGCGCGGCGCGCAGCTCGGACAGGGCCTCCGCCCACTCGCCGGCCGCGTAGGCGGCGAGGCCGACGGCCTCCCGGACCATCCCGATCCGTCCGGCCAGTGCTCCGGCCGCCCGGGCATGCGCGAGGGCCTGTTCGGGGTCCTCGTCCAGCAGCCGTCCGGTCAGGACGAGGTGCTTCGCCGTCAGGTCGGCCGTGTCCTTGGACAGCGACCGCAGGTCCTGCCGCACCTCCGGGTCGAGGTCGCGAGGGTCGACGTCGTCCGGGCACGGCGACCCGGGTCAGCTGGCGTCGCTCCTCGCGTCGGGGGTCGTAGGTGCGCTCCGCGAACCGCTCCTGGTCCGCCTCACCGGGCCGGCCACGCCCTCCGCCACGCTCAGGTGCACCGCCTGCCCGACGCGCGACCGCCGGCGCGAGGCGCGAACGACTGTCGTCGCGAGACCCGCGAGCGCTTCCCCCGGACGGGCCACCGCTGCGGCCCGCGGGCGCGCCACGACCAGCGTCCCGGCCGGCGCCAGTGCGCTCCGCCGCACCACCCGAGTGCTCCGGCCACGGGGACCGCGGCCCGGGCCGACCGACCTGTCGTGCGGCGTGTCCGCGCCTCGGCCCGGACGCTGTGCAGTCAGATGCCCCGCTGCGACCCCCGCCCGGGCTCGCGCCTCGCGTCGGTCGCCCGGCGACCACTCGAGGGTCGGTCGCCGTAGGTCGTCCGGTCCGGCCGATCAGCGCTCCGGTGCGCGGCGTCGACCGGTCGTCCGCCGGTCGCGCCTCGCAGATGCCCCCACACGACCGCTCGACGTATGTCGGCCAGCCGAACGCTCCGCCGACCCCGCCTGACCACCGCCAGCCGCGCCCGTGGGCCGACCCCCGGTACGGCCTGGCCGGGCGCCCGCCTGGCCACCGGCGCCAGCGCCGGTCGGCCGGTCGCCGTATGTACCACCACGACCCGCACCGCGCACCAGACGGCCGGTCCCCGGACGAGCCACCACGACCCGCACCCGCACCAGACGGCCGGTCACCGTACGAGCCACCACGACCTGCACCCGCACCAGAGGGCCGGTCCCCGGACGAGCCACCACGACCAGCACCGCCGCCGGTCGGGCGCCCACCCGCGGACGCACCACGACCCGCGCCAGCAGGCCGACCACCACTGGTCGGTCGCCGCACCGCCACCGCGCTCCCCGGGACGCCCCAGGAGAGCCCGCCCCCGAGGGACCTCCGGTGGCACGGGGAGCACCGGCGGCACCACCGGGCGCACCGGCACCGCCCCGACCCACCAGTGCGGTCGGGACGACCCGCACCTGACCCGGAGACCGGCCGCTCGCCGAGACCGGTCGTCCGCCAGCCCGGGGTGCAGCGCCTCCGCCCGACGGACCTCCACTCGAGGCGAGGCAGCGCTGCGGCCGCCCTGCCCGTGGCGCGTCCGCCGTCCAGGTCCTCCTGCTTGCGCACGGGACGCCCGGTCCGCACGGGACCACCGACACCGGTGCCCCGGCTCGGGGTCTTCCTGTTGCCGGCCGGCGCGGTGCGCTCTCGGCTCGGCTTGTCCTGGTCGTCTCCGGCCACGTCCTGCTCCTGTCGATCGTGGGGGG